>NZ_CP133988.1:317500-1517500 GCF_031582885.1 Streptococcus parasanguinis
AACCTTCCAGCACCGGGCAGGCGTCACCCCCTATACATCATCTTACGATTTAGCAGAGAGCTGTGTTTTTGATAAACAGTTGCTTGGGCCTATTCACTGCGGCTGACTGAAAGCCAGCACCCCTTCTCCCGAAGTTACGGGGTCATTTTGCCGAGTTCCTTAACGAGAGTTCTCTCGCTCACCTGAGGCTACTCGCCTCGACTACCTGTGTCGGTTTGCGGTACGGGTAGAGTATGATTAACGCTAGAAGCTTTTCTTGGCAGTGTGACGTCACTAACTTCGCTACTAAACTTCGCTCCCCATCACAGCTCAATGTTATAGAATTAAGCATTTAACTCAATTCACACCTCACTGCTTAGACGTGCACTTCCAGTCGCACGCTTTAGTTAGCCTACTGCGTCCCTCCTTCACTACATACTCTAGTACAGGAATATCAACCTGTTGTCCATCGGATACACCTTTCGGTCTCTCCTTAGGTCCCGACTAACCCAGGGCGGACGAGCCTTCCCCTGGAAACCTTAGTCTTACGGTGGACAGGATTCTCACCTGTCTTTCGCTACTCATACCGGCATTCTCACTTCTATGCGTTCCAGCACTCCTCACGGTACACCTTCTCCACACATAGAACGCTCTCCTACCATACCTATAAAGGTATCCACAGCTTCGGTAAATTGTTTTAGCCCCGGTACATTTTCGGCGCAGGGTCACTCGACTAGTGAGCTATTACGCACTCTTTGAATGAATAGCTGCTTCTAAGCTAACATCCTAGTTGTCTGTGCAACCCCACATCCTTTTCCACTTAACAATTATTTTGGGACCTTAGCTGGTGGTCTGGGCTGTTTCCCTTTCGACTACGGATCTTAGCACTCGCAGTCTGACTGCCGACCATAATTCATTGGCATTCGGAGTTTATCTGAGATTGGTAATCCGGGATGGACCCCTCACCCAAACAGTGCTCTACCTCCAAGAATCTTAATGTCGACGCTAGCCCTAAAGCTATTTCGGAGAGAACCAGCTATCTCCAAGTTCGTTTAGAATTTCTCCGCTACCCACAAGTCATCCAAGCACTTTTCAACGTGCCCTGGTTCGGTCCTCCAGTGAGTTTTACCTCACCTTCAACCTGCTCATGGGTAGGTCACATGGTTTCGGGTCTACGACATAATACTAATGCGCCCTATTCAGACTCGGTTTCCCTACGGCTCCGTCTCTTCAACTTAACCTCGCATCATATCGTAACTCGCCGGTTCATTCTACAAAAGGCACGCTCTCACCCATTAACGGGCTCGAACTTGTTGTAGGCACACGGTTTCAGGTTCTATTTCACTCCCCTCCCGGGGTGCTTTTCACCTTTCCCTCACGGTACTGGTTCACTATCGGTCACTAGAGAGTATTTAGGGTTGGGAGATGGTCCTCCCAGATTCCGACGGGATTTCTCGTGTCCCGCCGTACTCAGGATACTGCTAGGTATAAAGACTATTTCGAATACGAGGCTCTTACTCTCTTTGGCTGACCTTCCCATGTCATTCTTCTATAATCTTTAAGTCCATATTGCAGTCCTACAACCCCGAAGAGTAAACTCTTCGGTTTGCCCTCCTGCCGTTTCGCTCGCCGCTACTCAGGCAATCGCTTTTGCTTTCTCTTCCTGCAGCTACTTAGATGTTTCAGTTCACTGCGTCTTCCTCTACCTATCCTTAACAGATAGGAGTACTAGCCATTAGCTAGTGGGTTCCCCCATTCGGACATCTCTGGATCGTCGCTTACTTACAGCTCCCCAAAGCATTTCGTCGTTTGTCACGTCCTTCTTCGGCTTCTAGTGCCAAGGCATCCACCGTGCGCCCTTATTAACTTAACCTTATTTTTGGTCTTGCGACCTAAACTCTTTAAATATTTACAGCGTTTCGGTTTATTTTCTTGTTACTATTTGATATAGATATTCAATTTTCAATGTTCAATCTTAACACCCTTACAGTGTTAATGGAGCCTAGCGGGATCGAACCGCTGACCTCCTGCGTGCAAAGCAGGCGCTCTCCCAGCTGAGCTAAGGCCCCACAAGACCTCTCAAAACTAAACAAGACCAACGTACAGGTTTCCATTTCCTTAGAAAGGAGGTGATCCAGCCGCACCTTCCGATACGGCTACCTTGTTACGACTTCACCCCAATCATCTATCCCACCTTAGGCGGCTGGCTCCTTACGGTTACCTCACCGACTTCGGGTGTTACAAACTCTCGTGGTGTGACGGGCGGTGTGTACAAGGCCCGGGAACGTATTCACCGCGACGTGCTGATCCGCGATTACTAGCGATTCCGACTTCATGTAGGCGAGTTGCAGCCTACAATCCGAACTGAGACTGGCTTTAAGAGATTAGCTTGCCGTCACCGACTCGCGACTCGTTGTACCAGCCATTGTAGCACGTGTGTAGCCCAGGTCATAAGGGGCATGATGATTTGACGTCATCCCCACCTTCCTCCGGTTTATTACCGGCAGTCTCGCTAGAGTGCCCAACTCAATGATGGCAACTAACAATAGGGGTTGCGCTCGTTGCGGGACTTAACCCAACATCTCACGACACGAGCTGACGACAACCATGCACCACCTGTCACCTCTGTCCCGAAGGAAAACTCTATCTCTAGAGCGGTCAGAGGGATGTCAAGACCTGGTAAGGTTCTTCGCGTTGCTTCGAATTAAACCACATGCTCCACCGCTTGTGCGGGCCCCCGTCAATTCCTTTGAGTTTCAACCTTGCGGTCGTACTCCCCAGGCGGAGTGCTTAATGCGTTAGCTGCGGCACTGAGTCCCGGAAAGGACCCAACACCTAGCACTCATCGTTTACGGCGTGGACTACCAGGGTATCTAATCCTGTTTGCTCCCCACGCTTTCGAGCCTCAGCGTCAGTTACAGACCAGAGAGCCGCTTTCGCCACCGGTGTTCCTCCATATATCTACGCATTTCACCGCTACACATGGAATTCCACTCTCCCCTTCTGCACTCAAGTTAAACAGTTTCCAAAGCGTACTATGGTTAAGCCACAGCCTTTAACTTCAGACTTATCTAACCGCCTGCGCTCGCTTTACGCCCAATAAATCCGGATAACGCTCGGGACCTACGTATTACCGCGGCTGCTGGCACGTAGTTAGCCGTCCCTTTCTGGTAAGTTACCGTCACAGTGTGAACTTTCCACTCTCACACTCGTTCTTCTCTTACAACAGAGCTTTACGATCCGAAAACCTTCTTCACTCACGCGGCGTTGCTCGGTCAGGGTTGCCCCCATTGCCGAAGATTCCCTACTGCTGCCTCCCGTAGGAGTCTGGGCCGTGTCTCAGTCCCAGTGTGGCCGATCACCCTCTCAGGTCGGCTATGTATCGTCGCCTTGGTGAGCCGTTACCTCACCAACTAGCTAATACAACGCAGGTCCATCTCTTAGTGATGCATTTGCACCTTTCAAATCAACATCATGCGATATCGACTTTTATGCGGTATTAGCTATCGTTTCCAATAGTTATCCCCCGCTAAGAGGCAGGTTACCTACGCGTTACTCACCCGTTCGCAACTCATCCGCTCGGTGCAAGCACCAAGCTTCAGCGTTCTACTTGCATGTATTAGGCACGCCGCCAGCGTTCATCCTGAGCCAGGATCAAACTCTCATTAAAATAATTGTTTGTCTTAAACTCATTCTGTCACTGACAGATTTATTGTTTTTTTATTGTTCAGTTACTACAACTTTCGTTATAGCGCCCTGCACATTGGTTCGTCTTGTTCAGTTTTCAAAGGTCTTTGTCGCTCTCGCGCGACAACTATATTAGTATATCATGACCTTCTCTTACTGTCAATACTTTTTCTTAAAAAAATTTATTTTTTTGAAAGTTTTTTTAAAAGTAATAAAGAAAAGCCTGTATTACAGGCTTTTCTATTATTCTAGTTCTTTGTTAATGATGAGAAATTTTTCTTCTCCGTAACCTCTTTTCATTAAACCTGCTTCAGCTATGTCTAGAAGATCTTTTGAAAGGGATTGGATCGCTTCTTTTTCTTCTTTACTTAGAATTTTCTTTGAATATTTCTTTCTAAGTTTTCGATAGTCCTGTTCTTCATTTTTAAAAAATGAAGAATCTTCTAAATAGTTTTCCAGTTTTTCTAATTCTACAAACAAGCCCAACTCAAAGGCAATCGGGGCAAAAGTGGTTTCTAACGGTTGCGTACAAACACTTCTAAATTCCACAGTCCCACGAGCAGTTAAATCTTGAAATTGGTAACTTCGATGTTGTTTTAGATCTTCTTTTACAGGCTTAATGATCTTTTCATTTCCATCAGCCGTATAGGCTGTAATTTCTTTTTGATCTAGATAGTCTTCCGCTCGAATTGGTTTAAAATAATAAGATTTCCCCTCTCTAGTTGCCGTAAAAATAGCCGTTCTAGCGAGATTATTAAAAAACTCTTCTTCGCTTTGGTAGTCCTTAGGATAAATCCCTACATTTTCCTTATAATAACCATGTAAGGATTCTTCCCAGAAAATATCTCTGGCAATTTTTGTATCCCAAGCCTCTGCTGAAAATTCTGAGTTAGAAAACAAATATGCTTTTGCTGCTTCAATTTTATTAAAGGCATTAATGATGCGAAGATAGTTATCGCGCCTTACATCCAATTGAACCTGGTTTCCGCATATAAATGCTCCGTACGAAGGATAAGAGTGTGTTTTCATCCCTGTACCATTCATTGCAAGGAAAGCCATTAACATCTTGTATCGTTCGATTTTCACTGGGCTATTATCATTTTCTTGCCACAGAGGATGGATTCCGTGCCCTTGGATTTCGTGATTATTTTCTTGCAAAATCGGTTGAATAATCTTCAAATAGGCCTCAAAACGTTTGGCCACCTCATTTATAGAACGAGCTCTCTCAAATGCAAATTCAATTGTATTGTAACTCAACTCGAATAGAATACGATCTTTAGAAGAGCAGTGAATCAATTGAATAGGATTTTGATCGTCATCTATTTTTTCAACTTCAAAATCTGATAAGTTGGCTAAGGTTCGAAAAAGATTTTTCGTCACCTCTATATTTGTTTTGTTTCCATTTGTTTCTACAATCGGAAACTCTAATTCAACTCCGACAAAGAGTTCCGAATCCTCTTTCATATTACTAAGGTACTTCTCTTTTAGTAATTTAATTGCTTGTTGTTTTGTCATTGAATCCTTTTTCTTCTATTGGAGATATGGGTTTCATTATATCATTTTTTGTTATTCTCGACTACTCATGAAAAGCAAGACAAAACGCCTGCTTACGAAATTGTTTTAAATTAAAGCAATTTCGTAAACAAGCGTCTACCATTCATTCAATATGATGAGTGTTCCCGCTGGGGAAAATCCCCAGCGGTAGACCAGAGCTAGACTAAGAATAACAGTGTATTCCATCATCATAACACTCAACAAAATTGATGATATTATACCAATTCGATGATAGCCATTGGCGCAGCATCACCACGACGTGGTTCAGTTTTAAGGATACGAGTATATCCACCATTGCGCTCAGCATAACGAGGTGCTAATTCAGAGAACAATTTTTGAAGTGCAGTTGTTTCTGAGTATTTACCTGTTTCTTCATCAAAGTTTTGTGATGCAACTTCGTTACGTACGAATGCAGCAGCTTGACGACGTGCATGCAAATCACCACGTTTACCCAAAGTAATCATTTTTTCAACTGATTTACGGATTTCTTTCGCACGTGCTTCAGTTGTTACAATTGCTTCATTGATGATAAGATCTGTAGTCAAATCGCGAAGCATCGCTTTACGTTGTGAGCTAGTGCGTCCTAGTTTACGGTAAGCCATGTATTCCTCCTCTATTTATCGTTTTTTAACCCAAGGCCTAAGTCGGCAAGTTTGATTTTAACTTCTTCAAGACTCTTACGTCCCAAGTTACGAACTTTCATCATTTCTGCTTCTGATTTTTCAGTCAAATCGTAAACAGTATTAATGCCAGCACGTTTCAAACAGTTATATGAACGAACTGAAAGATCTAATTCTTCGATCGTACGTTCTAAAATGCGATCATCAGAAGTTGTATCCACTTCCTTCATAACATCTGTTGCAATAGCAATTTCAGTTAAGTTTGTGAATAGATTTAGGTGTTCTGTCAAAATACGAGCAGACAAACCTAAGGCATCTTCTGGAATGATTGTCCCATTTGTCAAAATTTCAAGGGTTAGCTTGTCAAAGCCATCGTTGCTACCAACGCGTGCTGGTTCAACTTGGTAATTGACTTTAGTCACTGGCGTATAGATTGAATCTACAGCAAGTGTTCCCACTGGTGCATCATCTTTTTTGTTTTGATCAGCTGGAACATAGCCACGTCCACTGTTTACAGTAAGCGTTGCTTTCAAAGATGCTCCTTCTCCGATTGTAAATAGATAATGATCAGGGTTTACAATTTCGATGTCACTATCAGTAAGAATATCTCCAGCAGTTACTTCTGCAGGTCCTTCTACATCAAGTTCAATAATCTTTTCGTCTTGGACGTAAGATTTAACGGCGATTCCTTTAACGTTAAGAATAATTTGCATAACGTCTTCACGGACTCCTGGAACGGTATCAAATTCGTGGAGTACACCTTCAATGTTGATTGAAGTGACAGCTGCACCTGGAAGTGAAGCCAGAAGTACACGACGAAGTGAGTTTCCAAGTGTTGTACCATAGCCACGTTCAAGTGGTTCTACGACAAACACGCCATAATCTTTGTTTTCATCAATTTTTGTTATATTTGGTTTTTCAAACTCAATCATTTGCTATACTCCCTCTTAAACGAAAAGCTGTGTAATTGTTGATGATTATACACGGCGACGTTTTGGAGGACGAGCACCATTGTGTGGTACAGGAGTTACATCGCGGATTGCAGTTACTTCAAGACCAGCAGCAGCAAGTGCACGAATAGCAGACTCACGACCTGAACCAGGACCTTTAACAGTTACTTCAACAGATTTAAGTCCGTGTTCTTGAGCAGCTTTTGCAGCAGCTTCTGATGCCATTTGAGCAGCAAATGGTGTAGATTTACGAGAACCTTTAAATCCAAGTGCACCTGCAGATGACCAAGCGATTGCGTTACCATGCACATCAGTAATCATAACAATTGTGTTGTTAAATGTAGCGTGAATATGAGCAATACCAGATTCGATATTCTTTTTCACACGACGTTTACGTGTTGGTTTAGCCAAGATTTTTACCTCCTTATTTTATTTTATTTTTTCTTACCTGCAATCGCAACAGCTTTACCTTTACGAGTGCGAGCATTGTTTTTAGTGTTTTGTCCACGAACTGGAAGTCCACGACGGTGACGGATACCACGGTATGAACCGATTTCCATCAAGCGTTTGATGTTCAAGTTTACTTCACGACGAAGGTCACCTTCAACTTTGATTGCGTCAACTTCACGACGGATAGCATCTTCTTGATCTGGTGTAAGATCGCGAACACGAATATCTTCAGAAACGCCTGCAGCAGCAAGGATTTTCTTAGATGTTGGAAGTCCGATACCGTACACATAAGTCAATGAAATTACTACACGTTTGTCATTTGGAATGTCAACTCCAGCAATACGAGCCATGTTTTCTCCTTTCTATCTTATCCTTGACGTTGTTTGTGTTTTGGATTTGCTGGGCAAATTACCATAACACGACCATTACGACGAATTACTTTACAGTATTCGCAAATTGGTTTGACCGATGGTCTTACTTTCATTTTTATCCCTCCAAGTTTTTCGATTATTTAAAGCGGTATGTGATACGTCCACGTGTCAAATCGTACGGACTCATCTCCACTGTAACACGATCTCCCGCTAAAATACGAATATAGTTTTTACGAATTTTACCAGAAACTGTTGCTAAAATCTGATGTCCATTTTCAAGTTCAACCGTAAACATAGCATTCGGCATTGTATCGACTACTTTGCCTTCTACTTCAATCACATCGTCTTTTGCCACGCAAAAGTACCTCCATAAATTTCGATTCATTCCTCTGAGCACAGAGGTAACAATTATAAGTCAGACTAACTAATTGTAACACTAGTTGTCCAATATTGCAAGTGACTAAAACGTTTTTATTTCAAATTCTCCAAGACTTTTTGGATATCTTTGAAGACGTCGTTGATGTCTTGATTTCCTTCAATATCATGGACCAATCCTTTTGCACGGTAATGAGCAAGAATTGGCTCACCTTGAGCAATATTTACATCCAAACGGCGTTTCACTGTTTCTGGTTTGTCATCTTCACGTTGGTAATAGTCTTCTTCCTTGTAGTCAGCTGGTGGGTTAAATACTTTATGGAAGGTTTCACCTGTTTCACGATGGATGATACGACCACTTAAGCGCTCGAGGAGGCAGGATGGATCCACTTCAATATTGATCACTCCTTCAAGCTCCAAACCAAGGTCTACCAAGATTTGATCCAAGGCATGAGCTTGTTCAATCGTGCGAGGAAAACCGTCCAAAAGGAATCCTTTTTCCTTAATGTCGTCTTGAGCCAAACGTTCTTTTACAATTCCGTTTGTCACATCATCGGGCACCAATTCACCTTTGTCAATGAATGATTTTGCCAATACACCCATTTCAGTTTGGTTAGCCATCGCTGCGCGGAACATATCGCCGGTAGAGATATGCGCTACGTGAAACTCTTCCACGATTTTCGCTGCTTGGGTCCCCTTACCTGCTCCAGGCAACCCCATAATTAAAAGATTCATGATGAATTCTCCTTATTTTGTTTTTAAATGGAAGCAGGAGCGAATTCCTATTTCCATTTAAAAACAAAATAGAAGGCTGACAAAGTCAACCTTATTCTATTCTGTTGTTGTGTCCATAAATCCGACATACTTACGTTTTAATAAGTAGCCTTCTAATTGTTTCATTCCCTCAATACCTGTTGAAATAATGATTAACAAACTAGTTCCTCCAAGAGCAACTGCATCTGTCAAACCAAATAAATCTCGAGCTAGGATTGGAATGATGGTAATAAGGCCAAGGAATACTGATCCGACGCTTGCTAAACGACGTAGCAAACGAGACATAAACTCTTCTGTCCCTTTACCAGGGCGAACGCCTGGGATATAGGCGCCACTCTTTTGAAGGTTTTCTGCCGTTTTTTCAGGATTGATCTGAACAAACGTGTAGAAGAAGGTGAAGAGAATGATCAGTAAGGCATACATTGCCACACCAGTTGGTGTGTTTGTAGCCAACATGGCTTGAGCTGTTTTCACCCATCCTGCATTGTAACCCATAGCGCTAATCACTTGGAAAATTGCAGCAGGCGCTGCTGTAATCGAACTAGCGAAGATGACAGGAATAACTCCTGCTGGGTTTACTTTCAAAGGAAGGTAAGAACTTGATGGAGCTCCTTGTGCAATCTTTGTATATTGGATTGGAATCTTGTATTGTGCTTGCTCTACAAAGGTTGTAAAGTAAACAATAACCAAGACAGCAAGGATTAATACCCCAACAAAAATGAGGGAATTGGTCATTTGACCAGAACGAACATTCACAAATGCATTTTCATAGATTTCTTTAATCATCTCAGGAATTGATGACACAATCCCTGCAAAGATAATCATTGAAACACCATTACCGTACCCTTTATCTGTGATTTGTTCTCCAAGCCAAGTCACAATCATGGAACCGGTCGTCAGAATCGCACCGATTAATAGATAGGTCTTGGTATTTGGAGTTGCGACTAATTTCGCCTGAGACAAGGTGTGGAAGGTTGCTGTAATCCCGATGGATTGAACAAAGGCTAGAACCAAAGAAATATAGCGTGTTGCTTGGTTGAGCTTTCTTCGACCAACTTCCCCTTGTTTGCCCCATTCAACAAACTTAGGTAACAGATCCATTTGCAAAAGTTGCACAACGATCGAAGCTGTGATGTATGGGCTAACCCCTAATGCGAAAACTGAGAAGTTCCTCATGGCATTCCCAGAAACCAAACTGAGCATGTTCAAGAAGGACACATCTTGAAGGTTGTTCAGAATTTTCGCATTTACACCAGGCACTGTAATCGTGGTCCCAATGCGGAAAACAAGAATGATGAAGATCGTAAATAAAATCTTCGACCGTACTTGTTTCACCTTAAATGCATCTTTTAATAATTTAAAAAACATAGGTCACCTCACTTAGATGACTTCAACTGAACCACCTTTAGCAGTGATAGCTTCTTCAGCTGATTTAGAGAATTTAGCTGCTTTAACAGTCAACTTCTTAGTCAATTCTCCGTTACCAAGAATTTTGATACCTGATTTTTCAGCTTTTACAATTCCTGATTCTACAAGTACTACTGGAGTTACTTCAGCACCATCTTCAAAGGCGTTCAATTGATCAAGGTTCACAATAGCATATTCTTTAGCGTTGATGTTTGTAAATCCACGTTTTGGAAGACGACGGAACAATGGAGTTTGTCCACCTTCAAAACCAAGACGTACACCGCCACCGCTACGAGCTTTTTGACCTTTTTGACCACGGCCAGAAGTTTTACCATTACCAGATGAAGTACCACGACCAACACGGTTGCGGACTTTACGTGAACCTGTAGCAGGTTGTAATTCATGAAGTTTCATTATTAATTTTCTCCTCTTTTGTAAATTGCTAACGCATGTAATCAGGAAAAGGTGTCCTAACTACAAACTCGCCTATACTTATATTTAGTTTTAGGGGATGAGAACCTCTCATACCCCTGAAAACTTTGTTTCTATTTCAAATAGATTATTTTACTTTTTCAACTGTTACTAAGTGAGATACAGCAGTGATCATACCACGTACTGCTGGGTTATCTTCTTTAATAACAGAGCTGTTCAATTTGCCAAGTCCAAGTGCTACAACAGTTTTACGTTGTGACGGAATGCGTCCGATTGGAGACTTAGTCAAAGTAATTTTAATTTGAGCCATTTGAATCTCCTTTCTTAAGCCAAGTCAGAAACTGAAATACCACGAAGGGCAGCAACTTCATCAGCGCGTTTCAATTGTGCCAAACCGTTAACAGTTGCACGAACGATGTTGATTGGAGTGTTTGATCCAAGTGATTTAGATGTAACATCTGCAATACCTGCCAATTCGACAACGGCACGAACTGCACCACCTGCAGCAACCCCAGCCCCTTCGATAGCTGGTTTCAACAATACACGAGCTCCACCAAATACTGATGTTACTTCGTGTGGAATTGTTGTTCCAACCATAGGAACTTCGATCAAGTTTTTCTTAGCATCTTCAACAGCCTTACGGATTGCTTCTGGAACTTCTTGAGCTTTACCAGTACCAAATCCAACACGGCCATTACGGTCACCAACAACTACAAGAGCTGCAAAACGAAGACGACGTCCACCTTTAACAACTTTTGTTACACGGTTGATGGCAACTACGCGTTCTTCAAGTTCAACTGCATTATCTTTAAATGCCATTTTCTAGTGTCCTCCTATTAGAATTTCAATCCGTTTTCACGAGCTGCATCAGCCAAAGCTTTAACACGTCCGTGATATAGATATCCACCGCGGTCGAACACCACTTCAGAAATACCTTTAGCAACTGCACGTTCAGCAACAAGTTTGCCGACAACAACGGCTTGTTCAGTTTTAGTTCCTTTTGAAACTTCTTTGTCAAGAGTTGAAGCGCTTGCGAGCGTTACACCCGCTACGTCATCAATTACTTGAGCGTAGATGCCTGTATTAGAACGGAATACGTTCAAACGTGGGCGATCAGCAGTTCCAGAGAGTTTTCCGCGAACGCGACGGTGGCGTTTTTGACGGATTTTGTTTTTATCTGGTTTCGAAATCACAATTTTCACCTCTTAATTTTAAAATCATGTGCTAAGCACTGAGTTGGTAAGATGAAGGTTGGTTGAAAAACAACCAAACTACATTATTTACCTGTTTTACCTTCTTTGCGGCGAACGTATTCACCAACATAACGGATCCCTTTACCTTTGTATGGTTCAGGTGAACGAAGGCTACGTACATAAGCAGCTGTTTGACCAACTACTTCTTTTGAAATTCCGCTAACAACGATTGTTGTTGGATTTGGAAGTTCAAAAGTAATTCCTTCTGGAGCTTCAACTTCGTCTGGGTGTGATTTACCAACAGCCAAAACAAGTTTTGATCCTTGAAGTTGTGCACGGTATCCAACCCCGCGCATTTCAAGTTCTTTCTTGAATCCTTCTGATACACCAGTAACCATGTTGTTCAAAAGGGCACGAGTTGTTCCGTGGATTGTTTTCATTTCTTTTGAATCGTTTGGACGGTGAAGTGTTACTTCAGTACCTTCCACACGAATTTCAATATCTTTTGAGAACTCACGAGTAAGTTCTCCTTTAGGTCCTTTTACAGTTACAACGTTGTCATTGTTAGTGATTTCAACACCAGCAGGCAACACGATAACTTTATTACCGATACGTGACATGTTTTTTATTCTCCTGTTAAATTGTCAGGCCTTTACGGGCCAGTTTTCACGGGGTTTAAATCTTTTTGATTTAAAAGTTAATGTTTAGGTCTCAATTTCTAAGTGAATCGAGGCATTGTCTCGCAAACATAACTTTGGGTTAGGTAAGAGACAATAACGAAGAATCACAACGAAATTGGGAGCTAAATATTACCAAACGTAAGCGACAACTTCTCCACCAACGTTCTTTTGGCGTGCTTCTTTATCAGTAAGCAAACCTTCAGAAGTTGAAAGGATAGCAATTCCAAGTCCGTTAAGAACTTTTGGAAGATCTTCACGTTTTTTGTAAACACGCAAACCTGGTTTAGATACACGTTTCAAGTTTGTGATAACTTTTTCACCGTTTTGTCCGTATTTCAAGAATACACGGATGATGCCTTGTTTGTCATCTTCGATGAATTCAACGTTTTTTACAAAACCTTCGCGTTTAAGGATTTCAGCAATCCCTTTTTTGATGTTTGATGCAGGTACTTCAAGTACTTCGTGTTTTGCTTGGTTAGCGTTACGAATACGTGTAAGGAAGTCTGCGATTGGGTCAGTCATAACCATTATAATTTCTCCTCTTACTAGTAGTTTGCAAGTTGCACTTGCTAGTTAATGATTGAGCTAGGCTCAGAAAGTTTTGATACATTCAAACAAGATAATCTCATTTGAACACGAGCTACAACCTGGGCAAAAAAGATAGATTTGTCTTGGAGCATCGCTCCTGCACCAAATCTCCTATTTTTGCTGGGGTTGTTACGCTCTTTGTATCATAGAATTACCAAGATGCTTTTGTGACACCTGGGATTTGACCTTTGTATGCCAATTCACGGAAGCAAACACGGCAAAGTTTAAACTTGCGGTAAACTGAGTGTGGACGTCCACAACGTTCACAGCGAGTGTATGCTTGAGTAGAGAACTTCGCTGGGCGTTTGTTCTTAGCAATCATAGATTTTTTAGCCATTAGTTTTACCTCCTATATTATTTTGCAAACGGCATTCCGAGGCCAGTAAGCAATGCACGTGATTCTTCGTCTGTGTTCGCTGTAGTTACGATTACGATATCCAAACCACGAGTTTTATCAACATCATCAAAGTTGATTTCTGGGAAGATCAATTGTTCTTTCACACCAAGTGTGTAGTTTCCGCGTCCATCAAATGATTTTGTTGGAACACCATGGAAGTCACGTACACGTGGAAGTGAAACTGTTACCAATTTATCCAAGAATTCGTACATACGTTCACCACGAAGGGTAACTTTTGCACCGATCGCAACACCTTCACGAAGACGGAAGCCGGCGATTGATTTTTTAGCCTTAGTGATCAATGGTTTTTGACCTGAGATCAAAGCAAGCTCTTCAGCAGCTTTTTCAAGGTTTTTAGCATTTGATACTGCATCACCGACACCCATGTTCAAAACGATTTTATCAACTTTTGGCACAGCCATAACTGATGAATAGTTGAACTGTTCAGTCAATGATGGTACTACTTCATTAAGGTATTTTTCTTTTAAACGATTAGCCATTATACTTCTCCTTTCCTTCGTGATTAGTCAAGCGCTTCGCCTGATTTTTTGTTGTAGCGAACTTTTTTGCCGTCTACAAATTTGTAGCCAACACGTCCAGCAACACCGTTTTTGTCCAAAACTTGAACGTTAGAAGCATGGATTGGAGCTTCTTTTTCAACGATTGCACCTTGAGGGTTTTCGTTATTTGGACGTTGGTGTTTCTTGATGATGTTTACACCTTCTACAACAACTTTATTTACTTTTGGAAGAGCAGTAAGAACAACAGCTTCTACGCCTTTGTCTTTACCAGCGATAACGCGAACTTTGTCGCCTTTTTTTACAAACATTTTATTCTCCTTTTATTCTTACGCCCGACGGGCACCCTGGCTGAGCCAGGGGACTGTGTTTGTTTTTTTATTGATTAAAGTACTTCTGGAGCAAGTGATACGATCTTCATGAATCCACCGTCACGCAATTCACGTGCAACTGGGCCAAAGATACGAGTTCCGCGAGGAGTTTTGTCGTCACGGATGATCACTGCTGCATTTTCGTCGAATTTGATGTATGAACCATCTTTACGACGAGCACCTGATTTAGTACGAACGATAACAGCTTTTACAACGTCACCTTTCTTAACCGCACCACCAGGAGTAGCTTGTTTTACAGATGCAACGATTACATCACCGATGCTCGCGAATTTACGTTTTGAACCACCAAGAACTTTGATTGTCAAGATTTCGCGTGCGCCACTGTTGTCAGCGACTTTCAAACGAGTTTCTGTTTGAATCATTTACGTTTTCTCCTTTCAGGTATGATTAGATGATGACCGCTTTTTCAACGACTTCTACAAGACGGAAGCGTTTTGTAGCTGAAAGCGGACGAGTTTCCATGATACGAACGATATCGCCTTCTTTAGCAACATTGTTTTCATCATGAGCTTTGTATTTTTTAGAATAGTTGATACGTTTACCATAGACTGGGTGGTTACGTTTAGTTTCAACTACAACTGTGATTGTTTTGTCCATTTTGTCAGACACAACGCGTCCAACAAGAACTTTACGATTATTGCGTTCCATTGAAATTCTCCTTCCCTAGTCTATTATTTAGCTTCTGATTGAACAGTTTTGATACGAGCGATTTGTTTTTTCACTTCTTTCAAACGTCCAGTTTGTTCCAATTGACCAGCAGCTGCTTGGAAACGAAGTTCAAACAATTCTTTCTTCAATTCATTTTCACGCTTCGCGAGTTCTTCTTGAGAAAGACCACGAAGTTCTTTAACAAATTCTTTTACTTCTGTAAGTTTCATGACCTCTCCTTATTCTGCTTCACGTTTCACAAATTTAGTTTTAACTGGCAATTTGTGGCTAGCAAGACGAAGTGCTTCGCGTGCGATCTCTTCAGACACACCAGCGATTTCGAACATTACTTTACCACGTTTAACTGGTGCTACCCAACCTTCAGGAGCCCCTTTACCAGATCCCATACGTACCCCGATAGCTTTAGCGGTGTATGATTTGTGTGGGAAAATCTTAATCCAAACTTTACCACCACGTTTCATGTAACGAGTCATGGCGATACGAGCAGCTTCGATTTGACGGTTTGTGATCCAGTGGCTAGTTGTAGCTTGAAGACCGTATTCACCGAATGCTACTTCTTTTCCACCTTTTGCTTCACCGCGCATTTTACCACGGAATTCGCGACGGTGTTTTACACGTTTAGGTACTAACATTGGTTATTTACCTCCTTTAGCGTCTTTACGAGCTGGAAGAACTTCACCACGGTAGATCCATACTTTAACACCAAGTTTACCGTAAGTAGTGTCTGCTTCTTCCCAAGCGTAATCGATATCAGCGCGAAGTGTGTGGAGTGGAACAGTTCCTTCAGAGTATCCTTCTGCACGGGCAATATCTGCACCGTTCAAACGACCTGATACTTGAGTTTTGATTCCTTTAGCTCCAGCACGCATAGCACGTTGGATCGCTTGTTTTTGTGCACGACGGAAAGCAACACGTTGTTCCAATTGACGAGCGATTCCTTCACCAACAAGGTGAGCATCCAAGTCAGGACGTTTGATCTCAATGATGTTGATGTGTACTTGTTTACCGGTCAATTTGTTAAGAGCTGCACGAAGTGCATCAACGTTTGCTCCACCTTTACCAATAACCATACCTGGTTTAGCAGTGTGAAGAGAAACGTTAACTTTGTTTACTGCGCGTTCGATTTCAATAGTTGAAACGGCTGCGTCAGCCAATTCTTTTTGAATGAATTTACGGATTGCAAGATCTTCATGAAGGTAATCCGCGTATTCTTTTTCAGCATACCATTTGGCATCCCAATCACGGATGATACCAACACGCATACCAATTGGATGTACTTTTTGACCCACGAGTTTACCTCCTTATTTTTCTGCAACAGCTACTGTGATGTGAGCTGTACGTTTGTTGATTGGTGAAGCTGAACCTTTCGCACGTGGACGGAAACGTTTCATAGTTGGTCCTTCGTTTGCGAATGCTTCAGATACTACCAAGTTAGCTTTTTCCAAACCAAAGTTGTTTTCAGCGTTTGCTACTGCTGAGTTCAACACTTTAAGGATGATCCCTGCAGCTTTGTTTGGTGTGAATGTCAAAATAGCGATGGCATCGGCTACGCTTTTACCACGGATGTTGTCAAGAACAAGACGTGATTTACGAGGTGAAACACGCACTGTACGAGCCATTGCTTTAGCTGAAGTAATTTCTGCCATTTATGTTCTCCTTATTTTCTACGTGTCTTCTTGTCGTCTGCCGCGTGACCTTTGTAAGTACGAGTTGGTGCAAATTCACCAAGCTTGTGACCTACCATGTCTTCTTGGATGTAAACAGGTACATGTTTACGTCCATCATAAACTGCGATAGTGTATCCGATGAAACTTGGGAAGATCGTTGAACGACGTGACCAAGTTTTAATTACTTTTTTCTTTTCGTCGTTTGCTTGAGCTTCAACTTTTTTCATCAAATGCTCATCGACGAAAGGTCCTTTTTTAAGACTACGTCCCATTTTGTAATTTTCTCCTTTAAAATTTAGTACCACAGCGGCTTGCGCTGCTATGCAGCGCTACCGAGCTGGCGGAAAGTGTAAGCTAGTTGCTTATGATTATTTTTGGTTGCGACGACGAACGATAAGTTTGTCAGATTTCGCTTTCTTGTTACGAGTTTTAAGACCAAGCGCAGGTTTACCCCAAGGAGTAGATGGCGCTTTACGTCCAACTGGTGCTTTACCTTCACCACCACCGTGTGGGTGATCATTCGGGTTCATTACAGAACCGCGAACTGTAGGGCGAACACCTTTCCAGCGGTTACGTCCCGCTTTACCAAGGTTAACAAGTCCATGTTGTTCATTTCCGACAACACCAACTGTAGCACGGCAAGTTCCAAGAATCATACGAACTTCGCCTGATTGAAGACGAACAAGTACATATTTACCTTCAGAACCCAATACTTGAGCAGAAGCTCCAGCAGCACGTACCAATTCTCCACCTTTACCAGGTTTCAATTCGATGTTGTGGATCAAAGTACCAACTGGGATGTTAGCAAGTGGAAGAGCATTTCCGACTTTGATATCTGCTTCTGGTCCTGATACGATGCGTTGACCTACTTCAAGACCTTTAGGGGCAATGATGTAAGCTTTCACACCGTCAGTGTAGTGTACAAGCGCGATGTTAGCTGAGCGGTTTGGATCGTATTCGATCGTTTTAACGACTGCTTCAACTCCATCTTTGTTACGTTTGAAATCGATCAAACGGTAATGACGTTTGTGTCCACCACCTTGGTGACGAACAGTGATACGACCGTTGTTGTTACGACCTGCTTTGTTTTTAAGAGAAACAAGCAAAGTTTTCTCAGGTGTGTTTGTTGTGATTTCAGCGAAATCCAAAGAAGTCATATTACGGCGACCGTTTGTTGTTGGTTTATAAACACGAATTCCCACGATATTTCCTCCTTAGATTATTCAGCTTCAGTAGCAAACAACTCGATTGCTTTAGAATCAGCTGCAAGCGTGATGATAGCTTTTTTAGTTTTTGAAGTAAAACCAGTGTAACGTCCAACGCGTTTTGCTTTAGGTTTTACGTTTACAGTGTTCACATTCGCAACTTTTACACCTTCAAACGCAGCTTCAACAGCTTGTTTGATCAAAAGTTTGTGAGCGCGAGTGTCAACTTCGAATACATATTTGCCTGCTTCAAGTTGAGCCATTGACTTTTCAGTGATAACAGGTTTTTTGATAACATCATACAAATTCATTATGCAAGAACCTCCTCGATTTTAGAGATAGCTGCTTGAGTAACAAGAAGTTTGTCACTATTTGCGATGTCAAGAACACTTGCAGTTGTAGCAGTCGCAACTTTCACGTTTGGAAGGTTACGAGCTGAAAGAGCTGCGAATTCATTTCCTTCTTCAAGAATAACAAGGACTTTAGAATCGATGCTCAAAGCTGCAAGAACTTTTGCAAATTCAGCAGTTTTTGGAGCTGTAAATTCAAGAGAATCAACGGCTACAAATTTGTTTTCAGCAACTTTTTCTGAGTAAACAGATTTAAGTGCAAGGCGACGAACTTTTTGAGGAAGTTTGTACGCATAGCTACGTGGAGTTGGTCCGAAGACGATTCCACCACCACGCCATTGTGGAGAGCGGATAGAACCTTGACGAGCACGTCCAGTTCCTTTTTGACGCCATGGTTTGCGTCCGCCACCTGAAACGGCTGAACGGTTTTTAACTGCGTGAGTTCCTTGACGAAGGCTAGCACGTTGGCTGATGATCACATCAAATACAACTGCTTGGTTTGGTTCGATACCAAAGATCGCATCGTTAAGAACAACTTCGCCCGCTTGTTTACCAGTTTGGTCGAATAATGTTACATTTGCCATTTTGACTGTATTCCCCTTTCCTTATTATTTACCAGCTTTAACTGCTGACTTGATAGTGATAAGAGATTTCTTAGCACCTGGTACGTTACCTTTGATAAGGATAACGTTCTTTTCTGGAACAACTTGTACAACTTCAAGGTTTTGAATCGTTACACGATCGCCACCCATGCGTCCTGCAAGGTTTTTACCTTTGAATACGCGGTTAGGTGCAACAGGTCCCATAGAACCTGGACGACGGTGGTAACGAGAACCGTGAGCCATTGGTCCACGTGATTGTCCGTGGCGTTTGATAACACCTTGGAAACCTTTACCTTTAGAAGTACCAGTTACATCAACAATGTCTCCAGCTTCGAAAGTGTCAACTGTGATTTCATCACCAACTTCCAAGCCTTCAACGTTTTTGAATTCACGAATGAAGCGCTTAGGAGCCGTGTTAGCTTTTGCTACATGTCCTTTAGCAGGTTTGTTGCTCAATACTTCGCGTTTGTCATCGAAACCAACTTGGATAGCGTTGTAACCATCTGTTTCAACAGTTTTAACTTGAAGAACAACGTTTGGAGTTGCTTCGATAACTGTTACAGGGATCAATTCGCCAGCTTCAGTGAAGATTTGAGTCATTCCCACTTTTTTCCCTAAGATTCCTTTTGTCATGAGAAAATAGTTCCTTTTCTATAGTTTTTTATTCAAAAAGTTTTTAACGAGCGTTTTTTATGCTCTGGATCAAGCTTTAGATTAAAGTTTGATTTCTACGTTTACACCACTTGGAAGATCCAATTTCATCAAAGCGTCAACTGTTTTTTGAGTTGGGTTGATGATATCGATCAAACGTTTGTGTGTACGCATTTCGAATTGTTCGCGAGAATCTTTGTATTTGTGAGTCGCACGAATGATTGTGTAGAGGCTACGCTCAGTTGGAAGTGGGATTGGACCCGCAACTTGTGCACCTGTACGAGTAGCTGATTCTACGATTTTTGCAGCCGCTGTGTCAAGTGTACGGTGTTCGTACGCTTTCAAACGGATGCGGATTTTTTTGTTTGCCATCTTTTTCTCCTTTTCGTCTATTTAAGATAATAGGCTAGCTCCACAAGAAAACCGACGCGCGTTGCGTGGCAATGCAACCGAGCGTGTCGCAACCTCTTGCATCAAAGCTAATAGCTGTTTTTCACAGCACCATAGTAGTTTAACACAAACAAAGGCCCAATGCAAGGGATTTGAGAAGATTTTTTTCGTTTTTTTGATGAAAGTGTTTTCGAAAGAAATAGAGTGGTAAAAAAGTTGCTATTATATAGGAAAAAGGGAGCGAGACAGAACAAATTTATATCCAATTTGTTCGTCGTCTCGCCCCCGCACAGTTGATTAGGTTATCTTTGGAGCTTAACAAGCGAACAAAGATACCAATCAACCACTGCGTCTAGCAGTTATTCCTATTATTCTCAGATGGCTGTCGTCTTTTTTCTTCCTATTTATCTATTTCTAGAAATTCCGTCCTGATTTGTTATAGCCATATTTTTCGACGAAATGCTCACGGAATTCTAAGAGATTGTCATCCATGATGGCTTGACGGACCTGCTTCATGAGGTTGATCAAGAAATACAAGTTGTGGTAGCTAGTCAAGCGAATGCCGAAGGTCTCATCTGCCTTGAGGAGGTGGCGAAGATAAGCTCGGGTGTAATTCTTACAAGTGTAGCAATCACATTCGGGATCCAGCGGTGTAAAGTCTTCTGCAAATTGCGCATTTTTCACTACCAGGCGTCCTTGGCTAGTCATACAGGTACCATTTCGCGCAATCCGCGTCGGCAAGACACAGTCAAACATGTCCACTCCACGAATAACGCCATCAATCAGACTGTCTGGAGCTCCTACTCCCATGAGATAGCGTGGCTTGTTCTCCGGTAAGAGCGGAGTTGTGAAATCCAGCACCGCATTCATCTCTTCATGGCTTTCCCCAACAGCTAAGCCACCGATGGAATAGCCTGGAAAGTCCATGCTGACCAAATCTTGAGCAGACTGACGGCGCAAGTCTTCAAATCCAGCCCCTTGAACAATCCCGAAAAGACCTTGATCATGAGGACGACGGTGAGCCTTCAGGCCACGTTCTGCCCAACGACTGGTCCGTTCGATTGATTTTTTCACATAATCATAGGGCTGATAGAACTGAGGGCATTCATCAAAGGACATCATGATGTCGCTCCCTAGATTGTTTTGGATCAAGATGGCCTTTTCTGGAGAGAGGAACATCTTCGAGCCGTTGAGGTGGTTTTTAAAGGTTACCCCTTCTTCGGTGATGTTGCGGGTATCCGCTAATGAATAGACCTGGAAGCCTCCACTATCTGTCAAAATGGGCTGGTCCCAGTTCATGAACTGGTGCAGTCCTCCTGCTTTTGCGACTAGATCATCCCCGGGACGAAGCCAGAGATGGTAGGTGTTGGCCAAGATAATTCCGGAACCCATTTCCTTGAGTTCTTCTGGTGATTGGGTCTTAACGGTTGCCTGAGTCCCTACAGGCATAAACATTGGGGTCGGGAAGGTCCCGTGAGGGGTGATAATTTCTCCCAGACGAGCACCTGTATGCTTTTCTTTTTTGATCAATCGATATTGAATCGGTGAATCTGTCATGGTTACCTCCGTACTGGGAAAAACAGTCCCAGCCTTCTTATTCCTGTCACAGTTTTCCTGTGAACACCTGTACGATTGTACCAAATTTTACCGGCTCTGTCACGGACTTATGTTATAATAAAAAGTACTACTATGAAGAGAGTGTCATCTATGAACCTTAAATTGATTCGCCTCCGGGCACGTACCATGCAAGTCCAGCAACCGGGCTTAGCTATCCTTTTTGCTCTTCCGGTCCTGTTGACCATTCTTGCTAATTTCCTCTTAAGTGGGCAAGATCTAGTCGATCTACTACCGGATATGACCTTGCAGCAAGCAAGTATCTACATGATCCAGCGACAGCTCTTTCCTTCCGTCGTCTCCTTTGTCATCTCCATTTTAGTGGTCGGTGCGACTTTTAGCTATTTAGATACGATTAATCCCAAGATTGAACACCGAACACGCGTGTTAGATATTTTTAAACAAGATCGCTTTACCTCTGTATTTGCTACCTTGATCTTGAAGCAAGCCGTTCTCTTTTTATGGGGACTCATCCTCTATGCGGGGAGCCTCATCAGCACCTACGCCAGCATTCGATTTTTGGCGATCTACGATAAGGTGAGCAACCCTAGCACTCTGAGTGCTTCCAGTCCTGAATTTCAATCTCTCATGCAACAAATGCCTCTGATGACTGCTGGCGTCGTACTTGGCCTGATCGGCCTCCTCTTTTACCTGCCACAATACTACAGTCTCAGCTTGGTCGAATTGATCCTCTACGAGCAATTACGAGACGGCGACTACAAGGGAGCCTTTGGAGTCCTTCGCCAAAGTCGTGAAACTATGAAAGGGTTCCGCAGCAATCGCTTGGTGCTCGATCTAACCTTGATTGGTTGGTACTTCTTGAATTACTTCACGCGCGATGTCATCGGCTTTTATACCATGCCTTACTTTATTAACTGCCAAATTGCCTTTTATGATCAAATCAAGCAGATCAAACAAGGGCCGCGCCATTTTACAGGCCATCCAAGCCATGAAACTGAATAAGAGTAAGAAGAAAACCCCAGCAAGCTGGGGTTTTCTTCTATGTCAATTGTTTATCATTTATAAACCGTATAGGGAGTCTCCTAAGATCAGTCGGGTGTGTTCTCGTTTGATACAGCGGTTCATGACGATATCTTCTCGTCCAGCTCCACGAAGGATTTCTTCTGCTTCTTGATTTTCCAGTTCCAATTGTGCCCAGAAAATTTTCACATCCGTCTCAATAAAATCACGTGCCACATCTGGTAAAAACTCACTGCGACGGTATACATCGACGATATCTACTGGGAAAGGAATCTCCTGCAGGCTAGCATACACCGTTTCTCCAAGAATCTGGCCACCAGCTGCACGAGGGTTGACAGGAATAATCCGATAGCCCCGCTCTTGCATCTCCTTGCTAACACGATGACTGGTCGTCTCTTCACGGTCAGATAATCCAACCACAGCGATGATCTTGCTGGTTTCTAGGTAATGTTTGATAATGCCATCACTAGGATTGCGAAATGAATAAGCCATAAGAATCTCCTTTTGTATGCGTTTCCTTTCTTTAAATAGTATAACAATACGGAAGGCATTGCAAGTGTTTGTCGTTAAAAGCGGCTGGGACAAAAGTCCTAGCCTCTCAATTATTTTTGGATTGTCGAGCAAGACGCAGTGGTTGAGTGGGCTCTACTACGCTGATTTCATCAGCTTTTACAGCCCTACTCAACTGTGCGGAGGTGGGACGACGAAATCGAATTCTAACGAATTACCGATTTCTGTCCCACTCTCTTTCTGTTTTGGATAAACTCAATTTTATTTGGCTTCATACCATGTCTTGCCTTCGTTTTCATCGGCTTCCAGTGGTACTGCAAGTTCGATAGCGGATTCCATGGTCTCTTTGACGAGTTCTTTGATCGCTGCCAGTTCATCACTTGGTACTTGCAGAACGATTTCATCGTGCACTTGAAGGAGCATCTTGGTCTTGTATGCTCCTCTTTCTAGCGCTTGGTCCAAGTGGATCATGGCAATTTTCAAGATATCTGCTGCAGATCCTTGGATTGGTGAGTTGATAGCCGTCCGCTCCGCAAAGCCTCGAACATTGAAGTTGCGAGAATTGATATCTGGAATCTCCCGACGACGCTTGAAGAGGGTTTCTACATAGCCTTTATCACGCGCTTCCCGTACCACTCTCTCCATATAGTCCTTGATGCCAGGGTAGCGTTCGAAGTAGGTCTCAATGTAGGCCTTGGCTTCTTTTCGACTGATCCCTAAGTTGTTAGACAGTCCAAAGTCGGAAATTCCATAAACTACACCGAAGTTTACTGCTTTTGCATTGCGACGGTCATTCGGCGTCACATCTTCTGGTTTTTCAATATTGAAGACGCGCATAGCAGTCGATGTATGGATATCTGCCCCATGTTTAAAGGCGTCAATCAAATGCTCATCTCCCGAAATATGGGCCAAGACGCGCAGTTCGATTTGTGAATAGTCCGAACTCAGCAAGACACTGTTTTCCTCTTCTGGGACAAAGGCCTTACGAATAAGACGACCTTGTTCCAAACGGACAGGAATGTTTTGCAGGTTGGGATCCACACTGGACAAACGGCCTGTCTGCGTCAAATCTTGTACATAGCGGGTATGGATCTTCCCATCTTCCAAAATCCAATCTTGAAGACCGATGACATAGGTCGACTGGATCTTAGCAATTTGGCGGTATTCAAGAATCTTAGACACAATCGGTGCAATTGGAGCCAGGCGTTCCAAGACATCAACGGCTGTTGAATAGCCGGTTTTTGTCTTCTTAGTATATTCAAGAGGGAGTCCCAATTTTTCAAAGAGGATGACCCCCAATTGTTTTGGAGAATTGATATTAAACTCTTCTCCTGCAAGCTCGTAGATTTCTTGAGTCAAGCGCTCCAAGACCACTTCGTTTTCCACCTGCATGTCTTCTAGGGTCTGACGCTCTACCTTGATCCCCGCGATTTCCATCTTGGCCAAAACAGCTGCTAGCGGTTGCTCCATATCATAGAGCAAATCTAGTTGGTCATGGGCCTGCAACTGCTCTACCATGGGCTCTTCGGTATCCAGTAGAACAGCGACTTTCCGGGCCAAATGCTCTAATAGGGCGGTCTTTTCTGGGATAGCTTTTTTGGCTCCCTTGCCATAAACGACTTCGTCCAGCGGTAGCGCAATCTGACTATAGAGACTCGCAATGGTTGAAATTTCATTGTCCTCTACGGTCGACAAGAGATACTTGGCCAATCGACTATCAAAAGCCGGCTTTTGCAAGGTAATGTCCAAGTGGCTGAGCAAGACCTTGGCCCGCTTAAAGTCATAGACCTTGAGGGGTGTTTTTTCGAGAAATTCTTTGAAAATCGGTGTTTGTAAAAGAGCAGTATCTGTACTTGCGTAGAGCTGACCTTTGGTCCCCCATGCGAAACCAATGATGGGTTCCGTATGGTAGTTGTCCCCAAAAATCTCGAAATGGAAGAAACTATCTTCCGTAAGCATATCTGGAGTGACTTGCTCGACTTCTGTATAGTCAATGGCTACAGGAGCCGCCTCTTCTCCACTGAGATCCAAGGCCTGACGGAGTTGCTTGAAGCCCATCTCCTCATAAAACTTGGCGAGATTTTCTAGATGAGGACCCGAATAAGTGATATCGTCCAGGCCAATTTCAATAGGCGCATTGGTATCGATGGTTGCGAGAGTCTTAGACAGATAGGCCTGCTCCTTGTCGTTGATGAGGTTTTCCTTCATCTTAGAAGCCTTCATCTCATCGATATGCTCGTAAATACCATCGAGAGAGCCATACTCTAGGAGTAGTTTGATCCCGGTCTTTTCTCCGATCTTAGTCACACCTGGGATATTATCCGACTTATCTCCCATCAAGGCCTTGAGGTCGATAAATTGCTCTGGTGTCAGCCCCATCTTTTCTTTCAGATAGGCTGGAGTGAATTCCTCAAACTCCGCTACCCCTTTTTTAGAGATTTCAACCACCGTATTGTCATCTGTCAGCTGGATCAAATCCTTATCCCCAGAGACAATGGTGACTTCAAAGGGTACTGAGGTAGCTTCTGCCATCTTATCTAGTGTTCCAATAATATCATCCGCTTCATACTGGGCCAGCTCATAATGACGGATTCCCAAATGATCTAATTGCTCACGAATGAAAGGAAACTGCTCACGGAACTCATCTGGAGTTTTTGCACGGCCCCCTTTGTAGTCGGCATACATCTCTGTCCGGAAGGTCGTCTTTCCTGCATCAAAAGCAACGAGGACATGGGTTGGTTGGATGCGCTCCAAGAGATGGCTCAACATGAGATTAAAGCCATAGACCGCGTTTGTATGCAGACCATTGGCATTTTTGAAGCGATCAATTTGATGATAGAGTGCGAAAAAGGCACGAAAAGCGACGGAAGACCCGTCGATGAGTAGTAATTTGTTCTTTTTTTCCATAGGCCTATTATACCACGAATCACAAGGTCTCTGGTACATAAAAACTCTACCCTTTCGGGTAGAGCCTTCTTTAGGAGTTTCTTATGAAAAATGAAGAGAAGTGTTTATTCGCCGTAACAAGAACCTTGTTGTGGCAATTTCTTAAAGCGTTTTGGATAATTAACTGAGATTTTCATTTTCTGTACCTCATTTCTTATTGGATGAGTACAGTATACAAGAGAAACCTAAACGATTCCTTATAGAAAGCTTCAAGAAAACTAAAAGCTGAGGCGAAAAACACGCGGTTGTTTTTTGCTGCAAGCTGGTAACTGAAGATGGAGCCCTGTCTCATCTTGGCTCCAAGAAAGGAGCTGACTTTCTCCAAGGAGTTCCACCTTTTGAATGCGCGCATGAAGGATTCTCGGTTGCTTGAGATCATAGGCGAGAGACGGTAAGGTCAGCTCTTCTATCCTTCCACTTGGTTCCAGCTGGATAGCATAAAGAAAACCATCACGCATGGTATAGCGGAAATCTTGGCTGGTATAGAGTGGCGCTTGCCCATCTGAGAAGGAACCTTCCTGGGCCTCGGTCGGTCCGTCTGATGACACACGCCAAGGCCGACTCTGATAAATGGCTTCTCCATTTACCGCCAGCCAGTCCCCGATCTCTGTGAGGATGTCTTGGTCTTGCTCAGGGATCGTGCCATCTGCCTTGGGTCCAATATTGAGCAGAAGATTGCCATTTTTTGCCACAACATCAACTAAATTTTGTAGCAATTCCTTACTGGTCTTGTAGGCTAGATCCTGGGTATAGCACCAAGAATTACGGGCAATCGCGGTATCCATTTGCCACGGAAAGGCTTGCGTCTCTCCGTATCCTCCCCGCTCCATCTCAACGATTCCTGAACCGAAAGGGAGGGCATCCTGTTTGTAACAAACAGCCACCTTGCGATCCTCTTGTGCTGCTAGATTGTAATAATAAGCCAAAAAGCACATCAAGTAGGGACGGAAACTCTCATGCTGGATCCACCAGTCAAAATAAAGGAGCTCTGGCTGGTAGTTCCGCACCAGTTCACAGGTTCGCAAAAGCCAATCTTCCAAGAATTCTTTGCTTGGATAAGGCTTGGAAGTCAGATCAAAATGATCCTTGGGCTCTGGCTCCGCTGGCCAATAAAGGCTGTCTCTTGGGACTTCTTGCGGAATGTCACTAGTGAATTCCTTGCCATGTGAAAAGAAAAACTGGTGTTCTGCCCGGTGAGAGGACGTACAGAAGTGCAGGCCACGTTTTTCTGCTTCCTCCCTCAGCTCTCCTAAGATATCTCGTCTCGGCCCCATTTCTAAGCTATTATAAGGCGAGAGAGTAGAGGCATACATCTGAAAGCCATCGTGGTGCTCCGCAACTGGAAAAAGATACTGGGCCCCCGCTTTTTGAAAGAGATCTAGCCAAGATGCCGGATCAAAGCGATCGGCTGTAAATAGAGGAATGAGATCCTTGTAACCAAAGCTAGCCTGGTCTCCGAAATGCTCTCGATGATAGTCATAGCAAGGATTGCCTTGGATATACATATTTCGCGAATACCATTCCGAACCGAAAGCAGGTACACTATAGACGCCCCAGTGAATAAAGATCCCAAATTTGGCATCCCAATACCAATCTGGACAGACTTGATGGCTAAGAGAGTCCCAGCTTGGTTCAAAAGGACCTGACTGGACAACTTGATCAATCTCTTCAAGGCTTATCATTCTCTTCTCCTCTTTTCTTGTTACTACCTCTATTGTAACGAGAAAGCCTCGTTTGTAAAGACAAACGAGGAGAATGTTTAAAATAGTAGACAAAGAGCTTGATCTAGGAGAATCAAGCTGATGATGAATGAAATGAAGCTTCTAGCCCTTCACTGCTTGAGAAATAAAACGAGCGATGGCGTCTGTCTCCCCTTGGTGGAGAGCCTTAACGATTTTGGACCCCACAATCACTCCATCTGAGACCTTGTTGAAACGGTGAACATCCTCCATGCTGGAAACTCCAAAACCTGTTAAAACAGGAATGGACGCTATTTCGTGTAATTGGGCCAAGTGATGGTCCAAGTCATCTCGATAGCTACCAGCTTTCCCCGTCACTCCATTGACAGCAACGGCATAGATAAATCCTTCTGCATCATGGATCAATTTCTTCTGACGCTCGATTCCTGTGGTTAAGCTCACTAGCGGCACCAAAGCGATGTCGTTATCCACTAAGAGAGGCTCTACCAGATCTGCATGCTCATGAGGAAGATCCGGAATAATCACTCCCTTGACCGCTGTTCCTTCTACATCTCTAAAGAAGTTTTCAAGCCCATATTGGAACAAGGGGTTGAAATAGGTCATGATGACCAAAGAAACACTTGTCTCCAGACGCTGGATCGTTTGTACCAGTTCCTGTGTCGTCGTCCCATGGGCTAAACTTCTTAGTCCCGCCTCTTCAATCACAGGGCCATCTGCCACCGGATCTGAAAAAGGAATGCCAACTTCAATGGCTGAGACACCAAGCTCCTCCAAAAATTGGATGGTTTCCTGCAAACCTTCCAAGCCTTTTTCATGATCTCCTGCCATGATATAAGGAACAAAGATCCCTTGCTGCTGGTCTTTCAGCTTTTGTAAATGCTCTGTTAAGGTCTTTCCCATCTTACTCTCCTCTCTCTTGTTCTAGGCGGTCTTTGACTTGTACCACATCTTTGTCCCCACGTCCTGATAAGCAAACGATCATAGATTTTTCAGGCCCCATTTCCTTGGCCAACTTCACCGCATAGGCGATAGCATGGCTCGATTCCAGAGCTGGAATGATTCCTTCTACTTTCGAAAGCAATTGAAAGGCTTCTAGGGCTTCTTGGTCTGTCACAGGCACATAGGTTGCCCGCTTGATTTCATGGAAATAAGAATGCTCTGGCCCAATCCCAGGGTAATCGAGACCTGCCGAAATCGAGAAGGCTTCTAAAATCTGTCCATGGGCATCCTGTAACACATCCATCAATGCGCCGTGAAGGACTCCGGGACGCCCCTTGGTCAAGGTGGCTGCATGCTGGTCTGTATCTACCCCAAGGCCAGCAGCTTCCGCCCCATACATGGCAATAGAGGCATCCTCTACAAAAGGATAAAAGAGGCCAATGGCGTTCGATCCGCCTCCTACACAGGCTAGAACGGCATCTGGCAGCGCACCATCATTTTGCTCTGCAAATTGGCGTTTGGCTTCTCGACCGATGACACTTTGAAAATCACGGACAATTTCTGGGAATGGGTGAGGTCCTAGAGCAGAACCCATGATATAGTGGGTATCCTCCACATTTGCTACCCAAGCTCTGAGGGCAGCATTGACCGCATCCTTGAGAACCCGTGACCCATCTGTTACTGATTGAACCTTGGCGCCCAACAACTCCATCCGAAAGACATTGAGGGCTTGGCGTTTGACATCTTCTTCCCCCATGTAGATGGTGCATTCCATATCAAATAAAGCAGCTGCCGTTGCCGTTGCAACACCGTGCTGTCCGGCCCCTGTTTCTGCGATGATCTTCTTTTTGCCCATCCGATGTGCCAATAAAACTTGTCCTAGGGCATTATTAATTTTATGAGCCCCTGTGTGGTTGAGGTCTTCTCTTTTAAGAAAGATCTTGGCTCCACCGACATACTTGGTTAGATTCTTAGCATAATAGAGCGGTGTTTCCCGACCGACATATTGTTTCAGAAGCTGATCCAATTCTGCTTGAAAAGAAGGATCTGCTTGACTTTCTCTGTAGGCTTCTTCTAATTCTAAAACTGCTGTCATCAAGGTTTCAGGGACAAATCGTCCCCCGAACCGCCCGTAAAATCCGTTTTGATCTGGTTGTTTATATGCCATGCTTGACCCTTTCTATAAATCGTTTTATCTTTTCTTGATCTTTTATTCCATTTGTCTCGACCCCACTGGATACATCCACCGCATAAGGATGAAAGAAGCGAATGGCATCTGCTACATTGTCTTCCGTCAAGCCTCCTGCAATAAAGAAGGGCTTTGTAAAGTTTTGACTTTCGAGCTTTTGCCAGTCAAAGGTCTGCCCACTTCCTGCTACAGGAGCATCAAAGAGCAGATAATCGGCACTGGTCTCAGGAAGAGCTGCATCTTTCCCCACTTGAACAGCGCGAATCGTTTGTTGGGGAAGGTCTTGCAAGATGGTTTCATCCATCGGCCCATGCACTTGTATCAGGTCCAAGCCCACAACTTGGCAAGCTTGCTCCACTTCTTCTCTTTGTGGTGATACAAAAACACCGACTTTTTGAACCCCCTTTAGAATCCCTGTAGCCAACTGCCGAGCTTGTTCCAACGTGACTTGCCGTTTGCTTGGTGCAAAGACAAAACCAATGTAGTCCGCACCGGCTTCAACAGCCGTCTGCACGGCTTCTGGAGTGGACAATCCGCAAATTTTAACCTTTGTCAATCTGCAACTCCTTTACTTTTTCAGCCACATTGTCTGCCTTCATGAGGGCTGTCCCAACGAGAATGCCATTAAAATAAGGAGCCAGCATACGCGCATCTGCTGCTGTGAAAATAGCAGACTCCGAGATGTAAACCGGTTCTTGTTCAAAGCTTGTCGCCAATTCCAGGCTAGTATGAAGATCTGTCTCAAAGGTCACCAAGTTGCGATTATTGACCCCTATGATCTGAGCCCCAATCCGGTGAGCGATCTCTAGTTCTGTCAGATTATGGGTCTCCACCAAGACCTCCAGGCCAAGATGGGTCGCAAACTCATAGAGCTCCTTCAGACGAGCCTCTGGTAAGGCTGCAACTATCAACAAGATCACGGTCGCCCCTGCGTTTCGCGCCCGAATTATTTGCTTTTCATCCACAATGAAATCTTTGTTGAGGGTGGGGATACGCACCTGACTAGATATTTCCCGGAGATACTCGATACTGCCCTTGAAAAACACTTCATCGGTCAAGACAGAAATCATCACGGCCCCATTTTCTTCGTAAGTCTTAGCCTGCGCGACGATATCCACATCAACATGAATATCTCCCAGACTCGGGCTGGCCTTTTTCACTTCCGCAATGACCTGAAGCTTTTCTGGATGACTCTTTAGGTAATCATACAGGCGGTAGGTCTCGCGCAAAGGTTGGAGTTCCTCTTCTTTCATCGCAGCCACTTCACGCGCCTTTTCTTTTAGAATCTTTGGCAAGAATTCTTGACTCATTTTTGATACTCCTGTAATAATCTCAATTTCTCAAGGGCAGCCCCACTGGCAATCACTTCACGTGCCAAGGCAATCCCCTCCTTGATAGAATCTACCTTGCCGTTGGCATAAAAACCAAGGCCAGCATTCAAGACAGTCACTTCTAAGAAGGGACTCGCTTCATTCTTCAAGACACTGAGCAAAATTTCTGCATTGCGTTTGGCGTCTCCACCTCGTACTTGATCAATTTCAATGCGCTCCATTTCGATATCTTCTGGTTGAAAGCTGGATAAGGTAACCTGTCCATTTTCCAGAATAGCGAGCTGGGTTTCCCCATCAAGTCCTGCCTCGTCCAAGCCTTGTGGGCCACTCACCACTACTGCGCGTTTCCGACCCAAATTCTTTAGAATCTCCGCCGTGCTTTCCAGCATGTCAGGACGACTGGTTCCCAATAGCTGGCTTTCTAGAGGAATCGGATTGATAAGAGGACCGGTTAAGTTCATCACCGTTGGAACCCCTAGCGCCAAGCGGGCTGGCATAATATAGCGCATGCCAGGATGCAGATTTTTGGCAAATAGGAAGACAATCCCCGCCTTTTCAAACACTCGTCCCAAGTCTTCTGGACCCAAATCAAGGTTAATCCCCAGCGCTTCTAGTACATCCGCAGAACCGGATTTGGAAGAGATCGAGCGATTTCCGTGTTTCGCCATCTTGATACCACCACCAGCAAGGACGAAGGCAGCTGTTGTTGAAATATTGAAACTATACGAACGATCGCCCCCAGTTCCACAATTGTCCATCGCTCCTTGAACTTCAGTCGGAATAGCGACGGCATAGGCCTGCATCACTTTTGCAATAGCCGTCCGCTCTTCAACCGTTTCTCCCTTCATTTTGAGACCTAGAAGAAGGGCCGTCACCTGCGCTTCTGAAGCACGACCAGCAACAACTTCCTCCATGGCAGCTTCTAACTCTGCACTGGTTAGATCCATTCCTTCCGCTACTTTTGCAAGCACTTGTTTCATCTTCCGCTCCTTGACTAGTTTGACAAAATTTTCGATGGTCTTGAGCCCATCTGGCGTCCCGATACTTTCTGGATGGTATTGAAAACCATAAATTGGTAAGCTGCGATGTTGAATTCCCATAATCGCTTGATCATCCGTCGTCCGAGAGGTAATGACAAAATCCTCTGGCATGTCTTCAATCGTCAGCGAATGGTAACGCATGACTGGGACTTCTTTTGCGACACCCGCGTATAGCGGAGAGGGAGCTTCTAGCTGGATCTGGCTTTGTTTGCCATGCATGACCTGTGGCGCCAATCCCAAGCGTCCTCCAAAAACTTCCGCAATCGCTTGATGCCCCAAGCAAATCCCCAAGATTGGTTTGACCCCCGCGAAATCTCGGATCATCTCCTCCATCTTGCCCGCATCCTTTGGCCAACCTGGACCTGGAGAAAAGACCAAGGCATCTGCTTCTTGGCCAACTTGGTACAAATCCGGATCATCATTTCGAAGCACCTGGACCTCATCAAATTTTCCGATATACTGTGCTAAATTGTAAGTAAATGAATCGTAATTATCGACTAATAAAATCATCCTTCTTCTCCAATCCTTGTCATCGATTTTGCCTTATTGACGGTTTCTTGGTATTCATTTTCAGCGATCGAATCATAAACGATTCCTGCTCCAGCCTGCACATAAGCCTTCTTATTTTTGAGGATCATGGTTCGAATCGCAATAGCAAAATCGAGATCCCCCGTCACAGAGAGATAGCCAATAGCACCCGCATAGACGCCTCGTTTTTCTTTTTCTGCTTCATAGATTCGCTTCATGGCTCGAATCTTGGGAGCACCCGAAACGGTCCCCGCTGGAAGAGTTGCCTTCAGAGCCTCAATGGAGGCTAGTCCAGGAAGCAATTGACCCTTGACCACACTCGTCAGGTGCATCACATAACGGAAGAACTCCACTTCCATATATTTGGTCACTTCAACCGACCCATTTTGGGCGATACGCCCAATATCGTTTCGCCCTAGATCCACCAACATCCGGTGTTCTGCGACTTCTTTTGGATCCCCTGCCAAATCAGCTGCCAATTGCCGATCAGCCTCTTCATCGATCCCTCTGGGACGCGTACCAGCAATAGGATTGGTCGTCACTACTCGGTCCTTGACTGACACCAGACTTTCTGGACTGGCACCGATAATTTGGTACTCCCCAAAATCATAAAAGTAGAGATAATTCGAAGGGTTGGTCACGCGCAAATTGCGGTAATAATCCAATGATTTTCCTGAAAAATCAGCTGAAAAACGTTGACTAAGCACGCATTGGAACATATCTCCTTTTCGAATATAGTCCCGGGCTAGTGCCACCATTTCCTCAAACTCTTTTTGCTCCAAATGATTGTGGAAATGAAGCGCATGCAGGTCCTTGTCCTGAAACTCTTCTTTTGCAGGTCTTGCCAATTGTGCTAATACTTGCTCCAAGCTCGATGCTTGCTCTGCTTCACTCCGTCCACTATAGAGGTTCTCTTCCACCACATAGACCTTTTCCTTTTTGTGATCAAAAATCACATAGCTCTCATATAAGAAAAAGTGAAGATCTGGTGTGCCGATCGTATCTTCAGGAATGGAACCAATGTTCTCATAGAGGCCAATCAAGTCATAGCCGACAAATCCAATCGCCCCACCGTTAAAAGGAAGCTCTTCAGAAGTTTTCGTTTTGACCGTGATGCGATTCAAAAAGTCCAAAGGATCCTCTTCAACAATTTGATCATTGTAATAGAGGACGCCATTTTCAAACTTGACTTCACTGACTGGCCGATAGGCTACAATTGAAAAACGCGCATTCTCTTTTTCACGAGGGATCGACTCCAAGATCATTTTATGGGGCGCATCCAAACGCATATAAGCCAAAATTGGACTCAAAACATCAGCAGATAAAACTTTTTTCATATCAGAAACCTCTCTTCTAGAACTTATTTATTCTAATGAATTCAGCTGGCTAAGGCTAGCTGGGTTATCACACGTTCAATTTTCGCTTTGGGATCAATGTGCCTAAGCTCGCTTCGCTTGCTAAGGCTATCAAGGATATCCCACGCTCTGTTTTCGCTTTGGGATCTATGTGCCTAAGCTCGCTTCGCTTGCTAAGGCACATAGAAAAGCCCTCACACAAAAAACTGTGTGAGGGCGTGTTGTCCGCGGTGCCACCTCTTTTATAGGGAAAAATAGCTGGTCTTTCCCTACATCTCTATCTCCTCTATCAAGGAGTTGCACGGTAAGGGGTGCCAACCGAATTCACATGGGTTAGAATTCATTAATCATAACAGTCCAATTTTCATCAGTCGCTATTGCTTGTTCGCAATTCCCACAAGCTCCCTGAAAATAGCTGACTCATTACTTTTCTGTTGCTACCATTATAACCCTTTTTCTTAGAAAGTCAATAAAATTTTTAGTCTTTTTTTATACTTTTTTCTACACTTATTTAATAAAATCAGCTCAAAGAGCCCTAGCGTCCCGTCCTTTTTATCCCAACAATAGGATACTCAATAAAGCTAAAATTGCAGGACCACCTTGGGTCAAGATAATCTTTTTATTGGCTGTCATCGCACCGTAGGCTGCAGCTCCAATAATAAAAAGCACAAAAATCGTAACAACTTCACTATTTTTAGAGACAAACAATCCATACAAGAGGAACACCCCAATCAAGGCATTGTATATCCCTTGATTCTTAAATAAAGAGGTCACAGATGGGCGAGCGAGTTCTTCTTTATCCATGTTGAAAACCCGACTTGTGGTATCAGATGTGGTTCTGATGCTCTCCAAATAAAAAATATACAAATGCTCCAGTGCAGCAAGACTTGCTAAAATAATCGTCAGTAATGACATCGTAGATTCTCCTTTTTATTCAACTGTTATTTGTTCAATGCCAGATACTAATTTGTCCAGCAGGTAAGAAAATTGCTCTTGTTCTTGAGCAGTCAAAATCCGACTCATCTGTTCTTTCACCGCCACATGATGGCGAGGGGGATGTTTGACCAAACGATTATAGGCCGTATCCGTCAAATGAATTAGGATTTCCCGCTGATTCTTTGGATTTCGACTCCGATGGACAAATCCTTCCTTTTCTAATATTTTGAAATGCCGGGTTAAAGCCGCTGGATCAATCTGCAAGCGTTCCTGAACCGCGATCTGATTGCAAGGCGCTTGTTCTAATAAATCCTGCAAAATTTGATAACGTGTTAAGCTAATCCCTAGTCGCTTTTCAAATAACTGTGTAGTCGATTGATCTGCCAAACGTAGTTGGTAGAGCAAATCATTTATTTCTGCCATGTCCCTTCCTCTATTCTTTTTTGATAAATCAATAATTGACTAGTCAATTATAAAACATTTCATATCCTCTTGCAAGAAAAAGAGCCTGCACTGTTTTTTCGCACAAAAAAAGCCGCCTGATTTGGCGACTCTTAGGGAGATTATTATGAAAAAGAAAAGTTTTAGGATTTTTCTAAACAAAGTTAGGAGGTCTTTGTTTATGCTTCTATTATAGCGGACATTTCTTAAAGAAAGCTTACGACTTTATTTCAAAATGAAAACAAATTCTTTACAGATTCTTTTCAGCGTTTAAAATAACTGGAATATCTAGTAAGGTGTTCATCTGATGATTACCTTGATAGTCAGACGCCAAGAAATTGATACTCTGAATCTGGCTATTTCTTGCAAAGTCAATATCCAGGCTCCGATCCCCAATATAGTAGGTCTTTTCGGGCTCCAAGCCGTACTTCTCCATCAGATACATGGCAGCTTCTGGGTCAGGCTTGCGGGCAAAACCACTTTGACTGGTCAAAATCTCTGTAAAAAAAGATTCCAAGCCCAAATCCCGCAGGATGACAAAAGCATTCTCTCCCTTATGGGTATAGACAAACTGCTCGATCCCAGCATCCTTCCCCCAAGATAGGACATCACGCGCCCCCTCCATCAGAAGGACCTGGGCATTTTTCTCTGCTAGACTTTCAGCTCGACGATGATTCAAGTCAGTCACATCCAGATGATACTCCTCCGCCACGGCTACTAAAAGATCTTGAACCGAATGCTTCAAGATGTAATCTTTAATGCTAGCTCGGTCAAATGTAAGCTGATAAGTTGCATAGGTCTCCTCAAGACCTGCCAGAATCGCATCATAGGAATCCAGCAAGGTCCCATCCAAATCCCAAATAAAGGCTCGTTTTGTCATTTTTTCTCTCCTACTTTTCGTCTATATAGCTGACTCAAAAATAGCCAACGGAAGCCATTGTCGAGCAAGGTTCCAGTCCAGACCCCTGGAAGGCCAAAGCCAAGAGTTACTCCAAGCAGATAACCGGCTCCAATTCGAATGACCCACATGCCAATCGTCGTTGCATAAAATGGAAGTTTCCCATTTCCCAAGCCTTGCCAAACAGCTGTATAGATGACCGTTCCTGCTGTAAACGGCGTTCCTAACAAAGAAAAGAGGACAACCGATAGGCTAGCTTCGACTGCTTTTGTATCTTGTGTGTAGAGATGGGTCAGAAGGGTGCCCCCAAAAAAGATTCCCAAGGCAATGGGTAACATTAACACGAAGGACAACCAGTAAGACTGCTTTCGAAGGCGGGCAATCTGCTCAAGATCACCTTCACCCAGGCTCCGTGCCACGAGCATAACCGTCGCTGTGGCCACTCCAAATACAGGCATGTAGTTGAACTGGGTCAAGGTCTCTCCGATAGCATTTCCTGCGACTGCCTCGGTCCCAAAAGCAACCACGATCGCAATGATCACCACATCTCCAGCTCGCATCATCAGCCGCTCTCCGGCAGCTGGAAGTGCTAAGTTCAAGAGCTTACGATCCAATCCCCAACGAAGAGGTGCAAAGGGTAACTGGACCTTTCGCCACAAGAGGATGACGCCCACCAGACGGGCCAGCACTGTCCCTAAGGCCGCACCGACAATCCCCCAGCCAAAAAGGAAAATGGCCACAGAGGAGAATAAAGCATTCAAAACATTGGTCAACAGGCTCACATACATAGGAATACGTGGATTGTTGGCCACCCGAACCAAGGAGCCCAAGGTCGTCATCAATCCTAAGAGAACAATGGTCCCGCCGACCAAGGAAAGGTAAATCCCCCCGCTTTCGGCTACTGCAGCTTCAGTCCCCAACAGAGAAATCATCTGGCGTCCAAATAACAGCGAAGCCCCTCCTAAGAGAGCACTCAACAATAAGGTCACCTTCAGTGACTCTGTCGCATGGTAGGCAATGTTTTCTTGATTTTTTTCGCCCAAGCTTTTGGACATGACACTGGCAACCGCCGCACCCAGTGCCAAAAAGATGGCTTGATAGATGGTGATGATATTCCCTGCGACGGAAACACCTGAAATGGCAATCAAGCCCAGGTGAGCCACTAAATAAGAATCCACCATGCCCATCAGCATTTGTAAGAAATTTTCACCCATGGCAGGAAGGGCGATATTTAAGATTTTTTTGTATGAATTCATGCGTATATAAAAGAGCCAAACGGCTCTTTTGATCTTTCTAATACAGAGAATTAAAGTCCCAAGTAGTCTTCTACGGCTGCTTGCATGTCTTTGGCTGCCACGCTTGTACGATGGCGAACCGGTGCAGTTTCAAGGCCGTCTACAGCCGGTGGCACAGGAACACCTGAGAGTGTGTGTAATTTAGCCAAGGCTTCGAAATCGCCTAGACCTGTCTCGCCTGTCACCGCTTCTACTGCTACAACTGGGAATTTGTAAGGACTTGCTGTAGAGGCAATGACTGTTTTAGCAGTATCCCCTGTTTGGGTCCGGTATTTTTGGTAAACGGCTGATGCTACGGCTGTATGAGGGTCTTCGATGTAATCAGACGCTTCATAGACCCGCTTGATCTCTGCAGCAGTTTCTGCTTCATCTGCGTATGCAGCCGCAAACAAATCTAAGATGTCTGCATCAAAGTTGGACAATTGGTACTGACCTGTTGCAACAAGGCTTTCCATCAATTCTTTGGTCTTTGTGGCATCATTGCCTACCAAGTGGAAAATCAAGCGTTCCAAGTTTGAAGAGACCAAAATATCCATCGATGGGCTAGTGGTCACCTTGAACTCACGTTTCTTATCATAGACATGTGTTTTGAAGAAGTCTGTCAAGACATTGTTTTCATTTGACGCACAGATCAATTTCCCAACTGGAAGACCGATTTGTTTGGCATAGAAAGCTGCCAAGATATTTCCAAAGTTTCCTGTTGGAACAGTGAAATTGACTTTTTCTCCCGCTGTGATTTGGCCTGTCTTGACCAATTGAGCATAGGCGTATACGTAATAGACAACCTGAGGCACCAAACGACCAATGTTCATAGAATTAGCTGATGAGAATTGCATCTTGTTGGCTGCTAATTTTTCACGGAGCGCCACATCATTGAACATGTGTTTGACATTAGTTTGGGCATCGTCAAAGTTTCCATCGATGGCGATGACATGGGTATTATTCCCCGTTTGAGTCGTCATTTGCAACTCTTGCACCTTGCTGACACCATCTTTTGGATAAAAGACAATAATCTCTGTTCCTGGAACATCGGCAAAACCTGCCATGGCAGCTTTTCCTGTATCTCCAGAAGTCGCCGTCAAGATGACAATTTTATTTTCCAAACCGTGCTTTTTAGCTGCTGTTGTCATAAAGTAAGGCAAGATCGACAAAGCCATATCTTTAAAGGCAATAGTGGAGCCGTGGAAGAGTTCCAAATTGTATTGCCCATCGAGTTTGACAAGAGGAGCAATAGCTGGGGTATCAAACTTGCTGTCATAAGCATGAGAAATACAGTAGTCCAACTCTTCTGCTGTAAAGTCGTCCAAAAAGGCTGACAAAACAAGCTTGGCCACTTCTTGGTAAGAAGCGTCTTTGAGGGTATCAAAATCCAGCTCTACTTGAGGATAAGAGACTGGAGTAAACAAACCGCCATCTGTCGCCAATCCTTGAAGGATGGCTTGACTAGCTGTTACAGTATTTTTTTCATCTCGTGTTGATTGATAAACTAATGTCATGACTGTTTTATTCCTTTACTAGTAGTCTTCTCATTATATCATAAATGTCAGAAAATTTAACGGCTTTTCGCCAAATCTTGGCAAAGGTCGGCAAACAGAAGCTAGATAAAAGAGAGCAGGCGCAACGACTTTGCTCCTACTCCCATGCGAATCTCTTTTACAGGTATCTGAAAGATTTGATCAAGCCAATCCCAACTCTGCCAAAACAGATGGGAAGCCTTTCTTCAAGTTTTCAAGAGCTACCGTTACTTCTTGACGAGTTTGGTTATTTTTCACAGTAACTTGACCGCTCTCAACTTCACTACTTCCTAAGGTAATCAAGGCTTTGGCCGCAAAGACATCTGCTGACTTAAATTGTGCCTTGAGCTTACGTCCAAGATAGTCACGTTCTGCCTTGAAACCTTGGATTCGAAGGGCTTGAACCAAGCTAAGCGCTGCTTCATTGACCTCATCTCCTAGGACAGCGATATAGGCATCTAGGCCTGTTTCGATCGGTAATTCAATGCCTTTCTTTTCAAGAACGAGAAGGATCCGTTCCACACCGATACCAAATCCAAAACCAGCTGTCGCAGGGCCACCGAAGTATTCCACCAAACCATCATAGCGACCACCCGCACAGACTGTCAATTCATTGCCTTCAATTTCTGTAATGAACTCAAAAATCGTGTGGTTGTAGTAATCCAAGCCACGCACCATATTGGTATCGATGACATAGGCTACACCTAAATCTTCTAACATCCGACGAACCGCATCAAAATGCGCTTGGCTTTCTTCATCTAGATAGTCTAGGATGGAAGGAGCCTGTTCAACCGCGGCCTTGTCTTCTTTTTCTTTTGAATCCAAGACACGAAGCGGATTTTCTTCTAAGCGACGTTGGCTGTCCTTAGACAATTGATCCTTCATTGGCAAGAGGTAATCAATCAAGGCTTGACGATAAGCCTGACGACTAGCAGGGCTTCCCAAGGTGTTCAAGTGCAAGGTCACATTGTCAATTCCTAGTTCTTTCAGGAATTGCGCTGCCATGGCAATGGTTTCGACATCCGTTGCAGGATTGCTCGATCCAAAGCATTCTACCCCAATTTGGTGGAATTGACGCAAACGACCTGCTTGAGGACGTTCGTAGCGGAACATTGGACCTATGTAATAGAACTTACTTGGTTTTTGTACCTCAGGCGCAAAGAGTTTATTTTCTACATAGGAGCGGACAACAGGAGCTGTTCCTTCTGGACGAAGCGTGATATGACGGTCTCCCTTGTCATAGAAATCATACATTTCTTTGGTGACGATATCCGTCGTATCCCCTACTGAACGGCTGATGACTTCATAATGTTCGAAGATCGGTGTGCGGATTTCATCATAATTGTATCGCGCAAAGACCTTGCGTGCAAAGCCTTCTACATATTGCCATTTCGCTGAATCGCCAGGAAGGATATCCTGGGTCCCTTTTGGTTTTTGTAATTTCATAGCCTTCATCCTTTGTCTTACTTTTGCCTCTATTTTACCACAAATTCGAAGAGAAATGGAGGCTGGACCGAATTTCCTTCGTTCGACACGTTCAAATCCTCTTTCTCTTCTTGCCTTATCAGCCGAATTATGAGAAAATGGAAGCCATACTACACTGAAAGGATCTTGCGATGAGAGAGGATATCAAAATCAATGACCGCGCCCTGGCACTAGAGAAGCCGTTAATCGAAAAATTGGAGCTTGTATTTGATACCGATGTTGAGTTAGATGTCTATAACCTAGGACTGATCTACGAGATCCATCTAGATGAAGCCGGCACTTGCAAGGTGGTTATGACCTTTACCGATACGGCTTGTAACTGTGCTGAGAGCCTTCCGATCGAAATCGTCGCTCGCCTAAAAGAAATCGAGGGGATCGAAGATGTCAAGGTTGAAGTAACTTGGTCACCCGCTTGGAAAATTACACGAATCAGCCGATACGGGCGCATCGCCCTTGGCCTTCCACCACGATAACAATCATTACCATTTAATAAACGCAGTCAACTAATGAAGGAAAGCCTCTTTGGAAATCCAATCCATAATAAAAAAACGAGGAACACCAACTCTGCCATCAGAGTTTGTTCCTCGTTTTTATAATGTTTGAATCCATTCAAACTTTTTCACTACCAGAATGGTCTAAGCCTGATCAGCTTTTGGTTCAGGAAGGATTTGGTACAACACGATTCCTAGAATGGTCGACGTTGCCACACCCGTGATTTGAAGACCACCGAGGTCAATCATCAAACCACCGATCCCTGATACTAGGATCACACTTGCAATCAAGAGATTCTTTTTATTATCAAAATCAATCTTATGTTCAACTAAAATTTTCAAACCGCTAGCAGCGATAACCCCAAAGAGGGCAATAGACAAGCCTCCCAATACAGGAGTTGGAATGGAGTGCAAGAGTGCTGATAGCTTCCCAATAAAGCTCATGACAACCGCAATCACTGCTGCGCCTGAAATAACGTAAACTGAGTAGACCTTACTAAGGGCCATAACCCCAATGTTTTCCCCATAAGAAGTTACCGGAGGAGCTCCAAAGAATCCAGCAATAATCTGTGCTAAGCCATCACCAGTAAGCGTATGGTCTAGTCCTGGATCCTTGAAGTAATCACGCTCAGTCAAACTATTTAAAACCATGAGGTGGCCAAAATGTTCCGTCATGGTCACAAAGGCAATCGGAGCCATGGTCAAAATTGCACTTGGATAGAGCTTAAAACTATAATCCACAAATGGAATGTCAAAGTTTGGAACTTGAATCCAATGCGCCGCACTTACCTCTGAGAAATTGACAAAACTATGTCCTGTCATCAAACCAAGAGCCAATGAGAAAATATAGCCCACAATTAATCCAAGTAAAATTGGGACGACACCGACAATCTTCTTGCCATACATGTTAAAGAGGATAACCGCAAAGAGGGTCACCATCGAAATCAATAGAGCATAGCCACTGTAGCTATTATTTAAGGTTGTCGCATCAGTGACGGCATTCTTCGCAAGACTCAAACCAATTACCATGATAATGGGACCAACCACGATTGGTGGAAGGACCTTATTAATCCAATCTTTACCCGCATGCTTAACAATTAGAGCTACAAACAAGTAGACCAAACCACCCGCCATGGCACCCTGGGCAACTGCTGCGATTCCATCTGTCTTCATCAACATCTGCATAGCAGCAATATAAGCAAAACTAGACCCCATATAAGCAGGAATCTTATACTTGGTCACGGTTAAGTGAGCCAAGGTTCCCAAACCAGATGAGAAGAGAGCAATGGCAGGATCAATTCCAACCAAAATCGGCACCAGTACTGTCGCCCCAAACATGGCAAACAAATGCTGGAAAGATAAACCAATCAATAAACCAGGTTTTGGCATATCATTCACATCATATTTAACGTCATTCACGATCGTAAAAACCTCCTAAAATTAAGATGCGACAAGCTATGGCTGAACAAAAACATCTACCTTCGATGACCAAATCGTAAGGATGCACTCCCTGCTTCCATCATCGACGATTTCTTTTTTATCAAACCACTTTTCAATATACAAAAAAATCCCCCACAACAAGGAGATACACAAAATATAGGCTGGTCTTCCCAGGCCTTTCATTTCCATGGCTCCTTGCCTGCCTCTCTGGACAGTATTAAAGGATTGATTCGATTAGTCACAATTATAGCAAATTATAGATGGATTTACAAGAAAAATAACAGATGATACACCCAAATCCCCCAAAAAGTAATATTCATACGTTTTAGCGACAGGGTTGAAAATAGCCACTCTGAACCCAAAAAAGAGGCTGGGACAAAAGTCCTAGCCTCTCAATTATTTTTGGATTGTCGAGCAAGACGCAGTGGTTGAGTGGACTCTACTACGCTGATTACATCAGCTTTTACAGCCCTACTCAACTGTGCGGAGGTGGGACGACGAAATCGAATTCTAACGAATTGCCGATTTCTGTCCCACTCTCTCTTTGGACAAAGTCGTCCTTGCAATTACTGTTTACCAGACTGTTCCATATTCCAGAAGTCGGTTACAGCACCACGTGATGCTGAAGAAACGATATGAGCGTATTTACCCAAAACCCCACGGCTATACAGTGGTGGCAAGGTTGTTTCAGCTTTACGTTTTGCTAACTCTTCGTCTGAGACGTGCATGGTGATTTCTTTGGTATCTTGATCAACTGTTACCATGTCCCCTGTGTGGAGGTAGGCGATTGGGCCACCAACCTGAGCTTCAGGCGCAATGTGACCGACAACGAGACCATAAGTACCACCAGAGAAGCGTCCATCTGTCAAGAGGGCCACCTTGTCCCCTTGACCTTTACCAACGATCATAGATGACAAGGACAGCATTTCCGGCATACCAGGACCACCCTTAGGACCTACGAAACGGACAACGACAACGTCGCCATCCACAATTTCATCCGAAAGAACGGCTTCAATGGCAGCTTCTTCTGAGTCAAAGACCTTAGCAGGACCCGTGATGTTACGAACTTTCACACCTGATACTTTGGCAACCGCCCCTTCTGGAGCCAAGTTCCCTTTCAAGATGATCAATGGACCATCCGCACGTTTTGGATTTTCAAGTGGCATGATAACTTTTTGACCTGGTGTCAAATCAGCGAAGGCTTCCAAGTTCTCAGCAACAGTCTTACCAGTACAAGTGATACGATCCCCATGAAGGAAACCATTCTTAAGAAGGTATTTCATGACGGCTGGCACACCACCAACATTATAAAGGTCTTGGAAGACATATTTCCCTGAAGGTTTCAAGTCCGCCAAGTGAGGCACACGCTCTTGGAAATCGTTGAAGTCTTCAAGGGTCAAGTCTACATTGGCCGCATGAGCGATCGCAAGCAAGTGAAGGGTCGCATTGGTAGAACCACCAAGCGCCATTGTGACTGTAATCGCATCTTCAAAGGCTTCACGAGTCAAGATATCAGATGGCTTCAGTCCCATTTCAAGCATTTTGACAACTGCACGACCTGCTTCTTCGATATCGGCTTTTTTATCAGCTGATTCAGCAGGGTGAGAAGAGGAACCAGGAAGACTCATCCCAAGGACCTCGATCGCTGTCGCCATGGTGTTGGCCGTATACATACCCCCACAGCCACCAGGGCCAGGACAGGCATTACATTCCAGTTGCTTCACTTCTTCAGCAGTCATATCACCATGGTTCCACTTCCCGATTCCTTCGAAAACAGAAACCAAGTCGATATCTTTTCCATCGAGATTCCCTGGAGCAATAGTCCCACCATAAGCAAAGATCGCTGGGATATCCATATTGGCAATGGCAATCATCGAACCAGGCATGTTCTTATCACAGCCCCCAATGGCTACAAAGGCATCGACGTTGTGACCGCCCATAGCAGCTTCGATAGAATCCGCAATGATATCACGTGACGTCAAGGAGAAGCGCATCCCTGGTGTCCCCATAGCGATCCCATCCGCAACCGTAATGGTTCCGAATTGAACCGGCCAAGCTCCTGCATCTTTCACACCTTCTTTGGCCAATTTCCCAAAATCATGGAGGTGGATGTTACAAGGGGTGTTTTCAGCCCAAGTAGAGATTACCCCTACGATCGGTTTCTCAAAGCTTTCATCGGTCATTCCCGTCGCGCGAAGCATGGCACGGTTGGGAGATTTTACCATGCTATCGTAGACACTACTACGATGGCGTTTGTCTAATTCTGTCATGTCATTCCTCTCGTTATATTTTTTACCATTATAGCATAAAAGAGGCCACAAAGATAGGCAAGAACTTTGGAGAAGCAGACGACAGAAAAGTTTCTTTCAAAAATTTCAATTTTTTTGTCAAGTAACTTTACTTTACAAAAAAGTTTTGTTATACTGTTACAGTTGATGAAAATCAAACCTAATTGAATTTATATCTTAAAAGGAGAAAAACGAAATGGCAGTACCTGCACGTCGCACATCAAAAGCGAAGAAAAACAAACGTCGTACGCACTACAAAGTAACAGCTCCATCTGTAAACTTTGACGAAGCAACTGGAGATTACTCACGTTCACACCGTGTATCACTTAAAGGATACTACAAAGGACGTAAGATCGCTAAAGCTGCATCAGCTGAATAATAGAAGGGAGATACCATGCGCGTAAATATTACACTTGAACACAAAGAATCTGGTGAACGCTTGTACCTTACTTCTAAAAACAAACGTAACACTCCAGACCGTCTTCAATTGAAGAAATACTCACCAAAACTTCGCAAACACGTCGTGTTTACTGAGGTTAAGTAAGGGGTTCAGTACACGTCAACAGGCGTCAAAATATTGATTTAAAGCGATTTTTGAATTTTTGGATTTCAATAAATTGTGCTACAAATCAATAAGAACTCTACCTTTTACTCTACCTTTTTAGATAAATATATCATTTGGATATTGAAGTTAAGCCCTGCTATCATTTCGATGGCAGGGCTTTTTGATTTTTTATGTTTTTGCAGAGCTTTTATATTCCAAGTTACAATTTGTAGCTTTTCATATATTCTCACCTAAAAAATGTCTCTTTCTTAGATTTTTATTCCAATTACTGAGGCAAGCAATTTAATTCCTTCTGCTAAATCAGGGGTTAAGGCAACAGTAGTTGCGATGAATTTCATTGTATTAAAAGCTGAAGTCAAAATTGCCTTTTTAGGTTGTACTTCTTGAACCTCATTTTTAACAATCTCTAAGTTTTGCTTGAGTACTGATTTAGATTCACTATTTCCTATTGTTTCAATAGCATCCTCCACATTCTTTATGGCTCTAAAAATTTCCTCTTTATTAATGATATTTCCTTGCTCAGCATTAACTGTACTACCATGTTCAGCAATATTTACTTGTACTCCTGAACTATTAATCGTTATATAATATGAACTATCATTATCAAATCCCATATCGGTCGCAATATCCTTAATATACTCCTCAATTTCTATAACAAATGGATAAATCAACCTATCACCAAATGCTTTTGCCATATCTTGATATTTTTTACTATGTGCATAGTACCGTCCAAAATCAGTTGTAGACAACTTTTTAAGGGCAATATAGTCAAAAGCTCTATATAAAAGATAAGTTCTTCTACGGCTATCAGCCCCCAGTTCTAAAGCTTTACTTCCATATGAGGAAGCAATTTTATCGAGTTCTGATTCTAACCCCTCTATATCATAAGCTAAGCTCTCAACATAATCAAATATCAAAGATGTCCCCTTAACATAATCTATAAATTCTATTAATGCATCTGTCTGTTCTCCGAAATAAGCATTCATCACATTTGAAGCCAATGTTCTAAATCTTCTGCTAATTTTTCTAAGTTCTTTTTTATTAATCTCCATCTACTAACTCCCCACAAAACGGACAATAACCGCCTTCGAATTTTGTTGTAGTTCGTAATTTTACTACTTTATCACAACACAAGTATTTTTTCTCTTCGAAGTCTCCAACCTTTCTTCCAATTGGCATTTCTGATTCCCTAGCTATCTTCTTACTTCCTTTAAATTGTATATTTTTATTGTTTCTAAATGTTCTCTCCATATCCTTCGAAAAATCATTTAATAAATCAGCAACATAGTTTTGAATTATATTTTCTGCCAAATCATTTACATCATCATCTAAATAATTATCACTCTTGAGACCACACTTAGGGCACCAAACATCTATCAAGCTATCATCATTTACATCTTGGACTTGAATCATAAATTTTTCACTACAAATTGGACATTTTAAAACAACAAATCCATCATTATCACTAGGAATAGGTATTTCAAAAATTTTATCACTTGACATTGTAATCCTCTCTATAACTTTTCCAATTTATCTATCTTTAAATAAATAAAACCCCTTTGTAATACAATAAAAGATAACTAACAAACAAAGAATAATAAGGCTAGGTTGCCAAAAACCTGCTATTTCTGCTAAACTCTGCCCTAAACGTTGCCCTATAAAGCTTACTAACATTAACACAATAGCATTAAAAATTACAGAGACCAATGAAATTATTATTGAGTGCATTATTGCTTCTGCAATACGTATTTTAAAAAGTTGTAATTTTGTTATGCCCAATATTTGTAACTGTCTAATATCTTCAATGTCTTTATTAGAAGATAATATTGTGATAGAAATAAAACTAGTAATAATAAGCACAATTGGTGCAGATAGATAGGCAATGAAGGAGGCTCTTGCTTCGTGGACACTATTTATAGTATCCATAAATGAGTACATATTTCTGGTATAGAGGATGAATCCAGAAATGAGAGTTATCCCCATAGTCATCGAAGTCTGTATACTCTTCAAATAACTAGGATTGTATAGTAGGTTCCAAAAACTTGTATTGATTGCATAATTTTCAGATGGGAGAATCTTCATTAATAATTTTATTAAACAAATCTGGGTGGACGGAGATAGAACTTGAATAATTAATATATGAGTAATCAATAAAAATAAAATCATACCAGATTGTATCACAATCACTTCTCTATTATTGGTAAAACCTGCTGAAATAATAATACCTATACACAATAACCATAAGAATAGACGAACAGAAATATTAATAAACTTAGTCGCCTTAACTCTCCAATTTCTACCATTTGATTTTGAATTTGATTCTTTTTTTAATAATCGAATAGAATAAAAATAAGCTCCTAATCCAACAATTGTTGGTACTATTAAAATACTCAATAATACAGTCTGAATATTGGATGTAATAACCAAATCAGGTAATTCATCTCTTCCTAATAAATTTTGTAAAAATTTATAGTAACTATCTGTCACAACGAAGGAAAGGATTGTCCCAAAACTGCTAACAATGACTGCCATTATAGAAAATTGACCAGCTACAAGTAAAGATAGCTGAGATTTACTCGCACCTAAGATAGTCCATAACTCGTAGTCCTTTCTAAATATGTCTATTAGCAATCTTATATTATTTGAAATGAGAAAAAATAGAGTAGTACCTCCAAATATAATCAACATCTGAAAAAGTTGCGAAGCATTAATATTTGAAGTTCTTGATGAGCTAGTAATGCCAAATAAAGATGTCCCAACAATCAGGCTAGATACAAGTAATAATGGAATTGTCCCAAACCATTGTCTCTTTGAATACTGAAACTGATACACAATAAGTCTTAACATATACTCTCACCTCACTTGCCAATAGTTTCAAGAGCCTGATAAAGTTCTTCTGCTGATGGATTAGTAATTTCTTGCGAAATGTAACCATCTTTTAAAATAAATGCTTTATCTGTTTTAGATGCAAGCTCAATGTCATGTGTAACCATTAAAACACACTTCCCCTCATCAGCCATCTTTCTAAGCGATTCAAAAATCAAGTTCCGAGAAATACTGTCTAAAGCACCAGTCGGCTCATCAGCAAAAATAACCTTACTATCTGATAAAATAGCACGAGAAATAGCAATTTTCTGCTGTTCTCCTCCTGATAGTGTTGATACTAATGACGATAGGTCGGCTTTAAAATTCAGATTATCCAATAAGGTTTTTACTTGATTCCTATCGGCAGTCTTCCCTGAAAGTCTTAGAGGTAGTGTAACATTTTCCAATGCTGGTAGAGCAGGAACTAGATTATAATTTTGAAAAATAATAGCAATGTCTTCACATCTAAATTTAGCCAGTTTGCCATCTTTTAGCCTATATGGATTCACACCATTTATAACAACCTCGCCACTAGATGGCTCTGATAAACTTGCTAAGCAATTTAGCAAAGTTGACTTTCCTGAGCCACTGATACCTAATATGGAGATAAATTCACCATAATCCGCGGATAATGTCACTCCCTTTAGTACCGACACCTTCTTATTTTTTTCCAGTAGAAAATCTTTTGTTAGGTCAATTGCATTAACAGCTACATTATTAAACATAGTATCCTCCTAATTTTAATTTTTTACTAAATGTTATTTTCGGTTAATAATTTACTAAATTAAAAATACATTAATACTATTCATGAATCCCCGCATTATCAAGTGATTCAAATAGAATGGAATCCACATTTAAACTTCTAAATATTTGATGTATTCGCCTAGAAATCTTATATCTGAACATAGCTGAATCACTTATAAATTCTGTATCTTTTGATAAAGCAATCTCAAATTTTGTCAGTTCATATTTTTCAAATGAATAAATAGATTTTTTTAGCCCTTGAACTAATTCATCTCTAGAGAGCGATTCAGCATTTTCTGATAAATATTTTTTAATTAGCTTGTTTTTTATGATATCACCATCAATCACATATTCAAACGGTTGGCTAAACACTTGAAAAGTATTATTGAATTTTTCAAGAAGCCCCTCATTTATGAGTACACTCTCTAATGCCATTATTTGTGAGGGATAAATGAATTCCCATTTTTTGAAAAAATTTGAAATCTCTTGAAATCTTTGCTTTTCAACATCTCGTGCTGATTGATGAATAGATACTTTGTCATTAACATTTTGAATAAATTCATCTATCACAGAAAACATTTCGTTTTGGAGGCTTTCTTGGGTTGATTTTTCTGACAGCCTAGAAAGGATTTCTTTGGGCGAATGTGGGTCAAGATAAAGAATTTTCGTAGGGTATTGTCGCCTCTCTATTTCGTGTTTCAATGCAAAAAGATATGGTTCTGTCATTAAAAATGGAGTTTTCCCTTTGCCAAATGATCCATTCAGTTCCTCATAAATCTCCCTCATTTCAACTTTATCAACATCATTCAGCAATTCATCAAAAGCTGATAAAATTATACTCTGCTCCAAATCCGAATCCAAGAAAAGCTTATCATATTTGGGAAATACATGTAGTTCCTCATAATACTCTTTTTCTGTTCCATCGCTATAATCTAGATAGAATTGTTCTTTTTGAGGCCAACCATAAATAGTTTTGATAAACCAGTCATCGTCAGACTGGTCTTTTTTTCGTTTATGAATTTCCAAATAAGTGCCGATAATGTCTGAACGCAATATCTTTTGAATCTGACTACGTTTCATGGTTAAGTAATCACCATCTTTATCGTTATCAGGATTCCAATGCTTTCTCAACTCAGATTCAGCTTCCTCATATGTATACCATTTATTAGCTTCAATAATCTCTTTTACTTTTTGTTTGTCTTCCTTAGATAGCATGCGATTTCTGCCTCCCACTCATTTATATTTTACCATTTTCTAACGAAGAGCATAATACAAAACCTCATTAGATTTTGAGTAAGATAATAGTGTAAGAGAAATCTTGCAGAAATATTTAATACAGTCCCAAATGGTGGCCACCAAATGGAACGGATTGAAACAGATATGATGATATAGCGATAAAGGTTATATCTTGTATAGAATTGTTTCGCCGTCTATTTGGTGTGCCATTTTGCACCTATCGGCAATCAATTTTTGCTCATATACGCTTCTTTCTGTTCCTAAAACAGGCTGTTAGAAGAGGTGTATATGCTAACACATTACCCAACAAACGCCGAATTAGTAGCTAATCTTGAACCAGATAAACAAGAGTTTTGGTTGAAAATTCTAAATGACATGGATAAAGAAGAAGCAAACTATCAACGTAAAATTAGATACCATCAAGTATCCAGTTTAGACTTCATTGTATCCAATGATGGACGTGAAACGACACTTCAAGAACTTATTCAAAGTAATTCTTGTTCTGGTGAAGACTATACCATCATGGAAGTTGAAGAGCAACTTTATTGTGAGGCATTAGCTGAATTAGATGAAAAACATCGTATCGTTTTTAAAGCTATATTTGAAAATGGTCTAAATGCTACAAAAGCTAGTCAACTAGTTGGTCGGTCTGATAAGACTGCTAAAAAGTACTATAAGGAAGCCTGTAAACAGGTTCTTAAAAAAATACAATCATAATAAATTAACTAGTAGTCAACAAAAAGACTACTAGTTTTTTTCAAAAAATTCCGAAAACCATATCCTGAATCTCCTATATATAGGAGGTGATAGATATGACCTAGATACAGTATCCAGCCCATGATTAAAACCGAGCATGGCTCATTCACATTATTTTCTATTTACACAGGAGGAACTGCCGATGGCATTCAAAATGAAAACCACAAAAGGTGGTTATACAACTACGTTGGCTGATAAAATTATCAGTCAAAAACAACCGATTTACTCACTTAGTACCGAACTTGAACCACAACAACGGTTTGAAGAAGGAAAACCAACCGGAGAAATCGTAGCCTATAAAGCATGGTTTGTACAGGAAGGGCAAGACCCTTTCCAAGTAAAATTTGAAGATACGATTGAGCTTCCAGCTTTTCAATCCATGATTCAATTTGACACTCTACAAGCCTGCGAAGTAAAATATAACATTTACTTCCGAGCAAATGGTATCAAGGAGGTTCGGTAATGAGTTCACAATCTCGTGATGTGCTGAACCCATCTTACCTGCAATCTTACCTGCTCCAGAGCCTAAAATGCAGGGAGAAACCAGCTACACCAATTCTTTTAATATTGTTATTCAAGAAGACGGGTTTATCTTTGTCCCTCGTCTGCCATGTGCCTATATCCTTGATGATGACTTGTACAAAAAAATCTATCTGATTGCCAATGCTTCACTTTATCCACAATACACACTCCTAAAACAAAACGCTACCTATTTTGTCCCTCTAGAAACGGATGACTTACACATTAAACGTGGTTTATTCTTCCCTTGGAAACGAGGAATTTCAGAACGTTTAACTATTCCTGATTTGGATAAATTTTCAGCTAGCCTACCACAAGGAAAAATTCCCATTATGAAGCACTTTGAACTAAACCTTGAAAAGATAAATCACTGGGCTATTGCTGGAAATTCAGGCTCTGGGAAAAGCTATGCTTTAACGTACTTTTTGAGTGTTCTGAAACATATGTCTGACTTAATTATAATTGACCCAAAATTCGATACACCAAGCCGATGGGCTAGAGAAAATCACATTGCGGTTATCCACCCTGTCGAAAATCGTTCAAAATCCGATTTTGTTTCACAGGTTAATGAGCAATTAAGTCAGTGTGCAACTCTCATTCAGAAAAGGCAAGCTATCTTGTATGATAATCCTAACCATCAATTTACCCATCTAACCATTGTCATTGATGAAGTGCTTGCTCTATCAGAGGGAGTCAATAAGAACATCAAAGAAGCCTTTTTCTCCTTACTCTCACAGATTGCCTTGTTGGGACGTGCTACCAAAATCCATCTCTTTTTGGTAAGCCAGCGTTTTGACCATAACAGCATTCCCATATCAGTAAGGGAACAGCTTAACGTATTATTGCAAATTGGAAATATCAATCAGAAAACCACCCAATTTTTATTTCCTGACTTAGATCCTGAAGGGATTGTTATTCCAACTGGACATGGTACAGGTATCATTCAAGTTATTGATAATGAACACCCTTATCAGGTTCTCCCTCTGCTCTGCCCAACTTACTACACTAAACGAGGTATCCTATGACAACTAAAACCTATTTCATGAGAAGTTTCAATTTCATTCTGAATCTGCTTCTCATCGCTCCTATCTTGTATTTGTTCGGTTGGCTTTTCAATAGTCTATCTATTCAATTGAATACCAATACTCTGTTCAAGTTGGAGACTGTCACAACTATTACTGATAAAATCAGTTCTATTAGTTACGGACTAGCTCTCATTTGCTTGTCCTTATCCTTGGTATTGATTGGAATAGAAATTGTCAAACGGTGGAAAACAGACAGACTTATGAACTATGCGAAATCTATTTATCATACTTTTTCTCTTAGAAATTTCTTATTTCAACGTGAAAAAGTGCAGAAAGTAACAAGTCCTGAACATCAGACTGTACCAACATCAACCCCTGTAAACAACGGATTTAATCTAGCTGTCCGTAAATGTATGGTTGATATTCAGACTGATTCTGTCACTATCTTCATCAAAGTTCCAAGAGACCAACAGGGACAAAAAATTCTAAAGGATATGGAAGCACTATTAAAAGAGGAAATTGCTAGTCAGCATACTGATTACTATTTCTCAGCTCCTATTCGAGTCGGCAATCAATTATGGTTCACTGGTAAAAAACGTTAATCTTTGGGGGCTGTGGCTTGCATTAGCAAGAGCCAAACAGCCCCCCTTTTTATTATGTTCCATTCAACTATGAGCTATTGGGGTTACTACGACCCCCAATAGCTCAATAATCAATAATCACAAATTTTGTTCAAAAAATTCCGAAAACTGCACTCATATTCTCCTATAGATAGAACGATAATAACAAGCGAGGTAAAGATATATGGCAAAAGAACAACGTTCAACCAAATGGACATTTCTCTTTTACAAGGAGAGTGTTCCTGAAGACTACTTGAATATCTTAGAGGAACTTCATATCCCCTTTATTCTTAGTCCTTGGCATGATAAGGACGTCAATAGACAAACAGGAGAGTTCAAAAAGTCGCACAAACACGGTGCTTTCTTCTTTGATTCGTTGAAAAGCTATTCCCAAGTGTCAAATATCATCAGCGATAAACTAAACGGTCCAGCACATGTCGAAGTTGTTATGTCTCCAACAGGTTTATTTGACTATTTTACACATGCAGAAAATCCTGACAAGACCCCTTACAATATCGAAGATATTGAAGTTGGTTGTGGCTTTGATTTGGATAAATTCTTAATGGAGGCGAAGACATCAGATTTTATTCATGAAGCAGTTGATATTATCGAAGAAAATGACTTTACCGAATTTGAAGAGCTAGTTTGGTATGCACGAGCAAACAATACAAATTTGTTAGGACTCATTATTGAACGCACCTATTTCTTCGCCAAATATCTAGATTCTCGACGGCATAATCCAAATCGGTTCCAAGCTACCAATGCAGAGGAGAAAGACAGCGATGAATAACGAAAAGTTAGAACAAATTGAACAATTATTGCAAACACTTATCAAGCTCATTCAAATCAAAGAGCAGAACAGACCGCTAGAGATAATTCAACAACGAGAATTACTGAAGCAGTTGAATATCTCTCCGAATACACTAAAAACTTGGGAACAAAAAGGATTAAAAAGATTAGAACCTACAATTGAAGGAACACGAACTGTCTTCTATTTACTAGATGATGTTATTAACTTCTTACAATCCTAATATTGAAAATTTGTGCTAAAATAGTTCTATCTAAAAGAAAGAGTGGTAACTATTTTAGCCTACTTCAATATCCCTGAAGAAAGGCAAACATGGAAACTGAAACAATTATCCATAATGGCAAAAAGGTCATTAAAAAAATCAAAAAAGATAAATCCATTTCATATACGCTGAAAGGAGCATTTCTTGGTAAGGATGTTAAAACTGGTAAACAGGTCACAACAACTATTACTGCAAAAACACTTAAGCAACTTGATAGAGAAGTTATTCAAGCTCGCTTAGAATTTGAAAGAAATAGATTTACTCGAAAAGAGAATGTGTCTATTAATACGCTGGAAGATTTAGCTGAAGCTTGGTTTCAAGCTTATCAAACTTGGGTTAGTTCACATAATACATTAAATAGGGTAAGGGGCTACCTAGATAATTATATTATTCCTAAATTCGGAGATTACAAACCAGGTAAAATTGAATCTGCCGATATTCAGCTATGGTTAAATGACCTAGCAAAGAAATCAAAAAAATCAGTTGAATCTGGTGTGAAGCGTGCAAATAAAGGATGTGCAAAAGATTTCGGTGCTGTCATCCATAAGTTGAAAGATATTTTTGACTATGGCATTACTAACTATGGTCTGACCTCTAACCCTGTCAACACTATCAAGATTCCACCCAAGCCCAAGTCTAGCAAGCAACGTATCATGGTTTTACATGATGATAGTCTCGCTAGGTGGCTTAATTATCTTGAAAGTTTAGATAACAGTAGAGCCAATCGACGGTTTAAGTTGATTTGTAACACACTCTTAGCTTCAGCCTTGCGTATAAATGAGTTACTGGCATTGACAATTGATGATTTGAACTTCGAAGAATCCTCCATTAGTGTCAACAAAACATTACTTTGGAAAACCGCTAACAAAAAGACTGGAACAAAAGGGAAAGTCATCTGTAAAGCAACTCCAAAAACCGATGCAGGTAATCGCTCTATTCCAGTTCCTTTGTCTATACTTGAAGAACTTCGAGATTTTCACAATGAAATGAACGAGTATCTTAAATTACACAATAAACCTGAAACAAAATTGATTTTCCCAACAATATACGGAAACTATATGTGTGATAGAAACGAGCGAACAACTCTCAAGAATAGATTAGCAGGTCTAGGATTACCAGATTATGGTTTCCATTTATTCCGACACACTCATGCTTCAATGTTGCTTAATGCTGGCACAAACTGGAAAGAACTCCAAGTCAGAATGGGACATAAATCAATTTCAACTACAATGGATACTTACGCTGAATTAGCACCACAACGAAAGTTAGAAGCTGTGGGTATTTATCTTGATAAGATTGCTGAACTAACGCAATAACTACTCTACCATTCGCTCTACCTTTCACTAAGGAACATTACAAAAACGTTGATATATAAACGTTTCTAACAGCTAAAATAGATAATACTTAACCTTTACAGAAGTTAAATAATTGAGTTTAAAAAGTCGTTGAAAATCAATTTCAACGACTTTTTTCTTTTTGCCAAATGCAGTATATTGCACTCTATTTCAATTCAAGCTCTGGCTTTTTCCAAAAATTAAGTTGGGAAAATATTGTCTTTCCATGATATTTGCATTTAATGATATGAACGCTACTAAAATTATATATTATTATACAACTTTATATTTAATAATATAGGAAATCTCTAAAGATAGGGCTTTTATCACTCACGAAAACTTTAAAATATTCGAACCTCTTATCTGAACCTGAAATCAAAAGTTTAAAGTCTTTAGTTTCATTTTTCCATATATATTCTATCTCAAATTGATAACTATAGTCATACGCTACGTATCTATCTAACAGTCCATTAATTTTATTAGCAGCATATTTTTTGATTCGATCTTCTTCCTATAGAAAACCTGATTTTTATATCTTATCTATTTTAAGTCAATACCACTATGACCTTTTCTCACAGAAATCATAAAATCATGATAATCTCCTGGAACATCGTTTTCTGAATCAGCCTCAGTTAATCCCACATAATAAGAATCTTTTACTTCCTCTGCACTCTTTGAGAAGAAACCTTCTCTCAATATCTTTTGAGTTTTTTCTAGTTGATAGGACATTGAGTCTTTGGCAAGCTGTTGTACGGCAAATGTTAAAACCATCTGCATTTGATTTTTGCTATACTCATCTCGATCATATGTCCCAAAAGTGTAGTTCACTACCCTTGCCTTTGGTTCCTTATAGTTTGATGCAACGACTGCATCAAACTGTTTTTGTACATCTTTGATTGTTTCATCTAAGCGTTTCAATTTTTCTCTCACGTCAGCGGAGTTTTTCGCGTCCCACGATAGCTGTATACCTTCCTTCTTCATTGATTCTAATTGAACCTCCATCCTTTCCCTGAGCTGTTGTTTTTGGCGATAAAAATTACGTTCATGAGCTTTTTTTGCAATTTCGAGTATCTGTTTGTCATTCTTCCCACTAAATTCACCAAGATCTATATCCAGTCCCGAATAAGCTACCACATTCCCTTTCCCATCAAAATGATACACAGCGGTAACTGCATCATATGGATTCAAAGTAACTTTTTCCCCATGATGAACATCAATCCATACAGAATCCGTTTTCAACTCTTCCGTCATTTTTATCCCTTTAATTTTAATATGTAACCCTTCACAAGCGACCAACACTACTGCTATCAATGATAGAAAGACTAATTTCATCCATGTCTTCATTCTAATTTCTCCAAAATTAAATTCTTCCAAATTATTATACCATATACTGATATTTATAGCTTTTTCTCACTTTTTTAATATACTTAGAAGCAAAATATCCATTGAAATAATCATACATACTACAACTCTGAGAGATGACTCCTTTGAAAAGTAACTCTTAATGGTAATATACATTCTGTTAGCTCTCTTCGTTAGTTTTATCATATCTTCAGTCTTATATATCGATTTTAAATGGTGGATCACTCTGGCTGTGAATGCAAGTTTTCTGTTCTCCTATCCAAAATCGAAAAACAACCGGAAAAGAAATCGTTCACGACTGCTTCTTCTCTGGTTGTTTTTTATACTAACGATTTTTCCGGCTTAATTGATAAGAGTACATCATAGGGATAAACACAATGGCGAGGATGACCAGCACCAGTACATAAGAAAGCGCGAATTGAAGGCCTGCTTCAAGTAGGAGGATCAAACCTCCGAGGACCCACAACTTCCCTGCCAAGCGATGGGTTTTGTGCCAGTTATCTTCACTCTGTAAGGTCCAAGGCAGACGGATTCCAACCGTGTGATTCACTTTTAGCTTAGGCATGTAATTGCCCATGATTACAAAGATGAGACCCAGCAGAACCGAAACAAAAACTGATGGATTGGTAGTAGATCCTAGCGCCTTGCTATAGATGAGATAGGAGGTACTTAAGGAAACGATTGGGGTCAACCAGTAAATCGCTCTGATCATTTTTTCATTCATAGCGCTATTCTTAGAATCGCGACCGATCATAAAGATCATAAAAAGATGCACCATGAGATCGAAAATAGGAAGACCAAACACAACCAGGGGTTTCGATTGGAAGTTATTGGCCTGGCCAGCAAAATTGAAGTGAATCGGGATTTGGTTAGGCAATTGCGACCAAATCATCAGCCCCCAAAGTATGGGGAAAAGTATCACCATAGAGGTTAATATCAATAGTTTTTTATTCGTTTTCATCAGTAGAGTCTCCTTTCAAATCAACGAGCCAGACCATTAAATCCTCCAAGACAGAAGTATTGAGTTCATAGTAGATAAAATTCTTCTCTTTTTCCTCTCGAATTAAATCTGCCTGCTTGAGGAGGCTTAAATGATGGGAAATGGTCGCTCCTGCTACATCAAAGTGGCCAGCGATATCACCAGCAGATAATTTCCCCGCCTTTAGCAGTTCTAAGATACTTCTTCTTATCGGATTCGATAAAGCTTTAAATGTTTGCGCAAAATTCATTCTCTATCTCCTCTAATCTATTTAGAAATGTTTCTAAATAGATTCTAGTACTTTCGGATGGGTTTGTCAACTCTATTTAGAAAAAAATCTAAATAGCTTCTGTTGTAAAAAAATATCAGACCTAAGACCGATTCTTATAAACAGCGTCTTTTCTTAAGTTTTCTTTAAGAAATCAGCCTTATAATAAAACCATCAAATGAAGACCTCCTAACTTTGTTTGATAGAAAATCCTAAACTTTTTCATAATAATCTCCCTATAAGAGCCACCAAAACCGGTGGCTTTTTCTATGGGAGTGAGACAGAACAATTATTTAAAATTGTTCGTTGTCTCACCCCCGCACAGTTGATTAGGTTATCTTTGGAGCTATAAGAGCGAACAAAGATACCAATCAACCACTGCGTTATACAATTATTACTAACCTATTCTTAGTGAGTCAAGTCCAATAGGGGCTTAAACGAGCTTAGGTACGTTGATGCAGTTCGAACGACAGTGAGAACTACGTTCCTTAGAATGGAATAAGTAATTTTACTGTTTGGAATGATGATTAATGCATTTTGTCAGACTTAAGACCTATTTTTTAAACACAACCTTTTCTTAAGATTTCTTTAAGCAAACCGCCTTATAATAAAACCATCAAATAAAGACCTCCTAACTTTGTTTGATAGAAAATCCTAAACTTTTTCATAATAATCTCCCTATAAGAGCCACCAAAACCGGTGGCTTTTTCTATGGGAGTGAGAACTACGTTCCTTACCCTTCATTTGTACAAATACTCCAATTTATACTCGATCTATGTTATAATGAAGAGAATTTTTGTCTGAGGAGGATTTATGAAAAAAACACATTCTACGCTATTCATCCCGGGCATCATTATGCTTGGGATTGTTTTACGAACACCATTTACTACGCTTCCGACGGTCTTGTCTGACATCGCTGCTGGTTTGGGGGTAGATGTGAGCTCTCTGGGACTATTGACTAGCTTACCACTTCTCACGTTTGCCATTTTCTCACCTTTTGCGATTCAATTTGCTAAAAAGTTGGGGATTGAGCGCCTCTTTTTCCTAGTTTTGATCGCGATTACGATCGGATCTGCCATTCGGATTATCAACCTCCCCTTCCTCTATCTGGGAACCATCTTGATTGGAGCTGGCATCGCCTTTCTCAATGTGTTGCTTCCAAGCCTGATTCAGGCGAACAGACCCCGCCAACTAGGCATTCTGACCACTTTGTACATCACTTCTATGGGGATGTCCACAGCGATCGCCTCTTCTGTCGCTGTTCCGATCACCAAAGCCACTTCTTGGCAAGGTTTGGTCAACATCTTGACAGCCTTGTGTGCTCTTGCTTTGGTCATCTGGATTCCTAACCTTCGCTACAACCACCGACTCAAAAAGGCTGCTACTACGGAATCTAGTAGCAAGTGGTATACCAATAAATATGTCTGGGCTATCATGATTTTCGGAGGATTGCAGTCACTACTTTTCTATACAAGTATGACTTGGCTTCCGACCATGGCTGTTCAAGCTGGCCTTTCAAAGGTTGAATCTGGACTACTTGCCTCCGTGTTTACCCTGATCAGTCTCCCATTCTCCTTGACGATCCCAAGTTTAACGACACGGTTATCCGATCGCAATCGACGCTTGATGCTTGCCATTGTTGTCGGAGCAGGGATTCTGGGGGTAGCCATGCTCTTAATCCCGACCAGCAACTTCTTCTACTGGTTGGTATTAAATGCCCTAATTGGAAGTTCCGTTAGTTCGCTCTTCCCTTACCTCATGGTCGCTTTCTCCATGAAATCCAGCACACCTGAAAAAACAGCCCAACTTTCTGGACTTGCCCAAACAGGAGGCTACGTCTTTGCAGCCTTTGGTCCCATCCTCTTCGGCTACAGTAAATCTCTTTTCCACTCTTGGACACCTGCCATTCTTATGCTACTGGTCTTAACCATTATCATGGCGATTGCCCTTTATCAGGTGGAAAAAGTCGATCATATTTTATAACCATCGTCTGGCTGAAAGATTCGTCTTCCGGCCTTTTTTGTGCATACAAAAAAAGAACTAGGCACTTGTCCTAGTTCGAAGTTTTATTATCCGTTAAATGAGATATGTACGTGGTCGTTGTGGTTTGCTGTATCTCCACCACGGTCCGGCATTTGGTTCCATGTATTAGCTGGTCCGTAAATGTTATTTACTGGCATGTAGAATTGTTGTTTCCAGATAATATATGAGATACCTGCACGGTCCATGTTATCAATCGCATACTGTGCAACTTGATCTCCAAGCTCTGAATTTGTTGGAACCATCACGTCTACTGCAAGTCCTTTACCATGGTCTTCTGGATCCCCTTCACGGTAACCACCGATGTTTGTGATACCGAATTTCGCTGCAATTTCTTGACGGAAAGCTTCCGCTTGAGGTTGAAGATTTGGATCAGTTGGAATAGCATTACCAGTTGTTGGAGTTGATGCTACTGGTTGTACTTCAGGTGCAGCTGTCGTTTCTGCTGCGGGTTGTGCTGGAGCTTCTTCTGCTACTGGAGCAGATTGAGGAGCAGCTGGAGCTTCAGGAGTTGCTGGAGCTTCAGGAGCAGCAGCTGGGGCTGCTTCTTGATTTTGTACTTCAACATTGACAGCTGGAGCACCGTAGTTTGGTGTTTCTGGAACAGCTGGTTGTGCTGGTGTTTCTGCTGCTGGTACTTCAACTACAGGAGCTTCCGCTGGGGCTTCTTGAGTTTCCGCTGCTGGAGCTACTGGAACAGCTTTGTTATCTTCGTTTACTGGTTTAGACAAATCGTTGACAGCGACTGTTTGGTCATCAACTGTCACTTGGTTTGTTGTCAAGTCAGCACTTGCAACGGTTGCATCTGTCGCACCTGCTTGAGGAGTTTGGATTTCAACTGAAGTTACTTCTTTTTGATCATTTACTGTTGTTTTCAATACAGTACCTGGGTAGATCAAATCCATGTTGCTGATGTTGTTTAAGTTTGCCAACACATGAACATCGATTCCAAGCGCTTCTGCGATCGAACTCAATGTATCACCATATTTGATGGTATAAGTTTGTTGGTTTTCACCGCTTTGTTGGATATCATGTTTGATTTCATCTACTGAGCGAGCTACCCAATCTTCAAGTGTTTCTGCAGTGGCTTTTGTAAATGGAATCACTGCAAGAGCTACTGTTGAAGCGATCAAGGCTTTCGTATTAACTTTTAATTTCATCTTTTATCCTCTTTTTTCTTTGTTTTTTTGCTCAAGATTTTCTTGGACAAATTAACTACCATACTATCTTATCACAATTTAAAAATAATAAAAGGCCTTTTTGGCTATTTAACAAAACTGTATTTTTCTTGTAACATTTCGTCTTTCTTGTCACATTGTTACAAACTAGTAACATAAAATTAGGGTCCTGGAAGAAGAGTTCGAGGGCGCAAAAAAAGCCTCATCAAGGAGCGGTTCCTCGATGAGGTTCTTGTATTTTTTAAGTAATTGAACATAGCTTTTTACGGCTTTGTATCTTATAACTGAACACGCCCTAAATGCTGTGTGATAAACGCAAACTGTAATAGTACTAACTTCAAAGACACAGTAGCTGATTGGATTTTTCTCTCGCTTTAAGAGCTCGGAAAAATCCTAATCAGCCTTGTGGGGGCAGGACAACGAAGCATTCTATACAACAGTGCTTCTGTCCTGCTCCCTATTTTCACTTTGCTTTTTACGGGCTTTGTATCTTGATGTATCTTATTTTACCTTCATGATTCTGACGAGGTTGGCGCGTTCGGCTTCTTCGAGTTTCATTTCGATATAATAGATAGTCTCTTTGAGGTCTGGGATGGTCGCATACTCGAGTCCGTTCACTCGACGGCGGGTTTTCTCGATTTCATCTGCCATGAGTTGGCAGCTTTTTTCGATTTCCGCTAACTTGAGCAAATCTGGGAGTAGATCCCCCATTTCTTGGATCGTGCTATCCATTTGACTGTTGGAGGCGAGGTAGCTATAAACCACGTCCCCTTCATCCTCTCCGTATGGATTATCGATACGGGCATGGAGCTTGGGCACGCGCACACTCATGACATTTTCTTCCTCGATGTGTAGCATCACTTCTCGAGTGGGAACGGCAAAGATTTCTTCTACCATGAGGTCGCTCTCTAAGGACTTGGCCATCACGAAATCTTGCATATTGCCCACCAGCGCTGCCTCCACCTTTTGGCGCAGACGATTATTCTCACGCACAGCTTCAATAAAACGGCGCATGAGTTCATCCCGCTTGTCCTTGAGCAACTTGTGCCCCCGGGTTGCTGTCTTGAGGCGCTCTTTGAGAATATTAAGCTCCATCCGAGTTGGTTTTACATTTAATCGTGCCATAGGCTAATCCTCTTTGTTTGGCAGATACTTGTCAATCATCTCATCCTTGATCCGTTTAAGCTCTGTTCTTGGAAGGATGGATAAGAGTTCCCAACCGAGATCCAAACTTTCCTCAATCGTCCGATTGGTGGTGAAACCTTGATTGATGTATTCCTGCTCAAAGCGGTCCGTAAATTTAACATAGAGCTTGTCGGTATCTGACAAGGCAGACTCCCCAAGCACTACAGCCAGTTCTTTGGCTTGTTTTCCTTGGGCGTAAGCCGCAAAGAGCTGGTTCATGGTCGCCGCATGGTCTTCCCGAGTCTTGCCTTCACCAGAACCCTTGTCCTTCAAACGAGAAAGGGATGGAAGAACATTAATCGGTGGGCGGTAACCACTATTGTAGAGATCGCGGGACAGAATAATCTGACCTTCGGTGATGTAGCCTGTCAAGTCAGGGATGGGGTGGGTGATGTCATCTTCTGGCATGGAGAGGATCGGAATTTGGGTCACAGATCCTTTCTTTCCAACCAAGCGTCCTGCACGTTCGTAGAGGGTTGAGAGGTTAGTATAGAGGTAACCTGGATAGCCCCGACGACCTGGAACTTCCCGGCGGGCAGCAGATACTTCCCGAAGGGCCTCACAGTAGTTGGTCATGTCGGTCATAATAACCAAGACGTGCATGTCTTTTTCATAGGCCAAATATTCGGCAGCGGTCAAGGCGATCCGAGGAGTGGCAATCCGTTCGATAGCTGGGTCATTGGCTAGGTTGATAAAGAGGACAGAGCGGTCAATCGCACCTGTCTCTCGAAGGTCGTTCATAAAGAACTCGGCTTCTTCAAAGGTAATCCCCATAGCCGCAAAGACCACGGCGAAGTTTTCTTCAGAATTAAGCACCGTCGCTTGACGAGCAATCTGAGCCGCCAACTCCTTGTGAGGAAGACCAGAACCTGAGAATACTGGGAGTTTTTGGCCCCGAACCAAGGTATTCAAATGGTCAATGGCTGAGATCCCTGTCTGGATAAATTCATCCGGATAGTCCCGCGAAACAGGGTTGATGGCTTGTCCATCAATGTCCAAGTACTTCTCTGGGATAATCTCCGGACCACCATCGATGGGTTTGCCCATCCCGTTAAAGATGCGTCCGACCATGTCTTCAGACACAGGGAGTTCTAGGGGACGTCCGGTAAAGCGGACTTTGGCTTTTTCCAAGTTGATCCCACTAGATCCTTCAAAGAGCTGGACCATGGCCTTGTCTTCTTGGACTTCGAGGACTTGTCCCTGACGGGTCGTTCCATCATGAAGCTTGATTTCTACTAGTTCATTGTAGTGAACCCCTTCGACCTGATCGACAATCATCAAGGGGCCAACAACTTCGCTGACAGTACGGTATTCTTTAATCACGCTCATTGTCTACTCCTCCTTTTGCGACGATTTGGTGTAGGGTTTCTACGATTTCTTCTTTCAGGGCTTGGATGGTTGCCAACTGGTCCTCATGGATGAATTTGCTCCGGGCAATGCGGTCTCGAAGAGCCACGGTTCCTTCCATGATTTCTGTGAAGTAAGCCCCTAATTCTAGTGCTTTTTGACTTTCTTGGTCAAAGGTCAAAATGTTGGTCAACAAAGCCACCCGCTTACTGAAAGAGGTATAGGTATCAACCTCATCGAAAGCATTTTGTTGCAGGTAGTCTTCACGAATCATCTTGGCCGCATTCATGGTCAAGCGGTCTTTTTCAGACAAGGAATCTAGACCAACCAAGCGGACGATTTCTTGCAATTCACTTTCCTTTTGAAGCAAATTCATAGCGCGGGTCACTTTTTCAGACCAGCTGATTTGTTCATGTAAATCGATATAGCGACCAACTTCATCTTGGTAAAGAGAATAAGAACTCAACCAGTTGATGGCCGGGAAGTGGCGGCGTTGGGCCAATTGAGCATCTAAGCCCCAGAAGACCTTAACAATTCGCAAGGTATTTTGCGTTACCGGCTCTGAAATATCTCCACCTGGAGGAGAAACGGCACCGATGGCGGTAATCGAACCTTCACGCGCAGTGGTTCCAAGTGTCTTGACCCGACCTGCACGCTCGTAGTATTCGGCGATCCGGCTACCAAGGTAGGCTGGGTAGCCTTCATCCCCTGGCATTTCTTCTAGACGACCAGACATTTCACGGAGAGCTTCTGCCCAACGCGAAGTCGAATCGGCCATGATGGCAACGGAATAGCCCATATCACGGAAGTATTCGGCAATAGTAATCCCTGTGTAGATGGAAGCTTCCCGCGCAGCTACTGGCATGTTCGAAGTGTTGGCGATCAGAACGGTCCGTTGCATGATGGATTGGCCAGTCGTTGGATCGATCAATTCTGGAAATTCATTCAGAACGTCCGTCATTTCATTTCCACGTTCCCCACAACCAACATAAATTACGATGTCTACATTGGCAAACTTGGCCACCTGGTGTTGCACAACTGTCTTTCCAGCTCCGAAAGGACCCGGAACAGCTGCAGCTCCACCCTTAGTCACAGGGAAGAAGGTATCGATGACCCGTTGACCGGTGACCAAAGGCTCTACCGGAATGAGTTTTTGTGCAAAGGGACGGCCTCGACGAACCGGCCATTTTTGCATCAGGGTTCCAGTAAAGAGGCTACCATCTGCCTGCTCGATCTCATAGACCGGCTCTTCCACTGTGTAAGAACCTGCTGCGATCTTGGTCACACGTCCATTGACACCAAAGGGTACCATGATGCGGTGTTCCACCATATTGGTCTCTTGAACGGTACCGACGATGTCTCCAGCGACCACTTCTGTCCCTTCAGTCACACTTGGTTCGAAAGCCCATTTGGTGTCCCGATCTAGATTCGGAACTTGCACCCCACGAACCAAAAAGTCACTGGCAGTCACTTCTTGGAAGCGTTCCAAGGGGCGTTGGATCCCGTCAAACATCTGAGAGATCAAGCCTGGTCCCAATTCAACAGAAAGGGGGGCCCCGGTTGTTACCACTGGTTCTCCTGGACCGACTCCAGACGTTTCTTCATATACTTGGATAGAGGCTTCATCCCGCCGCATCTCAATAATTTCGCCAATCAAACCAAGATCGCCTACCCGGCAAATGTCTTGAATATTGGCCTCCTGCATCCCTGATGCAACCACCAAGGGACCGGAAACTTTGATAATTTTTCCTTGAGTCATGTATTCCTCCTGGGAATCCTTTGTTTCTTTGTTTTACTTTTGTGCTATCTCTCTTAGAGCTTGCTTTTGTTGGCCATTGGCATCGAAATTGCTTGGATCCAACCAAGCTTCTAGCCGCTGTTTGATTTCTGGCCACTCTTGGTCAATGATGGACAACCAGTCTGTATCACGGGTACGACCTTTATAAACAACAGCCTGACGGAAACAGCCTTCATAGGTGAACCCTAAGCGCTCAGCTGCTTTGCGAGATGCTTGGTTTAAGGCATCACATTTCCACTCATAGCGGCGGTAGCCTAAATCTTCAAACACGTAGCGCGCTAAGAGATACTGGGCTTCCGTAGCCATGCGTGTCTTTTGGAGCGCTGGTGAATAGGTCACTGCTCCGACTTCGATCACCCGATTAGCTTGATCGATCCGCATGAGAGAGAAAGTCCCCAAAGCCTTTCCTGAATCTTTGTCTACAATCGCATAGTAAAAGCGACCTTGGGCTGTCATAAGATCATCTAATAAGTGGTCCCACTCCTCTTCATTGCGGGCAGGGCCTTTGAACAGAAAGGTCCACATCGCTGCTGGAGAGTCCGGCCCGTAGACCTGATAAAGATCTGCTCCATGTTTTTCTTTTGAGAGGCGCTCGATCACAGTATAGCGACCTTCGATCCGCTCAATAGCTGGCAGACGCCCCGGTGTAAAATCCGGCAGTGCATCGCCAATCGCTTGGCCAAATTCATTTGTTCTCATAAAATATCCTGTCCTACTGCTTTTTCGACATTATCACGAATCCGCTGTTGGCCCAGTCCCGTAGTTCCTCTATGGGTCGGGATAAGGATCAGAGCCGGAGTCAGCTGCTGGTCGTAAAAAGCCACTGTATCTGGAATAGCCTGAGCAATATCCTCTGTCAGGTAGATAATCCCGAAGTTTTCCCGACTGAGTTTTCGCAGGGTATTGATCGCTTCTTGTGGCTCTGTGACCGGATAGGTTTGAAAGCCAATCAGGCGAAAAGGAAGGATGGCGTCCCGATTGCCCACAACTGCGATCTTATAGGTCTGTTTGTCCATAAATCGGTCTCATCCTTTCTTTGATGTCTGCTAGCGGAAAACCATTGTCTAAACCAGAGAGGACCAAACGAAGGTTGGTCACCTCTAACTCTTTTCCGTAAAGATAACGAACAAGAGGGAGTGGTCCATCGACTTCAAAACGGCCAGCGTCTAGAAGACTGAATTTCACCAAACTCTCTAAATACTCCAACTCTACGGTCTTTAGTTGACCAGTGCGCATCTTTTCTTCATAAGTCTCTAAGGCGAGATCGTAGTCCAGCGGATTGACTTGATAAAACCAGGTCAACCACTGACCGGATTCTAGCAGGTCGATCACCTGATGGGCACTGAGGCTCCCTTCATCTGAGAGCAATTGGTGCATAAAGCTATGCGGTTTTTGCTGATCCAAGGCCCGCTTAACTGTAATCGCATTGTAAAAGTCAATGGTCACGTCCACCAACTGCTTCAGAATCGGATGATCTAGGCTGTCACCTAAGCATCTCAGGTGTTTAAAATAAGCTAAGTCCATCCCAATTTCGAGAACCCGCAAGTCCTGATAGTCTTGGAATTCTTGCCAGGTTGCAGCCACTTCTTCCGCCATAAAGGCCGGACAATGCTCCGCAGAAAAGGTCGCCACCAAATGCTCGAGCACATCGAGAGAATAAGGACCGATAGGGATCAATAAGTGCCCCAACTTGCGCTCTGTCGCCTTGTGTTTTAGATAAACCTTGAGATTATGATAGGTGTACTTCAGGGTAAACAGGCTAACCAGGTCTGACTGAGGGCTTACCTCAAAAGCCCATTGGTATTCTGCCAACAAGGCTGCCATCAGGCGGGCTTCAAGGGCTGATAAATCCTTGATCTCCTTGCTATTTAGAGCATAAGGCGTCCCTTGTAGCAAACCTTCTCGACTCTCACTGGAGGGACTTGCAAGCAACTGCTCGAACTGACTGGGACTGACAAAACTAGCCTCACGTACGCTGATTCCTGTATTGACTTGAGAATAGGTCCGTTCGCTCATTGCAACCTCCTAGTTCTCTTCGTCGGTGAAAATGCTGGCTGCCATCTGATAGCTTTCTTGCTCCCAAATGGAATCCACCAAATCACGGTAGAGATAGTTGTCATCAATCTTCCCAACCGACAAGACAAAGCCTGCTTGAGCTGGGATCGTTGCATCTGCAACTGTCACATTCTGATAAGCCTGCTTCAATCTCTCGAGAGCTGCTGAATCAAATTTGCTAGCGCTCACCGCCCCAAAAGTCAAGGTCACAACTTGCCCTTGATAGCGGTCTAAAATCGCATCTACAAACTGCAATTCCTTTTCAAGGGGCCAAGCCGCCATTGCTTCATAAGCATCTGCAAAGAGATCCTTTAAGACTCGTTGCTTGGTGACAAGGGTTGATTGGCGTTTTTTATTTTCGATTTGTTGGGTTTCACGTTGCAATTGACGTTGAATCCGCTTGAGCTGCTCGGAGCGTTGATTGAGTTTATCTTGGATCAACCGCTCTTCTTGCGCAGTCTCTTCTTTTAGGATGGTATCCTTGGCCTCTTCTAAGAGTTTACGCCCTTTTTCGTGGGCTTGGGCCAAGATCGAATCCTTTAATTGGGTTTGTTCATCCATATCGTTTTTTCTCCTATTGCATGCGTCTTGTGTTTTTCACCTCGTGAGGCGAATTCATCAAAGCTAGTTCTTAGCCGACGCGTAGGGTCAATAGGAAGGACACAACGAAGGCCAAGATGGCATAGGTTTCAACCATGGCCGCAAGGATAACCCCTTTCATCATGTCTTCAGGACGTTTTGCCAAGATTTGCATCCCTGCTGTCGCAACATTTCCTTGGTGTTTGGCTGAGAAATAACCAACGATCGCAACCGGAAGAGCTGTAAAGAAGTAAGCAACCCCTGTTTCAAGTGGCATATCTGGCTTAATTTGCAACCAGATCAAGATCCCGATAACGAAACCGTACAAACCTTGTGTACCTGGCAACAATTGCAAAATCAGGGCTTGGGCAAATTTTTCAGGTTGTTCTTTCAAGAGTGCTGCTGCTGCTTGACCCGTTTTACCAACCCCAAGGGCAGATCCCATTCCACTAAGTGCAACGGCGATCGCCACACCAAATGCTGCAAAGAAGGCGCCCCCATGGGCTGAAAAATATGATGCTAAAGATTCCATGAATATACTCCTATTTATTAAAGATAATACTTATTTTTTTGTTTTAATATAGCGTTCAGAAGGTTTGAGAGGACGAAATGGCTTGCCTCCTCCTTCGTAGAACTTACCGAAGAACTCCACAAAGATCAAACGGGCTCCATGCACATATCCTGACAAGAAGGACAGGAACATATTAATGGCATGTAGGACGATAAAGAGCAGAAGCCCTACCGTAAACCGTCCAAGCGGTGGAAAGAGATTGACAATGAGGTTGAAGGCCGAACCGATACTCGCTCCAGACAAACCCAAGGCCATCAAACGGGTGAAGCTGACCAAGTCTCCGACATAGCCACTGACATTGTAGAGGTTAAAGAGACCAGACGCTAAACCGGATAGCTTCTTGGCACTGACAATGGAAACAATCAAGATCCCAATGGCATTCAAAATAGCCAGCCACTTGCCAATCGGAACTAGAAGGCTCATCCCTGGCAAGATATTGCCTACTGCTAGAAGCATTAAGCCAAGTAGGATCAAGACCCAAGCAAAGCCAGCATTATAGGCTTCGGTGTAGTCTTTGAGGCGAACATTTTTCATTCCTCCTAGAAAGAGGCCCACTAAGACAGTGACAAAACCAAAGACCACTGAGAGGATCAGGATGGTCATGGCGTTACTGGTCGTACTGATCAAGGCAAAAGGCATCTCAAATCCAAAGAAAGAGCCATAGACCACACCCCAAAGGGCAACTGAAATTCCGAGGAGACTGAAGAAACGAAGGTTCTTGGCTGTACCAGGCTTGAGCTTGAAGGCTTTAAGGGCAAAGCCTGTCGCCAAGGTTAGCAACAGTCCATAACCGATATCTGCGACCATCATGCCAAAGAAAACAAAGTAGAAGAGAGAAACGATCGGTGTCGGATCTTTCTCGTAATACTTAGGCAGGGCATACATCTCTGTGACTAATTCAAAAGGTTCTACCAAGGCATTATTTCGCAACTGGATCGGAACGTCATCCCAATCTTTTTCCGTCACATCGCGTGTCTCTAGTAAGACCCGAGAACCAAAACCTTCTTGCAAGAAGTCTCGCAATGAGGCCACTTGGGAGGTTTCAATCCAACCCTCTAGGGCTACCAAGCTTTGCGTACTAGCAAGAAGCGACTTGGCTTCCTCACGAGCTCCCAAACTCAGCAAGTAATCCATCTGGTACTTGAGCTGGTCCAGCTCCTTCTGGGAGTTTTGTAACTCGGCTAGGGTTGCTGCAACTACAGCTTCTTGCTCTTTGATTTCCCCTTCTAGGCGATCCAAGTAGACGGCCGGGACCTGCTCTTCTTCATAGTCCAATTCTTTGAACCCATGGTCTTCTAGAAGCTCCTGAACAGCTACACGATCTCCCGAACGATACAAGATGACATAGCCGTGTTCGGTTTCAGACGTAAAGACTTCTTCTAACTCCAGCTCAGGATGAGCTTTTAAGGAAGAGCGAACAGCGTCTGTATCGCTATTTGGGATCGTCCCGATCAAGCCATGCACATAGTGAAAAGTAGCGAGGGCAGCTGGCGTCACCTCTAACGGTCGCCATTTTTCTAAGCGCTCTATCTCTCCCTTTGCATCCGCAATCTTTTGACGAGCCTTGTCTAACACGCGCAATTGGCGTTTCAACTTGGTCAATAGAAGATCCTCATCTCGAATCATCCCGTGGGCCTGCAAGTCATCAAAAGACAAGCTTAAGGGTTCTTCCTTCAGAGCTTGCAGGGCCTTTTTCTCAGGCATATAAGGCTCCAGAGTCTGAATCATTTTTTCAACTTGTTCTTGACGTTTTTGCAGCTCTACCAAAGCTTGACGATTGTTCTCTGTCAAGGGTTGAGACAAGGTATTTGCCTCAAAGGCAGCCTGCCATTCTTCATGCTCACTGAGGTCATAAATCTGGATTTTTGCCTCAGACTGTAACGCTAGTAGGAGACTGTCCAAGTCATCTTTGGGTAAGATGAGGGACAGTTTTTGCATCTGACTAACGGCCATAGCTTGCTACCACCTTTTCTACAATGGCTTCAACTAACCCAGCTCGCTTATCGGTCATCGCCTGTTGTACCTTGGCATCATTGCGCGCAACCGTTTCTTCCAGATCTTTCGTTAAACGGACGAGTCTTTCCTGGGCGTTTTTTTCTGCCTCTGTGACCAATTGCTTGGTTTCCTCATCGTAATGCTGTGCCACTGTTGCAAGGCGATCGCGCGAATCCGTTCGGATTTGTTCAACTTGAGCTTCATAGCCTACGATCACGCCCTGAGCAGCTTGCTCGATCTCTTGCATCATCTCGAGTGTTGCATTCGACATCGTCACACCTCCTTATTCAACCATTGTTCTTCCAACAACAGTACAATTATCTTAAATTATACCACAATTCATATCGTTTGTTCAGGCCCAACCGGAAATTTTCAGAAAATTGTGGATAACCAACAAGCCACTACTGCCAGGATTGGTAGCGTTCTCTTCTTTTCGCATATCCTGTTCCTAGTTTCAGTATTTCTTGATTTCTTTTACTTGAATAAAGCGGTTACCCATGTTATAATGTGTAATATATTATAGGAGTATCCTGTTATTTCATCTCGTGAGAAAGGAGGATTGCTGTGAAACAAGATCAAGATTTACGCGCCATTATCGCCAGCCATGAAGCTGAGTTAACAGATATGGAACGCGACATTGCCCAATATTTCTTATCGTCGGAAGCACGACAGCACTCCCTGTCCTCTTCTCGTGTAACGGAGTTACTCCATGTCTCAAAGGCAGCTTTAACGCGTTTCTCTCAAAAATGTGGCTTTTCCGGCTATCGGGAATTTGTCTATCACTTTAACGAAGAAACCAAAAATCAAAAACAGGTGCAAGAGCATGACGAGCTGACGCTGAGCGTCTTGCAACGCTACCACCATATCAGTAACGTCACTGAAAGTCTGGTAAAAGATTCCCAATTAGATCGGGTAGCTGAACTAATCGGTCAAGTAGACCGAGTCTATTTCTTCGGGATCGGTAGTTCCGGTTTAGTTGCTCGAGAAATGAAATTGCGCTTTATGCGACTAGGCGTCGTTTGTGAAGCCCTGACTGATCAAGATGGCTTTGCTTGGACGACCAGTATTCTCGATTCCTCTTGTTTAGTCATCGGTTTCTCATTGTCAGGAGGCACCAACTCCATTACAGATAGTCTCCTGGACGCCAAAGAAAAAGGGGCTAAAACGGTTCTTGTGACCGCTAACCCGGCTGCCATCCACCAAGGATTCACAGAAGTGTTACCGGCCGCACCTCTTCCTAGTAGTACCTATATCGATCGAATCTCCGCCATTTTACCACTCCTCATTGTGGTCGATTTGATCTATGCTCATTTCCTTAATAAAAGTCGAGAACAAAAGGAAATTGTCTTTAATAGCTACTGGGAAAACAAAAAACTTTCTAATCAACGTTCTCGAAAATCTTAATATGGTCTCCCTATTTAAAAAGCATGAAAGATCAGGCTTTCTTCATCTTTCATGCTTTTTTTGATGAATCAAAAACAAGTCGCCAACGCGACTTGTTTTATGTTTCATGTTTTTGTCTAAAGTGATAGTAAGCCCCCAACATACCCGCAGCGTTTTGATGGTGGGCAAATTCCAAACGGATCTTATCTGCTAGGCTAGGAACCAGTTCGGCACACAGGGCTTGATAGATTTTTGGCTTGAGGATGGCTTCCTGAGCCATAATCCCCCCTCCAAGAACGATGACCTCTGGATTGACCACATAAACGATATTGGCCAGTCCTTTGCCAAGGTAGGTCACCATTCGATCAATTCCAGCCATACAGATCTTATCTCCTTCTGTTGCCTGCTTAAAGATCCGGCGGCCATTCCACTGTTCCACAGGATCACCGTGATGTTCTGCCACATACTCGACCAAAGCCGTCGTTGAAGCTAGATCCTGAAAGGCACCATCTGGCAAATGAAGATAGCCAACCTCACAGGCTGAATTGCTAAAGCCATGAAAGACCTGACCATCGAGCAAGAGGCAACCGCCGATCCCTGTCCCAATCGTCAGACAAACAGCATTGTTCGATCCTTTTGCATGGCCTGTGGTGACCTCTGCGAGACCGGCACAGTTAACATCATTTTCAATCTCGCAAGGGATCTGAAAGGTCTCTTCGATTTCCTTTTTGAATTGGGTGCCTGCATAGTTGGGAATTTGTGGGCCGGCATAAAAGATTTCTCCCTTATCAGGATCTACCATTCCGGCCGAAGAAATCGCCACCCCTGCCAAGGGATGCTTCTTCAAATAACGGGCTACGATTTCCTTTGTTGTGTTAAGAATGTGAGGTCCTCCTTTTTGAGCCTCCGTTGGCATTTCATGGGTCTCTAGGAGTTGCCCTTTTGCATCGGCTAGACCATACTTGATACTGGTCCCTCCGATATCAATTACAACATATGGATTCATCTAGACCTCCTTTGATTAAAGGAATCTGGCTTTTGTGTCCTGAATGAGTTGAGCAGCACGTTGAATCACTTCTTGATCCGCTTCTACTACTGGCGTCAAAGGGGAGCGAACAGATCCCAAGTCCAAACCTTCATTAATGCGCAAAACCGCTTTGATGACCGCATACATATTGCCATGAGCAGACGTCAAGACTCCGATAATGTCATTGATAGCAAACTGCAAGGCACGCGCAGTCTCCAAGTCTTTCTCAGCAATCAGCTGATTGAGCTTCAAGAAAAGTTCTGGCATCGCACCATAGGTGCCACCGATCCCAGCATGCGCTCCCATGAGACGGCCACCTAAGAATTGTTCATCCGGACCATTAAAGACGATGTGGTCGTCGCCTCCTAAAGAAGCAAAGGTTTGAATGTCCTGAACAGGCATCGAAGAATTCTTGACCCCAATCACCCGTGGGTTTTTCAACATTTCCTTGTAAAGGCTCGGTGTCAAAGCGACCCCTGCCAATTGCGGGATATTGTAGATGACAAAGTCTGTATTGGGTGCGGCTGCACTGATTTCATTCCAGTAGTGGGCCACACTGTATTCTGGCAAGCGGAAATAGATCGGTGGAATGGCCGCAATGGCATCCACTCCTAATTCTTCCGCATGTCGTGCCAATTCCACGCTATCCTTGGTGTTGTTGCAGGCTACGTGAGCAATGATGGTCAATTTCCCTTTAGCTACTGCCATCACTTCTTCCAAGATCAGCTTGCGATCGGCCACGCTCTGGTAGATACATTCGCCAGAGGATCCGTTGACATACAAGCCCTGCACACCTTTCGCGATAAAATATTCTACCAGCGCACGTACCCGCTCCGGGCTAATTTCTCCTTGGTCATCATAGCAGGCGTAAAAAGCGGGGATGACTCCTTCATATTTTTTTAAATCTGACATTTTTTCTCCTTTTGTCACTAATGAATTCATTTTATTCTTGGTACTGGGCGAAAATCTTTTCCATTAATCCAACTTGTGCAAAAGCCAAGCTTGAAAAGCCAAACAAGAAAAAGATCATAAGCCCCAATAGGAAAGCTAAAACCGAGCTTGCAAGAGCCATACATAGAAGCAAGAGAGCACTTCCCATGACAAAGAACCAAGGAAAATGCAAGCCTGTCACAATCATGGCTTTTTGCAAACACTCTTTCCAATCCAATTGGTAGCGGGCCGCAATCGGATAAGCAGCCAATAAGATCAACACAAGAAAGAGAAAGAGGCCTAAACAAATGGTTTTCAAAGCTTGGAAAGCTAGGGAAGTTTGCCCCCAAAATAAGAATAAATCAAAGAGACAAATACCTGCAACAATCAGTTCTAAACTTCCTAGTTGTAAGCCTATTTTCCAATTGTCCCGAAAAGCCTTCGCATAACTACGAATCACCGGAACACGACGCTGGTGCTTAATGGCAAATAAGGTCTGATACAAACTAATTTTCGCAATTCCAATCGTGAGAACTGGTAAACAACTTAGCACAAATAAAAGATTAACAGTTACCAAGTCGAGGACCTTCTCACTGATACGCATCACTACATTGTCCGTGTTAAAAACGGTTTTGATCAATCCTGCCCCCTTAGATGACATAGGCACTCCTTTCTAACGTGATCAATCGATCGCAATTTTAAATAGATATTTTTTCACGATATCTTCTTGCCCTGCATAGCCATTGGGCTGGTGAGGCTCCCCTGGAAAGAAAATCGCAAAATTATGATAGCCTAGATGAAGCGGATAAGACTCCTGGCAATGGACAAAACCGATGTCCGATGCTTCATCAAATGCGAGCGCCTCACCTGTCACACGAGATCCATAACTCGAAAACTCATGCCCTTCTACCAATAAATGCAAATCGGCATATCTTTTGTGGTGTTCAAAGCGATCATTTTCTGCTTTGTTGAGGGTATTTTCTTGAACGACGAGAAAGACCTTATCCCCATCAATATCGTATCTCCCCAATTCAAAAGAATCCTTCCGATGCTCATAGAGAAAGTCAATGGCCTGATCTAGATTGGGGTGGATTCCTTTGTAAAAGGTGATGTTTTTTAAATCATCAAATATCATATTCTCATCCTTTCGATACTTCTCAGCCTAGAAAACCGATCTGTACACAACTATCGTTTGTCCAAGCAGAGGACTTATCCTTTGACCGCTCCCATGGTAATCCCTTGTGTAAAGGATTTTTGGAACACGAGGAAGACCGTAACGATTGGCACTGCAGCTAGGGCTGCCCCGGCCATGATCAAGCCATAGTTGGTGGCCATTTCAGCCTGCATGGTTGCTACCCCTAAAGAAATGGTTAAGTTCTGCCGAGAGGTCAGCATTACCAATTGCATAAAGTAGTCGTTCCAGGTGTTGATAAAGGTAAAGATGGCAAGGGCTGCAAATCCCGGCTTGACAATTGGGAAGGCAACGCTCCAGAAAGTCCGCAACTCTCCACAACCATCGATCTTAGCAGATTCTAAGAGTTCTGTTGGGATGTTTTCACTAAATTGCTTCATCAAGAAGACCCCGAATGGCCATCCGACCAATGGTAGAATAACCGCTGCAAGGGTATCATGGATCCCCATAAAGTTGATAATGCGTACCAATGGAACTAAGACAACTTGTTTTGGAAGGGCCATAGCTGCAATGAAGATGGCAAAGAGAATTCGTTGACCATAGAAGCGTTTCTTAGCCAAGACATAACCTGCCAAGGAAGAGGTCATACACACCAAAAGCATGGTTGCAAGGGAGATGAAGACACTATTCCATAACCATTGTAGGGCTGGGTTTTGTACCATCAACTGTTGGAAGTTTTCCATGGTTGGTGTCTTTGGCCACCATTGAGGTGGGATCATAATGGTATCTGGTTGAGACTTAAAGGCCCCTGTCAAAATCCAATAAAATGGGAAAATGAACAAGACTGTCAAAAGGAGCAAAATGATCGTTGAAATCACTGTAAAGGCAGTGATGGGTTTCTTTTGTGTTGGTTTCATCTGAGGCTCCTTTCTTTAGTATTCTACGTCGTTTCCGAGGATCTTGAATTGCGCAAAACTGATAATGGCAATCATCACCGCAAGGAAGACACCCATGGTGTTGGCATAACCGTATTCAGAGAGTTTAAAGGCTTTTTCATAGAGGTAGTACATAAGGGTACTCGTTGAGTAGTTAGGACCACCGGATGTCAACAATTGGATCAAGGCGAAACATTGGAAAGAGTTAATGGTCGTAATGATCGCAATGTACAAAGTTGTTGGCAACAAGCTTGGCCATTTGATCTTCCAGAAAACTTGAAATTCTGTCGCACCATCCACACGCGCGGCTTCTACGAGAGAATTATCAATATTTCCCATAGCAGCGATGTAGAGGATGATCGGTTGACCAACTGAAGTGGTCAACAAAATAATGATGATGGCCATCAAAGCCCAGTGTTTGTCCCCCAACCAAGAAATATTTTGGTTGATGACATGTCCAGATTTCAATACAAAGTTCAAAATCCCTGATAGTGGATCATAGATCCATTTCCACACAACCGTTACCGCTACACTCCCTGTAACAACTGGAAGGAAGAAGACGAAACGATAGAAGGAACGCGCAATCGCATTTTGATGGTAGGTCTGAGAAGCCACAAACAAGGAGAACAATACGACGATCGGAACGGATCCGATAACGATGATGACGGTATTGATCAAGGACTTCACAAAGACCTTATCCGCAAACATGCGGGAATAATTTTCTAAACCGACAAACTTAAAGGATGTCATAGAATAGTTGAAGAAACTTGTCACAAAGCCCATGATCATGGGGGCTAGGACAAAGACTGTAAAGAAGATTAAAATGGGTGCTAGGAATGCGTAGGAAACGAGCGTCTCCCTCATTCGGATTTTGTTTACCTTCACAGTAAGGCACCTCCTAGTGTTCTTTTTCTATTTTCTTTTCTAAACATATCTTACGACTTAAGAAAAGAAGATCCAGAAAGAATGAAGACCCCTTCGTTCCATTCCAAAAAGAGAAATACGGATTCGAAGGGGCCTGCAAATTCTCGTTTCTATGAAAGACTTAGGTCTGCTTCATAGACTGATTATTTTTTCGTAATGGTTTCGTTTGCTTTTTCAGTAAAGGTCTTCAAAGCTGGTTCTGCTTTTTCATCCCCGTTTGAAACAGATTGCAACATTGGGAACCATAGGGTCCGCATTTCTGCAAAACCGTTGATCGTGTTGTAGTATGGTGAGTAGTATTTTGTCCAAGTGCTGATGGTTTCCATCCGTTTGTCATCGTACAACTTACCAAATGAACTACGAACTGGGAAGGCTCCTGTACGCACAACATCTTTTGGACCCCATTCTTTGTCGTCTGCGATGAACTGTACAAATTTCTTAGCAGCAGCAATTTTCTTTTCATCTTTATTATTGAAGACTGCAAATCCATTGACAAGGTATTCCAATTTTGGCTTGCCTGAGTCAGATGGGAATGGCACTTCTACTACTTCGACCTTACTTGCATCCAACAATTTAGCTTGGATACCGTTTTGTGAAGGCGCCCACAAGATAGTGTAAGAAGTTTGACCATTCGCAAAGTTTTGGATGTCTGCTCCACCATCGAATTGAGAACCATTCATCATCAAGCCGTCATCGATCCATTTAGAAGCTTTTTCCAAACCTTTGACAAATTTTGGATCATCTGTTGTATACTTGGTTACTTTTTCATCAGTAACAGAACCACCATAAAGGTTGGCAATGAAGGCACGAGTTCCTTGGTCTCCACCTTGACCATTACTGAAGAGTGATCCTGGTGTATAACCTTTGTCTTTCAAAGCTTTCAATACTTTTTCAAAGTCGTCTGTTGTCCAGCCTTCTTTGACAAGATCCAACACGCCTGCATCTTTGAGCATCTTCTTATTCATCGCCATGTAGAATGGTGCTGAACTAATTGGATACATGTAAGCTGTGTCGCCTGCCTTGCTGGCTTGGATGATATTTTCATTATTGACATCTTTGACAAAATCTTCGGTAAAGAGATCGTTCAAATCAGCCAATTTTCCATTTTTACCATACTGAATGATCCGTCCAGGTGCATCAAAGAGTACATCCGGAGCAGTTCCTGCTTCAATAGCCGTTGTGATCTTTTCAGGACCTGACTTGAAGTCAATCGTTTCCAAATTCACGTGGATATCTGGATTCGCTTTTTCAAAAGCTGCAATAATTGATTTTTCGTAGGTTCCGACACCATCATCTGCTTTTTCTTGAGTAAAGACTGGGAATGCCCACCAGGTAATTTCTGTTTTACCAGAATTTCCTCCAGAAGATTCTGATTTTGATCCTCCGCCAGAGCCACAAGCTGCGAGTGCTAGAAGAGCTGCACCAGCTACCAACGAGCACAATACTTTTTTCATTTTCATGTGATTTCTCCTCACGATTTGCGGTAAGATTACTCTTACAAGGGGTTATCCTCAATGAGGACGCCTATTCTTGTTCATGTTTCAGATTCGACTACTCTCTATTCGGTCTCCTCCTCCTTCAATCTACTGTTTTGTTTTCTCATTTTAAGGCTGCGACGAAGCGCTCTGTAATCTCTTTTGGTCGGGTAATGGCGCCACCTACGACGATACCACGAACACCGAGATCATGGATTTTCTTGGCCTGATCAGGGTAGTGGATCTTGCCTTCTGCGATGACATCTACTCCTGCTTGGCAGAGACTATGGATCAGTTCAAAATCTGGGCCATCAACCTTTGGACTGTAGTCCGTATAGCCCGAAAGGGTCGTTCCGACAAAGTCCACTCCCGCTTCGACAGCTGTCAATCCTTCTTCCAGAGTCGAAATATCAGCCATCAAGAGTTGGTCTGGATATTTCTCTTTGACTTGATGGATAAAGTCACTAATCGAAAGTCCATCATGACGTGGACGTTTGGTACAATCAAGCGCAATGACCGCGATATCCAAAGCTGCCAACTCATCGACTTCTTTCATAGTAGCTGTGATAAAGGGTTCTTCAGGTGGGTAATCGCGTTTGATAATCCCAATGATCGGTAACTTGGTCACTTCCTTGATTTCCTTGATATCCCGGACACTATTGGCTCGGATTCCGACAGCTCCACCCTGCTCCGCCGCTTTGACTAAGAGAGGAATGACTCCTCCTGCTTCTGTATAGAGCGGTTCATGAGGGAGGGCTTGACAAGAAACAATGATGCCATCTTTGATTTGTTCAATCAGTTCATCTTTTGTAATCTTTGACATAACTCCTTCTCCTTTGATAATAAGGCAACTCGAGTACTTGTAAATTGATTATAATCTATTTTTAAAGCGCTTACAATATTAATCGTGCAATTGGATTATAGTTTCACATTTTAGGGCAAAATAAAAAGATCTCTGAAACTAGTTTCAGAGATCTAGGACATGGTGATTCCTTAGGCCATCTTTTGAGTCGCTTTTTCCTTTACGACAAATACAAAGCCGATAGAGCCGACGACGGCTCCAAGCAAGATCCAATAGACCATATCCGATGAAGCCATTGGGCCTGCCAAGAGACCTGCTAATAAAAAGAGATCGATATACAGTCGGGTATCCCGATAAAAGGTCCAATTGAAATGGTAGCTACCTTCTGGGTACTGCCGTGTCGATACAGGCGGTTGAAAGACCTGCAGCAAGATCAAAATCCCAACAAAAGCAAGATAAGCCAGGCTAACTACCGAAAGCGGAGCCCGCATCGTCAAAGCTACAGCCACTAAAAGCAAGACCAAGATCCAGAAATGGAAGTCCATCCAGAATTCACGATGATAACAAAACCGTTTCATAAGATCACACCTTTCTCTTTATGTAATCGTTTTCTGTACTTATATTATAAGACTATAATAAGTTATTTACAAGAAATATGAAGTGAAAATTCTAATCTATACATGATAATTTCATCCATCAAATCTGAAAAAAACATCCTCCTGTAATAGTTATAATTATCTTCTCTACCTAACACTTCATCTTCAATAACAATGGTATCACTTTAAAAATAAAATGGACATGATATAAATGTCACATTCTCATTTTTTAAAATGTTTTTCCATTTCTTTTTTTATTTTCAAGATCAAATTCGCCAAATGAATGAGCGCAAACCATTGCTTGGTGATAAAATACTTTTGCCTTTTCTATGTCTTTTTCCACGTAGAATGCATAGGTTCCTTTCATCATATCTATACCTGGCTTTTGTTGAAAATATTGAGTTTCTTGTACCAATTTATCCAATTCATCTATATATGGACCCAACTGATCATAATCTTCATCTTGATATAAAATAGAAGTCATCGCTATCAAATTTCTGGTTATTAAATATAGGCTCGTTTTATCAGATGAATCTTTGGTAGCAATCATTTTATCAACTAAAATCATGGCATCGCTTTTATCTTTTGCTCTCGCGAGACATTTGAACAAAAATAATTTGATAATTAATAGATCATTTTGAGAAAATTCTTTTTTAGTCATCAATTGTCCAAAATATTCCTCAATCAAATTTTCTCCATATTCAGCTTTTTCAGTTGAAAAAACATTTAATGCTGCATCTACAGCTTCAATAGCAACTTGTTCCTCTTCTGGTAAATCTTCAAAATAAGATTCGTAAATCTCATCAAAATAAGATTCCTTTAGTCTTATCCGTTCTTCATCCCCATATGTCATAAAATGAGTAACTAAAAATTTCAACTCTAGATATCTACGAGGCAACACCGCTTTATCATGATCTACAATATTCGATACTGGAATATCCAGCATATTCGCAATATATTCTAATTTTTTTAAGCTAGGTAAAGATTCCCCCTTTTCAATACGTACTAACTGACGTACTGTTAATTCACTTTCATCGTTACAAAGTACTTCTCTCGTCATCCCCTTTTCTTCTCTTAATCGTCTTAGTTTTTTCCCAATTTCACTTTTTATATCTCTCATCTCTTAATCCTCTGAAAAAGGGCTAGAAGTTACCTCACAGCCCTACTAAAAAAACTATGAACAAATATTAGTTGCCACTTCATTCACTGATATCATTTTCGATAATCACCTTGAGTGCGTGGTTTTCACCCGCGTGTTTAAAGACATCATAGGCTTTTTCAACTTCTGAGAGTTTGAAGTGGTGGGTGGTAAGCTTGATCCAGCAGTTGCAGATTGCCTGCAGATACATAGGTTGCAGCTTTCATAAGCAACTCCTTTTTTGTTGATTTGATAAAACCATGTTCTGTATATTTCTTTGTGATATTATAACATATAAAGTAAGCGTTTACAATGGTTCGAAGCATATTTTTAAAAGGTTTTTGAGCAAACAAAAACATTCCCCTTATCTCTACCAGAGGAATGTTTCAATCACCTTGTTCTAATTGTTGACGCTGCTTATAGTACTCTTGCTGCTCGCGCTCACGTTCTTCTTCTAAACGCTCTTCATAGCGCTTGAGTTCTGCCTCAAACTCTTCTTGCAAGGCAAATAAACGCTCCAAGCCACTTTGAGCCTCCGCACTTGGGGCTTGAAAATGCAGGGCACTCAGCCAGTCTACTAAATTTTCTGTATGTTGGCGGACATCCATACGCATATCCGCATAATCCCACTCCAACTCGCTAAGTTTCTGGTTGAAGCGGTAATGTCGATCTTCTAGTTGTTCTAATTCACTATTTCCTGAATGGTACATCACATACCTCCTTTAATCGGACTCAATAAAATCGGCTTTTTCACTGATTTCAGTGCTGCTTCTGCCGCGTCCGCTGCTCCTCCTATAAATCCATCTTTCAAATCATTAACTAGAGTTGTTGTGGCAAAAGAGCGCATTTTTTCGGATTGACCGCTCAAAGTCACCTGCAAACTCATCCCTTCCAACATCATCAAGGCTTTTTGCGTTGCAATCAAACTCCGAATTGCAATCCGCTCTTGCTCCTTTTTAATCTCTCGATGGAGCTCCTCAATGCGTTCTCTATCCTCTCCCAGGATCTCTAACATCTTTTTCTCCTACTTATGAAAATCAAAGGCCACTGCTTGTCCCTTGTCCAAGTCCACCAATTGGGCTGACGCAGCTTCCAGTTGGCCTGCCAAATCTGACAGACGTGTCGAGTAGGCCTTTGCTTGGGCCAGGTTTTCCGCCTCGACCGCTTGGTCCCAGCATGTATCCATGGAGAACTCTCCTAATAGTTGCTCCACTTCTGCGTCTGTTAAAAATTGGGCCATGCTGTGGGCCATTTGAGACACCTCCGCAACCTTATGGGAAACCGTCTCCTTGGCCACTTCTAGCTGATCTTTGAGCTCAGCCTCAAAGACCGTCGCTTGCGCTGAAGCATTTTGTGCTACTGCCAGTACCAATTCCTCTCGTAATTGAATGGTCTGGATACCAGATGCCCCTGCCAATTGCTGATGGAGGCTCGGAATACTTGGCCTTTCCTGTCCATACATGGAGACCACCGAGGCAGATGATGGCTGATTTTCTGAAGCGGACGTTGCCCGATCTCGTTGGGGCATTTCAATAATTTTCTGTGCCTGATCTTGTCTTCCTTGCACGTCACCTTCTAACTCCATTTGAGATGGCCTCCTTTCTTGGATTTGTTTTTTCGTTTTCTATAACTGAAAAAGGATCATAACCCTTCAGCTACAGGCAGATTCACACACTATAGGGTAACATAAAATAGCTCGGAATGCTATAAAAATAACACAATTTCTGAAAAAAAGTCTAATTTTTTATGAAAAAACGAGTTTTGGACCCAAATAGCAAAAATCCCCCGCTCTTTCGAGTGGGGGTAGCTGATAAACATCAGTTGTTCCTTGGCGTCTTATTTACGACGTCCTGGACGTTCCTTGTAACCATAGTAAGCATCTTCGATGATTTCTTGCATATGGTCTACCATTGGAAGACGTGGGTTAGCTGGTGAACATTGATCTTCATAAGCAAGGAAGGCCAATTCACGAGAATGTTTCTTCCATTCTTTTTCATCGATGCCTTGTGCTTTGAAGTTCATTTCGATACCACAGCGTTCACCGAGTTCGTATACAGCTTTTGCGTAAGCTTCAACGGCTTCTTCTGGAGTAGAGCATGGAAGTCCTAGCATACGAGCGATATCTTGGTATTTTTCATCTGCACGGTAGTAGTTGTACTTAGGCCATGTAGCTGTCTTAGCTGGGCGTGTACCGTTGTAGCGGATAACGTATGGAAGCAAGATGGCATTGGTCCGTCCGTGGATGGTGTGGAATTGCGCACCGATCTTGTGGGCCATTGAGTGAGAAATACCGAGGAAGGCATTGGCGAAGGCCATACCTGCGATGGTTGACGCATTGTGCATCTTTTCGCGTGAATGGAAGTCCGCATTCTTGACTGAGCTTTCCAAGTTTTCAAAGACAAGTTTAATAGCTTGAAGAGCAAGACCATCTGTGAAGTCGCTAGCCATTTGTGATACGTAAGCTTCTGTCGCGTGCGTCAAGACGTCCATACCAGTGTCTGCTGCAACAGATCCTGGAACTGTCAATACCAAGGCAGGGTCTACGATGGCAACTGTTGGAGTCAATGAGTAGTCTGCGATTGGGTATTTACGGTTGTTTGCTTTATCAGAGATAACGGCAAATGGAGTTACTTCAGATCCTGTACCAGATGTTGTTGGGATCGCAATAAATTTAGTCTTCTTACCAAGCAATGGGAACTTGAAGGCACGTTTACGGATATCCATGAATTTTTGTACCAAGTCACGGAAGTCCACTTCTGGTTGTTCGTAGAAGAGCCACATAACTTTGGCCGCATCCATTGGTGATCCACCACCGAGAGCAATGATCGTATCTGGTTTGAAGGCACGCATGATCTCTGTACCACGTTCAACAGTTGTGATATCTGGATCTGGTTCTACGTCTGCAAAGATTTGGTAAACCACCTTGTTGCGACGAAGGTCAAGCTGTTCGATGATACGATCAAGGAAACCAAGCTCTACCATAGCGTGGTCTGTAACGATCATGACACGTTCAACGTCACGACATTTTTGTAGGTATTCAATTGAATCACGTTCAAAGTATGTTTTTGAAGGAAGTTTCATCCATTGCATGTTATTTCTCCGGCGTCCGACTTTTTTGATATTCAAGAGGTTGATGGCACTAACGTTGTCCCCAACAGAGTTGCGTCCGTAAGAACCACATCCAAGTGTTAATGATGGCAAGAAGGCATTGTAAACATCCCCGATACCACCGAAAGTCGAAGGAGAGTTGCAGATCACACGAATAGCTTTAACTGCTTTACCAAATTCTTTGGTCAATTCTTCATCAGCAGTATGGATGGCTGCTGAGTGACCAAGACCGTTGAATTCAACCATTTGGCGAGCTTTGTTAATTCCGTCTTCACGGCTTTCAGATTTCAAGACAGCGATGACTGGTGACAATTTTTCACGAGTCAACGGTTCTTTTTCACCAACTTCTTTACATTCTGCCGCAAGGATATTGGTTCCTTCTGGTACAGTGAAGCCAGCTTGTTCAGCGATCCATGCTGCTGGTTTCCCAACGATGTCCGCATTCAATTTAGCACCCGCACAGTTTTTGCTGTTGGCTTTTACACCAAAGCAGAACTCTTCAAGAAGGGCTTTTTCTTTTTTGTTAACGAAGTAAGTGTGGTAAGATTTGAATTCTTCAACAAACTCATCGTAGATTTCTTTATCTATGATAACCGCTTGTTCAGACGCACAGACCATTCCGTTGTCAAATGATTTAGACATGACGATATCGTGTGCTGCTTGGCGGATATTAGCTGATTTTTCAACGTAAGCAGGTACGTTTCCGGCACCAACCCCAAGAGCTGGTTTTCCACAAGAATAAGCAGCTTTTACCATGGCGTTACCACCGGTCGCAAGGATGGTCGCAACTCCTTCATGGTTCATAAGAGCACTGGTTGCTTCCATAGAAGGTTGGGTAATCCATTGCACACAGTTCTCAGGTGCTCCAGCTGCAATTGCTGCATCGCGTACGATTCGTGCCGCATGAGCAGATGATTCTTGAGCAGATGGGTGGAAGGCAAAGACGATAGGGTTCCGTGTCTTCAAGGAAATCAATGCTTTAAAGATTGCTGTTGAAGTAGGGTTGGTTGTAGGAGTGATCCCGCAGACAACTCCGACTGGCTCTGCAATCAGCGTTAAACCAGTGACGTCATCTTCTGAAATGACACCAACTGTTTTCGTATGACGCATGTTATTTACTACGTGTTCACAAGCGAACAAGTTCTTCGTCGCCTTGTCTTCAAAGACTCCACGACCAGTTTCTTCATAAGCATGAAGAGCAAGCTCACCGTGTGCGTCAAGAGCAGCTACAGATGCTTTCGCTACAATGTAGTCCACTTGCTCCTGGTTCAATTTGTGCATTTCTTCAAGCGCCACCAGCGCTTTTTGCACCAACTCGTCTACGTGTTTTTCAGCAGCGAGTTTCTTTTCTTCAGGTGAGAGAGTTTTTTTATCAGCCATTTGATGCTTTCCTCCAATGTTTGAAACCCTTATCCTTTTCTAGAACTTTTTCATGTTTTCGGAAATTTTCAAGAATAGTGTAAGAAATTTCGATTTGTTAATTATTTCACAATATAATTGTACTCTATTTTGAGATTTTTGTAAACACTTCCAAGCAACTTTCACAAAGAATTTTTTGAAGCTTGTGAAAATTTTATCAATCCTATTGCTGTGAAAGCAATCATCTAGCAAAATTGTGAAAAAATAATTAAAAAAATTTTTTCTTCACAAAGAGATGTTTTCAATCGATTTATGTAAGCGTTTTCTTAATCTTACTAAAAAAAGCAGCTTTTTACAAGTAAAAAGTTGCTTTTTGTTTTATTTTGTTAGGATTTGTTTTGTTTCAGTTTCAGAGAAGCATTTTTACTTCTTGACCGGACCCTTTTCGGCCTTATCAAGGGCTTCTTTGACTGTTTGAGCATAGAGTTCTCCACCATTGGTTTCCATATTGAAGTGAACAGAGTCTGTTCCCACCCAAATATTTGGATTTTCAATTGCTACTTGGTACCAGTCCGCAATGGTGATAAAGTCGTATTTCTTGGCTAGTTCCAACTCATAAAGACGCGTTTGAACCGATTCACTGGACTGATCGTTGGCATAGCGACCATCATATGGTGTCACAAGGATCAAGCGACGGCCTTTTGGAAGTTTCTCAACATACTGATCCAGCAATTCTTTGTAGTTGCTGACGGTATTGGTTCCTAGGGCAATGACCACATTTTTTAGGAGAACTTTATTGGAGATATCGGTCTCAAAGACCTTCATTCCATTTTCCAACTGACGGCTCACCACCGCATCAATCTGGATACCCGGGATGGCTTTAGTCAGGTAGTCCTGCGCTCGCAAGTTAACCGAATCACCGATCATGGTCACACCATTTGAGACGTTATAGTCTGTTGCCGTCGCATTGTCCACCTGCGTCCGTGTGACCTGCATTTTGCTATCTGCTTGATTGAGCCCACTCACTACCAAACTCTCATCAAAAGCTCCGACGGTTGGTGCAAAGGCGGAGATTCCAACCATCAAGAGAGCCAGTGGAATCATGAGGTAAAAGATCGGCTTGGTCAAAAAACTGAGATCCATCTTCATACCAAAGACCCGAGGCTCCTTGCCTGCAATGGTTGGCTCCAAAATATAGAAGGACAGAGCCGTTAGAATCAAGGAAACGATCGTCGTCACAAGGGCTGCCATCATATTTCCCAAATGTTGAGAGAAGATGATAAAGAAAGGCCAGTGGAAAAGGTAGACACCATAACTAGTATCTGCCAAGAAATTGAGGATGGCTGGTTCTTTTTTATCTGGCGTCTTTTCATGGAGAATGCGGGCCGACAGAATCATGGCACAAGCTGCGATTGTCGCTGCTAAAAAACCAAATAGATAGGTCCACAAGCTATCAAATGGCAAGAAAAGACTGAGCACAAACAAGAAGGCAAAGCTTCCACCAAAGACCGATAAGGTCTTTTTCATGCTCCAAGACTGCACCAGCTTTGTAAAGTTCGGGCTGACATTGGCAATCCCTGTCACCGTTGCTAGGCATGATCCCGCAAAGAAGGGGAAGATGTGAGTGAAGCTAGAAAAATAGATGGTGGAGAAATTAGCTGTCAGAAAGGCGCGGATGAACATGGACAAGAAGGTGAAGAGAAAGAGCCCACTGGATGCCAGGAAGAGCGTGCCTCGGTACTTTCCAACCGTCTTAGCCCGCTTAGCCAAGAACCATGCCAAAAGTGCCCATAGCACATAGTAATGCACTTCTAGAGCCAAACTCCAGGTATGAAGGAAGAGATGCGGAATGAAGTTACTTTCGTAACTACCGCCCGTTGCCATCTCAAAGAAATTGGTTACAAAACCAAAGACTGCCGCAATCTGAGTCCCAATACCAGCCACGTAGTCCCGTTGGACCATAAAGGTAAAGGGCATCACGACCAAGACCATAAAGACAAGGGGTGGTACGATCCGGTAAAAGCGCCGTTTCAAGAATGCCAGGTAGTCGATTCCTTGCTTGCGCGCAAATTCATCGATCAAGAGCGCTGTAATCAAAAATCCTGAGAAGGTGAAGAAAATATCTACCCCAATAAAGCCTCCAGGAAAGGCTTTTTGGAAGAAATGGTAAAGCAATACCAATAAGAGTCCTGTAACACGGACTAGTGAAAACCATTTAATGCGCATTTTGATAAATCCCCTGCTTGAATGTTCCTTTGTATACGACGTTGGCTTCTGTGGTTAAGGTGCCTTTACCCTCCGGCTGGCCGTTAACAAACTGCCCTTCATAGGTCCAACCATCCTTGGACTTAAACTTACCATAGCCGCTAAAAGAGCCGTTGACGAGGTTACCTGTATAGGTATCCCCATTTTTAAAGGTGACGGTTCCCTTGCCATTCATCTTGCCACGGACCAAACTTCCGTCGTAACGGATCGCCCCCTTATCCAAGGTCAAGACACCCCGACCTGGAATGGCTGAAAGGAAAACCAGCAAAGCAGATAGAATAATCACGACTAATGCTGCTATTTCTAAATTTTTTCGCGTCAGATAGACCTTATAGGTCTCATAAAATTCTTTCATATTCTGTATTCTCTCACATATCAAACTCTTAAGAAGTTGCTAACTGATCTAACCAAGCCTTACAGCCGCTCAGAACTCTGGAATAGGTCTCCTCAAAATCACCGGTATACCACGGATCTGGCACACTTTCAGCAGCAAAAAGATGAATCTTGTGCTCTGTCCCCGAAGGAGCCATTTGCTTCAGATCTGCTACATTGTTTTCGTCCATCCCTAGGATCAAATCAAAGTTGTAAAAATCCTCTTCCTTGATCTGTAAGGACGTCTTGGCTGGATCATAAGGGACTTGGTGTTGTCGAAAGATTTTCTGGGTTCCCCTATGGATGGGATTGCCATGTTCCCAGCTCGAGGTGGCCCGACTTTCAATCTCATACTGATCCGTCAAATCCTTCATGACAAACTCCGCCATGGGGCTCCGACAAATATTTCCTAAGCAGACAAAGACGATTTTTTTCATGATTCCACCTAACTCCTTGTTCGGACTGCCCAACCTAGCTGAGCTCTTCGCTTTCCACTATGGAAAACCAGCATACTATTACTATTATAACAAAAATGTGACAGAAAGATGACAAAGGGGCTCCATCATTTTAAAGAAAAATCAGATTCCTTTTTCAAATCTGATCTGTTTCTCTATTTTGGAAAACGAACCTCTAATGGAGGCCATTTACTCTGCCAATTTTTCTTTTTCATCCGCTCTGTATAAACCGTTAAACGCTCTGGGTTGGCTAAAAAATGCGGAGTCGGCTGAACGATGAAGTCTTCGATATCCTTTGTCCCATAAGGGAGAAAGAGCTCTAGCTGACCCTCTTTCCTTAAGCGAACCGCAAGAGCCGTACACTTGCTCGGGGTATTTAGAAACCGCATCACAGGCACTATGATATGGAGCCGTCCCCGGGCTATGCAGGTGCATATAGACTTGATTTTTCACTTCCCATGCGTACTGGGGATAGGTCTTCTTTAATTCCTGCTCGATCTGGAGAGTCTCCTCATAGCTGATCTCAGGATCATAAAAGACCAGATCCATATCGGTCGTCGCATCAAACCCTGGTTTTCCAGAGAGCTGGTTCCAGATGAAATTTCGCACCGCGCCCGCCGCTAACCAGGCATCTGCCAAGTTGAGATCCCGAATGATAGCCAAAACAGTCATCATCTCCGGATCCGCTTGGATTTGTTCTACTATTGCTTCTTCCGTCAGCATCTTCTTCTAGTCTCCATTGTAGGGATAACCCAGGTGTTCATAAGCCTTGCGGGTCGCCACGCGCCCTGTCCGGGTCCGCATGATAAAGCCTTTTTGAATCAAGTAAGGCTCATACATATCTTCTACGGTCTCTCGCTCTTCGGCAATATTGACCGATAAAGTTCCAAGGCCAACCGGGCCACCGCCGTACATCTCAATCATGGTGCGCAGGATCTTTTGATCGACATAGTCCAGTCCTTCATGGTCCACATCCAGCATAGAGAGGGCCTTGTCGGTAATGGTATCGTCAATCAAGCCATCGCCCATGATCTGAGCAAAATCGCGCACCCGTTTGAGCAAACGGTTGGCAATCCGAGGGGTCCCACGACTACGAAGAGAAAGCTCTTCGGCAGCTTCGTGGGTAATCTCCATCTCAAAGATTTCGGCGGTCCGCTCGACAATCTCTGTCAAATCATCTTGCTCATAGTATTCCATGTGCCCCGTAATCCCAAAGCGAGCGCGCAAGGGATTGGACAGCATACCAGCTCGCGTCGTCGCCCCAATCAAGGTAAAAGGAGGAAGGTCCAGATGGACACTCCGGCTGCTCTCACCAGCGCCAATCATGATGTCGATGTAAAAATCTTCCATGGCGCTGTAAAGCACTTCTTCGACTGACATAGGAAGACGGTGGATCTCATCGATAAAGAGGACATCCCCCGGCTCTAAGTCATTAAGGATAGCTACCAAGTCACCAGCCTTTTCAATGACAGGACCAGAAGTCTGCTTGAGATTGACACCCAGTTCATTGGCAATGACAAAGGCCATGGTGGTTTTCCCCAGGCCTGGAGGGCCAAAAAGAAGGACATGATCCAGCGCCTCATCCCGAAGCTTAGCTGCCTCAATAAAGATTTTCAGCTGGTCCTTGACCTTATCTTGACCAATATATTCATGTAAATATTGCGGGCGCAGCGTCCGTTCAACGGCCTCTTCATCGCCCATGATTTCATTGTCTAAAATTCTACTCATACAGTCTATTATAGCAAAAAATGATACCTTCGGTACCATAAATAGAATGTGTTTTTTAAAGATCCTGGTTCCCACCGTCGTTCGTTAGAAAAAGTTGAACGGTTGCCCTCATCGCCAACCTTTCTTTTTATTATACGGTCCCTTCTTCTTCATCTACCGCTCACCATTTCACTTTATAATTATTTCCTTTAATGATAAAATTAAAGCAACAACGTTTAGGAGGTAAATTTATGTTTACTAAAACAAAGAAGATCCTTTTCGGTTTCTTGGCATTCTTTGCAGTGCTCCTTATTGCGGGATGTCAGTCTTCTCCATCGCAGTCTTCTAAAACAAATAAATCTCCTCAAACAGTAAAAGCACCACAAGATCTTACAAAGGATCAACAAGGAACTTGGAAATGGACTGACCAACAAATGACCATTCAAAAAATATTCCTAGCTTCTAATATCAAAAAGCTTGCCGCTGGACTGATGCTTGATGACTTCGATAAGGTTAAGATGACGATGACCATTAAAGATAAAACCGTTGAATTGAAGTACCATTTTGATTACAGAGAACTGTATGAGGATCAAGCATTTGCAACAGGAGAGAACAAAGCGAATTATGAATCGTATTTAAAAAATAAAACTGCTGAATTTAAGAATTATATTCCAAATTTGAAACATACAAAGATTACTCTTGACGAACCTAATTATGCCTATGATTACTCTCTAACTGGAGAAATCGATACGCAGAAACATACTATTACGTTCCCTGAAACACCTACATTTTTAAGTAGAATTGTTATGGGAACCACGTATAACTCACTTGTACCAATTACTTATACTTACACCGTTGAAGGTAACCAAATAACACTTTATGCTGAAGGTAAAGATGAACAAAGTCATTTTAGAGTAATACGTCTTCGTTTCAATTACGTAGGAGACAATCATTAGAAGGAGTGATCAATCATGAACAATATAAAAAAAAGTTCCCTATGGATGTTGTCCCTTCTTGCCCTTCTATTTGTATCAGGATGTGGGCAACAGAAACAACAGCAACAGAAACAGAAACAACAAACAACCACTGAGACTACAACAGTTGCAGAAACTACCACAGTAGCACCTACCCCAGTCTCACTCGAAGGAGACTGGAAAGCTGTAGATTTTAGAGATACAGTGGAACGTACTTTCTTACTTTATTATAATGATGCTAATAGTCGATTAAAGGTTACTGAAGCCTTCCAAGATATCGTTCCGACTCTAAAAATCACAGGAACAGATGTAACTTATTCTTATAGTGCTGATATGAATAAGTATATTGATTTTTATGCTGAACAGAATAAAGATGAATATCCTACAAAAGAAGAAGCTACTGCCATCCTTCTAGGCGTAAGAGAAAAAAAATTTGGAAGTTTTAAACATCAAACTGGAACGTTTGATAACGATACAAAAGTGTTAACTGCAACGTTAAAAGATGGAGTTTTAAACGAGAATGCAAAAACGATCGTATTCCCTGAAGTTCCAAACATCTTTGGAGTTCTACCTCTTTATATTAATTCTACAGACGTACCAATTACTTATCACTACGAATTGAATGGTGACATCCTTACAATTTACGCTGAAAAAACATTCGAAGAAACAGGAGCACATCTCGTTTATCCGATGAAATTCAAGAAAGTTTCAGATCCTAAAACTAATTAAATAACTCACTGAGAGTGAGACAGAAATCGGTAATTCGTTAGAATTCGATTTCGTCGTCCCACCTCCGCACAGTTGAGTAGGGCTGTAAAAGCTGATGAAATCAGCGTAGTAGAGCCCACTCAACCACTGCGTCTTGCTCGACAATCCAAAAATAATTGAGAGGCTAGGACTTTTGTCCCAGCCTCTTTTCTGTGCAAAAAAATAATTTAGGAAGCCTTGAGAATCTCATCTATTGGGGACTCTGCTACATACAATTTTCCCGTTTCTTATGTTGAATAATCGGTCAAGTTACAAAACAAAATTGCGATTTGTTTGAAAGCCCTTGCAAAACAATTGTGTTGAACGTATAATATAAGCGTAATACAATCATCTATTTTAAGGAGGTCTAACGATGATTAGACGTTATAAAAAATTATTTTTAGCATTCGTTGCTCTGTTCTCAGTCTTCCTACTAGCTTCTTGTTCTCAAAAACAAAGTGGCTCTAAAAATGCTGCTAAAACAGAAACAGCAAAAGTCGAAACGATTGATGGCGAATGGGAATTAGTCGATACTCTCGATGCTTTAACGGAATCCATCGGAGCCTATACCCTCCATGGAATCCACTTTGCACACTTGCTTGAATCTGTTAAAGACTTCAAAATGGACATGAAGATTGAAAACAACACGGCAACCATTAAATACGACTATAACATTGATAACTTTATTAAAGCTTTCTACACTGTCACAACAGATGCTAGAGGCAAGACTGAAGAAGAATTCAAAAAAATCATGTATGACTCTCATGAAGGATTTGCAGGCGACTTTAAGAAATACAAAGTCAGCATGAATAAAGATACTGGCGTGTTTAGCTACGAAGCAACGGGTTCTATTGATCAAGGTGCCAAAACAATGACCTTTGATGAAGGACTTTCAGTAGCAAACTCATTCTTCTTCTCATTCGGTGAAAATCGCGTTTCGCCAAACACATATCACTACAAATTAAAAGACGACATGCTTTATGTCACGATTGACGGAAAAGCGAAGAAAAATAATCTTCCAGTTCACTATGAACTACACTTCAAACGTAAAGGAAGCACTACTCAAAAAGACCCCGTTCCAATTGAAGGAAAATGGCAAGCCATCGACTTCCGACCAGCTCTTGAACGTAGCTTAGCCTTTAAAGATTTTGACAATGATGATTCGGCTATCAAGTTGATCTATCCTGAGGCATGGAAAGATTTAAAACCAACGTTGAACATTACAGGTACATCTGTTGAATTCGACTATACTGTATCTCTAGCAGATGGTTTTGGAAGGTTCTACGATTACTTAAAACAAAAAGATGCGTCTAAAGTGACTCAAACGAAAGACGAATATATTAAAAATCAATTTACCAAATTATCAGTCAATCTACAGGATGGCGCTAAAGACTTGCCCAATACAACTTATGAATTTGATAGAGGTAATGCTAAAATTCATTCTGTATTGAAGAACGGTAAATTAGATACGGCAAACCAAACGATTATCTTCCCAGAAGCTATCAATATTGTGCAACTTGCAACCATGTCCATTGGACCTGTCGCTAAAGAAACTACGTATAAATACTCTATTGATGGAGATATTTTAACGTTGACGATTGAGCAACGCGATGGACATAATAATCTAAATACGGTTATTTCAGCAAAATTCAAAAAAATGTCTGATGCAACGAGCAAGTAGTCATTCCACTGCTCCTTGAGAATTTCTCAAGGGGCTTTTTTTGTGCAAAAAAATAAAGAGCTTACGCTCTGTTAAAATACTTCAGGTATCATTCCCATTACCCAAAGGTTCTTCGTATTTTAATAGACTTAAGGAACCTTATCTCACACAATTCTTCTTAAGAATCTCAAGTATTGCTCCATCTGCACTGAAGATTTTTGCTCATCTCATTTTGAATAATCAGTGAAATGACAGAGCAAAATTATGATTCACTTGAAAACCCTTGCAAAATAATAATGTTACACGTATAATATAATCGTAATACAACAATCTATTTCAAGGAGGTCTGATGATGCTTAAACATTATAAAAAATTATTTTTAGCATTCGTTGCTCTATTCTCAGTCTTCGTACTGGCTTCTTGTTCTCAAAAACAAAGCAACTCTCAAAGTGCCGCTCAAACAGAAGCCCCAAAAGTAGAAACCATTGCTGGTGAATGGGAATCCGTATACGAGCTCGATTCATTGCAAAAAGCCTTTTTCCCAAAAGGAATGAAAAGCTATACTTTTGCGAAATTCATTGAAGCCTTTAAAGACTTCAAGATGAAATTATCCGTTGATGGCACAAGCGCAAAGCTAAGCTATCAATATGACTCGAAGAAGTTCGCAAAAGCATTCTACGAGATTTCAAAGGACAAGAATAAAATGACAGAAGACGAATTTGTTAGCCGTTATATTAACGGACAAACAGAGTTCGTGCAAAACTTCAAGAAATATAAAGCATCAATGGATACATCGACTGGAACTTATAGCTACGAAGCTACAGGAACTATTGATGAAAGTGCAAAGACTGTCACATTTGACGAAGGGCTTATCATTCTTGACTCTTTCCCATTAACAACAGCGGATAAAGATCACAGATTCGATCCAGCAACTTACAACTATGAAGTAAAAGACGGCATCTTGACCATCTACGCCGATATGAAGACGAAGGACAATCTTCCCGTTCATTTTGAACTGAACTTCAAACGCGTACCAAGTACAGAAAAGAAATAGAAAGGAGACGTGACCATGTTTAAACAATACTTAAAACCATTATTGATTGCTGGATGCTCTCTTTTAATGCTTGCCGGCTGCGGAAATCAAACCGCTACAACAACTACAACAACTGCTCCTTCCAATCCACTGGAAGGAAAATGGGAACAAATTGACTTCAGAAGTACACTCGAACGTGCCTTAGGATATAATGATTTTACAGAAGAAATTCCACGACGACTCATTTATTCTGATGCCTTCAAGGACGTGAAACCTACACTAACGATTACAGGGAATTCTGCGGTATATGACCTTACAGCAACAACCAATGTGGCTGTCGGTAACTTCTATGATTACGGGAAAGCCCAAAAGTTAACAAGTATCGAAGGGACCAAAGAACAATATATTAAAAATCAGTATGAAGATCTGAAAAAGCAACTGGAAATCTATAACAATATGAAAGGCCCCCTCAGCTTTGAATTCAACGATGAAAAGTATGAAATCCATCAGACCTTAAAAGAAATTACCATTAACGAGAGCGCGGGTACGTTCGAATTCAAGAACGCACCAATGTTCATTAGTTTAGTAACATTCTCCAATGAGAAATTCGTAATACCAGTGACCTATAAATATACTCTTGAAGATGGAATTTTAACACTGACTCTTGAACAGCCTAAAACACTTAGTGGTGAAGAAAAGATTGTTGGCTACTTCACGATGCGTTTCAAAAAAGTAGCGGAATAATCTATTCGCTAGGGCCACTTACCCAGACAACTCTGATAAACAAAAAGGAATGTAGTTTTACTACATTCTTCAGAACGTAGACAAACGTCATTTTTGGCGTTTGTCTTTTTGTTGTATTTTTGAAATTATTTGCTTTATCATCTGTTATTCCATCCAAAAATCGGATTTAGAACAAAATAAAAAGGGATATTCGCTATCCATTTCACCAATTTTTTGATATTTAAGCATGCTAAAGTAAGCCCAACCTTATCCTCCATTTTGGACTTTCCTTTCTCTCTAGTATATCTTAAGTTATGGTACTCCTTAGCCGTCCCAAAGAGTCGCTCAATTGTTTCTTTGCGCTTCTTATAAAGCTCCTTCATTCCTCTTTGGTGGCGAATCTCTTCACAACATTCAAGATCATCTTTCCATATATGTCTCGTTACTACTTTTTGAAAATTCTTGCTTTGGGTACAAACGGATAATAGCGGACAGGAAGTACATACTTTTGGATCACTCTTATACTCACGATAACCTTCTCGAGTCGTCGTGCGATAGCTTAATACTTGATTCTCTGGACAGAGGTAACAGTCATAGTAGTCATCATAAACAAAATCACTGGGTCTTAAGTTCCCCTTCACTCCCTTTGGACGAGTATAGGGGAAGACAGGGATGATATTTCGCTCTAATAAATAATGGGCAATAGCTGGAGTCTTATAGCCTGAATCCGCAATAATATAGTGTGGAGAGAAGGGTTCTAACTTTGAAAAAAGAGCAGGGAAGGCCTGACTATCATGAACATTTCCTGCCTCAACCGTATAAGCCACAGCCCAACCATGCTTATCACAAGCTACTTGGGCGGAATAGGCAAACACCTCCTTGTGTTCACCCTTGTGGAATCAACCACTTTCAGGATCTGTCATTGAGATTTTCTTTTCTTTAGCCTCGCTTTTTTTTGCGGGCTTTAAGGACTTTTTTTCGTGTTTTCTCCTATCTAAATCAATCTCAACTTCCAACCGATCACTCATAAATTTAACTTGTTGGTCTACCATTTCCTTACGATACTTGTGGCTGTTAGCTGCCGCTTTAATATGGGTTCCATCCACAAATAGTTCTGAAGGATCAATTAAGCCAGCACATAAAACTTGATTGAGAACCTATGAAAAAATCTCTGAAATGAGCTCTTTATCTTGAAAACGACGGCTGTAATTCTTCTCATAGGTAGTAAAATGAGGGACCTTGTCGTCTAAGGATAGTCCAAGAAACCAACGATAGGCCACGTTTACTTCAATGTCTTTAATGGTTTGGCGCATGGAGCGAATGCCATAAAAGCATTGAATCAAAGGGATTTTGACTAACATGACAGGATCGAGACTGGGACGACCATTATCGGGGCTATAGGTATCTTCTACCAAATCATAGATGAAGTCAAAATCAACCTCTGAGTCCACTTGTCGAAGAAAGTGATCTTTTGGCACTAATTCGTCTATCGTATAGAAGCCATATTGGCGTCGATTATAATCTGGTTTTTCTTTGTGAAACATAGGAAATACCTCACAACTCTTCTTATCTCTATTATACGAGGTTATACAAAGAAAAGCCCTTGGAAACTTGTGTTCCAAGGACTTTGTCTTCAATCTGAGGAATGTAGTTTTACTACATTCTTTTTTTGTTGTCCTATTTTCACTTTATAGTATTACGAAAAGCAATTTTCGTTTTTTATCACAAAGAGATATGATATAAGCATAAAACGATTAACTTTTAGGAGATCCTTTTATGAAATACTGGACTAAAAAATATTGGCTGGGTACGTTGACGATCTTATGTGCTCTCCTATTTGCAGGATGCTCTACTTCAACGACAAACAACTCAACGACTTCACAAGAAACAACTGCTGAAAAATCTATTACGCTTGATGGTACTTGGGAAATGACCGATGTGAAGACTACTTTAAGAAAATCATTTGTCCTAAGAGGTTCCGACCCAATAAAGTACGCTTATGCGATTGATGATTTAGAGGACTAGAAACCACAACTCGTTATTTCAGAAAATATAGCTATAATTTCACACGTTATTTCGAAAATCTGTATGAACATACTTATAAAAATTCTTTCCCAGATAAATCAGAATTCAAAACTGTTTTATACGAGGACTATGAAAAAGCAATTCCAATTTTTAAAGTGGCTCAAATCAAGATGGACAAAGAAACAAACCAATTTGATTTCTCTCTTCCTGATGGGACTGTCGATACAAGTAACAAAACGATTAATTTTAAAGAAACACCAATTCTTCTTATGACATTTTCTTTAGGACTGACCATGCAACCAAATCGTCCAATCACTTATCAATATGAATTGGATGGGGACACCCTCGTAATCAGTGCTAGAGGGAATAATGAGCGTGGCGTTTTAACAACAATGAAAATGACATTCAAGAAAGTAACAGAATAGAAAGGAGCCTTCACATGTATAAAAAAATGACAAAAAAATTAATTTCAGAACCTCCACTCTATTAAAATACTTCAGTACCCTTGGTTTGGTTCGGTTAGGAAGGAACGTACCCAAACTCGCTGATACTCGTAAAGGTAATAAGGAACGTACCTAAGCTTATATACTTCCCTTGTCAGGTTTGGTCCAATGAATTAAGTTTAGTAATAAATACATAACGCAGTGGTTGATTGGTATCTTTGTTCGCTCTTATAGCTCCAAAGAATACCTAATCAACTGTGCGGGGGTGAGACAATTGAAAAGGTTTGGGGAACCTTTTCAACCTAAGCCAAAAAATAAGGAAGCGAAGCAATTTTAAAAAATTGTTCTGTCTCACTCCCAGAAAAAAGCCACCGGTTTTGGTGGCTCTTATAGGGAGATTATTATGAAAAAGTTTTAGGAGTTTTATCATTCAAAGTTAGGAGGTCTTTGATGATGGTATTAGTATACGATAGGAAGCTTAAACTTTCCTTATAGTTTTTCTAAAAAAATTTTTTCGAGAAAAAGAGGAGGTCCCAAGCAAGGATTTCACATCCTTGTTTGGGTCACCCCTTTCCTCCTTATTTCTTAGCGATGGCATGGTAGCTAGTCTTGCTGGTGAAGACTTGACCTGCTCTCAAGATGACCTTTTCAGCTTGGTCACTGTGAATGGCATCTGGCACTGTTTGGAATTCTAGAGCCAAGCCATTGTGCTGAACCATTGGTTGCCCTTGCAGATGAACTGTTTTGTCTACGAAATTGGCTGAATATACCACCAAGGCTGGGGCTTCTGACTTGAAGGTCAAAAAACGTCCAGATGGCTGATGGTAAAGAAAACCAGCATTTTCATGCCCTTCTGGAAGAGCGAATGGATGGTCTAATCCTTCTACCAGGCGGATTTGCGGATCAGAGTCCTTAAAAAGATCCTCCAAGAGCATGGCTTGGTAGAGATGCTGAACAACCGGACTTTCTCTATCCACGGTCTGAAGAGGAACACCGTCTGGATGGATAGGGTAAAGCCCTTGATGGTTGATCTGAAAGACATGGTCATTGATCGGCTGGGTGAAGTTCCCAGATAGGTTGAAATAGCTGTGGTTGGTCGGGTTGACCAAGGTATCTTGATCCGTTTCTACCCGATAGGCAATCTCAAGTTCACCATCTTCCGTCAAACCATAGGTTACCCAGATTTTGAGATTTCCAGGGAAACCGCCGGTACCATCTGCACGCTCTGTATACAGAGTGATTTCCTGATCCGTTACCGACTCAACGCTAAACAAGGCACTGTCCCAGCCCGTTGGTCCACTGTGGTTGCAGTTGGTACCATTATTAGCTTCCAAGTGATAGGTTTGACCATTGAGTTCAAAGCTAGCTCCTGCAATCCGGCCAGCTACCGGGCCAATACTAGCCCCATATTTAGGGCTATTGCCCACATAGTCCTCAAAGCGATCAAAGCCTAGAATAATATTCGTAAACTGGTCTTCTTTATCAGGCGTCACATATTCTAAGATCGTCGCCCCATAGGTCATGACAGATAATTGGTAACCCTTGTCATTTTCGAGGCGATAAGCCCGAACCTCTTGATTCTGCCATTCCCCAAACACGCTTTCTTGATACTGTTTCACAAACCTTCTCCTCTCATTGTTTTTCTCCATTGTATCAGTTTCACAAGAAGAAACACTCCACTTTTTATAGAAAATTAGTGGCTATTCTTTATGAAATGGATGAATGATCACCCCTTGAACAACCCGATTGACAGTACCAGTTGGTGATGGCGTGTCTGGGCGATTTTGCACCTTGAGCGAAGTCAAGAGAGAAATCAACTGACCGTAGATAATGTATGGGAAGGCACGGTAGATATCTAGGGAGTCTGCTGATGCTTTCACCAACACTTCCCGTACATGCTCGATCCCTGCAGCTTGATCGGTTAAGAGGACAACTTGACGGGCAATCCGATCCCCTGCAACTTCTCGAACCAAGTCCAGATCATACTGACGGGTATAAGGATCAATGGCTCCAAAGACCAAGACGAGGGTCTGATCATTGATGAGGGATTTTGGACCGTGACGGAATCCGACAGGACTCTCATACATGGTTGCGATTTTGCCTGCCGTTAATTCCAAAATCTTGAGCTGGGCTTCATGGGCTAGGCCAAAGAAAGGTCCTGCTCCCAGATAGATCACGCGCTCAAAGTCTAGATCGACCACTTCCTTGACCGCACGGTCCTTCTCCAAGATTTGCTCAGATAGATCAACCAGCTCTGCTACTCGTTTTTCCTTGATCTCTTCCTCACTTGGATCAAAAACCAAGAGAGCTGTCAAAAGCATGGAGGTAAAGCTAGAGGTCATCGCAAAGCCGGCATCATTGGTTTCTTTAGGTTGGAGAAGCAAGAGATTGCGCTCATCTCCGTGGGCTTGCTGGGCCAGTTTTCCTTCTTCGGCACAGGTAATGGTGATCTGATAGAGCTCATCAACCAAGTCTTGGGCCAACTGCACGGTGGCGACACTTTCTGGCGAATTGCCACTCCGGGCAAAAGATACTAAAACAGTCGGAATCTCTTTTTTCAAATAGGTTTGAGGATGAGCTACGATATCCGTCGTCGCAATGGATTGAAAATTCCAGTGGCGTTCATCGTGTACTTCCTGCAAATATGGAACCAAGGTATCCCCCACATATGCTGAGGTCCCAGCCCCTGTCAAGATGACCTTGATATAGTCATGCTCTTGCCCAATCTTTTCTAAGAAAGCTTTTATTTCCGCTTTTCTTTCTTGGTACAAGCGAGCCGTTTCTTTCCAAACACTTGGTTGTTGGTAAATCTCACGTGTTGTGATCTCTGCTCCTAGCTCCTGCAAGTCTTCTTTTGTATAGTCTAACATAGAACCTGTTGTTCCTTTCTACAATCTAACGTTGATAAATGGGAAAGGAGCCTGAGATGATGCTCCCAGACTCCCATACCAACCTACTCATCTTCATCATCATCAAGGTTTGACAAGAGGTCATTGACCTTGACAATACTTTCTTTTGCACGTTCAGGGTAGTCCCCTTCATTACCAGTCAGGCTACTATTGATGAATTCGATAACCATCGGAAGATTCATCCCTGCGTATAAGTCAATCGCACGTCCTTCAAGGATCAAGCGGCTCACGGTGTTGCAAGGAGTTCCTCCCAAGAGATCGGCAAATACAATATAGTCTTCTAGACCTTGGACTGTTGCTTCTAATTTAGCAGTAAAGTCTTCTGGTCCTTCTTCTGGTAAGAGTGCAACCGTATGGATGGATTCTTGTGGTCCCATAATCATCTCTGTGCTCGCTTTGAGCTCTTCACAGAAGCGACCATGACTGACCAATACTAACTCTTTTGCCATACCTTACTCCATTATGCCATTCCAAAGAAGAAGTGGCCAAATGCTGAGAATGCGATTGCTGCAAGGATGATGAGCAAGATAGCTTTTGTAGAGTTCATACCCTTACGTCCAAGCAACCAGAAGATTACACCTGTGATGATAGCTGGTACCAAACGTGGGAAGATAAGGTTGAGCATATCTTGAATTTCAATCGCTTTGTCCCCAATGTGTGGAGCCCAAGAAACTTCAACACCAATCATGCTAGCAATCAAGGCACCAACCATGAAGATACCCAGAACGGAAGCTGCGTCGATCAAAGCTGTCAAGGTACTTTGCATGTTGTTGATGAGGTTAACCCCTTCTTTATAGGCAAATTCCAACTGTTTCCAACGGAAAATGTCATAAGCAACTGCCACAGCGATCCACAAGAAGATACCGGCTGGGTTTCCTGCAATAGCCAAAGTTGCTGCGATTGAACCCATAATAGCTGGTACCAATGATCCAAAGATTGAGTCCCCAAGAGGAGCGAATGGTCCCATGAGACCTGTCTTGATCCCGTTCACCGCATCTTTTGATTTGACACCATCTTTTTCTTCCAAAGCAAGGTCAAAACCAGTGATAATGGTGTGGAAGAATGGTGAAGTATTGAAGAATTGCGTATGCAATTTCATCATTTCTTTCAATTCTGGAGTGCCATCACCATACATTTTACGCAACTGAGGTAAAAGCATATAAAGGTAACCAGAAGCCTGCATCCGTTCGTAGTTCCAACCCAATTGGAAGGTGAAGAGGCTACGTTTGTTGATTTGTTTAAAATCTTCTTTTGTTAGTTTGTAATTAGAATTCGTCATCTTCAATTTCCCCGCTTTCTACATTGCTTGCTGGAGCAGCTACGACTGTACGTTGACTGTTTTTGAAGTGTTGTACTGCAAGGAAGATACCGATAATGGCAATACCAATCATAGATACACTCTTGAAGTTGTTAACAAAAGTAATAGCTTGTTCTTTTGGAAGTTTAGCGAACACATCAGAACCAACAATGCTAGACACTGCAGCACCAAGGCTTTGAACATTGCTATAAAGCACTGTCAACATTGCTGTTAAGCCAAATCCAAGTGCTAAGTAGTGAAGGTTACGACGAACAGGAAGGTAACGAAGCAAGATCGCAAATCCAAGACCTGGAAGCATTTGACCTGCGAGTTTCAGACCGTTTGCCAACCATTGTACATTAGCAAGACCTGTAACAACAGTTTCTACGAAAGTACCACCAAAGGCAAGAGCGAAGAAGACTGGAAGGGCACGAGAAAGAGCCCAAGGAACAGCACCAAGAAGGTAGTTGCGTTCAATTCCTTTATAGTCGTAACGTTCGATCGCAGCATCTACACGGTGAGCGAAGTAAGTTGTAGTCATACGACCAAGAATATCAAAGTATGTCAACAAAGTTGCTACCGGCACAGCGATTGTAGCAATAGCAAGCTCTGCATCAATCCCTTTTGCTACTGAGAAGGCAGTCGCAAGAACGGCACCAGAAGTGGCGTCAATACGAGAAGCTCCACCGAAAGTACCAACACCGAGCACTGTCAATTGAAGAGAAGCTCCGATAAATAGACCTGTCTTTAAATCTCCCATGACAAGTCCTGTAATGAAACCAGCAAAGACTGGTGATCCTGCTGATGAAACAATCGTCAACTCATCACAGATTTGATAAGCTGAGTACAAAGTAAGTAGTAAAATTTGCCACCATTGTATCATGACAATTTCCTCCTAAAAATTTTCTTTTACTTTAATAACTTCATAAAGTCTTCTGCAGTGTCGTTTGGCACCATCTGAGACGTAATCTTCACACCTTTTTCGTGGATCTTGTTGAAGTCTTCCACGTCCGCGTCCACCACATTGATCGAGCGGGTAATCGCGCGTGTCTCATCGGATTGAGACATATTGCCGACATTCAGCGTTTCAAGCTGAACGCCTGCTTCGATCAAACGAAGGAAACGATCAGGTTTGCGAGCTACGATAAAGAGTCGTTGGCTATCATATTTTCCAGCCAAGATATTTTCCGCAGCCTTTGCGACTGGCAAGATACTGAGCTTAACACCAGGTGGTGTCGCTAGTTTCAAGCCACTTTTTTCGATATCATTTTGAGCGACTTCATCATCGATCACCATGATACGTGAAACATTTAGTTTGGTAGTCCAAAGATTGGCTACCTGCCCGTGGATCAAACGTCCATCGATACGGCATCCTACAATAGTCATAAGTTTTCCCCCTTTACTTCTTTGAATGTAGGTTGTTGAACAAGTTGAAGTGTCTCTTGGTAACGCCCTTCTGTCTCAAAGACGATCAGGCTATTGGCTCCTTCTTTGAGAAAACCATGAGGCACATAAAGTGAAGTGGTCGGTCCGACCTCCCAGAAGCGGCCAAGGTTATGGCCATTGATAAAGACGACCCCTTTCCCAAATCCTGTCATATCCAGATAGGTGTCAAGGGTGTGGTCCAGCTGAAAATCATATCGGTAAAATGCTGGAGCACCTGCCTGCCATTCCTTTGTAAAATCGAGCTGACTGAGATCTTGTAAATCCAGTGGGTACTGCTTCCAATGAAGGTGGAAATGTAAATCCACACAGACACCTGTGCGAATGCCCTTGTGCTGGCTATCAGCCAAGAGCTTGTGCCCATAGTTTACACGTCCCATATTCTCAAGCAAGATTTTTAAATTCGTAACCGCTTTCTTTTTTCCTTTGATGAAAAGATCTTCACCGATCTCTGTTTGGTATTGCGTTGCTACATGTTGATCATCCAGGTAAATCTGTACCCGATCCCGACCATCAATGATGCGCAGTCTTTCTTCTTCCGCATCCAACTCAAGGTCTGTCTCATATAGGAGATAACCTGTGGTTTGCCCCAACTCTTCCATCTTTTCGGGATAAAGGCTGGTCTCGACTTGAGCCAAATTATCCAGATTCCCAAAAAGACTAGTCTTGGCCGCCAATTGCAAGGTTTGTTCTGGTAAACACTCTTTGATAAGTGGTTCTTGCTGTGGGTATTCCGAATAATAGGTCGCCATCATCTTTTGAATGGCATAATACTTCTCCGTCGGATTGCCCTGCTCATTGAGCAAAGCCCCATAGTCATAGGACGTCACCTGTGGCAAATCAAGCGTCCCCCGAGCTGAACAACCATTCATGAAGCCAAAATTGGTTCCGCCATGAAACATGTAGAGATTAATGGAGCCAAGCTCCAAGACCTCATGGACAGCTTCAGCCAACTCCTCTGGGTCCCTTTGAATCACAGGTTCTTTCCAGCGGGTAAACCAGCCATCCCAGAATTCCATACACATCAAGGGCCATCTCTTGCCGTATTCGTCAAAGAATTCTTTCATTTGACCAAAGTTATAGGCTGCTTTGGAACCGAAGTTTCCTGTCACGAAGAGGTCTTCTTCGATCAAGGTTCCTGCTCTTAGAGTTGCTCGCCATGGACCATCTGATGTAAAGAGAGGACAGGTCACGCCTTTTTCCTTCATCAAATCCCGAATGGCACGAAGATAATCCTTGTCTTCTCCATAAGAGCCGTACTCATTTTCCACCTGCATCATGAGGATTGGACCACCCTGATCCACTTGGTAGGGTGTTAACAACCCAAGCAAGCGATCATAATAACGATCCACTGCTTCGATAAAGGCTGGGTCTGATGAGCGAATTCGCAGGTCTTCTTCCAAGAGCCAAGCTGGCAATCCACCAAATTCCCACTCTGCACAGATAAAGGGCGACGGCCTTACAATCATGTAAAGTCCTAGGGACTGGGCTGTTTGAATGAAACGCTCTAGATCCAATCGGCCACTAAAGTCAAACTGCCCTTTGCGGGGTTCATGCGCATTCCAAGGAACATAGGTCTCAACCGTGTTAAAACCCAAAGCTTTTAGATTATACAAGGAATGATACCAGTCTGCTGGGTCAATACGGAAATAATGGATTGCTCCGGATAAAATCTTAAAGGGTTGACCTTTTAAATAGAAAGCATCGCGAATCTCAAAAACTCCCATAAACGCCCCCCTTTCTTATATGTAACCCTTTTCATTTATTAATATAATAAATTATTTGAAAAATGTCAACACTTTTATAAAAAATATGTTAAAATAGGGTTAAATAAGAGAAATCTAAAGAGAGGTAGCACTATGGCAATTCCAAAGTACCAACACATCAAAGATGATTTGAAGCAGCAAATTATCTCAGGAAAATTTGAAAATGGAGATAAATTTTATACGGAAGCTGAACTCATCAAAATTTATGATGTCAGCTCTATCACCGTTGTCCGTGCTTTGAACGACCTCGCCGCCGATGGCTACATTGTCCGTCAGCAAGGAAAGGGAACCTTTGTTTCTCGTGCTCGAAAACACAAACTGGTAGAATTTTCAGATGTTGAAACCTTCCCAATCCAAAAGGCTAAAGTCAAAGTTCTCTCTATTAAACGCGGAAATACCTTGAGTATCCTAGACAAGCTAGGCCTCAACCCAACGCAATTTTACTATAAGATCGAACGGACGCGCCAGACTGGGGATGATACCTATATCTTCCACCAAACCTATGTTCCTGAACAATACATCAATCCAAACTATCCAAATTTGGAATACTACAGCTCTATCTATGATCGCTTCAAAGAAGACTATCACATTCATATGAATGATGAGCACTTCGAAGAAGTCAACGAAATCGTCTTTCCTACACCAAGCAAGATTGCTAAAGTATTGAAGATCGACGAAAATTTCCCAACAGTCAAACAAGTGAAGACGACCAAGCTAGAAGCGACTGGTCAAATCCTTGAATACTCTGAAACCTATAAACGCGGTGACTACTACAAGATCAAGTTCATCTCCTGTGACCGCGATCACTAAGAACCAAAAAGACTGAGACATCTCGGTCTTTTTTATAGATCCAGTATAGCATGTTGAAAACAATTTCTAAAGACCTCTTTAAAAATATATATAATTAGTGATAGTTTAGCTATAAAAAGTTTAAAAAAGAGAGTAGGACAGAAATCGGTCATTCGTTAGAATTCGATTTCGTCGTCCCACCTCCGCACAGTTGAGTAGGGCTGTAAAAGCTGATGAAATCAGCGTAGTAGAGCCCACTCAACCACTGCGTCTTGCTCGACAATCCAAGAACAATTAAGAGGCTAGGACTTTTGTCCCAGCCTCTTTCATCTATTTTTCAAATTCCCGTTTTTAGTTGCGCCTAGTCTCCCAAACCGATGCGTTCGAAGATTTCATCCACCCGTTTGGTGTAGTAAGTTGGGTTGAAGATTTCGTCGATTTCTTCTTGAGTGAGGCGTGAAGTCACTTCTGGATCTGCCTCAAGAAGTGGTTTGAAGTCGACTTGGTTATCCCATGATTGGGCAGTCTTCGGTTGAACAAGGTCGTAAGCTTGCTCACGCGTCATACCTTTTTCAATCAAAGTCAGCATGGCACGTTGGCTGAAAATGAGACCAAAGGTTGAATTCATGTTACGGATCATGTTTTCTGGGAAGACCGTCAAGTTCTTGACGATATTTCCAAAACGGTTAAGCATGTAGTCAATCAAGATAGTTGTGTCTGGTGCGATGATCCGCTCAGCTGATGAGTGAGAGATATCCCGTTCGTGCCAAAGAGAGACATTCTCATAAGCTGTTACCATGTGACCACGGATAACACGCGCAAGACCTGTCATGTTTTCAGAACCGATCGGGTTGCGTTTGTGAGGCATGGCTGAAGACCCTTTTTGACCTTTGGCAAAGAATTCTTCCACTTCACGTTGTTCAGATTTTTGAAGACCACGGATTTCAGTCGCCATCCGCTCGATAGAAGTTGCGATGCTAGCAAGAACTGCAAAGTACTCAGCATGAAGATCACGAGGAAGGACCTGTGTAGAGATTTCTTGAGCACGGATACCCAATTTGTCGCAGACGTATTTTTCAACGAATGGTGGGATGTTGGCAAAGTTCCCAACCGCACCAGAAATCTTACCAGCTTCCACACCAGCAGCCGCATGCTCGAAACGCTCGATGTTCCGTTTCATTTCGCTGTACCAAGTGGCCAATTTAAGACCAAAAGTTGTCGGCTCCGCATGCACACCGTGGGTACGACCCATCATGATGGTGAACTTGTGTTCTTTCGCTTTGTCAGCGATGATGTTAAGGAAGTTTTCAAGGTCCTTACGGATGATATCGTTGGCTTGTTTGTAGAGGTAACCGTAGGCCGTATCTACCACGTCAGTAGATGTCAAACCATAGTGAACCCACTTGCGCTCTTCACCAAGAGTCTCAGAAACCGCACGTGTGAAGGCCACCACATCGTGACGAGTTTGCTGCTCGATTTCCAAAATACGGTCGATATCAAAGTCGGCTTTTTCACGAATCAAAGCTACATCTTCCTTAGGGATTTCTCCCAACTCAGCCCATGCTTCGTCAGCTAAGATTTCCACCTCAAGCCAAGCACGGTATTTATTTTCTTCAGTCCAAATGTTCGCCATTTCAGGGCGAGAGTAACGTTCGATCATATTATTATTTTCCTTTCTTTTGATGTTTCACATCAGTTAGCAACCAACAGTCGTTTTATTCAAATTCTTCTTTTCCAATCCACACCGATGGATAGTGATCGAGTGTATTCAAATCCGTATCCAGAGGCAGATCATAGATGGCTAAATAGTTTTCAGAATATTGTGCAACTAGCTCTTCATACTTAGCTTTCACCTTTTCGTGATCACTACTAGCATACAAGACTTCGACGACTGCTCCTGTCTTCTCTTTTTCGACAAATGCGTTGACGATGAGTTGAATCATAAAACCTCCTAAATCGAAATGCCCTTCATATTTGCTTCCAGAATAGGCATCTTCACACCTAACTCCTGACCAGTCTGATAAACACTTTGACAACAATAGAAGATGTCCTGTTTATCATTGTGTAAGGTCATGATTTTTCGGGTTAGCTCATTTTTCGCAAACATAACTTTCATGGCTTTGCCGGCTATCCAAGCCGGAATTTTGTAGGGTAAGAGTTCTGACTTATAAAGTTTCAAATTCACACCACGCGCTTCTACAACTTTCAAAGCTTCTCGAATGGCCTTGATAGCTAATGATAATTCCGAAGAACTATTCATCAAGTTCAGAGCCAATTCTTCTGGATTTTCCAGATTCCCTGAACGAGCAGCTGTCGAAGTAACACCCGCATTAATCGCCATATGAATCCAAATCCACTCGACCATATCATGAGGCACTTCCCACTTCAAATCTGCAGAAGTCAGTAAAGTCGTCAAATCAGAATAGTTAGAAATGTGTGCTTTTTGCTCAGCTTCTAGCATTAAATGGTCAAACAAGACACCATCCAAATGGTCCTCCTGCATGTGACCTCCAGCTGTCGGAAAGGCCAGAATATAGTCGTAATCCCCTGCCCACTCTTGGACCTCTTTTCGAGTATCCCAGAAATTGCAGAAAAAAACAAGGGTACCTTTGATATTATTTTTTCGCAAGGTCTCCACAGCTTCTTTGACACACCCATGACGCACACTCAGAAAAATAAAATCATATTCCGAATCAGCTTCCGCCACATGAACCTCATAGGTATCATGCTTGTTCTCACCCTTGGAATGATAGCGACCATCTAGCAGATCAACCGACAACTCCTTCGGAGCTGTGCTTTTCTTACTATCTCTCAGCACGTGTTCCACTTGATGGCCTGCTTTTTGAAAGGCGTAGGCATAAGTGGTCCCGATGACTCCAAGTCCTAGAATCGCTATTCTCACTTAAAAATCAATCCCTTTCCCAAACTCCTCAACCTCATCTGGCACATCACTAAACAAAGTCACATGTCCCATTTTGCGGTTGTGCTTTGCTTCTAGTTTACCATATAAGTGGAGGTGAGCGCTTGGATTTTCTGTCACATATGTTTCAGCAGCCTCGACGTGTTGGCCGAGAACATTGAGCATAACAGCAGGCGCATGAAGCTGGATTGCTGGAAGTGGTGCTCCGAGAACACCCAAGATATGGGTGTCGAATTGGGAGAAGTCACAAGCTTCAATCGAGTAATGGCCTGAGTTGTGTGGACGTGGAGCAATTTCGTTGACAATGATGTCATCAGCGGTTGCAAACATTTCCACGCAGAGAGTTCCAGACAAGTTAAGCTGTTCTGCAATTCGTACTGCCATGGCTTTGGCTTTTTCAGCTAGACTTTCTGAAATGCGAGCAGGCACAATGGTTTTTGAAAGAATGTTGTTACGGTGGATATTTTCCTGAACGGGGAAGACTGTCACATCCTTGCCATTTCCAGATACGATGACAGAAATTTCAAGGTCGAAGTTGACAAACTCTTCTAAAACGCAGTCTGCTGAATCAGCTAACGCATAGGCTTCTTCCAAATCTGCTTCTGAACGAATAACCTTTTGACCATGGCCATCATAACCACCGGTCGCCGTCTTGAGGACATAGTTTTTCGACAGGTCGATATCTGCCAAATCCTGGCTTGAGGTCACGACCTTGTATGGTGCTACAGTGACTTGGGCCTTGTTAGAAAGAAAGTCCTTCTCAAAGATTCGATTTTGAGAGATGCGGAGTAGGTCTGTCCCTTGAGGAAGCTGACCATCTTTGATAACAGCATCCAAACCGTCAGCATCGACATTTTCAAATTCATAAGTGAGAACATCACAGCGCTCTGCCAACTGACGAAGAGCATCCACGTCGTCGTAAGGAGCCACGATGATTTCCGCCACACGAGAGGCTGGGCAATCAGCTGCTGGATCCAACGCAATAACCTTGTGTCCCATGTAAATAGCTGAGATCGCCATCATCTGACCGAGCTGGCCACCACCGATGATCCCAATGGTTTTAGTTGAGCTCATTTGTAGACTCCTCTGCGATTTTTCCTTGTTCTTCTGCGAAATCCGCTAACGCTGTCGCAATAGCCTGGTCCTCTACTGAAAGAAGACGAAGGGAAAAGAGAGCTGCATTTGTCGCACCAGCTTCACCGATCGCCATAGTTGCGACAGGTACACCACCTGGCATCTGAACAATCGAATAGAGCGAATCCACACCGCTAAGAGCACGTGATTTGACTGGTACGCCGATGACTGGAAGGGTAGTTTTAGCAGCAACCATCCCTGGCAAGTGAGCAGCACCACCCGCACCTGCAATAATAACCTTGATGCCACGGCTACGTGCTTCTTCTGCATGTTTGAACATGAGATCCGGCGTCCGGTGTGCGGAAACAACTTTCTTTTCGTAAGCGACACCAAAGTTATCGAGGACTTCAGCGGCTTTTTGCATGGTTGCCCAGTCAGATTTTGAGCCCATGATGATGGAAATTACTGGTTTCATAGTTAATAATATCCTTTTCTTTTTTGATAATGGTCTTAGGTGGTGGGGACGGAAGCAAACCTTCGGTTTCATTCCTAAACTTTGAGCCTAAGGTCTCAAAGTTTCCCCCGACCAGAACATTCACTGTTCTGGTCTTTTCACCACGGCGACCATTATCGGGTTTGGCGACTTCGTCGCCTAAAATAGCAATGATATTTGAAAACTCGAAGAAAACCACAGAGTGACAAGGCAAAGCGACGAAGATAGAACTAACGTTCAGCAAGGAGCTTTAACACAGGCAATCGAAGGTTTTCAAAGAGTTTTATTTGTTAGCCTTGCTACCGATATCCGTACGATAGAACAGGCCTTCTGTGTTTTGTTTATTGAGTTCGTTGTAGATGATGTTTTGGCCGTCTTTGACGGTGTCTGCTGTTGTGACAAGCATGTAGACACGTCCGCCGTTTGAGAGAAGGTCTTGCCCTTTTTCAGCAAATTTCGCTCCAGCATAGTAAGTGATGATGTCACCCTCTGTCTTGGCTGGAAGCTTGACACCCTTCTCATAAGCCAGTGGGTAACCGTTTGATGCGACAACTACACCCAGTGTCACACCCTTGTCCGTCCAAGTGATGGCTGGCTCTTTGCCATCCAAAATGTCAGTGATGTTTTGTGCAAAGTCAGATGTCAAACGAGGCAAGATGATTTGCGTTTCAGGATCGCCAAAACGTGAGTTGAACTCGATGACTTTAGGGCCATCAGCTGTCAAGATAAGACCAGCGTAAAGAACACCAAGGTAGGGACGTCCTTCTTTAATCATGCCTTCAAGAACTGGCTTGACAATGGTGTCAACCGCTGTGTCAACCACGCTCTGTGGTAAGTGAGGAACTGGCGCATAGGCACCCATCCCACCAGTGTTCGGACCCTTGTCGCCATCATAAGCACGTTTGTGGTCCTGCGCCGTTGGCATAATGTAGAACTTATCCCCATTGACAAAGGCAAAGAGTGAAAACTCCTCCCCGTCAAGGAATTCCTCGATGACCACACGCGCACCTGAATCACCGAATTTATTGTCCAAAAGCATCTCGTGAGCAGCTTCAACCGCTTGCTCCACTGTCTCCGCAACGACGACACCTTTCCCAAGGGCCAAACCGTCTGCCTTGACAACGATTGGGGCGCCTTTTTCCTCGATGTAGGCCTTGGCTTCCTCGAAATCTGAAAAGGTTCCATAGGATGCTGTCGGAACGTCGTATTTGACCATGATTTCCTTAGCAAAATCCTTAGACCACTCCAGCTCAGCCGCAACCTTGGTCGGACCAAATGCTTTGAGTCCTGCCGCATTGAAATCATCCACGATACCAGCAGCAAGAGCATCATCGGGACCGATAAAGGTCCAAGCAACATCATTGACTTTTGCGAAGTCAATCAGCTTAGAATGTTCGGAAATTCCGATATTGATCAAATCCAGACCATCTAATCGCATCCCGTCATTACCAGGAGCCACAAAAACCTGCTCAACGTCTGTAGACTCCAACAATTTCTTAGCAATCGCATGCTCACGACCGCCAGATCCAACAACCAAAAGTTTCATCTCGAACCTCTTTTGCGAATTATTTTATTAAATTATATCATAATCGTTCGTTTTATTCTAATGATTTCAGCAAAAGTCTCCTATTTTCAGTAGAATCCAAACATTTTTTGCTATTTTCTCCTATTTCTCATTTTTTTCCGAATAGTATAGATGAGACCTACTAATTGACGAAAAGGAGTATTATGCAAACGATCAAAAAATTTCTAGTACTGACTTGTGCGACATGGGGGATGCAAGCCTCTATTGCCCATGCAGATCAAGCGACCAATGCTATCTATGCCGAAAAAGGGCAGCTGATGATTCATCTTGGAAACGTCCCAGATAGATACCAAAAGATCCAAGTCCCCGTCTGGTCTGACCAAAATGGCCAAGATGACCTGATTTGGTATCCTGTGCAACGCAGTGACAAGGGATTTGACCTACAAGTACCATTGACCAACCATTCTGATCAAGCCGGACTTTATCATGTCCATGTCTATGGGGTGGAGGCAAATGAACAGTTAACTGGTCTTTACCCTCTCACGACCAGCGTCCAGCAAAAAGACCTGGCTTCTTCCCAGCCAAAAATCACGATCACACCCATCTCCTCACAAGAATTTGAGGTGGACCTAAAGTTGTTCGAAGACGTTGACGAGATTGTCTTCCCGATCTGGTCTGAAGAAAATGGGCAGGATGATCTGGTCTGGTATCCTGCAAAGAAGATTGCACCTGGACATTTCCAACTGCGCTTTCAGGCTCAAAAACACAAGGGAAGCGGGCTATTTCATCTACATGTCTATCAGAAAAGCCAGGGACAACTAAAAGGGCTATTCCCCACTACCTTTCAAGTGGAAAAGGCAAAGCCAAAGCTCACTCCACTCGCGACACACCCGGGAAATACCTACCCCATTGGTGAGTGCACCTGGGGAGCCAAAGAATTAGCCCCTTGGGCCCACAACTGGTGGGGAAACGGTGGCATGTGGGCAGCTAGTGCACGCGCTGCTGGATTCCGGACAGGAGACACTCCAGAGGTCGGCGCTATCGCCTGTTGGGACAATGGGGGATATGGCCATGTCGCCTTGGTTACGGACGTCGAACATGACCAAAAAATTCAGATCCAAGAGGCTAACTACAACGGCCATCGCTATATTGACAACTTCCGCGGTTGGTTCGATCCAACCAACCCCATCTGGGGAACCGTCACCTACATCTACCCCGATTAAGGTCTTCTTAACCAGCAGAAAGGGAGTGGGAAAGAACTCAGACTATTTAAAAAAGGTTGAAAAGGTTCCCCAAACCTTTTCAATCTTCCCACCCCGCACAGCTTCAACAGTCTGGGAGACTGTTGAAGGTTGTGGATAAAGGAAACTTTGTTTCCTTCATTAGGTTATCTTTGGAGCTTAAAAAGCGAAAAAAGATACCAATCAACCACTGCGTCTTGCAGTTATTCCTATCAAACATCAAAGGCTGGACATTTTTTGCCCAGCCTTTTTGATTAATGTCTAAAATGTCTGACTCCTGTAAAGATCATGGTCAAGCCGTATTTATCAGCCGCTTCGATTGACTCTTGGTCACGAACTGATCCACCTGGCTGGATGATCGCTTTAATCCCTGCTTTAGCGATTTCTTCCACATTATCTGCAAATGGGAAGAAGGCATCTGAAGCAAGAACAGCACCATCAAGACGGTCTTTGGCTTGGTCAATAGCGATGCGGACTGAAGCCACACGGTTGGTTTGACCTGGGCCAACACCAAGTGTCATGTGGTCGTTGGTCACGATAATACCATTTGATTTCACATACTTGATAGCTTTCCAAGCAAACTCAAGAGCTGTCGCTTCTGTCTCAGTTGGTTGGCGTTTGGTAACCACTTGCCAGTCAGCTGGACTTTCTTTCACCACGTCTTGGTTTTGAACGAGGAGACCACCAACAACACCAGTGTATTCTGCTTCCACTTCACTAGCATCTTGAGCGTCAAATGGTAGCTCAAGAATCCGCAAGTTTTTCTTCTTGGTAGTCAAGATTTCAAGCGCTTCGTCTGTGTAGCTTGGTGCAATGATGATTTCAAGGAAAACACCATGCATCTTCTTAGCTGTCGCAACATCTACCTCGCGGTTGAGAACGACGATACCACCGAAGATGGATACTGGGTCAGACTCATAAGCGTAGTCCCAAGCAGTTTCGATGTCGTCAGCTTGACCAATCCCACATGGGTTCATGTGTTTCAAGGCCACAACGGTTGGACGGTCTTTGAAATCACGGATGATCCGGATAGCGGCATCCGCATCACGGATATTGTTGAAGGACAATTCTTTCCCATTCAACTGTTTAGCGGAAGCAATAGAGTAATCCGTTGGCAAAGCTTTTTGATAGAAGTCTGCGTCTTGTTGAGGGTTTTCCCCATAACGCATTGGTTGCTTGAGATCATAAGTCAGAGTGAGTTTTTCAGGTTTTTCTTCACCCACTTGAGCAGTGAAGTATTCTGCGATCAAAGCATCATAGGCTGCTGTGTGGCGGAAGACTTTCGCTGCCAAACGTTGGCGAGTTTCGTAACTTGTTTCGCCGTTGGCTACCAATTCGTCCAAAACCACAGCATAGTCAGCAGGATCTACCACAACTGTTACGCTAGCGTGGTTTTTAGCTGCTGAACGAAGCATAGATGGTCCACCAATATCGATGTTCTCCACCGCGTCAGCGTAAGTCACGTCCGGTTTGAGAATCGTTTCCTTGAATGGGTAAAGGTTGACCACAACAAGGTCGATCAACTCGATATTATTGTCCTTAGCAGCCTCTAGGTGACTATCGAGGTCACGACGAGCGAGCAGACCACCGTGGATATTTGGATGAAGAGTCTTCACACGACCGTCCATCATTTCTGGGAAACCAGTCACATCGTCGATGGCAATGGTATCTACCCCAGCATTGTCAAGGGCAACTTTAGTCCCACCTGTTGAGATTATGTCCCAACCGAGTTTTTTGAGTTCTTGGGCAAATTCAACAATACCCGCTTTGTCTGAAACACTAATTAGTGCGCGTTTAGTCATTTTTTCTTTCTTTTCCTTTTTTAAAAAGTTCTTTATCTGCTACAGTCGAAAATGTTCTTTCCAATCAATGGCTTCCTTATTTTCGTGCTACTCCCAAACGTTCCAAGACTTCTGGATAGAGCTTGTACTCTGTTTCGTGGATGCGAGTTTCGAAAGTATCAAGGGTATCACTTTCTAGACGTGGCACACGGACTTGTTTGATGACCTTACCAGTGTCCACACCAGAATCCACCCAGTGAATGGTCACACCGCTCTCAGCAACGCCTGCATTCCAAGCATCCTCAATACCATGAGCACCAGGGAATTCAGGGAGATAAGCCGGGTGAATATTGATGATACGGCCTTCATAAGCTGCTAGCAAGGTTGGGCCAACGATTTTCATATAACCCGCCAAACAAACCAAGTCAATCTGGTGTTCATTCAAGAGTTTAACGATAGCTTCTTCATAAGCTGCTTTATTATCAAATTCCTTGAGTTCAAAGGCATGGCTCACCACGCCAAGGTTTTTGGCACGTTCTAAGACATAGGCATCCCGGTGATCGGAAAAGACAAATTCTACTGGAAATTGTTCCGCAATCACCTGAAAGTTTGAGCCGTTGCCAGAGGCAAAAACAGCAATTTTCATATTCGATACAAAGGGACGTTTCGGCTAGCCGAACAGTTTCGTAGAAAAATAGGAAATCATTGCTGGGTGCTTGCACACAAAATGATTTCTCTTTTTTCCTAGAAAATGAGTCCCGTGTTCAGTTAGGCTAGCTAACTAAACACTCCTTTCTACAATTTCTCCGTATAAAATGGTGATATCACCATTATTTAATCACCACACTTGCGCCATCTTTCTTCACAATCCGACCAATTTCATAAACAGGTTCGTCAAGAAGTTCTTTGACACGTTCCACATTTTCTGGTTTCACTGCAAGCATGAGACCAATTCCCATGTTGAAGATTTCAAACATTTCTTCATGTTTGATTTGGCCATATTTTTCAAGGGCTTTGAAAATTGGAAGAACTGGGACTTTGCTTTCGTCAATTTCAGCAGCTAAGTCATCTGAGAACATACGTGGTACATTTTCGATGAAACCACCACCTGTGATGTGGGCAATTCCGTTGACCAATTCTTCTTTGATGAGTGGCAAAGCTGCTTTGACGTAGATCCGAGTTGGTTCCAAAAGAACGTCTTTAAGTTTTTTGCCTTCCAATTCTGGGAGAACTTCTTCACCTGTGTAATCCGCAAAGACACGACGAACAAGTGAGTAACCATTTGAGTGGATACCGCTTGAAGCAAGTCCAAGAATCACATCCCCTTCAGCTACTTTTGAACCGTCAATGATTTGAGATTTTTCTGCAACACCGACAGCAAACCCAGCCAAATCATAGTCATCTTCACCATACATACCAGGCATTTCAGCCGTTTCTCCACCGATAAGGGCTGCACCAGCCTGCACACAACCTTCTGCAACACCAGCAACGACTTGCTCTAATTTAGCAGGTTCATTTTTACCAGTTGCGATATAGTCAAGGAAGTAAAGGGGCTCCGCACCTGCAGCGATGATATCGTTAACACACATGGCCACACAGTCTTGACCGATCGTATCGTGTTTGTCGTACTTGATGGCAAGCATGAGTTTAGTACCGACACCATCTGTACCTGAGATCAAAACAGGCTCTTTGACACCTGTTTTTGAAAGATCAAACATGCCTCCGAAACCACCAAGAGCTCCCATGACACCCGCACGTTCCGTACGAGCAACGTGTTTTTTGATCCGTTCAACAACTTCATAACCCGCTTCAACATCCACACCCGATTGGGCATAAGCATTTTTAGACATATTTTTTTCCTCTTTTTCTTTTGCACTGCTCTTAATAGAAAGAAGTATGTTCTTTCAAACTTTCCACATAGCGTTCTTCGTAGTCATACAAAGGCGTTGGATATTTTCCATCAAAGTAAGCCACACAAAGACCGCCATTTGGAGCATCTGTATCAATTCCAATAGAATCAATCAAGCCATCGATTGACAAATACGTCAAGCTATCTGCACCAATAATATCGCGTGTTTCCTCTACTGTGTGATTGGCAGCAATCAATTCCTTACGTGTTTGAATATCGATCCCGTAGAAACATGGGTAGGCAAGGGCTGGGCTACCGATTGCTACGTGGACCTCTGTAGCTCCTGCTTCTTTCAATAACTTCACAATCCGACGTGATGTGGTCCCACGTACGATAGAATCATCAATCATGACAACCCGTTTGCCTTTTACAACACCGGATACGGCAGAAAGCTTCATCCGAACCCCTTGCTCACGTAATTCTTGTGTCGGTTGAATAAAGGTTCGTTGGGTGTATTGGTTTTTAATCAAGCCCATTTCATTTGGCAGACCGGATTCTTCCGCAAATCCCATGGCTGCACTAAGTGAAGAGTTCGGTACACCGACCACAATATCTGCTTCATGTTTGAATTCACGTGCCAATTGAGCCCCCATACGTTTACGTGCTGTATGGACATTGACCCCTTGAATATTGGAGTCCGGGCGGGCAAAGTAGATATACTCCATTGAGCAAACAGCCAATTGGGTGTCCGTTGTATAGTTATCGTAAGTGATGCCGTTATCATCGATGATCACAACTTCACCTGGATTTACATCGCGGATCCACTCTGCTCCAACCACTTCAAAGGCACAGGTTTCAGAGGAGACCACAATAGCGCCATTGGCCATTTTCCCAATTGAAAGAGGACGGAAACCATTTGGATCCAAGGCTGCAATCAGCTTATCTTCCAGCATGAGAAGGTAAGCAAATCCACCTTTCACCGTATTCAAGGCTTCTTTCACCTTACCCATGAAGGATGGGTTGTGGCTCCGACGAATCAAGTGGGCCAAGATTTCTGAATCAGAAGTTGAGCTAAAGATCGCTCCGTTATTTTCCAACTCCCGTTTGAGGGACTTGGCATTGGTCAAATTCCCGTTGTGGGCCAGTCCAAACTGGGTATCATGAAAGCGAAAGAGAAAGGGCTGGATGTTATCCACCGAAGCTTCCCCAGCTGTCGCATAGCGAACATGGCCAATCGCTCCCGTTCCTGTTAACTTATCCAAATTAGCAGGATTTCGAAATACTTCTGAGAGAAGACCCGTATCACGATACCGTTTTAGTTGACCCGCATCATTCGAAAGGATCCCCGCCCCTTCTTGACCACGGTGTTGAAGACTGTGTAATCCGAAATAAGTCAGTTTTGCAGCATCTGGGTGTCCCCAGATCCCAAAAATACCACATTCTTCATTAAGAGATTTAACTTCGTATGTCATTTTGTATACCTTTTATTTTCCAGTAAAGTATTTAACCGCTGATGCAAAGAGATGTTGATCTTTATTTCCTGGAATATTTTGGAAGAGACCGTTTTCGAAACGTTCTGAGTGACCCATCTTCCCAATAATTTGACCATTCTTACTTGTGATACCTTCAATCGCATTGACAGATCCATTAGGATTGTATTTTGAATCCATGCTTGGCTTCCCTTCGAAGTCAACATATTGGGTAAAGATTTGACCATTATCACGAAGCTCTGCGAATTCCTCAGCTGTCACGACAAATTTACCTTCACCGTGTGATACTGGGATGGCATGAATGTCACCAACTTTCACGCCGGCAAGCCATGGTGAGTTCGTGTTGGCAATCCGTGTTTCCACCATCTTAGCCACGTGTTGGTTGGCATCATTGTAGAAGAGAGTTGGACTCGTGCTACTTGCATCTTCAAAGTTACCGTATGGAAGAAGACCTGATTTGACAAGGGCTTGGAATCCGTTACAGATACCGATGATCAAACCACCACGTTCGATGAAGTGATCAATGGCTGCACGTACTTTTTCATTGAGCAAGATGTTCACGATGAATTTAGCGGATCCATCTGGTTCATCCGCTGCTGAGAAGCCACCTGCAAAGAAGATAATGTTAGCTTTTTCGATATTGTCAACCATAGTGTCAACAGACTTGACAATAGCTTCTTCATTCAGTGTGACAAATGGTACCAGGTTAACTTTTGCACCTTCTTTTTCAAAGGCCTTAGCTGAATCGTACTCAGAGTTAGTACCTGGGAATACTGGGATATAAACCACTGGTGTATCAACTGTTTCTTTAGCTTTGATCACAGCATCTGATGCCACAGCTGGTACTTCTTCCAACTCAGTTACCTGTGCAAATTCCGTTGGGTAAACTTCTTCCAATTTACCTTGGAAAGCACTGTCAAGTTTGTGTCCATCAAGCGTTACACCATTGACAGTAAGTGTAAAGTTAGCTACTGTTTGTCCGATCTTAGCAACACCTGTAATTTCTTCAGGCGATGCGAAGACGAATCCACCTAATTGGGCTGTCAAGCTAGTGTCAAGGTCATCTAATTCAACGTTTGCTCCGATATGGTTCCCAAATGTTGCAAGGGCAAGAGCTTCAACCACACCACCATATTTAACAGCTGATGCAGCTGTCACTTTGTGGTTAGCTTGGATGGCTTCAAATTGAGCAAAGTTAGACTTGATAAGATCGAAGTCAATTTCTTGTGCCAAAGCTTGACCAGGAATGTAGTAAATATTTTCACCAGCAGCTTTAAATTCTGGAGAAAGAACCTTACGGCTATCTGCAGTTGTGACCCCAAAAGCAACCAAGGTTGGTGGTACTGTCAATTCTTCAAAGGTACCAGACATCGAGTCTTTCCCACCGATAGATGGCAAACCAAGTTGAATCTGAGCTTCAATGGATCCAAGAAGAGCTGAGACTGGTTGACCAAAACGCTCTGCTTGTTTATCCATACGCTCGAAGTATTCCTGATAAGAGAAACGAGCCTTAGACCAGTTTGCACCAGCAGCAACCAAACGAGCTGTGGCTTCGATGACCGCATAAGCCGCACCATGATATGGAGACCATTCTGCTACATAAGGGTTGAATCCTTGCGCCATAACAGATGCAGTTGTTGTCACGCCATGTTGGACTGGCAATTTCTGTACAGAAGCTTCCGTTGGTGTGATTTGGTAGCGACCACCAAGTGGGTGATTAACTGTTGAACGACCAACTGAGCTATCAAAGATGGTTTGCAACCCTTTTTGACTGGCATGGTTAAGATCAGCCAAGACTTCAAGAGTATCAGCTTCAAGGGTTTCAGCAGATGTTTGACGTTCTTCTGGCAGCTTGACATCCTTGTCAACCACCTTAGCATCTACGACTACACGCACACCGTTTGTATCAAGGAAACGACGTTCCAAATCAACGATTGTTTCACCATTCCAGTGCATGACAAGATTTGGTTTTTCTGTTACTGTTGCAACGACAACAGCATCAATATTTTCTTTGTTACATTCAGCAACGAAGGCATCTACATCTTCTGGACGAACCACTACGGCCATACGTTCTTGAGATTCAGAGATAGCAATTTCTGTACCGTTCAAGCCTTGGTATTTCAATGGCACTTTGTCTAGATCAATTTCAAGACCATCTGCCAATTCACCGATAGCCACACAGACACCACCAGCACCAAAGTCATTTGATTTCTTGATTAGACGTGTCACATCCCCATTACGGAAAAGACGTTGAATCTTACGTTCTTCGATGGCATTCCCTTTTTGAACCTCAGCACCAGCTGTTTCAACAGATTCAACCGTTTGAACTTTAGAAGAACCTGTCGCACCACCAACACCGTCACGTCCAGTCTTACCACCGAGCAAGATAATCACGTCACCTGCTTCAGGTTTTTCACGGACCACATTTTCCTTAGGAGCCGCACCGACAACTGCACCTAGCTCCATACGCTTTGCAACGAAACCTGGGTGGAAGTATTCACGAACATAAGTTGTTGCAAGACCAATTTGGTTACCGTATGAAGAATAACCGTGAGCCGCTGTTTTAGAAATCACTTGTTGTGGCAATTTACCAGGACGAGTTTCAGCAATCGGAGCTGTAATATCACCAGCACCTGAGATACGCATGGCTTGGTAAACGTAGGAACGACCTGACAATGGGTCACGAATGGCACCACCGATACAAGTAGCTGCTCCACCAAATGGTTCGATCTCCGTTGGGTGGTTGTGCGTTTCGTTCTTGAACATGAGAAGCCATGGTTCTTTGACACCATTGACATCCACTTCAATTTCAACAGAGCAGGCATTGATTTCATCAGACACTTCCATGTCATCCAAACGACCATTAGCACGCTCATAACGGCCAAAAATAGTCGCCATATCCATCAAGGTTTGAGGTTTTTCTGTACGTCCCAACTCATCACGCATGGCAATATACTTGTCATAAGTCGCTTGCAATTGTTTTTCAAATTTAGAAGCTGAGAAGTCGATGTTTTTCAACTCAGTTTCGAAAGTTGTGTGACGGCAGTGGTCAGACCAATAAGTATCCAACACCTTCAACTCAGTCTCAGTTGGTACACGTCCAATAGATTTGAAGTAATCTTGGATGAAGAGAAGGTCATCCACTTCCATGGCCAATCCTTGCTCAGTCTTATACTTAGCAAAATCTTCTGCCGTATAAGTTTCAAAGAAATCTAAGCTTGGAATGGTCTTGTCAGACTCAGAGAAATCCTGTTTAGCTATACCAACAGTGATATCTTTGAAACGAGAATCCACTGGGTTCAAAAGGTAGTTTTTGACAGCTTCCAACTCATTCGCATCAATATCCTTGTTAACCAAGTAAAGTTGTGCTGTGTTCACTGTTACATCATTTGAACTACCAAGCAAAAGCAAAGCTTCTTGTGAAGATGCCGCACGTTGGTCAAATTGACCCGGCAAGCTTTCGATCGCAAAGAAAGCATATTTCTCAAGATCAGCCTGAACCGCAGCTTCGTCCAAAACAGTATCAGTCACTTGCTCAGAGAAGATATGTTTTTCCGCACGCGCAAACAAATCCTCTGCCAAGTTAAAGACATCGTAAACCTGAACAATACGAAGATCATTCAAGGTTTTCAACTGAAGATTATGCTGCAATTCTTTTACTAAAGAGTCCGATTTCACACGAAAATCAGCTTTTTTCTCAACGAAAATACGTTTATCCATTTTATTTCCTTTATTTCTATTCAAACATGTTATCGAAGACGAAGGTTTTCTATTTCAAAAAGATCACTTCAAACCTTGCAATTTTTCCAATACAACTTCATAAACATCTGTCAAGCTACCAAGACTACGACGGAGTGAAAAGGTCTAGTAGACCTTTTCAGCCTGAGTCCTTTTACTTGAAAGACGAAGGTTTTCCGTTTCAAAAAGATTACTTCAAGCCCTGTAATTTCTCCAACACAACCTGATATACATCCGTTAAACTGCCCAAATCTCTACGGAAAACATCCTTGTCCATATGGTGCCCTTCAGCATCCCAAAGGCGGCAGTTATCTGGAGAGAATTCATCTGCCAAGATAATCTTGCCATCCTTATCAAAACCAAATTCCAATTTGAAGTCAATCAAGCGAAGACCAATTTGTGCAAACCAATCTTTCAGTAATTCATTGATGCGACGTGTTTCTTCCTTGATATAAGCAATTTGTTCATCATTGGCAATATCCAAAAACTTCACATGCTCATCATTGATGAATGGATCGTCCAACTCATCGTTCTTGTAGTAAAATTCAACGATTGGAGTTTTCAAGTCCAAACCTTCTTCCACGCCAAAACGTTTAGAGAAAGAACCCGCAGTCACATTACGAAGAACCACCTCCAAAGGAATAATTTTTACTTTCTTGTTGAGTTGTTCGGTATCAGATATACGTTTTATAAAGTGCGTCGCAACACCCGCAGCATTCAATTTTTCAAAAATAAGAGACGAAATCTGATTATTTAGCACACCTTTTCCTTTAATCGTCTCCTTACGAGCACCATTAAGCATAGTGGCTTGGTCTTTATAGACCGACTTAATCACATGTTCGTCCTCAGTAGTGTAGATATCCTTAGCTTTTCCAGTATAAATCAGTTGATTGGTCATGACTTTGTTCGCCTTTCGTATTTTATCACCTTCATTCTATCACATACAAAGTGTATTTTCAATAAAATTCCGTACAATATAAGCAGAATCCGAATAAAAAGGACAGAAAAAAAGATCATCCAGAATAATATCTGAACGATCCCTTTTTCATTAGTGACCAGCAGTTCGTTTTTCGATATAGTAGACAACATCCCCTACTGTGTTAAATTCATCAATAGCCTTGTCCGGAATCTCAATTTGGTATTCATCCTCAAGATTGATAATAAATTCCATCAATTCAACAGAATCCGCCTGTAAATCCTTACGTAAGTCAGATTCCAAAGATACTTGAAAATCTGGTCCCTTGCGGTCTTTGAGAAATTCCTCAATAGTAGCTAAAATTTCGTTTTGTTTACTCATACATTACCCTTCCTTCGATAATTCCTTCACTGATTTTCCAACAACATCTGTCTCTAACATAGTCCGAATCTGACGAATCGTGCTATAGACAGCTTTGGCATCACTCGAACCATGCGTTTTAACAACAGGTGCTTGAAGACCAAACAAGACCGCTCCTCCAACATCTGAGAAATCCAAGGTTTGCTTCAATGATTTCAAACGGTCCTTGAGCAGAAAAGCTCCCAATTTCGCCTTCCAGTTTCCAGTGGCAATCGCTTGTTTCAATTGCTTCAAGATCCCAAAAGCCGTTCCTTCCATCGTTTTCAAGACAGCGTTTCCCGTGAAACCATCCGCCACAACGACATCAGCAACACCATCCATCAAGTCACGCGCTTCCACGTTCCCAACAAAATGAATCGACTCATCCTCAGATAACAGTTGGTAGGTTTCCTTGCGCAAAGGATCTCCCTTACTAGCTTCTGTCCCATTATTCAATAGACCCACGCGTGGTTTTTGAATTCCACGAACATTTTCAGCATAATAGGACCCCATCACAGCATACTGATGCAAGTGCTCTGGTGTATTTTCTGCATTGGCACCTAAGTCCAGCATGTCATACCCGCGACCATCAACCGTCGGAAGTGTGGACATCAATCCAGGGCGTTCCACCCCTTTGATACGGCCAACGATAAAGAAGCCTGCTGCCAATAAAGCACCTGTATTTCCTGCAGATAGCATGGCATCCACCTCACCAGCCTTCACATCCTTGGCAGCTAAGACCATCGAAGCCTGTTTTTTCCGACGAATGGCCCGCGTTGGCTCATCATCTGAATCGATTTTTTCTTCCGTATGCACAATCGATACACGTTCTGTTGCGGTTAAATAGTCTTTGATTTTTGCCTCATCGCCATATAAGACAATCTCAATATCATCAAAATCACGAATGGCTTGATTCACACCTTCTACCAAGGCTTGAGGTGCATTATCGCCCCCCATTGCATCTACTGCAATTTTTTTCATGTTTCACCTCCAGATGAATCTTTCATAATCGCTCCCCAATCACTCAAGGAATCGATAAACTTTTTAGCTTTTAAATGGATCCCTACATACTCCTCATACAACTGATCAATTGCCTGACGCAGAGCTGTTTTCATCTCCGCTTGTAGAGAAATCGTCTCTAACTCACTGAATCGCACTGCTTGAAACTGATCCAATAAATAGAGAACATTCGGATGCCAGTGGGCACGTCTCTCATCCCGATCATAATGATCCGGACAAAGGACCCCACTATACCGGAAGGAATAGTCAAAAGGAAGACCAACCCGATGGCAGAAACAGCATTCATGCAGGTTCAAGACAACCCCAAACCGTGATAGAAGCTGAATCTCAAAAATATTGGTTAAAACCTCATAATCCAGTCCCTCTTCCATCAAAGACAAGGTCTTTTCCAAAAAAGCAAACAGGGCCGGATCCACCTGATTATCCTGAATACTTGCATCCGCAAGCGCCAGAACATAGGTCGCATAAGAAAGGGCAAAAAGATCTGCATTGATTTTCTTATAAACCTGCACATCTTGAAAATCATCAATATAACTCAACCCATCATCATTGATTTTCAGCAACATATCCGCTGTTACCAATGGTTGTAACATGGGATTCAATCGTGATTTTCCCGCATGTTTCACAAAAAACATCCGCTTCCCTGACTTCTCCGTGAAGATCTTGACCAATTTATCATCCTCACGAAAATCCCGATTATACAGCACAATGCCCCGGGTCTCAATTGACTCCAGCATGTTCTTCCATATACTCCTTCAAGCGTTTCATTGCTTCCTTGATAACCTCCATGCTGGCTGCATACGACAAACGCACATAGCCTTCACCATATTGACCAAAAGCAGCACCAGGAATAAAAGCAACTGCTTTTTCACGCGCAAAATCCTGCAAGAAAGCAAAGGAATCCTGATTATAACCAGTTGGGATTTTAGCAAAAATATAAAAGGCACCATCTGGATTAATCATCTCAAACCCAAGCGCGGACATCTGTTCGATAATATAATCCCGACGCTTCACATATTCCTTCTTCATCGGCTCCGCATCATCTCGACCTTCCGTCAAAGCTTCGATCGCAGCATACTGGTTCATGGTTCCAGCAGCAGTAACCAAATACTGATGACTCTTGATGAGTTGGGCCGTCAATGCAGCAGGGGCAAAGATAAAACCAAGCCGCCAGCCTGTCATAGCATGAGACTTAGACAAGCCATTAATAACAATGGTCTGCTCAGGAATAAAGGAGGCCATAGAAACATGTGCCTCTCCAGTATAAGTCAACTCTGAATAGACTTCATCACAAATCACAAAGACTTCATATTTTTTTAAGACAGCAGCTAATTCCGCCATCTGTTCGCGCGAATAAGTGACACCCGTTGGATTAGCTGGATAATTGAGAATAACAGCCTTCAATTTTTCACCCTGCTCTAGAATGGCCTTTTCCAACTTTTCAGGAGTCAAGACAAAACGATCTGCTGTCGTATCAATTTCGACAATCTCCGCCCCAACCAAATTCACAATGGGTTCATAACCAGGGTAGGCCGGTGCTGGAAGAAGTACTACATCTCCAGGTTCCAAGATTGCTGTCAAGGTTGCAGATAGGGCTTCAGTCGCACCGATCGTCACCAATATCTCATCTTCAGGACGATAGTGAATACCATATTTATCCGCCACAAACTGACTCGCAGCCTCACGCAAAGCCAGCAAACCACTCATCCCAGTGTAATGGCTAAAATTCGCATCAATGGCAGCCTTTCCTGCTTCTTTTACATGTTCAGGAGTTGTAAAATCCGGTTCCCCCAAAGTCAAACGCAAGACACCAGGAATGGAAGAAATTGATTGATCGAACTGACGAATCAAAGAAACTTCGATCCGATTCAGATTTTTATTAAAACGTTTCGTTAAATCCATAGAACACCTCCAAAACACTTATATTCATTATACTATAAATAGGACCCCATCGCAAAAGAACAAGCCAGATCCCCATCTTTTGCTCACTATCAAAGGACATTTCAACAATCCTTCCATACAAAAAAGACTTAGCAATGCTAAGTCTTTCAAGTCATTATTGTTGACCACGTGTTGCCACATATGTCAATTGATCTGCATGTTTTGCCACAAAATCCTTCATTTCTGAATCAGGAATTTGACGAAGGTAGAGGTTTGAACGAATCGTTTCATCCTCTTCGCGACAAGTTGACAATACCAAGTATTTATCAGATGCTTTGATTTTAATATTTGGATTCTTAGTTTGACCATCTTCATAGACCTTCTTCAACTGAGTCGTAAAGTCTTTGTCGTCCTTAAAGCTAGTACGATAGAAAGCAGTTGTTTCAGGAACAATGACCAAGCACATAGCTTCATAATAATACTTGCGCTCAGGTGTCTCAATGACAACATACGGGTGTTGATCAAAGTAATCTTGTTTGTCATAGTAGTTGACATCGTTAAACATACGATGATCACCAACCTTACTACCACGAGCATGACCAAACAACCAGGTCAAACGGTCACTGAAATCTTTCTTATTATCTGTATCCATGAAGACAGTACCCAAATATGGTTGATAACCACCATCAAACGTTTTATCTAAGTAGGTTGCATTATCACCAGTTTGTACAACAGGTTCATCCAATTCAGTACCCGGTGCGTAGACATAAGCGATTGCTTCAGGGTTCACAGAAGTTAATTGGGCAAAACGATTCTTTAAGTAATCTTTTTCTTCTTGACTAGGTTCATACTTCACAGCTTGGGTAGAAGAACTACTTCCAGAAGTTCCAGTTTTCTTAGCCGTATTAGAGGCCTTTCCACCAAATGGATTGAAGAATAGGAATCCAACTACAACCACAACGACTGCCGCAAAGGCAGCAATTACGAAACCTAATTTATTTGACTTTTTTTCTCCAGCTCTTTTCATTCAATCGATCTCCTCAAAATGATTTTATCTAAAAAATAACACTGAGCCCAAGGACTCAGTGATATTTTTATGAGCTAATTAATTAGAAATTATTTAACTGCGCTAGTTTTTGGAAGTGATTTTTCACCAGCTTTTGCAGATGAAGCCATACCGTCTTTACCAGCTTTAGCTGCTTTAGCTGCTTCTGCTTTTTCTTCAGCTGCTTTAGCAGCTGCTTTAGCATCTGAAGATGCTGGACGCAATGAACCACTAATTGCAGTAGCGTAGAATCCGCTAGGAGTGTTAGCTCCAGCTTTAACCTGAACATCTACCAACCATTTAGTTCCATCATGTGGGTTTGTAACTTCGATTGTTTGAACACCTTCTTCAGTACGGAAAGTACCATGTTGGCTACCATTCCATAGGTCAAGACCTTGAGTGAAATATTCAGGTGCTGGAACAGCAGTTAATTCTTTAGATGTATCAGCAAATTTGTTTCCATCGTAGTTTGCAGTAGAAACATCACCTTTTTTATCAACTGGAGTACCTTTGCCGATAGATGGGTCAACTTGAGTAGCACCTGGGTGTTTTTCTGTGGCTGAAGATGCTGGTGCGGCTGGAGTTGCTTCACCTTTAAGTTCACTTAAAGTAGGTGTGTCTCCACCTTTTTCAGTTTTATAAACTGGACGTCCTGTAGTATCTGCTGCGAATGCTGGAGCTGCTGCTGCAAATACTGCAAGAGCTGCTACTGATGATAATAAAACTTTTTTCATTGTTTTATCTCCTTTTATAGTTTAAAAATATTCGTTACTTCGTAACTATGACTAGTATACTAGGATATATTTCTGTTGTCAAGAGTTTTTATCAATTTTTTTAAAAAAAATTAAGATTTCTTTCTATTTGATCCCTAAAATTATGAATTAGAGATATATTATACTCATCTATTAGAATTTTTCGGTTTTTGGACACTTTTACTCAATCGTTTCTCTATGAAATAGACAGAACTTCCCTGATTTTACCAGTTCCCTCTTCTTTTCCACTCCAATTATTTCCTATTTTACCGCACGATTTTTGGGTAGAGTCTTCTTCGGTATACTTGGATCCACCTTGTTTTCTAGTTTTTGAGCCGCTCGAATTAGTTCTTTTCGCTTCTTTTCTTTTTTTAGCGCTTGCCACCATTGTCTGATTCCCATTTGTATTTCCTCCTAAACAAAAGAGGCTGTTTTTCAGCCTCCTTATTGTTAACATTTTTTGGCATTTCCGATTTCAAACAGAGGTGAAAGAGGACGATTTTCATGAATGCGAACAATAGCCTCAGCAAGGAGTTTCGCAATCGAAATTTGCTCAATCTTATCAATCAAGCGATCTTCCGGTAGATAAATCGTATCCAATACCACCAACTTCTTAATGGCTGATTTTTGAATGTTGTCCATCGCTGGACCTGATAAAACTGGGTGCGTACAGCTTGCATAAACCTCTACAGCTCCTGCTTCAGCAAGGGCATCCGCCGCATGACAGATTGTACCAGCTGTATCAATCATATCATCAATCAAAATACAAGTTTGACCTTCAACACTCCCAATGATATTCATCACTTCACTCGTATTCATCTTATCGACACTCCGGCGTTTATCAATAATCGCAATCGGAGTCTTCAAAAATTCAGCCAATTTCCGAGCACGAGTCACACCACCATGGTCTGGACTGACAACAACATAGTCTTTTCCAATCATCCCACGACGTTCAAAATAGTCGGCGATCAAAGGCGCACCCATCAAGTGGTCAACAGGAATATCAAAGAAGCCTTGAATTTGAGCAGCGTGCAAATCAATTGTCAAGAGACGATCAACTCCAGCAACCTCAAGCATATTAGCTACCAACTTAGAAGTGATTGGTTCACGAGCCCGAGCTTTCCGGTCTTGACGAGCATAGCCGTAATACGGCATCACCACATTAATAGATTGCGCACTAGCTCGTTTCAAGGCATCTACCATAATCAAAATTTCCATAAGATTATCATTAACCGGTGAGCTAGTGGATTGCAAAATATAAACATCTTTCCCACGGATTGATTCTTCAATATTAACCTGAATTTCTCCATCAGAAAATTGACGAACCGTTGACTTTCCAAGCGGTAGTCCCATTTCGCGAGACACACGTTGAGCCAATTCTTGATTTGACGACAAAGCAAAGAGCATTAAATCAGAAAATGACATGATTTCCTCCAGTAAAATCTAAAAACCATATTGTACAGTCAGCACAAATTTCTCCTGTAAACATTTTATCGCTTTTTAAGCAAATATTCAAATATTAATTTATGGAAAATACAAAATCCAGCTCTACCGACAATCTTTCACAAAAAGAAGCAGAACAAATGTTCTGCTTCTTTTTAATTCTTAGTTTGGATAGATATAAGTAACAGTACCTTGAGCTGTTGTTGGGTTAAACCAACCACGGTAGTTACCAATACTACGGATACCGTTATAGTTAGACTCAGAGACTTGGATGCTTGTTGTAGATTGAACAGCTGTAACAACTGCTACGTGTCCATATCCACCATCATTCCAACATGCAATGGCACCAACTTGTGGTTGAGATCCTGTACGGAATCCTGCTGCTGCTGCACTTGCTGCCCATTGTCCACCATTACCCCAGTAATCACCTGCCCATGGAGCCAATGTCTTCGCACCCCATGTACACTCACCAACTGGATAAGATGATGCAGATGTACTATAAGTTGGACGAGAAGTAGTTGCTACTGGTGCTGCCACTGCTTGAGTTTGAACAGCAGGTTGAGCTGCTGCTTGAGTTTGTGCAGCCGCTGGTGTTGCAGCAGGTGTTTGAGCCGCTGCCTGAACTTGTGCTTGAAGGGTAGTATTTGCAGAAGCTTTCACAGCTGCTTGTTGTTCCTTTTGTTTTGCACGGTAAGCTGCTTCAGCTGCTGCCGCTGCCGCTGCTGCTTTTTCAGCTTCAGCTTTTTGTTGCAACAAAGCGTTCTTTTCATTTTCAGCAGATGATTTTTCAGCAGCCAAGTTCAATTGTGCTACTTTCAACTCAGCTTCTTTTGTTGACAAAGCTTGCGCATCATCTTCTAATTGCTGTTTGTTTGCAATGACAGTATTGATAGCATCGTTGTTTTCTTTTTGTTTTTGTGCAATCTCTTCTTTATCACGTTTTTGCTCTTGCAACATTTTGTTGTTAGCATCTGCAATTTCGTTCATAGCAGAAATACGTGAGATAGCTTCTGTCAAAGATCCAGAGCTAACAATCGCATTAATATAGCTTGTTGCAGTCCCAGTTGTTTGAGCACTACGTGCTTGATTTGCAAGTGATTCTTGACGAGCAACAATATTTTTTGACAACTCATCAATCTCAGCTGACAATCGTTCAGATTCTTCATTCAAACGGTCATTTTCAGCTTGAAGATTTTCTTGTTGTTTTTTAATTTCAGATACTTGACCTTGAATTTGATCTACCTGAGCTTGTGCACTTTGTTGTTGTTGATTAATACTATTGATTTTGTTATCTTGAGCAGCAATCTTATCATCTGTTGAGTCAGCTGATACACCAGCTACAACAGCACCTTGTGATAAAGCAACTGTACTCAATAAGATTGTGGCAAATAATTTTTTCTTCATTAGATAAATTTTCCCTTTCTAATAAGACACTAACTAGTATAACAAATTTTTTAAAAATTTATATTACGCTATTGTTACATTTTTATTTCGAGTTTATAAATAAATCTTTTCAAGTAATGGCTGTAATACTATTAATAGAAGTACATTCAAAATTAAACTTGGGGAAATTTGGTAAATAATTAATGTAATCCAGTTAAATTTTATACCAATAAAAAGAATCAAAAGAAGGTTTGTTAAAATCTGAAATAATAGAATCGTTAATAAAAATGTAAAAAAACGAGTCAATCGATTGACCAAAATAATCTGATTACACCGATAAAAAATCACCTGTAGTAAAGGAAATACTAGGAAGGCAATTCCTAGGGTGTGTAAAAAATACACATCAAAACAAAAACCAAAGAAGACTCCCCACCAAATACTAGCTATCTCAGAGAAATAGAGACTTAACAACATAAAACCATATAGAAATAAAAATGAAGTAGGTTCAAAGGAGTTTGGACAAAAACGAGAAATAAGAAAAGAGATCTGTCCGTCAACAAATAAAGATAAGAATAAGATTAAAGGGAAAAAATGGTACTTACGTATGACTTTCACACTATTCTCCAATCAATAGTACATAACGATTGACATCTAAATTAGCCTTTGGTTTCACACGAATTTCTTGCCCTAACTGATCAGATGCCTTTTGAGTAGAAGTCACTGTACCAAGAGGTAAGTCACTACTCTTATATTTTCCTAAACCACTTGTTGAAACCAGAGATCCTTTTTTAATTTCAACTGGATCTCCAATTTGCAACAACCGAAACTCACCTGTCTTCTCGTCATAACCATTTAATAAAGCAAAAATAGATTGACCTTGACTCTCAATTTTAAACGTCAGGTGTTGTGAAGAAATAGTATCTTCGACTAATAGTTTCACTTTGCTAGAATTTTTCTCTATACTTTCTACCACACCAATGACGCCACCAGACGAAAGAACAAACATAGAATCAGAAATTCCATCTGAACTACCTTTATCAATAACAAATTCCTGATCCCACGAACCATAATTACGGTCAATAATCTCACTAACGACTTGTTTAGAACCCGATACAGAATTCTTGATTGACATCAAATCCTGTAATTCTCTATTTTCTGATTCCAAACGGTTAAGTTTTGACTGGTCAATATCCTTTTGATAAAGACGTGATTTTAACGAACGGTTTTCTTCATTTAATTCAGATAAATTCTTTAAATCCTTTGCCTTAGATTCCACAACAACAAATGGTACCGATACTGCCTTATCAACAATAGCTAATATATCAGAAGATTTTAAAACAATAGAAGTTCTAACAGATGGAAAAAGAAATAAAATTCCTGAAACAGTTAAAACAAACACAAAACTAAAAATTTTAAAGAATCGATTCAAGAACATAGACAAAACCTTCAAAAATATAAAAAATAGTTTGAGATGACATCTCAAACTTGGAAATTATACGGAGAATGGGGGATTCGAACCCCCGCGCCGGTTACCCGACCTAACGATTTAGCAAACCGTCCTCTTCAGCCTCTTGAGTAATTCTCCAAAATGGGCACGAGTGGACTCGAACCACCGACCTCACGCTTATCAGGCGTGCGCTCTAACCACCTGAGCTACGCGCCCAAGTTAAAAACTTGGTAAAGAACCTATGTTCAAAGCGGGTGACGAGAATCGAACTCGCGACAACAGCTTGGAAGGCTGTAGTTTTACCACTAAACTACACCCGCTTATTATTAAAAGAAATGGCGCGAGACGGAATCGAACCGCCGACACATGGAGCTTCAATCCATTGCTCTACCAACTGAGCTACCGAGCCAAATTGCGGGAGCAGGATTTGAACCTACGACCTTCGGGTTATGAGCCCGACGAGCTACCGAGCTGCTCCATCCCGCGTTAATATTAAGGAGGATGTGGGATTCGAACCCACGCACGCTTTTACACGCCTGACGGTTTTCAAGACCGTTCCCTTCAGCCGGACTTGGGTAATCCTCCAAGATAACAATGGACCTTGTAGGACTTGAACCTACGACCACTCGGTTATGAGCCGAGAGCTCTAACCAGCTGAGCTAAAGGTCCAACAAGATCAACAATATAGCGGCGAAGGGGATCGAACCCCCGACCTCCCGGGTATGAACCGGACGCTCTAGCCAGCTGAGCTACACCGCCATAATATCGGGAAGACAGGATTCGAACCTGCGACACCTTGGTCCCAAACCAAGTACTCTACCAAGCTGAGCTACTTCCCGATCTAAAGCTACCGCTTTATGCACCCTAGAGGAGTCGAACCTCTAACCGCCTGATTCGTAGTCAGGTACTCTATCCAGTTGAGCTAAGGGTGCTTCTTTCAACCTTTGTCTATGCCGAGGACCGGAATCGAACCGGTACGATCGTTACCAATCGCAGGATTTTAAGTCCTGTGCGTCTGCCAGTTCCGCCACCCCGGCCTCCTCAAGCGAACGACGGGATTCGAACCCGCGACCCCCACCTTGGCAAGGTGGTGTTCTACCACTGAACTACGTTCGCATTGCTTTCTTTATATAAAAAAATGCCGGCTACATGACTTGAACACGCGACCCTCTGATTACAAATCAGATGCTCTACCAACTGAGCTAAGCCGGCTCATTATTATTCTCTTATGCGGGTTAAGGGACTTGAACCCCCACGCCGTAAAGCGCCAGATCCTAAATCTGGTGCGTCTGCCAATTCCGCCAAACCCGCAAAATATGACCCGTACTGGGCTCGAACCAGTGACCCATTGATTAAAAGTCAATTGCTCTACCAACTGAGCTAACGAGTCTTAAAATAATTTTCATTATCTTAACGGTCCCGACGGGAATCGAACCCGCGATCTTCGCCGTGACAGGGCGACGTGATAACCGCTACACTACGGGACCTATGGGAGTTAACGGGATCGAACCGCTGACCCTCTGCTTGTAAGGCAGATGCTCTCCCAGCTGAGCTAAACTCCCAAATGAGCCTAGTATCTACTAGGCTCAATCTCTTGCTAAGCGACTACCTTATCTCACAGGGGGCAACCCCCAACTACTTCCGGCGTTCTAGGGCTTAACTGCTGTGTTCGGCATGGGTACAGGTGTATCTCCTAGGCTATCGTCACTTAACTCTGAATGATTAAACATTCAAAATTGAACATCTATATTCTAACAAGTTAACCTTACGTTGTCAATATCTTTTGACTCTTTGGATAAGTCCTCGAGCTATTAGTATTAGTCCGCTCCATTGCTCACACAACTTCCACTCCTAACCTATCTACCTGATCTTCTCTCAGGGCTCTTACTGATATAAAATCATGGGAAATCTCATCTTGAGGTGGGTTTCACACTTAGATGCTTTCAGCGTTTATCCCTTCCCTACATAGCTACCCAGCGATGCCTCTGGCGAGACAACTGGTACACCAGCGGTAAGTCCACTCTGGTCCTCTCGTACTAGGAGCAGATCCTCTCAAATTTCCTACGCCCGCGACGGATAGGGACCGAACTGTCTCACGACGTTCTGAACCCAGCTCGCGTGCCGCTTTAATGGGCGAACAGCCCAACCCTTGGGACCGACTACAGCCCCAGGATGCGACGAGCCGACATCGAGGTGCCAAACCTCCCCGTCGATGTGAACTCTTGGGGGAGATAAGCCTGTTATCCCCAGGGTAGCTTTTATCCGTTGAGCGATGGCCCTTCCATACGGAACCACCGGATCACTAAGCCCGACTTTCGTCCCTGCTCGAGTTGTAGCTCTCGCAGTCAAGCTCCCTTATACCTTTACACTCTGCGAATGATTTCCAACCATTCTGAGGGAACCTTTGGGCGCCTCCGTTACCTTTTAGGAGGCGACCGCCCCAGTCAAACTGCCCGTCAGACACTGTCTCCGTAGATGATGAACCTACCGGGTTAGAGTGGCCATAACACAAGGGTAGTATCCCAACAACGCCTCCATCGAAACTGGCGTCCCGATCTCTATGGCTCCTACCTATCCTGTACATGTGGCACAGACACTCAATATCAAACTGCAGTAAAGCTCCATGGGGTCTTTCCGTCCTGTCGCGGGTAACCTGCATCTTCACAGGTACTAAAATTTCACCGAGTCTCTCGTTGAGACAGTGCCCAAATCATTACGCCTTTCGTGCGGGTCGGAACTTACCCGACAAGGAATTTCGCTACCTTAGGACCGTTATAGTTACGGCCGCCGTTTACTGGGGCTTCAATTCATACCTTCGCGTTACCGCTAAGCACTCCTCTTAACCTTCCAGCACCGGGCAGGCGTCACCCCCTATACATCATCTTACGATTTAGCAGAGAGCTGTGTTTTTGATAAACAGTTGCTTGGGCCTATTCACTGCGGCTGACTGAAAGCCAGCACCCCTTCTCCCGAAGTTACGGGGTCATTTTGCCGAGTTCCTTAACGAGAGTTCTCTCGCTCACCTGAGGCTACTCGCCTCGACTACCTGTGTCGGTTTGCGGTACGGGTAGAGTATGATTAACGCTAGAAGCTTTTCTTGGCAGTGTGACGTCACTAACTTCGCTACTAAACTTCGCTCCCCATCACAGCTCAATGTTATAGAATTAAGCATTTAACTCAATTCACACCTCACTGCTTAGACGTGCACTTCCAGTCGCACGCTTTAGTTAGCCTACTGCGTCCCTCCTTCACTACATACTCTAGTACAGGAATATCAACCTGTTGTCCATCGGATACACCTTTCGGTCTCTCCTTAGGTCCCGACTAACCCAGGGCGGACGAGCCTTCCCCTGGAAACCTTAGTCTTACGGTGGACAGGATTCTCACCTGTCTTTCGCTACTCATACCGGCATTCTCACTTCTATGCGTTCCAGCACTCCTCACGGTACACCTTCTCCACACATAGAACGCTCTCCTACCATACCTATAAAGGTATCCACAGCTTCGGTAAATTGTTTTAGCCCCGGTACATTTTCGGCGCAGGGTCACTCGACTAGTGAGCTATTACGCACTCTTTGAATGAATAGCTGCTTCTAAGCTAACATCCTAGTTGTCTGTGCAACCCCACATCCTTTTCCACTTAACAATTATTTTGGGACCTTAGCTGGTGGTCTGGGCTGTTTCCCTTTCGACTACGGATCTTAGCACTCGCAGTCTGACTGCCGACCATAATTCATTGGCATTCGGAGTTTATCTGAGATTGGTAATCCGGGATGGACCCCTCACCCAAACAGTGCTCTACCTCCAAGAATCTTAATGTCGACGCTAGCCCTAAAGCTATTTCGGAGAGAACCAGCTATCTCCAAGTTCGTTTAGAATTTCTCCGCTACCCACAAGTCATCCAAGCACTTTTCAACGTGCCCTGGTTCGGTCCTCCAGTGAGTTTTACCTCACCTTCAACCTGCTCATGGGTAGGTCACATGGTTTCGGGTCTACGACATAATACTAATGCGCCCTATTCAGACTCGGTTTCCCTACGGCTCCGTCTCTTCAACTTAACCTCGCATCATATCGTAACTCGCCGGTTCATTCTACAAAAGGCACGCTCTCACCCATTAACGGGCTCGAACTTGTTGTAGGCACACGGTTTCAGGTTCTATTTCACTCCCCTCCCGGGGTGCTTTTCACCTTTCCCTCACGGTACTGGTTCACTATCGGTCACTAGAGAGTATTTAGGGTTGGGAGATGGTCCTCCCAGATTCCGACGGGATTTCTCGTGTCCCGCCGTACTCAGGATACTGCTAGGTATAAAGACTATTTCGAATACGAGGCTCTTACTCTCTTTGGCTGACCTTCCCATGTCATTCTTCTATAATCTTTAAGTCCATATTGCAGTCCTACAACCCCGAAGAGTAAACTCTTCGGTTTGCCCTCCTGCCGTTTCGCTCGCCGCTACTCAGGCAATCGCTTTTGCTTTCTCTTCCTGCAGCTACTTAGATGTTTCAGTTCACTGCGTCTTCCTCTACCTATCCTTAACAGATAGGAGTACTAGCCATTAGCTAGTGGGTTCCCCCATTCGGACATCTCTGGATCGTCGCTTACTTACAGCTCCCCAAAGCATTTCGTCGTTTGTCACGTCCTTCTTCGGCTTCTAGTGCCAAGGCATCCACCGTGCGCCCTTATTAACTTAACCTTATTTTTGGTCTTGCGACCTAAACTCTTTAAATATTTACAGCGTTTCGGTTTATTTTCTTGTTACTATTTGATATAGATATTCAATTTTCAATGTTCAATCTTAACACCCTTACAGTGTTAATGGAGCCTAGCGGGATCGAACCGCTGACCTCCTGCGTGCAAAGCAGGCGCTCTCCCAGCTGAGCTAAGGCCCCACAAGACCTCTCAAAACTAAACAAGACCAACGTACAGGTTTCCATTTCCTTAGAAAGGAGGTGATCCAGCCGCACCTTCCGATACGGCTACCTTGTTACGACTTCACCCCAATCATCTATCCCACCTTAGGCGGCTGGCTCCTTACGGTTACCTCACCGACTTCGGGTGTTACAAACTCTCGTGGTGTGACGGGCGGTGTGTACAAGGCCCGGGAACGTATTCACCGCGACGTGCTGATCCGCGATTACTAGCGATTCCGACTTCATGTAGGCGAGTTGCAGCCTACAATCCGAACTGAGACTGGCTTTAAGAGATTAGCTTGCCGTCACCGACTCGCGACTCGTTGTACCAGCCATTGTAGCACGTGTGTAGCCCAGGTCATAAGGGGCATGATGATTTGACGTCATCCCCACCTTCCTCCGGTTTATTACCGGCAGTCTCGCTAGAGTGCCCAACTCAATGATGGCAACTAACAATAGGGGTTGCGCTCGTTGCGGGACTTAACCCAACATCTCACGACACGAGCTGACGACAACCATGCACCACCTGTCACCTCTGTCCCGAAGGAAAACTCTATCTCTAGAGCGGTCAGAGGGATGTCAAGACCTGGTAAGGTTCTTCGCGTTGCTTCGAATTAAACCACATGCTCCACCGCTTGTGCGGGCCCCCGTCAATTCCTTTGAGTTTCAACCTTGCGGTCGTACTCCCCAGGCGGAGTGCTTAATGCGTTAGCTGCGGCACTGAGTCCCGGAAAGGACCCAACACCTAGCACTCATCGTTTACGGCGTGGACTACCAGGGTATCTAATCCTGTTTGCTCCCCACGCTTTCGAGCCTCAGCGTCAGTTACAGACCAGAGAGCCGCTTTCGCCACCGGTGTTCCTCCATATATCTACGCATTTCACCGCTACACATGGAATTCCACTCTCCCCTTCTGCACTCAAGTTAAACAGTTTCCAAAGCGTACTATGGTTAAGCCACAGCCTTTAACTTCAGACTTATCTAACCGCCTGCGCTCGCTTTACGCCCAATAAATCCGGATAACGCTCGGGACCTACGTATTACCGCGGCTGCTGGCACGTAGTTAGCCGTCCCTTTCTGGTAAGTTACCGTCACAGTGTGAACTTTCCACTCTCACACTCGTTCTTCTCTTACAACAGAGCTTTACGATCCGAAAACCTTCTTCACTCACGCGGCGTTGCTCGGTCAGGGTTGCCCCCATTGCCGAAGATTCCCTACTGCTGCCTCCCGTAGGAGTCTGGGCCGTGTCTCAGTCCCAGTGTGGCCGATCACCCTCTCAGGTCGGCTATGTATCGTCGCCTTGGTGAGCCGTTACCTCACCAACTAGCTAATACAACGCAGGTCCATCTCTTAGTGATGCATTTGCACCTTTCAAATCAACATCATGCGATATCGACTTTTATGCGGTATTAGCTATCGTTTCCAATAGTTATCCCCCGCTAAGAGGCAGGTTACCTACGCGTTACTCACCCGTTCGCAACTCATCCGCTCGGTGCAAGCACCAAGCTTCAGCGTTCTACTTGCATGTATTAGGCACGCCGCCAGCGTTCATCCTGAGCCAGGATCAAACTCTCATTAAAATAATTGTTTGTCTTAAACTCATTCTGTCACTGACAGATTTATTGTTTTTTTATTGTTCAGTTACTACAACTTTCGTTATAGCGCCCTGCACATTGGTTCGTCTTGTTCAGTTTTCAAAGGTCTTTGTCGCTCTCGCGCGACAACTATATTAGTATATCATGACCTACCCTTACTGTCAACACTTTTTCTCAAAAAAATTTATTTTTTTGAAAGTTCATTTATACACTGTCAACTTTCAGTTCTTAAATTGAATTTTTAAAATCCTTTAGATAGTTCTCTAATTTCTTTTTCATTTTTGTTTTTCCTAGACATCTTCTGTTTGCTAGTAATGCTTCATATTGTTCTTTTTCTTTTACGGTTAATTTTTCTTTAAAACGTTTTAATGCATCTCTCAGAACAACCAGCTCATCTAAATATATTTTTCTTGATGAAATTCTGTGACTAATTTCTCCAATTTCAATATATGGAAGTCTATTAATTTTTCTCTTATCACTTTCCTGTTGTCTTATTTTATCTTTAATATGATTTCTAAATTTTGTTTTGAAATATGTATAAAGTAATTCTTCATTTGTTTCAATTTCAGGATTTTTTTGATAAAGTTCAAACAGAGTTAGCTGACCTTCTTGTTCCCAATCATCCTTTTCCCATAATTGAATATAATACTCTTTTTCACATTTTCTTACGATATATTTTACTTTTTGATACATTTTATTAAATTCCATAAGCTCTCCTTTACTTTTATCTGTATTTTATAAAAATAAAGAAGCCCATTGGACTTTTTTTCTATTCTGTACGTTTTTTTAACTATTTGGTTATTATTTTTGACTATTTTGTTCAAATACACAAAAAAACTGCCACTTGGTGACAGTTTATCGATAGTCCGTACGGGATTCGAACCCGTGTTACCGCCGTGAAAAGGCGGTGTCTTAACCCCTTGACCAACGGACCATTTTTACAACATATTCTATTATACAGAATATTTTTACTCTGTCAACACTTTTTTTAATAAAAAAAGAAGGAAATATTTTCCTTCTTTTGAATTAGTTGTTTTCTTCTAATTTTGACTTAATTTCATCATATGATAGAGGTTTTGCTTCTTCTTCTAATTCATGCTCTGAATTTTCAGGCATTTTTCCTGTTTCATATAATGATTTAATTTGAACACTATCCAAGGTTTCATATTTTAATAGAGCTTCCGCAATTAGTTTATGCGTTTCTCTATTTCCTTGAATAATTTCTGCCGCTTTATTACGGGCTTCATTCAACAAACCACGAACTTCTTCATCAATTTCGTAAGCTGTTTGTTCTGAAATCATTTTTTGTGGGCTTTGAGCACCAAACATCGCATGATTTCCTTCATATTGGACCGGTCCAAGTTTTTCACTCATACCATATTCTGTCACCATTGCACGCGCCATTTGGGTAGCTTGTTCAAAGTCATTTGAAGCACCCGTTGTTTGCGAATTGAAAATAATTTCTTCGGCAACACGGCCTCCCATGAGCCCAGCTAATTGTTCTTTCATATCTTCTTTAGAAAGTAACATTTGATCTTCTTTAGGAAGGGCAATCATGTAACCGCCTGCACGACCACGTGGAACAATCGTAACTTTATGAACTACACGAGCATTTGATAAGACCAGACCAACGATTGTATGACCAGCTTCGTGATAAGCAACCATTTCACGTTCTTTTTGTGAAATCGTCCGATCTTTCTTAGATGGACCTGCAATAACACGATCTTCTGCTTCATCGATATCAGCAGCATCAATTACTTTTTTATTTCGACGAGCTGCAACCAAGGCTGCTTCGTTCAAAACATTTTCGAGATCAGCACCGACAAATCCTGGTGTTTGTTGAGCAACCAATTTCAAGTCCACATCTTGAGCAAGTGGCTTATTCTTAGCATGAACACGAAGAATTGCCTCACGACCTTTCACATCTGGACGTCCAACTAATACTTTACGGTCAAAACGACCAGGACGAAGAAGGGCAGGGTCAAGGACATCAGAACGGTTAGTTGCTGCGATAACAATGATTCCTTCGTTGCCTTCAAAACCATCCATCTCAATCAAGAGCTGGTTAAGGGTTTGTTCACGTTCATCATTTCCACCACCAAGACCTACACCACGCTGGCGCCCAACAGCATCAATTTCATCGATAAAGATAATGGCTGGTGCTGCTTTTTTAGCATCTTCAAAAAGTGAACGAACCCGGCTAGCACCGACTCCGACAAACATTTCAACGAAGTCAGAACCAGAGATACTGAAGAATGGCACTCCAGCTTCACCAGCTACTGCTTTTGCTAAAAGGGTTTTACCAGTTCCGGGAGGGCCTTCAAGAAGCACACCTGCTGGGATTCTTGCACCCAATTTAGTAAAGCGTTTTGGATCTTTTAAAAATTCAACAACTTCAACAAGTTCTTGTTTTTCTTCTTCAGCTCCTGCTACATCTGAAAAACGAACTTTAATATCTTCTTTATTAGCAGCGCGGGCTTTATTACGACCAAAGTTCATGGCACCTCTGGCACCTCCGCCACCGCCTTGGTTCATCATTGAGAAGAAGAAGAACATGACAATAACAAATGGAACAATTGAAGTGAGAATTGTTATCCACATGCCACTTGAGCTCTCACGCTTAATGGTGATTTCTGCTTTGTGGTCAGCTGCTAATTTTTGTAATTCATTGACAGTGATATCAGATGGAAGGATGACACTAGTAAAGCGAGATACTTTTTGAACACTTGGGGTAAAAAATTGAATTCCTGTATCTTCTTTTGATTCTTTTGCTTTATTATAGGTACCTGCAATTTCAATCACACTACCATTTGGTTGGTAACTGATTGTTTTTACATTATCATTTTTAATTTCTTTGACCAATTCTGTGTAGTTGATTTGCTGACTTTGACCAACCCCATTACCCGCAAAAAAGTACTGGAATCCTGTCACAGCCGCTACAATAATCAACAAATACAGAAATGGATTTCGGACAAAACCGTTATTTTTTCTGTTATTCATCTAGTCTCCTCTATTTTGAGTACACTTCCTCTTTTAATACACCAACATAGGGTAGGTTACGATAATTTTCATCATAGTCTAAACCATATCCTACAACAAACTCATTTGGAATCGTAAAGCAGGTGTAATCTGCTTCAATCTCAACCAAACGTCCTTCAGGTTTATCCAGTAAGGTAGCAATCTTCACAGATGTTGCATTTCGTTCTTCAAAGAGTTCTTTTAGACTCTTGAGGGTTTTACCTGTATCGATAATATCTTCTACAAATAAAATATCTCTACCAGTAATATCTTGGTCGATATCCTTGATAATATTAATAATACCTGAGCTTGCCGTACCACCATGATAACTTGAAACCAGCATAAAATCCAATTCAATATGTGTATCCACGTGGTTGATCAACTCTGCCATAAATGGAACAGAGCCTTTCAAAATTCCAACAAAAATTGGATTTTTCCCTTGGTACTCTTTTGTTAGGGTTTCACCCAATTTCTTTGCTGCTTCTACAATTTCATCATGTGAAACCAATACTTTTTTTATATCTTTTTCTAACATGTTTTTACCTATCTATTTTTTGAATATAAAGACTATCTTTCATTATACCACTTTTTGAGGGCTTACTCAAATCACTCGTTACCAATCCCACTACAGAAAGAATATTATGATTCTGTTCTATAATGAGAGCTTTTTGCCGAAGCGAAATTGGAATTTTATGGTTGATAAACCACCGTCTTAATTTTTGATGGTAGCCATTAACAAGCAGGTGATCTCCTTCCTTTCTCCCTCTAATTAAGATGGGAGTTTCGCGTGAAACAGAAAGAATTTCTACATTTTCCCCTACTAATGGTTGTCCAAAAGATAGTTTATAATTTGCAATATCAAAGATATTCCCAAATTCTAACAAAAAAGGAAGGGGTTGGTCATCCGACTTTTGACTGATTTTTCGTATTTCAAAGAAATCATATTCTTGATGTAGTTCATAATTCGACTTTAAATAATGAATGCAATTTCTTTTTTTTCGCAGTAAATCTAATAATTCTTGAAACTGGGCCCTACCAAGTTGCAAATCTGGAAATTGTGCCAAATACTCTTCTAATAAGAATGATTGTACAGAATGAGAATACTTTCTAAAAGAAGCTAAATCTTGAATGCTTAACTTGCTAGTCAATTCTTTTAGTGCTTGGTGCCAACGATTCACTTCCTCTGCTAAATAGCGAAGACTTGCTTGCATTTGGGGATTTTCTTTTTCAAATTCTGGAAGGTATTGATGGCGTACACGATTTCGAAAATAGTCCTGTGAGTCATTGCTACTGTCTTCAAAGTGAGGGATTTTCATCAACTCATCTTTGGTAAAAGTTAACAAAGGACGGATTAACTCACCCTTACCAAATGGTTGGCGTACAGGAATACCACTTAAATGGCGTAATTTTGTTCCTCGTATTAAGCGCATGAAAGTTGTTTCGGCTTGATCGTTTGCATGATGACCTGTTACTAAAGCGGTGCAATCCTCTTTCTCCATAATCTGTTTAAAAAAATCATAACGAAAGGTACGAGCTTTTGCTTCTGTAAAATCACCCGAATAGTGAGCCACATGGATACGTGTCTCTCGCCTATCAGCTAGCGTTCGAAGTTCACTTTCTTCTAAATCTGATTCTGGTCTTTGTCCATGATTGACATGAGCGAGTACCAGATGGATTTTCAATCGTTCTTTATTCTTATATAAAAGTTCATACAGATTCATTGAATCCAATCCACCAGATAAGGCAACCAAAACACGGCGATGGGGAGTAAATAGATCTTGTTTTTCACAAAACTCTAAAAATCGCTTTTCCATTATTTCAATACCTCATAGATATCTTTTGAAATGTTGGAAATCGTATCATAATTCGAATGATCTGTAAAAATGGCTATTACATAGGGTGAATTTGTATATACAATCGCAACATCATGTCTAAAATCATAGGCATCTCCAATTTTATGAGCAACTTTTACTGGAAGGTCACGCGCAATCCGTTGATCGTCATATTTTGTAGAGGAGAGTGCATCAATAATAGGGCCATTTTGTTGATAGACAGCCTCCATGACATTGCCAGCCATTTCAGCGGATGCTTCTCTTTTTTCAACATCCCAATGTTTCTTTGCAATTTTATCCAAAGTTTTTTGGAAGTCTTGATCTGATTGATGAGTGACATAATAATTCAAGATATTATGTCCAACATTATCTGATTCTTTTGCAATCTTATCTACCAACTCTTGAACACTATATTCTTTTCCATCTGGTGTTTTTGAAAGGCTACCACTTCCTTCTGGTTCATAGCCACCTTTGAAATCATTGACTTCTGGAATATATTTGTAGGTTGTAGTTGGAGAAATGGCTTTTTTATTGAGCTGTTCTTGGACGTAGTACAAGTATGGTAATTTCGTTACACTGGCAGAATACATTTCTTTTTGCGGATTGATTCCAGCAGTATTTCCAGTCTCTAATTGTTTTACATAGATTCCATATGAAGGAGAATTGTATTTACTATTTAACAAGTCCTGAACTTTTTCCATTCGATTATCTTTTTCAGTAACGAATGATTTGTTCACCCAGCCCTGACCTTCAATCTCCACAAACTCATCTCGTAAAGTCTTAGCTGTACGTAAGACTGTCACTTTTGTATAAGGAGAAAGAGGTGTATTTTTTTCTTTTGCACCATTTATTAAGGGTCGGTCATACACTTTAAAACCAGGTTTTAGCCACATGTCTTGTTTTTTTTCTTGTGTTTCTTGTACAACATCAGAAAAAATGACAGAAGAATCTGCTAATACATATCCTTTATCTGCTATTTTAAATACAGCTTTCCCTTCATCATTTACAAAGAGTTGTTCGATTGTAAACGGTGTGTTGGGAAGAATTTCTCCTTTTGCTTTTTTCAACTGAGGATCAGAAAAAACAGAAATTTTGCGATAGACATTCGGGTTCGCCGGAATTGAAGAAAAATAAAGTTCTGATGGATGAGCCATTGTCTGAGAAGACTCAGACTGCTCGACACTCGCTGCTTGAGACCCAATAAATAAAATTGGAACTAACAATAGGAGCAGAAATCGTTTAGACACCTGTATTCCTTTCCTTTTCATCCTTTTGAAGTTTAATCATTTGGTTTTTCTTTTTTAATTCCTCTAATTTTTCATCCGAAAATTCAAGAAATTGTTTAACTGTTTGTAAGATATTTTCCATCGGTTATTGGGGGAGTAAATCTGGGATGGTATAAACATATTCACCATCTTTTGAAAAAGAATACTTAGCGCGTGCATATTTTGTTGCATAATCATCGTCTTTTAATTTTTTAGCGATGTCTTGTTGGTATTCTTTTTGTTCACTTGTTTCTTTATACTCTTTTTCCAACTGTTTGTATTGTTCTTTCTTATCTTGTAGCGATTGATAGCTCTGGGCTAAATTATAAGTTGGAAGAATAAACAGTAACATGACCAATATCAAAACGAGCCCTAGAAAACGATTGCGTTTTTTTCTTTCTTCTTCTAAAAAACGTTTTCGCTGACTTTCGTCTTTGATATATTTATTGTTCATTTGAACGATATTTTTAGGCATCTTCTTCTATCCTTGTTTCACTAATTATTTCGTACATTTTGGATGCATCTTCTTTTTTTGTACTATCCAACATTTCCAAGACTTTAACCGTCAATACTTTATTTCCAAAACGAACTTCAATTTGATCATTCACTTTCAAATCCGTTGAACTTTTGGCTAATACTCCATTGACTTTGATTCGTCCTTTATCTGCAACTTCCTTTGCAACAGGACGACGCTTAATAATGCGAGAAACTTTTAAATATTTATCTAATCTCATACTGTCACCTCTAACATAGTATTGTATCATTTTTTATACATAAAATGCGAAAAATGAGCTAAGAACTGCTAGTCCTTTTCTTTTTCCTGTTTAATTTCCAATAAGGTTTGACCAAATTGCTTCAGAGCTTCCAAAATTTCAAAATCTTTCTTATTTCGAATATCGAAGATCACTTCAATCAATCCCTTTTCTTCTGCAATCTGTGCCTTTAACTGTGTCATTGACAGAGCTTTGAAATAATCCTGTGTTAAAAACAGTTGTTTGGCAATAGGTTCAAATTTCACTGTCACTTTTTGTTGTTTTCTATCAACAAGACGGACAAAGACTTGATCCAAGTAAGCTTTCACTAAACCAATTTCAAGTAGGTAGGCGACAACATCTGGGTATTCTCCAAAACGATCGATCAATTCATCTTGCAAGTATTCATAGTCCGTCGCAGAATTCATTTCACGAATTTGTTTGTAAATTTCAATTTTTTGACGTTGATCTGAAATATATTCATTAGGTAAATACGCATCTATTTGCAGGTTCAACTCTGCATTGCTCTTTTGTCTACGATGCTCTTGGCCTTGTTTCTTAGCAATAGCTTCTTCTAACAATTGAGAATACATTTCAAAACCAACTGAATCGATGAAACCAGATTGAGAAGCTCCAAGGATATTCCCTGCTCCACGGATCGATAAATCTCGCATAGCAATTTTAAATCCAGACCCCAACTCAGTAAAACCTTTAATAGCTTCTAAACGTTTTTCAGACACTTCTGTAAGAGATTTGTCTGGGCGGTACATCAAATAGGCATAAGCAATTCGATTGCTTCGTCCCACACGACCTCTTAGTTGATAAAGCGTTGAAAGCCCCATATGATCCGCATTTTCAATAAAGAGTGTATTGGCATTTGGAATATCCACACCTGTCTCAATAATGGTTGTCGTCACTAAGACATCGTATTCGCCATTAATGAAATCCAACAGGGTATTTTCCAGGCGAACTTCACTCATCTGGCCATGAACAAAGCCAATCGAAGCCTCTGGAATCAACTCTTTTAATTCAGACACCTTTTGTTCAATTGTATCTACCTTATTGTAAAGATAATAGGCCTGTCCTCCACGATCCATCTCCCGCAACACAGCATCTCGAATAATAGTTGGATTGGTCTCTAGTACAAAAGTTTGCACAGGATATCGATTGGTAGGAGGTGTTTCAATGACAGACAAATCTCGAATTCCTAGCATAGACATATGAAGAGTTCGAGGTATAGGGGTAGCTGTCAAGGTAAGCACATCCACCTTTTTTTTCAATTCTTTCAAGGTTTCTTTGTGCTTCACTCCAAAACGTTGTTCTTCATCTATCACGATTAAGCCTAAGTCTGAAAAAACAACATCTTTGGACAAGAGCCGGTGAGTTCCAATAATAATATCCACTCGTCCTTTTTTCAACTTTTCAAGCGTTTCTTTCTGCTCTGCCTTACTCTGGAAACGACTTAAAACAGCAACTTCTACTGCAAAAGATTCAAAACGCTCCTTAAAATTGGCATAATGTTGTTGGGCAAGAACAGTGGTAGGAACCAGCACTGCTACTTGTTTATGATCATTTACTGCCTTAAAGGCTGCTCGCATAGCGACCTCTGTTTTCCCAAAACCGACGTCTCCAACCAGCAATCGGTCCATCGGACGATTCGATTCCATATCTTTTTTAATTTCTTCAATGGAACGTAATTGGTCATCTGTTTCAATATATGGAAAATCTTGTTCAAAAGCCTCTTGGTTTTCATCATCTTGGGAATAGGCAAAGCCTTCTAATTGACTACGCTCCGCATAAAGTTTTATCAAATCATCCGCAATGTCCTCCACCTGGGTCTGAACCTTTTGCTTCGTTCTTTGGAAACGCCCATCATTTAACTTGTTAATTTTTGGCGTTTTTCCATCACTTGCAACGTATTTGGACAACATCTGAATCTGATCGACAGGAATCGAGATGCGATCTCCATTTTGATATTGAATTGAAACATAATCACGATGGACACCCGAAATTTCAATCGTTTCAATTCCCAAATATTGACCAATACCATGAACTTGGTGAACAACATAGTCCCCTTTTTCCAGTTCATTATAATTTTTTAGGCGTTCTGCATTGGAAATATTTTGCCTGCGAATCTTTCGTTTGATCTTTTTCTGATAAATCTCTGATTCTGTAATGTAGACAATTTTTTCATCAACAAATTGAAAACCGTGAGCTAGTCCTCCAACAACTAATTGACTAGCTTGAGGAATGATCGTATCCCCATCAATATAATCTAATCGAATCCCATACTCTTCTAAATTTTTATGGAGCTGTTGAAGATTGTGATGAGAAGTTGCTTGGATAATAACTGTATAGTTTGATTTTCGATACCGTTCAATTTCCTCTTTTAGTAAATCAAATTGTCCAAAAAACTCCTGCATGGGATATTGATTGAATTGATACAAATGATCAAACTTCAGATTTCCTAATCCTTTTTGAAAGTTTGAAAAATAAGTTGCAGGCGTATATTTTCGTAATGTTGTACTGGTGTCTGCAAAATACACTTGGCGAGAAGAAGCTCTATTTTTATGTAAATCTTCCGTCAAGAGATTAGCTGTATCTAGTTCAAATCTCGCTATTTGATCTGCTATTTTTTGATAATCATCCAGAAAAACAGGAGTGTGTTTAGGGAGATAATCGAATAGGGTATATTGCTTCTCGTAAAAGAAACTAATAAATTTTCTAAGATCCGGATGAAGTTTCCTTTGAGAAATATCTCCTAAAATTTCTGCTAGATAAGATTTAAATTCTTCATTCGCGCTCTGTTCTTGCAATTGTTCGATTTGCTGCTGACCACGTATAAAATCTTCCTCTTGCAACAATAGATCACTCACTGCCTTCAGTTGAACTTCTTCAACATTTTCAACAGAACGCTGACTTTCTGGGTCAAAGATTCGGATTCCATCAATCTCATCTCCGAAAAATTCAATCCGATAGGGTTGGAGTTGGTCGATCTCAAAGATATCTAAAATATCTCCTCGTAGACTAAACTCTCCCTGTTGCAAAACTTGGCTCACCTTTTGGTAGCCAATCTTCTGTAATGTTTCACTCAGAGTAGTTAAGTCTATTTCTTGATCGACCTTCAATTGAAAAATGCTAGATGCAAAAACTTTAGGAGAAGGTAATAGTAGTTTTATACCACTCACATTGGTCACAAGGATGCCTTGACGATCCTCTTGACATAAAAAGTTCAAAGCCTCTAATCGTGAAAATTGCCTTTCTTGTGAAGCAAAAACAAATTCTGCTAAAGGGTTATCATCTCCCAAAAATGTATGGACTTTCTCTTCTCCAAGTAAAGCAATAAAATCACTAGCCAATCGTTCTGCTTCGTTATAACTGGAAGTAATGAGGACTGCTTTTTCAATAGAATCAAAGGCTGAAGCCATTACAATAGCCTTTGTGGTCGCAGACAATCCTAAGATCAATTCCCTATTATTTTTTTGCAAACCTTGTTGCCAGGATAGAAGGTTGGAGTTTTGACTCACTAAATCAATTACATTCATCTACTTACCCGTTGTATTTCTGCATGCTTCTTTCAAAATTTTCTTCTACCAAGTAATCGTTAACCGCTTCTTCTACTCGATCAATTGTTTGTAGAATAGTGATGTAATCGTCTTTATCAAATTTTCCTAAGACATGATGAACAACTGACATGCCCTGCTTAGGTCTTCCAATTCCAATCTTAATTCGATAAAAAGTCTGAGTTCCAATATGATTGATAATCGATTTGATTCCGTTATGACCTCCAGCTGATCCTTTCGCTCGAAGACGAATCTTACCAACTTCCATATCTAAATCATCGTAAATAACCAAAAGATCTTCAATATCCAGACCATAATAAGTCAGAAGGGCATGGACCGCTTTTCCACTCTCATTCATGAAAGTGGTTGGCTTTACAAAATAGACCTTTTCGCCATTCAAAAATGTTGAGGCAATATCAGCTTGAAAAATTTTATCATGGGAGAAAGTAAGATTTAAAGACTTTGCCATTTGATCAACTAACATAAAGCCTACATTGTGTTTCGTTTCAAAATACTTATCACCTGGATTTCCCAATCCAACAATTAATTTCGTCATCTCTTTCCTTTCAAAACACTAAAAGGGTTGGAAATATCTTTTCCAACCTTTACATTTTTTTAACTCTCTTATACATTAAAACGGAATTCCATGATGTCCCCGTCTTGGACAACATATTCTTTTCCTTCTTCGCGCAAGCGTCCTGCTTCTTTTACAGCCTTTTCAGAACCGTATTTAACCAAATCATCATAAGACATGGTCACGGCACGAATAAATCCTTTTTCAAAATCAGAGTGGATGATTCCAGCAGCTTGAGGAGCTTTCATGCCACGTTTGAAGGTCCAAGCACGCACTTCTTTTTCACCAGCTGTGAAATAAGTGCCAAGTCCCAACAAGTGATAAGCTGCACGCGTGAGTTTATCAACTCCAGACTCTGTTAGGCCAATCGCCTCTAAAAATTCTTGTTTATCTGCATCATCTAGCTCAGAAATTTCTTCCTCAGCACGCGCAGAAATCACCACGACTTCCGCATTCTCTGTTGCCGCAAAGTCACGAATTTGCTTCACATAGTCAATAGAATCTGGATCTGCAACAACATCTTCATCCACATTGGCTACATAAAGAACTGGTTTGGTAGTCAAAAGGAAAAGTCCTTTCACCACTTTTTGTTCTTCCTCAGTGAATTCAATGGTCCGAGCTGATTTACCATCTTCAAGAACTGGTTTGATTTTTTGTAGAACATTAAATTCTGCAACAGAATCCTTATCTTTTTGTGTACGAGCGATTTTTTCTACACGCGCATAGCGTTTATTGACAGACTCTAAGTCAGCTAAAATTAATTCTAAATTGATGGTATCAATATCTGCTAGTGGATCAACAAAGGCATCTTCACGACCTTGCTCCCGCATGACATTTTCATCATCAAAAGCACGCACTACATGGACAATGGCATCTACTTCACGGATGTTGGCCAAGAATTTATTACCAAGTCCTTCCCCTTTAGAAGCTCCTTTCACAATCCCAGCAATATCTGTAAATTCAAAAGTAGTCGGAACTGTCTTCTTAGGAGTAATCATTTCCGTCAATTTTTGGAGGCGTTCATCTGGAACTTCTACCATCCCGACGTTTGGATCAATGGTCGCAAAGGGATAGTTTGCGGCCTCTGCTCCTGCTTTTGTAATTGCGTTAAATAGGGTTGATTTACCAACGTTTGGTAAGCCAACGATACCTGCTGTTAATGCCATTTTTCTTTTTCTCCGTTCAAATTTCAATCTCTTTTATTATAACATAATTCAAAAGACAAGTGATGAAAAATGAAATATTTCATCACCTTTGAAACTAGATTTTTTCATCAAACTGTAACGTTCTAAGAAGATAAATATGGTATACTCTATTTAACAATGAACAAAGGAGTTTTTCAGATGAAAAAACAAACATGGAAATCTATTTTTCTTTCTTTAATCGCTATCTTTACTCTCTTTCTTCTTGGAGCTTGTGGACAACAATCTGTTCAAAAATCCTATCTTCAGGCAATCAACCAAGAAAAGAAAACAGATGTTCGTATTACACTAGAACATAAAGGTGATAAAGCGATCAGTAACCAAACCACCACTACTATTTATTACAAAGAGGCGGGAGTTACGAAAGATCAATTAAAGGAAATGATCGATAAATATGATGAAGAATACAAAGATGTCAAAGGATTCACACATTCTGCTGAATACAAAGATGATTATATGGTTGAAAAAACAACTCTAAATTATGAAAAGGCAGACTTAGATCAACTAATTGAAAAGAAATTAGTAACAACACAAAAAGATAAAAAAGTCGACTATATCAGCTTCAAATCAACTTTTGATATGATGAAACAAAGTGGTTTCAAAGAAGTTAAAAATGGAAAATTTGAAGAATTAAAATAATCGAAAAGGTTCGGTCACATAAGTGACTGAACCTTTTATAGTACTTTCTTCATTTTCTGTTCAAAATCATGGCGACTCATCATGACCACATGATCACAATTGCTACACTTGATTTTTATGTCTGCACCAAGTCGCGTAATTTCCCAACGATTTGCCTTCTTGCCTGTTTCTTTAATCACACAAGCGTGAGGCTTTTTCATTTCTACAAAATCACCTAACGTATACATGATTCACCTTTGTTAATTTGTGCGAACTGGCGTAATCAATTGAATGAACCCTTGTTCATTTCCTTCTGGAACCAATGTAAACGGTCTAACAGAAGAAATAAAACGAATAACAACTTGTTCACTGTCAATAGCTTTGAGCGCTTCAATCAAATAAGTTGGATTAAAGCTAATAGACAAATCCTCTCCTGAAACGGCGCTCGTATCGATCTCTTCATTTACTCGCCCAACTTCTGGTGAATGAACGTGGGAAGAAACCACTCCATTTTTGAACTCTAATTTAACCGTTCCGTTTTGAGTCGCATTTGAAAGAAGACGAGCACGCTCCATTGCAAATCGAAGGTTGGCCACATTGAAGGTTGCCTCTGTATTGAATTCTGTTGGAATGAGACGGTCTGTATCAGGATAATTTCCTTCTAGCAAACGGGTATAGAAACTAATGTGTTCACTTCTAAAGAGAATTTGATTGTTTGCAAAGAAAACTTCAACTGTTTCAATATCATCAGAAAAGACAGAGGTGAATTCACGAAGAGAGCGACTTGGGATGACAACATCAAAGTTGTCTCCATTTTTCTCCAGTGTAATCACTTTTTGACTCATACGGTGAGAGTCTGTTGCTACTGTTTTTAGCTCTTTATTATCTGATAAAACAAAGTGAACACCAGTCAAAATTGGACGACTTTCTTGTACACTTGCTGCAAATGCTGTTTCATTAATTAATTGTTTTAATAATTTTGTTTCCAAAACTAATGGATTACTTGCAGCAATTTCTTGAATACGTGGATATTGATCTGCATCTTTTCCTTTAAGTGTAATTTCTGATTTTCCACTTGTTAAAAGAACCTGTTTTTGTTCAATCTCTTTAAAATCTAAAGTAACATCTGGTAAACTTGAAACCACATTAATAAAGAAAGTTGCTTCTAATAAAATAGAACCTGGAGAGGTCACCAATAAACCAGCATTTTCATCTTTGATAGAAATAAAGTTTTCAATTGAAATTTGGCCATTCGATCCAGATAAGGCAACTCCTTCTGGAGTGACATCAATTTTAATCGTGGAAAGGATTGGAATAGCATTTTTTGAACTGATCGCTCTTTTGGTAGTATTTAGTGCTTGTAAAAATAAAGTTTTGTTAATAGAAAAATTTATCATGGTCATTCCTTTTATTTATTTTATGATTAGTAAGATAATAGTAATAGTAGATTGTGTGGAAGTTGTGGAAAACTCTCAGAATCCTGTCTATGACTTGAAAAGTTACTTGTTTAAAAATTGTGCATAACCCCTAGAATTTTAGAGGAAGTTATCCACAGATTAATTTAACTTTTTCTTGATACTTTGAATTTCGAGTCGTAGATTATCATCTGTGTCGACCATACTTTTAATTTTTTCATAGGCATGAATGACAGTCGTGTGGTCTTTCCCACCGAATTCTTTTCCGATTCGAGGAAGTGAGTTGTCCGTCATCTCTCTTGAAAGATACATGGCTACTTGTCGTGCTAGGACAATATTCTGAACTCTTCGAGAACCTTTGATTTCTTTTACACTGACTCCATAAAAGGCTCCAACTGCTTCCTGAATTTTTTCAATGGGGATGACAAGCGTCTTGCTATTATCGTTTTTACGAGCTCGAATAGCTTCAGCTGCAACATCGATCGTAATTTCTTTTAGTTTTTTAACCTTCGCCATTAAAGAAATATCATTTAAGGCACCTTCTAAGTCTCGGACATTTGAATCAAACTGACCAGCTAGATATTCTAGTGTGTCATTAGGAAAAATATAGTCTAGATCTTCAATTTTATTTCGTAAGATGGCAATCCGAGTTTCAAAATCAGGTGGTGTTATATTTTGCGTGAGTCCCCATTTGAAACGAGTAACCAGCCGCTCTTCAAGACTATCTAAATGATCCGGACTTCGATCGCTTGTTAGAACAATCTGTTTGTTGTCGCTATGGAGGGCATTAAAGGTATTAAAAAATTCCTCTTGAGTCGTGACTTTTTTACCACCAAGTGACTGGATATCATCAATCAATAAAAGATCTAAACTTCGATAGGTATTCTTGAAAGTTTTCATTTCTCCTAATCGAAGGTGCTCTAAAAATTCATTAATAAAGGTTTCTGCTGGGACATACTTAACCCGTGCATTTGGAATATTTTCTAGGATTTGATTTCCAATTGCGTTCAATAGGTGAGTCTTTCCAAGTCCTGGTCCACCATAGATAAAGAGAGGGTTGTAAGTTGTTGCAAGATTTTCAGAAACTGCAAGCGCTGCTGCTTTCGCCCAAATATTTCCATCCCCTTGCACAAAATTATCAAAGGTGTACTTTGATTTCAGGCCTGTATCAATTTTAGGCAACGGTTCGGTTGTTAAGCTACCTGAAGATAATCTCCTATTCTCACTGCTATGACTACTAGGAATTTCTTCGGTATCTTCAAAAACGAAATGGAACTTCAAATCTGTATTGTAGACTTCAAAGCTGGCTGTGATCAAAGCATTTTTTAGATTTGTTTCCCAAAATAATTCTTTATAATTTCCATCAAGATAAATGGTAGCCGTCTCTCCATCGATTTTTACTAATTTTGAATCGGCGACAAAAAAATCATAGGCACTATCTTTTAGTTGTAATTGGGCTAATTCTAAAAAACGAGACCAAAATTGCTCTTCTTGTGACACTATCAGACTTCCCTCCTTTTCTTGAATTGTATCAAATCATACGTACTCCTATTCTACCACAAACAAAAATAGTTTTCCACAGGTTAAATTTCATGAAATTAAATTATAGTTTTAAACTTTTCCACAAGTTGTGGATTTAAATTCACATTGTTTTTAAAAGTTATCCACAAAGTGGGGATAACTAGAGAATATCCTTATTTTTCTGCTATTTACAAAAGATTTTTATGGTGGAAAAGCTTGTCAATACAAAAAATAAAAATAACAGCCTTATTTGAGGCTGTTGATAATTCGTTGGTATTCATCAAGACTGGAAAAAGAAATTTGGATAGTTCCTTTATTTTGAGAAGAGGAGTGTATCGTCACATCTGTTCCTAATATTTTTTTCAATCGTTGTTCCTCTTCTAGTAGGAAGCTCTCTTTTGCTTTTTGTTTTTTCTGTTTTCTTTTTGAACTGATCTTGCTTTCTAATGTTCGAACATTTAAATGATCCTGTTTGATTCGCTCCAACCAAAAGCGCTGCTCTTCTTCATCAAGAGGAACAAGAACACGCGCGTGAGCCGAAGAAATATCATTTTGAATGACTGCTTCTTGAACAGAGGGAGCTAGATGTAACAAGCGAAGCATATTGCTGATATAGGGTCTAGATTTCCCCATAAATTGAGCGATTTGGTCGTGCTTATATCCATGATCAACAAGCTTTTGGTAGGAGATAGCTTCTTCAATTGGATTGAGATCTTCTCGTTGAAGATTTTCAATAATGGCTTGTCGCATCATTTCTTGATCTGTTAACTCTTTAATAATCGCAGGAACAAGCTCTAATCCAGCAATTTTTGAAGCTCTAAAACGTCTTTCACCTGCAAGCAATTCAAAACCAATTATTGGAGATTTTCTGACAATAATGGGTTGAATTAAGCCATTTTCTTTGATTGACTGAGCCAGTTCTTCTAATTTTTCTTGATCAAATACTTTTCTTGGTTGGAAAGGATTGGTTCGAATGTCCTTTACCGCTATTTTTTCTAATTTTTCCATCTTATGAATAGAATAACACACCTTTACAAATTCGTAAAGGTGTGTTTACAAGTATGTCAAGAAAGTGAAAGTTAATCGCTCAGATCCTCAGTTGATTTTGTCAACTTGATAGAAGTTGTTTGTTGTTTTCCATCACGATAGAATATGACCTTGATCGTATCATTGATTTGGTGAGAATAGAGGGCGGATTGTAAATCTGCCGTTGACTCGATATCTGTATCATCGATCTTTGTGATAACATCATAGCGTTGCAATTTATCTGAAGCAGGCATATTTTCAAGTGTTGAACGAACCAGTACTCCTCCAGAGATTTTTTCAGGAAGTTTTAATTGGCTTAAATCAGATGTTGAAAGGTTGGATAAATCCATCATTTGGATTCCAAGAGCTGGTCGAACTACTTTTCCTTTTTCTTCTAGTTGCTTGATAATATTGACAACATCATTTGCAGGAATTGCAAATCCCATTCCTTCTACTGAAGTTTGTCCGTTATTTGAAATTTTACTTGAGGTAATCCCGATGACTTGTCCTTGAATATTGATTAATGGACCTCCAGAGTTTCCTGGGTTGATGGCTGCGTCTGTTTGTAAGGCGCGTGTAGAGATATTTTGTCCATTATCGGCTTTCAATTTCACATTGCGGCCTTGGCTGGAAATAATCCCTTGGGTAACAGAATTCGCATAATCTGTTCCAAGAGGGCTACCAATTGCAATTGCAGTCTCACCGACTGTTAATTGGTTTGAATCTCCGAATTCAGCTACTGCCTTTGCTTTATCCGCACTAATGCGAACGACTGCAATATCAGAATAGACATCTGATCCAACTACTTCTCCAGGGACTTTATTCCCATCTGCTAAAAGAATATCTACTTTTTTAGCACCATTGATTACATGGGTGTTGGTAACAAGGTAGGCATATTTTCCTTCTTTTTTATAAATGACTCCAGAACCTTCACTAGAAATTTGTGAGTCAGAGTTTTCTTCTTTTTCAAATAACCCTTGATTCGAAGAATCAGAATAAGTAATCACAGAAACCACAGCATTTTTCACCTTATCTACGGCCTCACTAGTTGAGGTTGTATTTTTATAAGCTGTTTTAACAGTGGTTGAGTGTACTTGCTTACTTTCAGTATTTGAAGTAGAAGAATGAGAGGTTTGTAAGGTTAAAAAGGTTCCAAGAATCCCACCTAGAAAACCTACAACGAAAATGAGGGTTATGTTTCCAAGTTTTTTCAGTAAATTAGATGAAGATTTCATATTTTCCTCCTAAGGATATCAAATTGTCTAAAGTATAGAAAAACTTTCTTAATTATATCTTAAATAACTAAAGTTATCCACATTTTGTGGATAACTTGTAGAATTAAGTTGAGAAATGGCTTTAAAAAGGACTTTATAGAATAGATTTTCTTTCTATAGCTGTGGATTATTTGTGGAATTGAAGAATTATGCTACAATAGGGGAATGAAAATTAAATTGATAACCGTTGGAAAATTAAAAGAAAAATACTTAAAAGATGGGATCGCGGAGTATATTAAAAGGCTTGGTCGATTTGCAAAAGTAGAACAGGTTGAGTTAGTTGATGAAAAAACTCCAGATCGTGCCAGTCAACTTGAAAATCAACAAATCCTTGAAAAAGAGGGGGAACGAATTCTCTCTAAAATTTCAGATAAGGAATATGTGATTGTATTAGCCATTGAAGGAAAACAATTTCCTTCAGAGAAATTTAGTCAAACGATTGACCAGATTATGACATCTGGTTATTCAAACCTTACTTTTGTTATTGGAGGTAGTCTTGGTCTGTCTCCTGAAGTGAAAAAAAGAGGAAATCTATTAATGAGCTTTGGTCAATTAACTCTTCCTCATCAGTTGATGAAATTAGTGTTGGTGGAACAAATCTATCGTGCTTTCATGATTCAACAGGGGAGTCCTTACCATAAATAACCTTGACGCTCCTTCCTTTTTCTGCTAAAATGAAGTAAGTTCGGTCTCATAGCTCAGCTGGATAGAGCATTCGCCTTCTAAGCGAACGGTCGCAGGTTCGAATCCTGCTGGGATCAAATGAAAGATGCAGCTTTTGCTGCATCTTTTCTTTTATGTAAAAATGTATAAATTTTCATTATCTATTAATTTTTGTATACTTCACTATAGACAAATAGTAATGAAATGATTTATTAGGAATATTTAAAAAAAGAACTAACAATCCCTATATAGTGCAAAGTGTAGATTATATAAATTGTGTAAAATAGTTTTCATTCATGTAACAAAAACATTAAAAACATTACAATTTTACCTATTCCCTTTAATTTTAGGCTATTTTATATTATAATTTTTTGTATATAAAAATTTTTTATAATAATACTAAAGTATAATAAAATAGAAAAAACAAAGTGGGAGAGTTTGTGTGATTCAGTCATTAATCTTGTCTTTTCTCTTGGGAGGGATCATTGTTCTGACGTTTGCATTAGTGGACGAAAAAATCTATCAGGAACATCAATTTGCATTTATCTTTCTGCTGAGCACCTTTGTTCTTCTTTTTGAAAGTCTCTTAGTATTTTTAGATGTGACTTTATTTTCAAATATTCGACTCTCTGATTTAAATATGCTCTTATGGCCGGTTTATTTATATCCTTATTATCATTATGCCAATCGGACGAATCGCTTGTGCGCCATTTTTTATTCTTTTTTTACTTATTTAGCGGTTGAAGGAACAGCAACTTTTCTGACGATAATTGTCTCTTCAGTATTGGGGGATGCTGTAGTAGCAGCTTACTCGATTGTCTACAATATGTGCATTCGTTTGGTCTCTTTAGGAATCATTTTGAAGTTAATTGACTTATTTGAATTTGATTTCACTCCTTTTTATGAGAAAGAATTTGAAAAATATTTAAAGAGACTCATCTGTGTTTATTTTGCTATATTTGTAGTGATTAATTTTGCTTTATGGATTAGTGAACAAGCGCAATTTAAAAATTTTGGGAGTATGTTGGCAACGATTTGTTTTTTCTCTTTTGTAGTCAGCTTATTCCATATGAAAATCGAGCGAGATCAGTATCGTAAAAATTTAGAACTGGAGTATAAAGAATTTTCTGAGCAACAAATGAGTCGGTATATGGCTGAAATTCAAAGTCTCTATTCTATTGTTAGGGGATTTCGTCATGATTTGGGAAATTTAGTTATTTCTATGTCATTAGCTATTGAGGAAGAAAATATTCCAGAAATACAGAGAATCCATAGAGAAGTATTGGAAAAAGGTTATAAAGAGATCAATACAGAAGCATTATCAGGATTCAACTTGGTCAATATCAAAGATTCTGCTTTACGAAGTATTTTGATTCGAGGCTGGTTGGATGCAAGAGATGCTGGGGTGGAAATGACCTTTGAAACGAGTGAACCAATCGAGCAACTACCAGTTGATTTATTAGATATCGTGAGAATCGTTGGGATTCTAGTGACAAACGCTTTGGAAGCTTCAAAAGAAGCAGAAGAAAAGAAAGTTCATATTGCTATTTTCTCTATTTCAAAAATTGTTTACTTAGTGATTCATAATACAACAAATGAAATCACTTTTGATATTAGAAAAATATATGAAGAAGGCTATTCGACAAAAGGAGAAAATAGAGGACTAGGATTAAATAATGTGAGAAAAATCTTAGCAAATTATGGAACGATGTTTTTAGAAACGGAATTGCAAGGAAATCGTTTTTTACAAGTTTTGAAGATTGGAGGATACGAACAAGAATGAAGATTTTTTTATTAGAAGATGAGCTCTCTCAACAGATACGGGTAGAAAAACATATTGCAGAAATTGCTAAGGAATTAGAAATTAAACTTGAAGTGATTTCTACCGGTAAAATTTCGGAATTTGAAAATTATATCCAACATTCGGATATCCACCAATTATATTTTCTAGATATTCATATCCAAGACAATGAGTATTGTGGGCTGGAAATTGCTCAAAAAATACGAGAAGCAAATCCTTATGCCATTATTGTTTTTATTACTACAAAATCAGAATTCGCTTCGATTACCTATCGTTATAAAGTATCTGCCTTAGATTTTATTGATAAAAATTTGAATGAAGATTTATTTAGATTAAAAATCAAGGAGTGTATTGAGTACCTAACAACTATTCAAATTGGAAATGATGATTTGACAGATTATTTTGAGTATGACTTTAAGGATAAAAAGATAAAAATTCCATTTAAGGATATTCTTTATATTGAAACTGTTGGTTCGGCTTATAAATTAAACTTAGTTGGGAAAAATTTTCAAAAAGAAATTGCGGGAAGTTTATCAGATGTCTTGGAGAAAGATGTGGAGGAGAGATATTTCAGTCCCCATCAATCTTTTATCGTGAATAGAAGTATGATCATTGGAATGGATAAGAAAAAGAAACAGCTGCTGTTGAAAGAAGGGTATTCTTGTCCAATCTCAAGAAGCAATATCAAACGTGCCAAAAAATTAATTGAAGAGCAAAATTTAGAATTTAGTGCTTGACAATTAGTTAAATTTTGATATAATGGGATATGTTCTGTTAATGAATATATGGTCCGTTGGTCAAGGGGTTAAGACACCGCCTTTTCACGGCGGTAACACGGGTTCGAATCCCGTACGGACTATATCTCATTCCGCCATAGCTCAGTTGGTAGTAGCGCATGACTGTTAATCATGATGTCGTAGGTTCGAGTCCTACTGGCGGAGCTAGTATAGCACCCATTTGGGTGTTTTTTTTGTTTTGAAAAAGGCTAGGATAATGACTATCCTAGCCTTTTATTTATAAGTGAACGATGGTTAGATTCCTTAACTTTTTCGTCTTTTTATTTGTCTCCATTCGTAGAGGAAGAAGAGAATGATTCCAATGAAAAAGGCAATGAGTCCTTCAATGAAGCCTTGGGGAACAAATGTTAAGGTGACTGTTCCGGATCCTTTTGAAACACGAACTCCCATCAATCCTTTCTGGATGCGATGAATTTGGATAGGCTTTCCATTTTGTTTAGCTGACCAGCCTTTATCATAAGGGAGTGTAAAAATAAGGGTAGTGTCTCTATTTGCGTTATAGGCTGCTACCAATTTGTTTTTCTTTTTGTGAATAGCAACTTCTTGCTGACGAATACTAGCGATAGCTTGTGTGTATTGGTCAAGATCCAGAGCAAAAAATTCTGGTGTATCAAAGGAGACTGTCGAATTTTCTGGAAAACTCATACGAATAGTAACTGTTTCTTCTGTGTCAAAATGGCCAATTGAAAAGAATGGAAAGGCATTATCAATGGTATAGCGTTGGGTCTGTCCATTGTAGCTGATTTCAATATCTTTCCGATCATCGTTTGAAAATTGTAAATTTGGAACATTGACATATAGTTGGCTATGGGTAGGAACCGTTACTTCATATTGAATACTTGCGTAGGAAAGATGACTATCTTCTTCAATTTTTGCAGTTTGCAACGAAGATGTAGTATTTTGTGAAGTAGGCGAGAGAATATTTAATTTCTTATAAAATTTATATTTTTCATCCGTGATTTGATGGATGAATCGTGTCTGATTATCCAGTGTCAAATTCGTAAAGGAAGTATTTTTATAAGGTTTTGCTGACAGAAAGGCGATTGGTAAGGCATATTCGTTTTCTGAAAGTGAGACTCCATTTTTGGTTGCAATCTCTTTAAATCCAAATTTTTGAACAGGTTGTTGGCTTAAATTATAGCGAACACCAAATAGACTATCCATTAAAATAGAATTGTTTTGGTATCGAAGATTGAGGTTAGTTCCTTCAGATTTAAATCCTAGTTTGTCCAATGTCGAGCTAGCATCCGTATTTCGTACAGATGAAAATTGAGAAATTCCATTATAACCATACTTCATGCTATCATTGCCCGTTTGTGGATGTAGAATCTCAGTCCGATAATTTGAGTCTGTCTTCTCTCTTACTAAGGATTGGATGGCTTTTAAGTCGCGTTCGTAGGATGATCGAGAAGCAAAGACCCATTCATTCGCAATTCCTTCCATTTGATAATAACTATTTACCGATAATTCAAAAATGGAGAAAAAAAGGATCGAAAGATAGAAAAGTCTAGGCGGTATCTTTTTTAGGATAAATCCTAAACAGACCAAATAGAAAGCAATTAAAAATTCAAAAGTAACAATAAAATTGACAGCATCTAAAAATTTATAGTGACTGCTGTAAAGGACAGTTGCTCCAAATCCTAGAATAAGGAGGAAATTAGCAAGACTAAAACGAATCCAAGTGATCTCCTCTATTCGATTTAGTACTTCTCCTGCCATCAGAATAATCGTCAAAGAAAAGATCCAAGAGTATCGATGAAGAAACATATTTGGCGCGTGCATACCTTGCCAAAGGAGATCTAATAATTGAAAACGAAAACTCAAAATAAGAATGGTCAAGAGTATAAAGTAAGAAAGTTTCACGTGAAACTTGATCGACTTTACAAAGAAAAAGGTAATCGCTAAAAGAAGTGGAAATAATCCCACGTAGATCATTGGAATTGATCCATATTTAGTAGTGTCAAAACTTCCAATGAAATTTTTTGCAAATACGTCAAGATACCAACTTTTTTCTGTAAAGATACTGTCAACATTTGAAAAACTTTCTCCATGAGTGCGTAAATCTAAGAAGGTTGGATATAACATCACAAGGCTTGTTATAACTGATAAAAGAGATACAATCACAAAATGAAAGAAGCGTTTTCCAATTCCTTTGATGTCCCATGACAGTTGTGTCAAGTACCATAAAATAAGAAAAATAGACATCATAAACCCAAAATAATAATTTTGGATAAACAAGCTGGTTAAGCTGATAAAGTAGAGAATCTCTCCCTCATTGTAAATGAGTTTTTTGAATCCATAAAGAATTAATGGTGCTAGGATAAAAACATCAAGCCAAGTTTTGATTTCAATTTGGCTGATAGCAAAGCTCATAAGAGCAAATGAGGTTGAAAGGGTAAGAACCAGGGATCTAGGAATTTTAGAAAACATTCCATGTAAACTAATATAAGTGCTTAACCCAATAGCTCCAAATTTAAGAAGAGTGATGAGGTAAACAGCATTCGGCATGGATTGTGCATTAAAGAAGAAGACAAGAGGAGAAAAGAAACTTCCTAGATAATAGCTACTGAGTGCATAGAAATTAATGCCTAGTCCACTTTGAAAACTGTAAAATAGGCTATCTGTCCCGTGTAAAATATTTCGAAGTGTGGTATCAAAAATGACATACTGATGATAACCATCTCCTAATAAGGGGGATGTATCACTGTTCCAGTAGATTCCTTGCGAGAGGTAAATAAAGAACATCATGATAGCTGGAATCAGGAAAGAAGATACTATAAAAAGGGATGTTTTTAGCTTTGTTTTATTCATATATTTCTACTGAAAGAGCCTGAAATCATTATTTCAGGGCTCTTTATTTTTATGATTGACTCCAAAGTTCTTTCACTTTTGCTTGAACTTCTTCATTTTCAAGAAACTCATCATAGGTTTCATCAATACGATCGATTACGCCGTTTTTTGAAAGAACGATAATATGGTTGGCGAGTGTTTGAATGAATTCGTGGTCATGGCTGGCAAAGATAATCGATTCTTTAAAATTCTTCAATCCATCATTCAAACTTGAAATAGACTCCAAATCCAAGTGATTGGTTGGATCATCCAGTACAAGAACATTTGACTTGAGGAGCATCAATTTAGACAACATGACACGAACTTTTTCTCCCCCTGACAAGACGTTGACAGACTTGTTAACTTCGTCACCCGAAAAGAGCATCCGTCCTAAGAAACCACGAAGGAAAGTATTGTCATCTTCTTCTTTACTTGCAAATTGACGAAGCCAATCAAGAATACTTTCACCACCTGCAAAATCACGACTGTTGTCTTTTGGTAGATATGATCGACTAGTTGTAACTCCCCACTTGACAGTTCCTTCATATTCAATATCATCCATCAATGCACGGATCAAAGCGGTTGTTTGAATATCGTTCTGTCCGATAAGGGCGGTTTTGTCACCAGGACGTAAGATAAAGCTGATATTGTCAAGGATGGTTTCTCCATCGATCTTGACAGAAAGATTTTCAACTGTCAAGAGATCGTTACCAATTTCTCGTTCTGCCTTAAAGTTGATAAATGGGTACTTCCGACTAGATGGAACAATTTCTTCAAGTTCAATCTTGTCAAGCATTTTTTTACGCGAAGTTGCTTGTTTTGATTTTGAAGCGTTGGCTGAGAAACGTGCGACAAACTCTTGCAATTGTTTAATTTTTTCTTCAGCTTTTGCATTTCTATCTGCTTGTAATTTTGCTGCAAGTTCAGAAGATTCTTTCCAGAAATCATAGTTTCCGACGTAAAGTTTAATTTTTCCAAAGTCGAGATCCGCCATATGGGTGCAGACTTTGTTCAAAAAGTGGCGGTCATGGGATACAACGATAACCGTATTTTCAAAATCAATCAGAAAATCTTCTAACCAGGTAATGGATTGAATATCCAATCCATTGGTCGGCTCGTCCAAAAGAAGGACATCTGGTTTACCAAAAAGGGCTTTAGCTAAGAGAACTTTCACTTTATCCCCATTGGCTAACTCGCTCATAGCTTGATAATGAAGGTCTTCTGAAATATTTAGATTTTGAAGCAATTGAGATGCTTCACTTTCTGCTTCCCATCCACCAAGTTCGGCAAATTCACCTTCAAGTTCAGCTGCACGGACACCATCTTCATCAGAGAAATCTTCTTTCATGTAGATAGCATCTTTTTCCTTCATAATGTTGTAGAGCTTTTCATTTCCCATAATGACAACATCGATGACCCGCTCGTCTTCGTAGTCAAAGTGATTTTGACGCAAAACAGACAAACGTTCATCAGGGCCAAGAGAAATATGACCAGTTGTTGGTTCAATATCTCCAGCTAAAATTTTTAAAAAGGTTGACTTTCCAGCACCGTTGGCACCGATGAGACCGTATGTATTTCCTTCTGTAAAGTTGATATTGACATCGTCAAACAATTTTCGATCACTAAAACGTAGTGAGACGTCTGATACTGTAAGCAATGATTTTCTCCTCTTTCTATAATGTCTTCATTTTACTAGAAAATAGGGGAAAATTCAACTTTTTTACTGTCAATTTGTTTTTACAATGGTGTAAACGAAATTGACAGTTTAGTAAAGTGTTAATTCCTTACAAACATAGAGGATAGACTAACATTTTCAACTAGAAAGTGCTATAATGATAGGGATAACGATTAAGGAGAAGAGTATGACAAAACCCATCATTCTGACAGGAGATAGACCGACAGGAAAACTCCATATTGGCCACTATGTTGGTTCTTTAAAAAATCGCGTCTTGTTGCAAAATAAAGATGAGTATAATATGTTTGTTTTTCTAGCAGACCAGCAAGCTTTGACAGACCATGCAAAAGATCCAAAAACGATTGTAGAATCTATTGGTAATGTTGCTTTGGATTATCTGGCAGCTGGACTAGATCCTGAAAAAGTTACGATTTTCATTCAAAGTCAGATTCCTGAATTAGCGGAATTGACCATGTATTACATGAATCTAGTATCTTTGGCGCGACTTGAAAGAAACCCAACTGTAAAAACCGAGATTTCTCAAAAAGGTTTTGGTGAGAGTATTCCAACAGGATTTTTGGTATACCCTATTTCACAAGCAGCCGATATCACAGCTTTTAAAGCAAATTTTGTTCCAGTAGGAAATGATCAAAAGCCAATGATTGAGCAAGCTCGTGAGATTGTTCGTTCCTTTAATCATGCTTACAACACAGATACTTTGGTGGAACCGGAAGGGATTTATCCTGAAAACGAAGCAGCAGGGCGCTTACCCGGTTTAGACGGAAATGCTAAAATGTCTAAATCGTTGAATAATGGCATTTACCTAGCTGATGATGCAGATACTTTAAAGAAAAAAGTGATGAGTATGTATACTGATCCTGATCATATTAAAGTAGAGGATCCAGGAAAAATCGAAGGCAATATGGTATTTCATTACCTGGATGTATTTGGCCGTCCAGAAGATGTAGCTGAAATTGCAGAAATGAAAGAACATTATCAACGTGGTGGACTTGGTGATGTAAAGACCAAACGATATCTTTTAGAAATTTTAGATCGTGAATTAAGACCAATTCGTGAAAGACGACTTGAGTTTGCAAAGGATATGGGTGAGGTCTACTCTATTCTTGAAAAAGGAAGTGAGCGCGCTCGAAATGTAGCAGCTCAAACACTGGATGAAGTAAAATCTGCGATGGGAATTACCTATTTTAAAAAATAAAACGACTTCATTAATAGCGAACATTTCTTTACTGTTCATTGATAATTTACCAATAAATGATTGACAAATTGCCATAGAATGGTATGATATTAACAATAAAAATTCGAGCCTTGCTCAAATAAAAAGAAAAGAGGATCCAGCTAATGTCTAATTGGGACACAAAGTTTTTAAAAAAAGGGTTTACATTCGATGACGTGCTTTTGATTCCAGCAGAAAGTCATGTATTGCCTAATGATGCAGATTTAAGTACACAATTAGCAAGTAATTTACGCTTGAATATCCCAATCATTACTGCTGCTATGGATACGGTGACTGAAAGTCAAATGGCAATTGCCATGGCACGTGCTGGTGGACTTGGTGTTATCCATAAAAACATGTCAATTGAGCAACAGGCAGATGAAGTACGCAAAGTAAAACGCTCTGAAAATGGGGTTATCATTGATCCGTTCTATTTGACTCCGTCTCATACAATTGCAGAAGCAGATGAGTTGATGGGACGATACCGAATCAGTGGTGTTCCTGTTGTTGAAACTCTTGAAAATCGTAAATTAGTTGGTATCCTTACAAACCGGGATTTGCGTTTTATCTCTGATTACAATCAACCCATTTCAAATCATATGACGAGTGAAAATTTGGTGACTGCACCGGTTGGAACTGATTTGGAAACAGCTGAACGAATTCTACAAGAGCACCGTATTGAAAAATTACCATTGGTAGATGAAAATGGTCGTCTTTCTGGCTTGATTACAATCAAAGATATTGAAAAAGTTATTGAGTTCCCAAATGCGGCTAAGGATGAATTTGGTCGTTTGCTTGTAGCTGGTGCCGTAGGGGTTACTTCAGATACTTTTGAACGTGCAGAAGCTCTTTTTGAAGCTGGTGCAGACGCAATTGTCATCGATACTGCTCATGGACATTCTGCGGGTGTTCTTCGTAAGATTGCAGAAATTCGTGCCCACTTCCCAGATCGTACCTTGATTGCAGGAAATATTGCAACCGCTGAAGGTGCTCGTGCATTATTTGATGCAGGGGTAGACGTAGTTAAGGTCGGAATTGGTCCAGGATCAATCTGTACAACTCGTGTTGTTGCAGGGGTTGGTGTTCCTCAAGTGACTGCTATTTATGACGCAGCCGCTGTAGCTCGTGAATATGGAAAAACGATCATTGCTGATGGCGGTATCAAGTATTCAGGAGATATTGTCAAAGCACTCGCAGCTGGTGGAAATGCGGTTATGCTTGGCTCAATGCTTGCAGGTACAGATGAAGCACCAGGTGAAACAGAAATCTTCCAAGGTCGTAAATTTAAAACATACCGTGGTATGGGATCTATTGCAGCAATGAAGAAAGGTTCTAGCGACCGTTACTTCCAAGGATCTGTCAATGAAGCCAATAAATTGGTTCCTGAAGGAATTGAGGGACGTGTTGCTTATAAAGGTTCTGTAGCAGATATGGTATTCCAAATGATCGGTGGTATTCGTTCAGGTATGGGTTATGTTGGTGCAGCAACCATTCAAGATTTACATGATCATGCACAATTTGTTGAAATGAGTGGTGCAGGATTGAAAGAAAGCCATCCTCATGATGTGCAAATCACAAACGAGGCTCCTAACTACTCAGCACAATAAATTTACACATTTGTAAACAAAAATAACAGCATCTTGACAATTCTGTCAAGATGCTGTTTTGATATGACCGGCTTGAACAGTGAAAATCTTCAACTCTTCAAGCAGGTCTTTTAAATGATCGAGAGTGGTCGTTGTAATAAATGTTTGAATATTATTAGAGATGGTTTCAAGTAGTTGAAGTTGACGATAATTGTCAAGTTCGCTCATGACATCGTCAAGTAGTAAAATCGGCTTTTCTCTTGTGATTTCTTCCATTAATTCAATTTCTGCTAATTTTAGAGAGAGAACAACACTTCGATGCTGGCCTTGACTACCAAAGGTAGCATTCATATTATTGATAAAAAATGCCAAATCATCCCTGTGAGGCCCAATACTTGTTGTTTTCCTAAAAATATCCTTCTGACGGTTTTTTTCCAACATAGAGAGAAACTGCTCTTCTATATCATTTCCTTCTTCAGAAAAAACAGTTGACTGATATTGAATTGATAGGGCTTCTTTGTTGTCAGAAAGTCGAGTATGTTTTTCTTTTGCTTTAGCTTCTAATTTTTTAATAAACTCAAGCCGATGATGGATGACGCGACTTCCAAAACTAGCTAGTTGTGAATCTAAGACCTCCAAAAATGTAGCATCAATTTTTTCCGAATTTTTTAGATAACTGTTTCTTTGTTTCAGTACATGGTTGTATTGAGATAAGTCGGATAAATAGAGAGGTTTCATCTGACCTAATTCAATGTCAATAAACTTTCGACGCCCTGCAGGTGATCCTTTGATCAGTTGCAAATCTTCGGGTGCAAAAAGGACAACATTCATATGGCCAATATAGTTCGATAATTTGGCTTGTTTCAAATGATTTACCTTAGTTATCCGACCTTTTGGTGTCAAGGAAATTTCTAATGGAAGGGGACCAGTTTCTCTTTGTAATTGACCAGAAACTTTAAAATCGGTGGATTCAAAATAGATGAGATCTCTATCATTTCGTGTTCGATGACTTCTGGTTAAAGCTAGAAAATAAATTGATTCGAGAATATTGGTCTTTCCTTGAGCATTTTGACCTAGGAAAATATTTAATCCAGGATGAAACTCGACTTCAAGTTCTTGATAATTACGAAAATGTTGAATGGATAAGTGTTTTAACCACATTAGGAGATACCAGGAAAGCGAATTGCTTTTTCTTTTTTGTTAGTCTTTGTCGGTAGTTTCTTTTGTTGTTGATTGAGTTGCTTGACAAGTTTAACAACACGTTCCTTTTCTTCCTTCTCTTTAAGATGCTCTTCTATTTCTTCTTGAGAAGGTTCAAGAATGGTGATAGTCATGTTCAGTTCAGGAATGTCAATTTGATCATTGACACGAAGTTTACGGCCTCTCCGTTGTTCTAATTCACCATTAACAAAGACTTCTTTTTCTTGAAGAAAAGCTTTGATTGCACCACCACTCTGTATAATACCGAGTTCTTTTAAGATTGCTTGTAATGTAATAAAGTCATCAAATAATTTGTAATTCATAGTTCACCTCTTTGCGTGTTATTATACCATATTTTTAGTTTTTCTAGGGTAGAGAATGTTGAGTGATTTGAGGAGCTTTTTCACAGTTTGAATTAGGATTTTAGTGTGATTTCGTGTTATAATGAAAGTTACTATTGAGTAGAACGAGGATGAAAATGGAATTAGTAAAGGGCGTGAATCTTCACTTTCTTCAATCAAAAAAATTTAAAACCAATAAAATTAAGGTCCGTTTTTCATCGCCATTAGATGAAAATACCGTGGCTGCGCGTGTTTTAGTAGCCTGTATGATGGAAACTGCAAATCAAAAATATCCAACTTCACAATTATTCCGTGAAAAATTAGCGAGTCTATACGGGGTAGAATTGTCAACCTCAGTCTCTAAGAGGGGGCGTGTTCATTATGTTGATTTGAATATTTCCTTTGTGCGCGATGACTTTTTGAGCAAGAAAAATGTTCTTACTGATGAAGTTTTGGACATTATAGAAACTATCTTCTTTTCACCTTTGGTAGTAGAAGATCACTTTGACAGTGATACATTTGACGTTGAAAAGAAAAATACGATTTCCGATTTGGAGTCAGAAATTGAAGAGCCTTATTATTATGCACATGGGCAATTGAATCAACTATTTTTTGAAGACGAAACAATCGGGATGTCAAGATTGGGGAAAGTTGATTTAGTGAGACAAGAGACAGCTCAAAGTTCTCTTTCACAGTTTCACCAGATGCTTCATTTTGATAACATTGACTTCTTTTTCATAGGCGATTTTAATGAGGTCGCTATTGTGGATCGAGTGAACCAACTTGAATTCAAGCCACGTGATAACCATTTATCTGTCAACTATCAACAACCTTTTACAAATGTTGTTAGAGAAAAGTTAGAGCAAAAACAAAATCAACAATCTATTTTAGAATTAGGTTACCATTTTTCTACCCAATATGGAGAATCTCTCCATATCCCACTAGTTGTATTAAATGGGATGCTGGGAGCTTTCTCGCATTCAAGACTTTTTCAAGTAATTCGTGAGAAAGAAGGTCTTGCTTATACCATCTCGAGCCATTTTGATATTTTTACAGGCTTTATGAGAGTTTTTGCAGGCATTGATAAGGAATCTCGCACGAAAGTAATGACCTTGATTATGAGACAGCTGAATGATTTAAAACGAGGCAAGTTTACAGAGTCAGAGCTTCAATTGACAAAAGAAATGTTGATAAATACAACCTTATTAGCACAGGATCGGCAAAATACTTTGATTGAAAGGGAATATCTGAAAACGATCCTAGGAACGAAAGTCCTTTCTTTAGAAGAGTGGTTAGAATCTATCGATAAGGTTAGTAGAGAAGAAATTATTGAAGTGGCAAAAACAATTAATTTACAGTCTGTTTATTTTATGGAAGGAAAGTAGTGTAAAGATTGAAAATTAAAGAAAAATATTATGAATCAGTTGGTGAGCAAGTTTACTTTACACGCTTGTCAAATGGGTTGACTATTCATTTCATTCCCAAAGAAGATTATTATGAAACCTATGGAATAATCACAACTAAGTTTGGCTCAGTGGATACACGAATTCTAGTGAATGGGGATGAAAGGCAATATCCTGCAGGAATTGCTCATTTTCTAGAACACAAGGTATTTGAAGATGAAAATGGTCAAGATTATTTAAAAAAATTCGTTCATTTAGGATCGGAAAGTAATGCCTTTACAAGCTTTACAAAGACAAGTTATCTTTTCTCAACAACTTCAAAAGTCCCTGAGAATATTCAATTGTTATTGGAGATGGTTTCAAAGGCTTCCTTTACAGAAAAATCTGTATCTAAGGAAAGAGAAATCATTCAACAAGAAATTGGAATGTACCAAGATAGTCCAGACTATCGATTATTTTTTGGTGCTTTAGAAAATTTATATCCTGGAACACCGTTAGCAGATGATATTGCTGGGACTAGGGAGTCTATTTCTGACATTACAATAGATAATCTCCGTGAAAACTTTGATCTATTCTATCATCCCTCTCAAATGCACTTATTAGTGATCGGAAACTTTGATGTTGATGAAGTATTGCAAGTAGTAAAGAAATATGATCTAGTTCCTCCTCATCCATCTGTGGAGTTAGAACGTTTTCCTGTAGAAAAAAATGAAGTAAAATTGAATCAATCTTGTAGAATGGAAGTTGCTACTCCGAAGTTGGCAATTGGAATTCGAGGAAATGATATCATTAAGGAAGAGGAAAAATTTCGTTATAAATTGATGTTGAAATTACTATTTTCGATGATGTTTGGTTGGACTTCGCAACGGTTTCAAAGTTTATATGAAGCTGGGAAGATTGACAACTCATTGACACTTGAGGTCGAGGTTGAGGAATTATTTCATTTCGTTATTTTGACAATGGATACTCAAGAACCGGTGTCCTTATCTCATCAATTTAGGTCAGCGATCAAACAATTTGAGAAGGATCCAGATGTGAATCAGGAACATTTGGATACGATTAAAAGCGAAATGTTTGGTGATTTCTTACAAGGTTTAAATTCGCTTGAGTATAGTGCCACTCAGTTTGAATATTTTTCAGACGGTAGCACTTCTTATGATCTTCCAAAGATTTTACAAGGTATTAGTTTACAAGATATCATCAAATTAGGACGTCAGTTCATCGACCAGGCTGAGATAGTTGACTATATGATTTTTCAAAAGTAGTAAACAATGTATCAAGAAGGGAAAACATGAAGAAGAGAACGATTGGTCAAGTGTTAAGACTGTCAAGAGTAAATTTACACTTAAGTTTACAGGATGTGTCAAATAAGACAGCCATTGAAATTCCTTATATAGAAGCGTTGGAAAACGATGAGTTTGATCTATTACCGAGTCCCTTTTACGCTCAGATCTATCTTAAAAAGTTAGCATGGGCTTTGGGATTAGATGAGTCCATCCTATTGACAGCTTTTCGTGAAGGAAAAGAATTGTTATTTGATGAAGAAATACTTGTAGATGACGAAGAGCTTCATTCAAGAAAATTAAGACAGAAAGCGAGCTGGTTACCAATCCTGTATTATCTACTAGTGAGTTTTGCCATCCTTGGCTTTGTGATTTATATCGTATATTTTTATGAGTTTACAGCATCTGTAAAATAGATGTAAAGATAGTTTATTTTTTGGAGGAAGTATGAAAAAAGAAAATATTCCTAATGCATTGACATTAATTCGGGTTGTAATGATTCCTATTTTTATTGCTATTTTAAGTTTAAGTCATTCTTATCTAGGCCATATTGTAGCAGCAGTTATTTTTGCAATTGCAAGTATTACAGATTATTTAGATGGCTTTCTTGCACGAAAATGGAATGTGGTAAGTAATTTTGGGAAATTTGCAGATCCAATGGCAGATAAATTATTGGTCATGTCAGCTTTTATCATGATGATTGAATTAAAGATGGTTCCTGCTTGGATTGCAGCCGTTATCATTTGTCGTGAGTTAGCTGTCACTGGTTTGCGTCTTCTACTTGTTGAGACAGGTGGTACAGTTTTGGCTGCAGCTATGCCAGGAAAAATTAAGACCTTTAGCCAAATGTTTGCCATTATCTTTTTGCTTTGTCATTGGACTCTTCCTGGGCAAGTGTTACTTTATATCGCATTGATTTTCACAATTTATTCTGGTTACGACTACTTTAAAGGAAGTAGCTATCTCTTTAAAGACACATTTAAATAAATGAAACAGATGATTGAGTTAAAAAATGTATCCTTTCGATACGATAAAACAGTAGAAGAGTATCAAATTGACAGGGTTTCGTTTCACGTGAAACAAGGAGAGTGGCTTTCGATTGTTGGACACAATGGTAGTGGGAAATCTACAGTTGTACGCCTGATTGATGGCCTTTTGGAAGCTGAGTCTGGTGAGATTTACGTTGATGGAAAACAACTGACTCGTGAAACTATATGGGAAATCCGTAGTAAAATTGGGATTGTATTTCAGAACCCTGACAACCAATTTGTTGGTGCGACAGTAGAAGATGATGTTGCCTTTGGTTTAGAAAATCAAGGAATTCCACGGGAAGAAATGCTTCAACGTGTGGAGAAAGCTATTGAGCAAGTCGGTATGCTGGAGTTTAAAGATCGCGAACCATCTCGTTTGTCAGGTGGTCAAAAGCAACGAGTGGCCATAGCGGGTATTATCGCTTTGAGACCAACTATTATTATCCTTGATGAAGCAACTAGTATGTTAGATCCAGAAGGCAGAGAGGACCTAATGGCGATAATGAGAGAACTTCAGAAAAAATTTCAATTAACAATTATCTCCATTACCCATGATTTAACCGAAATTGCCTTAAGTGATCGAACGCTCGTGTTTCAAAAAGGAAAACTAGAGTCTTCTATGACGCCGCGGGAATTGTTTTCAAGAAATGACCTCAATGAGATTGGACTAGATAAGCCTTTTAGTAAGCAGGTTCAAGAATCTCTCAGCTCGCATTTTCCGCTAAAACAGGATTATCTAACAGAAAGTGAGTTATTAGACCAACTATGGGAATCTCTTTAAAGAATGTCTATTATACTTATCAAGAGGGAAGTCCTTTTGAAGGGCAGGCGCTTTCTGATATTAGTTTGGAAATAAAAGATGGATCTTATACAGCCATCATTGGGCATACTGGTAGTGGCAAGTCTACTTTGTTGCAATTACTAAATGGTTTACTGCGTCCGACTAAAGGAACGATTCAATTTGAAGATTTTATTTTAGATAATCATTCTGAGCCAAAAGAAATGAAGTACCTGAGAAAAAAGGTTGGTTTGGTTTTTCAATTTTCAGAAAGTCAGCTATTTGCGGAAACTGTTCTAGCTGATGTAGCCTTTGGACCACAAAATTTTGGGGTACCTAAGGACAAAGCGGAGGAAATAGCCAAAGAAAAATTAGCGATCGTTGGTTTAGAAGAGTCTATCTATGATAAAAGTCCATTTGAACTATCTGGTGGACAAATGAGACGGGTTGCGATCGCGGGTATTTTAGCTATTGAACCAGAGATTTTAGTATTGGACGAGCCAACAGCAGGGCTAGATCCTGCTGGAAGAAAGGAATTGATGGCGCTGTTTGAAACATTACATAAAAATGGGATGACTCTAGTTCTGGTAACTCATACGATGGATGATGTAGCAAATTTTGCTGATACCGTATTTGCTTTAGAAGCGGGAAAACTTGTCCTAAACGGATCCCCAGGGGAAGTGTTTCAACAGGTTGAGTATTTACAAAAACTTCAATTAGGAGTCCCACAAATTACGAATTTTGCTCTTCAATTGAAACGAAGAGGACTTCCTCTGGACAGACTACCAATCAAAATTGAGGAACTAAAGGAGCTGTTACTTCATGAATAATATGATTTTAGGAAGGTATATTCCTGGAAACTCCATTATCCACCAACTAGATCCTCGTGGGAAGTTGCTCTCAATGTTTTTATTCATATTTCTTCTGTTTTGGGCAAATAATATCCAGACAAATGTTCTTCTCTTTGGTTTTATTTTTGTTTTAATGTATCTAACGAGGATTTCGGTTAGTTTTTATATTAAAGGTTTAAAATCAATGATTTTTATCATTGCTTTTACAACCATTTTTCAATTATTTGCGACCTCTCAAGGAACTATTTTGTACCAATGGTGGTTTTTTAAATTAACCGACCAAGGATTGATGCAAGCCGCCATCATATTTTGTAGATTTATTTTAATCATTTTTTATTCGACGATTTTAACCGTGACGACGACACCATTGAGTTTAGCAGATGCTGTTGAAAAGATCCTTACCCCACTAAAAATTATTAAGGTTCCGGCTCATGAGATTGGGTTAATGCTATCTATGAGTTTGCGCTTTGTTCCAACCTTAGTAGATGATACGAATCGAATCATGAATGCGCAAAGGGCACGTGGTGTTGATTTTGGTGAGGGAAATCTATTAAAAAGGATCCGTTCCTTTATTCCGATCCTCATTCCTCTATTTGCTTCTAGTTTTAAACGCGCAGATGCATTAGCAATTGCGATGGAAGCGAGAGGGTACAAAGGCAGTGAGGGACGAACACGCTATCGGACTCTGCAGTGGGGAGTAAAAGATACCCTGGCATTGCTCGTTATTCTGTGCCTCATGTTGATAGTTTTTTATCTAAAAAATGGATAGAGCTAGTTGTATTGGTTCAAAAATAAGGAAAAAGCGCTATACAAAGCGCTTTTTACATTAAATTCACATATTCTTGTAACATTTGTAATATATTCTACAATAAACTGTAACATTTTGTGTGTATGATAGAATTATGTTCGAAAGGAGAATAGAATTCATGAACAGTAAAAAGTTCCAATGGACAGTCACTTCCCTACTTTCAGCAGCATCACTTTTCATTTCAGGTATTGCTACAGTGAATGCTGAAACTTACGAAGTGAAGTCTGGAGATACTCTATCAAAAATTGCACTAGAAAATAACACTTCAGTAGAAAATATTATTGCATCTAACAATCTGACCAATGAAGATTTGATCTATGCAGGACAAATTATTGAGTTAGGTGAGCGTTCAAAATCTATGATTGATAAAGTTGCTCCACAAGAGCAAGCAAAACCTGCTGAAAGTGCACCTACAGCAACTGCAACAGCACAAACTGCTCAAAAACAAACAACTTATGCAGCAAATGCTGCAGTGACTTCTGCACAATCAACAAATGGTGGAATTGTTCTATCAAATGGGAATACTGCTGGAGAACAAGGATCTTATGCAGCTGCTCGTATGGCTGAAATGACTGGTGTACCTGCTTCTACTTGGGAAGCAATTATTGCCCGTGAATCAAATGGTCAAGTAAATGCAGCAAATGCTTCTGGTGCCAGTGGCTTGTTCCAAACAATGCCAGGTTGGGGTTCAACTGCAACAGTTGATGATCAAATCCAGGCTGCATACAATGCATATAGCTCACAAGGTTTGTCAGCTTGGGGTTATTAAAAAAATAGGTTTACAATTTGTAAACCTATTTTTTTAATGTCTCAAGAATGTCAAGTGGAGAGTGACAAATAAAATCTGGTGAGTAAAGAAGTAGCTCATCAAGATCTCCAAATCCCCAAGTGACGGCCATGGTTTTTATGCCCACTGTTTGACCTCCAATGAGGTCAAATTTTGTGTCTCCAATAATCACTGTCTCCTCTTTTGGAAGGTCATTGATTGACAAGGCGTATCGAATGACATCGGCTTTGTGGATACGATCTGAATTTGATCCATAAATTCCTTTAAAGTATTTAGCGATACCTAAATCTTGACACATCTGTAAAGCAACTGGTTCATGTTTTGAAGTGGTTACATAAAGAGGAATGTTTTCGTCATGTAATGCTTTCAAAGCTTCTACTATCTGAGAAAACAGAGTTGATTTGTATTGACCTTTTTCATGATAATACTGGCGATAGATCATCACTGCTTGATCTACCAAAGTTTCAGGAAGGGTAGCTTCAAAACTAGAAATCAAAGGTGGTCCCATAAAACTACGGATGGTTTTGAGATCGGGTTGAGGAACCTTCAAAGTATCGAATGTATGTTGAAAACTCTCTGTAATTCCCTTGGAACTGTCAACTAATGTTCCGTCTAAGTCAAAAAATAAGGCTTGCATGCTATTCTCCAAATATCTCTTTTTGTAATCTACGTCCGGTTGGTGTTGCTGCCAATCCTCCTTCAGCTGTTTCTCTAAAGGCAGTCGGAAGACTAGATCCAACTTGGTACATGGCGTCAATCACTTCATCAACAGGTATTTTTGATTCAATACCTGCTAAGGCCATATCAGCAGCAATGAAGGCATAGCTGGCTCCCATTGCGTTTCGTTTGACACATGGAACTTCCACGAGTCCTGCTACTGGATCAAAAATGAGACCAAGCATGTTTTTGATGACAAAACAGACTGCCTGACTCGCTTGATAAGGAGTTCCCCCAGCAGCTAGTGTCAATGCTGCCGCACTCATAGCTGAAGCAGAGCCAACTTCTGCTTGACAACCACCTTCTGCACCTGAAATAGAAGCATTATTTGCGATGACTAAACCAAAAGCTCCAGCTGTCAGTAGAAAATCTAATTGTTGCTGACGGTTTAACCCTAATTTTTGGGTAGCTGCAGTGAGAACTGCGGGGAGGCAGCCAGCAGATCCTGCAGTGGGTGTTGCGCAGACCAGTCCCATCTTAGCATTGTGTTCGTTGACAGCAATAGCATTCTTCGCTGCGGTTAGGACGGTCAAGTCAGATAACGTTTTTCCTGATTTGATATAGCGATCTAATTTTGCGGCATCCCCACCGGTTAACCCACTACGAGAGTGGTTTTCATTTAACCCTAACTTTACAGAATCAATCATCACTTCTAAATTACGGGTCATTAATCGTAGGACTTCTTCTCGTTCACGACCAGTTAGTTCAAATTCAGTTGCAATCATTAACTCTGCGACGTTTCCTTCGTATTGCGTGCTTGCTTGTTCTACGAGGTCTACAATTGAATAAAACATATGAACTCCTTATTTGAAAAAGTTGACATTATGAAGATGAGGAATTTTACGGATATCGTCGATCGCTGCTTCACAACTCCTTGAGTCAACTTCTATAATCATAATCGCTTTTTCTCCAGCTTTTTCCCGTGTTACATTCATTTGTGCAATATTAATATCATAGCGAGAAAGAGCTTCTGTCACATGGGCGATCATTCCAGGGACGTCCTGGTGAACAATGATAATGGTTGGAGTATTCATATTTAGCGAGATAGCAAAGCCATTTAACTCAGTAACCTGTATGTTCCCACCACCAATTGAGATTCCAGTGACAGAAATCGTTTTATGATCATTTTTAACAGTAATAGTCGTTGTGTTTGGGTGAGGAGCATTGCTTTCTTTTTGAATAGACCAAACAATCCGAATGCCTCGTTCATGTGCAATTTTTAGACTATCTGGGATTCTAGGATCATCTGTGTCCATTCCTAAGATGCCCGCTACTAAGGCTAAATCTGTTCCATGACCACGATAGGTTTTGGCGAAAGAATTAAATAATTGGAACTCAACTTCTTTTGGCTCCTCTCCAAAGATAGAAGAAACAATTTTACCAATTCGAACAGCGCCTGCAGTGTGGCTACTGGATGGGCCGATCATCACAGGTCCAATAATATCAAAAACTGATTGGAATTTTAAAGAGTTCATGCTCTGCTCCTTTATGATCACTTTACTTCATTATATCAGATATGGCTGATGATTTCTTCTATTTTTCCCGAAATATCTGAGAAATCTTAAAGGGGGCTTAAAGCATTTATATTATCCTGGATTTTTAGTATTTCTAACATCTGACTGAAATATTTGACACATTATTTCAATAAATATGAAATATTTCTTGTGTAGTATAGAGGTATACCAATAAAGGAGTATATAATAATGAATAAAAAACAAATGATGAAACGAATTATTGGACTTAGTTTACTTGCAGGACTTTTCCTTCCAATTGTAGCGAATGCAGATTCTTATACTGTAAAATCAGGTGATACTTTATCAGCTATTGCTAAAGAGAAGAACACAACGGTTGATGCAATTGCTAAGAAAAATAAGATTAGTAACGTGAATCTCATCTCAGTTGGTCAAGTTCTTGAAATTGAAGATGCAAATACAACGCAGAAAACCACGGAGCAAGCTCCTGCTAGTAAAACGGATACTACACAAGCAACAACTACTGTCTCTGCTTCAGATGGCTTGAGTGCGGAAGATGCGGCTGCTAAGGAATGGATTGCCCAAAAAGAGTCAAGTGGTAGTTATACAGCACAAAATGGCCAATATTATGGTCGTTACCAATTGACTATCACTTATTTGAATGGTGATTTATCACCTGCAAACCAGGAAAAAGTGGCCAATCAATATGTTGTCAACCGTTATGGATCATGGTCAGCAGCTAAAAATTTCTGGTTGGCAAATGGCTGGTATTAAATTCGTTTAAAAAGAGTTCTTGAATAGGACTCTTTTTTAATTTACAGACTTGTAAACCCATCGATCCTGATCAACAAAAAGAATAGTAAGATGCTTGTTTTCTAATATAAAGCGTGTTAAAATGGTAACTGCTCAAAACGACCTTCAATCGTTGAAGCAAACCACGACCTTCAATCGTGAGAAACGAAAAGATGGGAGAAATCTATGAGTGATAACTCGAAAACACGTGTTGTTGTTGGTATGAGTGGTGGTGTGGATTCATCTGTAACAGCTTTATTATTAAAGCAACAGGGTTACGATGTCATCGGCATCTTCATGAAAAACTGGGACGACACAGACGAAAATGGCGTCTGTACAGCTACAGAAGATTACAAAGATGTAGCAGCGGTTGCAGACCAAATTGGCATTCCTTACTATTCTGTCAACTTTGAGAAAGAATACTGGGATCGTGTCTTTGAATATTTCCTTGCTGAATACCGCGCTGGTCGAACACCTAATCCGGATGTCATGTGTAATAAGGAAATCAAATTTAAGGCCTTTCTAGATTATGCTATGACACTCGGTGCAGATTATGTAGCGACAGGGCACTATGCGCGCGTGTCGCGTGATGAGGATGGCATTGTCCATATGTTACGTGGCGTTGACAACGGGAAGGATCAAACTTATTTCTTAAGCCAACTGTCACAAGAACAACTTCAAAAAACCATGTTCCCATTGGGACATTTGGAAAAGCCTGAGGTTCGCCGTCTAGCTGAAGAAGCTGGATTGGCAACAGCTAAAAAGAAAGACTCTACTGGGATTTGCTTTATCGGAGAAAAGAATTTCAAAGAATTTCTAGGGAACTACCTTCCTGCCCAACCAGGTCGAATGATGACCATCGATGGACGAGATATGGGTGAACATGCTGGTTTGATGTATTACACGATCGGTCAACGGGGTGGACTTGGAATTGGTGGCCAACAAGGTGGAGACAATGCTCCTTGGTTTGTAGTTGGTAAAGACCTTAGTCAAAATATTCTTTATGTCGGTCAAGGCTTCTACCATGAGTCGTTGATGTCAACTTCTCTTGATGCTTCAATGATTCACTTTACTCGAGATATGCCAGAAGAATTTGAAATGGAATGTACAGCAAAATTCCGTTATCGTCAACCTGATAGTAAAGTTACTGTAAAGGTTAAAGGTGATAAAGCAGAGGTTATTTTTGCTGAACCTCAGCGTGCTATTACACCTGGTCAAGCCGTTGTTTTCTATGATGGTCAGGAATGTTTAGGCGGCGGTATTATTGACCAGGCGTATAAATACGGAAAAGTTTGTCAGTATATTTAATTGACAAAATTTCTCAATTTGCTACAATAATAAAAGCAATAGAAATGATGGTCAAAGCTCATGGATGTTGCAGGCTTTTTTGTCCTGCACTTCTCAGAGTTTTGACTATTTTTGTGTGGTTTCGAAAGGAAGTAAAATGAGGCAAAAGGATTTTCGGACGAAAATAGATTCTACTGTTTTTGGTGTGAGAGCGACTGCTTTGATTGTAAAAGATAATCGCTTGTTTGTCATTGAAGATGAGGACGGCTGTTACACAATCGGAGGTGCTATTCAGGTCAATGAAACTACAGAAGATGCGGTAGTTCGTGAAGTCAAAGAGGAACTTGGTGTTACATCTACAGTAGGTCCGTTAGCTTTCGTGGTTGAAAATCACTTTGAACAAGCTGGAATCCACTACCATAACATTGAATTTCATTATTTTGTAGACTTGCTGGAAGATGCACCTTTGGTCATGCAGGAAGATACAAAGCAATTACCTTGTCGTTGGATTGCTTTAGATGATTTACATACTGTTGACCTGAAACCGGCTTTTTTAAAATCAGCCCTACCAGACTGGGACGGAAAATTACGACACATCCATCTTGAGAAATAGGAGAAATAGAATGAATTATAACTTTATAGAAGAATACGATATCATTGTAATCGGTGCGGGGCATGCGGGAGTAGAAGCCTCTCTAGCTGCTAGCCGTATGGGTTGTAAGGTCTTACTTGCGACTATTAACATTGAAATGCTGGCTTTTATGCCTTGTAATCCCTCTATTGGTGGTTCTGCTAAGGGGATTGTCGTGCGTGAAGTCGATGCCCTCGGTGGAGAAATGGCGAAGAACATCGACAAGACCTACATCCAAATGAAAATGCTCAATACTGGTAAAGGTCCTGCGGTTCGTGCACTTCGGGCTCAAGCAGACAAAGAACTTTACTCAAAAGAAATGCGGAAAACGGTTGAAAATCAAGAAAATTTAACTCTTCGCCAAACTATGATTGATGAGATTTTGGTGGAGAATGGTAAGGTTGTTGGTGTAAGGACTGCAACTCACCAAGAATATGGAGCAAAGGCTGTTATTGTCACTACTGGGACAGCTTTACGTGGAGAAATTATCATTGGAGATCTCAAGTATTCGTCAGGACCTAATCATAGTCTAGCTTCTATCAATTTGGCCGATAATCTCAAACAACTAGGATTAGAAATTGGACGTTTCAAAACAGGGACACCACCTCGTGTAAAGGCATCGTCAATTAATTATGACGAAACGGAAATTCAACCTGGAGATGAAGCTCCAAATCATTTTTCTTATACATCGCGTGATGAAGATTATGTAAAGGATCAGGTTCCTTGTTGGTTGACTTATACGAATGGGCATAGCCATGAAATTATCCAGAATAATTTACACCGGGCACCTATGTTTACAGGGGTTGTAAAGGGAGTGGGTCCTCGCTATTGTCCGTCCATTGAGGATAAAATTGTCCGTTTTGCTGACAAAGAGCGTCATCAACTATTTTTAGAACCTGAGGGACGAAATACAGAAGAAGTCTATGTTCAAGGGCTGTCAACGAGTTTACCAGAGGATGTTCAACGGGATCTCGTCCATTCTATTAAGGGACTTGAGAAGGCAGAAATGATGCGAACGGGTTATGCAATTGAGTATGATATGGTTTTGCCTCATCAATTGCGCGCAACTTTGGAAACTAAGAAAATTTCAGGTCTCTTTACAGCTGGCCAAACCAATGGAACGTCTGGCTATGAGGAGGCTGCTGGTCAAGGGATTATTGCAGGGATCAATGCGGCTCTAAAAATCCAAGGAAAACCAGAACTCATTTTGAAACGCAGTGATGGTTATATTGGGGTCATGATCGATGACTTGGTAACAAAGGGAACGATCGAACCGTATCGTTTGTTAACAAGCCGTGCAGAATACCGTCTGATTTTGCGTCATGATAATGCCGATATGCGCTTGACAGAAATGGGACGAGCAATTGGATTGGTAGATGATGAACGTTGGCAACGTTTCGAAACCAAGAAGTATCAGTTTGAAAACGAGATGAAGCGTTTGGATAGCATTAAGTTAAAGCCTGTAAAGGAAACCAATGAGAAGGTTGCTGCAATGGGCTTTAAACCATTGACAGATGCTGTCACTGCTAAAGAATTCTTGCGAAGACCAGAAGTCTCTTACCAAGATGTGGTAGAATTTATCGGTCCTGCAGCTGAAGAACTGGATGATAAAATCATTGAATTGATTGAAACTGAAATTAAATACGAAGGTTATATTTCAAAAGCAATGGACCAAGTTGAAAAAATGAAGCGTATGGAAGAAAAACGAATCCCTGCGAATATTGACTGGGATGATATTGACTCTATTGCAACCGAAGCGCGTCAAAAATTTAAATTAATTAATCCAGAAACGATTGGTCAAGCAAGTCGTATCTCAGGTGTCAATCCAGCGGATATCTCTATTTTAATGGTTTACTTGGAAGGTAAATCTCGGAGCATCTCCAAAAACAAAGCAAACCACTAATAAAATGGGGCTGAGATGATGTTTCAGCCTCAATTTTATGGATTAAAATTTGTTGTTACTGTTTACATAGTTGTAAACGTTGTTTACAAAGTAGTGAAGCGGAGGAAGAGCTTTTTACGGGTCGATCTTCTCTGTAATATAGAGAGAAACCTCGCTTTTTACCTCTATTTATGGTATAATTCCGAGAAGAGGTTTATGATGAAAAAATTTCGTTTATCGTTCATCCATTATGTGTTAATTGGTTTTATTTCATTTGCAATTTTAGCAATTTTTTTAAGAATCTTTGGCAAAGGCTATGTAACTCTCATTGCAATTTTTTTAGTCTTAGCTGGATTGATTGCTTTATTTGAATACCAGTTACAAATTTCAGAGTTAGATGAATTAGAACAAATACAATATGTTAACCATCAGGCAGAAAGCGGATTAGCATCCCTCCTTGATAAAATGCCTGTTGGAGTTATCAAAATTAATGAAGAGTCAAATGAAGTAGAGTGGTTCAACCCTTATGCTGAATTGATTTTTTCAACAGATGATGGGGACTTTGATGTTGAATCATTGAAAAAGTTACTCAATACTTTGTTTGAGGATAAAGGACATTATGTCACTGTAGCCGATAAGAAATATTCTGTTTACTTTGATCAGACGTCTAGTGTTGTTTACTTTTTTGATGTTTCAAGTGAGTATGAAGCAACTGTGGGATTGGTGACAACTCGTCCCGTTATCGGTATTATTTCTGTTGATAACTATGATGATCTAGAAGATGTCATTTCAGACTCTGATATTAGCAATATCAATAGTTTTATTGCCAACTTTGTAGAAGAGTTTACAGCTCATTACCATATGTTTTACAGACGTGTGGGGATGGATCGTTTCTATTTGTTTACAGACTACACGGTCTTAGAACAGTTGATGAAATCAAAATTTTCTGTCATCGATCAATTCCGTGAAGAAGCTAAAAATCGTGAGCTACCTATTACCTTAAGTATGGGATTCTCGTATGGTGACGGGGAGCATGATGAGATTGGTAAAGTGGCTCTCTTGAACCTAAACCTTGCGGAAGTTCGTGGTGGGGATCAAGCAGTAGTCAAAGAAAATGATGAACAGAAAAACCCTATTTTCTTTGGTGGTGGAACAGCTTCGGCTGTGAAGCGGACTCGGACTCGCACACGCGCTATGATGACAGCTATTTCGGATAAAATTAAATCCGTTGATCAAGTTTTCATTGTTGGGCATAGAAACTTGGATATGGACGCTTTAGGAGCGTCTGTGGGGATGCAGTTTTTCTCTAGCAATATTTTGGCTTCCTCTTATGTGGTCTATGACCCGCATGCAATGGCTAGTGATATTTCAAGAGCAATTGCGAAACTAGAAGAAGAGCAGGTGACGAAAATCCTTCCCCTAGAGGAAGCCATGCAAATGGTGACGGATCGCTCTTTGTTAATTATGGTGGACCATTCTAAGACAGCCTTGACTCTTTCAAAAGAGTTTTATCAGGAATTTAAACAGATTATTGTCATTGACCATCATCGTCGGGATGATGATTTCCCTGAAAATGTTCTGATCACTTATATCGAGAGTGGTGCAAGTAGTGCGAGTGAATTGGTTAGTGAGCTTATTCAGTTCCAGAAATCGAAGAAAAATCGGTTAACGAAGATTCAAGCAAGTGTCTTGATGGCTGGAATCATGCTGGATACTAAGAACTTCTCCACACGTGTTACAAGTCGGACCTTTGATGTGGCGAGTTACCTTCGCTCAAGAGGTAGTGATAGTGTAGCCATCCAGGAGATCTCTGCTATTCAGTTTGACGAGTACCGCGAAGTGAACGAACTGATCTTGACTGGTGAAAAGATTTTGCCACATATCATCGTAGCTTGTGCCAATACGACTAAAGCCTATGATTCAGTAACTATTAGTAAAGCAGCTGATAGTGTGCTAGCCATGTCTGAGGTGGAAGCAACCTTTGTCATCGCTTGTAATCAAAGTGGGACTGTCTCGATTTCTGCACGAAGTCGAAGCAAAGTCAATGTACAGCGTATCATGGAACAGCTTGGCGGAGGAGGTCATTTCAATTCGGCGGCTTCTCAAATTGAGGGTCAAGATTTGATGAGTATTCGTCAACAATTGATTGAGACTATTGAAAACGAAGTAACTATTGAAAAGGAGAATGTAGAATGAAAGTTATTTTCTTAGCGGATGTAAAAGGTAAAGGTAAAAAAGGCGAAATTAAAGAAGTGCCTACTGGTTATGCACAAAATTTTTTGATCAAGAAAAATCTTGCGAAAGAAGCCAATGCCCAAGCAATCGGTGAGCTTCGTGGAAAGCAAAAGTCAGAAGAAAAAGCGCATGCTGAATTGTTAGCGGAAGCGCAAAAGATTAAAGCAAAATTAGAAGAAGAAGCAACTGTTGTTCAATTCACGGAAAAAATTGGGCCAGATGGCCGTACTTTCGGTTCTATTACCAATAAAAAGATTGCAGAAGAGCTTGAGAAACAATTTGGCATTAAAATTGATAAACGTCATATCCAAGTTTCCTCTCCAATTCGTTCAACAGGTTTGATTGACGTCCCTGTAAAAATTTATCAAGATGTTACAGGTGTGATTAATATTCGTGTAAACGAAGGATAAACACGATCGATAGAAAGGTTTTTTTATGGCTGAGATAGAGGAATTACGAACACAACCTCAGGATATCCAAGCGGAGCAATCAGTGTTGGGAGCCATCTTTATTGATGAGGGGAAATTGGTCTTTGTTCGTGAATATATCGAGCCGGGCGATTTCTTTAAGTACTCGCACCGTTTGATTTTTAAAGCCATGATCGATCTAGCTGACCGCGGGGATGCGATTGATGCGACGACTGTTCGAAATATTTTAGATAGTCAGGGGGATCTCCAAAATATTGGCGGTCTCTCCTATTTGGTAGAAGTCATTAATTCGGTACCAACTTCAGCTAACGCGGAGTATTACGCGAAGATTGTTGCCGAAAAAGCTGTCTTACGTCGATTGATCTCTCGATTAACGGAAAGTATTAATCAAGCTTATGATGGTGCAAGTCCTTCAGATGAAATCATTGCGGGTGCTGAAAAAGCTCTGATTGATGTTAGTGAAAACGCAAATCGTAGTGGATTTAAAAATATTCGAGACGTCTTGAATATAAATTTTGGTAGCTTGGAAGCCCGCTCTCTTCAAACCTCTGATATTACGGGTATTGCGACAGGCTATCGCGATTTGGACCATATGACGACAGGGCTACATGAGGAAGAGTTGATTATTTTAGCGGCTCGTCCTGCAGTAGGGAAAACAGCCTTTGCTCTAAATATTGCTCAAAATATCGGGACAAAGTTGGATAAGACAGTGGCTATTTTCTCATTAGAAATGGGTGCTGAAAGTTTGGTTGACCGGATGTTAGCAGCTGAAGGCTTGATTGAATCCCATTCGATTCGTACAGGTCAATTGACGGATGAAGAATGGCGGAAATATGCCATTGCTCAAGGAAATTTGGCCAATGCGAGTATTTACATCGATGATACCCCAGGAATTCGGATCACTGAGATTCGTTCGAGAGCAAGAAAATTAGCGCAGGAAACAGGGAATCTCGGTCTTATTCTGATTGACTACCTGCAGCTGATTACAGGGACTGGAAGAGAAAACCGTCAACAGGAAGTTTCAGAAATTTCTCGTCAGTTAAAGATTTTAGCTAAGGAACTAAAAGTTCCCGTCATTGCTTTGAGTCAGCTATCACGTGGTGTGGAACAGCGCCAAGACAAACGTCCTGTTCTTTCTGATATTCGTGAATCTGGATCGATTGAACAGGATGCAGATATTGTTGCTTTCTTGTACCGTGATGATTATTATGATCGAGCTGGTGAAGAGGAAGAAGATGGAATGCCTAATAATACGGTTGAAGTGATTATCGAGAAAAACCGTTCAGGTGCGCGTGGGACAGTCGAATTAATATTCCAAAAGGAATACAATAAATTCTCAAGTATTTCAAAGAGAGAGGATCAATAAGATGAGTGATGCATTTACAGATGTTGCAAAAATGAAAAAAATTAAAGAAGAGATCAAGGCCCATGAAGGACAAGTGGTTGAAATGACGCTTGAAAATGGACGGAAACGTCAAAAAAATAAATTTGGACGCTTGATTGAGGTCTATCCTTCTTTATTTATTATCGAGTATACGAACGATAATAGCTTACCAGGTGAACCGGCTAATACATACGTGGAGTCTTATACCTATTCAGATATTTTAACAGAGAAGAATTTAATTCGTTATTTGGATTAATTTCTTGCTTTTATCGTCTAAATCAGTTATTATAATAAATACATATGGGAGTCTGTGTACAGTCTGAGAGGAAGTGTAAGCTTCGACCGCACCTGATCTGGGTAATGCCAGCGTAGGAAACAAATGAAATGTATTTTTCGTTATGAGTGACCTTGTGCAATCCGTCTCCTATTTTGGAGGCGTTTTTTATTTGTGAGAAAGGAGGTTACGATGTCTCTTGTAAAAAGATATTCAAAACAATTGATAGGATTTGCAGGTTTTAGCAGTCTTCTTGTCTTATGGCAGTTAGCAGGATTTTTAAATATCCTCCCCAAATTTGTATTACCAACGCCACTTGAAATTGGGAATGCCTTTGTACGAGATCGAGCTCTCCTGATTCATCACAGTTTGTCTACCCTTCAAGTGGCCTTGATCGGACTTGTTATAGGGGTTCTTCTTGCTGCTGGATTTGCGATTCTCATGGATAGTTTTCAATGGGTGAATGATCTGGTCTATCCTTTTATGGTTGTTATTCAAACCATTCCGACGATTGCCTTGGCCCCCATCCTGGTTCTTTGGTTTGGTTATGGTATGCTTCCAAAACTAGTTTTGATCATTATTACGGTTGTATTTCCCATCGTAGTCAGTCTGTTAGATGGTTTTCGGCATTGCGATCAAGATATTCTGAGATTGTTTCAGATTATGCAAGCCAATCGCTTTCAGACTTTAGTCCATTATAAAATTCCTGCAGCGCTTCCTTATTTTTTCGCAGGTTTACGTGTGAGCGTTTCCTATGCTTTTATCAGTACGGTCGTTTCAGAATGGTTAGGAGGTTTTGATGGATTGGGGGTCTATATGATCCAGTCGAAGAAGTTATTTCAGTATGATACGATGTTTGCGATCATTGTATTGATTTCTGCTATTAGTTTACTCGGTATGTTTCTCGTTGACCAATTAGAACGAACCATTCTGAAATGGAAAAAGGATTGACAAACTTGTAAATGGTGTAAAAATTAAATTGACAAAAATGTAAAAGAGGTATGAATGATGAAAAAGTCAATAGGTTTATTTTTCTCAATAATATTGGGATTTGTTTTCTTGAGTGCTTGTCAAAATTCTGTCAAGCAATCGTCAAGTGGTTTGAAAAAGATTGATTTTATTCTAGATTGGACCCCGAATACCAATCATACGGGTCTCTATGTAGCAAAGGAAAAAGGGTATTTTAAAGATGCAGGACTGGATGTAGATATAAAACTTCCGCCGGAAGACAGTAGTTCTGATTTGATTATCAATGGGAAAGCTCCATTTGGTATTTATTTCCAAGATTCTATGGCCAAGAAATTGGATAAAGGTGCGGGTATTACCGCTGTTGCAGCTATTGTTGAACACAATACGTCAGGGATTATTTCAAGAAAAGATGCAGCGATCACAAGTCCAAAAGATTTGGTTGGTAAGCGGTATGGTACCTGGAATGATCCGATTGAGTTGGAAATGATCAAATCGATGATGAAAAAAGAAGGTGCTGATTTTAATCAAGTAAAATTGGTTCCAAATAGTGATTCAAATTCCATTACTCCGATTGAAAATAAGGTCTTTGATGCTGCTTGGATTTATCACGGTTGGGATGGAATTTTGGCTGAGCAAAAGGGAATGAAGACCAATTTCTTCTATATGAAAGATTTTGTTCCTGCATTTGACTACTATTCGCCTGTTATTATTGCTAACAATGACTATTTGAAGTCTCATAAAGAGGAAGCAAAAAAATTCATTCAAGCGGTGAAAAAAGGCTACCAATATGCTATAGAGCATCCGGAAGAAGCAGCGGATATCTTGATTAAACAGGCCCCTGCCTTGGCTAACCAGCGTGATTTTGTTCTAGCTGCCCAAAAATATCTTTCCAGTCAATATGCTTCAGACAAGGACAAGTGGGGGCAGTTTGATCCTAAGCGATGGAATGCTTTTTATGCTTGGGCAAAAGAGCAAGGATTGGTTTCAAATGACTTAGAAGACAAAGGTTTCACAAATGAATTGGTAGGTGACTGATATTTTAACCGTAAAAGATGTAAGTTTCTCTTTTGGAGATAAAGCAGTTTTAAACAATGTATCACTAGAAGTGCAAAAAGGAGAAATTGTCTCTATTCTAGGTCCGAGTGGGGTAGGGAAATCAACCTTGTTTAATTTAATTGCTGGGATCCTTCCCTTACAAAAGGGTACCATAGAAGTAGATAATGCTCCGATCTCCTTTGGGAAAGTCAGCTATATGCTACAAAAGGATCTTTTGTTGGAACATAAGACAGTATTGGGAAATATTATTCTGCCCCTTTTATTAAAAAAGATTTCTAAGGAAGAGGCGACATCTACCGCTCTAAAATTGTTAGATGAATTTAAATTGGGAAGTATCGCCAACCTTTATCCTAATGCGCTGAGTGGGGGGATGCGGCAACGGGTGGCGCTATTGAGAACCTATCTTCTGGGTCATTCTGTCTTCCTATTAGATGAAGCTTTTAGTGCCTTAGATGAATTGACAAGGCAGGACCTTTATCACTGGTATCTAGACAGTAAGGAACGTCTTGGTCTCACCACTCTGGTGATCACTCATAGTATCGAAGAAGCTTTGACATTGAGTGATCGGGTCTATATCTTGAATCATAATCCCGGTGAAATTATTGCAGATCTTCCTTTAAAATGGGATCTAGCAACGGATAGGGACTGGCAACAATTGCAATATAAAAAACGAATCATAGAATTGTTAGCTGAATTTCATTGAAATTGTTTTGAAGGACTTTACAAAGTTTCTATTCCGTGATAGAATAGAATTTGTGCGAAATGACAGCAGGACAAAATGAAGCTCGTCAACAGGAAGTCAGCTAGAAAAGTAACCTTTGCTGTTTGGGCGAAGGCTTTCTGAACGAATCAGGTTTGTCTAAAACGTTATTTCCTACAAAAATTATTTTTATAGGAGGACATTTTAAATGTCACGTTATACAGGACCATCTTGGAAACAATCTCGCCGTCTTGGCTTGTCACTTACAGGTACAGGTAAAGAATTGGCACGTCGTAACTACGTACCAGGTCAACACGGACCAAACAACCGTTCAAAATTGTCAGAATACGGTTTGCAATTAGCTGAAAAACAAAAACTTCGTTTCTCTTACGGACTTGGTGAAAAACAATTCCGTAACTTGTTCGTACAAGCTACTAAGATCAAAGAAGGAACTGTCGGTTTCAACTTCATGCTTCTTTTGGAACGTCGTTTGGATAACGTTGTTTACCGTCTTGGACTTGCGACTACTCGTCGTCAAGCTCGTCAATTCGTTAACCACGGTCACATCCTTGTTGACGGAAAACGCGTTGATATCCCTTCATACCGCGTAACTCCAGGTCAAGTGATCTCAGTTCGTGAAAAATCAGCTAAAGTTCCAGCTATCCTTGAAGCTGTTGAAGCAACTCTTGGACGTCCAGCATTCGTATCATTCGATGCTGAAAAATTGGAAGGTTCATTGACTCGCTTGCCAGAACGCGATGAAATCAACCCAGAAATCAACGAAGCACTTGTCGTTGAATTCTACAACAAAATGCTTTAATTTTAAGATATACCTTACAGAAAGCCTACAACAGTGGGCTTTTTGTTTTGTCTTAAAGGGTTGATTTCTGGCTTTGTTCAGTTACAAATTTTCTAAAGCTGTTTCATTAAATGAGACAGTTTTTTGTTTTCTTAAAACCTAAACCTGCTAATAAAAAAACTCCTGATCTAGATCGATCAGGAGAGACTGTTACCGTAACATTTTCATTAAAAATTCAGCCATTTGTTGAGGGCTTTCTTTTTTTCCGCGAGAAACCCACATTTGACAGACTCCGAAGAAGGCATTGGTCAGATAGACAGAACTGTAGACTCTTTCAATATCTGTTAATGATTTATGACTATAGCGCTCTTGCAAACTATCAACCAGAAGAATCTGTAATTTATGTCGTAAGAAGGTCTGGATCTCCTTGGTTCCATTCTCTGTCAGAAGAACCGCGAAGAGTGGCTCCTTGGTTAGAAATTCGAACACTTCTGTAATCGCTTGGCGCTTGTCATCTTGGTGTTTATCAAAGATATATTCAAGCTTGTGAAAGAGTGCTTGTTGGTAGCGCTCGATCATGTCATACTTGTCTCGATAGTGGGTATAAAAGCTAGAGCGACTAATGCCGGATTCTTGTGCTAACTCAACCGTCGTGATTTGGTCGAATGATTCCTTTTCGAGTAGTCGAACCATCGCCTCCTCGATATTTCGTTTTGTTTTTAATCGTTTATTGCTCTCAGTCATCTGTTAATCCTTTTTGCACAAAATTGTACACAGTGTCTAAAAATAAGATTTTCTACTTGTGAAAATTTCTAAAAACTGTATAATCTATTATATCAGAAATTTAGACAATGTGTATAAAAAGGAGACAAAAAATATGATGAAAGAATGGAAGGCTGTTCTTAAAAAGCCAACATTTATCATTGTCATGATTGGAGTTGCGTTGATTCCAGCTCTTTATAATATTATTTTTCTATCTTCCATGTGGGATCCATATGGAAAGGTTTCGGATCTTCCTGTAGCGGTTGTCAATAAGGATCAATCTGCTACATATAATGGACAAAAGATGGAAATTGGAAAAGACATGGTGTCCAATTTGAAGGACAATGACTCACTTGATTTTCATTTTGTAGATGAGAAAGCTGCGAAAGATGGTCTCAAAAATGGCGATTATTATATGATTGTAACCCTGCCTGAGGATCTTTCAAAAAAAGCTAGCTCCATCTTAACCAATCATCCGGAACAGATGACCATTGATTACCAAACGTCCAGTGGTCATAGTTTTATCGCAGGAAAAATGAGCGACACTGCGATGACAAAAATGAAGCAGTCAGTGGCTGAAAAAGTGACCAATACTTATACAACAGCTTTATTTTCCAAAATGGGATCGCTTAAATCTGGTATGGGGACAGCGGCAGATGGAAGTGCTAAATTAGCAGATGGTGCAAGTAAATTGGAAGATGGTGGTCAAACACTATCTACTAATTTGAATACATTGGCTCGTTCAAGCTTAGCATTTTCAGATGGTGCAACTACTCTTCGTACAGGTCTAGTAGCCTATACAGATGGTGTTGGTCAATTAGGAAATGGTCTCAATCAAATGGCTGGTCAACTTCCAAACTTGGTATCTGGTGTCAATCAATTAAATAATGGGTTTGGTACTTTTAATACAGGCTTGATGGCTTACGCTACCGGAGTGGATCGATTAGGAAATGGTCTCAATCAAATGGCGAGTCAAACCCCTCAGTTGGCTTCAGGAGTTGGTCAATTAACCAGCGGTATGGGGACCCTCAATGATGGTCTTGGGAATTATACCAATGGCGTGCGTCAATTGAATTCGGGCCTATCTAACTTTTCAAATGGTTTAGCAACCTATACAAATGGAGTCGCTACTTTATCAGAAGGAGCGGGTCAATTAAGTAGTCAATCTGCTACCCTTCGAAATGGGGTTTCTCAATTAGAATCAGGTATTCAAACATTATCAAGCCAGCTACAAGCTTCTACAAGTCAATCTGCTCAGATTGATCAATTGGCAGCTGGTTTAAACCAATTAAATGCAGCGATTCAAAATGCTACAGTAGATACCAGTCAACTTTCGTCTGGATTGACGAGTATTGCGAATTCAGCTCAATCAATCCTTGCTTCAGCCCAAGCGGATCGTGCAAATGCCCTTGCAAGTGTGCAAGGAACAGCAGCCTATCAAGCAATGACAGCTGACCAACAAGCGGAAATCAATGCGGCAATCTCATCGAGCCCAAGCTCGAGTGAAACGGCGGCTCAAGGAATCTTGACTACGATTCAAATGATCCAAGGTGGTTTGAATACAGGAAATAGCTTGACACAACTGCAAACGGCAGCCAATCAAGTTTTACCGACAGCTTCTTCTACCTTGACAGACTTGTCAAGTGGCTTGTCTAAGATCCAATCCGCAGTTAGTGGACAATTGTTGCCAGCTAGTCAAACCATCAGTCAAGGGATCGGCGCTTATACAGCTGGTGTCGATAAAATCGCTAATGGAGCAACCCAACTTCAGACGAATAGCAGTACTTTAACAAATGGGGCTAGTCAGTTAGCAGCAGGTGTTGGTCAACTAGATAGTAAATCATCAGAATTACTTGCAGGAAGCAATCAATTGGCTTCTGGTCTAGGTGAGTTAAATGGGAAGATGCCTGCCTTGACATCAGGCATGAATCAACTGGCTTCAGGCGCGACCCAATTAACAGGTAAGTCGGGTGAATTGGTTGCCGGTGCTGGAAAATTAGCTGACGGTGTAGGGCAATTGAACAGCAAAACTCCAGAGTTGGCAGGTGGTGTCAACAAACTTGTCACTGGTGTCAATCAGTTGACAGAAAAATCAGGTCAATTGGTGACCGGTGCTGATAAACTAGCCGACGGTGCAAATCAAATCTCAGATGGGTCCAGCAAATTAGCAGCAGGTGGCCAAACATTGACAAATGGTTTAGGTGAATTAGCAACAGGAAGCCAAACCTTGAGTCAAGGATTAAACGATGCTAAGGGACAATTGAATGTGGCTACAACTGAAAAAGAAAACGCTAAAACCTTAGCAGATCCTGTCACTTTGTCTAAAACAGACCGTGACAATGTCCCGGTGAATGGTGTCGGAATGGCTCCTTATATGATCTCTGTAGCACTCTTTGTTTGTGCCTTGTCAACCAATATGATCTTTGCAAAATTGCCATCCGGTCGTCATCCTGAAAGTCGCTGGGCATGGTTTAAATCTCGCTTTGAGGTCAACGGAACGATTGCGGTGATTGCAGGAGTCTTGGTCTATGGTGCCGTTCACTTGATTGGTTTATCAGCTAATCATGAGATGGCTACTCTCTTCCTTTGTGTGATTGGTAGTGTGGCCTTCATGTCTATCGTGACTGCTTTGACAACATGGCAAAGAAAGATCGGTGCTTTCCTTTCCTTGATCCTCTTGCTCTTGCAATTGGCTTCTAGTGCAGGAACTTATCCTCTTGCTTTGACAAATGGATTTTTCCAAGCCATTCATCCATTCTTGCCAATGAGTTATACCGTTTCTGGTCTTCGTCAAACGATTTCGATGACAGGAGAAATTGGAAATCAAGTGGCCTTCCTTCTGATGACTATTGTCCTTTTTGCAGGACTCGGAATGTGGTTCTATAATCCAAAAAAATATGAAGAGGACTAATCTTCAGGAACTCCCAACAGAATGTGTTGGGAGTTTTTTGTTTCATGTGAAACAAGAGGCTGGGACAAAAGTCCTAGCCTCTCAATTATTTTTGGATTGTCGAGCAAGACGCAGTGGTTGAGTGGGCTCTACTACGCTGATTTCATCAGCTTTTACAGCCCTACTCAACTGTGCGGAGGTGGGACGACGAAATCGAATTCTAACGAATTACCGATTTCTGTCCCACTCTCTTATTATTTAAAGAAGACGACATCAGGATTTGGAGTAATATAGAGAAGTTGGTCGTTTTCAAAGACCAGTTGGATGGTGTTGTTTTTATAGGTGTAAATGGTATAATCTACTCCGGATTTAGAAGCTTGTTTGAGATCAACAGCTCCCATCAAAAAGGCGTGAGCTTGTTCCCCTGTGATTTTCCCCTCGTGGTAGAGCCCTTTAATATTTTCTAATTCGGTATTTTCAAAAGATTCGGCAATATAAGCAGGGTCTGTTATTTGTTTCTCTGGATTCCCAAGAATTGTTTGGACAAGGGCAGTGGTATACCCTTCATAGTCCGGCGTCTGGGCAAAAATAGTATCGCCATTTCTAGAGTAGGCCACTTTTAGGTTTCCTGTCGCATAAATCTTATCTTTTGGAGCTTCTTGAGCATTTTTAGGGAGTCCTTCGGTTGTGACGATGTCAGAAGAGGGCTGCGTTGTGGTTGAAGGAGAGCTAGAGGAGTTGCTTGAGTTATTTGAACTAGTTGAATGACTCGGGTGGCTAGAACGACTCGAGCTACTTTTTTTAAAGGTTTTCTTTTTTGAACTGGTAGTTGTTGGTTCTTTTTTAAAGTTGATCTTAAGATCCGGCACACAGGCTGATAGAAAAAGAAGAGACAGCAAGAGTGTGAAGAAAAGAGGGAGTGTTTGTTTTTTCATCATGTTCCTTTCGATAAGCTGATTGATTTTCTATTCTATCATAAAAAGGGTAACAAAAAAAGGTCAGGAAGAAATCCTGCCTTTATTTGTTGTTATGGACGCCCCCCTCCAGGTCCACCGCCTTGAGGTCCGCCACCTCCGGGAGCACCACCGCCTCCAGGCATGGAGTTGACAATTTCCGTTTGTTTTTCACCGTTGATATAGATGTCTCCGCCAGTGTAGGTAGCTGTTCCATCAAAGTCGAAGCCAGATTGACCCGTTAATTTAATGGTTCCTCCGGTAACGGTGATATTTCCATTCGAATCAATTGGATCGGTATCGCCTTGGCCAACTTCAACGTTGAGGGTTCCACCATTCATAGTGAAGAAAATTTCATCTTGGTTGGCATTGGCATTGGCCGCATTGACACCGTCATCGGTTGCATAGATGGTGATATCTCCACCGTTGATGGTGATCGATTTTCCTTCGAGACCTTCGACAGACTCTGTTACCTCATAGGTTCCGCTATCGATGATCAGATCACCAGAAGCATGGATTCCGTCGTCTCCTGCGGTGATGGTCATTTTGTTATCTGAAAGATACATGGTTCCGACCGAAGTATCTTCATCATTATCCACCTTGACTGCATCTTCATCTGCATCGATGGTCATGGTCGTGCCAGTGATATTGAGTTCATCATTGACGTTGAAGGCATCTCCTACAGTCGTGATCTTATAGGTTCCACCTGTGATATGGAGAGTGTCATTGGCCTTGATACCGTTGTTCTTCTTGGCGTCAATGTTGAGTGTACCTGAACCATTGATGGTGAGGTCGCCTTTAGAGAAGATGACCGCATCGGCATCTTCATCATTGTTTGAACTTGAATCAGACAAGGTATTGGTCGTGCCGTCTGCTAGGGTAAGGTAGACATGCCCGGCTTTCGTAGCAGAAATTGGCGCGTTGGTGTTGGTCATGGTAACGCCTTTCAAGACGATGTGAACATCATCTGAGTCACCTGCTTCGACCTTGATTTGAACCCCATCGGATTCACCAGAGATGACATAGGTTCCAGCCTTTGAGATGGTCACAGTTGATCCAGATACAGCTACGCCGTCACCTGATACACTTGCAGAAGATCCAGATAGTTTTACAGTAGAGGCTTTGCTTTCATCATATGAGGTGTCTGAATCTTTTTCGGTAAAATAGTCAGATTGCTTGGTTTTAGTCGTTTTCTTTGAGACACTAGAAGCAGTTGTTGTTGCGTTTGTTGTAGCTGATTGAGATGATGCTTGGCTACACGCTGTTAGTAGGGTGAGGGTTGCGGCCCCCGTTAATAAAAATTTCCATTTGTTTGATTTCATGAGCTTTTTCTCTCGTTCAATTGATATGCTCCTAGTCTAAAGTTGCTAGCTGAAAGTTTCCTAAAGTTTTTCTGAAAGGAATCTTAACTTTAGTTTTCTTTAAGTTTGGCTTAATGACCAGTTAAGAAAGTCCCATTAAACTAGAAAACACGTAAGTCGTATCCATACTTACTGAAGATTAGAAGCAATATCCCCCTTAAAGGAGTAGAAACATGAAAAAAACAATTGAGACAAGTTTTAAACGAATCGAAACAAAATATATCGTCGCAAAAGATGACGTAAAAGACTTGATCAAAGGCTTAAAAGAATACGTCGTAGAAGATGATTATCCAACTTCAACTATTTCAAACATTTATTTTGATACGGAAAATTTTGAGGTCATTCAAGATGCTCTTGCCAAACAACACCGCCGTGAAAAAATTCGGATGCGGACTTATATAGAAACACCTCAAGCAGACAGTCCAGTATTTCTAGAGGTGAAGTCAAAAGATGAAGAAGGAATTGGCCATAAATTCCGTCTAGTCGCTACTTCACAAGCCATTATCAACTTGATGACAGATGGGACAGTAGATCATCAGATACAAGATCCAGACTTAGTGCAAGAGATTCAGAGATTGCGTAAACGCTATGGTCATCGATTGGGACCACGGATGTTCATTTACTATGATCGCTTGTCTCTCAAAGAAAAGAAATCCATTCAGGGTTATCCTTATCAGAAAATTCGCGTGACAATCGATCAAAACTTAGTCTTTCGTGATCAAGCTGTTAGTCTTTTTCATGGGAAGAAAGGAGAACCTTTGTTAGAGGATGACTTCGTGATCATGGAAATTAAGGCTCCCGGACAAGAACCTCAATGGTTAAAGGATATTTTAGAGAAGTATGGTTTGGTCAAGCAGAAATTTTCAAAATATAGCTGTGCTTATCATAAATCACAAGGATTGGATTATGCCCCAAGACCAGTGGAAGAAACGGTAGGTGCTGCCTATGTCTAATCTATTTGATTCTATTTTTAATAATGCCACAGCAACGGTGGATCCCTTGCGCTTACTGCTGGCCCTTTTGGTCAGCCTCTTTCTAGGAATAGCCCTATCTTGGACCTATAAATACCGGACACTGTACACTCGAGAGTTTGTCATTAGTTTGACCTTGCTTCCTTGTATGATGACCTTAGTGATCTTTTTGGTCAATGGAAGTTTGGGGACCTCGATTGCAGTGGCAGGGACCTTTAGTTTGATTCGTTTCCGGTCAGCTACGAGTGGATCTAGAGAGTTGATTGCGATTTTTCTAGCCATGATTATAGGACTAGCAGCAGGATCGGGCTATCTTTTATTGGCAATTTTATCAACCCTCTCTTTACTAGGGATTTGGCTTGTATTGGAGAACAAACAGAGTAAAGCAGATCATCAACGGCGCCGTCATTTGACCATTACAGTCTCAAAACAAGATGCTGTTGCAGAACAAATCAGTCAGTTGTTAGACCAAAGTTGTTCAGAAATTGACTTTATTTCTGTAACAACAGCCCAAGCTGGAGAACAACTGACCTTGAACTATGAGGTGAATATGAAATCGAACATCGATGATTTTGCTCTTGCCAATCTATTGATTAACAAGATTGAAAATTGTGATGTCGCTCTGACAAAGAAAGCCAAAAAAAGAAAGAATCTATAACGGCTATCCTACTTTAGGATATTTTTTTAGCATTTTAAGAACTTTTTAAGAAAAAGTGGTATACTGTTTCTAAAAAATTGAAGGAATCCTTTATGAAAAAGACTGCTATTTTTGAAGATGTCGTCTCTATTATGACCCATGATTCATCTACCAGCAAGGATCGAAAAGGATGCGATCCAGAGCCTTTTCGAGAAAACATTACAGATGATATGACAGATGATGCCTTTCTCTATCAAGTTAAGGCTTACCTAGCTAGTTTTGGGGTGATCGGGCATGTTTCCTTTCGAGATAAAAAGGCCAGTCAAAAAGGGTTTCTTTTGAGAATAAATGGACAGAAACTGTATGTTGAGGAAGCTAATGAAGATACGGGTCTTCAAGTAGGAGATCAAATCCTAGCTCTGGATGGAAGTGACTTGGATCAGATAGCTTCTCTTCATAAAGACTATTTTATCAGCAAGACCCCTGAAAGACACTACCGAGAATGGGCAGATTTGGTCTCTCAGTCAACGAGTGTCACCCTGCTTCGAGAAGGGATAGAAAAGACCATTAAAGTAGTACCCAGTCGAGAACCGATCCAGGATCAGATTTTTTGGAAACGATTAGACGATGGGATTCTTTATCTTCGTCTGGATAACTTTATGGATGAAGGATCTTTGGGTCGTTTATACCAAGAGTGTTTACCGACGATGACGGAAGTCAAGTTTCTTCTCATTGATGTCCGACGCAACAGTGGGGGGACAGATTCTTTATATTTCCCTCTATTACATCTAGGCTTAGAAAAGGATCAGGGCTATGATTCGCTTGACTGGGATGATGATGGCATGGAAATTCTCTACACGGAACGCAATGTTGACCTGCGCTTGAAAGATTTTGAGAACTGGATGCAACAGGAAGAACTTAGTCCTGAAACAGTTAAGCTGCTTGAAGATATGAAAGAGGATTTGCTCCGCCATCGGGGAAAAGGCTATGTGGCATATAAGGAAGAAAGCGAGGAATTCTTCCCAGAGGTTAGAGGTGGCCACTATCCTGAACAAATCTTTATCTTATCAGATATTTATTGTGCTTCATCTGGGGATAACTTTGTTCAGATGATGAAGCAGTTTAAGAAGGTAACGGTGGTGGGTCGACCAACTCTCGGAATTCTAGACTACTCTAATTGTTGTACGGTTGATTATGATAATTTTTGTTTAATGTTTCCCACTTCTCGCTGTTTAAGCGTGGATCAAGGGAAAGGAATGACGGATCAGGGTGTTCTACCCGATATAGAGATTACTTGGACACCTAGCCATTTCGAGAGAGATGTGGATCTGGACAAGTGTCTGGAGTTGATTCATCAAGGTAATGTAAAATAGAATAGGATTTCAACCAGAAAACTGATTAAAGAAAAATGCTTTCGTTAAACGGCTTGAATGATCTGAAATGATAACGTTTTCTACCACATTCTCACTATGTTTAAGATTGCTTACTTGGTATAAAAAATGGTAAAATAGTGAATAACAATCAAAATGAAGAGTGAAACTTATGAAACATAAAACACTTTATAAATTTATCGGGCAGACGGTCTTGTATTTCGCCATTTTCCTAGCCCTACTTTATTTCTTTAGTTACCTTGGTCAAGGTCAGGGTGGCTTTATCTACAACGAATTTTAGAAAAGGAGACTCCTAGCCGTGTCAAACCAACCAATTACTGATATGATCGAGACAATTGAACGTTATGCGCAACTACAACCAGACTATCCGGTTTACAATGTCCTTGGTGAGGAGCATACCTATGGCCAACTGAAGGCTGATTCAGATAGCTTGGCTGCCCACATCGACCAAATGGGACTTCCTGAAAAGTCACCTGTAGTGGTCTTTGGTGGTCAAGAATATGAAATGTTAGCAACCTTTGTGGCCTTGACCAAATCTGGCCATGCCTATATCCCAATTGATAGCCACTCTGCCTTGGAGCGCGTGTCTGCCATTGTTGAAGTAGCAGAGCCAAGCTTGATTATTGCTATCAATGAATTTCCATTGGAAAACCCAGCTGCTCCAATCTTGTCCTTGGAGCAAGTGCGTGAAGCTTATGCAGCTCAGAATGCCTATGACTTGCAACATCCGGTCAAAGGGGATGATAACTACTACATCATCTTTACCTCAGGGACAACTGGGAAACCAAAAGGGGTGCAAATTTCGCACGATAACTTGCTCAGCTTTACCAACTGGATGATTACGGACAAGGAATTTGCAACGCCAGAGCGTCCGCAAATGTTGGCGCAACCACCTTATTCCTTTGACTTGTCTGTCATGTACTGGGCGCCGACCTTGGCTCTTGGAGGAACCCTTTTTGCTCTTCCCTCAGCCATCACCCAAGACTTCAAACAACTCTTTGCGACCATCTTTTCTCTTCCGATTGCGATCTGGACTTCGACACCATCTTTTGCAGATATGGCCATGTTGTCTGAAGATTTCAATGCTGAAAAGATGCCAGGGATCACCCATTTCTACTTTGATGGGGAAGAGTTGACCGTTAAAACCGCTCAGAAATTGCGCGAGCGTTTCCCAAATGCACGCATCATCAATGCCTACGGCCCAACGGAAGCAACTGTTGCTTTGTCGGCAGTTGCAATCACAGATGAGATGTTAGCGACTTTGAAACGTCTGCCAATTGGTTACACCAAAGAAGATTCTCCAACCTTCATCATTGATGAGGCAGGCAACAAATTGCCAAATGGTGAGCAAGGGGAAATCATCGTGTCTGGACCAGCCGTTTCAAAAGGTTATATGAATAATCCAGAGAAAACAGCAGAAGCCTTCTTCGAATTTGAAGGCCTTCCAGCCTACCATACAGGAGATGTCGGAACCATGACGGATGAAGGTCTCCTTCTCTATGGTGGACGGATGGACTTCCAAATCAAATTTAACGGTTATCGTATCGAGCTAGAGGATGTCTCTCAAAACTTGAACAAATCGAAGTATATTGACTCAGCAGTCGCTGTACCGCGTTATAATAAAGATCACAAGGTCCAAAATCTCTTGGCCTATGTCATCTTAAAAGAGGGTGTCAAAGAACAATTTGAGCGCGAAATTGATATCACGAAAGCTATTAAGGAAGATTTAGAAAACATCATGATGTCTTATATGATGCCTTCAAAATTCCTCTATCGTGACAGCCTGCCATTAACACCAAACGGGAAAATCGACATCAAAGGGTTGATTAGCGAGGTTAACAACCGATGATCGAGTTTTTGAAACAGCTCCCTCATTTAGAACACTATGGAACACCGATCTATTTTATCTACCTCATTCTAGCTTTTTTGCCGATCTTTGTGGGCCTCTTTTTCAAAAAGAGATTTCCTATCTATGAAGGACTGGTGAGTCTGATCTTTATCATTTTGATGCTGACAGGTTCGAATCTCAAGCAAATTTATGCCCTGCTCTTTTACGTAGTCTGGCAAATCTTGATTGTGTATTCCTACAAGATCTATCGTCAGAAAGCGGACAACAAGTGGATTTTCTATCTTCATTCCTTCTTGTCTGTCTTGCCCCTGATCTTTGTGAAGGTAGAGCCAGCAATCAAGAATGGGCACCAATCCTTGTTTGGATTTTTAGGGATTTCGTATTTAACCTTCCGAGCTGTCGGAATGATCATCGAAATGCGAGATGGTGTCTTGAAAGAATTCACACTCTGGGAATTCTTACGCTTTATGCTCTTTATGCCGACCTTCTCAAGTGGGCCGATTGATCGTTTCAAACGTTTTAATGAGGATTATAAAACTATTCCTGAGCGTGAAGAATTATTGGATATGTTGGAGCAAGCTGTTAAGTATATCATGTATGGCTTCCTTTATAAATTTATCCTAGCTCATATTTTTGGCCACTTATTGTTAGGTCATGTTCAGACCTATGCCTTGTCTCAAGGTGGATTCTTCAATATCGGAACGCTGGGAGTCATGTATGTCTATGGCTTTGACCTTTTCTTTGACTTCGCGGGTTATTCGATGTTTGCTTTAGCAGCTTCCAATCTGATGGGAATTAAAAGTCCCATCAACTTTGATCGTCCCTTTAAATCACGTGACTTAAAGGAATTCTGGAATCGTTGGCATATGAGTTTATCTTTCTGGTTCCGTGATTTTGTCTTTATGCGTCTCGTGATGGTATTGATGCGCAATAAAGTATTCAAGAGCCGGATTACCACCTCAAATGTTGCCTATATTATCAATATGTTGGTCATGGGCTTCTGGCACGGGGTGACCTGGTACTACATCGCTTACGGGCTCTTCCATGGGCTTGGACTGGTTATCAATGATGCTTGGATTCGTAAGAAAAAGACCATCAATAAAGAAAGAAAAGCAAAAGGATTGGATCCTATACCGGACAATCGTTGGACCAAAGCTTTAGGGATCTTTATCACCTTTAACACAGTGATGCTGTCCTTCCTGATTTTCTCAGGATTCTTGGATCAACAATGGTTTCCAAAATTGAAATAAAAGGAGAATAGAAAAATGGATGTAAAATCACAAGTAATTGAAATTATTGACGAATTGTTTATGGAAGATGTCTCAGACATGATGGATGAGGATCTCTTTGATGCGGGTGTCCTTGATAGTATGGGAACAGTCGAATTGATTGTGGAATTGGAAAATCGCTTTGGCATCCGTGTTCCTGTATCTGAATTTGGACGCGATGATTGGAATACTGCTAACAAGATCGTAGAAGGTGTAACGGAGCTTCAGAATGCTTAAGCGTTTGTGGCTGATTTTAGGGCCCGTATTTTGCGCGCTCCTCATGGTAGCAGCTTTATTATTCTTTTATCCAATCAATCATAAGCACAACTATACCGAAGAGAAAAAAGCTGCGGTTAGTTTGAATGCAGAAGGATTCAAGAGTCGTACAAAGAAACAAGAAGCACTTTCTGATCCACAGCATCGCTTTGTTCCTTATTTCGGCTCCAGTGAGTGGTTGCGTTTTGATGTGGTGCATCCAGCAGTTTTGGCTGAAAAATATGACCGCAATTACAGACCCTACTTTTTAGGAGAACGTGGTGCGGCTTCTTTGAACCAGTATTTTGGGATGCAACAGATTTTGCCAGAACTCAAGGACAATACAGCTGTTTATGTGGTTTCTCCGCAATGGTTCACCAAGAAGGGCTATGATTCCTCTGCCTTTCAACAATTCTTTAATAGCGATCAGTTGAATAGCTTTATTGCCAATCACCAACAGGATGCTGCATCCCAGTATGCTGCAAAGCGTCTGTTACAACAGTATCCAAATGTCGCCTTTCAAAGTGTTGTAACGAACATTTCTCAAGGAAAGAAAATTTCCAGATTTGATCAGTCTTTGAACCAGCTTGTTTCCCACCTTGTCCAACGCGAAGATGCTTTATTTAGTAATCTTGCAACGCGTACAAACGGGAATTACGATAAGAAGGTCAAAAAACGTCTACAAGATTTACCAGATCAATTCTCATATGAGAAATTGGAAGAAATTGCAACGGCTGAAGCAAAAGTCAAAACCAATAACAACGACCTTGGAATCAGCAATCATTTTTACAATACTCGTTTAAAAATGAAGTTGAAGAAACTTAAAGGTTTCCAAAAAAACGAATCCTATGTTCAATCTCCTGAGTACAATGACTTGCAATTGGTTCTAGACCAGTTTGCTAAATCTCGGACCAATGTCATCTTTGTCATTCCTCCAGTTAATGCCAAATGGATGAAATACACAGGCTTGAGCCAAGAAAAATATGAACAGGCTGTTCAAAAGATTCGTTACCAATTGGAAAGTCAAGGATTCACCAATATTGCAGACTTTTCTAAAGATGGTGATCAGCCCTACTTTATGGAAGATACGATTCATATGGGATGGAATGGTTGGCTAGCCTTTGATAAAGCGGTCAATCCCTTTGTCACAAAGGCTGAAAAAGCACCAACTTACCATCTAAATGATCGCTTCTTCAGTAAAGACTGGGCTCAATATAAAGGGACACCAGACGAATTTAAATAATGCTTGATCAAAGGGGGCAGGATCAAATCCTGGCTCCTTGATTTGTGAGGAAAGTGACGAGAAAGTCACAAACGAGCAAGAGAGTTATCCCCAGGCTGTGGGAAACTTCCTTGTAAATGGATGAAAACAAGTCCTGGTGCTGATGACACTTCCTCTTTTGAGGGAGCAAAAGGTGAAAGTTATCCACATTTTTGTGGATAAGTGATAAAAAACAGTGGATAAGTCAGCTGGTTTGTGAAAAGGAGAATAGTGTGAAAAAAATTTGGTTTTACGCAATCGTTCAGGGAATTGTGATCTTTTTTATTGTGGGTGGCATGACCTATGTACTTAGGGGAGATTTCTTTTTCCGCTACCTATCCCCTATTTTTGGACTAGCAGCAGCTGTCTTGCGATTTGGGACGGCGACTTTAATGAAGGTGCTAGCACCCACTCTCTACGATGATCCCAAAAAGAAAGAAGAGAGCCACGATAACTAAAGAAGTTGGTGACTGAAAAAGTTGAGCTAAAGGCCACTTTCTGCTGGTCTTTATGGTAAAATAGAAGGAAGAATATTAGTTTGGAGATTAATTAGAAATGAAACGTTCAATGTATGCTGGACGTGTTCGTGAAGAACACATTGGAACTCGTATTACCTTGAAAGGATGGGTTAGCCGTCGTCGTGACTTGGGTGGTTTGATCTTTATCGATCTACGCGACCGCGAAGGAATCATGCAATTGGTGATCAATCCAGAAACAGTTAGTGCAGAAGTGATGGCTACAGCTGAAAGTATCCGTAGTGAATATGTTGTAGAAGTGACAGGTCTTGTGGAAGCTCGTGAACAAGCTAATCCCAACTTGCCAACAGGAGCAGTAGAACTCAAGGTAGAAGCTATTACGGTTCTCAATACTGCCAAAACAACACCATTTGAAATCAAGGACGGAATTGAAGCCAATGATGATACCCGTCTTCGTTACCGCTACTTAGACCTTCGTCGTCCTGAGATGTTGGAAAATCTCAAACTCCGTGCAAAAGTAACCCATTCAATCCGCAATTACTTGGATGAATTAGAATTTATTGATGTGGAAACACCCTTTCTTTCTAAGTCAACTCCAGAAGGAGCGCGTGACTATTTGGTTCCTTCCCGTGTCAATAAGGGTCATTTCTATGCCCTTCCTCAAAGTCCTCAAATTACAAAACAATTGTTGATGAATGCTGGATTTGATCGCTATTATCAAATCGTGAAGTGTTTCCGTGATGAGGATTTACGGGGAGACCGTCAACCTGAGTTTACACAGGTCGACTTGGAAACTTCTTTCTTGAGTGATCAAGAAATCCAGGATATCACAGAAGGCTTAATTGCACGTGTCATGAAAGAAACCAAGGGAATTGAAGTAACACTCCCATTCCCACGGATGAATTATGATGATGCTATGGCCTTGTACGGTTCAGATAAACCAGATACACGTTTTGAAATGTTGCTCCAAGACTTGACAGAACTTGTCAAGGGTGTAGACTTCAAAGTCTTCTCAGAAGCTCCAGCAGTTAAGGCGATTGTTGTCAAAGGTGCAGCGGATCATTACTCTCGTAAAGACATCGATAAATTGACAGAAGTTGCGAAGCAATACGGTGCAAAAGGTCTTGCTTGGGTGAAATATGCTGAGGGTACTTTGAACGGTCCTGTTGCGAAGTTCTTGACAGACTTGACAAGTGACTTGACAGCTGCTTTACAGTTAGAAGACAAAGATCTAGTTCTCTTTGTAGCAGATACTCTTGAAGTAGCCAATGCAACGCTTGGTGCTTTGCGTGTTCGTCTTGCGAAAGAGCTTGACTTGATTGACAACAATCAATACAACTTCCTTTGGGTAGTGGATTGGCCAATGTTTGAATGGTCTGAAGAAGAAGGCCGTTATATGTCTGCTCACCATCCATTTACACTCCCACAAGCTGAAACAGAGCATGAATTGGAAGGAGATCTTTCAAAAGTTCGAGCAATTGCCTATGATATCGTCTTAAATGGCTATGAATTAGGTGGAGGAAGCCTACGGATTAATCATAAAGATTTACAAGAACGGATGTTTAAGGCACTTGGATTTACAAAAGAAGCTGCCAATGAACAATTTGGTTTCTTGTTGGAAGCAATGGATTATGGTTTCCCACCACATGGAGGATTGGCGATTGGTTTGGACCGCTTCGTGATGCTTCTTGCAGGTGAAGATAATATTCGGGAAGTCATTGCCTTTCCTAAGAATAACAAGGCGACAGATCCAATGACACAAGCTCCTTCTGTCGTTTCTGAAAAGCAATTGGATGAGTTAAATCTTCAAGTAGAAGTAGCAGAGCAAGAATAGGACAAGAGAGAAAAGGGAGAGTCTAGGAATCAGTTGCTCTAAGATTTTCCTTTTCTTCTAATCGATGGATTGAAAATGAAAAAAATTCGCTTTCATAAGCTATTTCGCTATCATGTGCGGCGACTAGCTTATAACATTAAATTATTGCGCGTGCTGAAGAGCATCTCCCGTGAGAAATACGATGAAAAAGTGTCAGCTTCCTTGCTGTATGGTTTTCTATCAGCGATTGCCGTCAACTTCTTCTTTCAACCAGGACATGTATACTCCAGCGGTGCAACAGGTCTAGCTCAGATTTTATCTGTTCTGAGCCAACGCTTTATTGGTTTTACGATTCCAGTTTCCTTGACCTTTTATGCCATCAATATCCCTTTGATGATTGTGGCTTGGTATCAAATTGGCCATAAATTTACCATCTTTACCTTTATTACGGTTTCGATGAGTTCCCTCTTTATTCAGTTCGTGCCAGTGATTACGTTGACCAACGATCCGATCATGAATGCCCTATTTGGTGGGGTTGTCATGGGAACAGGGATTGGTTTTGCTCTTCGGAACAACATTTCCAGTGGAGGAACGGATATTGTCAGTTTGACGATTCGAAAACGGACAGGAAAGAATGTCGGCAGTATCTCCTTTTTGGTCAATGGGACCATTATGTTGATCGCTGGTCTGACCTTTGGTTGGAAGTATGCTCTTTACTCTATGATTACCATCTTCGTATCGAGTCGAGTAACGGATGCTGTCTTTACCAAGCAAAAACGGATGCAGGCAATGATCGTAACGAGCCAGCCAGATGCCATTATTGAAAAGATTCATAAAAAATTGCATCGTGGGGCAACCATTATCCACAATGCAGAAGGAACCTATAACCATCAGGAAAAAGCGGTTCTGTTGACAGTTATTACGCGTGCAGAGTTTAATGAATTCAAATATATTATGAAAAAAGCTGATCCTCAGGCTTTTATCACCATTTCAGAAAACGTTCATATCATTGGACGCTTTGTGGAAACAGAAGAATAAAAATAAAGGTCACCACATTGTGGTGACCTTTATTTTGTTGATTCAGTTTCATGGAGAAGGAGCCAACTATGGGCAGGAATAGAAAGTTCCTTTCCTTTAGGAATAGGCGCTTGGAGGTTGGCATGAGGATAGGCAAATAACAGCTGACTATCGCTCGGATGTTGATAGGTCTGTTCTTGATCACCGATATTGACAAGAATCGTTATTTTTTCACGATCTTTCTCAATCGTGTAGATTAAATGATGATCAGACAACCATTTGACATCACAGTAGTCGCGAATCTCTTGCCCTTTTTTCAAACGAAGGAGTGGCTGTGATTTCCGATAAGCAATCAATTCTTCAAGAAAAGCAATTTCTTCTTGGCATTTTGGAAGGGATGTCCAGTCCAATTGGTTGAGACTATCTGGCAAGTTATAGGTGTTGTCTTCGAGCCCTTTTGTGCGATAAAATTCTTGACCAGCATGGATAAACGGCACTCCTTGAGCTAGTAACACTAAATGAAGAGCTAATCGTGAGAGAGCTTTTCGATCTTCTAGACGAATCTCTTTCTTTTCAAATTGGAAATAATCAAAAACAGTTGCATTGTCGTGGCATTCGACGTACTGAATGGCTTGTTGAGGTTGGGTGAAATGAGTAGGCCCTAGCTTTCCGACATTTGCAGTCAGGATATTAGCAAAATCATTTGCGGGATGTTGACTCTCACGACGGTGACCGGCTACAAGTGTTCTCTTGATCGTATCCCGGAAGTTATCACTGAAAAAGCCAAAGGCTGGTAATCGTTTCGCGTTATACTGGTGAGCGAGCTGGTCTTCAGAGAGGCCGGTATCCATCTTCCACCCTTCCCCATAGAGATAGATGTTAGGATAGATTTCACGGAGTTCTTCTGCAATCTCTGTCATGGTTTGAATGTCTAGGATTCCCATCAAATCAAAGCGAAAACCATCAAAGCCGTAGAGGGAAACCCATTGCTTGAGGGATTGCTTGATATACTGTCTCACCATGGAGCGTTCACTTGCTACGTCATTTCCACAGAAGGTTCCATTGGTCCGCTCTCCTTCTGCATTATAACGGTAGAAATAACCAGGAACGATCTGTTCAAAAGCATACTCATCTGCCTGGTAGACGTGATTGTAGACTACATCCATGATGACACTCAGATTAGCCTGGTGATAGGTGTCAATGGTGTCTTGGAGCTCTAGGATTCGCGCATAAGGATCGTTAGGGTCACTCGCATAGCTTCCTTCTGGAACATTGTATTGGACAGGATCATAACCCCAGTTGTAGGCTTTCCATTGATCCTCTTCGTCTACACTACCGAAATCGTAGACAGGAAGTAACTGTACATGGGTAATGCCCAGTTTTTGAAGGTAATCAAATCCAAGGATCTGGCCATTTAGTTGGGGCGATTCTGTTAAACCTTTAAACTTACCCGGGTGCTTAAAGCCAGCCTCTTTTTGGACAGAGAAATCCCGAACGCTCATCTCGTAGATGATCGCTTCTGTTGGATCTAATTGACGAGTGGCACGCGTGATAGGACGTGTGATCTTCTTCCGGTCGATGACCAAGCTATCTCCAGAGTTCGCTAAAGAGGATAGAGCATAGGGATCGTGAATTCGACGTTCTAGGCCATTGACACGAAACTCATAGTGGTAGGCAGCTCCTTCCCAATCTCCTTTGAGCAAGACTTCCCAGCCACCGTTTTCTGTACGATTCATCGGATAGACCTGATCCTCAATATGGAGGGTCACATTTTGAGAAATGGGTGCCCAGAATTTAAATTGCGTCTGACTTGGTGTGTAGAAACTTCCTAGATCTTCTCCACTATAGGTGAAGGTTTGATCAAAAATGGGTTTGCGAACAATTTGACCATAGTGGAGAATAGTAGAATTTCCAGCAGCATCGTAGATGGTGTACTCTTCTCCGAGTTCAAGCGGAACAGGGCTTAAGAAATAGTCTCCTGTATCAGTCGCTCCACTTGACGTTTTGACAGGGATTAAGGCAAGACGACCTTGGTTTGTTTCCAAATAAAAAGGAAGGATATGCTCCTCTCCCTTTTGGATACGAATGAGGTCTTGGTCATCTAAATAAGCAGTAAATGTAGACATAAAGACTCCTAAAGTTTCGTAATGGTATGGTCAATCAATTGACGGTAGCAAACAGTTTTTCCTTCTTTGTGATCTTTGATGATTTGAAGGATGGTCCGGACAGATTCACGCCCGAGTTCCACCGCATTGATGTCAATATAGGCTTCAATATCGAGTCGTGGCTTGATCGAATCAAAGGAAATAATCGGGATTGTCAGCTGGTGTTCTAATAGGTATTGGCGCACCCCTTCAGCAACGAGAATATCGGTCGTCATAATCGCATCTAGTTCTGTTAACGGTAGACTCTCCATCATTTGATAAGAATTATCTTCTAACATAAACCCAAATGAAAAATGAACGAGTTTTTCATCGAGAGGAATCCCTGCTTTTTGGAGGGCTTCTTTATAACCTTCGTAGCGGTCTTGAGACACAAACAGCTCTTTGTTTCCCCCGATAAAAGCAATTTTTCGGTAGTTTTGTTGAATAAAATAATCTGTTGCATCAAATGCGGCCTTGATATTGTCATTATCGACTAGCGAAACAAAAGGAGAGACCGCCTTTCCAAGGATGAGGAAGGGAAACTTGTCCTTCAGTGCAAATTCAACGAGGGGGTCATTCGGGTTGGAATAAAGGAAGATTAAACCATCCACACGGTTTCCGTAGATGAGTTGCTTGAGGTTGTCGAGCTGCCGTTCTTCGTTTTGACCTGTACAGATTTGGATGGCATAGTCATTGTCTGAAGCAATCTGGGTAATTCCTCGTAAAACAGTTGGAAAGAAAGGATTCTGATAGAAGACGTCACTATCGACTGGAAGGACTAAAGCAATGACTTGACTAGATTGGCTGACAAGACTACGAGCATTAAGATTGGGATGGTAGTCCAGCTCGACCATGGCCTTGCGGACTCGTTTTTTTGTTTCATCACTAATCGTGGATTTGTTTTGGATGACGCGCGTGACAGTAGAAGGCGCGACGCCAGCGAGTTTCGCAACATCTTTGATGGTAACACGCATGAGAAAACCTCCTAGCGGTGATAGTCTGGATCACGAAAGTGGGTCTTATAAAATACCATGGCAAGATAGAGTACAAATAAGACATTTTGGATCATGATCGTCGTAGTAAATACTTGATGGAATAGTAAACTGATGAGGACACTTAGTAAAATAGGGAGCCCCAGGCAATTCAGAATACAGTTGAAACATTCCTTGAAAGTTTGTAGTGAAAAGAGTCGAGATTTTCGTGTCAAGTAGAGGAAGAAAGAGGCCCCTAGGATGAGAATCAAATAATTGACGGTCGACAAGAAGCCAGAGAAAATCACGAGAAAGAGACTGACAGGGAGTCGATTGTCGCGGAACCAATCGCTAGAGATAGCTTGAGTGAAGCTTTTTTTATCCCGAAGGCTCTCTTGATTAATAGCCTGGTATGAGACTGTAGCGAGTTCTTTATTCTCTTTTGAGATAATCAATTGTTTGCGATCAAAATGGAGTGTTAACTCCTTGCCTTCACTAGTCTTTGCCTCTTGGCCTAAGATAACCTGTCCTTTTGAAGTCTTGTGTACAGGGTTAGTCCCTGTATAGGTGAGCTCTTGGTCTTTGATCACGACGTGTTCTTGGATATCTTTCATAACGTCTGTTGATAAAGGATCAAACACATCGCTGACAAAGGTTGTCAAAGGATAGGTTTTGAGTTGAGCATTTTGCAGAGCCACAGGTAATAGTGTGATAGAGATTAGAAAGAAAGAAGTAAAAATCATTTGGAACCAGCTCAGTTTTTTGCGGTTTGCAAAAGAAGAGCGGAAATTGAAGATACTTGCGAAATAATTAAAAGGATAGGGCATAAGATGACCTTTCTAAACATAAGAGTATCAGAAATGCAAAGAGAAATCTCTTTGATTGATTTTATTCTTAACGAAGGGTAGTAAAGCATCCACCATACTACCCTCAACTTAAAAATAAAATGTGCTTGAAATAAGATTCTATTTTATCCTTTATCTCCACCAGCTGTCAAGCCTGAAACAAAGTTCTTTTGTAGGAAGAAGAATAAGGTACAGATTGGAACCGCGATCAAAATAGCACCGGCTGCAAAGAAGGCGATTTTTTGATTTTTTTGGTCACTGATAAAGGTTTGAAGACCAACGGCTACCGTAAAGTTCACTTCGTCACGAAGCAAGAATTTAGACAAGATATAGTCTCCGAAAGGCCCCATGAAAGCCCAAAGTGCTTGAACGGCAATCATTGGACGAACAAGAGGAAGGACGATTTGCCAGAAGCGACGGAAGTGTCCAGCTCCATCCAATTTCGCAGATTCATCGAGGGAAATTGGAACAGTATCGAAGTATCCCTTCATCAACCAGGCATTCATTGGAATACCACCACCAACATAAAGGAAGATCAAGAACCAAGGTTGGTTCAAGGCATTCATCATCAAAGCCATAACGAAGAAGGCTGTGAGGGCTGCCATGGTTGGGACCATTTGGATGATCAAGAAGAAGACCAAACTTTGTTTACGCGCCAAGAAATTGTAACGGCTGTATGCGTAACCTGCGAAGGTAACGATACTTGTTTGTACAATCATGGTGATAATGGCGATAACCAAGGTGTTCATATACCAAGTGCCATAATGAGTTTCAGAGAAAAGTTTTGAGAAGTTATCAAAACTAAGATTGCCACTAAAATCAAGTGTAAAGGCACTGACATTCCCTGATTTGAAGGCTGATAGAACCGTAATCAACAATGGATAAATGATAACGATTGAAAGAACCACCATGTACAGGTAAGTCAAGAAATGATTGAGGCGGCGTTTAAATTGAACTGAATTTTTCATTTTATACATCCTCCATATCAAATGCATGTAGTTTCTTGAAGGCAATCATAGAAATTGAGATTACAATCACAGAGACAATCAAGGTAACTGCAGCAGCCATTGAATATTGAGGCGTTGAGTTCGATGTTGTCAATTTATAGATCCAAGAGATCAAGATATCTGTAGATCCAGCGTTTCCTCCGACAGAACCAGGTCCTCCATCGTTAAACAAGTAAATAATGGAGAAGTTATTAAAGTTGAAGGTGTATTGACTGATCAAGGTTGGTGCTGCAACCGCAAGGATCATTGGGAAAGTGATGTTGCGGAATTTTTGCCAACCGTTGGCACCATCAATATAAGCAGCTTCGTAAAGATCGTTTGGAATAGATTGAAGAATCCCTAAAGTCAAGACGTAGAGGTAAGGGAAACCGAGCCAACCTTGCATCATAATCAAAGCGATTTTTGTCCAAGTAGGATCAGTCTTCCAAGGAATCAAGACCCCATCTAAGAATGGGAAGATCTTTGCAAATAATGGGATAACTTGGGCGTTGATGGCCCCGACACTATCGTTAAACATATTTGAGAAAGTTAGGATCGTGATGAAGGCTGGAACAGCCCAAGGAAGCAAGAAGATAACCCCAAAGATCCGTTTTCCTTTTACGAATGGTTGGTTGGCAACAATAGCGGTCAAGATACCGAGTACGATTTGAAGAGTAGAAGCTGCGAGGGCCCAAATAAAGGTCCAACCAAGAACCGATGTGAAGGCTGAGCGGAAGGTACTCAAGGTCCACATATTAGTGAAGTTTTGGAACCCGATCCAATCAAGCAAGGCTGTTGGAGCGGTATGTTTGAAGTCGTAGTTGGTAAAGGCGATCATCAAAGTTACTAAAACTGGGAAGATAATCGCAAATGTCATAGCAATATATGAAGGAATGATCAATAAATATGGGAAGCCATTTTCATAGATGGCTTGAACCATTTCTTTTCCAGTTTTTGGAACAGCAATGCCATTGTTGATACGTTTTGCAACGGTTCCAGCATCCTTAATATTTAAGGCATAAAATAGGAAGTAAACAATGGTAATGATCAAGTGGAAGGCGCCACGAATCAAGATAAAGAGAGAATTATCTTGTCCACGGACGGTTCCAAGTGTAACCAATTTCGCTAATTCTCCAACTCCGATTCCTAGGAAATAGGCGAGAAAGAGAACAGTTACGGCAAGAAAAATATAGCCTTTGGTTTTTTGTTTGTTATAAATTTGCCCAAGACCCGGGATCAAAGAGAGCCACATAGCCTTTTTAGGGTTTTGTTCTGTAGTCATTCAAATCTCCTTATAATGTCCTTGCCAGAGAGCAAGAAGACAAGTCAGACAGTCAGTTGTGTTTGAAAATTGAACATAAGAGGTTGGGACTTTGTCTCCAACCTCTTACTCACACCTAAAAACTGTCTTATTTGCTACCGAATTTTTGTTCGATGGTTTCTTTAATCAATTTCACTGCATCGTCAGCAGATGCTTTTGCAGATTTTTTACCACTTACAGCATCGAAAAGCATAGTAGCAGCTGGATCCCAAACAGCACTCATTTCTGAGATATTTGGCATTGGTTGAGCGTTCTTGAATTGATCAACAACGGCAGTTGTCAATTCATCGTTTTTGCTAACCGCATATTTACGAGCTTCTGTGTTGGCAGGAACTTCATTGGTCTTGTCAAACAAAGCTTTTTGTTGATCAGTACTTGTCAAGAAGTCAATGAATTTTTGAGCGCCATCAAGGTTTTTCGCACCTGCAGGGATAACCCAAGCTTTACCACCACCAAAGGCAGAGTATTGTTTTCCGTTTGGAAGAGTTGGAATCGTTGCGACACCGTAGTTTACTTTAGCTTCTTTCAATGAAGCAGCTTTCCAAGGACCATCGATGATAGCAGCTGTTTTACCTTCTTGGAATTGTGTTTGGATGAAGTTAGCAGCACCTTTTGTATCTTGCAAACCTTTTGGCCATTTAGCATACCAAGTTTTTGCATATTCGATACCATCGATAGAACCTTGGTTGTTCAATCCAATATCTTTAGGATCTGTACCGTCTTTACCAAACACATAACCGCCGTTACCTGAAAGTAAACCGTAAGTGTAGTAGAAGTTTGTCCAGTCAGCTAAGAAGGCAGTTGTTTTACCAGGTTCGCTAGCGAAGTCGTACTTGCTATCTTTTGCAAGATTTTCAAGATCACCAAATGTTTTTGGAGCTTCGCTTAAAAGATCTTTGTTATAGTAGAGAACCAATGTTTCGATGACAGCAGGTGCACCGTAAACTTTACCACCGTTTGTTACAAGAGCTTCAGTTGTTTTATCTGTATGGCTATCTTTGTTTAATGTCACTTCAGCCAATTGACCATCGCTACCAAGACCACCTACACGGTCGTATGGAGCCATCATTACGTCTGGAGCTTTTTTAGATTGGTTATCAAGAGAAAGGTTATCCAATCCACCAAGAGCATCACCAGTCTTGATGTTAATTTTTACGCCATTTTCTTTTTCAAAAGCTTTTGCAGCTTCTTCAACATAAGATTTGTAGCCTTTGTCTACATAGACGTTGATTTCTTTACTTGCCTCAGAAGAACCTGATGAGTTATTGCTACAAGCAGCAAGTAAGAAGCCGGCAAAACCAACTGTACCAAGTACAGCAGCACTACGTAAAATTGTACGTTTCATGATTTATTCCTCCTAAAGAATAAAAAAAGATAATAATTAGAAACCGTTTTAGACAAACGTTTTCCTAAAACGTCTTAAGTATATCACAAGGCGAAAACGTTTGCAAGTAGTTTTAAACAATTTTTTTAAAAATATTTTAATTCCGAACTTTCTTCTATAAAATGCATCAAATTTGTTGACATTAGCCAAAGGAAAGAATACACTAAGGGGGTGAGGACATTCTGAAAAAAGTTAAAAAAGTTTTTAAGAAATCCCTTGCAGAAAATAGGGAAAAAGTTTATAATAACATGGTACGCAAACGTTTTCGCAAAAATTGCGTAAACTGAGTTGCGCCTGTTCGATTTTTAACAAAGAGTAGAGCCGCTTGAGAGCTGGATACGACTCTGCAACGATACCCATACCGTGCACCGAATCGCAGGCTTCAAAGAAATAAAAAAAGGTGGTAACCCATGAAAAAACGTCAAAGTGGTGTTTTGATGCACATTTCTTCCCTTCCTGGACAATACGGGATCGGATCATTCGGTCAATCAGCATATGATTTTGTTGATTTCCTCGTTCGGACCAAGCAACGTTACTGGCAAATCTTGCCGCTTGGTACAACTAGTTATGGAGATTCTCCATACCAATCTTTCTCAGCTTTTGCTGGGAACACTCATTTTATTGATTTCGATCTTTTGATTGAACGAGGTTTGTTGACAGAAGCAGATCTTAAAGGAGTGGACTTTGGTCAAGATCCTACTCAAGTGGATTATGCAAAGGTTTTCGAACAACGTCGTCCGCTACTTGAAAAAGCCGTTGCGAACTTCTTGAAATCAGGTGATCAAAAAGAATTCCAAGCCTTTTGCGAAGCCAATGCTTCTTGGTTGGAACTATTTGCAGAATACATGGCTATCAAAGAACACTTTGATTTAAAAGCCTGGACAGAATGGCCAGATGCAGCTATTCGTGCACGTGAACCAAAAGCTTTGGCTCAATACCGTGAAGAATTGGCGGATCAATTGACTTACCATCGTGTGACTCAATTCTTCTTCTTCCAACAATGGTTGGCCTTGAAAGCTTATGCCAATGACCATCACATTGAAATCGTCGGAGATATGCCAATCTATGTAGCGGAAGATTCAAGTGACATGTGGGCGAACCCTCATCTCTTCAAAACAGATAAAAACGGGAAAGCGACTTGCATCGCAGGATGCCCGCCAGATGAATTCTCAGCAACTGGTCAACTTTGGGGGAACCCAATCTATGACTGGGAAGCAATGGACAAAGATGGCTACCAATGGTGGATTGAACGCTTGCGTGAAAGCTTCAAGATCTACGACATCGTTCGAATCGACCACTTCCGTGGTTTTGAGTCTTACTGGGAAATCCCTGCTGGATCAGATACAGCAGCACCAGGTAAATGGGTTAAAGGTCCTGGCTACAAACTCTTTGCAGCCGTGAAGGAAGAGCTCGGTGATTTGAACATCATCGCTGAGGACCTTGGCTTTATGACGGATGAAGTTATTGAGCTTCGCGAACTTACTGGTTTCCCAGGAATGAAGATTCTTCAATTCGCCTTCAATCCTGACGATGAAAGTATCGATAGCCCTCACTTGGCACCAAACAACTCTGTGATGTACACTGGAACACATGATAACAACACAGTTCTTGGATGGTACCGCAATGAAATCGACGATCCAACTCGTGAGTATCTTGCTCGTTATACCAACCGGAAAGAGTACGAATCTGTACCGCATGCTATGCTTCGCACCGTCTTTGCTTCCGTCAGCTTCATGGCGATTGCTACGATGCAAGACTTGCTTGAGTTAGATGGCTCAGCTCGGATGAACTTCCCATCTACTCTCGGTGGTAACTGGTCATGGCGTATGACAGAGGATCAATTGACACCGGCTGTTGAGCAAGAATTGCTTGATTTCACTACGATCTATCGTCGTGAAAACAAAGACTTGAAAGAAGTTAAGAAAGCAGAAAAATAATCATTTTAGAAAATTTGCTGATTTCAGCAAACTTCCCCCTATTAAATTGTTGAAACAAAGGAGATACCCAACATGGAATCATTGCAAAAATATGTGATTGATCATCAGCAAAAAACAATTGCAGAATGTTCAAATGAAGAATTGTACATTGCTTTGCTTAATTACACCAAGCAAGCAAGTGCTCAAAAGAAATTGAATACTGGTAAGAAAAAAGTTTACTACATCTCAGCTGAGTTCTTGATCGGTAAACTCTTGTCTAATAACTTGATCAACTTGGGTCTTTACGACGATGTTAAAAAAGAATTGTCAGATGCTGGTAAAGACTTGATCGAAGTAGAAGAAGTGGAATTGGAACCATCACTTGGTAATGGTGGTTTGGGACGTTTGGCAGCCTGCTTTATCGACTCTATCTCAAGCCTTGGTTTGACAGGGGATGGGGTTGGTTTGAACTACCACTTTGGTTTGTTCCAACAAGTCCTTAAAAACAACCAACAAGAAACGATTCCAAATGCATGGTTGACTGACCAAAGCTGGCTCGTTCGTTCAAGCCGTAGCTACCAAGTGCCATTTGCACACTTCACATTGACTTCTACCCTTTATGATATCGATGTCCCTGGTTACAAGATTGAAACCAAGAACCGTTTGCGTTTGTTCGACTTGGATTCAGTTGATTCATCTATTATTGAAGATGGTATTAACTTTGACAAGACAGATATCGCTCGCAACTTGACCCTCTTCTTGTACCCAGATGATAGTAACCGTCAAGGGGAATTGCTCCGTATCTTCCAACAATACTTCATGGTATCAAACGGTGCACAATTGATCATCGACGAAGCCATCGAAAAAGGAAGCAACTTGCATGACCTTGCTGACTATGCTGTTGTCCAAATCAACGATACTCACCCATCAATGGTCATCCCTGAATTGATCCGTCTTTTGACAGAACGTGGTATTGGAATGGATGAAGCCATCTCTATCGTTCGTAGCATGACGGCTTACACTAACCACACAATCCTTGCAGAAGCCCTTGAAAAATGGCCACTTGAATTTTTGCAAGAAGTGGTTCCTCACTTGGTTCCAATCATTGAAGAATTGGACCGCCGTGTTCGCGCTGAATACAAAGATCCAGCTGTTCAAATCATCGATGAGAATGATCGCGTACACATGGCGCACATGGATATCCACTATGGATTTAGCGTAAACGGGGTAGCAGCACTTCACACAGAAATCTTGAAGAATTCTGAGTTGAAAGCCTTCTACGACATTTACCCTGAAAAATTCAACAACAAAACAAACGGTATCACATTCCGTCGTTGGCTCATGCATGCCAACCCAACCTTGTCACACTACTTGGATGATATCCTCGGACGTGACTGGCACCATGACGCATCTAAATTGGAAGACCTTCTTTCTTATGAAGATAAAGATGCAGTCAAAGCAAAATTGGAAAACATCAAGTCTCACAACAAACGGAAATTGGCTCGTTTCTTGAAAGACCATCAAGGTGTGGAAATCAATCCTAACTCTATCTTTGATACCCAAATCAAACGTCTCCACGAATACAAACGTCAACAAATGAACGCTTTGTATGTGATCCACAAATACTTGGACATCAAAGCTGGAAATATCCCTGCTCGCCCAATCACTGTTCTCTTTGGTGGTAAAGCAGCTCCTGCCTACACCATTGCACAAGATATTATCCACTTGATCCTTTGCTTGTCTGAAGTGATTGCAAACGATCCAGCAGTAGCTCCACACTTGCAAGTCGTTATGGTAGAAAACTACAACGTGACTGCTGCAAGCTACTTGATTCCAGCTAGCGATATTTCTGAGCAAATCTCCCTTGCTTCTAAGGAAGCTTCAGGTACTGGTAACATGAAATTCATGTTGAATGGTGCGTTAACACTTGGTACGATGGATGGAGCAAACGTGGAAATCGCTGAATTGGTTGGACGTGACAACATCTACATCTTCGGTGAAGATTCAGAAACTGTAATCGATCTATATGAGAAATCAGCATACAAATCAGCGGACTTCTATGAACGTGAAGCTATCAAACCATTGGTAGACTTCATTATCAGCGATGCCGTTCTTGCAGTTGGTAACAAGGAACGCTTGACTCGTCTTCACAAGGAATTGATCAACAAAGACTGGTTCATGACTCTTCTTGACTTGGAAGACTACATTGTAACCAAAGAACGCATGTTGGCTGATTACGAAGACCGTGATGCATGGTTGGATCAAGTTATCGTAAACATTGCTAAAGCAGGATTCTTCTCATCTGACCGTACGATCGCTCAGTACAATGAAGATATCTGGCACTTAAACTAATCATTAGTTGTTAGACCAAGGTCCATAAGACCTTGGTCTTTTTCATTACTTCTCATTTGGGAGAAGAAATGGAGCTAGTTTAGGGAATGGACACTCTGCAAAAAGTGTTGTTTTTTTGAATTTTGCAACCCCTAAAGGGAAAAAATTACATAATTTTTATTTCAGTCTTCAAATCTAATTTATTGGTATAAAAAAATACTTCCCTTTAAAAAGCCTTTCGGTGAAATTTATAAAAAGAGAAAGTGTCTTAAAAACCCTTGAAAATAAAGGATTTTTTCACAGGCGTTTGCATATATTTTCAACTAAAGATGGGGAAGGCAAGGAAAGTTTGGGGATTCAAGTTGTTATATATTTAAAGTAAAATAAAAAATTAAATTGACAAATATATAAAAATGGTTGATTGTGATACAATGAAGTTAACTGGAAGTAGCATATTTTTGCCTCTACAGTGAGATTTTTTTAAACAAAAAAGGAGAGTTTTGAAAATGAAAAGCTATCGTGAACATGTTTCGAAGCAGGAAAAATTTTCAATTCGTAAGTTATCAGTCGGTGTTGTTTCATTGGCCATCGCTGGATTGGCTACTGTTAATACCTACGGAGCAGAAGTGAAAGCAGATGAAGCAACAGCGCCTGCAACTGAAGCGACTACTACGGATACAGCAACAAGCGATGCAGCTGTTGCAACAAGTTCTAAGTTGACATCTACAACTGTGACAGAAGGAAATAAAACAGTTACGACTACTTATGTAGAATCACCAGAGCTTGAAAAAGCCAAAGCTGATGCAGCTACAGAAGGTGTGACCGTTACAGAAGAAGCTGAAAAAGTCCAACCATCTATCGCAGCAGCAGAAGCAGATAATAAAGCTCAAACAGCTGAAATCAACACAGTAGTTGAAAACCACAAGAAGGAAAAAGCAGCTTATGAAGCAAAATCTCAAGAAATCACATTGATTGAAAAGAGAAATGCGGAAGCAGAAGCAGATTATCAAAAGAAAGTAGCAGAGTACAATCAGCAAAAGGCAGCTTATGATAAAGCTTTAGAAGAGTACAATGCTAAAAAGGCAGCTTATGATGCCAAAGTAGCAGAAAAAGCAGCAGCGGATAAGGCTAATGCAGAAGCAAAAGCTAAGTATGATGCAGAAATGGCTGTTTATAATGCAGCTAAAGCACAATACGATAAAGATTTACAAGAGTACCAAGCTAAGAAAGCTCAGTACGATAAAGATAAAGAAGCTTATGATCAATTGGTAGCGAAGAAGGCAGAAGAAGATGCTGCCAAGGCTCAATACGAAGCTGATCTTAAAAAGTACAATGTTGAAAAAGCACAGTACGAAAATGATTATATTGCTTATCAAAAGAAATTAGCTGAATACGAAATTGCCAAAAAACAATATACGGACGCGAAACAAGCATACGACAAATATATGACAGACAATGCGTATGCTGACCTTAAAAATGTTTCAACTGTTCAAGATTTGACCTTCCAACGTGAAGGTGGTGCAACTCACACCATTGACGGCATCAGCACTTATCTTACTCGTGATGCTCAAGCTCGTTTAAATACAAGCAATGTCCATCAATATGATTCCAATAAATTGGAAGCTTCAGATATTGTAGCGACTAGTCCTTGGGCCAATAATGAAACTGAGTACATTCAAGTGAAGGAAGGCGATAAATTTGTCGTTACTTATGATAACTTGAATCAGTCCAGCATGCGTGAAAATACGGATATGCATCCAATCAAACGTGTGATTTACCGTTATGAGATTTTAAGTCTTCCATCAAATGATGGCAAAGGGATTGCAGCAGTCAACGCAGATCCAACGGTAACCATGACAGTGGGTGCTTCAACAGACCAAGACAAACCTGTTAAGGTTGCTGTCGATGTTGAATTCTATGATGGTGATGGCAATAAATTTGATTTGACTCAACGCAATGCCATTGTCGCTTTGAACTCGCTCAACCACTGGACAGGTGCTTCCTATGTCGATAGTGGAGACAAACCTCGTGCCCTTACAGTAGAAGCCAAAGATAAAGAAGGTAACACCGTTCGTGGAACTTGGGATCCATATGCAGATGGTTCATCTATGAGCATTGAAAATAATGCAGTTGCTGTTAAAAATGGAACAGCTGACTTTGGTACTGCTGATGTGACGATCTCTGCTGAAAACCCAATTAAGATTGTGGCTCAAAAAGCAACATGGAATGGCAGCGAATTCACAGTTAGTGAAGAAACCGTTATTGATGCAACATCTGTTAATGCTTCAGGTGGAGGGAATGGTCATTCTATCGGTACAGTTGAATATACATATAAAGAAAAAGAAGGTGATAAGGAAAAAGACGATGTTCTCGGTTCTTATACGATTGATCCAACTTCAGGACATATCATCTTTACTCCTAAGAAGAAATTTGAAAACGTGAAGCACCAAGAGTCTGTAAATATTGGAGATAATAAATTTATTAAAATTCCAAACTCAAGTGTTTCTTATGATGCGGCTACTAAAGAAGTAACTTCCCCTACAGATAACCAATATATTGAGCATGGTTCCGTCTTTAATGGAGAATCTTCAGCAACTCTTGAAGGTTGGGATAATCCATCTTCTCCGTACCTCTATTATGGTGGAGCAGGCTTGAAGATGTCAGATGGACACTTAGTCTTTACGGCTAATGGTGCCAATGCGGCTGGTCAACCAACGGTTTACTGGTTTGCCATCAACTCAAATGTAGGTCTTCCTAAAGAGCCAGGAGAAGAACCGAAAGAGCCAACAAAACCAACAGAACCAAAGGCGCCAACTCCACCAACGATTACAGTGGAAAATCTACCTGCAGAGCCAACGAAACCAGAAGAACCTAAATCACCAACTCCGCCAACAGCACCTAACTACACTGTGATTACGGTCGATGTGGAGGAACCAAAAGCTCCAACTCCACCAAAAGCTCCAACCCCACCGACTCCTGAAGTCGTTCCAAATACGAATCCGGTGAAACCGGAATCTGAAGTGAAATGGCATAAGAATAAAGTGGTAACGGAAACAGATATTCCAACCCCACCAACACCAGTTCCTCCAACTCCATACAACCCACCAACACCAATTGTTCCACCTACACCAATCGTTCCACCAACTCCAGAGGTTCCAACCGAACCAACTCCTGAAGTTCCGGAACAGCCTGTACAACCTGCGCAACCACAAACACCCGCGCTTCCAAATACAGGTACAGAAAGCTCAGCTGCAGCTGTTCTTGCAGGTGCGATGGCTGGATTGCTTGGATTGGGTCTTGCACGCAAGAAAAAAGAAGATTAATTCTTGTTTCTTTCGTTCATTCATCTAAATAAAGAAAGTCAGAAGGCAAGTCCTTCTGGCTTTTTTGATGGAGTGATGACCAAATAGTTGAGAAATAGAACAGAATAGTTTTTGGATGAGGAGAGGAAATGGCTTTTATAGACCAAATCGTGTCCAAATGAAGCAGAATAGAAATGGATGACACAAGAAGAAGAGAATGAGGTATACTGGTGGTGTTCGAATGAAAGTTTATAGGACTCCGTTATATCTCTAATCATTCCAATGATACAATTGCGATGGCTTTTCATCTTTTGTACACATTACTTTTCCAAATGAATTTCATTTGAACGTGTCAGTGATCAGGCAAGTGCTTCCACGGTTTTGAGGCGCTTGCCTTTCTATCTGTATCGCGATATAATAGTGTGTAAGAATTGAAAAGGAGTTTGTATGAAAAAGAAACCTATCTATCTTTACATCCTGTTATTTTTCTCTACGGTTGGAACCCTGACTTCAGCTGTCTCAACCTTTGGAGCTTCAAAGAGTTTTGAGTTGACAGATGATTTTGCGAAACAACTTGGTTTAACAACGGCTCAAGACAAGGCTGACTATGTGACATATTATGAGAAATCAGCCCAACTCAATCAGTCTCCATTAACCTTTTTATTTGTTTCTCTGATTCTGATTGCTTTGCTGGCAACTTTCTATTTCCTCTTTATGAAGCAGGATCTGTTGACAGCACATTATACTTATATGGGGCAGATTTTGTTAAGTCAAGCCTTCTCTTGCTATAATTATTTTGCAGGGCGTCCACTATTAGCTAGTTTTTCAACCCCGTCCCTTCGCCAACGATATCTGGCATCTTCGTCCATTGCTTTGTTACTCTTGACTGCTTTATCTCTTCTCTTCCTTGGAATTGTTTTGTATAAAACCTTGCGTTTGAGAAAAGCTCAAGCTAGGGCATAATAGATAAGTTTGAATGGAGCTCTCTTAGAGGATAAGAGAGCTTCTTGATTGGAGAAAAAAGATGAAAGTATCCTTTGTTTATATTAGTCTGAGTGGAAATACAGAGAGTTTTGTCAGTCGCTTAAGTGACTATTTGCTGGAAGTCCATCCCGGACTTGAAATCGAGAAAGTTCATGTGAAAGACCTGGTCAAAGAGGGCCAGCCCTTCTTTGAAATGACCAATCCTTTTATTACTTTTTTGCCAACCTATTTGGAGGGTGGAAATGGTGTTGACAATGGCGATGTGGAAATTTTGACGACAGATGTTGCGGATTTTATTGCTTACGGAGCCAACGCTAGCAAGTGTTTAGGAGTGGTTGGGTCAGGCAATCGGAATTTTAACAATCAATATTGTTTAACCGCTAAGCAATATAGCCAACGCTTTGGTTTCCCTATGTTAGCCGATTTTGAAATGCGGGGGATGTTGGGAGATATTAAAAAAGTAGCGGCCATTGTAGAAGATTTGTATCATCTTTAAAATAAAGAGAGTGGGACAGAAATCGGTAATTCGTTAGAATTCGATTTCGTCGTCCCACCTCCGCACAGTTGAGTAGGGCTGTAAAAGCTGATGAAATCAGCGTAGTAGAGCCCACTCAACCACTGCGTCTTGCTCGACAATCCAAAAATAATTGAGAGGCTAGGACTTTTGTCCCAGCCTCTTATTTGTTGCGACTGAATAGAAGAGGAGTCACATTTTATATGACTCCTCTTCTATGGCTTATTTTAATTTTTCTGTGATTTCTTTAGCAAGTAGGAGTCCCAATCGATAGTCTTTATTGATGGCATGGATGACATCGTTGATATTGTCGGTCTCTTGGATTTTTTTCTTGATGCTATCTTTGAAAAATTGATCTTTCAAGAGTTGTTCTTGTAAGAGCCGTTGTAGTTTTTCTCTTTCGTACTTGTTGAATAAAAAGAGGACCACTAAACTGATGAGGATTAAGATGTAAACGGTTTGATTCATAGATTTCTCCTGTATATAAAGGATTTGAAAATGTAGAGAATGAAGGGCATTAGGCATGAGAAAAGGAGTGAGAAAGAACTAAATTGAATCGCATTTAGTTTCTCCTCTCACTCCCATATGAGATGTTCTACTTATCAATCATTAGATAAGAAATTACATTTTCTCAGGGGCATCGACACCAAGTAAGCGAAGGGCTTCTTTTAAGACTACTGCAGTTGAGTAGCTAAGAGCAAGACGGCTTTCGCGTTCTGGGCTTTCATCCAAGATACGAGTGTGTGCATAGTATTTGTTGAAGGCTTGAGCCAAGTTGATAGCATATTTTGCGATCAAGGATGGATCATAGTTTTCAGCGGCACGTTTGACAACACGAGAGAAGTCTTGGAGAAGCTTGATGATTTCCCAGCTTTCTGGGTCGCTCAAGCTGTAAGTCGCATCTGTAGATGGTGTGAAGTTGGCTTTACGAAGGATTGATTGGATACGAGCGTAAGCGTATTGAACGTAAGGTCCAGTTTCTCCTTCGAAGGATACCATGGCTTCGAGGTCGAAGTCATACCCATTGCGGCGGTCTGTCTTCAAGTCGTAGAATTTAACCGCACCAACACCGACTGCATGTGCCACTTCTTCCTTGTTTTCAAGTTCAGGATTCTTTTCTTCGATCTGAGCTTTGGCACGAGAGATGGCTTCTTGAAGAGTTGGTTCGAGAAGGATGATATTTCCTTTACGAGTTGACAATTTTTGGCGGTTTTTTGTCACCAAACCAAAGTCAACGTGAACCATATCATCGCTCCAGTCAAATCCCATTTTCTTCAAAACAGCTTTCAATTGACGGAAGTGGTTAGATTGTTCTTGACCTACAGCATAGATGTTTTTCACAAAGTTGTAAGTCCGTGCACGGTAGATAGCGGTTGCGATATCACGAGTGATATAAAGAGTGGCACCGTCTGATTTCTTAATCATAGCCGGTGGAAGGTTGACATCATCGAGCTCAACGATGCTAGCTCCCTTAGACTCTTTCAACAAGCCTTTGTCTTCAAGAATTTGGACAGCTTCATCCATCTTGTCATTGTAGAAAGCTTCCCCGTTTAAGCTATCAAACTCAACACCAAGGAGTTTGTAGATACGGTTGAATTCTACCAAGCTCTCGTCACGGAACCATTGCCACAATTCTGTTGCTTCTGGATCCCCATCTTCCAATTTTTTGAACCATTTACGTCCTTCTTCATCAAGCTCAGGATCGTTTTCAATTTCAGCATTGATACGAACGTAAAGTTTTAGCAATTCATCGATTGGGTTGGCTTCGACAGCTTCTTTGCTACCCCATTTTTTGTAGGCCACCATCAAGAGGCCGAATTGTTTACCCCAGTCACCCAAGTGGTTGATTTTAATGGTGTTGTAGCCCATTTTACGGAAGATGTTTGAAAGAGCATCCCCGATAACGGTTGAGCGCAAGTGACCAACTGAGAATGGTTTTGCGATATTTGGACTGGAAAGGTCGATGGTAATATTTTGACCATTTCCTTCGTCTTGTTGGCCGTAGTCTGCACCTGCTTCGATAACAGATTTGATCACTTGATCAGAGATCTTAGATTTATCCAAGAAGAAGTTCACGTAAGGTCCAGTTGCAACGACTTTTTCGAAGGCGCTTTGGTCGATCTTTTCGGCAATATCTGCAGCGATTGCTTGAGGAGCCTTGCGTTCCACTTTTGCAAGTGAGAAGGCTGGAAAAGCAATGTCACCAAGATCAGATGATTTTGGTTGTTCAAGCAAATTTAAAATAGCATCTTGGTCAAGAGAGTCAATCACTTTGGCCAATTCACTAGCAATGAGTTCTTTATTGTTCATATTAGCTCCTTAGTCCTTTTAACTATTATTTTAACACAATTCTGAGCGAATTTTCAATTTTTTTGGTATAATTTAAAGTATATTTATTCAAAAGTGGAGGTCCAATGAAAAAGACAGAACGACACCTTTTGATTCAACAGATGATTCGAAATGAAAAACTGTCCACGCAAAAAGAGATTCAGGATCGTTTAGAAGCAAAAGGAATTGCAGTAACGCAAACGACCCTCTCACGTGATTTGCGGGATCTAGGTCTGGTCAAGGTGAAGCGAAAAGATCAATTGTATTATATTTTGCCAAATGAGCCTGAGGTGGCAGAGATTTATATTATGCTGTCCAGCCATGCCAAGTCTGTCTCACGGGCAGAATTCACCTTGGTCTTGCGGACAGAGCTAGGAGAAGCAGCTCTCTTGGCCAATGGTGTAGATGAGATGTCAGATGAGCGTATTTTGGGAACAGTAGCAGGAGCCAATACCCTCTTGATTGTCTGTCGAGACCAAGATGCAGCCATTGAAATTCAAAATGAAATTTTAGGGATGATGCAGTAATCAAGCCCTTAAAGAAAAAGAGAATACCCCATTAAGATGTCAAAAGGAGGAAGATAGGCAACTATCTACTCCTGTTTTCATCTATGGAGCTTGTGTCAGAAAATGATGCAAGAGTAAGGAATAAAGAAGTATGACAGTAGAAAAAATATCCCCTGGAATGCAGCAGTATCTAGATATCAAAAAAGACTATCCGGATGCCTTTTTGCTGTTTCGAATGGGAGATTTTTACGAATTATTTTATGAAGATGCAGTGAATGCAGCTCAAATTTTAGAGATTTCCTTAACCTCACGGAATAAAAATGCAGAGAATCCGATTCCCATGGCGGGTGTTCCCTACCACTCGGCCCAGCAGTATATTGATGTTCTCATCGAACAGGGGTATAAGGTAGCGATTGCGGAACAAATGGAAGATCCCAAAGAAGCCAAGGGGGTCGTTAAGCGTGAAGTCGTACAGGTGATCACGCCGGGTACAGTGGTGGATTCGACCAAGCCAGATAGTGAGAATAACTTTCTGGTTGCTTTGGACCGTTCAGGGAATGACTATGGGCTAGCCTATATGGATTTGGTGACAGGGGAATTTCAGGTGACGACCCTCAATGACTTCAGCATGGTTTGTGGAGAAATCCGCAATTTACGTGCGCGTGAGGTGGTCCTGGGTTATGCCTTGCCAGAACAGGAAGAACGTGTTTTTGTGAGCCAGATGAATCTCTTGCTGTCACATGTAGAGACGGCGCTGGACAATGTCCAACTTTTAGGGGATCATCTGAGTGAACTCGAAAAGAAAACGGCTGGAAAACTTCTCCAGTATGTCCATCAGACACAAATGCGGGAATTGAGTCACCTCAAAAAAGCCCATCATTATGAAATTTGCGATTTCTTGCAGATGGACTTTGCGACCAAGGCTAGTCTTGATTTGACAGAGAATGGTCGGACTGGGAAGAAACATGGTAGCTTGTATTGGTATTTGGATGAAACCAAGACGGCCATGGGAGGACGTTTGTTGCGGTCCTGGATTCAGAAACCCTTAGTCGATTTGAAACGGATTCGAGAGCGCCAGGACATCATTCAGGTCTTTATGGATCATTTCTTTGAACGGAGCGATTTGACCGACAGCCTCAAAGGGGTCTATGACATTGAACGCTTAGCGAGTCGGGTTTCCTTTGGCAAGATCAACCCTAAGGATCTCTTGCAGCTAGGAGATACTCTGGGGCATGTGCCGACGATCAAGTCGATTCTACTGGGGATTGGTGATCCAGTCTTAGATGTCTTAATTGCACGCTTGGATGAACTTCCTGAGTTGCACCGCTTGATTACCTCAGCTATTGCTCCGGAAGCGTCTGCTGTTATTACGGAGGGAAATATCATCCGAACTGGGTTTGACGAGCAATTGGACCAGTACCGTGTCGTTCTTCGGGATGGTACTGGTTGGATTGCTGAGATTGAGGCCAAGGAGCGCGAAGCCAGCGGCATTACAGGTCTAAAAATCGATTACAACAAGAAGGATGGCTACTATTTCCATGTCACCAATTCTCAATTGAGTCACGTTCCTGCTCACTTTTTCCGCAAGGCGACCTTGAAAAATTCAGAACGCTTTGGTACGGAGGAATTGGCTCGCATCGAAGGAGATATGCTAGAGGCGCGTGAGAAGTCTGCTAATCTGGAATATACGATTTTTATGCGGATTCGGGAAGAAGTTGGCAAATATATCCAGCGTCTGCAACAATTAGCTCAGGCGATTGCAACGGTTGATGTTTTACAAAGTTTAGCCAGTGTTGCTGAGTCGCAACGGTTGAATCGTCCCCTTTTTCATGAAGAACGACGAATCGCAATCGACAAAGGCCGCCATCCGGTTGTTGAGAAAGTGATGGGAGCCCAGTCCTATATTCCTAATAGCATCTTTATGGATGAGGAACGGGATATTCAGCTGATTACGGGGCCAAATATGAGCGGGAAGTCTACCTATATGCGCCAATTGGCGATCATTGTGATTCTTGCCCAGATTGGCTCCTATGTTCCAGCGCAAAAGGCCGAGTTGCCAATCTTTGATGCGATTTATACTCGGATCGGAGCTGCTGATGACCTGGTATCGGGTCAGTCTACCTTCATGGTGGAAATGATGGAGGCCAATCACGCCATTCGCAAGGCAACGACCCAGTCCTTGATTTTGTTTGATGAGTTGGGACGGGGAACGGCGACCTATGATGGGATGGCCCTCGCCCAATCCATCATCGAATATATCCATGATCGGACTGGTGCCAAAACCTTGTTTGCGACCCATTACCATGAATTGACGGCTCTTTCAGAAACCTTGTCTCGCTTGGAAAATGTCCATGTTGCGACCTTGGAGCGAGATGGTCAGGTTACCTTCTTGCACAAGATTGAACCCGGCCCAGCAGATAAGTCCTATGGGATTCACGTGGCCAAGATCGCTGGTTTGCCAGAAGAATTGCTGAAGCGGGCGGATGCGATTTTGACCAAGCTCGAAGGACAAGCCCAGCAAGTACCGCTTGCGGATGCAACCCCTAAAAAGGAAGTACCTTCACAGGTTGTTGAACAAATGTCCCTCTTTGAGGAAGAGCCAGAACATACAGCGATCACAGAATTGAAGAATCTGGATCTCTACAATATGACTCCGATGGAAGTCATGATGGCAGTCGCCGAATTGAAAAAGAAATTGTAAAAAGAAGATCCTCGTAATAGCGAGGATCTTTTCTCTTAGTGGTTAGCAATGCTTTGATTGATTTCCTTAACTTGTTTTTTATAAAAATGATGGGAGACCAACCAGATGATCACGTAAACGAGGGTGAATTCGACAACGAGTGAGAGGTAAAAGCCAAGTCGTGCTGGAAACCAGCCGGCTAACGTAGCTAGGGGAATAAAGCCAAGCAACATGAGCAAGTAATGGCTCAGAGTAGCCCGTAAGAGGCTCCAGTCTTTTTGAAAGAGGAGACTTCCGAAGCTAAAGAGGACCCCAATTGCACCCCAAACGAGAGCACAATAGAGCATGACCAGTGAGCCGTGAACATGATGCAAGAACATCCAGCGGCCGACTGTAGAGTTGGGACTTAAGGGAAGGTACAACTCAGGTGAGAAGAGATAGGAAAAGAAGATGGATAGGATGAGCCCGATGAAAATCCCTTTTAGGGCGTCAGAAAAAGATTGTTTTAGCATGATAATTTCTCCTTAATGGCTTTTAAATAACGACGGGAGGAGTAGGTCAGACTCCCGTTTTTAAGATAGATTTGAACGGATCCTCCACTGGTAAAGTGCAGGTGATCGATTTCTTTTGTGTTGATAATTTCAGATTGGGAAATTTTAAGAAAGAAGGTCGGCAAGTCTTCAGATAACTGATAGAGTGGCCCAGTCAGAATAAATTGATCTGTCATAGTCTCGCCAATTACTTGCCGATTTTCAATGTAAAAACGTTGGAATAGTTGGCTTTCGATCAGGTAAGCTTCCCCATCCTTTTTGGCACGTAAGCGCCCTTTTTGATCCAATTCTTCCACAAAGTCACGGATTTTCTTTACACGCGCAGACAGTGCAGGTGCTGTGATCATCACCGCTTCTTCTTGGAAGTGGGAATCAATGTGTACTTCAACTTTCATAAGATCGTTTCTCCCTCCTTTGGGTAAAGTCGGTTGGCCTGCTAGCCCGGCTCCTTCTTTACACTACTATTAAACACTTTTTCCAAAGGGAAGACAAGGGGATTTGTCTATGTGGTCATTTTCATTGCCTATGCGGTTTTTAAGGAAGAAGATGGGCCAGCCTCTATTTTTTAAGAAAGGGAGTCTTGTGGATCTGTGGTATAATAGAGCTACAAGTATCGGTGAAAAAATAGGTAAAGGAGCAGACATGTCACAGATTATTGAATTGCCAGAAGTCCTCGCCAATCAGATTGCGGCAGGTGAAGTGATTGAACGACCTGCTAGCGTGGTCAAGGAATTGGTTGAAAACTCGATCGATGCTGGGGCTAGCCAGATTGTTGTCGAAATCGAAGAAGCAGGATTGAAGTCGATTCGAATCACAGACAATGGGGAAGGAATTGCCCACGATGAGGTCGCTTTGGCCCTCCGTCGACATGCGACCAGCAAGATCAAAAGTCAAGCGGATCTTTTTCGTATTCGAACGCTTGGTTTTCGTGGTGAGGCCATGCCTTCCATTGCTTCTGTCAGTATTCTAACCCTTCTAACGGCGCAAGAAGGAGCTGCCCACGGGACCAAATTGGTCGCAAAGGGTGGCGAAATTGAGGAAGTGGAGCCAGCGACAAGCCCTGTCGGGACCAAGATCACAGTGGAAGATCTCTTTTTTAATACACCTGCTCGTCTCAAGTATTTAAAGAGCCAGCAGGCAGAGTTGTCCCATATCGTGGATATTCTCAACCGCTTGAGTTTGGCTCATCCTGAGATTGCCTTTACCTTGATCAATGATGGAAAAGAAATGACCAAAACAGCGGGGACTGGTAATCTCCGGCAAGCGATTGCGGGTGTCTATGGCCTCGCGTCTGCCAAGAAGATGGTGGCCATTGAAAATCGCGACCTGGATTTTGAAGTGACGGGCTTTGTATCTTTGCCTGAATTGACTCGTGCCAATCGTAATTACATCAGTCTCTTTATCAACGGCCGTTATATCAAGAATTTCTTGCTCAATCGAGCTATTTTAGACGGCTACGGCAGTAAACTCATGGTGGGGCGCTTTCCACTCGCGATCATTAATATCAAGATCGATCCTTACTTAGCGGATGTCAATGTTCACCCCACTAAGCAAGAGGTTCGCATCTCCAAAGAACGAGAACTAATGGCCTTGATTTCCCAAGCCATTGCGAACGCTTTGAAAGAGCAGGACCTAATTCCGGATGCTCTAGAAAATCTAGCCAAGTCGACCATTCGTCGAACAGAAAAGCCAGTACAGACGACCCTGCCTTTAAAAGAAAACCGCCTCTATTATGACCGAGAGAGTCAAGATTTCAAGCTTCGACCAGAAGTGGCAGATCCTCAACGGCCTCTGACAGATGAGGTAACTGCTGATTCTACAAGCCAAGAAAACCCAGTAGAAAAACCGACAAGCGCGATCAAGTTTGCGGAAAGAAAGACTGTGGTTTATGATGAACTGGATCACCCAGAGTTGGATCTGGCTAGTCTAGACAAGGCCTATGATAAGTTGGATGGGGAAGAACATTCGACCTTCCCAGAGTTGGAATATTTTGGTCAGATGCATGGAACCTATCTCTTTGCCCAAGGCAATGGGGGCCTTTATATCATTGACCAGCACGCGGCTCAAGAGCGGGTCAAATACGAAGAATACCGGGAGAGCATCGGGGACGTAGACGGCAGTCAGCAACAACTGCTGGTGCCTTATATCTTTGAGTTCCCTGCAGACGATCTGATCCGCCTGCAACAGCGCAAGCACCTTCTAGAAGAAGTGGGCGTCTACTTAGAAGAGTACGGAGCCAACCAGTTGATCTTGCGGGAGCATCCGATCTGGATGAAGGAAGAAGAGATCGAGTCGGGTATCTACGAAATGTGTGACATGCTCCTCTTGACCAAGGAAGTGTCCATCAAGAAATACCGGGCGGAGTTGGCCATCATGATGTCCTGCAAACGCTCCATCAAGGCCAATCACACACTGGACGATTACTCTGCACGTGATCTCATCTACCAACTGTCCCAATGTGACAACCCCTATAACTGCCCTCACGGCCGTCCGGTTTTGGTTAACTTCACTAAGTCGGATATGGAAAAGATGTTCCGACGCATTCAGGAAAATCACACCAGTCTGCGGGAATTGGGCAAATATTAATCAAACAATAAAGGAAGATTATGTACGAATACATTAAAGGAATCTTAACAAAAATCACCGCCAAATACATCGTGGTAGAAACAGCTGGAATAGGCTATCTCTTGCATGTGGCCAATCCCTATGCCTACTCTGGTAAAATGAATCAAGAGGTGCAAGTCTACCTGCACCAAGTGGTCCGTGAAGACGCCCACCTTCTCTATGGTTTTGCAACCGAAGAAGAGAAACAGCTCTTTTTAAACTTGATCTCAGTCTCTGGGATTGGACCTGTCTCAGCTCTGGCTATTATCGCTGCAGATGACAATGCAGGCCTTGTCCAAGCCATCGAAAGCAAGAACATCACTTACTTGACCAAGTTTCCGAAGATCGGCAAGAAAACAGCCCAACAGATGGTTTTGGATCTGGAAGGTAAGATCAATCTTGATCTAGAAGATGCACCGGCTCAGTCCAAAGCCAAAGTTGCAGAAGAAAACCAAGCCCTTGAAGAAGCTATGGAAGCCATGTTGGCATTGGGCTACAAGGCAACGGAACTTAAGAAAATCAAGAAATTCTTTGAAGGAACGACGGATACAGCAGAAAACTACATCAAGTCTGCCCTTAAGATGTTGGTGAAATAGGAGAAGTCTATGCCAAAACGCTGTGGATGGGTTAAAATGACTAATCCTCTGTACATTGCTTATCATGATGAGGAGTGGGGGCGTCCCCTCCATGATGACCAGGCGCTTTTTGAGTTACTCTGTATGGAGACGTATCAGGCGGGCCTTTCTTGGGAGACGGTGCTCAATAAACGACAGGCTTTCCGAGAGGCTTTTCATGGTTACCACCTTCAAGCTGTTGCAGAGATGTCGGATGAGGAGTTGGAAGCTTTGTTAGACAATCCAGCCATCATCCGAAATCGTGCTAAGATCTTTGCGACACGGGCCACCGCCCAGGCCTTTTTACAAGTCCAGGCAGCATTCGGTTCTTTTGATGCCTATCTCTGGTCTTTTGTCGATGGGAAAACCATCGTCAATGATGTTCCAGATTACCGACAGGCTCCAGCGAAGACAGCTCTTTCTGAGAAGCTAGCCAAGGACCTCAAAAAGCGTGGTTTTAAGTTTACAGGTCCCGTTGCGGTCCTGTCCTATCTACAAGCTGCAGGCCTGGTTAATGATCATGAGAATGATTGTGAATGGAAAAACGGTGGTTAGTTAGTATAGGTAACTAGAGTATCTGAGAATATAGAAAAAAGCTGAGAAATTTTTCTCAGCTTTATTTGTTATAGTCAAAGCGAATGACTTGCTCCGTTACATCTACATGTGCATGGACTCCGAATGGGACAATTGCTCTTGGAGTTGCGTGTCCGACATTCAGATTATAGACAATCGGGATATTGCTATCAATGATATCCAATAGTGCCTCTTTATAGTCGTCATAGAAAGTTTCATCCATAGGTTTTCCGACCAAGAGCCCACTGATGACCGCGAATATGCCCGTGTCCTTTAAAGTCCGCAACATCTTTTTGAAGTCGTCAGGTTCAGGCTTTTCTTGGCTGGTTTCTAGCAAGAGGATTTTTCCTTCCCAATCTGACAAGTCAGGGAAAAGTTTGTATTTTTGGCAGAGGTCCGTGCTATCTGCGTGTAGAGAGTTGTCAAAAATATCATAGAGAGACTCAAGACAACCACCGAGGATTTCTCCCTCAAACTGAGCATTGCCTTGTAACAAGTCAAAACCAGTATTTGCATGGCTGACACGAGGTGTTCCCAAGGCTTTGGGACTAAAATCAGTCCGTTCCTCGTACCAAACGTTACTAGGGCGAATTTCTGAGATTTTTCCAGTCTCAATCAATTCTTTAAAGTAGTGGCAGCTATATGGCAACATTTCTTTGTCTAACTCACAAATGTCTGCTAAGAAGGATTGACCATAAAAAGTCTTGATTCCTAGTTTATGCAACATGAGATGGTTCATGGTCGTATCCGAGAAGCCAAGAAAAATTTTTTGCTTGATAACCTTTTGTAGCTGGTCATTTTCAAAAAGATGGGGCAATAAACGATAGGTATCGTTTCCACCGATGGCGCATAAGATCATGTCGATGCTATCATCAGAAAAGGCCTGAATCAAATCCTCTGCACGATCTTCAGGATGTTCTTTGATAAAATCTAAGCCTTTTAGCGAATGAGGTAGAAAGATAGGATTGAGTCCGAGGTCCTTGAGACGTTGAATACCCAAGTCCACTTCGTGCTTGACAAAGTCTTCACCCATAGTCCCACTAGATAAACTTATAATACCAATAGTAGAAGTCATATCTCATCCTCCTAAAAATAAATTGATGCTATTGTATCACAAAAGATGAGGGGAAACAACAAAAATTAGAGTCAGAAGAAGGCTTTTAGATCAAGAAAGTAGTAAAAAGGCAACCGCTCGATATGGTTGCTTCAGAATATAGATAAGCTCTATCAACAATAGAAAATAGCCCTTTAGAAGTTGATTACCACATAGTTAAAACTCTTAGGGATGCTGATGTAATAGTATTTCTAAGAGTTTTTTACTTTATCTTCAATCTGTTTTTTAAATAATTTAGCAAATTGTGTTAAAATGAAATGAAAATTACGAATAGTATAAGTGGGAGGCACCATGAAGGCGGAAATTATTGCAGTTGGAACAGAAATTCTAACAGGACAAATTGTGAACACCAATGCTCAATTCTTGTCTGAAAAATTGGCTAGTTTAGGAATTGATGTCTATTATCATGTGGCGGTAGGAGACAATGAAGGTCGTCTCTTCTCGACCATTGAGACAGCTTCAAAACGCAGTGATTTGGTGATTTTATGTGGTGGACTTGGGCCAACAGAGGATGATTTGACCAAGCAAACCCTTGCTAAGTTTTTAGTGAAAGAACTGGTTTTTGATCCAACAGCGCTTGCCAAACTCGACACCTTCTTTGCCAGTCGCCCTGATTATGTCCGGACGCCCAATAATGAGCGACAAGCACAAATGATCGCTGGTTCAATCCCCCTTCAAAACCGTACAGGTCTCGCGGTTGGAGGTTTGATTGAAGTCGACGGTGTGACCTATGTCGTGCTACCTGGACCACCAAGTGAGTTAAAACCCATGGTCAATGAACAATTGGTGCCTCATTTGACGACAGGGGAAGAGCTCTTTTCAAGAGTCTTGCGCTTCTTTGGGATTGGGGAAAGCCAGCTGGTTACGATTTTAGCAGATATCATTGAAGAGCAGAGTGATCCGACGGTGGCTCCTTATGCCAAGACGGGAGAAGTAACCTTGCGTCTGTCTACAAAGGCGAAGGATCAAGCCTCAGCGGATGCGATGCTCGATGTCTTAGAAAAGGAAATCTTATCACGCCACACCCTGGATCATCAACCCTTGCAAGAGTTGTTTTATGGTTATGGGGATGACAATTCGATGGCCAAGGTTGCCTTTGATCTTTTGAAACAGGCTGGTAAGACCATTACAGCTGCAGAAAGCCTGACGGCCGGCCTTTTCCAAGCGACTTTGGCAGATTTTTCAGGTGCGTCCAGCATCTTCGCGGGTGGTTTTGTCACCTATAGTCTGGAAGAAAAAAGCAAGATGTTGTCTATTCCAGCTCAAGAGTTAGAGAAACATGGAGTGGTGTCTCATTTTACAGCTCAAGCCATGGCTTCACAGGCACGTAAGTTAACAGGATCCGATTATGGTGTTAGCCTAACAGGAGTTGCGGGGCCAGATAGTCTAGAAGGGCACCCAGCAGGGACTGTCTTTATAGGACTTGCGACTCCAAATGGAGTGGATAGTGTCCAAGTCAATATCGCCGGACGTAGCCGAGCGGATGTCCGCGAAATTGCAGTCCTTCATGCCTTTAATTTGGTGCGCCTGGCTGTATTAAATGGTGAAAATTTGGTATAATGAAATTTGTGCCAAATGAAGATTAATTCTAAAAATGGATAGGAAATATGCCTTTCAAATGGTGGAAACCGTTTGTGAGTTGCATGCATTTCCTGTATAGCAAAAACATAGGAGAAAAGAATGGCGAAAAAACAGAAAAAATTAGATGATATCTCTAAGAAATTTGGAGATGAGCGTGAAAAAGCGCTCAATGATGCCCTGAAATTGATCGAAAAAGACTTTGGTAAGGGATCGATCATGCGTTTGGGTGAACGTGCAGAGCAAAAAGTACAAGTCATGAGCTCTGGTTCCTTGGCGCTTGATATTGCCTTGGGTGCTGGTGGTTATCCAAAGGGTCGGATCATCGAAATCTATGGTCCAGAATCATCTGGTAAAACAACCGTTGCCCTCCATGCAGTAGCGCAAGCACAGAAAGAAGGAGGCATTGCTGCCTTTATCGATGCCGAGCATGCCTTGGATCCATCTTATGCAGCAGCTCTTGGGGTCAATATCGACGAACTTCTCTTGTCTCAACCAGACTCAGGGGAACAAGGGCTTGAAATTGCTGGTAAATTGATCGACTCTGGTGCGGTTGATTTGGTGGTTGTTGACTCTGTTGCGGCCTTGGTACCACGTGCGGAAATCGATGGAGATATCGGAGATAGCCACGTTGGTTTGCAAGCTCGGATGATGAGCCAAGCGATGCGTAAGCTTGGAGCTTCTATTAACAAGACCAAGACCATTGCTATCTTTATCAACCAATTGCGTGAAAAAGTTGGGGTCATGTTTGGGAACCCTGAAACCACACCTGGTGGTCGTGCCCTGAAATTCTACGCTTCGGTTCGTTTAGATGTCCGTGGAAACACTCAAATCAAGGGGACTGGGGACCAAAAAGATACCAACGTTGGTAAGGAAACCAAGATCAAGGTTGTGAAGAACAAGGTAGCTCCACCGTTCAAAGAAGCCATGGTCGAAATCATGTACGGGGAAGGAATTTCACGTACAGGTGAATTGGTGAAGATTGCAACAGATTTGGATATCATCCAAAAAGCGGGTGCGTGGTACTCCTATAATGGCGAAAAAATTGGTCAAGGATCTGAAAATGCTAAGAAATTCTTGGCTGACCACCCAGAAATTTTTGACGAAATCGACCACAAGGTTCGGGTTCATTTTGGTTTGATCGAAGAAGACGAAGCAGTGAAAACCCTTGATAAAACTGAAGAAGCAGCTCCTGTCGTAGAAGAAGTAACTCTAGATTTAGATGATGCGATTGAAATTGAAGATTAATTTTTTTCAAAATAGGTCGCTAGACTGATGGTTTTTGTGTTATAATTTAATACGATAGTATTATCGTGTAGCGAAAGGAGTGCATGCATGATTAAAATTTATACAGTGTCAAGTTGCACCAGCTGTAAAAAAGCAAAGACTTGGCTCAACGCTCACCAGCTAACTTATAAAGAACAAAACCTCGGTAAGGAAGGGATCACCAAAGAAGAATTGTTGGATATCCTTACAAAGACTGAAAATGGAGTGGCAAGTATTGTCTCTTCAAAAAATCGATACGCTAAAAATCTAGGAGTGGACATCGAAGACTTGAGTGTCAATGAAGTCATTGACATCATCATGGAAACACCTCGTATTCTTAAAAGTCCGATCTTGGTAGATGACAAACGTCTCCAAGTGGGCTACAAAGAAGATGATATTCGTGCCTTCTTGCCACGATCAGTTAGAAATGTAGAAAATGCAGAAGCGCGGATGCGTGCAGCTCTTTAAAGTGATTGAAAATCAGAAACAATTTGTTTCTGATTTTTTCTTGTTAAAAATCGGAATGAAAAGCAGTTTACTGCGCCATTTTACGAAATCTATGATACAATATTTTAGAAAACAATAACTAGTAAGGAATGGAAAATGAAAAGGAAAATCTTCTTATTGGGTGCACTTGCCTTGTGTTTGACTGGATGCGGTCAAAAAAAGCAAGTGAAAACGCCAACCTCAAGTGAGCAAAAAGCAATCCAAGCGAAAGCAGAGCAACTGCAAAAGGATAATAAGAGTATCCTGCAAAAAGCTGAAGAAAATAAGGTCATCACTAGAACCTTTGTCTTTCCAAAAGATGACAAGGGGACACAACAGACGCAAATCGTCACCTATGTGGGGAATACCTTTAAAAAATTGGAGACCATCAATGTGACGGCAACCGATGAGGAGTTGAAAAAAGGGATCCAACAGGTTGGAGTAGAGGAAGCGCAAAAGCAATTGAGAGAATCCTTTAACAAGGATGATGCCTTTAAGGAAGCTTTGACAGTGCCAGGTTTCACAGCTGATTTAACCTTGGAAAATGAGAATGAATACAAGGTGACCATCACCTATGACTTTGAAGCGATGGATGTGAAGAAGGCTGAAGGCATGACTTACTTCAAAAACAATCACTTACCAGAGTTGTTGAAGTTGACACCGAGTCAATTTGCGGACAATCTTATCAATGCTGGAGCAAGTGAGCAAAAATAAAAAAACAGTTTAACTGAAATAGCTCAAAAATGCTTGAAAAAGCTGTAAAATCAAGGGCTTGACCGTTGTGGAAAACTCTTGATTATGGTATAATAGTAATATTCTAAGGAAAGAGGGTGTTCTTGTGGGATTTACAGATGAAACAGTACGTTTTAATCTTGATGATTCAAATCGTAAGGAAATTAGCGAGACCTTGAAAGATGTTTACTTGTCACTGGATGAAAAAGGCTACAATCCAATTAATCAAATCGTAGGATACGTACTCAGTGGTGATCCTGCCTATGTACCTCGTTATAATAATGCACGGAACCAAATTCGTAAATATGAACGAGATGAGATCGTGGAAGAATTGGTACGTTATTATTTGAAAGGGCAAGGAATAGACCTCTAATGAGGATTATGGGATTGGATGTTGGCTCAAAGACCGTCGGGGTTGCTGTGAGTGATCCTCTCGGTTTTACAGCTCAGGGTCTTGAAATCATCCAAATCGATGAAGACAAAAAAGAATTCGGTTTGGAGCGCTTGGCCGAATTAGTGGCTCAATATAAGGTGGACCGTTTTGTTGTAGGCTTACCAAAAAACATGAACAACACAAGCGGACCGCGTGTGGAAGCTAGTCAGGCTTATGGCGCAATGATTGCTGAAAAGTTTGGGATGCCAGTCGACTACCAAGACGAACGGTTGACGACAGTTGCTGCAGAGCGGATGTTGATTGAGCAAGCAGATATTAGTCGTAGCAAACGTAAAAAAGTTATTGATAAGTTAGCAGCGCAGCTTATTTTACAAAATTATTTAGATCGCAATTTTTAGAAAGAAAACGAGGAAGAATAGTATGGCACATGATCATAACCACGACCATGAAGAACGTGAATTAATCACATTGGTGGATGAACAAGGAAATGAAACCTTGTTTGAAATTCTTTTGACCATCGATGGCAAAGAAGAATTTGGGAAGAACTATGTCCTTTTGATCCCTGCAAATGCAGAAGAAGATGAAAACGGCGAAGTTGAAATCCAAGCTTATTCATTTACAGAAAACGAAGACGGAACAGAAGGCGACCTTCAACCAATCCCAGAAGACTCAGATGCAGAATGGGATATGATCGAAGAAGTCTTCAACAGCTTTATGGAGGAGTAAAAACGTCCGGGGGACGTTTTTAGCCCAACTCCTAGAAACTAGAAAGAGTTGAAACATCCGGTGGATGTTTTTAGCCCTGCTTTAAGAAGCAAGAAAAAGCAGGAAGTCCGATGGACCTGCTGTAAAAATGAGAAAGAAATAACTACAAAAGAAAGGAGCGCAAACGTCAGAAGAGGTTTTGTCGCTTTTTTCTTTTAGGAGGAAGATGTGAATAAGATTGAGCAATGGATGAATAGTCGGATCGGTCTGAATTTTCGATCGGGACTGGATCGTATGGAGCAGGCAGTGAGCCTTTTAGGGAGGCCGGATAAGGCTTACCCGATCCTTCATGTGACAGGAACCAATGGGAAGGGATCGACGATCGCCTTTCTGCGCCAATTGTTGATGGCTCATGGGAAGAAAGTTGGAACCTTTACTTCTCCTCATATGATCAGTATCCATGATCGGATTTGTATTGGGGATCAGCCAATTTTGGATGAAGATTTTACTCGGATCGGTCAAGAGGTGCAGCAGATGGAGCAGACCCTACTCCAAACTCAGGATCAACTCTCTTATTTTGAGATTATCTGCCTCATGGCCCTCTTGTATTTTAAGGAACAAGGAGTAGACGTGGTCCTGCTGGAAGTTGGTATCGGTGGGCTTCTAGATACGACCAATGTAGTGACAGGAGAGATTGCAGTGATCACTTCGGTTGGCCTGGATCACCAGGAAACACTGGGAGGGACGATTGCGGAAATCGCCCAGCAAAAGGCAGGAATCTTTAAGAAGGGTAAGAAAGCTGTTGTGGGCCCCTTATCTGATGAAGCTGTAGCCGTTTGTCAAGAAAAAGCGGAGCAATTGGATGTGGATCTCTACGCCTTCCAGAACGATTTTGGCTTAGAGCAGGATCGTTTTTGGAATGAAAACGTGGAACTTGTCTTGCCGTCTCTGGGTTTGAAGGGTGATTACCAACGGGAAAATGCTGCAGTAGCTTTGGAGGCCTTTTTCCTCTATATGGAGGGCCTAGATCAAGAAGTGGATATGGAGCAGGTCAAACACGCCTTGCAAGAGACAAGGTGGCCGGGCCGTCTAGAGTTATTTGGCGACCAGGTGTATCTGGATGGCGCTCATAATCCTCATGCTATGTTGCGCTTGATCGAGTTTGCCAATAGCTTAGCAGGAAAGCGCGTGAAGATTTTATTTGGAGCCCTCAAGCGAAAAGATTATAGCGGGATGCTCCAAACGCTTCAAGCGGGATTGCCAGAAGCTGAATTGATTTTGACAACCTTCCATTACGGAGAAGTGGTGGCACAAGGTGACCGACAAGACTTGCCCTATGTAGCTGACTACAAGGCCTATATCAAAGAATTTATGGATCAGAGTCGTCCAGATGAAGTCTTATTTGTGACAGGATCCTTGTATTTTATTGCGGAAGTAAGGGCATTTTTATTAGAGGGGTAAACAATTGACCTAAAGACTTTCTTGGCGTATACTGGTGGTAGATGGTATACGGTTATGGCGAAAGGAGTCGATCTTAATGAAAAAAATCATGTCTATACTGACCTTGGCAGTAGCCCTTTTCCTGACTGCTTGTAGCCAGCAAGAAAAAGTGACACAGACTTCGAGCAAACAGACGTCTGCTTCATCACAGACTGTGACGTCAGCGAGTGAAGAACAGAAAGAAGGGGTGTCCATAGATGGCAGTTATCGTGGACAGGACGAGGAAAATACGATCCTCTTGGTGGTGACGGGTCGAAAAGGCACGTTTACGGTGCAAGATGCTGATGGAGAAGAAGAGGCCAAAGAGGTTAGTATTGATCCGGTCAATCAATCCATGCGTATCGGAGATGAGCCTTATCGCTATCGGATCGAAGGAAATCAGTTGTCGCTAGAAGATCTGGAGCAAGCAGAGGATGATCAAGGGATTATTGTCCTGACCAAGCAATAAGGGACGAAACAAAAGAGAGTGGGACAGAAATCGGTAATTCGTTAGAATTCGATTTCGTCGTCCCACCTCCGCACAGTTGAGTAGGGCTGTAAAAGCTGATGAAATCAGCGTAGTAGAGCCCACTCAACCACTGCGTCTTGCTCGACAATCCAAAAATAATTGAGAGGCTAGGACTTCTGTCCCACTCTCTTTTTGTTTGTCTAGAAGGGGTTTGGTTGGTCGTTGCAACGGGTAAAAAGAATTGGTATACTAGTAGAAAGAAAAAAAGGAGGATGCTGTGACCTTTCGAAAATTACGTCTATTAATGTCCAAATATGGATTTAGTATTTTGTTTATGGGCTTTGAACTATGGGCATCCTTTGCGGCCTTCTTTTGGCTCAATAGATGGTTCCCTCATTGGCTATCTGTTGCAGTCATTGGGCTCTTATATGTGTCGACAATCTTAGCTATTGTTAATCGAAATACCCCGCCTGAAAATAAGGTGACCTGGCTCTTAATTGCCGTCATTCCTGTCTTTGGATCGCTTTTATACCTCATGTTTGGCGAGCGGCGTTTGTCCAAAAAGGAAATGATCCAGCTGAAAAATATGGAGTCCATGAAGTTTCGAGAGGACAATAGTCATCAGTTGCGTAAGGAGCTCAAGCAAGAAAGCAAAGCGGTTTATGGCTTGGTCAAGTCGATTTTATCCATGGACCACAATGCGGATCTCTACAATGGGACAGCATCGACCTTTTACCCTCTAGGGGAGGAGATGTATGAGCAACTACTAGAGGATCTAAAAGCAGCGAAAAAATTTATCTTCATCGAGTTTTACATCATTGATGAGGGCTTGATGTGGAACAGTATCCTAGAGATTTTAGAGCAGAAAGTGAAAGATGGGGTTGAAGTCAAACTCCTTTATGACGATATCGGCTGTATGGCAACCTTGGCTGGGAACTATACCAAACGATTGCGAAAGATGGGGATTGATGCCCATAAGTTTAACAAGGTGATCCCCCGTCTAACAGTGGCATATAACAACCGAGACCACCGCAAGATTCTGGTCATTGATGGGCAGATCGGCTATACGGGTGGTGTCAATTTGGCAGACGAGTACATCAACCACATTGAGCGGTTTGGTCACTGGAAGGACAGTGCCATCCGTTTAGATGGACGAGCTGTTAAGGCCTTAACGCGACTCTTCCTCATGAACTGGTACATCAACCGTGGGGAAATCGAGGATTTTGACCGCTACCATATTGAAAATAAGGCGGTCGAAGGAGAAGGGCTCTACATTCCCTATGGGAGTGGACCAAAGCCGATTTACAAGTCGCAGGTCGGAAAGACGGTTTATCAAAATATGATCAACCAAGCGACGGATTACGTCTATATCACGACTCCTTACTTGATCATTGACTATGATTTGACAGAGGATATCCGCAATGCAGCCCTTCGAGGGGTAGATGTTCGCATCGTGACCCCGCATATTCCGGATAAAAAATTGATCCAAATTGTTACGCGTGGGGCTTACTTGGATCTGATGGATGCTGGTGTGAAAATCTATGAGTACACGCCTGGTTTTGTCCACAGTAAGCAAGTTCTTGCCGATGATGAAATGGCGGTTGTAGGGTCGATTAACTTTGATTACCGCAGTTTGGTCCATCACTATGAAAATGCTGTCTGGATGTATCGGACACCTGCTCTGAAAGAGATCCGGGAGGACTTTGACCATATCTTTGAAGTGTCTCAAGAAATTACAGAGGATACCTTCCGCTTTACATGGCACCAAAGCTTAATCAAGGAAATTATGCAATTGTTCGCACCGATGTTGTAACAAGTGTGTGAAAACAGAGAAAAGAGTCAGAAGCTGAGAGGCCTGACTCTTTTTACCTATCACTATGTGACAAGAGGCTGACAGGGTCGGCAGAATTTGGTATACTAGAGAAGATAATGAGCTTTTTTCTAAAAGGAAAAGCAGAGGAATAGTGAAGAAAAGGAAAAAGAATGAGCGAAAAAGAGCAAGAAATGACTTCGAAAAAATTAGGGCTTCACGTGGGGGATAGTTTCCAGGATACACGTGAAATTCGCGAAGTGCTAGACAAGTCGGTCTTTCGCGAAGAAGAGCCTACGCATAGTCAGCAGACAGAAGTCTTAGAGGAGCCGGTCGCGTTGGATACATCTGAGTCAATTAGTGATGTGGAGCCAGCAGTGGAAGCAGAGCTAGAACCAGTAACAGAGCCTAAACAAGAACCAGAACAGGAACCGGAGCAACCGCTCAGTCGGATGAGTCGCCGTTCTCGTAAATCGGGAGTTGAAGCGGCGAAAGCGGAAGCATCTAAGGTAGAAGAGAATACGGAAGAGCTAGAAGCGGATGTGGCAGTTGAGCCGACCCGCCGTCAGCTCAAGCGTCCAGTGCCCTTGGCGATTCCTTTTGTGTTGAGTCTCTTGATTAGTTTACTGCATGTCGGCGTACCATTTTTAACCCGATTTGCAACCGATCAGCAATCTCAAAACTTGTATGCTGGTTGGGCTATGACCAAAGGCCAAGTCCCGTTTGGTGATTTTTACGGGACCAATGGTCTTCTCTATTATGCGATCAACTGGTTGGGAAGTTTAGCGGGTGGACACTGGATCTTGATGATCCTCCAAGCGATTGCCCTCTTCTTTGCGGGTACTTATCTCTATCGTGTTGTGCGCCTGTTGGTGTCTGATAAAGATACAGCCAAGAATGTCCAGTTACTCTTTTATTTCTTGGTGCTAGGCCTTGGTTTTGGAGGGACCTATGTGACCTTCTTTAGCCTTCCAATCCTATTTGCCAGCATGAATTTCATTTTGGCTTATCTGATTGGGCATCGTAAGGACGAAGGCTTTATCCTTTACGGTGCAATTGCGGCCGTGGCTTTCTTGATTGATCCGATGACCAGTGCCCTGTTTTATTTATTGGCCTTCCTTGGATTAACAGCCTTTAATATCAAGCAGAAGAGATGGGCGCGTGGTTTTTATCAACTGTTGGCAGCTCTCCTTGGTTTTTCACTCGTCTTTTATCCAATTGGCTATATCACCGTTTTGAATCAGACTTTTGGTTATGCCATTAACCAAGTGACCTATGTCTTTAATGCCTTGAATTTTAGCAATGGACAGACTTTCAGTAATGCCATTTATTATGGACTGTTGGCGCTCGCCTTTGGTCTGGTCTCTGCCTTCTTGATGTCCTTTACGAAGCAAAGTAGCAGTGCTCGCCGGATCTTCCGCTTTATGGGATGGGCAGGTAGCCTGGTAGTCCTCATCGTGTCTATTGGTCTTCCTGAACAGGGAGCTTACCAATTGTTACCGATGTTGCCATTTGTTCTTCCCTTGTTTGCGATCTGGTTCTCACGAGGGGGCGAAGCGAACGATGAGATCGAGCGTCGTGGCCGTAAGAAGAAAAACAAGGAAGTTTGGGCTGCTTACTTTACGAGCCAAGTTTTCTTACCACTAGTAGCCCTTATCTATCTGTTGGCGAATCCAGTGGTTCAAGATCTGGTGCTTCAGTCTGGTCAATCCAGTGAACGGAGCGCTATTGCTAGCTACATTCATAACCATAGCAAGGCCAAAGATACCATCTATGCTTGGGATACGACAGCTATTCTCTATCAAGAAAGCGATCGTTTGGCAGCTTCTGCCTTATTGACCCCGACTTCTTATCTGGGGATTAATGAAAACCGAACAAATGTAACCCAACAAATCGATCGGTCTGAACCGAAGTATATTGTGGTCAACAATCAGGTAGAATTGACCTCTAAAATGAAGGACTTGCTCAAAGAAAATTATCGTCTCGTTGAGAAGAAATACCGTCATTTCAAACTCTATCAACGCTCTTAAGAAAATCAATATCTTGTGCTTTAGAAAGTTTTTTATAAAATTTTCCACAAGATATTGATTTTTATTTTTGGAGTGGTATAATACAACTTGTATGTAAATAAATGAAGAGAGGCATGTTTGGTATGATCACCTTGAGAGAAGAAAAACTGAGAATGGCCCCGGATATTTTTGTTGAAAAACGAGATGGCCGTCGTGTTCCATTCGATGTTGAAAAAATTTATAAAGCCTTGTTGAAGGCGACAGAAGAAGTGACTTCTCTCACTCCCGTGATGGAAGCCAAACTAGAAGCCATTGTCGATCGTGTGATCGCAGAGATTTTGGAACGTTTTCCAAATGGCGTGAAAATCTATGAGATTCAAAATGTCGTCGAGCATGAATTGCTTCAAGCTAATGAATATGCGATTGCAGAGAGCTACATTACTTATCGCACCCAGCGGGATTTTGAGCGCTCAAAAGCGACGGATATCAACTTTACGATTGGCAAACTCCTCAATAAGGACCAAGCCGTCGTCAATGAAAACGCCAATAAGGACAGTGATGTCTTTAACACGCAACGGGACTTGACGGCAGGGATCGTTGGTAAGTCTATTGGTCTTAAAATGTTGCCCAAACACGTAGCCAATGCCCACCAAAAAGGGGACATCCACTACCATGATTTGGACTATAGCCCTTATACACCGATGACCAACTGTTGTTTGATCGATTTTGAAGGCATGCTCAGAAATGGCTTTAAGATCGGGAATGCAGAAGTAGAAAGTCCTAAGTCTATCCAAACTGCAACGGCACAAATCTCGCAGATTATTGCCAATGTGGCCTCTAGTCAGTATGGCGGTTGCTCAGCAGACCGGATCGATGAAGTCTTGGCCCCTTATGCAGAAAAGAACTACCAAAAACATTTAGCGGATGCCAAAGAGTGGGTACTTCCTGAAAAGCAAGAGGACTATGCTTGGAGTAAGACTCAAAAAGACATCTATGATGCCATGCAATCGCTAGAATATGAGATCAATACCCTCTTTACTTCAAACGGGCAAACTCCTTTCACTTCGCTTGGTTTTGGTCTTGGAACCAATCGCTTCGAGCGGGAAATCCAAAAGGCGATTTTGGAAATCAGAATCAAGGGACTTGGTTCAGAACACCGGACAGCTATTTTCCCTAAGTTGATCTTTACCCTCAAGCGGGGGCTCAATCTGGAACCTGGAACGCCTAACTATGATATCAAGCAATTGGCCTTGGAATGTGCGACGAAACGCATGTATCCAGACGTTTTGTCTTATGACAAGATTGTCGAGTTGACAGGCTCCTTCAAGGTGCCGATGGGATGTCGCTCTTTCCTTCAAGGTTGGAAGGATGAAAATGGTGTAGAAGTTAATTCTGGCCGGATGAACCTAGGGGTTGTGACGGTCAATCTCCCTCGGATTGCCTTGGAATCGGGCGGAGACAAGGAGAAATTCTGGCAAATCTTTAATGAACGGATGAACATCGCTGAAGATGCCTTGGTTTACCGGGTGGAACGCACCAAAGAAGCGACACCAGCTAATGCGCCGATTCTCTACCAATATGGGGCTTTCGGGAAACGCTTGGGTAAATATGACCAGGTAGATCAGCTCTTCCGTCATCGCAGAGCAACCGTTTCTCTGGGCTATATCGGACTCTATGAAGTCGCAACCGTCTTTTATGGGCCAAATTGGGAACACAATCCAGAAGCCAAACAATTCACGATCGATATCATCAAGGATATGAAAGCGCGCGTGGAAGACTGGTCTGATCAGTATGATTACCACTTCTCTATTTATTCGACACCGTCAGAAAGCTTGACAGATCGCTTCTGTCGCCTGGATACGGAGAAATTTGGTAAGGTTCCGGATATCACAGACAAGGAATACTACACCAATAGTTTCCACTACGATGTTCGTAAGAACCCAACGCCATTTGAAAAGTTGGATTTTGAAAAAGTTTATCCTGAAGCTGGAGCTTCTGGTGGCTTTATCCACTATTGTGAATACCCTGTGCTCCAACAAAATCCAAAAGCCCTTGAAGCAGTTTGGGATTATGCTTATGACCGGGTTGGTTATCTCGGAACCAATACGCCGATTGACCGTTGTTACAAGTGTGATTTTGAAGGAGATTTCACGCCGACTGAGCGCGGATTTGCTTGTCCAAACTGTGGCAATAGCGATCCGAAAACGGTTGATGTGGTCAAACGGACCTGTGGTTATCTAGGAAACCCGCAAGCTCGTCCCATGGTCAATGGCCGTCATAAGGAAATCGCTGCACGGGTCAAACACATGAATGGATCCACTATCAAATCAGCTGGACACCAAGTGACAGATTAGAAAAGGATATTATGGGAAAATACCAATTAGATGATAAGGGCAAGGCTCAGGTTCAACGATTCCACGAAAAGCATTCAAAGGGTGGAATCAATAAAAAAGACCGAGTAGCCAGCCTGAGAGAACAATTTTTAAATAAGAATAAGAAAAAGTGAGAGTTCGCTCTCGCTTTTCTCGTATAGGGGGAGGTAAAGATGGAATTACGCAGACCAACATTAGCAGATAAAGAGACCATTTTAAACATGATGGCAGAGTTCGAAGAGGCCCAATCTGCCCATGACGGTGGCTTTTGGGATGCTGAGAACTTTGATTATGAGGAGTGGCTAGAAACTAACCTTAATAAAGAAATGGGAATAAACTTGCCTGAAAATCGCGTTCCATCAATTCAGTTCGTATTGTTTGATGAATCAGGTCATGCTTTAGGTTTTTTGAATCTACGGCTGAGACTAAACGAGGGATTGCTGAATTATGCTGGTCATATCGGCTACTCCATCCGTCCTTCTGAAAGGGGAAAAGGTTATGCCAAGGAAGCTCTCCATCAAGGTCTGCGAGTTGCAAAGGAGAAGAACATCCATCGTGCTCTGGTGACTTGTAGCACGGAAAATCCGGCCAGTCGAGCGGTTATCTTAGCTAATGGCGGTCAATTTGAAGATGTTCGAAATGGAACGGAGCGTTATTGGATAGAAGTGGAGTAGAAGGATGACATGGAATACACCTAAACCAGGCGAATGGAAGAGTGAGGAACTGAGTCAAGGGCGCATCATCGACTACAAGGCTTTTAACTTTGTCGATGGCGAAGGAGTCCGCAACTCCCTTTATGTGGCCGGCTGCATGTTTCACTGTGAGGGCTGTTACAATGTAGCGACCTGGTCTTTCAATGCAGGTATTCCCTACACCAAAGAGTTAGAAGAACAGATCATGGCTGATCTGGCCCAACCCTATGTCCAGGGCTTGACCCTACTTGGGGGGGAACCCTTTCTTAATACCGGCATCCTTCTGCCCTTGGTCAAGCGCGTGAGAAAAGAGTTGCCTGATAAAGATATCTGGTCTTGGACCGGCTACACCTGGGAAGAAATGATGCTAGAGACACCAGACAAGCTAGAGCTTCTCTCACTGATTGATATTCTGGTGGATGGCCGCTATGATAAGAGCAAACGCAACCTCATGTTGCAGTTTCGTGGCTCTTCTAACCAGCGGATCATCGATGTTCAAAAATCCCTCAAAGAAGGAAAAGTCGTCATCTGGGACAAGCTCAATGACGGTAAAGAAAGTTTTGAGCAGGTCAAACGGGATGATCTTTTGTAGGATCTTCAAAAAACCGGGTTTTTCACTCGGTTTTTTGGATTCTCTGCATAAGTATACAAGGGATTTTGTCTATTTCAGAAAACGCTTACTTTTCAAATGTCCATAATGGACAAAAAAGTGATAATTAATGCATTTTTTGCTAAAAATATGTTACAATAAATATGATTAGGACTAATTGGAGGTATTTATGTCACAAAGGAGACGGAGTCGTCGTTCAGAGCATAAGTGGGGGCAATTGCGAATCATTAATTCCGTATTGCTTATTTTTTTGCTTATGACTGCAAGTTGGGCGACCTATACCATGTTGGCCAATAACATCTTGGGTTTTCGCTATGTCAATGTTCTCGTGATTGCACTACTAGCTCTTCTCTTGCTCTTATCAGCTTGGTTTGTGATCAAAAATCAGGCCAAAAAGACAACTTTGGTCTTGCTTCTTGTCGGCTTATTGGCTAGTTCAGGAGTTTTGTTTGCTAGTCAACAGCTGCTGAATCTGACCAGTAATGTCAACGGCCACTCTAACTATACAGAGTTTGAGATGGCTGTCTATGTCAAGAAAGACAGTGACATCAAAGATATCAAAGAAATCAAGGAAGTGGTAGCACCAAAGGGCAACAATAACGAAGCTAATCTTACTGCCCTCTTGGACAACATCAAAAAGACCAAGGGTCAGGAAATTTCTGTAGTGGATGCACCGACTTATCTAGATGCCTATAAGAGCCTGCAAGAAGGGAATGCTTCTGCTATGGTCCTCAACAGTACCTTTGAGGATACCATTGCCGCAGAAGATGCGGACTATGCCAAGAAGTTGAAGAAAATCTATTCCTACAAGATCCGAAAAGAAGTGGCAGCGACGAGCAAGGTGTCTGCCAATGCGGATGTCTTTAACATCTATGTCAGCGGGATCGATACCTATGGTCCGGTAACCTCGGTTTCTCGTTCAGATGTCAATATCATCATGACCGTCAATCGGAAGACCAAGCAAGTCCTATTGACAACGACTCCACGGGATGCCTATGTACCGATTGCAGATGGTGGTAACAACCAAAATGATAAGTTGACTCATGCGGGGATCTACGGAGTGGATGCTTCGATCCATACCCTTGAGAATCTCTATGATATCAAGCTCAACTATTATGTTCGTCTCAATTTCACCTCTTTCCTCAAGTTGATTGACCTTCTAGGGGGAATCGATGTGGAAAATGACCAAGAATTTACGAGCCTGCACGGGAAGTTCCATTTCCCAGTTGGAAAGGTTCATTTGAATTCAGAGCAAGCCCTCGGTTTTGTCCGAGAACGCTACTCTCTCCAAGGTGGCGACAATGACCGTGGGAAAAACCAAGAAAAAGTCATTGCGGCCATTATCAAAAAGTTGACCTCTACCAAGGTCTTAAGCAACTACAATGAGATTATCGGAAACCTCCAAGATTCTGTCCAAACCAATATGCAGTTGCCGACTATGATGAACTTGATCAATACCCAGTTAGAAACGGGTGGTTCTTATGAGGTGACTTCTCAAGCGATCACCGGTCAAGGACGAAATGACTTGCCGTCTTATGCTATGCCTGGTTACAATCTCTATGTAATGGAGTTGGATCAAGCCAGCTTGACCAAGGCAAAGGAAACCATTCAAAAAGTAATGGAAGGAAAAGAAAAATGATTGATATCCACTCGCACATCGTCTTTGATGTGGATGATGGACCAAAGACAAGAGAAGATACGCGTTCCTTATTGGAAGAAAGCTATCGCCAAGGGGTGCGGACCATTATCTCCACTTCTCATCGTCGCAAGGGGATGTTTGAAACCCCCGAAGAAAAGATTTCTGAAAATTTTCAAGAAGTGAAAAAAATTGCGGCAGAGGTCGCGCCAGATTTAACGATTCATTACGGGGCAGAGATCTACTTTACCAATGATGTCTTAAAAAAACTGGAAGAAAAGATCATTCCACGTTTAGCTGAGACGCGCTTTGCGCTAATTGAATTCAGCATGGGAACACCTTACAAGGAGATCCATACCGCCTTGGACCGTTTGCTCCATCTAGGTGTGACACCGGTGGTGGCCCATATCGAGCGCTACAAGTGCTTGGAGAAAAATGAGGAGCGCGTGCAAGAGATGATTGACATGGGCTGCTACATGCAGATCAATAGTTCCAGTGTTCTCAAGCCTCGCCTCTTTGGGGATGAACAAAAACAACTCAAAAAACGAGCTCGGTACTTCTTAGAAAAAGACTTAGTGCACTTTGTTGCCAGTGATATGCACAATGTGGATAAACGGCCGCCTTATATGGCAGAAGCCTATCGCTTGATCAAGGAAGAATACGGAGAACAACGAGCACAAGCTCTCTTTGTCAGCAATCAAGAACTCTTGTTAGCGGATGAATTAATCTAACCAGGAAACAGGTGGAGAGATCCACATGAAGGAGTAATTAGGAAATGAACAATCAAGAAAATCAAGCAGTGGAAATTGATGTTTTCGCTATGCTGAAGACCCTATGGAAACGCAAGTTTTCGATCGTTTTGGTCGCTCTTGTCTTTGCCATCGCAGCTTTTGGCTACAGTGCCTTTTTAGCCAAGAAAGAATACCAAAGTACTAGCCGGATCTACGTGGTCAGTCGTCAAAACCAAGACAACAATGCCTTGACAAACTCTGATTTGCAGGCGGGTTCTTACTTGGTTAAGGACTACCGTGAGATCATTCTTTCTCAAAATGTCTTGAGTCAAGCCATCGAAGAATTGAAACTCGATATGACACCAGCTGAGTTGTCGAAAAAGATCAGTGTATCCGTTCCGACAGATACTCGTATCCTTTCGATCACGGCTAAGGACGGAGATCCAAAAGAAGCAGCTCGTATTGCCAATGGCCTTCGGAATGTAGCAGCTGAAAAGATCATTGCTGTGACCAAGGTGTCAGATGTTACGACCTTGGATGAAGCAGAAGTGCCTCAATCACCTTCTTCACCAAATATCCGACGCAATGTCCTTCTTGGTTTTATTGCTGGAGCGGGCTTGATGGTGGTTCTCATGGTCGTAGTAGAAGTCTTGGACGATCGTGTTAAGAGACCAGAAGATATCGAAGAGTTGATGGGCTTAACCTTACTTGGTATTGTGCCAGATATTAAGAAACTGTAGACTGGGGATCGCATGAATACGTTAGAAATTTCAAAAAACAAATTGCAAGAAGTTCGGAAGGCCGAAGAGTACTTTAATGCCCTGGCGACGAATATCCAATTGAGTGGGGTAGACTTAAAAGTCATCGCCATCTCATCTGTTCAAGAAAATGAAGGGAAATCAACCACTTCAACCAACTTGGCCGTTGCCTTTGCGCGTGCGGGTTACAAGACCCTCTTGGTCGACTGCGATATCCGGAACTCTGTCATGACAGGGGTTTTCCGTAGCCGGGATAAGATCCAAGGCTTGACCGACTTCTTATCTGGTCGTAGCCAATTGGACCAAATCTTGTATGCGACTGATTTTCCAAATTTGGATATCATCGAGTCTGGACAGGTAGCGCCAAACCCAACAGGTCTCTTGCAAAGCAAGAACTTCACTGTGATGATGGATGCCTTGCGTGAGCATTTTGACTACATCATTGTCGATACGCCTCCAATCGGGGTCGTGATTGATGCGGCCATTATCGCCCAACGCTGTGATGGAACTGTCTTGATCACAGAATCTGGTGCCAATGGACGCAAGGCTGTCCAAAAGGCTAAGGAACAATTAGAACAAACAGGCACCCCTTTCTTAGGAGTCGTGCTCAATAAATTTAACATTAAAGCTGCTGAGTATGGTTCATACGGTGGATATGGATCTTACGGAGAGTACGGGAAAAAGTAAAGAATAGGATCGAGGGAAAATGGGAGAAGAAAGAATCGAACTGGAAAAATTAAATATTGTTCTCTTTCAAAGTTTAGCTGTCCTATTTTCGGCTTACATTGTGAGTCTTTTTAAGGATGCAGAATACACGTCGCAGACAATTGCCATTCTCTATCTCTTGCATTTTGTATCCTTTTACATTAGCAATATTGCCTATCGTTTTTATAGCAGGGGATACCTAGATGAGCTCTTTCAGGTCTTGAAATACAATGTGTTTTTCGCTGTTGGGATCACCTTTACCTCTTTTATGCTCGATGGGGTCTTTTCCATCTCTCGTCGGGGGATGATCTACTTCTTTCTTTTGAATACTTTTTCTGTCTATGTCATGGATCTCTTGCTCAAGAGATACCGGAAGTCTGTTTCACCACGGCGGAAAAGCTCGAGAAAGATTTTCCTGATCACAGCGACTAGTCGGATGGAAAAAGTATTTGATATTCTGCATTCGCCCAGCCTTTATCATGGAGAACTAATCGGTGTCACTGTCATGGACGATACTGATTTTGCTCATTCAGGTGTACGGGTGGTGCAGCCAGAGCAAATGATGAATTTTGTGACCAAGGAAGTGGTGGATGAAGTGTTTATCAATCTGCCAAGTGAGGACTACAATATTAGTGACTTCGTCTCGGAGTTTGAGAGTATGGGGATTGATGTATCGGTCAATCTCAATGCTTTTAACTTCGCGTCCTTAGGTAATAAACGGGTTCGAGAAGTCGGAGGACTAAGTGTCGTTACTTTCTCAACCAATTTCTACAAGCCGAGTCACGTGTTTGCTAAGCGTCTCTTGGACATTGCAGGAGCCCTCTTTGGTCTCTTGATTTGTGGCCTAGTGAGTATCGTCTTAGTCCCTCTGATTCGTAAGGATGGCGGACCTGCCTTCTTTGTACAAAAACGGGTTGGAAAGAACGGACGGTATTTCAACTTCTATAAATTCCGCTCCATGCGTGTGGATGCCGAAGAGATTAAGAAAGATCTGATGGCACAAAATACCATGACAGGTGGCATGTTCAAGATGGAAAATGATCCGCGGGTAACGCCAATCGGACGCTTTATCCGTAAGACCAGTCTCGATGAATTGCCACAATTTTACAATGTTCTGATCGGTGATATGAGTCTGGTCGGGACTCGTCCCCCAACAGTTGACGAATACCAAGAATATACGCCAGCCCAAAAACGCCGACTCAGCTTCAAGCCAGGCATTACAGGCCTTTGGCAAGTGAGCGGACGCAGTGAAATCAAGGATTTTGACGAAGTGGTCAAACTGGACGTTGCGTACATGGATGATTGGACGATTTGGAGAGACATTCAGATCTTGCTCAAGACCGTAAAGGTTGTACTTAGAAAAGAAGGAGCGAAGTAGGGGACTGCCTACTTCGTCCTTTCCATGTTAGGAGAAAAATGACACAATCAATTTATATCGTTGGTTCCAAAGGTATTCCAGCAAAATATGGTGGTTTTGAGACCTTTGTTGAGAAGTTGACAGAATTCCAACAAGACAAAGATATCCAGTATTATGTCGCTTGTATGAGGGAGAATTCAGCAAAATCAGGAATTATTGCAGATACTTTCGAGCATAATGGAGCAATCTGTTACAACATTGATGTCCCTAATATCGGTCCTGCGCGTGCCATTGCTTATGATATTGCGGCTCTCAATAAGGCTATTGAAATGGCTAAAGAAAACAAGGATCAAGCTCCTATCTTTTATGTCTTGGCTTGCCGTATCGGACCTTTCATTGCTGGGATTAAGAAGAAGATCAAGGCGATCGGTGGGACCCTCATGGTCAATCCAGATGGTCATGAATGGCTTCGCGCGAAATGGAGTCTCCCAGTCCGTAAGTATTGGAAATTTTCTGAACAACTCATGGTTAAACATGCCGACCTGTTAATCTGTGATAGCAAGAATATCGAGGCTTATATTCAGAAGGATTACGCTAAGTATCAGCCACAGACGACCTATATTGCCTATGGAACGGATACAAGCAAGTCTATCCTGAGTAAAGAAGACGATAAAGTAGGGACTTGGTTTGCAGACAAGCAAGTCTCCGAAGGAGATTACTATCTTGTCGTGGGACGTTTTGTACCTGAAAATAACTATGAGGCCATGATTCGTGGCTTTATGCAGTCCAATTCCAAAAAAGATTTTGTCCTGATTACTAATGTAGAGCAAAACAAGTTCTATGAACAGTTGCGCAAGGATACAGGATTTGATCAAGATCCTCGAGTGAAGTTTGTGGGGACTGTCTATGATCAAGAATTACTTAAATACATTCGTGAGAATGCTTTTGCTTATTTCCATGGTCATGAGGTAGGCGGGACCAATCCATCCCTTCTTGAGGCGCTAGAGTCTACTAAACTCAACCTCTTGTTAGATGTTGGTTTCAACCGAGAAGTCGGTGAAGAGGGGGCTCTTTATTGGAAGAAAGATCAATTGGCACATGTCATTGATCAGGCTGAACAATTGGACGCTCAAGCCATCGCAGACCTCAATGAGAAATCAAGTCGACGGATCGCAGAAGCCTTCACTTGGGAAAAGATTGTCACAGACTACGAGAAAGTATTTAAAGGTTAGAAATGCAGAAAATATTATATCTCCATGCTGGTGCCGAAATGTATGGTGCTGATAAGGTTTTGTTGGAGCTTATTAAGGGTTTGGATAAAGATGCTTTTGAGGCACACGTTATCTTACCCAATGATGGTGTCTTAGTTGGTGCATTGGAAGAGGTCGGTGCTAAGGTTAAAGTCATTGATTACCCAATCTTGCGCCGGAAATATTTTAATCCAAAAGGAATCCTTGAGTACTTTGGTTCCTATAACCGTTACTCCAAACAAATTGCTCAATACGCTAAGGAGAATGGCATTACCCTCATTCACAACAACACCACAGCGGTTCTTGAAGGAATTTACCTCAAACGGAAGTTGAAACTTCCTCTGATTTGGCATGTGCATGAAATCATCGTTAAACCTAAAGCGATTTCTGATTTCATCAACTTTTTAATGGGTCGCTATGCGGATACGATTGTGACCGTTTCAAATGCTGTAGCCAACCACGTCAAGCAGTCTCGTTATGTCAAAGATGATCATGTTCAAGTCATCTATAATGGTGTTGACAATGCTGTTTATCAGGTGTTGGATGCTAGCGCTGTTCGTGACCAGTTTGGAATTGCGCAGGATGCTTTGGTGATCGGAATGGTTGGTCGAGTGAATGCCTGGAAAGGTCAAGGAGACTTCCTAGAAGCCGTCACCCCAATCTTACAGGCCAATCCAAAAGCAGTAGCCTTTCTAGCAGGGAGTGCTTTTGAAGGTGAAGAGTGGCGCGTGGAGGAGTTGGAAAAGGCCATTGCAGACTCACCAGTAGCTGGACAAATCAAACGTATCGATTATTATAGCAAGACGACAGAGCTCTATAATATGTTTGATATCTTTGTCTTGCCAAGTACCAATCCAGATCCACTACCAACAGTCGTACTAGAAGCCATGGCTTGTGGCAAACCTGTAGTGGGTTACCGTCATGGTGGGGTCTGTGAGATGGTCAAGGAAGGCGAAAATGGCCTTCTCGCTACTCCAAATCAGCCTGCAGAATTGTCTAAGGCCATCCAAGAATTGGCTGATAACACCGAGAAGAGAGAGCAATTTGGTGAAGCATCTGTCAAACGCCAAAAAGAACTCTTCTCATTACAAAGTTATATTCGTAATTTTTCGGAGTTGTATAAGAAATATTAAATAATCAAATTCGCTGAAAAAAGGATTATATCCGAGCTGATTTAAAGATTTACCATATATCATTGAATGTTGTAAGTCAGTTAGATCAGAGAGGAGAAGAATTAGAGTAGAATAAAAATTTAGGTAAATAATCTATGAAACCACTATTAACTGTCGTCATTCCAGTATATAATGTTGAAAGATATTTAAAACGTTGCATTGAAAGTGTTCTTGCCCAAGAATGGAAGGACTATGAGATTATACTTGTTGATGACGGGAGTACTGATCATTCTCCTCAAATCTGTGATGACTATGTTAAGGCTTATGACTTTATATCAGTTATTCACAAGGAGAATGGCGGGCTTTCAGAAGCTAGGAATACGGGTATTTCTCATGCCAAAGGAGAATATGTTTATTTTCCTGATTCAGATGATTGGATTGAACCAGATACCTTTATAGCCTTAGCAGAAGCTTTAGAATCTCAAGATTTTGATATTATTTCTTTTAATCGTGAATTTGTGAAGGGTGAAGAAGATGCTATAGTTTCAGAACCAGAAGTGACTCAAGTGTTTGAAGGTAAAGATGCTTTTGTGCAAATGCTGAAGCATACTTATATTACTGGTTTCGCTAATGACAAAATCTATAGAAAGTCTTTGTTTATAGATAATAATATCTTATTTCCTAGCAGAAAATATTATGAAGATTTGGGAACGAATTACAAATTATTTCTCTCAGCTCAGAAGGTCTATGCAACCAATCAAAAATACTATCACTACTTAATCGATAACCCAGATTCTATTACGCAGTCTTGGAATGAGAAGAAGTTTAGAGATATGTTTGGTTTTTATAAAGAAATGTTTTATTCAGATTTTGTGCGTTCGCAATTGAACCAAGAGGAGTTACACCTCTCACAACTTTATTATGTAAATGGTTTGACGCACATACTGGCCAGTTTATATAAAGCCAAATTGCATAAACATTATGGTGAGATTACCAGTGAAGTGAAGCAGGAATTAGAAAAAAATAAAGTAGCGTATAGTGAAGTGAAATCTATGCCAAATAGAAGCAAATATTTGTTGTACCGTTTGCATTTATTAAAGCTGGCTTTCGCTATCCAAGGGATGAAGTGAGAGAATTTTAGGGGATTATGTTGAAGTATTCAGTCATTATACCGGTATACAATGTAGAGAATTATCTCCCTCGATGTATCGATAGTCTACTTGTTCAAAACTATGCGGATTTGGAAATTTTGTTGATTGATAATGGATCCAAAGATCAGAGTGGTCAAATCTGTGAGGATTATGCGGCTCAGTTTTCAAATATTGCAGCCTACCATATTTCAAATAAAGGTGTCGGTTCAGCCCGCAATTTTGGTCTAGCCAAAGCGAAAGGCGAGTTCATTTGTTTTGTGGATGCGGATGACTATCTTGTGGGAAATCTATTTTCAGATGTGGAAAGTCAATTAGATTCACAATTAGACTTATTGGTGTTTGGTTACTATAATTCGATTGAAAAGAACTTATCAGAATTAAATCGATCGGTAAAAATACTTCCTACTGAAGGAAAAAAAGACAAAAGTGATTTTATCGCGCTTTTTCAAGAATTATATTTAACAGACATGATGTATACTGTTTGGAATAAAATTTACCGTAGAGAATTTCTGGAGGAACATCAAATTGTTTTTGAATCCTATGAGTTGGGAGAAGATGTTCGTTTCAATCTGGATGTTTATCAGCATGTCAATGCGGTTTTCTTGGTGAAATCTTGTTATTATGTCTATATTTCAGGAAGAGTAGATTCTGCGATGGGACAGTATAATCCTAATCGGATGAACTATCAATTGGAAGAACTAGGGAAAGTTGATCAATTGATGACAAGCTGGCATATCCATAATGATCAATTTATAGATCAAATAAAGGCGCGCATCCTGATGAGTAATATTCAGAACATATCAAAGCAAACGATGTCTCTTCCTAAAAAACGACATTATGTTGAGGTGTTGTGTAGAAATCAAGAGATAATTGCATTACTAAAAAAAGCTACATCTCCGCTTCACCCTCTCGTTAGGCAGTTATTACATTTTAGAATGTATCTGACAGTAATTTTTTTAAAAAAACTGCAAGCTTTGATAAAATAGGAAAATTCTCTATCGGCTTGTGAGAGGTTTTTATAGATACCAGTAATAAGACTTTATGATCATGATTGAAAGGTTTGGATGACTGTTGTGATGAACAATCGTTTTATCTCAGAAAAAATTTATTTATTTACCTTGTTTATATGGGTTGTTGTCGCTTCGTTAGTCACAACCACTTATTTTGTTCGATTAGAAGGTTTTCTATCGCTTTATCGTTTACTCCTTTACTTTACAATTATTATGCTGTTGATAAAGGAGTTGATGAACTTTCCGAAAACGCTACATTACTTTAGATTTCATTGGCAACAATTATTAATAGTAACGGCATTTTTTATTGCAATGTTTATAGTTGCAAAAAATCGCGATGGATTGTTAGATATAAATGTGTTGCTTCTTGTTTTTTCCGCTAGAGATATTGATTTTAGGAAATTATTAGGAACTTTTTCTGTGGCGACATTTCTGGTGCTTTGTTTGACAATTTATGCCAGCCAAAAAGGGATGATTGCCAACATGTTTATGAATGCAGATGGTGGCTACCGTTTTAGTCTAGGATTTAACTATGTATCCTTTGCGTCACAGAGACTGTTCTTTGCCTTGTGTACTTATCTAATGTTTCGGGGTAAAAGAATTTCTTACCTTGAATTGTTAGCCTTATTCTCGGCTACGGTTTATATGTACCAACAAACTTCGACATCTAGTCCATTTTACTTAAGTATTTTGATACTAACCTATGCTTTGTTGAGTATTAAAATCTTTAAAAAAGAGTTTATCATGGGAAATTTCTGGTCAAAGGCACTTGCGAAGTACGGTTTTATTGTAGCTTTAGCGATTATCTTGTATTTTTGTTTTTATTCATCTGGGAATTTATTTCACTTAGTCGATCAATTTACGCATAATCGCTTGCGTCTCAGTGTCAATGGTTTTCAAAATTTTGGTGTATCTTGGTTAGGGCAACCAATTTCCTTTACAACTCTTGATATGTTTGGAAATTTCACTAGTAATTATAATTTCATAGATAGCTCGTTTGTGCAGTTGTTGGTTATTGATGGTTTAATCGTCAGTGCCTTCATGTTATTTGCTCTTACTAAAGTTATGAAATATTTCACATCCATTCGAAAAGATATCGTACTGGCCTGTTTAGGGATTATGATTATCCATGGAATGTTTGATCCTCAGATGTTGGTTCTCCGCTACTCTCCATTAATTTTGTTTATTAGCCGATTATTTATTATGAATCCAGATAATAACATTGAATAAAATGAGTTAAGTCCAGTTAAAAAGAAAGATTAAGACGAGTTACATCCTTATGAAAGTGCTAAAAAATTACGCCTATAATCTCTCCTACCAGTTGCTGGTGATTATCTTGCCGATTATCACCACCCCTTATGTAACACGGGTTTTTAGTTCAAATGACTTAGGGACTTATGGCTATTTCAACTCTATTGTCACCTACTTCATCCTTTTGGCGACCCTAGGAGTGGCCAATTATGGAACCAAGGAGATTTCAGGCCACCGAAAAGACATCCAAAAGAATTTCTGGGGGATTTATACCCTCCAGTTGGGGGCTACGATTTTATCCCTTGCCCTCTATGTTCTTTTGTGTGTAACCCTATCTTCCATGCAAAATCCTGTGGCCTATATTTTGGGGCTCAGTTTGGTTTCAAAAGGACTCGACATCTCTTGGCTCTTTCAGGGATTGGAAGATTTTCGTAAGATTACGATTCGGAATATCACGGTCAAACTGGTTGGAGTCATCTCCATCTTCTTGTTTGTCAAATCTGCTAATGATCTTTATCTCTATGTATTCTTACTCACCATCTTTGAACTGTTAGGTCAGCTCAGCATGTGGTTGCCCGCCCGTGAATTTATTGGGAAAATCCATTTTGATATGGCCTATGCACGGCTGCATTTAAAACCGGTCATTTTGCTCTTTTTACCTCAGATTGCCATTTCCCTCTATGTCACCTTGGACCGGACTATGCTTGGGGCTCTTGCCTCTACAAAGGATGTGGGTATCTATGACCAAGCCTTAAAACTTGTCAATATTTTGCTGACTCTTGTGACATCTTTAGGAAGTGTGATGCTTCCGCGCGTGGCGAATCTCTTGGCTTCAGGAGATCACAAGGCTGTCAATAAAATGCACCAAATGTCCTTTTTGATCTATAATTTGGTCATTTTCCCAATTATTGCGGGTATGCTGATTGTCAACGATGACTTTGTTCGATTCTTCTTAGGGAAGGATTTCCAAGATGCTCGCTATGCCATCGCTATCATGATCTTTCGTATGTTCTTCATCGGATGGACCAATATTATGGGGATTCAAATTCTCATCCCTCACGATAAGAACAAAGAATTTATGCTATCCACCACCATTCCTGCTATTGTCAGTGTCGGGTTGAACCTGCTCTTCTTACCGCACTTTGGTTTTATTGGCGCAGCTATTGTATCAGTTCTGACAGAGTCACTGGTATGGTTCATTCAATTGTACTATACCCGTCATTACCTTAAGGAAGTTCCAATTATTGGGTCTATGACAAAAATTATTTTCGCATCTGCTCTGATGTATGGCTTGTTACTACTTGTAAAACCGTTCCTACATTTTACCCCTACCCTAAATGTACTTGTGTATGCGGTGCTTGGTGGGATCACTTATCTGATCGCTATCCTATCTCTGAAAGTGGTAGATGTGAAAGAATTAAAACAGATAATAGGAAAAAATTAGAAATGAAGAAAATACGGAATATTGACATAGACTTTATTAAAGTTATTGCTTGTATTGGAGTTGTTTTACTTCATACTACAATGCCGGGATTTAAGGAAACAAGAATATGGAATTATTCATCCTATTTATATTATTTAGGGACTTATTCAATTCCTTTGTTTTTTATGGTAAATGGTTATTTATTATTGGGTAAAAGTGAAATAAAATACTCTTATATACTGGAAAAGGTAAAATGGATTTTAATAACAGTGTGCTCATGGAACCTTATTATTTGGCTTTTAAAACGAGATTTTACAGCTAATCCAGTTAAAAAGATTGCAGCTTCTTTAATACAAAAAGGTTATTTCTTCCAATTTTGGTTTTTTGGATCACTGATATTAATTTATTTATGCTTACCAATTTTGAAAAAATTTTTACATTCAAAAAGAAGTTATCTATACATTCTATCTTTATTAGTCGTTATTGGTTTGATTTTTGAATTGGTAAATTTTTTGCTTCAAATGCCGGTGCAAACTTATGTTATTCAAACGTTTAGATTATGGACTTGGTTCTTTTACTATATTTTAGGTGGCTTTGTAGCGCAATTCGATATAGATAATTTAAAATATATATTTAAGGGATGGATGAAAGTCGTTAGCATACTTTTGTTATTGATTTCGCCAATGATATTATTTTTCATGGCAAAAACTATTTATCATAATCTTTTTGCTGAATATTTTTATGATAATCTTTTGGTGAAAGTAATTAGTTTAGGACTATTTCTTACTTTATTGACGCTAACTATTGATGCTTCTAAATATAGAATGATCTACTTGTTATCAGTCCAAACGATGGGGGTATTTATTATACATACCTATGTTATGAAAATATGGCAAAAGTTGATAGGATTTAACATAGTAGGTGTATACTTATTTTTCCCTGTATTCACATTAATGATTAGTTTTCTAATAACTATGATATTAATGAAAATCCCTTATATCAATCGAATAGTTAAGTTATAAAAAGGAGTTTATGATGTACGATTATCTAATTGTTGGTGCTGGTTTGTCTGGAGCCATTTTCGCACATGAAGCTACAAAACGTGGTAAAAAAGTAAAAGTGATTGACAAGCGTGATCGCATCGGTGGAAATATCTACTGCGAGGAGATTGAAGGCATCAACGTCCACAAGTATGGTGCCCACATTTTCCATACGTCCAACAAAAAAGTGTGGGACTATGTCAACCAGTTCGCTGAATTCAACAACTATATCAACTCACCAGTAGCTAACTACAAGGGCAGTCTGTACAATCTTCCCTTCAACATGAATACTTTTTATGCTATGTGGGGAACCAAGACTCCTCAAGAAGTCAAGGACAAGATTGCCGAGCAGACAGCTGACATGAAAGATGTTGAACCGAAGAACTTGGAAGAACAAGCTATCAAGTTGATTGGTCCGGATATCTATGAAAAGTTGATTAAGGGCTACACTGAAAAACAATGGGGACGTTCTGCCACAGACCTTCCACCATTTATCATCAAACGTCTCCCAGTTCGTTTGACCTTTGATAACAACTACTTTAATGACCGTTACCAAGGGATTCCAATTGGTGGTTACAACGTCATCATTGAAAATATGTTGGGTGATGTAGAAGTAGAACTTGGGGTTGATTTCTTTGCCAATCGTGAAGAGCTTGAAGCTTCAGCTGATAAGGTTGTCTTTACAGGAATGATTGACCAGTACTTTGACTACAAACATGGTGAGTTGGAGTACCGTAGTCTTCGTTTTGAACATGAAATCTTGGATGAAGAAAATCATCAAGGCAATGCGGTCGTCAACTATACAGAGCGTGAGATTCCTTATACTCGGATCATTGAGCATAAGCACTTCGAGTATGGTACACAACCCAAGACAGTTATCACACGTGAATACCCAGCTGACTGGAAACGTGGGGACGAACCCTACTACCCAATCAACGATGAAAAGAACAACGCCATGTTTGCTAAGTACCAAGAAGAAGCAGCTAAAAACGATAAGGTTATCTTCTGTGGACGTTTGGCAGACTATAAATACTACGACATGCACGTGGTTATTGAGCGTGCTTTAGAAGTCGTTGAGAAAGAATTTACTAAATGACACAAGAAAAAATTGATATCGTTGTTCTTTGGGTAGATGGAAGTGCCCCAGAGTTTATCCGTGAAAAACAAACCGTTACGGGTCAAGTAGCAGATTTGAACCAAGAAACCGACGGTGAGCAACGTTATCGTGATTATGGTATTTTTAATTATTGGTTCCGTATGATTGAAAAGCATGCTCCTTGGGTAAATCATGTTTACTTAGTCACCAATGGACAAAAACCAGAATGGTTGAACTTGGAGCATCCAAAACTTAAATTGGTCACTCATAAGGAATTTATGCCTAATGAATATCTACCTACCTATAATTCAGCGGCTATTGAGCTTAATCTTCATCGGATTGAAGGATTGTCGGAGAACTATTTGTATTTCAATGATGATATGTACTTGATTAGAGATAGTCAACCTTCAGATTTTTATAAAAATGGTCAACCCAAGCTTTTAGCAGTATACGATGCTTTAGTTCCATGGTCACCATTTACGAACACTTATCACAATAACGTTGAATTAATCTATCGGCATTTTCCTAATAAGAAGGCTTTGAAATCTTCGCCTTGGAAATTCTTTAATTTCCGTTATGGTTCCTTGGTTTTGAAAAACTTGTTACTCTTGCCTTGGGGTCCGACAGGATACGTGAACTAACATTTACCTGTTCCAATGAAGAAAAGCACTTTGGCGCATTTATGGGAAATTGAAGGAGAAACGTTAGATAAAACATCACGTAATCAAATTAGAGATTATGGAGTAGATGTTAATCAATATATCTGTCAACATTGGCAAATTGAAAGTAATCAGTTTTACCCTATGTCAAAGAATTTTGGAGTGTCGATAGATTTAAATCAAGTAGATCGGTTAGAGAGTATCTTTAAAGACAAACGTAAAAAATTGCTTTGTGTGAATGATGATACTGACTTTAAAGAGGAGTATATCATTCGTTTTAAGGAAATCTTAAAAGAACACTATCCTGAAAAATCAGCTTTTGAAAAATGAGAATTAAGAGATGAAATACTATTTAAAAGAAGAATTTTTACACGATAACAATGTTAAAAATGCGGGTAATAAGGCACGTAATGATGTTGAAGAAATTGTAAAGAGAGAAGGTTATCAAGCCTTGGTTCTTTCAGTTGATAATTGGTACGAGATGAGTACACTTAAAGCACAACTTCATAAATCGAAGGCTTTTGATCAGGCCTTAAATGAACTAAAGCAAGGTGATGAGTTACTTATCCAGTTCCCAATGCTTCATCATAGTTTTTTCACAACACATCATGTGAAGAAAGCACAGAAAAAAGGGGTAAAAGTTAATTTCATTATCCACGATTTAGAAGCTCTTCGTTATGTCAATGTTGAGAATTTCCCTTTAAAGCACAAGATTCGTATTCAGGTTCAAGAATCAGGTCTTCTTGGTGCAGCTGATGGTATTATCGCCCACAATCCAATCATGAAATCTGTTCTGGTGGATAAAGGGATTGATGCAGATAAGATTGTCAGCCTTGGTATTTTTGACTATTTAATTCCAGATTTCCAAGAAAACAACGAACTGTCAAAAAATCAGCCAATTATTGTAGCTGGTAATTTGGCACAAGAAAAAGCTGGCTATCTTTACTCACTTCCTGCAGAACCTGCCTATAACCTTTATGGCGTCGGTTTTGACGAGAGTAGAGCACTTGAAAACGAGACCTACTTTGGTTCTTTCCTACCGGATGAACTTCCTGCAGCCCTTGAGGGTGGTTTTGGGCTTGTCTGGGATGGGGATAGTGCAGAAACCTGTAGTGGTGTCTTTGGCGAGTATCTTCGCTACAACAACTCTCACAAGGCGTCACTTTATCTAGCATCGGGCTTCCCGCTTGTGGTTTGGAAACAGTCAGCCTTGTCTCACTTTGTGCTTGAGAAGGGCTGTGGGATTGCAGTAGAGTCTCTTCATGATTTGAAGGAGATAATCGACAATCTTTCAGATGCTGATTACCAAGACTTGGTGGACAATGCCAAGCGTGTTGGTCAGGAAATTCGAGAGGGTCACTATCTAAAGACGGCCTTAAAACATTTAGCATAAGATCAAAAGAAGTCAGACGGACTTCTTTTTTTAGTTTTTCAAAAAAATATCACTAATTTTAAAAATTTGCCTCATAAAACTTTTCATCGCTGAAACCGTGTGGTAAAATGATTAACGTATAAAATTTGTATAAAGGGAAGTTTATATGAAAAAGAAAGATCTTATTTTTTATGCTGGAGCGGCAGTCTTGATGGCTGTATCTGCTCAGGGAGTCAGTGCAGATGAGCTGGTTTCAAAAGAAGCTACTACTGAAGGTAACCAAGTCCAAGCTGAAACAGCGCCAGAAGTAGCCATTGCTGAAAAGACTGTAGCGCCTGTCGCAAGTAACTATGCTGCACCAGCAAATGTGACCGAGCAGCCTGTGGTTTCTGCGAGCAGTACCACTGTTACAGACAGTCGTACACCATCTGTAGAGAAAGCTGTAGAAGCATCGACTACTGAGAAAGAAGAAATCCCTCTTCCGTCTGATACAGGAAGCACGACCTTCTTTAATACAGGTGCTCACGCTCCTGCTGGTCGCTCAACAGATGTAGCGGTTCAGCCAAAATCATTCGTTGATGTGAGTAGTCACAACGGTGATATTAGTATTGGCGACTACCGTACCCTAGCTAATAAGGGCGTGGGCGGTGTCGTTGTCAAATTGACAGAAGATACTTGGTACAAGAACCCGAATGCGGAAAACCAAATTCGCAATGCGCAAGCAGCTGGTCTGCAAGTATCGACCTACCACTTCTCTCGCTATACTTCTGAGGAAGCAGCGCGTGCAGAAGCGCGATTCTACATTGCAGCTGCACAACGTTTGAGTTTGCCAAAGAACACCCTCATGGTCAATGACTTTGAGGATGCCAAGATGCAGCCAAACATTAACCGCAACACCCAAGCTTGGGCTGACGAAATGCGCAAAAATGGCTACACCAACTTGATGTTCTACACCAGTGCCAGCTGGTTGGATGAAAACAACCTTCGCAAGAAAGGTCCTGTCAACACCGCTCAATTTGGTCTTCAGAATTTCTGGGTTGCCCAATACCCTTCTCCAAAACTATCTGTAAACGATGCGAAAAGCTTGCGTTACAATGGGAAAGCTGGCGCCTGGCAGTTCACTTCTCAAGCGGAATTGCTTCCAGGAAAACACCTCTTTGACCACAGTGTGGACTATACCGGTCGCTTTACAGCGAACGCAAAACCTGCAGCGGATCCAACAGAAGGCAGCTTAAGTGGGAAGATTGACATTGTCAATAACGATACTATGGCGGGACGCTTTGATGTTGTCATCTCAAATGTCAAGGCACCAAATGGAGTTCGAAGTGTTTCTGTACCGATCTGGTCCGAAACAGGTGGTCAAGATGACCTTGTTTGGTATACAGCCAACCGTCAAGCAAATGGAACCTATACCGTCAATGTAAAAGCAGCGGACCATAAAAACTCAACCGGTCTTTACAATGTCCATCTTTACTATGTTCAGAACAATGGACAATTGACGGGTGTGGGTGGAACAACGACAAATGTTTACATTGGAAAACGTCCAGAGGATTTAAAACCAAGTGGCACGTTAACTATTGAAAATAATAATGTTGAAACAGGAACCTTTGATGCAGTTATTCGCAATGTAGTAGCTCCAAATGGTTTGAAAGAAGTCTTGGTTCCAATTTGGTCAGACAAGAACTGGCAGGATGATCTAGTATGGCATAAAGCGGTTCGTCAAAGTGACGGCAGCTACCGTGCAACTATTAAGGCAAGCGATCATAAAAATGAAGATGGTAAGTACCATGTCCACGTCTACTATGTGGATCAAGCTGACAAACGGAACTACATTACAGAAACTACAACAGAAGTACACCACGTTAAACCAAGTGGCACTGTCACCATTGAGAATAATAATTCAGAGGCAGGAACCTTTGATGCAGTTATTCGCAATGTAGTAGCTCCAAATGGCTTGAAAGAAGTTTTGATACCAACCTGGTCAGACAAGAACTGGCAAGATGATCTAGTATGGCACAAAGCAGTTCGTCAAAGTGACGGCAGCTACCGAGCTACCATCAAAGCCTCAGATCATAAAAATGAAGATGGTAAGTACAACGTCCATGTCTACTATGTAGATCAAAATAATCAGCGGAACTACATAACAGAAACCACGACATACATCACAAAGACTGCGACAGAAGTACACCACGTTAAACCAAGTGGCACGTTAACGATTGAAAATAATAATGTTGAGACGGGCACGTTTGATGCAGTTATTCGCAATGTAGTAGCTCCAAACGGATTGAAGGAAGTCTTGATACCAACCTGGTCAGATAAGAATTGGCAAGATGATCTAGTCTGGCATAAAGCAGTTCGTCAAAGTGATGGAAGCTACCGTGCGACTATCAAAGCCTCAGACCATAAAAATGATGACGGTAAGTACAACGTCCATGTCTACTATGTGGATCAATCTGACAAACGAAACTACATCACAGAGACTACAACAGAAGTACACCACGTTAAACCAAGTGGCACGTTGATGATTGAAAATAATAATGTTGAGACGGGCACGTTTGATGCAGTAATTCGTAATGTAGTAGCTCCAAACGGATTAAAAGAAGTCTTGATCCCAACATGGTCAGACAAGAACTGGCAAGATGATCTAGTATGGCACAAAGCAGTCCTTCAAAGTGATGGAAGTTACCGTGCAACTATCAAAGCCTCAGACCATAAAAATGAAGATGGTAAATACAATGTCCACGTCTACTATGTAGATCAAAATAACCAACGAAACTACATCACAGAAACCACGACAGAAGTGCGTCAAGCCCGTCTTTCTGGCACTCTCTTAATCCAAAACAACAATAAGGATGCGGGTACCTTTGACGTCATCATCAAAGATGTCTACAGTCCTAAAGGTGTGCGGACCGTTCAAGTCCCAACTTGGTCTGATAAGGATGGCCAAGACGATATTCGCTGGTATGAAGCAACTCGCCAATCAAATGGAGACTACAAGGTATCGGTCAAAGCGAGCGATCATAAGAACTCTACTGGTAAGTACCATATTCACCTTTACTATATTCAAAATGATGGTTCTCGGATTGGTGTAGGGGGAACAACTACAGAAATTGAGTTCCGAAATGCCCAGATCAAGACACAAACAGGAATCAAGAATGTCAATTCTGGAGCTGGAACCTATACGGTAACGGTGGATCAAGCACCTCAGGGACGTCAGATTAAAAAGATCAGTGTAGCCGTCTGGTCGGAAAGCAACCAAAGTAACCTTTATTGGTATGACGCTATTCCAACTAACGCACATACTGAAGTTAACGTTTCTACTATCAACCACAAAAATCTTGTTGGCAACTATACTACTCACGTCTATGTGAACTATGTTGATGGTGGTGTTGAAGGCTTTAACCTTGGTCAAACAGCCCTTCATCCCCGTGCGACAGTAGATCAAACGGCTTTTAGTCCTCGTGTAACGAATGGACAACGAGACCGTGTCTTACGGGCAGCAGCTAGTCTAGTGGGTGTTCGTGGCGGAAGTGCAGCGCATCATCAATTGGTCAATGATTACAATAGCGTCCGTCCCCTACCAGTTGGATACGCTGTGAAAGATTCTGATGACTGGTGTGACGTCTTTGTCACAACAATCTTCCAGCGGGAAGGTTTGAGCGGTTTGATTGGCCGTGAATGTGGAGTCGAACGTCACATTCAGATCTTCAAACGCTTGGGCATTTGGAATGAAAATGGTGCTTCTACACCAAAAGCAGGGGATATCATCACCTTTAACTGGGATCAAGATAGTCAGCCAAATAATGGTTTTGCGGATCACATCGGAATTGTCGAGAGTGTCTCAAATGGGATCATTCATACCATTGAAGGGAACTCTGGAAACCAAGTCCGTCGCAATACCTATCGGATCGGACATGGCAATATCCGTGGATTTGCAACCCCTCGCTATCAATAATAAAAAGGGAGTGGGAAAGAACTCCAATATAAAAAAGGTTGAAAAGGTTCCCCAAACCTTTTCAATCTTCCCACCCCTGCATAGCTTCAACAGTCTGGGAGACTGTTGAAGGTTGTGGATAAAGGAAACTTTGTTTCCCTCATTAGGTCATCTTTGGAGCTTAAAAAGAGAACAAAGACTTAGGATACTTGCTTCGCAAGTTCTATCCGCCACCTCAAATCAGTGCTTTGAGCAATCAACCACTGCGTCATACAGTTATTTCTATCAAATATAAAAGGCTGAACAGTTTTTGTCCAGCCTATTTTTTGTTCCTTATTTTTTAGTCTTTCAACCCTTCTTCGAAACTCTTGGAAGGGGCCTCGACTTGGATGGTTTCAAGGGTTAATGGATTGGTAAAGGTCAAGCGGTGAGCATGGAGCATGAGTCGCTCTCCGCGTGCAGGGTTATAGAGAGGGTCTCCGACAATCGGGTGCCCATGATGGGAGAGATGCACCCGGATCTGATGGGTGCGCCCCGTCTTGAGCTGGCATTTGACCAGGCTGTTTCGCCCGATTTTTTTCAGTTGCGTCACCTGAGTTTCTGCATACTGACCTTTTCGTGGATCGACCAGGCGCTTGCGCCGATCGTGGCGATCGCGTCCGATTTTATCCTTGTAGACGATGGTTCTTTGTGCTAAGCTGCCTTGGATCAAGGCCCAGTACTCGCGTTGGATGTTTTTGTCTTCTAAAATGCGGTTGAGAATGGGCAGGATAAAAGGATTTTTAGCAAATAAAATCGCTCCGCTGGTTTCCTTATCTAACCGGTGCACGACGTAGCAGGTGGATCCAACATAGCTGGAAACATGGTTGAGAAGAGCAATTTCTGTCGGCTCATTGGCATGGGTTTTCATGCCTTCAGGCTTATTGACGATGATGACATGCTCATCCTGATAGAGTTCTTCGACCAGACTCGGGTCTCCGGCTGGGAGCTCTTTTTCAGGGTAATCGTCCGCGTCAAAGATCAGCTGGATCTGGTCTCCTTTTTGAACGGGGCTCTGCCAGTTGATGGTCTCGCCATTGACCAAGACGTGTTTCTTGGTTCGTAAAAAATGCCGGATCTTACGGGGAATGAGGAAGTAGTCCTCAAGCAACTCTTTCACAGTCATCTGGGGAAAGGATTGTGGAATGGTAAATTGATAGTTCATGACCCTATTGTAGCAAAATCTAAGCTTAAAGAAAACTAAATGAGAGAAGGGGATGAGCCATCTTTTCTTGCTAGGACAAGGATAAGGTGTTACAATAACAGGTATGAATAGAATAAAAGAATTATTTGAAAACCTGATCACTTTTTTTAGAAAGGATCATCCGCCCAAAGCGGTGGCAGAAGAAGTGCCAGACACGGAACTACCAGAAGAGACAGTAGAGCCGACCTATAGTCGCTCAGGCAAGCACAGAAGCAAACCTCTCTCTCAGCATCCCTTCCGTCGTTTTTGGCGCAGATTCCATTTGACCAAGATTCTCCTGATCATTGGGCTAGGCTTTAGCCTCTTGACAGGGGGCTATCTCTTCTACCTTGCTAAGACGACCAACGTCAAGGATTTGCAGAATGCACTGAAGGCGACCACCATTATCTATGATAAGAATGGGGACCAGGCGGGAAGTTTGACCGGGCAAAAAGGAACCTACGTCGAACTCGATGCCATTAGTGAGAATCTGCAAAATGCCGTGGTCGCAACAGAGGACCGGAGCTTTTACAAGAATAGCGGGATCAACTATGGTCGCTTCTTCTTAGCGATTTTGACCCTAGGTCGCTCAGGTGGTGGATCGACTATCACTCAGCAGCTAGCCAAGAATGCTTACCTGTCTCAGGACCAGACGGTGGAGCGTAAGGCCAAGGAATTCTTCCTGGCGCTTGAAATCAATAAGAAATACAGCAAAAAAGAAATCCTCACCATGTACCTCAACAATGCCTATTTTGGAAATGGGGTTTGGGGAATTGAGGATGCTTCCAAGAAGTATTTTGGGGTTTCAGCCAGTCAATTAAGCCTGGATCAGTCTGCTGTTCTCGCCGGTATGCTCAAGGGACCTGAAATCTATAACCCGCTCTATTCGGTAGAGAATGCGACCAATCGCCGCAATACGGTCCTCCAAAATATGGTGGCGGCTGGTTATATTGACCAGAAAACGGCTGATCAGTCGGCGGCTGTGGATATCCATGGTCAGCTGGTCGATGCCTATGAAGGCAAGTCAGAGGACTATCGCTACCCATCCTATTTTGATGCGGTCATCAATGAAGCGGTCAATGAATACGGTCTCACCGAAGAAGATATTGTCAAAAATGGCTACCGGATCTACACCGAGCTGGATCAAAATTACCAAGCAAGCATGCAGGTGATCTATGACAATACGGCCCTCTTCCCAGTGGCAGAAGACGGCACGCGCGCGGAATCTGGTAGTGTCGCCCTTGATCCTAAGACCGGAGGGGTTCGGGCTCTCGTAGGGCGTGTCGGAAGCGATCAAAATCCAGGTTTCCGTAGCTATAACTATGCGACCCAGGCTGCCCGTAGTCCAGGATCAACCATCAAACCTTTGGTTGTCTATAGCCCAGCTGTTGCGGCAGGTTGGTCGACAAATAAGGAATTGGACAATAGTACCACCCAATATGGAAGCTATGAGGTCAATAACTATGCGGGAATCCAGTCTAGTCCAACGGTACCGATGTACCAGGCCTTGGCAGAATCCCTTAACCTTCCAGCCGTAGCGACCGCTAATGATTTGGGTCTTGATACGGTCTTTGAGTACGGGAAAAAATTCGGACTCAATATGGACAAGGTAGACAAGTCTCTTGCCGTTGCCTTGGGAGCTGGTGTGACAACCAATCCGATGCAGATGGCTCAGGCCTATGGTACCTTTGCTAACGGCGGGGTCATGAATGATGCTCACCTCATTACCAAGATCGAAAATGCCAGTGGTCAAGTGGTCAAGAGCCACAGCCAGAAATCAACCCGAGTGCTTAGTGGTTCAACGACAGATAAGATGACCAATATGATGCTTGGTACCTTCAGTAATGGTACAGGGGTTAACGCTGCGCCTTATGGCTATACCATGGCAGGGAAAACCGGTACGACAGAGACCAGCTTTAACAAGGACCTCTCTGGAGACCAATGGGTGATCGGCTACACACCAGATGTGGTCATCAGTCAATGGCTTGGTTTCCCAACGACCGATGAAAATCACTACCTGACGGACAGTAGTGCTGGAACGGCGTCCGAGATCTTCCGCAATGTTGCCAACAGTGTCCTGCCTTATACAGACGGTACCCAGTTTGACTCGGTGAAGAACTCTTATGCTGAAAACGGCATTGCACCAGTCGGAGAAGAAACGACAGAAACAGATAGCAAAGAAGACAAAGGTTTCTTTGAGGATGTCAAAGAAAAGGCGTCGAATATGGTCGATAATGCGAAGAAAGCAATCGACGAGGCCGATATCCCAGGAAAAGCGAAAAACGCTTGGGATACCTTCAAAGGCTGGCTTGGTTTCTAATCAAAAAAACGATTCAGAAATTCTTCTGAATCGTTTTTTATTTAGAGTTCACTATCTGACAAGCTAAAGGTATCGCCGTGTTGGAGATCCCCGTACTGGTAGCCCCGTTTGAACCAGCGCATGCGTTGTTCTGAAGTCCCGTGGGTAAAGCTATCTGGTACCGAGTAGCCGTAGGCTTGCTCCTGGAGTGTGTCGTCGCCGACGGCATGGGCTGCATTCATGGCTTCTTCGATATCGCCGATATCTAGAAGGTTTCGGTCTTGAATGGAGCGGGCCCAGACACCTGCTAGGTAATCGGCTTGTAGCTCGATGCGGACACTGATAGCATTTCGTTCCTTTTCAGAAAGACCTTGTTGCATTCGATGGTATTTGCCAAGGATTCCCAGCTCATTTTGTACGTGGTGGCCGACTTCGTGGGCGATCACGTAGGCCATGGCGAAGTCCCCGCTAGCCTTGTATTTGGTTGTCAATTCCTTGTAGAAGCTCATATCCAAATAAATCTTTTTGTCGGTCGGACAGTAGAAGGGACCAGCCGATGCTTGCCCAACCCCACAGCCTGTCTGTGTCCGTCCGGTATAGAAGACTAGTTTGGGCTCATGGTAAGTGCGTCCTTCAGCTTGAAAGACCTTGTGCCAATGATCTTCTGTTGTACCAAGGACCTTGCTGACGAACTCAGCATCTGCATCGTCGACATGGGTCTTGTTGGTGCGCGTGACTTGGGTGGATTGGTAAGGTTGAGAAGAAGTCCCATTTCCAAAGAGACCCCCAAGACTAGCGCCACCACCTCCTAGAAGAACCAGAAGAAGGATGAGGACGATCTTACTCTTGAAGCTCCCCGGCGATAGTAAGATCTGTAAAATGCCTCCGCCAAGATTACTATTGCCTGAAGACTGGGAGTAGCTTTGCCCTCGACGATCTTCGATATTTCTACTTTCTTTTAGGTTATCACTTTTCATATTCGTCTCCTTTTGTTTTATTTTACCAAAAATGAGGCAAAAACCAGAGTGATAACGCTTTAGATTTGCTTTTTTCTTGACAGGAGATTTTCTGTTCTTGTCAAAATGTAGAAAACTTGCTATAATGGGGTGAACGGAGGCGTTATGGCATTAAAAAAAGCAAGTCTAGCGTGTACGGTTTGTGGGTCACGCAATTACTCCATTAAGTTGAGTGGGACGCCAAAACCAACACGTCTAGAAGTCAATAAATTCTGCAAGCATTGCAGCAAGTATACCATCCATAAAGAAACACGATAGGAGAGAGTTGTGAAATTCATTAAAGATATTTTCGTCTTACTAAAAGATACAACTTGGCCAAATCGCAAGGAAAGATGGAAAAACTTTATCTCAGTGATTGAGTACACCGCTTTCTTTGTTGCATTGATTTATTTGTTCGACAAAGTCATTGCACGTGGCCTATTGCACATGATCAATTTCTTTTAAGAAAAGAAGCCATGAGGCTGGGCAACAACTGTCCAGCCTTTGATTTTGGATAGGAATAACTGCAAGACGCAGTGGTTGATTGGCATCTTTGTTCGCTTTTTAAGCTTCAAAGATGGCCTATGTGGACGGAAACAATGTTTCCTTTATCTGCAACCTCCAACAGTCTCCTAGACTGTTGGAGCTATGCGGGGGTGGGAAGATTGAAAAGGTTCGGGGAACCTTTTCAACCTTTTTATATCGGAGTTCTTTCCCACTCCCACTTTTTATTGCCTTTTCTTAAAAATAAATCAGCAAACCTCTTTGCATTCCTGCAAAATGTGGTATAATGAAGCTAGGAAAAGGAAAGCCAAGAGGCTTTTTTTAGTATGTTCACAAAAGCTCGAGCAGGCTAAACAGAAAGAAAGGATGCCCAAATGGACAGTTTTGATAAAGGCTGGTTTGTACTACAAACCTATTCAGGATATGAAAATAAGGTAAAAGAGAATCTTTTGCAACGTGCGCAAACTTACAATATGTTAGAAAACATCTTGCGCGTAGAGATTCCAACTCAAACCGTACAAGTTGAGAAAAACGGTAAAACAAAAGAAATCGAAGAAAACCGCTTCCCAGGTTATGTCTTGGTAGAAATGGTCATGACAGATGAAGCTTGGTTTGTCGTTCGGAATACACCGAACGTTACTGGTTTCGTTGGATCACACGGGAACCGTTCAAAACCAACTCCATTGTTGGAAGAAGAGATCCGCAGCATCTTGCTCTCTATGGGTCAAACCGTTCAAGAGTTTGATTTGGATGTCAAGGTGGGCGACACAGTTCGCATCATCGACGGTGCCTTCACAGACTATACTGGTAAGATCACTGAAATTGATAACAACAAGGTGAAAATGATCATTTCTATGTTCGGTAACGATACAGTTGCAGAAGTGAATTTGAACCAAATTGCTGAATTGTAAGAAAGAGAGAGTGGGACAGCTTCAACAGTCTGGGAGACTGTTGAAGGTTGCAGATAAAGGAAACATAGGGCATCTTTGAAGCTTAAAAAGCGAACAAAGACTTAGGATACTTGCTTCGCAAGTTCTATCCGCCACCTCAAAGCAGTGCTTTGAGCACTCAACCACTGCGTCTTGCTCGACAATCCAAAAATAATTGAGAGGCTAGGACTTTTGTCCCAGCCTCTTTTGATTGCTTGTTATTGATTTTTATCCAGGCCAGTGATCTTTTTTAACTGCTTGGTTTCTGCAGTAGACGTAACATTGAAGATCTTATTGCCTTGTGTAGAGAAGCTAGATTCATCTCCGTTGCTATCTTTATAGACATAGCTGGTCCCATTTTCTGAACGCATAATAGCATAGGGTTTTCCGAGACGTTCGAGGGCCGTTTTTGGTGTATCGGATTTGGAAATGCTGCCAGTAGACTGGTGGTTGGCATCGCCTCCTCTTAGTCGGAAGGTGATATCTGTTAACACATTATTGCGGAAGAAAGCCATGATATCGCCATTGTCTGTTGCCCAAACATTGACCCCATCGCCAGGATTCGCACTGTCTGTACTACTTACGGGTTGACCAAAGGCTGCAACTACGTCATCGTAACTGCTTCTTTCTTTTGGCCCACCAACCTCTTGTCCATCTTCGGTTCTCAATACAAAACCGGTGGTAGGGTGGAGGTTCTTGAGCTTTTCGATCTCAGGAATGGATGCAGCTCCTGGCACATATTGGAGAGATGCGCCATCATCTGGATCCAAGCTGAAGCGGCCTGAAAAATCATCTGAGCTACTGCTGTCTGAAGAAGTGCTCGACGATTTACTAGATGATGTTTTGGTAGAAGATTGTTTGATCGGTTTTCTAGAGCTAGAAGCTGTTTTTGCTGGTTGCGCAGAATTGGCAGGTGAGCAAGCGGCTAGTGTCACTAGTGAAAGAAGGCCGATCGCAAAGAAACGAATATTTTTCATAAATACCCTTTCTAATGTGCTTCGCCAATCAGGCGAGGTTTTATTATATCAATAATCAAGGAAAGGAGCAAATGGCAACAAAAAAACCCCCTATTGCTAGGGGAATTTTTAAAAGATAAAAGATGATAAAAAATTTTATTATCAAGGCGGTAGACGGATTTGAACCGACGATCAAGCTTTTGCAGAGCCGTGCCTTACCACTTGGCTATACCGCCATAACATATAATATTGTAACCTAAAAATAAAGATAGGTCAAGAAAAACTTTTTACGTCAAACAACTTTAGAAAACCATTTCATCGTAGGGATTGAAAAAATCTCTCAAATAGCTTGCGAATTCTAGGGATTTCTGCTATACTTATAGAGTTGTCTAAGACAGCAAATACTCATCTCGGATCCATTGTGGCACCGTTGCCCTTGTGGTCGTGCTGCAAGTTGACGTCTGAGAGAGGAGAAAAAAACAAAAAAGGAGAAACTACTCATGGCAGTAATTTCAATGAAACAACTTCTTGAGGCTGGTGTACACTTCGGTCACCAAACTCGTCGCTGGAACCCTAAGATGGCTAAGTACATCTTCACAGAACGTAACGGAATCCACGTGATCGACTTGCAACAAACTGTAAAATACGCAGACCAAGCATACGACTTCATGCGTGATGCAGCTGCAAATGATGCAGTGATCTTGTTCGTAGGTACTAAGAAACAAGCTGCTGATGCTGTTGCAGAAGAAGCTGTTCGTGCAGGTCAATACTTCATCAACCACCGTTGGTTGGGTGGAACTCTTACTAACTGGGGAACAATCCAAAAACGTATCGCTCGTTTGAAAGAAATCAAACGCATGGAAGAAGATGGAACTTTTGAAGTTCTTCCTAAGAAAGAAGTTGCATTGTTGAACAAACAACGCGCTCGTCTTGAAAAATTCTTGGGCGGTATCGAAGACATGCCTCGTATCCCAGACGTAATGTACGTTGTGGATCCACATAAAGAACAAATCGCTGTTAAAGAAGCTAAGAAATTGGGTATCCCAGTTGTAGCGATGGTCGACACAAACACTGACCCAGATGATATCGATGTTATCATCCCAGCGAACGATGACGCTATCCGTGCTGTTAAATTGATCACTGCGAAAATGGCTGACGCTGTTATCGAAGGACGTCAAGGTGAAGACAGTGTTGCTACAGTAGAAGCTGAATTGGCAGCTACTGAAGGTCAAGCTGATTCAATCGAAGAAATCGTTGAAGTTGTAGAAGGCGACAACGCTTAATTTCATTCAATAAGTAACGAACCTAAGAGGGCAGGGCTCAGCCCGACCCTCTTATTTTATTAAAAAATATAGGAGAACAAAAATGGCAGAAATTACAGCTAAGCTTGTAAAAGAATTGCGTGAAAAATCTGGTGCCGGTGTCATGGACGCTAAAAAGGCATTGGTTGAAGTTGAAGGTGATATCGAAAAAGCGATCGAATTGCTTCGCGAAAAAGGTATGGCTAAAGCAGCTAAGAAAGCTGACCGTGTTGCCGCTGAAGGTTTGACTGGTGTTTATGTCAACGGTAATGTTGCAGCAGTTGTTGAAGTGAATGCTGAAACTGACTTCGTTGCGAAAAACGCTCAATTCGTTGAATTGGTAAACGCAACAGCGAAAGTGATCGCTGAAGGTAAACCAGCTAACAACGAAGAAGCTCTTGCTTTGACAATGCCTTCAGGTGAAACTCTTGAAGCTGCATACGTATCTGCAACAGCTACAATCGGTGAAAAGATTTCATTCCGTCGTTTTGCTTTGCTTGAAAAAACAGATGCACAACACTTCGGTGCTTACCAACACAACGGTGGACGTATCGGTGTTATCTCTGTGATCGAAGGTGGAGACGAAGCACTTGCTAAACAAATCTCAATGCACATCGCTGCAATGAAACCAACTGTTCTTTCATACAAAGAATTGGATGAACAATTCGTGAAAGATGAATTGGCACAATTGAACCACGTCATCGACCAAGATAACGAAAGCCGTGCAATGGTTGGTAAACCAGCTCTTCCACACTTGAAATTCGGTTCAAAAGCACAATTGACTGACGAAGTGGTTGCTCAAGCTGAAGAAGATATCAAAGCTGAATTGGCGGCTGAAGGTAAACCAGAAAAAATCTGGGATAAAATCATCCCAGGTAAAATGGATCGCTTCTTCTTGGACAACACAAAAGTTGACCAAGCCTACACTCTTCTTGCACAAGTCTACATCATGGATGACAGCAAGACAGTTGAAGCTTACCTTGAATCAGTAAATGCTTCAGTTATCGAATTCGTTCGTTTTGAAGTTGGTGAAGGTATTGAAAAAGCTTCAAATGACTTTGAAGCAGAAGTTGCAGCTACAATGGCAGCAGCTCTTAACAACTAAGAATAAAAAAATAAGAGGTTTCCTTCGAAACCTCTTTTTTGTATGTAAAGGACTGAAGGCGTTGCTTCAGTCTTTTGGTTAATGTGCGAAGGTATCGATTCCTAGAAGCAGGGACAGGGTTCCCATGATGAGGCCGGCTAGTATCACTCCGAGCATGACTGCGAGGCTACTGCGTTTGAAGTCCCAGTCAAGGATAGAAGCTGCAAGGGCCCCAGTCCAAGCCCCAGTCCCCGGAAGAGGAATTCCAACGAAGAGCAATAGGGCCCAGAAGATTCCTTTGTCACCCGCAGCTTTTTCTAATTTCTGTCCGCCTCTATGGCCTTTATTGAGACACCAGCTAAAAAAGCCTCCGATAATTGGTTTTTTTGCCCCCCAAGTAAGAATATGGCGGGCGAAAAAGAAGATCAGAGGGACTGGGAGAAGGTTTCCGATCACTCCAATGAGGAGCGCTGTCCATAAAGGAATGCCATTTGCAATGGCAAAAGGGATGGCTCCGCGCAATTCAACGAGGGGAACCATGGAGATCAGGAAGGTAAAGATATATTTCATTGGTTATGCCTTTCGATTAGTCCTCTTCATTCTATCGTATCTTTTCTCAATTGACAACTATGATCTTTTTTAATCTTTTATCTTGACTTTCTGGTGGAGGAAGCATATAATAAAGACATAGTTAATTAGAATCATTATAAAAAGGAGAAATGACATGACAACTATGAAACATGAAGCAGCTACTGATGTAGCAACTTTTGCACCTTCAAATAAAGAAACTCTTCCAGAAACAAAAGCTCTCTTGAACCAAGTCGTAGCAGATCTCTACGTGGCTCACATTGCCCTTCACCAAGTACACTGGTATATGCGTGGACGTGGCTTTATGGTTTGGCATCCAAAAATGGACGAATACATGGACAGCTTGGATGCAACCTTAGATGAAGTGAGCGAACGCTTGATCACTCTTGGTGGTGCGCCATATTCTAGCATGACTGAATTTTTGGAACACAGCAATATTGAAGAACGCCGTGGAACATTTACAAAAAATGTAGAAGAAAGCTTGACACGTGTTCTTGAAATCTTCCATTACCTTGATGGCCTTTACCAAAAAGCTTTGAATGTTACCGATGCTGAAGGCGACGATGTAACCAACGATATCTTTGTTGGGGCTAAAGCAGAACTTGAAAAGAACATTTGGATGGTGGCTGCTGAACTTGGTCAAGAACCAGGATTATAAGATCATAAAAAAATAGAAGCCGTGGGCTTCTATTTTTTTGGTTTGTAGGAGATTTCCACTAATTAAAGGAATTCTTAATCTAACTATAGTTGGAGCGAAATCGAGGCCTATCGCTCCTATTTTTTTGGTATAGTTAATATGTGATTTTCTGTAAGCGTTCGCAGGTATAAGAAAGCGCTTACAAATTTAACAGTTAATCCTAAGAGGAGGTTTTTATGGGAAAGTCTTTTTTTGAAAAGCGTCCTGTTTTTAGTATTCGTAAGCTCTCAGTTGGAGCTTGTTCTGTTGTGATTGGGCTTTCTGCCTTGGGTCTTTCAAGGGTCCATGCGGAAGAAAAGCCAGCCCTCGAAAGTGAACCGACTTCGATGGAGACACCAAGTGTTGTAACTGAAAACTCAGAAACGGAAGTTCCTGAAGCTGGTGCAATGGTTTCAGAAGCTCCAGCTGTCATCACCCCTACCAGAGCTGAGGGAAAGCCGGCGCCTCAAGGCGAAGGCCAGCCTGTTTCAGCTTCATCTGAGCGTGCTACAGGAACGGAAGAAACAGCTGTTCCAGATCAAAATCGTGTAGCGGAGGATATTGTGCAAGATCGAGAACGTGATTTTAATAAAGATTGGTATTTTAAATTAAATGCAGCTCCTGGTGCAGAAGGGCGTCAAGTGGATGTCAAGGATTGGAAAAAATTAGATCTTCCTCATGACTGGTCTATTTTCTTTGATTTTGATCACAACTCTCCTGCTCAAAATGAAGGGGGTCAATTAAACGGTGGGGATGCTTGGTATCGTAAGACCTTCCGTTTGGATGACAAAGATTTAGATAAGAAGGTCCGCTTGGAATTTGGCGGGGTTTACATGGATTCCAAAGTCTATGTAAACGGACAATTCGTCGGTCATTATCCAAATGGCTACAATGCCTTTTCTTATGATATTACTCCTTATTTGAACGCAGATGGAAGCGAGAATACCATCGCCGTTCATGTGGTCAATCAACAACCAAGTAGCCGTTGGTATTCTGGTAGCGGGATTTACCGGGATGTTAAGCTGAGTGTGACGGACAAGGTTCATTTAGCGCAGTATGGGACTACGATTACGACCCCTCAGTTGGAAAAACAGAAAGATGGGGCAGTAGATACGGTGGTGAAGAGCCGCATTGTCAACCAGGATGATCAAGCCCATAGTATTTATGCGGAATATGAAATTGTCGATCAAAATGGCCAAGTGGTGAGCGAAAAAACGCGCAGTGAAGCACAAGCTGTTCTAGCAGGTCAAGCGATCAACCTTTCTCAAACCTTGCATGTTGAAAAACCAACCCTCTGGGATGTGAAAACGGATCATCCAGCTCTCTATACCTTGTATACGCGGGTTTATCGGGATTCGCAGTTGGTCGATGTGCAAAAGGAACGCTTTGGTTATCGCTATCTCAACTGGACGCCAGAAGGTGGCTTCTTCCTCAATGGGGTGGCGACGAAATTCCACGGAGTATCCCTTCACCATGACCACGGGGCTCTTGGAGCTGAGGAAAATTACAAGGCTGAATACCGTCGTCTCAAACAGATGAAAGACATGGGGGTCAATGCCATCCGGACGACCCACAACCCAGCCAGTGAACAAACCTTAAAAATTGCTGCTGAGTTGGGCTTGATGGTCCAAGAAGAAGCCTTTGATACCTGGTATGGTGGTAAGAAACAATACGATTATGGTCGTTTCTTTGAAAAAGATGCCACTCACCCAGAAGCTCGTAAGGGGGATACTTGGTCCGATTACGATCTACGAACCATGGTAGAACGGGACAAGAACAATCCAGCCATTGTCATGTGGTCAATCGGTAACGAAGTCGGTGAAGCAGATGGTTCAGACAAATCTGTCGCAACTGTTCGTCGCTTGGTCAAGACCATCAAGGACGTGGATGCAACCCGCTATGTCACTATGGGAGCTGATAAATTCCGCTTTGGTGATGGATCAGGAGGCCATGAAAAGGTAGCGGCAGAGCTCGATGCGGTTGGTTTCAACTATTCAGAGGCCAACTATGAAAGCTTACGGGCGAAACATCCAAACTGGCTCATTTATGGTTCTGAAACCTCTTCTGCGACGCGGACACGGGGCTCTTACTACCACCCTGAAAGAGAATGGGTCGGAAGCAACCAAGAAGATCGCCACTATGAACAATCAGACTACGGCAATGATCGGGTTGGTTGGGGTCGGACAGCGACAGCCTCTTGGACCTTTGACCGCGATCATGCCGGCTATGCAGGGCAATTTATCTGGACTGGTACGGACTATATCGGTGAGCCAACTCCATGGCACAACCAAAATGACACACCTGTGAAAAGTTCTTACTTCGGTATTGTCGATACGGCCGGTCTTCCAAAGAATGATTTTTACCTCTACCAAAGCCAATGGGTATCGGCTGAAAAGCATCCGATGGTGCATCTCTTGCCACATTGGAACTGGGACAACCCAGAATTGGCCAATCGTGTCATGGATGAAGAAGGTCGGATTCCTGTTCGGACCTTCTCCAATGCCCACAGTGTGGAATTGATTGTCAATGGGGAATCACAAGGAGTGAAGACCTTTACCAAGAAGACCACAGCTGATGGCCGGACTTACCAAGAAGGGGCAAATCCGGATGAACTCTATCTAGAGTGGTTGGTTCCTTATGTGCCAGGTAAGGTGGAAGCCATTGCCCGCAACGAAGCAGGCGACGTGATTGCGAAAGATCAAGTCGAAACAGCCGGCAAGCCTGCAGGTGTCCGTTTGTTGAAAGAAGAACACGCGATTGCAGCGGACGGTAAGGATTTGACCTATATTACCTATGAAATCGTCGATGAAGAAGGTCGTGTTGTACCAACTGCCAATAATTTGGTGCATTTCCATTTGCATGGACAAGGCCAAATTGTCGGTGTCGATAATGGGGAACAAGCCAGCCGTGAACGCTACAAAGCGCAGGAAGATGGCTCATGGCAACGTCGGGCCTTTAACGGCAAAGGGGTTGTGATTGTCAAATCAACTGAGCAAGCAGGTGCCTTTACCCTGTATGCAGACTCAGATCGCTTGCAATCAGACCAAGTCAGCCTCTTTACAGGTAAGAAGGACCAAGCAGAACGCACTGTATTAGGTGTGGAACCTGTTCGACAAAGTGCTTATCTAGGAGAAAAACCAACCTTACCAAGTAAGGTCAATGTGGTCTATAGTGATGGCAAGGCCCAAGAAGAAGCCGTTGAATGGGATGCGGCAGACTATAGCCGTGCTGGCCAAGTCCGTGTGACAGGTCATGTTCAAGGACGCACGGTCGAAGCTCTGGTCGATGTGATCGGCGTGGAACAAGTCCTTCCAGTCATCAAACAAATCCCACAGGGAGCAGATCTAGCAACAGTGGATAAGGCTGTGCAATTAGTCTTCACTGATGGGACCACTGCCCACTATGAGGTCGATCAATGGACCTTGGAAGCTGGTCAAGAAGATCAATTGTCTACACCGGGAGCACGCTTGAAGGCGACAGGACTCCTAGGCAATGGGGAAACGGTCCAAGCGACACTAGTGGTTGCAGGAGGAGATGTAGCCAAGGCTAAGAAACCAACGGTTCAGATAGATGGGGTAGCCCTTCCAAAATTTGGTAGTGGCAACCATACTATTTTCCGTCCGCTGGCTTATGGTCAAGAACCAGGTCAAGTCACAGCAAGTGCAGAAAATGCTCAAGTGACGGTCCTACAAGCTAATCGCGAAAATGGTTTGAAAGCCCAAATCTTTGTGACTGCTAAGGATACGGGAGCTGTACAGACCTATGTGGTCCAATTCCAAGAAGAAAGTCCACAGATCGAGCGCCTAGAATTGCGTCTGCCAGAAGGACAGGAACTCAAGGAAGACCAAACGGTACCACTTGAAGTCATTGCCCATTACCAAGATGGTAGCCAGGCAAGTCTCAAAGCAGATCAAATCGATGTGAAAACAAGAGCTGGTAGCCAAGGAAAAGCCGTCGCAACCAATAAAGGTTTGGAATTGCGAGAAGCAGGATTGGTTCATTTAGAAGCCAACTACCAAGGACAAACGGGAGAAGTCAGCTTTACCATCACGCCAAATCTAGAAGAAAAAACGGTTGTGAAGGTGCGTCCTGTACGGATCAGCACCGATCGAAACGTTTTGCCAGCTCTTCCAGAAACCGTCTTGGTCGAGTATGATAAGGGATTCCCGAAAGAAAAACGCGTGACCTGGGATGCTGTAACCGCAGATCAAGTCAAGGATTACCATAGCTTTAAAGTCACAGGTCATGTAGAGGGTGTGGAAAAAGAAGCCCAAGCTCAAGTGACGGTTGAAGGCATTATTGCTGTAGAAGAAGTCAGCACCACCACTCCAGTCGGCGAGAAACCAGCTCTTCCAGAAAGCGTGCGGACCTATCACTCTAATGGTAAGACCTATACAGCTAAGGTGGCCTGGGATGCGGTCGATCCGCAACTCTTGGCCAAAGAAGGAGAAGTTGTCCTAGCTGGTCGTGTAGAAGGAACGGATCTTCCAACACGTCTTCATATTCGTGTTTCCGCAAACACAGTCAAGGGGGCCAACGTAGCAGAGCAATGGACAGGATCTGTCTTGCCACTCGCTTTTGCAAGTGACTCTAACGATGCAGATCCAGTTGCTAAGGTCAATGATAAGGTCATCTCCTTTACCGATGCTCCAGCTAACCGTTGGACCAACTGGGGCCGTGACAATGCGGAAGATTCGGTTGGTATCTTGTTTGGGGATTCTGGTATCTTGACCAAGCGAGCAGTGGACAACCTCCATGTTGGTTTCCATGAAGACCACGGCGTTGGCGCTCCAAGTGAATATGTGATTGAGTACTATACAGGGGAACAAATCCCAACAGTTCCAAGCAATCCAAATCGCGTCAAAGACGAAACAGACCATCCATTTAACAATCCAGCTAACTGGAAAGAAGTCAGCAACCTAACCGTTGAAGAACCGGTAGCAGCTGGTAAGATGAATCATTTCAGTTTTGATAAAGTCGACACCTATGCCGTTCGGATCCGCATGAAGACACCAGAAGGCAAACGTGGAAGCTCTATTTCAGAGATTCAGATCTTTGCCAATAAGGTGGCGGCAGAAGAAAAGAGCCAGTTGACCATTCGCGTCAATGGCGATGTATTGCCAGGTGTCAACCCAAGTGTGACCGATTACTACATCGATGCGCGTGATCGGGCTTATCCACAAGTGGAAGCGACAGCTAGCCATCACGGCCTTGCAACGGTTGTGCCAAGCGTCCATGAAGGGGAGCCAATCCGTGTCATCCATAAAGCGGAAGATGGTACCATCTTACAAGAATACCGCCTCCATCTCACAAGTGATGCAGAAAAACTGAAACAAGCTACTCCAGTAGCAGTAGAAGCAGGCAGCCGTTTTGTGAAAGTCGGTCAAGATCTGGTTCTACCATCTACCGTAGGTGTCTACTTCCAAGGGGATACAGGCTATGAACGCAAGGAACTTACGGTGGACTGGCAGGCTGTACCAGCTGATGCACTTTCTCATGAAGGCAGCTTCACGCTGGAAGGAAAAGTCCTTGGCTATGATCTGACAGCTCAGCTGACCGTCCGGGTGTCCGAAAAGACAGGAGAAAACCTCTCTGTGAACCGTGACTACAATGCAGAAGATACCAGAGCATTTGCCAGTGAAACCAATGATTTCGATCCAAACCAAATCGACTATATCGATTACATCAACGATGGTGGCTACAACGAATACTATCGCTGGACCAACTGGAAGAGAGAACCGGATCAAACCGAAGCCTTTGCTGGTCTCATTTTCAAGAAAAATGGTCAAGTAACAGAGCGTTTGGTCAATAAAGTAGCGGTCGACTTCTTTGCAGATCAGGAAACAGGTCTGCCAACTAAGACGGTTCTTGAACGCTATATTGGTCCAGACTTTGATGTCCCAGATGACTATGGCAATCTGAAAAATCTTCCAGATCACCCATTTAACCAAGCCTCTAACTGGGAAGAGATCCCTTATAGCTTGGATTATGACTTTGAAGCTGGTTATATTTCTAACCTCAGCTTCAATGAAACTAGAACCAAAGCCATCCGTTTAAGAATGGTCCGTGATGAACATCTAAAAGGGATCGGAATCATTGAATTGAGCGCCTATGCCCCAACAGAAGAGGCTCAGGCAACAACTGATGTCACCATCCAAGTGAATGGCAAAGACCTAGAAGGCTTTAACCCAGATGTGACAGATTATCATCTAGAGTATGAGGGAGACCGTCCAATCGTTTCGGCACAAGGTAAGAATGGAACAGCCGTTACGGTCGTGGATACTAAAAGTGCCAATGCCCCTGTGCTTGTCAAGGTTGTCTCAGAAGATGGCAAGCTCGAAAAAGTATATCAACTTTCTCTCTCCGCAAAAGCACCTACAGGCTCAGCCATTCCTGAAGAAGGGGTTAAGAATCTGGTCCATACCAAGCCAGAGTTGGTGATTGAGCCAGAAGAGATGGACTTTGAACGCCTAGAACGTCCAAATGCGGATCTTCCAAAAGGTGAGAAACGTGTGATTCAAGAAGGTCAAAAAGGCCGCAAATTGCGCTTGGTGGAAGTTTCTCAAGAAAATGGTGTGGAAAGCCGGAAGGAACTAGATGCCTTTGTAGAGCTAGATCCAGTGGCAGAAATTACAGAGGTGGGCACAAAAGAAGTACTTCCAGACACTCCACAACCAGAGCCACAGCCACAACCGCAGCCAGAACCACAACCAGAGCCACAGCCAGAACCAGAGCCACAGCCAGGACCACAGCCGCAACCGCAGCCACAGCCACAGTCACAACCGCTTCCGAACCCAGAAGGTCCTCATGTCTCAGAAGGACCAGTAGCTACCGCAACTCCTCAAGCATCTCTTGAGGTCAAAGCGGTGCGCCAGGAAGGGACAGATGCAATAGAGAAGGAAGTCGAGAAAGACACTCAAACACCAGCAGTTTCAGCGGCTCCAGTTTCCGAAGGTACATTACCAAATACAGGAACGGAAGAAAGCGTCGCAAGCCTCGTTGCTGGAATCTTAGCGGCAGGCCTTGCCAGTGCTGTGCTGGACGATCAGAAAAAAAGAGCCAATAAGGCCAAGTAAAACAGCTAGAGAAACTAGTAAAAAATGGTGAAAAGTTCACAGGTAAAAAGAAGGAGGATGGGGAAGCCCCACCCTCTTTACCTGGTGACATAAAGGAATAGAATATGGGAAAAAGATTAGTTGATCAGAGAAATCGATTTGGCATTCGTAAACTCTCAGTAGGTGTCTGCTCGGTAGTCGTAGCGACTTGTTTTTTAGGAACTACTACCAGTTACGCAGAGGAACAAGCTGAGAATAATGAACCGCGTGAAGAACGGGTTGAAACAAGCAATGCAGGAGATCAAGGAAAGGAGGAGAAAACTGTGAACGAGCACCAAGAAGCATCAGAACAACCCTCAGCAGCTACTAGTGAGAAAGAAAATCGCACAGTCAGTCAAGGGACAGAAGCAAGCCAACCAGCCACTTCTCTAAACGAGGAGACTGAGATTGCGGATTACGGACCACTTCCAAGCAAGGCTCAGATGCAATACCACCGCGAAGAGCTAGCAGCTTTCATCCACTTTGGGATGAATACTTACTATGATCGTGAGTGGGGAGATGGGCAAGAAGATCCTTATTATTTCTATCCAGAGCATCTGGATACCGATCAGTGGATCAAAACCCTGAAAGATGCTGGCTTTAAACGGACGATCATGGTCGTTAAGCACCACGATGGCTTCCTCTTGTACCCTTCCAAATATACCGACCATACCATTGCTAAAAGCGGTTGGAAGGATGGGAAAGGCGATGTCCTAGCCGAGGTTTCTGCTTCTGCCAGCAAGTATGACATGGACATGGGGGTCTACCTCTCACCTTGGGATGCTCACAGTCCGCTCTACCATGTGGATACAGAGGACCAATATAATGAATACTATCTCAACCAGCTTAAGGAAATCCTTGAAGATCCAAAATATGGGAACAAGGGCAAGTTCGTAGAAGTCTGGATGGATGGAGCGCGTGGCGATGGGGCTCAAAAGGTCACCTATACTTTCGACAAGTGGTTTGAAGCCATTCGTAAGGCCCAAGGGGATATTGCTATCTTCTCAGCTGAGCCGACCAATGTTCGTTGGATTGGAAATGAAAAGGGGATTGCCGGAGATCCGGTTTGGCAAAAGGTCAATCCAGATAAGATCCGCAACAATCCATCCAACAGCTACCTCAATCACGGGGATCCGGAAGGGAAGCAATACTCAGTGGGAGAAGCCGATGTCTCTATTCGCTCCGGCTGGTTCTACCATGACAATCAAGAGCCTAAGTCCTTGCGCGAATTGATGGACATTTACTTCAAATCGGTCGGCCGTGGAACTCCACTCTTGCTCAATATTCCACCCAACCAAGACGGAAAATTTGCGGATGCCGATGTGGCCCGTTTGAAAGAATTCCGTCAGACCTTGGACCAACTCTACAGTGTGAACTATGCGGCAGGAGCTTTGGTAGAAGCTGACTCGACACGACGCAATCCGCTCTACAAGGCCAGCCATTTGACAGATGGTGATGAAAAGACCAGTTGGGCACCTGCAGATGATGCCAAGACCGGCTCTTTTGTTCTCGATCTTGGAAAAGAACAGCATTTTGATGTGGTAGAGCTTAAAGAAACCATCGAGAAAGGCCAACGGATTTCTGGCTTCACCATTGATGTGGCAGTGAATGGCCAATGGGTTCCATATGGTGCTGGCTCAACCGTAGGATACCGCCGATTGATCAAAGGGCAACCAGTTGATAGTCGCTATATCCGGGTGTCCATCACCGATGCCCAAGCTACTCCAATCTTGAACGGAGTCTCTGTCTATAAGACGCCAGCTAGCATTGAAGAAACCGATGGATATCCGCTTGGTTTGACTTATCATTCTGACCGGACAGCAGAGCGGGCCAATGGCCAATGGAATGAAGAGGGAGAAGGCGTTCGAGGCACCTCTATGTGGACCAAAGAAAAGGGAGCTTCGGTGACCTATCAGTTTGAAGGCACTAAGGCCTATGTGATCGCAACTGTCGACCCTGGTCATGGGGAAATGGATGTCTATGTCGATGGCCAAAAGCTAGCGACCATCAATACCCAAAGCCCAAGCCGCAAACGTAGCCAAAAGGTCTATGAAACACCGGATTTGACAGCAGGATCTCACACCTTGACCTTGGTCAATAGCAAGGGAGATGCGATCGCAACGGAAGGGATTTATGCTCTCAATAACCAAGAAAAGGGTCTCTTTGAATTTGCTCAGCCAACCCTAGCTGTTAAGAAAGGCGACCCAGCGCAAGTCGTCGTCAAGAGAAAAGGTGGCTCTAAAGGAAGTGCCAGTCTCAAATTAATCACAGAACCAGGAACAGGGGTTCATGGCAAGGTCTACAAAGATACCAACGTCACCCTTGAGTTCGCAGATGGAGAGACGGAAAAAACAGTCCAAGTTCCAACCCTTGATTTTGCAGGAAAAGCGACCGACGTCTATGACTTTAAGGTCAAATTGCTCCATCCGGATCAAGGAAGTCTGGTCGGCTTTATTCCAGAACTGACAGTCCAAGTGATGAATGAAGACCAGTTGCCAGAAAATCGCAAAGAAGTGGATGACCAAGATCCGAAACTGCATTACAGTGAGGGTTGGCACCATGAGACGGACAACAAAGACTTTTCAAATGGCACAGAATCTTGGTCGAGCTTTAACCAAGTGACTGATGAGGAAGGCAAGAAACACATTGACGTGACCATTACCTTTAAGGGAACAGGCGTGGAGGTCCGAGGAGTGGTTGATCCAAGTCATGGTCTCTACAGCGTCACTTTGGATGGAAAAGAAATGGCCTTCGAAGAAGGTCGGGGCCATGATTATGAGATCGACGGCGACCATTATTTCAGTGGCTATGGAGACCAACGCAAGCTCGACCAGAGTTTGGTCAATCTGCAAGGTCTAGCAAAAGGCTACCATCAGCTACGCCTGCATCTGGATCCAGCCCTCAATGATCCTCAGTCATCTAGAGCTATCCAAGTAGACCGATTTATCCTATCAGGGAAAGATAGCCAGTTGCTCAGTCAAGAGGAGCTGCAACAGATCATCAGAGAAGGAGTAGAAAAGATCAAGACTACTTCTCTCGATCGCTTGAAAGCAGATCTCAAACCAACTGTTCAAGGACAATTGACGGACTTGACTCAGTTGTTGGATCAAGAGCGCCCAGATTTGGTTGCTGCAGCCAATCAAGTCGAAGCCCTTGAAACCATCTTAGGAGATGTTCACAATTATGAACCGCTGACGCAGACACGCCCAGATCAAGGTGTTCGGGATTTGATTCTTGAAAAACCAGAACTACTCATCGAAGCGGAGGAGATTCCATTTGAGAGTCAAACACGTGAGAACAAGGACTTGGCCAAGGGCGAAAGCCGGATCCTTCAAGCAGGGAAGGTCGGACGCCGCTTGAAATTGATCGAGGTTCGACAAGAAGAAGGCAAAGAAATTCGGACAGAAGTCGATGCCTTTGTCGAAGTGGAGGCCCAGGAGCAGATCACAGAAGTCGGAACGAAGGAAGCGGAAGAAAGTCCGTTGATAGCTGATATGCCGACTCCAACCACTCCTGTCACTCCAAGTAAGGTGCAACCAGAAGTTGCAACTCTTTCTCAAGCTGAAGACAAAAAAGAAAATGCAAGACCGGTTCTCTTGCAACCGAAAACCCCAGAAGCAGTTTCTGTTTTGATTTCAGACCATCCGGAAAAAGAAGATGTTGAAAGTCCTTCTCTACAATCGGAAGGAAAACTTCCTCAAACCGGTACAAAAGAAAGTGGTTTCTTCGCTTGGTTAGGCCTTCTTGGTCTAGGTTTCTTGGGTGGAGGCGCGAAATTCGCTCGTCGCAAAGAGTAGTTCATTCTTCGCATAAGAGGCTGGGACAAAAGTCCTAGCCTCTCAATTATTTTTGGATTGTCGAGCAAGACGCAGTGGTTGAGTGGGCTCTACTACGCTGATTTCATCAGCTTTTACAGCCCTACTCAACTGTGCGGAGGTGGGACGACGAAATCGAATTCTAACGAATTACCGATTTCTGTCCCACTCTCTTTTATTTTTCTCCTTTCCTTAAGAGATTCCTATTTCCATAGAGTCTTTGCTTTATTTACAGCCGTAAAAATTGTATAATAGTCAAATAAGGTCAATGATGAGAAGGAGTACTCCAAGGCCATTTTTATGGGCCAAAGAGCAGAGCATCCATCTAGAAAAAAAACAAGCCAGAAAGGAGCATCATGGCAAATAAGAACACATCTGATAGCATTGAAGCTTATATCAAGGCCTTGCTGGCTCAAGCTGGCATGGCAGAGCTCAAAAGAAGTGAGTTAGCCGATGTCTTTCAGGTCGTACCCAGTCAGATTAACTATGTCATTAAGACCCGCTTTACCGAGAGCCGAGGCTATATTGTAGAGAGCAAGCGCGGTGGTGGGGGCTATATCCGCATTGGAAAGGTCCAGTTTTCAGATCACCATCAGATGCTCCAAGACTTGGCAGCCAATATTGGAGAGACCATCAGCCAGCAGGTCTTCAATGATATCCTCCAGATGCTCTATGAAGAAAAATTATTGACACAACGTGAGACTCAGCTGTTGCTTGCGACGACCTCCGATGAGGTCCTAGGTCGAGATGCTCTCATTCTACGAGCAAGTATGCTGAAAAAAATCATTCAACAAGTAGATAGAAAAGGAAATACCGACTAGATGAACTATTCAACAGCACTGTTAGAAAGTATAGAAGCGGCCCAAATACTAGCAGGCCACTATCAGGGACATACCTTAGATACTTGGCATCTCCTGACGGCTATGGCCAATAATCCCTATAGCGTGGCAGGTTCTGTACTTAACGATTATCCTATGCAGATCGATGAGTTTCAGGATGCAGCGGAGCATATTACAGGCCAAGCTTTTCAAAGCGACAATCGGTATGAAATCTTCCCATTTTCTTATCGGATGGAAGCCATTATGAAACACGCAAGAGAGATTGCCCAGGTTCTTCATGCCAAGACCTTGGGAACAGAGCATGTGCTCCTCTCTCTTCTAGCAGACCGTGGAACCTTGGCGAGCCAAGTCATGGAGTTTGCCGGCTTTGCCTTTACAGAGCAAGACAAGGGAGTTCCTATTGCCTCCCTTCGCAAGAATTTAGAAGACAAAGCAGGCTGGGACAAGAATGATATCAAAGCCATTCGGAGTCTCTATCGGGCCCAAAACCCCAACCGCCAAACCATGGGAAATATGATGGGCATGCCCCCAAGCACCAGTGGAGGTCTTGAAGATTATACCCGTGATCTGACAGAAATGGCGCGTGCAGGCCAGCTTGAACCTGTGATTGGCCGGGATGCAGAGATTTCACGCATGATCCAAATCCTCAGCCGCAAGACGAAGAACAATCCTGTATTGGTGGGAGAAGCAGGGGTCGGAAAAACCGCTCTTGCATTAGGTCTGGCCCAGCGGGTCGCTAGTGGCAATGTTCCAGCTGAAATCGCGCAAATGCGTGTCTTAGAATTGGATCTCATGAATGTCGTTGCAGGGACGCGCTTCCGTGGGGACTTCGAAGAGCGGATGAACAATATCATCCAGGACATCGAAGAAGACGGTCACGTGATTCTCTTTATCGATGAACTGCATACTATTATGGGGTCAGGATCCGGTATTGATTCGACCTTAGACGCAGCCAATATTCTAAAACCAGCCCTGGCACGGGGAACCTTGCGTACAGTTGGGGCAACGACTCAAGATGAGTACCAAAAGCATATCGAAAAAGACGCAGCCCTCTCTCGACGTTTTGCGAAAGTCACCATTGAAGAGCCAAGTGTTGCAGATAGCATCCAAATTCTCCAAGGCTTGAAAGAGACCTATCAGGACCACCATCATGTGACAATTACCGATGAAGCGATCGAAACAGCTGTCAAATATGCCCACCGCTATTTGACCAGCCGTCAATTGCCAGATTCAGCCATTGATCTCTTGGATGAAGCGGCAGCTACTGTACAAAACCGCGATTCCAACGGTCACGTAAAAGAAGAGTTGACCGCCTTAGACCGGGCCTTGATGGATGGCAAGTGGAAGAAAGCAGCCCAACTCATAGAAGTAGAGGCCGCTCCCGTTGTCTACAAAAAAGAAGTCACTGACCAAGATGTCTTGGTGACCTTGAGCCAATTATCTGGTATTCCAACTCAAAAACTGACCCAAACCGATGCCAAGAAGTACCTCAACTTAGAAGCAGAATTGCACAAGCGCGTGATTGGTCAAGACCAAGCGGTTTCGAGTATCAGTCGGGCTATTCGACGCAATCAATCAGGTATCCGTAGCAATAAACGTCCGATCGGTTCTTTCATGTTCCTAGGACCTACCGGTGTCGGAAAAACAGAGCTAGCCAAAGCTTTGGCGGAAGTTTTGTTTGATGATGAATCGGCCCTCATCCGTTTTGATATGAGTGAGTACATGGAAAAATTCGCGGCCAGCCGCCTCAACGGAGCCCCTCCAGGCTATGTGGGCTACGAAGAAGGAGGCGAGTTGACCGAGAAAGTCCGCAACAAACCATATTCAGTTCTCTTATTTGATGAGGTGGAAAAAGCCCATCCAGATATTTTCAATGTCCTTTTGCAAGTCTTGGATGACGGAGTCTTAACCGATAGCAAAGGCCGGAAGATCGACTTCTCCAATACCATTATCATCATGACCTCAAACCTGGGAGCTACAGCCCTTCGGGATGATAAGACCGTTGGCTTTGGTGCCAAAGATATCCGCTTTGACCAAGCCAATATGGAAAAACGCATGTTTGAAGAGTTGAAGAAGACCTATCGTCCAGAGTTTATCAACCGGATTGATGAAAAGGTGGTCTTCCATAGTCTCTCAAGCGAGGACATGCAGCAGGTAGTGAAAGTCATGGTCAAACCGCTCATCGCGACCTTGGCAGAACAAGGCATGACCCTCAAATTCCAGCCTTCAGCGCTCAAGTTGCTAGCAACCAAAGGCTACGATCCAGAAATGGGAGCTCGCCCACTGCGTCGTGTCTTGCAGACCGAAGTGGAAGATCAACTAGCAGAGCTATTGCTGAAAGGTCAAGCCCAAGAAGGGCAAACGATCAAGGTTGGAACGACAGCTGGAACGATCAAGTTCGAGATTGTCTAGGAGGACGTCATGACGCTTCAGCGATTAACCCGTATTTCGCTTTTGGCGGCCCTTTGTGTCGCTCTACGTCAGGCTTTTGCCCCTTTCCCAAATGTCCAACCTATTTCTGCTGTCTTTTTTCTCTTGGTGATATTTGAAGGGTATAGCTTTGCTTTTCTTGTGATGATGATCACCATGTTTGTCTCCGCCTTTTTCCTGGGGATGAGCCTGATTGTGTTCTTTCAGATTGTCGCCTTTGGCTGTTTGATGCTCATTTGGCGCATCAGTTACAAGTGGTTGCCCTTTGTCCTTCAGATCCTTTTTGTGGGCCTACTGTCCTTTGCTTATGGGGTCTTGATCGATAGTGTTTATGCCTTGATATACCATATTCCTTGGTGGACCTATGCTTTGGTCAATGGTTTTAGTTTTAACCTTGCCCATGCTCTGTCGACGATCATTTTCTATCCCATTATTTATCAAATCTTTAGGAGATTTTATGTTGAAAAAAACCATTTCTAGCTTAATGACCTTACTTGCAGCTCTTCTTTTAGCGAGTTGCGCTTCGTCTCATAGCACAAACCATCAAACAACAGCTTCTAGCACAGAAGTTGCCAAGAAAAACGAAATTTCGATTACGATTGGCGTGACGCCAGAAGGTCAAAAAGCGCAATCGAAAACCTTGAAAGTAGCAGAAGAGAGCAACCTCATGAAAGTGCTCAAAGCCAACTACAAGATTGAAGAAAAAAATGGCATGATCACCTCGATTGACGGTCACAGCCAAGATGAAGCCAAAGGTCTTTACTGGATGTACAAGATCAATGGCGAAATGGCTCCAAAAGGTGCTGCTGAAACCACCGTTAAAAAAGGGGACAAGATCGAATTCTATCAAGAAGTGTATAAATAAGAAAAGCTGGACAGTATGTCCGGCTTTTTTTTGCAAAGTTTAGGAACTTACCTAAAATTTCTTTCAAATTAGAAAAATATTTGAGAAACTATTGACAGCCTCATATAACAGTGTTACAATAATGTTACAAAATATTACAAATGTTACAAAAAAGAGGTTCTGTTATGAAAAACAAAAAAATCATTTCCCTAGCAGCGCTAGCTTTGACAGCTAGTCTTTTCCTAGGAGCTTGTGGCGGGAATAAAGAAGAAAAAACTTCAGAAGCAAGCAGTTCAAAGACCAGTCTGGTTAAACAAACCAGCTCTTCTTCTAAGAAAAAAGTGATCACTAGTAAAGATCCGATTGCCTCTTCATCCTCTGATAGCAAATCAGAAGAAAGTCATACTGTTGGTAGCAAAAATAACCAAGCAGCAGCTAGTCAAACACCTGCTCCAGCTAAAGAAGCGACACCAGCAGCACCCGTAACAAAAGAAACAAAAGAAGTAGCCACTCCAGCAACACCAGCGAAAGCAAAATTGCCAAGTCTAGAAGACGGCCATGCCCAGGCTAAGAAGCAAGCTTCTGCGACGGAGAATGCCCAATACAAGGGAGTCTATTCTGTGGCAGCAGGGGATTTCTCTGCAGCAGCTGGGAATTGGTCTGACAAACGCGACACTGGAGTCACTATTGGCCAAGGTGGTCAAGTGACCATCCAACTTCCTGGGGGCCAACCCGTAGCCTATGGTATCAGCGCTTATAACTATACCTTGGATGATGGTCATTACCATGCTAATCTCTCAGCAGGCGATGGGTCTGCGGCGACTCTAGATATCGTAGTTGGAAAAGATGGCTCTGTATCTAGTGTGACGGTTTTGAAAGACGGTGTTAGCCACTCCCTCACTCGTGAATAAAATTCGAAAGATCTGAAAGGATAAGCTTCTCTTTTCAGATCTTTTTTTGTTGATTTGAAGAAAAATATATTTTTTTATAAAAAACTACTGACAGATAGAAAATATAGTTTATAATAAAAATATAAAGGAAATCTATTTATAAAAAATTATAAAAAGGAGTTCATATGAAAAAAGAAAGAATTGCCCTGGTTTTTGGAACCTTTGCGCCTCTTCATCAAGGGCATATTGACCTGATCCAGCGGGCCAAGCGTCAGTGTGATCGCGTTCGTGTCATTGTATCTGGTTATGAAGGGGATCGTGGTGAAGAAGTGGGACTGACCTTACAAAAACGCTTCCGTTATATCCGTGAAGCCTTCTCAAATGATGAGTTGACCCAAGTCTATAAGTTAGATGAGACAGAACTTCCTCGTTATCCCTTGGGCTGGGAGCCTTGGTTACAGACAGCCCTAAACACCATCCAGTATCAAACAGAGACAGAAGAGTTGATCTTTTATGTAGGGGAGAAAGCCTACAAGGAAGAGTTGGAAGCTAGAGGGTTTGAAGTTCACTTAGAAGAGCGCCGCTTCGGGATCTCTGCTACCATGATCCGGGAAAATCCAAGCAAATACTGGAAATATATCGCTCAGCCCTTCCGTCGCCAGTTCACAAAAAAAGTTTTGATCATGGGGAGCGCCAGCAACGGGAAAACGACCCTTGCAAAGGACTTGGCTCGCTTTTACGATGCACCTGTTAGTCTTGAGTATGCCCGTGAATACCAGATCAAGAACAATGTGCGGGATGATGAACTCACGCCAAAAGATTACTATTACCTACTCTTAGGACAGTATGATCAAACCTCTAAGCTCATCGATAGTAGTGCCAATCGAGGCCTTGTCATCGCAGATACTAATTCCCTGGTGACCAAGGGTTACTACGATTACTATATGGAAGTCGAAGGCCAGGATACCAGCATGACCGATACCTTTGACAACCTCTTTGTCAGTATTCTCTCCAAAGAAAAATGGGATTTGATCCTCTTTGTCCAGCCGATCGGTTCTTATGTCAATGATGGTTTCCGAGATATGACCATGGCGGACGAAGAAATCCGCACCAGCTTTTCAAATTACCTGGACCAATTGCGCCAGCAATACCTAGGAAACATTCCGACCACTTTCCTCGCATCAGACTACCTCGGCAACTACGAAGAAGCCAAGAAGGTGATCGATGCCATTTACCAAGCCGACTAAGGAGCAGCTTATGAAAAACCTATCTCAAAAATTCGCAACTTTTAGCCAAGACTTTAAAAATGTTCACCAAGAAGCGAAAAAGCAAGGCTTTGTCAATATTATGAAACTTCTATGGAAGGACCTTTTTGTAGGACGCACAGCCTTTCAATGGATCTATCTCCTTCTTCTTTCTAGCGTTCCCTTCTTCTTAGAATGGACCAAAGCCCTCAAGAAGGAGGTGGATTAGATGGCAAGTCTCTCGATTCCAGCAGGAATGACGGAGAAAGAGTATTTTGAGACGGTCGCTAGTGAAGCAGACTTTCTCAAGTGGTACAAGGAGCAAGATCTGCCAACTTATGAAACTCCAAGTGTCACAGCGGACATGGTGGCTTACTGTTTTGTTGAAGGCAAGCTCAAGCTCTTAGCCATTCGCCGCAAGGCCCACCCTTATCAACACCGCCTCGCCTTGGTGGGGGGCTTTGTGAACAAGGATGAAGATGCGACTCATGCCTGTATCCGAGAAGTCAAAGAAGAAGTTGGGCTCGATCTGCCAGTGAATAAGGTGGAGCAGCTCATGACAGTTTCCACCCCTGGGCGGGACCCCAGAGGCTGGGTCATTACCATCGCCCATCTGGTCTATCTGCCGGCAGAAGCAGTAGACTTAGCCCATGCAGGTGACGATGCCAAGGAAGTTGTTTTTCTCGATGTCGATTTCAAAAAGTCCCAGTGTTTGCTCGATGGAGAACCCTTAGCTGCTTCTGATTTTGCCTTTGACCACTACCAGATTATTCAAGAGTCGATCAAGCGGATTCAGGGGCGTCTGGACTGGAATCCAACCTTCCTCTATCTGTTAGAGGAGCCTTTCACCGTTTATGAAGCAACCGAGTTGGTCAATCTGATCAATCCTGGACGCCCCATCGTTAGCAATAACTTCCTCGTGAAGTTCGGAGAATTCGTGGAAGAAGTGGGTGTCAAGCGGGTTCCTAAGAAAAAACCACGGAAGACCTATCGCTTAAAACAGTAGATCGAGCGGGGTTCATTCTACCAGCCCTCCCTTACTTTTAGTAACGGAAGGGCTTTTTCTGATTTTTCCTGCTCCACTTGTGTGCAAAGTGGTATAATAATCATAATTGAAATCAAAAGAGACAAGACTATGGAAGAAAAAATAATTTTACCACAAAATACACGACTGATGGGGGCTCTACTTGGTTTTATCGGAGGGGGCCTCGATGTTTTTTGTCACATGCACTACCGGAGTTTGGTCGCGACCCAAACGGGGAACCTACTGCTTCTCATCGCTGATTGGCACGATCCCCGTGTCGAAAATACCATCATGCGTTTTTCATCTATTCTATTTTTCTCGATCGGCTTTGTGGTTGCCCTCCATATCAAAGAGTATCGCAAGACAGCCTTTTGGCGGACCAAGATGTTGATTCCTTTGTTTGTGGTGACACTCCTGATTCCCTTGGTGTCTGTCATACCACCTGTAGAAGTTCCCTTTATTGCTTTTGGAACAGGGATGATGATGTTGACCTTTACAGGGAGCCTCATCGAAAATCACCCTTATGTGATCTTTATGACTTCCGGCAATTACCGCAAGATGCTGACGGCCTTGTACCGAATCACTCGAGGAAAGGGAGATTTGGACGAGTATCGGCGTCAGGCCATGAATTACGGGATTGTCGTTGGAAGCTTTATTGCGGGAGCTATTAGCGTAGCCATCCTCATGCATTTCATTCACCAATGGGCCATCTGGCTGATCACAGCCAACCTCTTTTTGATCATGACCTACTACACCGCCAGAGTCAAACAACTCGGCCTGCAAACAGACAATCTATAAAAAGAGGCTGGGACAAAAGTCCTAGCCTCTCAATTATTTTTTGATTGTCGAGCAAGACGCAGTGGTTGAGTGGGCTCTACTACGCTGATTTCATCAGCTTTTACAGCCCTACTTAACTGTGCGGAGGTGGGACGACGAAATCGAATTCTAACGAATTACCGATTTCTGTCCCACTCTCGCTTTTTGTATTTCTATGCTTTTAATTGTAAGAGTTCTTCAATCTCAGCTAGAGTGCTAGCTTGCGAGATGGCTCCGCGGAGTTTGGCTGCGCCAGATGTTCCACGAAGGTAGTGAGGGGCTAAGCCGCGGAATTCGCGAACGGCAATGTGCTCACCCTTGAGATTGATCAAGCGCTTCAAGTGCTCATAAGCAATCTTCATCTTGTCTTCGAAGGTCAAATCAGGTAGAATTTCTCCTGTTTCAAAGTAGTGATTGATTTGATTGAAGAGGTAAGGATTCCCCATAGCAGCACGGCCGATCATGACTGCATCTGCACCAACTTCTTCGATCCGTTGTTTGGCGTCTTGAACTGTACGGATGTCACCATTGGCGATAAATGGAATCTTGGTCAGAGCTTGTGCAACCTTGTGAAGGGTCTCAAGATCCGCATGCCCCGTATACATTTGTTCCCGAGTCCGACCATGCATGGCAAGGGCAGATACGCCTGCGGCTTCCGCTGCGAGGGCATTCTCAACTGCTAGAGAAGGGTCAGACCAACCTGTCCGCATTTTAACAGTGAGGGGGATATCCAGGACAGATTGAACCTTGTTGATAATAGAGTAAATCTTATCAGGGTCCCTGAGCCACATGGCACCAGCCTCGTTTTTGACGATCTTATTAACTGGGCAGCCCATGTTGATATCAACGATATCAGTTTTGGTATTTTCTTGGATAAATTCTGCTGCGCGTGCTAAGCTATCTTCGTCGCTCCCAAAGAGCTGGATTGATACTGGATTTTCTCCCTCATCGATATGGAGCATATGCAGGGTCTTTTCGTTGTTGTATTGGATCCCTTTATCAGAGACCATTTCCATGACCACAAGGCCAGCTCCGAGTTCTTTCGCAATGGTCCGGAAAGCTGAGTTGGTCACACCGGCCATGGGGGCTAGGACCGTCCGGTTTGGGATCTCGACGTTCCCAATCATAAAAGGTGTATTAAGATTTGTCACGAATGAGTTCCTCCAAGTCGTTTTCATCAAAGTGGTAAGTTGTCTGACAGAATTGGCAAGCGATTTCCGCGCCATGGTCTTCGTCCTTCATTTCTTGAAGGTCTTTGGCTGGTAAGCTTGCCAAGGCATTCATGAAGCGTTCCTTGCTACAGTCACACTGGAAGCGGATCTCTTCTTCTGAGAGACGCTTGTATGGTTCGTCACCATAGATGGCAGTAAGAAGGGCTTCAATATGGTCGTCAGAGGCTAAAAGGGTAGAAATGGCCGGCATTTCTTGGATCCGTTTTTCAAAGCTGGCAATTTCTTCTTCCTTGGCATTTGGCAAGACCTGCACTAAGAAACCACCGGCAACCTTGACCTTGTCTTCTTCATCAAGGAGGACATTGAGCCCAACCGCAGATGGCGTTTGTTGGCTTTCAGTCAAGTAATAAGCTAGGTCTTCACCGATTTCTCCAGTGACGAGAGGTGTCATGGAATGATAAGGATTGCCTGTGCCGTAGTCGGTAATCACTAGGAATTCCCCGTTTCCGACAAATGGTCCGACCACGACTTCACCGGTCGCTGTTTTCTTGATATCCACACCAGGATTTTGCACGTAGCCTTTGACGTTTCCTTGAGTATCTGCCACAGTGATGATAGCACCAAGTGAGCTAGTGCCCAGGATTTTCACTGTTATCTTGGTGTTTCCCTTTTCATTGGCTGCGAGAATTTGACTAGCGATCAGGGTGCGCCCAAGGGCCACTGTTGAACTTGCTTGTGTCTGATGGTATTCTTGGGCTGCTCGCACGGTCTCTGTACTGTCTAGTACAAAGGCACGGAAAGAGCCACTTTCTGAGATAGTTTTGATAATTTTGTCCATACCTTTTATTTTAACACAAAATAGAAAAACAGGCGCAGGCCTGCGCTTGTTTTTTGGGGTTAGGAAGAATTTTAAGACCAAAAATAGTATAATAAAACAAAGGAGGCTAGCATGAACCAATCTTTGAAAGCGGCAGTCTATGGTTTGGCGGTAGCTGATGCATTAGGGGTTCCGTATGAATTTTTAACCCGAGGCAGTTTTAAAGCGATTGAGATGGTGGGCTATGGAAGCCAACAGTAACTGGCTGGAACTTGTTCAGATGATACTAGCCTTGTATTCGCGGCCTATGATTCTTTTTGGGAAAAAGGGAAGATTTCCTCTGCTATATGCAGGAGAGGTTTGAAATTTGCTTGTTAGAGGATGATTTTACAGCAAATGACTTGCTATTTTAAACTTGTAGGAGGACCATGCTTAATCTTTTTAGGTTATCATCTAAAACTCTACCTCGGTTACAAAACAAAAACGCAGAGACATCTTCTGCGTTTTCTTACTTTATAGGTCCATTTCTGGGAAAAGTTTAGCTAGTATTTTCGGAGTAATGCTTTGTCCCGGCCCCTCAGCACAATAGGTGTGCATATACATAGAAGGATTGAAGTTGAGCTCGATGCAGGTACAGTTGGGATTTTCCTTTGTGGAAATAGCAGAGCTGTCAGGGATGATGAGATCAACGCCACAGGCCCAGGCTCCCATAGCCTTTGCCATGTCCGCAGCGAGTTCCTTATAAGATGGGTGCATGCTGTCTGTGACATCAATCGAGTCTCCGCCAGTAGAAATGTTGGAATTGCGCCGCAAGTCAACCTTGACTCCAGCAGGCAGGATATCATCTGGTCCATAGCCTTGCTGGTCCAGCATGAGCAGTTCAATGTCCCCCAGTTCAATGATTTCAAGCGGTGAACGATGATCTCGGCCCCGCAGAGGATTGTCATTTTTGATGGCAATCAATTCTCTCACGGTATGCTGACCGTCTCCGACGACATTGGCCGCCACTCGCAAGAGGACTGCTTGGCATTGTCCGTCTAAGACAAAGAAGCGGTACTCCGTTCCAGCGATAAATTCCTCCACTAAGACGGCGACATCTTCTGAAAAAGCAATCTCCAGAGCCTTGTGATAAGCTTCCAGGCTAGCTGGCTCTTGGAAGATAGAGATGCCCAGTCCGAAGTTAGTTGACTTGGGTTTGACAACAATTTCTCGGTTCTTAATCAAAGGGTAGTAGGCCAGTCCCTTTTCTAGAGAAGAAAATTCTGCTCCAACCGGAACGGGAAAGTCAGCTGCTGCCAAAATCTTTTTGGTGACTGTTTTATTGGCCATGGCCAAAGGGATGACATAGTTATCCTTGGAGGTCATATTGCCGTTCTTGACATATTCTACATGACTACCATGCCAAAGCTTGAGAAATTGGTCCTTTTCATCTAAAATTTCGACATTTAGCCCCTTTTGAATAGCATCAAAGAGTAGCATCTGGGTGGACAGTTCCATATTTTCGTAGCCTTTGAGGGCATAAGGAGCAGTCCAGGCATAGCGGTGGTATTCTTCTGCTTTTTCTAGACCAAAAGCTGTTAAGGAATCTTGCTGGATATGGGGCAGGAGCTGTCCTGACAGTGTCAGCTGAGGATGTAAGAGAGCCTCTCTCATCTGGTCCAGCAAAGTTTGATAGTAAGTTGGCAGTTCAAAATGCTGGATGAGCTCTTCCATGGCTTGGAGAAGGGCTGAGCTGTCTGCCTCATCTGGCAGGGCAGTCAGCGGGTGGCTACAAGCAATTTTCTGGTTCAAATCATGGGCAGCTTTTAATACTGCATCAACATTTTCTACATCATCTAGCCAGAGCAGGCCCAGTAAAAAGAGATGGACAGTATCTAAGGTCTCTTGGCTAATGCCCAAATGGTCAAAAGGATTGAGATCGAAGCAGCGGAATTCCAGATAGGTGATACCCTGCTCCAGATAGGCGCGATTGTGCTTCTGTCCACGGAAGCGAACGGCTGAGTAAAATTCTTTTTCAGCACTGAGCTCGCCAGACTGAACGTAGTTTTCAATATCGGTTACATATTGCTCCAAAGAAGTGTAGGACACCTGAATATTCTCGTCATTGACATAGCCATAGTCGCTGTTGCGAAAAGAGCGGATAGGCTGCGGGTATTCCTGACTGTAGAAGCCGGCTTCTGCCAGAGGAGCAGCACCGTAGAGATAGGTTAAGAGCCATCGGAAACGCAGAAAGTTTCGAGCCAGTTTGAGATAGAGGTCATTTTTAAAGTCCTTGAGTAAATGATAGGAGCTGACTTGAAAGAGAGCAGCGACCAGATCTTTCCCTAGCTCCATGTTGTAGTGGATGCCAGAGATGGCCTGTAGTTTTTTGCCATATTTTTTCGCTAAACCCTCTCGGTAGTGGCGTTCGTATTCGTTTTCCAGACGGGCGATGATAATATCTTCTTCAGTCAGCTGCGGTGGCATGGACAGAGGCCACAGGCATTCACTCTGGTCAATTGAGCGGCCTGCCACATCGCTGATAGCTCCCAGTAAGCGCCGCGCTTCCTTAGTAGAGTGAGCAATAGGTGTAATTAGTTCCAGTTGTTGTTCGCTGAAGTCTGTTTGGATGGTCGGGTGGAAATTGCGGGAACCAAGCTGACTCGGATGAGCAGTTTGAGCTAAGTGTCCATCAGTTGTCACTCGCAGATTTTCCCTCTCCAGACCAAAGGTCGCTTGGAGAATAGGGCTTGATGTATCCAGTTTCTGCAGTAATTGATTAATCGTCATCGTTTCACCGTCCTATGGTAGTTATTTTAGTCTATTACAAACGGAAAAAGAAAGCAAATTTCCGCTACGATTTTACAAAAATTCCGAACTTTTATTTTAAATTAAGTACTAAAATTCAGAAAATACATATTTTGTAAAAATGTAATTCGTCTACATAAGAGAAAAAACAAATGAAATGATGAACCCTCCTTGAAAAATTGTCAAATTTTTCATATAATGAGGTATAAAACATAATCGCAGGTGAGATTCCTGCCTGCTTTTCAAGAAAGGACGAGCTATATAGCTCAGACAAAGATATGACATCAGTAGTTGTTGTAGGAACCCAGTGGGGAGATGAAGGAAAAGGGAAGATTACAGACTTCCTATCAGCCAATGCAGAAGTCATTGCTCGCTACCAAGGTGGGGACAATGCCGGTCACACCATCGTGATTGATGGCAAAAAGTTCAAGTTGCACTTGATTCCTTCTGGTATCTTCTTCCCTGAAAAGATCTCTGTGATTGGAAATGGGGTGGTTGTCAACCCGAAATCATTGGTCAAAGAGTTGGCTTATCTCCATGAAGAAGGGGTATCAACAGACAGCCTTCGCATTTCTGACCGTGCCCATGTCATCCTTCCTTACCATATCGAATTGGACCGTCTCCAAGAAGAGTCTAAAGGCGAAAACAAAATCGGAACGACCATCAAAGGGATCGGACCAGCCTATATGGACAAGGCTGCGCGTGTGGGAATCCGGATCGCGGACCTTTTGGACCGCGACGTCTTTGCGGAACGTCTTCGTATCAACTTGGAAGAAAAGAACCGTCAATTTACCAAACTCTATGATGCAGAGGCTCTGTCATTTGACGATATCTTCGAAGAATACTATGAATATGGTCAACAAATCAAGCAATATGTAACCGATACTTCTGTTATCTTGAACGATGCTTTGGATAACGGCAAGCGCGTGCTCTTTGAAGGAGCCCAAGGGGTTATGTTGGATATCGACCAAGGAACCTATCCATTTGTAACCTCTTCAAACCCAGTCGCAGGTGGGGTGACCATCGGATCAGGTGTCGGCCCAAGCAAGATCGACAAGGTTGTCGGTGTATGTAAAGCCTACACTAGCCGTGTTGGTGATGGCCCATTCCCTACGGAACTCTTCGATGAAGTGGGTGATCGGATCCGTGAAGTCGGCCATGAGTATGGGACAACAACCGGTCGTCCTCGTCGTGTTGGTTGGTTTGACTCCGTTGTTATGCGCCACAGCCGTCGCGTGTCAGGAATTACCAACCTTAGCTTGAACTCGATCGACGTTCTGTCCGGCTTGGATACAGTGAAAATCTGTGTAGCCTACGACTTGGATGGGGAACGCATCGACCACTACCCAGCAAGCTTGGAGCAACTCAAACGTTGCAAGCCGATCTATGAAGAATTGCCAGGTTGGTCAGAAGACATCACTGGTGTCCGCAGCCTAGAAGACCTGCCAGAAAATGCCCGCAATTATGTTCGCCGTGTCAGCGAACTGGTTGGAGTCCGCATTTCGACCTTCTCAGTCGGACCAGATCGTGACCAAACCAATATCTTGGAAAGTGTTTGGTCTAGTTTATAAGCAAATGAAGATAAGAGAGTGGGACAGAAATCGGTAATTCGTTAGAATTCGATTTCGTCGTCCCACCTCCGCACAGTTGAGTAGGGCTGTAAAAGCTGATGAAATCAGCGTAGTAGAGCCCACTCAACCACTGCGTCTTGCTCGACAATCCAAAGACAATTGAGAGGCTAGGACTTTTGTCCCAGCCTCTTTTTGAAAGCAGAAAGAGGAAAAAATGTATCAAACGATTTTATTTGACCTAGACGGCACCTTGACCAATTCAGAACTAGGGATTACCAACTCGGTGGCCTATGCCTTAGGAAAATATGGGATTCAAGTGCCAGACAAGAAAGCATTGAGAGTTTTCATCGGTCCGCCCTTGCAGGAGTCTTTTGAGCGCTTTTATGGATTTTCTAAGGAAGAATGTTTAAAGGCCATTGACTACTATCATGAGTATTTTTCCGAAAAAGGCCTTTATGAAAATGAGGTCTATCTAGGCGTTCCTGACTTGCTGGCTTCTCTCAAGCAGGCTGGCAAACAGTTGATTGTAGCTACGTCAAAGCCTGAAGAATTTTCCATTCAAATTCTCAAACACTTTGGTTTGTATGATTATTTTGACTTTGTCGCTGGTGCGACCATGGATAGAAAACGTAGTAAAAAAAGCGATGTTATCCAGTATGCCTTGGAGCAAAATGGGATTACAGATTTGGCGCATACCATCATGATTGGAGACAGGGAGCACGATGTGCTTGGCGCTCAAGCGCAAAAGCTTGATTCTATCGGTGTCCTTTATGGCTTTGGAAGCAGGGAAGAATTGGAAGAAGCCGGCGCCACCTATATTGCTCAAGAAGTTGGCGAAATTGCAGCTTTTATAGGATAACCTTTTCCAAAATATTAAAAGTTGGAACTTTTCTAATCTGCTGAATATTGCTTGATTTAATATTTCTATCGGTGTATGCTTACTGTAGGTTAAGTCACACAGATTAAGAGGTGATAATATGAATTTGTCACGATATATATTAAAATATAGTACTGATGATGGTACGTTGTATTTTAATACTAAAACCAATCATTCATTTTTTCTTACGAATGAATTGAATAGAGTAGTCGACAGCAATGATGTGATTAGGAAAGAGTTTCATGCTTATCTTGATAAAAATAAATATTTAAGTGAGGGTGAGTATGAGGTCGAAAAGTATCTATCTAAAATAAGCGATACAGATGCTGAATTATTGGAACTAACAATTTTGACACATGGAGATTGTAATTTTCGGTGAAGGTTAAAGTGAATAACAAATTCGATGACAAAATGAATGCTAAACCTAGAGTATTTAACTATAATTGTGATTGTAAATAATCACGATTTTAAATAAATTAGAGAAGAGGGTTGTGCTAGCCCTCTATTTTGATGGATGATAATTATGAGAAATATTTATAAGTACATTGATAAGAAGTATCTTTTTCCTATTTTTTTAGGGCGTATTGTGAATAGTGGTTTGGTGTTGGCGCAACCTCTGATTTTAACGAAGGCCTTGAAGTTAGATCAAGACGGCCTTTCTTATGGAAAAATTCTCAATTTTGTTTTATTTGGTTTGTCTGTCTATCTTGTTATTTATAGTCTGATGCTGTTTTCAAACTATTCGCACAATATATTCCGAAGAGAAATCAACAAAAGTGTCCGTGCCCTTTTATTTAAGAAAGTCATATTGAATCCTAAATTTTCCAATGATGAAAAAGTTAGTCTGCTAACTCAAGATATGGAATATGTGGGCGATAATTATTTGGAAAATATAAATGTTATGGTGAGTTGGGGATTTGTCGCCCTTGTTACAGCCATTTATATTGTTTCACAAAATTTTCTCTTAGGACTTATTTTTGTCATTTTTACGATTATGAGACCTATTCCTCAGTTCATCATGAATCGTCGTTTACAAGATTCGGGAGACAGCTGGTCCAAGCTTAGAACGAAATTACATGGGCTTGTCTCGGATAGTATGCAAGGCAGCCAAACCTTACGGATTAATCAGGCCATGAGGCTGAATGAAGAGCGCGTGAATGACTTAAACGGAGAATATCAAAAAGCCATCCAAAGATTTTGTTTCACACATAATATTATTTTTTTCTTTAATGGATTTATGGTCTTTTTTAGTCAGGTTGTTCCTCTTGCTTTAGGCTTTTATTTGAGTTTACAGGGAAATTCTATTTCTATTACAAGCCTCATCTCTATGTATGTTGCTGCGGGGATGCTGGTAGAACCGATCCAAACTCTGATGTACAGTGCAGCCAATCTCCAAGGTGCCTTGCCGACTGCGAACCGCCTGTTTAAGATTATCGAGGAAGAACCTGATTTCGAAGAGACAAAGGATCAATTTGTTGAAAATCTCGAATCGTTGCGCTTAAATCATATTTCAAAAAGTTTTGCTGAACGTCAGCTTTTTTCTGATTTGACGGCGACGATTTCAGTAGGTCAGAAGGTCTTAATCAAAGGACCGAGCGGGTCTGGAAAGACGACTCTTTTTCGCTTGATTTTAGGAGAAGAAGTATGTGATGAGGGTGACATTTTCGTTCAGTATGATGGAAATCAAATAACGAGTCATTTCCAAGGGAATATCGGTTTAATTAGCCAGCATCCCTTCCTGTTTAACGATACTATCCGCTATAATCTAACTTTTGGTCAGTCTTTTCAGGACCATGAATTATTGGAGGTATTGGACCGAGTTGGCTTAATAGATGAATTTCAGGATATTTTGAATGTAGAAATTCATAATAATGGTGAAAACATTTCAGGAGGTCAGCGTGTCAGATTAGAGTTGGCTCGTTTTCTCTTACGCGAGAAGGATATTTTATTAGCGGACGAAGTGACATCAGCTTTGGACGAAAAAAATAGTCGTCTGGTTAGAGACCTAATCTTTTCTTTGCCGATCACGGTACTAGAAATAGCCCATCATATTGATGAAGAAGAGCGCTATGACCAAATCCTTGAGTTACGTAAAGGATGAGCGATGCCACAATAGTTGGTTCTGCGACAAAGCGGATAGTAGTAAGCCAGCAATTTGTCAGATATTTTTGAGATTCTAAGTGGTGATATTTCCAAAATCATCAATACTCAGAGAACTTAAGCTTTATTTAAGATAGGCCAGCTATACTAGAAGCATAAACAAAGACCTCCTAACTTTGTTTAAACCTCCTAAACTTTTTCATAATAATCTCCCATAAGAGTCGCCCAATCGGCGGCTTTTTTTGTGAGTCGTAAGCTGCCTATGGTATAATGAACAAAGAAACTAAAAGGAAGAAGGAAGAGATGGACTACACGATAGAGGAAAAAGCGATGTTTATGAGGGAAGCCCTGAAGGAGGCGGAGATTGCCCTCGCCAATGATGAAATACCGATTGGCTGTGTCTTGGTCAAGGATGGTCAGATTATCGGGCGTGGACATAATGCGCGTGAGGAGCTGCAGCGGGCGGTCATGCATGCGGAAATCATGGCGATCGAGGAGGCCAATCAGCGTGAAAATAGCTGGCGCCTGCTGGATACGACGCTTTTTGTCACGATTGAGCCCTGTGTCATGTGTAGTGGTGCCATTGGTCTAGCTCGGATTCCCCAGGTGATTTACGGGGCGACCAATCAGAAGTTCGGTGGAGCAGGTAGTCTCTACGACATTTTGGCAGATGAACGCCTCAATCACCGAGTCGAAGTAGAAACAGGAATCTTGGAAGCAGAATGTGCAGCCATCATGCAGACCTTCTTCCGCCAAGGTCGAGAACGAAAAAAACAAGCCAAACTCGCAGCCAAGGCCGAAACACAAGAATAAAAACCGGACCTTTGCAAATCGAACAAATTATGATATAATACCTATCGGAGCAACAGTTCTGCGTGAAGCGGGTCAGGGGAGGAATCCAGCAGCCCTAAGCGAAGTGAACTGTGTGCTCTTTTCTATTGCTCTTGATGCGTCAAGTCCAAGGGACGCAGACGAATCCTAGAGCAATGGATGCAGTTTTTCCCGCTAGGGAAAAAGCTGTAAACCTATGAATGCTCTTAACGAATCAAGCCTGTAAGGCGCAACCGAACTTAGAGATATTGATCCTGAGGAGCGAAGCGACGTGAGGGCTATTGCTCACCAGAGTCATGTAGAAATGACTTTCATATCCAAAGAATAAAAGAGAAAAAATAGAGTTTCGTGTGAAGCTTCTTTTTTTGATTTTCTAGCCAAAAATAGTGCAAATATGCAAACGATTGCTATTGCGTCGTTGCTTGATTTGTGAAAATAAAAAAATTAGTAAATGAAAACGTTTTACAGAATGGTTTCCCTTGATTAAATCCGTGTAAAGCGATATCATAGAGAAGAACAAAATTTGGAGGAATAACATGTCTCATATTAAATTTGACTACTCAAAAGTTTTGGGTAAATTTGTTGCCCCACATGAAGTGGAATACATGCAACCACAAGTGACTGCAGCTGATGAATTGATCCGTAAAGGAACAGGTGCTGGTAGTGACTTCCTAGGTTGGTTGGACCTTCCTGAAAATTACGACCGCGAAGAATTTGACCGCATCTTGAAAGCTGCTGAACAAATCAAATCAGACAGCGATGTTTTGGTCGTGATCGGTATCGGTGGATCATACCTTGGTGCGAAAGCAGCGATTGACTTCTTGAACCACCACTTTGCAAACTTGCAAACAAAAGAAGAACGCAAAGCACCACAAATCCTTTACGCTGGAAACTCAATCTCATCTACTTACCTTGCTGACTTGGTAGAGTATGTTTCAGATAAAGACTTCTCAGTCAACGTGATTTCTAAATCAGGTACAACAACTGAACCAGCTATTGCTTTCCGTGTCTTCAAAGAACTCTTGGTGAAGAAATATGGTCAAGAAGAAGCCAACAAACGGATCTATGCGACAACTGACCGTGCCAAAGGTGCTGTAAAAGTGGAAGCAGATGCCAATGGTTGGGAAACATTTGTAGTTCCAGATGATATCGGTGGACGCTTCTCAGTCTTGACACCAGTTGGATTGCTTCCAATTGCTGCATCAGGCGCAGATATCAAAGCCCTTATGGAAGGTGCAAACGCAGCTCGTAAAGAATACACTTCAGACAAGCTTTCAGAAAACGAAGCATACCAATACGCAGCAGTTCGTAACATCCTTTACCGTAAAGGTTATGCAACCGAAATCTTGGTAAACTACGAGCCATCCCTTCAATACTTCTCAGAATGGTGGAAACAATTGGCTGGTGAGTCAGAAGGAAAAGACCAAAAAGGGATCTACCCAACTTCAGCTAACTTCTCAACAGACTTGCACTCATTGGGTCAGTTTATCCAAGAAGGAACTCGTATCATGTTTGAAACAGTTGTCCGTGTGGACAAACCACGTAAGAACGTGATCATCCCTACATTGGAAGAAGACCTTGATGGACTTGGTTACCTCCAAGGAAAAGACGTTGACTTCGTAAACAAAAAAGCAACTGACGGTGTTCTTCTTGCCCACACTGACGGTGACGTGCCAAACATGTACGTAACTCTTCCTGAGCAAGATGCCTTCACTCTTGGTTATGCCATCTACTTCTTCGAATTGGCAATCGCCCTTTCAGGTTACTTGAATGCGATCAACCCATTTGACCAACCAGGTGTTGAAGCTTACAAGAAAAATATGTTTGCCCTTCTTGGTAAACCAGGATTTGAAGAACTTGGAGCAGAACTCAACGCTCGTCTTTAATCAATAGACAAAACGATCTCGTAAGAGGTCGTTTTTTTACTTGCTAAACAAACTCATATTTTTGTCCCCTGGAATCAATTATAAAAACACGATCTAGTTATGTTTCTCAATCATATGGTTAACTGATTGCTATTGTCCCCCTTCGCAAGAAATTTTAATAGAAATTTCTAAAAGGTCCGATCTATCTCCGATCTTTTTCAGTCTTAACAGACAGGAGTTGGTCCTTGCTTGGTTTTATGTTATAGTAGAAGAGAAGAATAAAAAGGAGAATTCGAAATGTCCGAGAAAGATCAAGAACAATTTATGAAACAGACGCCCTTAGAGGGTGCGCCTCAATTTGATGTGGCTGCGCCAGCCTTTGTCCCAAAAGAAGAAGCCGAAGACTTGGTCGTTCCAGAAGTTAGTGGCCTTTCAGTGACGGAGACGGAAGCAATGAAAGAAGAAGCAGACGAGCCAGCTGTTTCAGAAACAGTGGAGCCTCCAAAGGTGGATGAAGCAACTGTTGGAGAACATCCGGATGTAGTTGCTGCTCCCCAACCGACTCCTCCATTCCAGCCTGCGCCTCAAGCTCCTCAAAATATGGCAGCTGAACCAGTTGGTCCGCAAACAGTGCCTGTTCCTGAGACACCTATTCCACAAGCTCCTCTTTCTCCTGTTGGAAGACCGATGGATACTGCAGACAAGAAGGCGATTCGTTTTGCCCTTGGGATTTTAGTTGGGCTTCTTATCGGTGGTGTCAGTGGCTATTTGATTGGTCATGCTAACCCTAGTACATCACTATCTAGAAAGCATACTTCTTGGTCAGGCAACCAGTCCGGTTCTTCTTCCAATATCGATTTGGAGCAATTGACTTCTGAAGATGCGGAAGCTGATTTTAGCTGGGAACAATCTGATATTGAGCAACTTCAGTTTTTGACTGGAAAGGATGATGGGGAGACTCCTGAGGAAATGGTCGACGCTTATGGAAAGGCTAGTTCCGTTCAATTTGAAAGTGGAGAATTGAAATTATTTTGGGATGATAACTCTTATAATAAAGAGGTCAAAGCGACTTACTCTAAGAAAGGGAAAGAATTCCAGCTTGTCAAATTTGAATTTAATCAATTTGGGAAAAATCTTACGGTTGAGGATAACTTTGCAGATGGGTTTAAGGTTGGAGATAGTGAAACCGGTGCTGGAGGGACCTCTTACAAAGAGCTTTTAGAAAAATACGGTGATGCAGTCAATCTGACGGTGAGTTTATCTGATGATTCAGACGAGATAGAATTGGTCATGGACTTCCAAAAGAAAAATGGGGACTACGTGGATTTGACCTTTATTCGCCAAGAAAATGGAGATTTTCTCTTGAGCAGTAAAGACAGCTACTAAATCACTGAATAAAAGAAAGAGGCAAGCGCCTCTTTTTTGGGATAAGACGAGACAAATACGCTAATTTTCTATACAATAGAAAGAGTTTGAATAGAAAGAGCATGAAGGATGGAAGAAATGAAAGAGTGGATAGTTCGTCATAAGCGGATCCTCCAAAAAGCTGCAAGTGCTTTGCTGGCTTTTATGGTTGGTGTTTGCTTGGTGTTTATGATTCATCCAGTGAAAACCTTGCCCAAAGATCGCTTGTTGAGTTTGTCTCGCATGCAAGCAGACAGCCAGCGATTTGTCGCGTCTTCTTCCAAAGAGCCGGCTTTAGAAGACTTGTTGTCATTGGAGCTTGTAAGGGAAGAAGGGAAGACACAAAAAAATTGGGTGGCTTTGTCTGCATTCGTCAAAAAATTTGGAAAAGCAGCGAGTTTTACACAAGAAGATACGAGTTTTGGAGCGCAAGTCCAGCTAGGCTATGGGACTCCTATGCAGGGGATTCATCCTTATACCATAGAATTTCAAAGGCAGGATGATACCTTTTATTTGAGCTCGATTCAAGGATTTGCTCCCAAGTCGGCTCACTATCAGAGCAAAAAGAACTTAAAACTAGCAGATTTTACAGGCTATCAGACGCTAGATGGAAAAAAGGAAAAGGGGACAGCAGTAGAAGATGTCTTGAAAAAATCAGGTCTTCCCAATTCTCTTAGTTTGACCTCTGCAAAGGACAAGCAAGTTTTAGCCCTGTCTTATCAGGTGACAGATGGACTGGTCTCTTTGACTTTTGAACGCGACCAGACTGGTCAGTATCGTTTGACGAAGAAGGGATGAAGCAGATGATCGAGTGGATGAAAAAGAATCAAAAAGAACTCTTGCTGCCGTTTTTGTGTTTTGTTTTAGGACTGTTACTTGCGATTGCGATCATCCAGGTGCAAGAGCAGGGAACCGATACCAAGGAGGACCAAACACTTGCCCATTTCCAGCCAAAGGATTACCAGAATTTGGTCAGCAAGGAACAAGAAATCAAGCAGTTTAAATGGACCATCGAAGCTGTGGCGAATTTAAAAGTTCGTCTTAAGCAGAGTCAGCAACCAGGAACCCGCTTGGAAACAGTTGTGACGGAATGGGGAAAAGCCCAAAAAGTTCGCTACACTAAGACAGCTCAAGGGGATAAAACGGTTCTCGTCTTGACCTATGCGGCAAAGCAAACCGATCAGGGAAAGAAAAGTGTAACCTTGTGGTTTGAACAGGAAAAAGACCAGGGGTATCGCTTGACGACGGTAGATGCGACGAATTTGTTGGACGAAAAAGAGAAGACAAGTAGTGAGAAAGAAATCACTGCTGAAAAAGAGAAAAAAGGTACAGAATTCGCCCAGCTCATTAAGCAACTTGGAAATCCTCAACGCTTGGTTTGGGGAGAAATGCCAGATGGCGGAATGGGCTATCGCGCGACTTACCAGGTGCCAGGGCAGCCGGAAGTGGTGATGGAATTCAAGAAAAAAGCCAAGAAATTAGTGTTGGTATAAGAAAGGAGACATCATTGGACGATCAACGGACAGACATCAAGGCAGCTTCCTCTCACCAGGGTGGGAGCCGCTTGATTTCAGAAGCCGATCTGGCTTCAATAGGGATGGACAATCATCAGGATACTAGAAGCCATTCAGATACGATGGAGTCTTCCCCTTCTTCCTCAAAAGAGGGGATTGGTTCGCTTTTGCGATTTTTTGGGTGGTTCGCCTTGTTAATGGCTTTTGTGTTTGTGCTTCAAAACGAAGTTAATAAAAGCTCTTCTTCATCTTCTTCGAGTGAGGGGATCAATGGTTTATCACGTGATGGTATCAGAACGGAATATCTGACCAGTGAAAATAGTTCTTATATCGCCTCAGCTAATGAATTTCAATTTCAGCCAACCTATGAAAAGGCAATGTCTCTTATTCCTGATTTTGCAGTGGAAGAAAAAAAGACCTCTTTTGGGACGGTAGACCCACAAGATGTCGTTGCAGCATTAGGTAAAGCAAGGAGTGGGGAAGCAACGTATAGTGATAGCAGTTCCAGTCCCTTTTTGCTGACATTAGATTACCAATCAAAGGATGCAGATGGGAAGGTTCTTCTTGAAAAAACAGGTGCCTTTTACAGGATCTCTCTTTTAAGTTTGAAACACTTAAAAAGTGACCGATTTGCGAATAAGAATGGGAGCTTGACGAAGGACGATTTTGCCACTATCAAGGTCGGAATGCCTTATTTAGACCTACTCAATACGGTAGGGATTCCGGATGAAATATATGTATCTGGGCTTTTAGGTTACGGGGAAGCGCCTTCCTTTACCTATCGATTATCGGATTCTCAAACGGTTCAAATCCATTTTGATAGCCGGCAAACCATCAAGGATATCAAATCGAAAGAGGTAGCGACCACACCAGTTTCCTCTACATCTACAGCACAGTAAAAAAATCAGCCGAAGCATTTTAAATAAAAGGAGAGGACAATGGGAAATAAAGACTGGTCGCATCTACGAAATGAGCACCAGAGTCGGTTTTCGAAAGGCCAGCCGAAAGAAGCACCCTTAGAAAAAGGAAGTCCTGAGAAGCTAGAAGATACGCTCGCAAAAGAGCCAGAAGTGGTAGAAGTCCCTGCTTTTCAGGAAGAGGTGAAACAAGAAGAGGAACGAAAAGACGAACCAGCGATTGGTGTGAAGGAGGAATCGCATGATCCAAAGGAAGGATCATTTGCTACACCTGAAGACGAATCAGCTCAGGTCGTTCTTGCTACACCACTAACAGAAGAAGCAAGGTCAGACACACCAGCACAAGATACAATAGGGCAGTCTCCTTCAGCTGATAAAAAAGTAGAGCACCAGGGTGGGAGCCGCTTGATTTCAGAAGCTGATCTGGCTTCAATAGGGGGAAGCAGGCATTCAGAACCAAGACAAACGGTACTAGACTCCCAATCGGATAGGGCGAAAACCTACTCTCCTTCCTCTAATAGTGGAGGGTCTTCGCTGGCAGCCTTTTTTGGATTATTGGCCATGCTGGGATTATTTGCCTATCTGGCTTCAGGAGGTATCCATAGTGAGGAACATCCTTCTTCTACTACTAGTGAATACGGAAGCACTGGCCTGTCTTATGGAACCAGAAAGGAAACCTTGAAGAGTGGTAATAGTACCTTGATTGCACCGGAAGGTGAATTTCAGTTTCAAGTGACCTATGAGAAGGCGATTTCCCTGATTCCTGGTTTAAGTGAGGGGGATCAAGGCCGTACCTCTTCAACTTATCTGTCTCCGCAGGATGTGGTAGCTGTACTGGGCAAGGCTAGTAGTGGGGAAGAAACCTACCAAGAGGGTAGTGTCGGTCCTTTCATGACAAGCTTGGATTATGAGGCTGAAGGATCCCCTTCTTCTGTATCTGTTTTGCTTTCAAATATGATTAGTAGCCGTCTATCTTCTCTTAATTTTGAGAACTTAAACAGTGAGCGATTAGCCAATAAAAATGGCAGTTTGAATAGAGAGGATTTTGCCAATATTAAAATAGGAACCAGCTATGCAGATCTTGTGAATACAGTCGGAATTCCTAGCCGTGTTTCTTGGTCGAGTATGATGGGTTCAGAGTCTTTTTTAACCTTTCACTATAAACTTTCTGATTCGCGATCAGTCATTATTCGTTTTGGAAGTAATCGCACCATCAGTGAAATGACAGGCATGGAGGATTCGGCTACAACCACGTCGCCTTAGGTGTTCATCTCACTTGGATTGTGGTATAATATGGATACCTTTAATTGAAATGAATGGAGAATCTTATGACAGCACAAAAAATGTCTGCACAAGAAATTATCGCCTTTATCGGAAATGCAGAGAAGAAAACAAATGTGAAAGTAACCTTTGAAGGGGAATTGGCAACGGCTGTTCCTGCTTCTGTTACGAAACTTGGCAATGTTTTGTTCGGTGACTGGAAAGATATCGAGCCCCTTCTTGCCAACTTGACAGAGAACAAGGATTATGTGGTCGAACAAGATGGCCGTAATTCAGCTGTTCCCTTGCTGGATAAGCGCTATCTAAATGCGCGTATCGAACCAGGTGCTATTATCCGTGACCAAGTGACCATCGAAGACAATGCTGTCGTGATGATGGGTGCTGTCATCAACATCGGTGCTGAAATCGGTGCAGGAACCATGATTGATATGGGGGCTATCCTTGGTGGTCGTGCTACAGTTGGTAAAAACAGCCACATCGGTGCAGGTGCCGTTCTTGCAGGTGTCATTGAGCCAGCTTCTGCTGAGCCTGTTCGGATCGGTGATAATGTCTTGGTCGGTGCCAATGCAGTTGTGATTGAAGGGGTTCAAGTAGGGAACGGTTCAGTCGTTGCCGCTGGAGCTATCGTTACTCAAGATGTTCCTGAAAATGTGGTCGTAGCTGGTGTCCCTGCTCGCATCATCAAGGAAATCGATGAAAAAACACAACAAAAAACAGCACTCGAAGACGCTTTGCGTAATTTGTAAGATATGAATGGTAGAGGCTGGGCAAAAACTGTCCAGCCTTTGATGTTTGAAGGGAATAATTGTATGACGCAGTGGTTGATTGGCATCTTTGTTCGCTTGATTAAGCTCCAAAGATGACCTAATCAACTGTGCGGGGGTGGGAAGACGAACTCCTTTTAAATAATAGGAGTTCTTTCCCACTCCCTATTCTAATAGAAAGAAGACGACTATGACATTGGATTTAATCAAAATCAGACGGGATTTGCACCAAATCCCTGAAATTGGCTTGGAAGAGTTTGAAACCCAAGCCTACCTCTTAGAGAGAATCGCAAAGATCACAGCGGGCAAGGACTTTGTAGAGCAACGGACTTGGCGGACCGGGATCCTGGTTTATCTCCATGGGTCTGCTCCTGAAAAAACCATTGGTTGGCGGACAGATATCGATGGCTTACCGATCGTGGAACAAACGGGCCTTGATTTTGCCTCCAAGCACGAAGGACGGATGCATGCTTGTGGTCACGATATGCACATGACGACAGCCCTTGGACTTTTGGATCAACTGGTCCAAGTACAACCCAAAAATAACCTGCTCTTTCTCTTCCAACCAGCTGAAGAAAATGAAGCTGGTGGAATGCTCATGTATAAGGACAATGCTTTTGGCGACTGGCTCCCTGATGAATTTTATGGTCTGCATGTGCGCCCTGATTTGAAGGTGGGAGACATTGCGACCAATACGGGTACCCTTTTTGCGGGGACCTGTGAAGTCAAGATTACCTTTACAGGTAAGGGAGGGCATGCTGCCTTTCCACATGAGGCCAATGATGCTCTTGTAGCAGCCTCTTACTTCATTACCCAAGTCCAATCGGTCGTGAGTCGAAATGTCGATCCAATTGAAGGGGCTGTGGTGACCTTTGGTTCCATGCATGCAGGGACAACCAATAATGTGATTGCTGAGACAGCCTTCCTTCATGGGACCATTCGGACCTTGACCATGGAGATGAATCTTTTGACTCAAAAACGGGTCAAAGCCATTGCAGAAGGAGTTGCAGCCGCTTTTGATGTAAAATTGGATCTGGAACTCAAGCAAGGAGGTTACCTGCCTGTGGAAAACCAACCAGAATTGGCCAAAGAACTCATGGACTTTTTCACAGCTGAGGAAGACGTAAACCTGATTGATATCCTGCCTGCGATGACAGGAGAAGACTTCGGCTTTCTCTTGAGCAAGGTCCCTGGTGTCATGTTCTGGTTGGGGATTGATACCCCTTATGCCTTACACCATCCGAAGATGATCCCAAATGAAGCAGCCCTTCCCTTTGCTGTGGAAAACATTGGTAAATTTTTGAAAATGAAAGCCAACCAATAAAGGAATGATTCAACTCCGTCTGGAGTTGGATTTTTTCTTTGTTGTATAAAAACTGTTCGGATCTTTCCTAAAAAATGATACAATTAAAGCTAGACAAAAGGAGTAGGGAATGAAGAAAACACTACGAAAAGAAACCATTGCAGCCATGAAACAGTTGCCAGAATCCGTAAAAACTCAAGCAGATGAAGAGCTGACTCAGCGCCTCTTGGAGTTACCAGCTTTTCAGGAGGCAAAGACCCTTGCGACCTATCTGTCTTTTGACCATGAAGTTTCCACAGCTGGCTTGATCCAAGCAGCTCTTCAACTTGGAAAACGCGTCTGTGTTCCCCGTACCTATCCACAAGGGCGAATGGAATTTGTGGAATACGATCCTAATATTTTGGAAAAGACACGCTTTGGTTTGCTGGAGCCCAATGAAAAAGGAAAGCTTGTGGATCAGTCAGAGATTGATCTGATCCATGTACCAGGCTTGGTCTTCCAGTCAAAAGGCTACCGAATTGGCTATGGTGGTGGCTATTATGATCGTTATTTAGCAGATTTTACTGGAAAAACGGTTAGTACGATTTATTCCATCCAGCAGAAGGAGTTCCAGCCAGATACTTTTGATCAGGCAGTTCAGGAGGTGCTAGTCTATGAAGTTACTCTTTGATCGTCGTTATCCTGTGACCAGCCTCTTGTTGCTCGTCACAACGGCAGTCTTTCTTTCCATGTTTATCCGATTTGGAAGTGACTACCAAACAGGTGCAGCTGTTTACTATAGCGGTGGTATTATTGGAGAGGTTGTGAAAGTCGATCCTAGCCAGTTATGGCGAATAGTGACAGCTACATTTGTTCATATCGGCCTAGAACATTTTGTGCTCAATATGATCACCCTCTATTACTTGGGACGTTTGGCAGAAGATCTCTTTGGATCGAAGGCTTTCTTAGCTCTTTATCTCTTATCAGGCATGATGGGCAATGTCTTTGTCGCTATTTTTACGCCGGATGTGATTGCAGCAGGAGCTTCTACAGCCCTCTTTGGACTGTTTGGGACCATTGGTGCTCTGCGCTTTATTGTCCAAAGTCCCTATATTCGTCACTTGAGTCAGTCCTATACTAGCTTGATTGTCGTCAATTTGATCTTTAGCTTCATGCCAGGGATCAGTATGGCGGGGCACATCGGTGGATTAGTAGCTGGGCTGATGTTGGCTTATGTCTTTCCAGTAAGAGGGGAAGCTCGTTTTATGAACCGAACCTATCAGATTAGTGCAGCCCTATCTTATCTCTTGCTTTTACTATATTTCTTAGGTAAAATCTTGAATCTATTTTAAGAAGAGGCTAGGACAAAAGTCCTAGCCTCTTAATTGTTTTTGGATTGTCGAGCAAGACGCAGTGGTTGAGTGGGCTTTACTACGCTGATTTCATCAGCTTTTACAGCCCTACTCAACTGTGCGGAGGTGGGACGACGAAATCGAATTCTAACGAATTACCGATTTCTGTCCCACTCTCTTTTTTTCCTAAAAAATGTAGCAAAATCGTAAACTAACAGAAAATTGTTTGAAATCTCAATAAATATATATAAATTACATAGAAATGAGTTGATAGAAAGATAATTTAGGAAAAAATAGAATAAAAACAAGCCTGGTAAGCGTTTGCAAAAATAACTAAAAAGAGGTAGACTAGGAGTATAAAAAATCAGGAATAGTGCCTTTTTTAAAAGGGACATTCGAAAAGGAGATTTGCCATGAAGAAATGGTTATTTAAACTTTCATTGGTAGCAATGACATTTTTACTCCTACCAGCTCAAGCAGTTCAAGCCTGTTGTGGCTTTATCATTGGTCGGCAATTGACCAAGGATGGGACTACCCTATTTGGTCGGACAGAAGATTACCCTTACTATCCAAATGGTGGGAAGCACAACAAGAACTATATGGTGGTTGATGCGAAGAACTATAAGGAAGGGGATCAACTGGAAGACGAATCCAATGGTTTTACCTATCCACATGCTGCCAGTGAAATGAAATACACAGCGACTTATGACTCAGCTCGTGGAGATGGTAGTAACGGTGCTTTTGGTGAACATGGATTTAACGAAGCCGGCGTCTCTATGACATCAACCGTTACAGCAATTCCAAACAAAAAAGTCTTGAAGACTGATCCATTGACAGAAAACGGAATTCCAGAAGCTGCTATGTTGGACGTAGTTTTACCACGCGTTAAGTCTGCTCGTGAAGGGGTTGAATTCCTAGCTAAAGTCATTGAAGAAAAAGGATCAGCAGAAGGGAATGTTGTCGTTTTTGCAGACCAAAATGAAACTTGGTATATGGAAATTCTTTCTGGTCACCAATATGTAGCTGTTAAAGTCCCAGAAGACAAATATGCAGTCTTTGCAAATACCTACTACCTTGGTCATGTGGATTTGAATGATAAGGAAAACGTGATCGCTTCGAAAGATGTTGAAAAAGTAGCCAAAGAATCTGGTAACTACAAGACAGATAAAGATGGTAACTTCCATATCGCTAAATCTTATGGACCAGAAAAATATGCTGAAGGGGACCGCTCACGGACCTATGCAGGTATCACCTTGCTAGATCCAGACTCTAAAGTCACTTATGAGGATGATGAGTATGAGCTCTTCCGTTCACCAACCGATCCAAATAAGAAATACACCTTAGAAGATGCTTTTGCCTTGCAACGGAACCGTTTTGAACACTTGAATGGACGCTTTGTACCAGATGATCAAATCGGTGTTAAGAAACAAGGGGACGATGGTAGCAACGATACTGTTCGGAAAGACCAATATAAGTATGCTTTAGGAAACGAAAATGTCATCGATGCCCATGTCTACCAAATCAATCCAAACCTACCAAAATCATTTGGTGGAACTGTATGGCTTGGTATGGGACCATCTCGGAACACTCCTTATGTTCCATTCTATGGAAATGTAAAAGATACCTATAAGGCTTTCAAACCTCAAACTGCTACCTATGATCCGAATTCATGGTATTGGACAGTATGGCATATTGACCAGATGGCCATCAATAATCAAGACCTCTTTGGAAAATCGATTCAAAATCACTGGAAAGCTCTCGAAGAACAATTGATCATTGAACAGAAGGTTAGTGATAGCAAATATGCAGCCTTGAAAGCTGATGAAGCTGCAGCAAAAGCAGTTGAAGATAAAGTGACTGAGGATGCTTTAGCTCGGTCTGAACGTCTCTTCAAACAATTCAAGCAATATGAGTCTGAATTATCTGCAACTCTTAAAGAAGCAGGTCGTACAGATGATCCATACCGTGCATCTTTACCAGATGACTACAAGGATCCAACAGAGTCAAGTACAGAACCAAGCAAGGAAGAAACAAAGCCAAGCACAGAGTCAAGTACAGAACCAAGCAAGGAAGAAACGAAGCCAAGCACAGAGTCAAGTACAGAACCAAGCAAGGAAGAAACGAAGCCAAGCACTGAGTCAAGTACCAAGCCAAGCAAGGAAGAAACGACACCAAGTACTGAGTCAAGTACAGAACCAAGCAAGGAGGAAACAACACCAAGTACTGAGTCAAGTACAGAACCAAGCAAGGAGGAAACAACACCAAGTACTGAGTCAAGTACAGAACCAAGCAAGGAAGAAACGAAGCCAAGCACTGAATCAAGTACCGAGCCAAGCAAGGAAGAAACGAAGCCAAGCACCGAGTCAAGCACCGAGCCAAGTAAGGAAGAAACGAAGCCAAGCACAGAATCAAGTACAGAACCAAGCAAGGAGGAAACGACACCAAGTACTGAGTCAAGTACGGAACCAAGCAAGGAGAAAACAACACCAAGTAGTACAACTACTATTGTTCCTACAAACAGTAACAGTGTTAGTACCGTTGGTCGTCCAGTTTTACCAACAAATTCGTATATTTTAGTAGACCAGGCAACAGGTATCGTCTTGCAAAACCCTGATTTTGCTCAAGGTGGCTATAGTCTCCTTGTTGAAGTTTTGAAAGATGTTAAAGAACTAGCTGGTAAAGAGTACAAGGCATATAATATTCAATTATCGAACCAAAATAATCCTGTACATCAAATTAGTTCAACGGTTGTGACCATTCCAGTCAATGGGCAAAAAGAAGTAGAAGCAGTTTATGGTATCGGTGAAGATGGTCAATTGGAATCCTTCCAATTCCAACTAAATGAAGATAAGTCAGCCGTAACATTTACAACCTCTCATTTCTCGACTTATGGTGTAGTTTATAAATCTGCAGCAAAAATTGAAGTGAAGAAAGGTGAGAAAAAATTACCATCAACCGGACAAAGTATCTCAATCGCGACGATGGTAGGCGGAGTTCTTTTGACAGTTTTTGGATTTGGCTACTACATCGAAAAACGTAGAACCCATTAAACGATACAGTTTATAAGATACAACAAAAAAAGGAAGTGAGAATGAAATCTCTCTTCCTTCTTTTTTAGTCTGCAGTTTGTTCAGATGCTTCTAATTTTTTTCCAAGGTCGATAATATATTGTTTAAGATCATCTTTGACTTGAGGGTGTTTCAAGGCATAGTCGATCGAAGTTTTCATGAAGCCGAATTTATCACCTACATCGTAGCGTTGGCCTTTAAATTCACGGGCAAAGACTCGTTGGGTCTTATTGAGGGTGTCGATCGCATCCGTCAATTGAATTTCATTGCCGGCACCTGGTTCTTGATTTGCAAGAATATCAAAGATTTCAGGAGTCAAGAGGTAGCGTCCGATAATAGCGAGATCACTTGGAGCGTCCTCTGGGTTTGGTTTTTCGACAAAAGTTTCAACGCTATAAAGACCGTTAATGCCTTCGCCTTGAGGTGCAATCACACCGTAAGAAGAAACCTCTTCGTGAGGGACTTCCATCACAGCGATGGTTGACGCATGGGTTTCATCGTAGTCGTTCATCAATTGTTTGGTCAATGGCAAGGCATCATCATTAGTGATGTCCATCAGATCATCTCCCAACATAACGACAAAAGGCTCGTTTCCAACAAAGGCCTTGGCTTGAAGAACAGCGTCTCCTAAACCTCGAGGGTGACTTTGGCGGATGAAATGAAGATTGATCGCTGTTGTATCATTGACCAACTTGAGTAAGTCAGTCTTGCCTTTTTGCTCGAGGTTGTATTCCAATTCGAAGTTAGAATCGAAATGGTCTTCGATCGAACGTTTGGCCTTCCCTGTTACGACAAGGATTTCCTCAATCCCAGATTTCAGAGCCTCTTCTACGATGAATTGGATCGTAGGTTTGTCAACGATTGGCAACATTTCCTTTGCCAAAGCTTTGGTAGCTGGGAGGAAGCGCGTCCCCAAACCAGCCGCAGGAATGACTGCTTTTCTAACTTTAGTCATATAGTTTCCTTTCTAAAAGGTAGGATTGATGATAGGGTGGTTGACTTATTTCCACTCATTTTCTTCTTTAAATTCATTGCTCATCATGTGGTGGATGGCTTCGCGGATATCTTTTCCTTCATAAATGACTTGGTAAATGGCTTGTGTAATCGGCATGTAGACATCCAATTCTTGGGCCAGCTCGTGGGCGACTTTGGTCGTAGAGATCCCTTCAATGATCATGCCCATGTTGGCTTCGATATCTTCCAATTTTTCGCCACGTCCGAGAGCATCCCCAGCTCGCCAGTTGCGAGAGTGAACAGAAGTTCCGGTAACGATCAAGTCACCGACCCCAGACAAACCACTATAGGTCAATGGGCTAGCTCCGAGCTTAACGCCAAGGCGCGTGATTTCAGCGAGACCGCGCGTGATGATGGCTGCTTTGGCATTGTCCCCATAACCAAGACCGTGCAGGGCTCCAGCTCCGACCGCGATGATATTTTTCAAGGCTCCAGCAGTTTCCACTCCGATGACATCTGTATTGGTATAGAGGCGGAAGTAGTGATTGCTAAAGAGTTCTTGAACATAGCGTGCAGCTTCTAAATCTTTTGAGGCTGCTGTAATGAGGGTGATGTCCCGTACGATGGTTTCTTCCGCGTGACTCGGTCCAGAAACGACCACTACTTCACTGCGAAGAGAGGCAGGGATTTCTTCTTCGAGGATTTGAGAAATCCGATCGTGTGTACCAGGTTCTAATCCTTTAGAAGCGTGCATGACTGTGACAGGGTGATCCAGTGTTTCAGCAACTTGTTTAGCGACCAAGCGGGTCACCTTTGTAGGAACGACAAAAAGGATAGCATCCACGCCGTCCAAAGCTGCTTTCAGATCGGTCGTAGCGGTAATTTGATCGCTAATAACGATGTCTTTGAAATAGCGTTGATTGGTATGAGCGGTATTGATTTCATCGATTTGTTCTTGGATATTTCCCCAGAGACGGACTTCATGGCCGTTATCATTGAGGACTTGTGAAAGGGCTGTTCCCCATGAACCAGGACCCAATACTGCAACGGTTTGTTTTTCCATTGTATCTTCCATTTCTATGTCTATTTTTCAACAAGGCTAGGAATCTAGCGCTTGCACCTTCGAAACGGCCTAATGTGTGCCTTGAAGGACGATTCTATTTTCCTCTCTATTTTAACATAATATAGGTAAAAAAACTTGTATGATCATCAATTGTTTTGTGAGGAAGATGAGGGTGATAAATAAAATCTATCACGGTTTTAAAAAATACATATTAGACACTATCACTAATGGGTGGTAAGATAAGTAGTAGTTAAAATGAAGGAGGAATGAATATGTGCAGAACAATTGTTGGAGTATCCGCTAATCTCTGTCCGGTGGACCCGGAAGGGAAAAACCTTCATTCCTCCGTGTCTAGTCAGTTTGCGGAAGGGATCCGTCAAGCAGGTGGACTTCCAATGGTCATCCCGATGGGAGACCCTTCCTTGGTTAAGGACTATGTTGAAACGATTGACAAGTTGATCTTAAGTGGAGGTCAAAATGTCGATCCTAGTCTCTATGGCGAAGAAAAAACCATCGAAAGCGATGATTACAATATCGAACGGGATCAATTTGAGCTTGCCCTGCTGAAGGAAGCGGTTCGCCAAAACAAACCGGTTCTAGGAATCTGCCGTGGGGTTCAGTTGATCAATGTGGCTTTTGGAGGAACACTCAATCAAGAGATTGAAGGGCATTGGCAAGGTCTTCCATTTGGGACTTCCCATTCTATCCAGACTAAAAAAGGTAGTGTGGTAGAGCAACTCTTTGGTCAGGCCAGTCGAATCAATTCCGTTCACCGTCAAAGTATCAAGGATCTTGCACCAAATTTCCGTGCGACTGCCTTTGATCCGCGTGATCACACCATCGAAGCGATTGAAGCAGTAGATGGCCATCGTATTATGGGCTTGCAATGGCATCCAGAATACTTGGTCAATGAAGAAAAAGGGAATTTAGAACTCTTCCGTTATTTATTACAGGAATTATAATGAAGTTAGAGATTGGACTTGAGCTGATCTCTTTTTTATGTCTTAGAAAGGACGCAAAAACACCAGAAATAAGATCAGAAAATAGGGCGGTCATCAATAAAAAAACAGGTCCATCTAGCAATGCTAGATGAAAACCTGTTTTAGACTTATTCGTGGCGTTTTTTAGCAACGATCATGCTTCCAGCACCTGCAAGGGCAAGCCCTGCTGCAACAAGTCCAGTACTTACTGTTTCACCTGTAGAAGGAAGACCTTGTTTCTTACCTTCTTTCGATTGTTTACCAGAAGGATGATTTCCTTTCGGTTTATCAGTCGAAGGTGTTGGAGGTGTTGAAGGAGTAGTTGGAGGAGTTGGAGGTGTCTTCTTGTTAACGACATTTCCTTTATCCACTACAAAGTTTGTAGATTTTACATAGTCTTCCACTGTAACAGTGATTGGATCGCTCAACAATTGATAGCCAGCAGGGGCTGTCAATTCCATGATAACATAATCTTTCGCTTCAAATCCAATGAAGGTTACAAGACCATTCGCATCAGAAGTAGCAGTCGCTTGACCTGCACCATAAGGGTTGGCAACTGGTGTGACACCATCAGCTTCAAAGAGACCAAATACAGCACCTGGAAGAGTTTCACCTTTTTCGTTCACTTTATGTAATTGAATGTTATAAAGTTTTAATTCAGGTTTGTTCACCACTGGAGGAGTTGGTGGGATAGAAGTAAATGGTTTGTTAACGACATTTCCTTTATCCACTATACTGTTTGAAGCAACCAAATCACTAGCTGCGATCTTGATGACTTCATCTGATAATTGGTAACCGTCAGGAGCAGTCAATTCTTTCACTACATAGTCTTTTGCTTCTAATCCTGTAAAGGTTACAAGACCATTCGCATCAGAAGTAGCAGTCGCTTGACCTGCACCATAAGGGTTCGCTACAGGAGTCGTACCATCAGCTTCAAAGAGACCGAATACGGCACCAACAAGAGCTTTCCCTTCTTGGTTCACTTTGTGCAATTGGATGCTGTAGAGTTTCAATTCAGGTTTGTCAACAGTCGGAGGAGTTGGAGGAATTGAAGTGAATGGTTTGTTGACCACTGTTCCTTTGTCTACGACGAGGTTAGTCGCAGCTTTCAACTCGCTAGCAGAAACTTTAATCACATCTGTTGATAGTTGATAACCTTCTGGAGCTGTAAGCTCTTTCACTACATAATCTTTTGCTTCAAATCCTGTAAAGGTAACCAGACCACTGGCATCTGAAGTTGCAGTCGCTTGACCTGCACCATAAGGATTCGCTACAGGAGTAGTACCATCTGCTTCAAAGAGACCAAAGACAGCTCCTGCAAGAGCATTTCCATCTGCGTTAGCTTTGTGCAATTGAATGCTATAAAGTTTCAACTCAGGTTTTTCAACAACTGGTGGTGTTGGTGGAATTGAAGTTGTTACCAATTTGTTAGTGAAGGATGTCTTATCACCATATGCCACAGAAGCTTTGAGTGTATTGCTTGCATCATCTTTTGTGACAGTTACAGTCGCATCAATACTTCCTTCATCGTAGGTCATTCCTTTTGCTTTGCTTTCAGGAATAACTTCTTTAATCGTGTAGTGGAAGGTTTTTCCTGCGTCCTCTGATGAATATGAAATGTCATCAAAGGTTACCGTACCATCTGCAGCATTTTGTTTTGTTTGAAGAACTTTTCCGGTTTCATCCAACAATTGGAAATTGAATTCGCCATTCTTCAATTCAGCACCTTCTAAAATCTTGCTAGCTGAAATTTTAGCTTTTGCTGGTTTAGGAGCCGTATAAGTGTTGTTAAATGTTTTATTCTCTGGATAGACAAGATCAGCTTTTAGAGCTTGTCCGTCTTGTGTAACCTTCACGGTCACTTGTTTTTCAGTTGTATCATAGGTGACACCTGGTGTATTTCCAACAACTTCTTTTACAGTGTAAGTGTGTTCTCCTGCTTCCTTATAAGAAATCGGATCAAATGTTACTTTTCCGTTTTTGTTGGTAACAGTTTGAAGCTTAGTTGCACCCTCGTACAATTCAAAGTTAAACTCACCGTCTTTTAGATCACGGCCAGTAAGAGCTTTATCCAGTTCGATGGTAGCTTTTGTTTCTTTTGGCTTATCTTTCGGATTTACAATTGTTTTCGTTACTGAATGGTCTGCTCCAAAATCTTCAACATTAACTACAGTATCAGCTTCTTTGATGATATGACCTGAAGGGGCTTCGATTTCAGTTAAGATATATTTATCTTTTAAGAGTTTTCCAACAGCAATATTACCATTTTCGTCTGATTCAAACTCACCGATAACTTGATTATTCGCTTGACGAACAACTCTAAACTTAGCACCTTTAAGTGGTTGATTCGCATCATCTACTTTATGGATATTGATTGAGTAAACATAACCAACACCAGCACCACCAGCAATTTGAACAGCAGCAGCATTAGTTACATTTTTGCTTTCAATACCTAGACCTTTAAGAGTTGCTTCATTTTTCAAGACTTCTCCGTCGGCAGGATCATAATTTAAACGAACTTTATAATTAATACGATACTGATCTTGATCTGTAATGTCACCTAAATCAATAACAAATGATTGACCATCTTCGCTAATTGTAATCTTATGCTGGTCTGTTACATCAACTCTATCAGAGAATACCCATTCACCAGTATCATATGAGAATTTACCTTTAATAATCTTAATGCTATCTTTTACGTAAGAAGCATTTGTAAATTGCAAGTGGTCCTCAATCGTTACACCTTTGATGTTTTGTTTTGTACGATTGACTGAAATAGTGTATTGGACCTCTCTTTTATCACCTTCATTAACCCAACTAGTCTTTGTTAAAAGATAAGGATTACCATCGCCAATACCAGTAAATGATACTTTACCACCAACTTTTGTTTCTTTGTTAATGGTGATTTCTATCGGAATTTCACCTTTTTGTGGGTGTTTTTTGAAATCTATACGAGCATAGAAGAAGAAATTTCCACTTGTATCTGAGTGTTTTTCAACATAATCTGTATAGGTAATTGTAATGGATTTATTGTCTGGGTTTACATCAGCATTCGCTATGATTTCATTTGTATTGATATCACGAATTTTAAAGGAAGCTGAAGTAATCATTAAAGCATCTGGAACTGTAACTACAGTTGAATCTCCTGCTTTAACATTCTTTCCAGACAAATCGTAATCAGCGTTAATTCGGAATGTTGCCCATTGTTGTAATTCCCAATCAAGGTTGCCACCTTCATTATTGGTAACTTTGATATTTTTGATCGTATCGACCAATTTTCCGCTAACGGTCACTCCAGGAGTTTCTGCTGAAGTGCGATTTAGACCTAAAGCGAAAAGCATGGCGACTAAACAAAGGACAAATGAGAAAATTTTAATATTTCTATTCTTCATCTTATCTTCCCTTTTCATAAAAAATTAGTGCCTAGTTATCAATGCCTGATTACTCTTAAAGATAGGAACGTCCAAATCCTATCTGTTGGTAATAAGAATTGAGTGCTGAGACACGACCTCCATAAAATTATTTTATAGGGTAAAATATTTTACTTTTAAAATTATTCCCTACAAAGGGAATTATAGCAAAAATAATGAGTAGCTTCAAGCTAAAATTGATGAAATGAGGCAGGAATTACGAACTTTTAAGAGATTTCATCAACTTTTGTTCTCTTTCAGAAAATAACCACGAAAATACCAACCGATTTACAAAAAAGAAGGACGGAAAAGTAAGTTTTTATTGAAAGAATACGAATAGTAGAATTGAGGAGACGCTAGGGCGAAGTGATGGTATAATAGAAGAGATAGAAACTATTTAGAATGAAAGAGGAATCATGATGACAAAAATTCGTGGATTTGAACTTGTATCAAGCTATACCAATCAGGACTTGCTACCAAAACGGGAGACAGCACACGCAGCTGGTTACGACTTAAAGGTGGCAGAACGCACGGTGATTGCTCCTGGGGAAATCGTCCTCGTCCCAACTGGGGTCAAGGCCTATATGCAACCGACTGAGGTGCTCTATCTCTATGACCGTTCCTCTAACCCTCGTAAAAAAGGCCTGGTCTTGATCAACTCTGTTGGGGTTATCGATGGAGACTACTACGGCAATCCTGGAAATGAAGGCCATATCTTTGCTCAGATGAAAAACATTACCGACCAGGAAGTCGTCCTTGAAGTTGGCGAACGTGTGGTTCAGGCTGTCTTTGCTCCTTTCTTAATTGCAGATGGAGATGAGGCGGATGGCGTGCGGACTGGTGGATTTGGGTCGACAGGGCACTAAGATGAAGATTATCTTTGTCCGTCATGGGGAGCCAGATTATAGTATGCTTGATAAACTTGAAGATCCGCAACTCTATAGTGGTTTTGGTCGTGATTTAGCACCATTGACAGGAAAAGGTCGCAGTCTGGCAAAAGAAGTTGCTAAAACTGCATGTTTTAGAAAGGCAGAGATTATTATTTCATCGTCTGTGACGAGGGCTTTAGAAACAGCACATTATATAGCAGTCGAAACAGGATTGGACTTATTTGTGGAGCCGTTTTTTCATGAGTGGCGTCCAGACTTAGATGGCACTAACTCTGATTTAACTAGTGTATTGGTAGCTCATGAATATTATCTAAAACATCAAGGAGCTTTATCTGAAGATTCTCCTTATCGCTATGAAACTGATCTAGAGATGCGTCATCGTTTTTTAAGAGCTTTGGAAAAATATAAAAATTATAAAACTATTATCATTGTAACTCACGGAATGCTCATGCGTCAGTTTGTGCCAAATGAGAAGATTGATTTTTGCCAAGTGATTGAGTGTGAGGTAGAGATATAGAAAGAGGTTTATCATCGCAAAGAAAAAAACGACATTTATTTGTCAAAATTGTGCCTATAATTCACCTAAATACCTAGGGCGCTGTCCTAACTGTGGTTCTTGGTCTTCTTTTGTTGAGGAAGTTGAGGTCGCTGAGGTTAAGAATGCGCGTGTGTCCTTGACGGGTGAAAAGACCAAACCCATGAAATTAGCGGACGTGACCTCTATCAATGTCCATCGGACCAAAACTGAGATGGAGGAGTTTAACCGCGTCCTTGGAGGCGGAGTGGTACCAGGAAGTCTCGTCCTCATCGGTGGGGATCCTGGGATTGGGAAATCGACCCTTCTCCTTCAAGTGTCGACCCAGCTATCTCAAGTGGGAACGGTTCTCTACGTTAGTGGAGAGGAATCAGCCCAGCAGATCAAACTTCGAGCAGAGCGCTTGGGGGATATCGACAGTGAGTTTTATCTCTATGCCGAGACCAATATGCAGAGCGTGCGAGCAGAAGTAGAGCGTATCCAGCCTGATTTTCTGATCATTGACTCCATTCAGACGATTATGTCTCCTGAGATTTCAGGGGTGCAGGGGTCTGTTTCTCAGGTGCGTGAGGTGACGGCTGAACTCATGCAGCTGGCCAAGACCAATAACATCGCCATCTTTATCGTCGGCCATGTGACCAAGGAAGGAACCTTGGCGGGTCCTCGGATGCTGGAACACATGGTGGATACGGTGCTCTACTTTGAGGGGGAACGCCATCACACCTTCCGGATCCTGAGAGCAGTCAAAAATCGTTTTGGCTCGACCAATGAGATCGGGATCTTCGAGATGCAATCAGGTGGCCTAGTCGAAGTCCTCAACCCCAGCCAGGTCTTTCTGGAAGAACGCTTGGATGGGGCGACTGGATCGTCCATCGTTGTGACAATGGAAGGAACTCGTCCGATTCTGGCCGAAGTGCAGGCCTTGGTGACGCCAACCATGTTTGGAAATGCCAAGCGGACGACGACAGGGCTTGATTTCAATCGGGCTAGTCTCATCATGGCAGTGCTAGAAAAACGAGCGGGTTTGCTCCTTCAAAATCAGGATGCTTACCTCAAGTCTGCAGGTGGTGTCAAGTTGGATGAGCCAGCTATCGACCTAGCGGTTGCAGTTGCCATTGCTTCCAGCTACAAGGACAAACCAACCAACCCGCAGGAATGTTTCGTTGGAGAGTTGGGCTTGACAGGAGAAGTCCGCCGAGTCAATCGGATCGAACAACGGATCAATGAAGCTGCCAAGCTCGGTTTTACCAAGATTTATGTTCCGAAAAATTCTCTGACGGGGATTTCGACACCATCAGGGATCGAGGTGGTCGGTGTGAGTACACTGTCTGAAGTCTTGAAGAAAGTATTTTAATAGTAGAAAAGAGGCTGGGCAAAAACTGTCCAGTCTTTGATGTTTGATAGTAATAACAGCATGACGCAGTGGTTGATTGGCATCTTTGTTCGCTTTTCAATCTCCAAAGATGACCTAATCAACTGTGCGGGGGTGGGAAGACGAACTCTTTTTAATTAGTTGGAGTTCTTTCCCACTCCCTTTTTTCAGATGTGACAGATGACAGGAGGTCCCCACTGACAGAAATAGTGAGTTGTGGTAAAATAATAGATGGTTTGAATTTCAAAGGAATAAAGGAGAGACCATGTCTTATTTTGATAATTTTTTAACAGCCAACCAAGCTTATGTGGCGCTACATGGAGACCTCCGTCTTCCGATTAAGCCCAAAACACAAGTAGCCATTGTGACCTGTATGGATTCCCGTCTTCACGTGGCGCCTGCACTAGGTCTAGCTCTTGGAGATGCTCATATTTTGCGGAATGCTGGAGGGCGCGTGACCGATGACATGATCCGCTCCTTGGTCATCTCTCAGCAGCAAATGGGAACCCGTGAAATTGTGGTCTTGCACCATACAGACTGTGGCGCACAGACCTTTGAAAACGAGGGCTTCCGTCAGCATCTCAAGAAAGAACTGGGAGTGGATGTGGGAGATCGTGACTTCCTTCCCTTTCAAGACATTGAAGAGAGTGTCCGTGAAGATATGGAGCTTTTAAAAGCTTCCCCTTTGATTCCAGAGGATGTGGTGATTTCAGGAGCTGTGTATGATGTGGACACCGGATTGATCTCAGAAGTGAAATAAAATAGAAGAGTTCAAGAAAACAAAACGACTTTGTTTTCTTGAACTCTTTTTTATTGGCGTAAAAAAATTGAACCAAATAGGAAAAAATGTGACAATTTGGCACAAAATATTAAAAAATATGTGGTATAATATAACATTTTAACAAGAATATTACAATTAAATTTCAACAGATTGACTCTTGATGTCAATAATGTTACAATTTTATTTGTATCATGGAATCATGAAATATGAAAAAGGAGATCCTATAAATGAAGGATATTTTCAATAGACGCCAACGCTTTTCTTTACGAAAATATAGCATTGGGGTTTGTTCTGTTCTCTTAGGAACAGCGCTCTTTGCTGCAGGAGCTAATACGGCTTCTGCGGAGGAAACAGCTGCCTCTTCAGGTGCATCAACGTCAGCTTCGACGGAGTCTGCATCTGATAGCACAGTAGCAGCTGAAACAACTGCCTCTTCTACTGAAGCATCTTATAATGCTCCAGTAACAAATGTCGATCAAGCAAATACAAGTGCTGCGAAGGAAGTCTCAGAGCAATCTGAGACTAACAAAGCAGCGGATAAAGCTGAGGAAGTGGCAAAACCAGCTAAAGCTGAAGAAACTGCAAAACCGGCTAAAGCTGAAGAAGCTACAAAACCAGCTAAAGCTGAAGAAGCTCCAAAAGTTCCAAAAGCACCAACAGCGACAAGCAAACCTGTTGAGAAAAAAGAGGCAAGCTCTAAACCTGCCTCTACAACAGCTACTACTACAGCACCAACAACTTCAACTCGTGCTGCAGCAGGTGAAAGCTCAGAAAGAGCAGCTGCAAGAGAAGAAGCAGTTACACCAGCAGGAACGACTACTTTTTCAGCTACTGTAAGTTCAGCAGCTCCGATCACTGGTACGCAAGCAGAAAGTTCAGCAAGTACAGATGCAGATGCAACTGTGGCTGTAGCAAACGCTGCTACAGAACGTACAAATGCAGGAGCATTAGCAATAAGCGGCCGTCGTCGTAGTCGTCGCGCTGTTACTGACGAAGCTGTCACTGGAGACCACAACTCTAACCCAGTAGCGGTAAGTACTTACTTAAAAGATGGGGAAAAAGTAACTCCAGAAATTAAAGATGCTAACGGTGCAACTGTAAGCTCTCAACCTGTACCATCTGGTTACGCAAGAAAAGAAGGAGACTGGTATACATACGCTATTTGGGATTTAACTAAATTCAATGAACGTTACAATACAAAATACTATGCACGTGCGTATAAGAGATTTGATGAATCTACAGATACAACAGTTGAATTGATTGATAAAACGACCGGTAATGTCGTAGAAACAAGAACAATCACTTCATCAAGTGGGATTCAAAAATTCACTACTACTACAGCAGCATCTAATAGCCAATTAACTTTCCAAGTGGATTACAAAGCCGGTACTGGTGAAAAAGGTAAAGCAGCTCAACCATTTGTTCAAAATGGTTATGAAGTTGGAAAGAGCATCACAGACTTAGTGGCTGCTGGACACCAACTTACACCAGCTGAACAAGCGCTTTATACTGCGGTTTATAATGCTCGTACTACAACAGATATTCTAAACGTTGTTGAACCAGCTTATAATGGTCGTACAATTACTGATTCAAACGCTAAAATACCAGAAGCAATTAATAAAACAACTTACTATAAAGTAGTTGATAAAAACAACCCAACATTTAACGCTAATAAAACAGATAAAACTGTTCAAGATTATAAAGAAAATGGTAACGAAGTAGACTTAGCTAGATATACAACTAAAGCTATGGAAGGACAAAGTTTCACAGCATCTGGTGAGCGTCAATTTGATGGCTATAAATTGTATCAAACAGCTGATGCATCTGATAAATCAGGTTATGTAAGTCGTCCTTACACAGTTGGAACTAAATTTATGGATGCGGACCGTTATGGTATTAAACGTATTAAAGAAGTTGTTGGAGAAGACGGTTCAGTAGTTATTCGTGTTTACTTACTAGATCCAAGACAACAAAGCAAACGTTCGGATGGTTCATTAAGTACCGATGGCTATATGTTGCTAGCAGAAACCAAGCCTATTAAACCAGGTGAATGGAATTCACAAGATTTAGTTGTTAAAAAATCACCTCTTAGAACAATTTCATATACTGAAACTAATGAAAAAACAGGTGCAGTTACACAATATCCTAACGGTAAAGAAGTTCCATTTGACTTTCAAAAAGCTGCTGGATATACACCATATCATACTGTATTCGTACCATTCTTGGGCGATGGAATTGGACACGGTTCAGCTAACTCACAATTAGAACGTGGAGTAGGAGGTATCGGTACCAACGTTGACTTATTAAACACGTTAACACCATATAAACAACCTGTTTACTACTATGTAAAACAAGAGCCAGTTGAAGTTACTCCAGAAGTTGAAAAACAATTGGAAGGACGTGTATTAGCAAATGGTGAGTTTACATTCAAACTTAAAGAGGTACAACCTAACAAATCACTTCCTTCATATGAAGAAACTGTTACTAACAAAGCAGACGGAAAAGCTACATTCAACAAATTAACATTTAACAAAGTTGGTACTTACACTTACACAATCACTGAGACTCCAGGTTCAGATGCAAACGTTGAATACGATGCAATGACAGTTACTATGACTGTTAATGTAACTGAGAACGCTCAAGGTGATTTAGTAGCTACGACTAAATACAGTGCTGAAGGTGGATTCAAATCAAGTGCTGATGATAAAGTCTTCAACAACTACGTTGTAGCACCTGTTAAAACTAAATTCGACTTCACTAAGAAATTAGCTGGACGTGAACTTAAAGACGGAGAATTCAAATTCGTTCTTAAAGATGCAAACGGACAAGAAGTTGAAACAGTAACGAACAAAGCAGACGGAACTGTAACCTTTACAGATATTTCATTTGACAACTCTAAAGTAGGTACTCATACTTATACAGTAGAAGAAGTTGTTCCTGCAGCTAAAGAAGCTGGAATGGTATATGATACTATGAAAGCTACGATTACTGTAAAAGTTGCTAAAAATGGTCACACATTAACAACTGTAACTAACGTAGTTTCTACTGGTGGGGTAGACGCTAATGGTAAAGCAACTGATGGAACAGCGGATAAAGAGTTTAACAACAAAATAACTCCTCCAGAAACGCCTGTATTCCAACCAGAAAAATTCGTCCTTAACAAAGAAAAATTTGACCTAACAGGTACAAAATTAATGGACGATGACGATGAGCTTCAGGATGAGTACACAGAAACAAATGCAAATCCATATGCTGATCAAACCAAGAACAACGAAGCAGAAAACATCAATACCAAGACTGTTGAACGCGGTGATAAATTAGTTTACCAAGTATGGTTGGATACTAAGAACTTCACTGACAAGAACAACATCCAATCTGTAGGTATCTCTGATACATACGATGCAGAAAAATTGACTGTTAACAGTGCTGATATCAAGGCTTATGACAGCGAAACAGGAGTTGATGTAACATCTAAATTTGATATTACAGTAGCTAACGGAGTCATTACAGCTACATCTAAAGCTTCTATGAACAAGTCTTTAGGTGATGCTGATAACACTCAAGTTATCGACACAACTAAATTTGCATTTGGTCGTTACTACAAATTCGATATCCCAGCTACAGTTAAAGCGGATGTTCCTGGTGGGGTAGACATCGAAAACAAAGCCAACCAAATCGTTCACGTTTACAACCCAGTAAGCAAATCTGTTGAAACTCCAGAAAAACCAACTCAAAAACGTGTGAACAGTGTACCAATCACTGCAGAGTTCAACTTCACAAAACGTTTGGAAGGTCGTGCGCTAACAGCTGGCGAATTTACATTTGAGTTGAAAGATAGCGAGAATGTTGTGATCGCAACGGCAACCAACGATGCAGATGGTAAGATTAAATTCTCTCCAGTAGAGTACACAAATAAAGCTGGTGAAAAAGTCACTGCCCTTAAATACAAGAAGGGTCAAGAAGGTACTTACACTTACTCTGTAACAGAGGTGAAAGGTACAGACGCAACTGTCACTTACGATACAATGAAGGCAGAAGTAACTGTAACAGTATCTCACGACGGTACAGCTAAAGCATTGGTTGCTAACGTAACTGAACCAGCTGACAAAGAGTTCAACAATACCGTAACACCTCCAACAGAACCTAAGTTCCAACCAGAGAAGTATGTATTGAATACAGCTAAATACTCAATCACTGATAACAAACTTCTTGATGATGATGCTGAGTTGACTGATAAATATGGTGAAACAAATACTGATCCATATGTTGATAAAACAAACAACAATGAAGCAGAAAACATCAATACGAAGACTGTTAACCGCGGAGATAAACTCTACTATCAAGTATGGTTAGATACAACTAAATTCTCAGCAACTAACAAAGAAAACGTTCAATCAGTAGGAATTACTGATGACTTCGATGAAACAAAAGTTGATGTAGATGGTTCAGCAATCAAAGCATATGACTCAGTAACTGGTGACGATGTAACAAACAAATTCGACATCAAGGTTGAAAATGGTGTGATGACTGCAACTCTTAAAGCTGGCTTCACGAAGTCACTTGGCGATGCAGAAAACACTCAAATCATTGACACAACTAAATTCGCCTTTGGACGTTACTACAAATTTGATATCCCAGCAACAGTTAAAGCTGATGTACCAGGTGGATCAGACATCGAAAATACTGCAGCTCAAGTAGTCAACTACTACAACCCTGTAAGCAAAACTGTTGAAAAACCAAGCAAACCAACTGAAAAACGTGTAAATAACGTTCCAGTTGAAGTGGAATTCAACTTCACTAAACGTTTGGAAGGTCGTGAGCTTAAAGCTAACGAATTCAGCTTCGTATTGAAAGATTCAACAGGTAAAGTTGTTGAAACTGTAAGCAACGATAAAGATGGTAATGTGAAGTTCTCAGCTCTTACATTCAAGAAGGGTGAAGAAGGCGTTCACAACTACACTGTTGAAGAAGTTGCAGGAACAGATGCTACTGTGACATACGACACAATGAAAGCAACTGTAGCTATCACTGTTGAACACAAAGGTACAGCTAAAGTTTTAGTGGCTAAGCTTGGCGAAATCGCTGATAAAGAGTTCAACAACCGTGTAACTCCTCCAACAGAACCTAAGTTCCAACCAGAGAAATACGTTGTTTCTAAAGCGAAATTCGATATCACAGGTACGAAGCTCGTTGATGACGATTCTGAATTGACAGATAAATATGGTGAAACAAACACCAATCCATATGTCGATGGAACTTCAAACAACGAAGCTGAAAACTTGAATACTAAGACAGTTGAACGTGGATCTAAACTTTACTACCAAGTATGGTTGGATACAACTAAGTTTGACGCAAGCAACAAAGACAATATCCAAACAGTAGGAATCACAGATAACTACGACAAGGATAAATTGACTGTTAATGCTTCAGATATCAAGGTTTACGATTCAGTTACTGGTGCAGATGTAACAACTAAATTTGATATCTCTGATAACAATGGTGTTCTGACAGCTAACCTGAAAGCAGGCTTCACTAAGTCACTTGGCGACGCTGAAAACACTCAAATCATTGATACTACTAAGTTCGAATTTGGACGCTACTATAAATTTGATATTCCAGCAACAGTGAAAAACGATGTCGCAGCTGGTGCCGATATTGAAAACAAAGCAGCCCAAGTTGTTAACTACTACAACCCAGTAAGCAAGACAGTTGAAAAACCAAACAAACCAACTGAAAAACGTGTCAACAGTGTTCCAGTTCCACTTGATCTCAAATTCACGAAATCTCTTGAAGGTCGTCAATTGAAAGATCAAGAATTCACATTCGTTCTTAAGAAAGATGGCAATGTTGTCGAAACAGTGAAGAATGATGCGACTGGTAAGGTTAACTTCACTCAACTTAAGTTTGGTAAAGATGATCTTGGTAAGACTTACAACTACACTGTAGAAGAAGTTCGTGGTACAGATAGCACCGTTTCTTACGACCCAATGGTTGCGACTGTGAAAGTTGTGGTTTCTCACGACGGTACAGCTAAAGCAATCGTAGCGAATGTAACAGATGCTGCTGATAAAGAGTTTAACAACCGTGTTACTCCTCCAGAAGAACCTAAGTTCCAACCAGAGAAGTATGTATTGAATGCAGAGAAATTCTCAATCACTGATAACAAACTTCTTGATGATGATTCTGAATTGGCTGACAAGTACGCAGATACAAATGCCAACCCATATGTGGATGGTACTGCAAACAACGAAGCTGAAAACATCAATACGAAGACTGTTAACCGTGGCGACAAGTTGGTTTACCAAGTATGGTTGGATACAACTAAATTCGACGCAAGCAATAAGGACAACATCCAATCAGTAGGAATCTCAGATGACTACGATGAAACTAAGTTGGAACTTGATTCTACTAAGATCAAAGCTTACGATTCAGTAACAGGCGCAGAAGTAACAGATAAATTCGATATCAAGGTTGAAAACGGTGTGATGACTGCAACCCTTAAAGATGGCTTCACTAAGTCACTTGGCGATGCGGAAAACACTCAAATCATTGACACAACTAAATTCGCCTTTGGCCGTTACTACAAGTTCGACATCCCAACAAAAGTGAAAGCTGATGTACCTGGTGGTGTAGATATTGAAAATACTGCGGCTCAAGTAGTCAACTACTACAACCCAACAACTAAGAAAGTTGAAAAACCAAGCAAACCAACTGAAAAACGTGTAAACAACGTACCAGTTGAAGTGGAATTCAACTTCACTAAACGTTTGGAAGGCCGTGAGCTTAAAGCTAACGAATTCAGCTTCGTACTTAAAGATTCAGAAGGTAAGACTCTTGAAACTGTAAGCAATGATGCATCTGGTAACGTTAAGTTCTCAGCTATGTCATTCAAGAAGGGTGACGAAGGTGTTCACAACTACACAGTAGAAGAAGTTAAAGGAAGCGACGCAACCGTTACATACGATACCATGAAAGCGAATGTGACAGTCACAGTTAAACACGACGGAACAGCTAAAGTTCTGATCGCGAAAGTTGGCGACATTGCGGATAAAGAATTTAACAACCGTGTGACTCCTCCAACAGAACCTAAGTTCCAACCAGAGAAATACGTTGTTTCTAAAGCGAAATTCGATATTACAGGTACAAAGCTCGTTGATGACGATTCTGAATTGACAGATAAATATGGTGAAACAAATACAAACCCATATGTCGATGGAACTTCAAACAACGAAGATGAAAACTTGAATACTAAGACAGTTGAACGTGGATCTAAACTTTACTACCAAGTATGGTTGGATACAACTAAGTTTGACGCAAACAACAAAGATAACATCCAAACAGTAGGTATCACAGATAACTACGACAAGGATAAATTGACTGTTAATGCTTCAGATATCAAGGTTTATGATTCAGTTACTGGTGCAGATGTAACAACTAAATTTGATATCTCTGATAACAATGGTGTTCTGACAGCTAACCTGAAAGCAGGCTTCACTAAGTCACTTGGCGACGCTGAAAACACTCAAATCATTGATACTACTAAGTTCGAATTTGGACGCTACTATAAATTTGACATTCCAGCAACTGTGAACGCAGACGTTCCTGGCGGTGTGGATATTGAAAATACTGCGGCTCAAGTAGTGAACTACTACAACCCAACAACTAAGAAAGTTGAAAAACCAAGTAAACCAACTGAAAAACGTGTCAACAACGTTCCAGTTGAAGTAGAATTTAACTTCACTAAACGCTTGGAAGGTCGTGAACTGAAAGCAAACGAATTCAGCTTCGTACTTAAAGATTCAGAAGGTAAGACTCTTGAAACTGTAAGCAACGATGCATCAGGTAACGTTAAGTTCTCAGCTATGTCATTCAAGAAGGGTGACGAAGGTGTTCACAACTACACTGTAGAAGAAGTTAAAGGAAGCGACGCAACCGTTACATACGACACAATGAAAGCGAATGTAACAGTTACAGTTAAACACGATGGTACTGCTAAAGTACTTATCGCAACTGTAGGCGACATTGCGGATAAAGAATTTAACAACCGTGTGACTCCTCCAGAAGAACCTAAGTTCCAACCAGAGAAATACGTTGTTTCTGAAGAGAAATTCGATATCACAGGCGACAAACTCGTTGATGATGATAAAGAGTTGGCAGACAAGTACGCAGATACCAATGCGAACCCATATGCGGACGATGCATCAAACAACGAAAAACAAAACTTGAATACCAAGACTGTGAAACGTGGCGACAAGTTGGTTTACCAAGTATGGTTGGATACAACTAAATTTGATGCAGCTAACAAGGACAACATCCAATCAGTAGGAATCTCAGATGACTACGATGAAACTAAGTTGGAACTTGATTCTACTAAGATCAAAGCTTACGATTCAGTAACAGGCGCAGAAGTAACAGATAAATTCGATATCGCTGTGAACAACGGTGTGATTACTGCAACCCTTAAAGATGGCTTCACTAAGTCACTTGGCGATGCGGAAAACACTCAAATCATTGACACAACTAAATTCGCCTTTGGCCGTTACTACAAGTTCGACATCCCAACAAAAGTGAAAGCTGATGTACCTGGTGGTGTGGATATTGAAAATACTGCGGCTCAAGTAGTCAACTACTACAACCCAACAACTAAGAAAGTTGAAAAACCAAGCAAACCAACTGAAAAACGTGTAAACAACGTACCAGTTGAAGTGGAATTCAACTTCACTAAACGTTTGGAAGGCCGTGAGCTTAAAGCTAACGAATTCAGCTTCGTACTTAAAGATTCAGAAGGTAAGACTCTTGAAACTGTAAGCAATGATGCATCTGGTAACGTTAAGTTCTCAGCTATGTCATTCAAGAAGGGTCAAGAAGGCGTACACAACTACACAGTAGAAGAAGTTAAAGGCTCAGACGCAACCGTTACATACGACACAATGAAAGCGAATGTAACAGTCACTGTATCACACGACGGAACAGCTAAAGTTCTGATCGCGAAAGTTGGCGACATTGCGGATAAAGAATTTAACAACCGTGTAACTCCTCCAGAAGAACCTAAGTTCCAACCAGAGAAATACGTTGTTTCTGAAGAGAAATTCGATATCACTGGTGACAAGCTCGTTGATGATGATAAAGAGTTGGCAGACAAGTACGCAGATACAAATGCGAACCCATATGCGGACAATGCATCAAACAACGAAGCTCAAAACTTGAATACCAAGACTGTTAAACGTGGCGACAAGTTGGTTTACCAAGTATGGTTGGATACAACTAAATTCGACTTAGCTAACAAGGACAACATCCAATCAGTAGGAATCTCAGATGACTACGATGAAACTAAGTTGGAACTTGATTCTACTAAGATCAAAGCTTACGATTCAGTAACAGGCGCAGAAGTAACAGATAAATTCGATATCGCTGTGAACAACGGTGTGATTACTGCAACCCTTAAAGATGGCTTCACGAAGTCACTTGGCGACGCAGAAAACACACAAGTTATTGACACAACTAAATTCGAATTCGGCCGTTACTACAAGTTCGACATCCCAACAAAAGTGAAAGCTGATGTACCTGGTGGTGTGGATATTGAAAATACTGCGGCTCAAGTTGTAAACTACTACAACCCAACAACTAAGAAAGTTGAAAAACCAAGCAAACCAACTGAAAAACGTGTTAACAACGTTCCAGTTGAAGTAGAATTCAACTTCACTAAACGCTTGGAAGGCCGTGAGCTTAAAGCTAACGAATTCAGCTTCGTGCTTAAAGATTCAGAAGGTAAGACTCTTGAAACTGTTAAGAACGATGCCTCAGGTAACGTTAAGTTCTCTAAACTTGAATTCAAGAAGGGTGACGAAGGTGTTCACAACTACACTGTAGAAGAAGTTAAAGGTTCAGACGCAACCGTTACATACGACACAATGAAAGCGAATGTAACAGTTACAGTTAAACACGATGGTACTGCTAAAGTACTTATCGCAACTGTAGGCGACATTGCGGATAAAGAATTTAACAACCGTGTGACTCCTCCAGAAACTCCAGAATTCAATCCAGAAAAATATGTTCTAAACGAAAAAGAATTTGATTTGACTGGAACTTCATTATTAGATGATGATAAAGAGTTGGCAGACAAGGTCGCAGATACCAATGCGAACCCATATGCGGACGATGCATCTAATAACGAAAAAGCGAATATCAATACTAAATCAGTTAAACCAGGTCAAAAACTTGTTTACCAAGTATGGTTGGATACAACTAAATTTGACGCAAACAACAAAGACCATATCCAATCAGTAGGAATCTCAGATGACTACGATGAGGCAAAAGTCAACGTTGAAGCTTCAGCTATTAAAGCATACGATGGTAAGACTGGTGCGGATGTAACAGCTAAATTCGATATCACTGTGAACAACGGTGTGATTACTGCAACCCTTAAAGATGGCTTCACGAAGTCACTTGGCGATGCAGAAAACACACAAGTGATCGACACAACTAAATTCGAATTCGGACGTTACTACAAGTTTGATATCCCAGCTACAGTGAAAGCTGACGTTAAAGGCGGAGTAGACATCGAAAATACTGCGGCTCAAGTAGTGAACTACTACAACCCAACGACTAAGAAAGTTGAAAAGCCTGAAAAACCAACTGAAAAACGTGTAAACAGCGTACCAGTATCAGTAGAATTCAACTTCACTAAGAAATTGGAAGGCCGTGAGCTTAAAGCTAACGAGTTCAGCTTCGTACTTAAAGATTCAACAGGTAAAGTTGTTGAAACAGTTAAGAACGATGCGGCTGGTAACGTTAAGTTCTCTAAACTTGAGTTCAAGAAAGGTCAAGAAGGTGTTCACAACTACACAGTAGAAGAAGTTAAAGGTACTGACGGAACTGTCACTTACGATGCGATGAAAGCAGTAGTAACTGTAGAAGTTAAACATGACGGAACAGCGAAAGCTCTCATCACTAACGTAACGGATCCAGCAGATAAAGAATTCAATAATACTGTTCGTCCTCCAGAAACTCCTGATTTCAATCCAGAGAAATACATCTTGAACGAATCTAAATTCGATCTTACAGGTGTGAAACTTCTCGATGATGATAACGAGTTAGAACATAAAGTTGCGGACACAAATGCCAACCCATATGCGGATGGTACTGCCAACAACGAAGCTCAAAACATCAATACGAAGACACTCAAGAAAGGTGATAAAGTATACTACCAAGTATGGTTGGATACAACTAAATTCACTGAAGCACACAATATTCAATCTGTTGGTGTTACAGATAAATATGACAGTGCGAACTTGACTGTCAACGGAGCTGATATTAAGGCATACGACTCTGTAACAGGAGAAGATGTAACAGCTAAGTTTGATATCAAGGTTGAAAACGGTGTGATTACTGCAACTTCTAAAGCAGACTTGACTAAGTCACTTGGAGACGCAGAAAATACACAAGTCATCGACACAACTAAGTTGGCCTTTGGACGTTACTACAAGTTTGAAATTCCTGCAGAAATTAAACAATCTGCTCAAGATGGTGTGGACATTGAAAATACAGCTTCACAAATCGTACACCAATACGATCCAACTAAGAAGACTGTAGAAAAACCAGAAAAACCAACTGAAAAACGTGTAGTCAACATTCCAGTTAAGGTTCAATTCCAATTCACTAAGAAATTGGAAGGTCGTGCATTGAAGGCTGGTGAATTCAGCTTCGTTCTTAAGGACGAAAAAGGAAATGTGATCGAAACCGTAACCAATGATGCGGCTGGTAAGATCACCTTCTCAAATCTTGAATTCAAACGTGGTGAAGAAGGAACTCATCTCTACCATGTAGAAGAAATCCGTGGCACAGATTCTAGCATCGAATACGATAAGATGGTTGCCACTGTGGGTATTATGATTAACAAAGACGGTAAAGTATTGACGGCTATTACTCAGTTGCCAGAAGATACAGAGTTTAACAACACTGTTATTCCGCCAACAACACCGCCAAATACACCACCAACAACACCGCCAACAACACCACCAACAACACCACCGAATACACCGCCGACAACACCACCGAATACACCACCAACACCACCAACAACACCGCCAACACCACCAACGCCACCAACACCTACAACTCCTCCAGCTCCAGCACTTCCTGAAACTGGTGAAGAACAATCAGCGTCTGCTGCATTGTTAGGTGCTGCACTTGGTATGGTTGGCCTTGCGGGACTTGCAAAACGCAAAAAACGCGAAGACTAAAATTGAGGTGACATCGACAAACTTGTTGATGAGGTGACAATTTTAGATCCAACAGGAAGAGGCTTTGCTCGAAAGAGCAAGGCCTCTTTGTTTGGTATTGGAAACTTAGAAAAACATGCATAAATGTGATGAAAAAGTTTCAGTAAAATTCTATATATTCATTTCATTCGGTTACTAGTTTCAGTAAAATTCCATTGACTTGAAGTAGAGAAAACAGTATACTAGTAAAGCAATTTGATCTTTCAAACTGCCGGCAACAAGGGGAATGAATCCACTTTGAATTGGGATACAGTAGGGTTTGGAGTGGTAGTACTTCACACCCTTATTGTCGTCAGTTACCCTAGTAAGACCAGACTTGTGAAACAAACACAGGTTTCTTTTTTGCATAATTATAAAAGCTTATAGAACCCTCCTGCTCCATATAATCAGGAGGGTTCCGTTTTATTTTTAAAAAGCTGGTGATCCAAGAAATATTGTGAATTTCCTATAGGTTCTCCTCCATATTTGTGATACAATTAAACTACTATTATCGAAGGGAGAAACTATGATTAATTCAATTGTTTCACAAGGTTTGATTTGGGCCATTTTAGGGTTAGGAATCTTTATGACGTTCCGAATTCTAGATTTTCCAGATATGACAACAGAAGGTTCTTTCCCGCTTGGAGGAGCAGTGGCGGTAACCTTGATTACCAAAGGGGTCAATCCGCTCCTTGCGACGCTGGCTGCTATTGGAGCAGGGTGCTTGGCAGGACTTGCGACGGGTCTTCTCTACACAAAGGGAAGAATCCCGACACTCTTGTCAGGGATCCTCGTGATGACGTCTTGTAACTCGGTTATTCTCTTTGTCATGCAGCGGGCTAATTTGGGACTTCTGGGCTATAAAAAAATTCAGGAATTTCTTCCTTTTGCCAGTGGGTTCAATGAGATCCTGATTGGCTTGATTTTCGTAACGCTTGTGATCCTTGGTTTGATCTTCTTCTTGGATACACGCTTGGGTCAAGCCTATATTGCGACAGGGGACAATCCAGATATGGCCAAGAGCTTTGGGATCAACACTGACCGGATGGAATTGATGGGCTTGGTCATTTCAAATGGGATTATTGCTCTTTCTGGTGCACTGATGGCCCAACAAGAAGGCTATGCGGATGCTTCACGTGGGATTGGTGTTATCGTTATCGGGCTTGCCAGCCTCATTATTGGAGAGGTGCTCTTTTCAAATGTTACCTTGACAGAGCGCTTGCTCAGTATTGCGATCGGATCGATCGCCTACCAATTTTTGATTTGGGCCGTGATTGCGCTTGGCATCAATACCAGCTATATTCGAATCTTCAGTGCCTTGATCTTGGCTATCTGCCTGATGATTCCAACCTTTAAGGGAAAAATCATGAAAGGAGCGAAACTCAGTAAATGACAGCAATTGTAGAATTAAAAAATGTAACCAAAGCCGTGAGCAATGGGATGAACGAAGAAAAAGTCATTCTGGATGATGTTTCCTTGGAAATTCGAGAGCATGATTTTATCACGATTTTGGGGGGTAATGGAGCTGGAAAGTCAACCCTCTTTAATACCATTGCTGGAACGCTTCCGGTAAGCAGTGGGAAGATTTATATTTTGGGGGAAGATGTAACCAACTATTCTCCTGAAAAGAGAGCCAAGTACCTATCGCGGGTTTTTCAAGATCCTAAAATGGGCACAGCGCCTCGCATGACAGTGGCGGAAAACCTCTTGGTAGCGAAGTTTCGCGGAGAAAAACGTGGCTTGATTCCGCGTCACTTGGCCAGCTATAAAGAAGAGTTTCAAACAGTCCTTGCTAAGATCGGCAATGGCTTGGAAAATCATATCGACACAGCCGTTGAGTTTCTATCAGGGGGGCAACGACAAGCCTTGAGTCTGTTGATGGCGACACTGAAACGTCCAGAACTCTTGCTTCTAGACGAACACACTGCAGCCTTGGATCCAAAAACCAGTCAGGCCCTCATGACCTTAACGAATGAGTTTGTGAAACAAGATGCCCTCACAGCTCTTATGATCACTCACCATATGGAAGATGCTTTGAAATATGGAAATCGCTTGATTGTCATGAAAGACGGACACATCGTCCAAGACCTCAATCAAGAAGAAAAAGCCCAAATGGCCATCGCAGACTACTATGAATTATTTGAGAAAGAATAAGATACAAAGGGCGTAAAATGGGAGTAGGACAGAAGCGACATCACTTAGGTTGTTTGATGTAGAAGTAGTTTGTCTGCATGCTAGAGAGTGGGACAGAAATCGGTAATTCGTTAGAATTCGATTTCGTCCTCCCACCTCCGCACAGTTAAGTAGGGCTGTAAAAGCTGATGAAATCAGCGTACTAGAGCCCACTCAACCACTGCGTCTTGCTCGACAATCCAAAAATAATTGAGAGGCTAGGACTTTTGTCCCAGCCTCTTTTCTTTTTCTTAAATCATCAATAAAACCGCATAAAAATTGGAACTAGTTTCAGCTGAAATCGCTTGCAAATACTCAGGTAGGTGAGTATAATATAGTTAGAAAGATAAAGAAGGGATTGATACCAATGCCTTATCGAGTTAAAATTTAGGTTACTTCGTTTTAGGCCTGTTTTGCTGATAGCTGTTCATGCTCTTATCGTAAAAGAGCAGTTATGTCGTGTGTGTCGGATCGATTGGACGGTCGGGCAAGCCTGCTTAGTTTGTCCGGAGACATAAGAAAACGTGGAAATAGTAGGTAGAAGCTTTTTATAAAGGTTTTCAAACTTCAATGCGTCCAGTCGAAAGCTCATAAATTTAGATTTGGGATAGCAAAGAAAACCTCTGGTATTTTACACAAATACTATTAAATGAAATCAACATCATAAACATTGTTTTGTTAGCCAATAGGTTAATTGCACCAAGTCAGCGAAGCAGACCAGGCCTCTAGTCCCGTAAGACTGGAGGCCATTTTTTATAAAATACCCAGGAGGAGGTGAGAGTATGGGATTGTCGTATGCGCAAGAATATAGTTGCCGTGACCATTTTCGGCAAAGAGCTTTTGAGCGCTTTGGCGTAGATGATCAGCACCTGAACAGGTGGATCAACCAACACCTCCCCTCCCTCTCTCCTTATGATAGTAATGTGGTTCAACCAGCTAATACAGAAGCCTATGTAGCCAGTGATGGTGTCATCTTTGTCTGCAATATCAAAAGTCGGGAATTTATCACCTGTTTTAAGGCGGTTAATTACCATGAGTCTAAGGAAGAAGAGGAAGCTTATACGGACATTCACGAAAGCAATGTCGCTTCTTTCAAAAAAGACATGAACCACTTGGTCAATCGCTATCGACTCAAGGAAGCCAAGGAGCTGTTTGAAAACATTGGGGAGGATTTGGATGACTTTTATCGCCTGTCCCAAACGGTCAAAAACGGCCAATTGAGCGAACGAAATAGTCAGCGCTTAGAGGAATTGTTGAGCAAATTCCATGTGATCAAGGCAGCCATGCGGATCATTGAAAATAAACGGGGAGATTATCATTTTTAGGGTCTTTTCCCCCTAAAAATAGGCGCCTAGAAGCCCTCTCATCTACTTCAGATGAGAGGACTTTTTTGCTGTGGAAAGCTTTTTGAAAAAAAGAGAAAAAAATTGTATAATAGAGTGGATATGCAAGTATTTGCAAAGCTGTAATTCGACTTGGGCGACCAAGGACCGTAAGTATTAAAATAATCACACTAAAGGAGACAACAGTGAGTAGTATTAAATTAGTCACTCTTGGCGGTGTTCGAGAAAATGGGAAAAATCTCTACGTTGCCGAAGTGAACGATTCGATTTTTGTCTTGGATGCAGGTTTGAAGTATCCAGAAAATGAGCAACTTGGGGTGGATGTCGTTATCCCCAACATGGATTATCTATTTGAAAACAAGGACCGCATTGCGGGTGTTTTCTTGACCCATGGTCATGCGGATGCCATTGGGGCCTTGCCATATCTTTTGGCGGAAGCGAAAGTTCCTGTATTCGGGACAGAGTTGACCATTGAGTTGGCTAAACTCTTTGTAAAAAGCAATGATAGTGTCAAGAAATTCAATGATTTCCATGTCATCGATCAGAATTCTGAAATTGACTTTGGTGATGCCGTCGTCTCTTTCTTCCAAACAACCCACTCCATCCCTGAAAGTATCGGGATTGTGATTGGCACTCCTGAGGGCAATATCGTCTATACAGGAGACTTTAAATTTGACCAAACTGCCAGCGAGTCATACGCGACAGACTTTGCTCGCCTAGCTGAGATTGGACGTGAAGGCGTACTTGCTCTCTTGAGTGACTCGGCCAATGCGGATAGTAACATTCAAGTTGCCAGTGAGCAAGAAGTAGGCGATGCTATCTTAGATACGATTGCAGACTGGGATGGTCGTGTCATCGTAGCGGCGGTAGCCAGCAACCTTTCTCGGATTCAGCAGGTCTTTGATGCTGCGGCTGAGACTGGCCGTCGAGTGGTCTTGACAGGGTTTGATGTGGAAAACATCGTCCGCACAGCTATTCGCTTGAACAAATTGTCTCTTGCCAACGAAAAACTCTTGATCAAGCCAAAAGAAATGAGCCGTTTTGAAGATCATGAATTGATCATTTTGGAAACAGGCCGGATGGGTGAGCCGATCAACGGTTTGCGCAAGATGTCTATTGGCCGTCACCGTTATGTGGAAATCAAAGATGGGGACTTGGTCTACGTTGTCACAACGCCATCTATTGCTAAAGAAGCTGTGGTGGCTCGTGTGGAAAACATGATCTACCAAGCAGGTGGCATTGTCAAATTGATCACGTCAAGCTTGCGCGTGTCTGGTCACGGAAACGCACGGGACTTGCAGTTGATGATCAACCTTCTTCGTCCAAAATACCTCTTCCCGATCCAAGGGGAATACCGCGAATTGGATGCCCATGCACGAGTAGCGATGGAAGTCGGTATCTTGCCTGAAAATATCTTTATTCCAAAACGCGGAACTGTGATGGAGTACGAAAAGGGGGACTTCGTCCCTGCCGGTAGCGTCTCAGCTGGAGATGTCATGATCGATGGGAATGCCATTGGTGATGTGGGCAATATTGTCCTTCGTGACCGCAAGGTCTTGTCAGAAGACGGGATCTTTATCGTGGCGCTCACGGTGAATCGCAAAGAGAAGAAAATTATTTCCAAAGCGCGCGTGCACACCCGTGGTTTTGTCTATGTCAAGAAGAGTCGGGATATTCTTCGTGAAAGTTGCGAATTGGTCAACCAAAGTGTTGAAGACTATTTGGCACAAGACAGCTTTGATTGGGGTGAGTTAAAAGGTTTGGTACGCGACAACTTGTCTAAGTTCTTGTTTGAACAAACCAAACGTCGTCCAGCCATCCTACCAGTCGTGATGGAAGTGAAATAATAGTAGAAAACGAAACGCTTGGTGGGCGAAGGCTTGCCGAGTGTTTTTAACAGTAGAAAGAGGAAATCAAATGGCAGTTATGCAGATTGAGTATTATTCAGAAGCCTTGAAGATGGAGTGGGGCGTGTCCGTCCTTTATCCCGATGCATCGCGCGTGGAAGATCCAGCGGATACGGATATTCCGGTCCTTTATCTCTTGCACGGGATGAATGGCAACCACCACTCTTGGTTGAAGCGGACTAATGTGGAGCGCATTTTGCGAAATACCAATCTGATCGTGGTCCTGCCTAATACCAATAATGGTTTTTACACAGATACCCAGTATGGCTACAACTATTACACAGCTATTGCGGAGGAATTGCCAGAGACTCTTTCTCGCTTCTTCCCTAATATGACCAAGAAACGGGAGAAAACCTTTATTGCTGGCCTATCCATGGGTGGCTATGGATCGATGCTCTTGGCTCTCAAGACGAATCGTTTCTCCCATGCGGCTAGTTTTTCCGGTGCTCTGAGTTTCCACGATCGGGACTTTGAAAACAATGACTTGGAGCAACCAGCTTTTTGGAAGGGGATCTTTGGAGAGATTGAGGATTGGACGACCAGTCCCTACTCGCTAGAGACTGCTGCCAAGAAGTTTTCAGATAAGAAGACCAAACTCTGGATCTGGTGTGGGGAGCAGGATTTCCTTTATGAGGCCAATAATTTTGAAGTCAAGGAACTAGAAAAGTTAGGTTTGGATGTCACCTATACCCACAGTCCAGGTAAGCACGAATGGTTCTACTGGGAACGTGAGTTGGAGCACTTTTTACAAACCCTGCCAATCGACTTTGAATTGGAAGAACGGTTAAGCTAAGATACCAATAGATTGGATATCAGTCAGAGCATTTGTTCTGGCTTTTTCATATATATAGGAAGAAAGGCTAGAAAGGTCACTTATTCATTTCAGTCCTGCTTTCTTTGTGGTATAATAGGAACGATTGAAAAATGAGCTAGAAATAGCGAACAAGATAAGAGGAGAGAAATATGGCAAAAGATATTCGTGTGCGTTATGCACCAAGTCCAACAGGGCTACTACACATCGGAAATGCTCGTACAGCATTGTTTAACTACTTGTATGCGCGTCACCATGGTGGAACCTTTATCATCCGTATCGAGGATACAGACCGCAAACGTCACGTCGAAGACGGCGAACGTTCACAGCTTGAAAACCTTCGTTGGTTGGGCATGGACTGGGATGAAAGCCCTGAGACGCATGAAAACTACCGCCAGTCTGAGCGTTTGGAACTCTACCAAAAATACATCGACCAACTCTTGGCAGAAGGAAAAGCCTACAAATCTTACGTTACAGAAGAAGAGTTGGCAGCGGAACGTGAACGCCAAGAAGCAGCAGGTGAAACACCTCGCTATATCAATGAATACCTTGGTATGAGCGAAGAAGAAAAAGCAGCTTATATCGCAGAACGTGAAGCAGCTGGTGTGATTCCAACGGTTCGTTTGGCAGTCAATGAGTCAGGTATCTACAAATGGCATGATATGGTCAAAGGCGATATCGAGTTTGAAGGTGGCAATATCGGTGGGGATTGGGTCATCCAGAAGAAAGATGGCTACCCAACTTACAACTTTGCCGTTGTGATCGATGACCACGACATGCAAATCTCTCACGTTATCCGTGGAGACGACCACATTGCCAACACCCCAAAACAGCTCATGGTCTATGAAGCCCTTGGTTGGGAAGCACCAGAATTCGGTCACATGACACTTATCATCAATTCTGAAACTGGTAAGAAATTGTCTAAACGTGATACGAATACCCTTCAATTTATCGAAGATTACCGTAAGAAGGGCTACCTTCCAGAAGCAGTCTTTAACTTCATCGCTCTTCTTGGTTGGAACCCTGGTGGGGAAGACGAAATCTTCTCTCGCGAAGAACTCATCAAGCTCTTTGATGAACATCGTCTCAGCAAGTCTCCAGCTGCTTTCGACCAGAAGAAAATGGACTGGATGAGCAATGAGTATATCAAGAATGCGGATCTTGCGACTATCTTTGAAATGGCCAAGCCATTCCTCGAAGAAGCAGGTCGTTTGACAGACAAGGCTGAGAAGTTTGTAGAACTCTACAAGCCACAAATGAAGTCGGTGGACGAAATCGTTCCATTGACAGACCTTTTCTTCTCAGACTTCCCAGAGTTGACAGATGCAGAAAAAGAAGTCATGGCTGGTGAAACGGTTCCGACTGTACTTGAAGCCTTCAAAGCGAAATTGGAAGCCATGTCAGACGATGAGTTTGTGGCAGAAAATATCTTCCCACAAATCAAAGCGGTTCAAAAAGAAACTGGGATCAAAGGGAAGAATCTCTTTATGCCAATCCGTATTGCCGTTTCAGGTGAAATGCATGGTCCTGAATTGCCAGATACCATCTATTTACTTGGACGCGAAAAATCCATCCAACACATTGAAAGTATGTTGGAAAAAATCAGATAATTATCAGAAAAGTCCCTATTAAATGGGGCTTTTTGTTTTACCTCTAAAGTAAAAGTATTATAGGATTTTTTCAAAAAATTGCCCCGGTTTGACAAATTGATCCTACTGAAAACGATTTTATTACTATCTAAAACAAAAATTATAAAAAAATAGCAATAATTAAGGATAATTGCTTCCAAAAATCGACACATTAGTCTATAATGTAAGGGAAATAAAAAATGTAATAAGGAGACAGAAATGTTTTTTAAACGTTCTAATGGTGAATTCCGTGAAACGGATCGAGTGACTCGTTTCAAATTGATCAAGTCAGGTAAAAACTGGTTGCGAGCAGCGACTTCTAACTTTGGTCTTTTGAAAGTCATTCGTGGTCAAGTCGAAGAGACTGTTGTAGCTGAAGTGCGTGAAGACGCAGTATCAGTGAAAGAAATGACAAGCCGTGGCTTGCTCAAAGGGATCGTAGCAGCTGGGGCTGTTTTTGGTGCAGCTACAGTAGCGAATACTGCTAAAGCTGATGAAATTGGATCAGATGTTGCGACTGCATCTGAGCTTTCAAGCGAAGCTCTTGTAGAGCAAGGAAGTACAGTACTTGGTACAACTTCAACAACTGAATCTCAATCTGAATCAACTACAGAATCAACAACTGAGTCAACTACAGAATCAGCTAGCGCTTCTGCATCTGCAAGTGCTTCAACATCTACAAGCGTATCTGTATCTCACTCAGCTTCATTGAGTGAACAAGGTTCAGCAGAACTTTCAGCAGCTCTTAGCGAATCAACTGTAGTAGCTGGATCTGAAGCAACTTCAGAAGCAACGACAACTGTTGCTAAAGCTGATGATAAAGTTGTTTTGGAACAAAACACTTCAGAAGCAGAATTGTTGAACAAGATCGCAAGCGACTACTCAGCAACTGTTTCTGCTCCAGAAAAGAAAGCAGCACTTGATGCTGCCATCGCTAAAGTTCAAACAGAATTGACAGCAAGCAACAGCTTGATCAACGCTAATGCTTCAGCTCAATCATACGCAGACCAACGCGAACGTTTGAGCAAGTCAGTAGATGACATGATGGCAACCTTGACTGCAGCAGGATTTACTGGAAACACAACAGTAAACGGTGCTCCAGCAATTTCAGCACAGTTGGCTCCAATCTCTACTTCAAATACACTTGCAGCAAATATTGAAGTAAGTCCAAGTATGACTGATGCTAACGGCGCATCAATTTCTGATCCAGCGTGGACAAATCCAAACTATAAACTAGATCCAAGTGCCTCTCGTTATACGTTTTCTATTTGGGACCTTCAAAACTGGCAAGGTCCTGCATCTCAAGGTGGTGTTACTTATAGTAACGGTGGCTACTATGTGACATTCTCAGTTGACCGCTCTACTGTGGGTACAAGCAATACGCCTACTGTACATGCTCGTTTGGTAGATAAGTCAACAGGAAATGAAGTTGAAACTTTGGATATGACTGCGGGTTCAACTTATAAATTCAATACTTTAGTAAATGCCAATTCAACTTATGCTCCTCAGTTTGACTATACTACTGGTGACGCATCTCAAATCCTAGGAACTTGGACAAACAACCGTGATGCTGGTCCAACTGCAAGTGATAAATATAAACACCATATTCTTCAGGTTCGTGACACTTCATTCCCAGGAAATGAAAATGATACAAAACCTAACGTTCAAACAAATATTCCAACTGATAAAGTAAATCATACAACTTATTACAAAACAGAAGATGGAACTCAGTTGGCTACATATACTCAAACAGGTATTGAAGGACAAAATTACACTGCTTCTCAACCACGTGATTTTGAAGGATATGTATACACACGTACAGATTCATCGAATGACATGAGTGGTACATTGGGAGGTGTTGGTGCTAAATATCTTGAACTTCAAGGTGGACGTGCACATTACTATGTGAAACGTGTTATTGAGCAAGTATCTACAGATGGTTCATCAGTAGTTAAGTTTTATGTTTTGGACCCTTCTAAAGTTTCTTCATATAGCCCATCAACAGATGTAAACAATTTGAACTTTGATAATTATACTTTGGTTTACACTTCTGATCCTGCTAAACCAGGAACAAGAGCTACTGTTGAAGGAACTAGTACCGATCCTAAAGAAGTAGGTTATGTAGATAGTAAAGACGGAAACTACAGACTCAAAGTAGCAACTTATTCAGATTCAGCTGGTGGTAATGTACGTTTGAGTGGTTGGTACAATAAAGCAACTGGAGACGCCTTTACAGCTTCACCTCAATTCTCAACTGATGTTGACCCAGTTCGTAACAATACTTCAAATATCATCGGTGGTAATACACCAGGTGATAAAGCAAGTGGTTATCCATCATTCTTTAATAACTTCTCAATCTCTTCAATTAAACCAGTTTCTAATGATGTAACACACTACTACAAGAAGTCAGATGAAAAAGGGAATGTTTACGTTCACTATAAAGATACTGAAGGAACAACTATTAAAGCTTCAGTAACAGATGAAAATCAACAACCTATCAATAAACACTATGATACAGTAGTAGATAACCGTCCAGGTACAATTGAGTACAATGGTAAAACTTACGAGTTGGTACCAGCAGGTACATATACTGTTGGTCAAGTTGACTCAGATGGTCACCTTACAACTTCAGACCCAATTACAGGTTCAGTTGCTAAAGAAGATAAAAATGTTACCTATATCTACAAATTGAAAGAGGATTCTCAATCAAACTCAGATACGACTTCATCTTCATTATCTGAATCAGCATCAGCATCAACATCATTGGTTCAATCTAAATCAGAACAAGCTTCTAAATCAGCGTCTGAATCAGCTTCTGCCTCATTGAGCCAATCAGCTGTTGAATCAGCGAGTGTGTCAGCGAGTCAATCATCATCATTGAGTACGTCAGCGCAAGAATCAGCTTCTGTATCAGCATCTGAATCTGCGTCATTGAGTACATCAGCACAAGAATCAGCTTCTGTATCAGCGTCTGAATCAGCATCATTGAGCACATCGGCTTCAGCATCAGCATCAACTTCAGCAAGTCAATCAGCATCATTGAGCACATCGGCTTCAGCATCAGCATCAACTTCAGCAAGTCAATCAGCATCATTGAGCGCATCGGCTTCAGCATCAGCATCTACTTCTGCAAGCCAATCAGCATCATTGAGTGCATCGGCTTCAGCATCAGCATCAGTATCAGCAAGCCAATCAGCATCATTGAGCACATCGGCTTCAGCATCAGCATCTACTTCTGCAAGCCAATCAGCATCATTGAGCGAATCAGCTTCTGCATCTGAATCTGCATCGCAATCTATTTCAGAATCACAATCAGCTTCAACAAGCCAATCAGTTTCTGAATCAACATCAGCATCAGAATCAGCATCAACATCAACGTCTGAATCTGTTTCAGCATCTGAGTCAGCGTCAGCATCATTGAGCGCATCAGCATCTGAGTCAGCAAGCGTATCAGCAAGCCAATCAGCGTCATTGAGCACATCGGCTTCAGCATCAGCATCAGTATCAGCAAGCCAATCAGCATCATTGAGCACATCAGCTTCTGAATCAGCATCAGTATCTGCGAGCCAATCAGCATCATTGAGCACATCGGCATCAGCTTCAGCATCAGTATCAGCAAGCCAATCAGCGTCATTGAGCACATCGGCTTCAGTATCAGCATCAGCATCTGCATCTGCATCTGAATCAGTATCAGCGTCATTGAGCGCATCAGCATCTGAGTCAGCATCAGTATCTGCTAGCCAATCAGCATCATTGAGCACATCAGCGTCTGAGTCAGCATCAGTATCTGCGAGCCAATCAGCATCATTGAGCACATCAGCTTCAGCATCAGCTTCTGTATCAGCTAGTCAATCAGCGTCATTGAGCACATCAGCATCTGAATCAGCATCAGTATCTGCAAGCCAATCAGCGTCATTGAGCACATCAGCGTCTGAGTCAGCATCAGTATCTGCTAGCCAATCAGCATCATTGAGCACATCGGCTTCAACATCACTTTCTACATCTGTATCACAATCAGCATCTAACTCTTCATCAAATTCTGAAAGTGAAACACCTAAACAAGGTGAAGTAATCATCACTTATGTAGATACAAAAGGTAAAGTGATTAAAGATCCTCGTCAAGACACACCAAACTCACCATATGATACTCCATATAACACAACTGAGGAAGGTGAAAAACCTAATACTATTAAGACTCCAGACGGTAAGACTTATAAGATCGTACCGAAAGGTGACTACCCAGTAGGTAAAGTTGACGAAGATGGACACTTAGAATCATCTGATCCAATTAAAGGTAAAGTTGATAAACCTAAGTCAACCATTACGTATGTTTACCAAGAAGTAAGTAACGTATACGTTCACTATGTAGATACTGAAGGTAACACGATCAAGGCATCTGTCACTGACGAAAAAGAACAACCAATTGGTAAAGACTACGATACAGTAGTGGACAACCGTCCACAAACAATCGAGTTCCAAGGAAAGACATACGAATTAGTACCAGCCGGTAACTACCCAGTAGGTCAAGTCGACGAACAAGGTCACTGGACAGGTGATGATAAGACAACTGGTAAAGTTGCTGAAAAAGATAAGAACGTAACATATGTCTACCAATTGAAACAACCTAAGGGTAATGTCTACGTACACTATGTTGACGTTAATGGTAACAAGATTAAAGACGATGTCACTGACGAAAAAGATCAACCTGTAGGTAAAGACTACGATACAGTAGTAGACAACCGTCCAAGCACGATCGAGTTCCAAGGTAAGACATACGAATTGGTACCAGCTGGTAACTACCCAGTAGGTCAAGTCGACGAACAAGGTCACTGGACAGGTGATGATGCTACAACTGGTAAAGTTGTTGAAGGTGATAAGAATGTCACTTACGTCTACAAATTGAAAGAAGATCCAACGAAACCTAAAGAAGGTGACGTCATCATCACTTACGTAGACGAAAAAGGTAAAGAAATTCAAAAACCTCGTCAAGACACACCAAACTCACCATATGATACACCATATAACACAACTGAGGAAGGTGAAAAACCTAACACTATCAAGACTCCAGACGGTAAGACATACAAGATCGTACCGAAAGGTGACTACCCAGTAGGTAAAGTTGATGGCGATGGACACTTAGAATCATCTGATCCAATTAAAGGTAAAGTTGATAAACCACGTTCAATCATCACTTACGTATACAAAGAAGTGAAGGGTGACGTTTACGTTCACTATAAAGACACTGAAGGTAACACAATTAAAGATGATGTCACTGACGAAAAAGATCAACCAGTTGATAAAGACTACGATACAGTAGTAGACAACCGTCCAAAAGAAATCCAATACAATGGTAAGACATATGAATTGGTACCAGCCGGTAACTACACTGTAGGTAAAGTTGATGAACAAGGTCACCTTGAGTCATCAGATGCTACAACTGGTAAAGTGATCGAAGGACGTAAAGACGTTACTTATATCTACAAACTTAAAGAACAACCAACTCAACCTAAGGGTAGCGTATACGTACACTACAAAGATACTGAAGGTAATACCATTAAAGAATCAGTAACAGATGAGTTAGACCAACCAGTAGGTAAAGACTACAACACTGTTGAAGATAACCGTCCACAATACATTAGATTCGAAGGTAAAACTTACGAAATCGTACCAGTCGGAAACTACACAGTTGGTAAAGTAGATACTCAAGGTCACCTTGAATCAACAGACCCAACAACTGGTAAAGTGGTTGAAGGACGTAAAGACGTTACTTACATCTACAAACTTGTCGAAGAACCTGTACAACCTAAGGGTAATGTATACGTTCACTATGTAGATGAAAATGGTAACACAATCAAGACTTCAGTAGTGGATGAAAAAGACCAACCAGTAGGTAAAGACTACGATACAGTTGTGGATAACCGTCCTAAGACAATCACAACTGCAGATGGTAAAGTCTATGAATTGGTACCACAAGGTAACTACCCAGTAGGTAACGTTGACGGTGAAGGTCACTTGACAACAACTGACCCAACAACTGGTAAAGTTATCGAAGGTGATAAGAACGTTACTTATGTTTACAAACTTGTGAAGACTCCAAACGTTCCAACACCAAACACTCCAGTGCCACCAACACCAACACCAAATACTCCAGTGCCACCAACACCAACACCAAATACTCCGGTAGATCCAACACCTAATAAACCAATGGATCCAACACCAAACACACCGGTAGATCCAACACCTAATACACCAGTGAACCCAGTTCCTGAGCAACCAGCTAAACCAGCTCCAGCTCTTGAACAACTTCCAAATACTGGTGAAACAGGATCTGTAGCTTCAGCTCTTCTTGGAGCAGTTGCAGGGGTTGCAGGGGTTGCAGCACTTGGAAGCCGCAAAAAAGAAGATGAAAAATAATCTTCTATCCTAATTTGATTCGGTCATTTCAGGTATGTGGGAAATGAAAAAGGATCCAAAAAGAGAACCTCCGGGTTCTCTTTTTGTGTGCTGTTTTTTATGTTAAAAACTAGTCTTAATTAGTTACTTTTGGGGAAAATTAGTGTATAATAACTCGATATCTTATTTTTAAGGAGCGGACATGTTTTTCAAACGTTCGAAGGGTGATTTTCGCGAAACGGAGCGAATCACACGTTATAAATTAATCAAATCAGGAAAGAATTGGGTACGGGCATCTGTCTCGCGGTTAGGCCTATTTCGTGTCATGCGAGGTGGTGTAGATGAAAATATCGTGGTTCAATACGAAGCATCATCACACTCTATGCCTGCGGATCTGGTTAAAGGGATGGTTGTGCTAGGGGCTCTGGCTGGGGCGACAACGGTTGCCAATCCAGTATTTGCTGAGGAAAATGAAATGAATGCGACTGTTGGGTCTGAAATCAGCCCATCGACCGGTGTGGTTGGACAAGATAGCTTTGTCTTGGGAACGACGTCTACCACAGACTCTGTGTCAGCGAATCACTCCATGAGTGAATCCATCTCATTTTCAGAGTCAGCTAGTGAAAGCGTCTCTCTATCTCAATCGGTATCTTTGAGTGAATCTCATCTTGTCAGTGCTTCAGCGAGTCCGTCCACTTCAGAAATCGCTAGTAGCACTCTCTCAGAGAATGACGCTATTCATGTAGCTACTTCTGAAACGAGTGAGAAAGTAGCAGAGGCTCAAAACACTCGCTCGGAAGACCAGGTGAAGCGTCTGCAAGTTTTGGCTTTGGATTTATACACCTATCGTGCGCAGGCTTTGGAAATTCCTGGGACGGAATCTGCTATTGAAAGTGGAGATCTGGCTTTAGAAGCAATTCGTACTGGTTTGTCCAATCCGGCAATCCAAATGGATGCCGTAGAAAGTCAAGCTAAGAGTGCTCGGAACCGCTTGGTCAATGCGGTGCTTCGTGCGACATCTGGCCAACGGGATCCACGTAACGGGAATCGTATAGATGCTGATACCAGTCTCCGTGCACCCCAGTATAATTTAGGGCCAGCCAACAATGCCTTGATTTCTGTTTATAACTCTGATTACATTAATCAGGCTTATAATGTTGTGGAAACCATTCCTACACGAAATAGTATTAAGAGCATTGGCTACGCTTCTGGTAGCGATCGTGTGAATGGCATTTATGTTCCGCAAACATCGGCCTTGAAAAATAGTGCAGTTGCCTTTAATATCATGGGGACTGTTGGCCAGACAGAGGTTGTAACGCCTGGTAAAATTTATAATGTTTCTTTTGTAGTGACCAATACGGCTAAGCAGTCAGTGACACGAACGCTACGAATCCAGGTTTTGCCGCAAAATGATGGCATTCGTAATCCGATTACGGATGTGACGACAGCGACTTTTGTCAATGATACTACTAACTTGGCCCAGGCTGAAAAAGAGAAGATTTGGGAAGCGTTTAAGACTGCTAACCCCAATATTGCCACTTCAAAGGACTTTAAATCTTATTCCGTTTCATCATCTGGTGTGGTGACCATTACCTATAAGGACAATACTTCTAATGATGTGACCATGCCTGTGCAACGTCTCGCACCTCCTACTGTAGAGACACGCTTACTGGAGAAAGCCTACACCCAAACGCCTGTAACAGTGACCGGTGCTGAGCCTGGATCGACCGTTGTCTTGTATAACAATGATGATGAAATCGGAACAGCAGTAGCGGATGCTTCTGGACAAGCGATCGTAACACCAAATGCTCCCTTGCAAACGGGTGGAGTAACAGCTAAGGCTCGTATTCTGTATGGTGACCATGCAGTTTATTCCGATGCCAGTAACATGGTTGCTGTAACAGATGCCACACGTCCTGAAGTGACGGCTAAGTTGACCGTCAATGGTGTGGAACCGAAATCAACCCCTCTTGAAGGTGGTGGGAAGAATTATATTATTTACGCTGGTGATGATGCGGTTGTGACCTTTACAGCTACTGATGATAGTGGCAAGTTGAAAGAAATGAAAGTCGTTGCAAGAGCCGATTTGAATGACAATGCCTTGAACGGGAATTTCTTTGGTGGCAGCCAGTATGGAACAGGTGATATTGCTCCTATCACGGGTGATATTACGGCTACCAGTGCGAACCCTGCAACCATCACAACGACCATTCATTTGAAGGATGATCTTTACCATACCTACCGAAATACATGGCAACGCAACGTCGCGGCTATTGACAATGCCTCCAATATGAACCGTCCAAATGGTTTGGGTGAGATTCGGATTACTCAGGGGCGTCTCGCTGATCGTACACCAGGTGTGGCGCCGACAAGCACTATTCAGGTGACGAGTCTAACAGCATTGACAGATGCAGATAAGAGCAAGGTGATTGCAGCTGTGTCGGCGGTCAACCCAGAGGTGGCCAACCGGATTAAGTCCTATACGGTTAATAGTGATGGTACAGTCACCATTACTTATAAAGATAGTACGACCAATGTCGTAGCGGTGAAACTGTCAGATAGCGATCACAGTCAGTCTGTATCAAACAGTCAGAGTGCGTCTACGAAGACTTCGCAATCGATCAGTCAGTCTTTAAGTACGAAGCAATCTCAGAGCGTATCGGCTCAGCAGAGCGTTTCATTGAGCCAGTCACTGAGTTCAGTTCGCTCGCAAAGTTTGTCGGCTTCACTGAGCCAATCAGCATCGGCAAGCGCATCCGCTCAAGCAAGTCTATCTCGCAGTCAATCGTTGAGCAAGGAGGTTTCTCAATCTCAATCCGCTTCAACGAGTCAATCTGTATCGACAAGAAAATCTGAATCTGTGAAGGTATCGGAATCAGCTTCTGCAAGTGTCAGTGCCTTGCAGTCTGCTTCGGTATCGGCGAGTGTATCCAAGGTGGTTAGCCAGTCTGTCTCAAGTTCGACATCCGCTTCAACGAGCGCCTCTGTTTCAGTGAGTCAGTCAGCATCAGCATCGCTTTCACAGTCGGTATCAGAGTCACTAAGTCAATCGACTCGCGAGTCTGCTTCAAAATCCGTAAGCCAATCGCAATCTGAGTCTGCATCAGTATCTTTGAGTGAGTCCGCTAGAAAATCAGCATCGTTGAGCACTTCCGTATTAGAGAGTCAATCAGCCTCAACTTCGGTGTCGGTTTCTACCTCTGAATCGGTGTCGACTTCCAAATCAGTATCGACTTCCGAGTCTGTTTCTGTATCTGAATCAGTATCAGCCTCAGAGTCAGTTTCAGCCTCAGAATCAGTGTCAACGTCAGAGTCAGTTTCAACGTCTGAGTCAGTTTCAACCTCTGAATCAGTTTCAGCGTCTGAATCAGTATCAACATCCGAGTCTGTTTCTGTATCTGAATCAGTATCAGCCTCAGAGTCAGTTTCAGCCTCAGAATCAGTGTCAACGTCAGAGTCAGTTTCAACGTCTGAGTCAGTTTCAACCTCTGAATCAGTTTCAGCGTCTGAATCAGTATCAACATCCGAGTCAGTTTCGGCTTCTGAATCAGTGTCAACGTCCGAGTCAGTTTCAACGTCTGAGTCAGTCTCAACCTCTGAATCAGTTTCAGCGTCTGAATCAGTATCAACATCCGAGTCAGTTTCGGCTTCTGAATCAGTGTCAACGTCCGAATCAGTGTCTGCATCTGAGTCAGCGTCAACATCTGAGTCAGCATCGACATCCGAGTCAGTTTCAGCCTCTGAATCAGTGTCAACATCCGAATCAGTATCTACCTCAGAATCAGTCTCAACGTCTGAGTCAGTCTCAGCATCTGAGTCAGCGTCAACGTCTGAGTCAGCGTCAACGTCTGAGTCAGCCTCTGCTTCTGAATCAGTGTCAACATCCGAATCAGTATCGACGTCTGAATCAGTTTCAACGTCTGAATCAGTTTCAACGTCTAAATCAGTGTCTGCTTCTGAATCAGTCTCGACATCCGAGTCAGCATCTACATCAGAATCTGTATCAACGTCTGAGTCAGCATCTGCGTCCGAGTCAGTATCAACGTCTGAATCGGTGTCAACATCAGAATCAGTTTCAACATCCGAGTCGGCGTCAACCTCAGAATCAGTGTCGACATCCGAGTCGGTTTCTGTATCTGAATCAGTCTCGGCATCAGAGTCAGTTTCAGCGTCTGAGTCAGTATCTACGTCTGAATCAATCTCGACCTCTGAATCATTGTCAGCATCGTTGAGCACCTCAGTATCTGAAAGTCAGTCAGTCTCTGCTTCAGTGTCAGTTTTGACTTCAGAGTCGGTTTCAATGTCAGAATCAGCCTCTGCGTCCGAGTCAGCGTCAACTTCTGAATCAGCATCAACCTCTGAGTCAGCATCAGATTCCGAGTCAGTCTCAGCGTCTGAATCAGTGTCTACCTCTGAGTCAGTATCTACGTCTGAATCAATCTCGACCTCTGAATCATTGTCAGCATCGTTGAGCACCTCAGTATCTGAAAGTCAGTCAGTCTCTGCTTCGGTGTCAGTTTCGACTTCAGAGTCGGTTTCAATGTCAGAATCAGCCTCTGCGTCCGAGTCAGCGTCAACTTCTGAATCAGTGTCTACATCTGAATCAGTATCAACGTCTGAGTCAGCGTCAGCCTCTGAATCAGCATCGACGTCTGAGTCAGCCTCGACGTCTGAGTTGGTATCGACATCTGAGTCAGTTTCAACATCCGAGTCAGTCTCGATCTCTGAGTCAGTCTCAACGTCCGAATCAGTGTCTACATCTGAATCAGTATCAACGTCTGAGTCAGCCTCTGCGTCCGAATCAGTGTCTACGTCTGAATCAGTTTCAACATCCGAGTCAATTTCAGCGTCTGAGTCGGTTTCAACATCCGAATCAGCTTCAGCGTCTGAGTCAGTATCAACATCTGAATCAGTGTCTACGTCCGAGTCAGCATCTGCTTCTGAATCGGTTTCAGCGTCTAAGTCAGTCTCAGCGTCTGAATCAGTTTCAACGTCCGAATCGGTTTCAACGTCCGAATCGGTTTCTGTATCTGAGTCAGTCTCGACTTCAGAATCAGTCTCAACGTCTGAATCGGTATCGACGTCTGAGTCGGTCTCAATGTCCGAATCAGTGTCTGCTTCTGAATCAGTGTCAACATCCGAATCAGCCTCAGCCTCTGAGTCGACATCAACATCCGAGTCAGTCTCAGCGTCTGAATCAGTATCAACGTCTGATTCAGTATCAACGTCTGAATCAGTGTCGACATCCGAGTCATTGTCCGCGTCCGAGTCAGTCTCAACGTCTGAATCAGTGTCTACATCTGAATCGGTATCGGCGTCTGAGTCAGTTTCTTCGTCTGAGTCAGCGTCTACGTCCGAATCAGCCTCTACTTCTGAATCAGTCTCGACCTCTGAGTCGGTATCTACATCTGAATCAGTTTCTGTATCTGAATCAGTTTCTACTTCAGAGTCAGTATCGACGTCTGAGTCAGTTTCAGTCTCTGAATCAGCATCAACGTCTGAATCAATCTCGACATCTGAATCATTGTCGGCATCGTTGAGCACCTCAGTATCAGAAAGTCAGTCAGTGTCTGCATCAGAATCCGTTTCGACATCCGAGTCAGTCTCAACATCCGAATCTGCATCTACATCTGAATCAGTTTCAACGTCCGAGTCAGTTTCAATGTCTGAATCAGTATCAGCCTCAGAATCAGCATCTGCTTCTGAATCAGTGTCTACGTCCGAATCAGTCTCTACGTCGGAATCAATCTCGACATCTGAGTCAGCATCAACGTCTGAATCAGTGTCTACGTCCGAATCGGTTTCTGTCTCTGAATCGGTCTCAACCTCAGAATCAGTATCGATATCCGAGTCATTGTCCGCGTCCGAGTCAGTTTCAGTCTCTGAATCAGCATCAACGTCTGAATCAATCTCGACATCCGAATCGGCATCAACCTCGGAGTCAGTCTCAACGTCCGAGTCAGAGTCAGCCTCAGAATCAGCATCAACGTCTGAATCAATCTCGATATCTGAATCATTGTCAGCATCGTTGAGCACCTCAGTATCAGAAAGTCAGTCAGTTTCGACTTCAGAGTCAGCATCTACATCAGAATCTGTCTCAACGTCCGAATCAGTGTCTACCTCTGAATCGGCTTCAACATCCGAGTCAGTCTCAGCATCTGCTTCTGAATCAGCCTCAGTGTCCGAATCATTGTCAGCGTCTGAGTCGGTATCGATGTCTGAGTCGGCATCTACATCTGAGTCAGCGTCAGTATCTGAGTCAGCCTCAACGTCTGAATCAGCGTCAGTATCTGAGTCAGCCTCAACGTCTGAATCATTGTCAACGTCCGAATCGGTTTCTGCATCTGAGTCAGCATCAGCATCTGAATCGGTGTCAACCTCAGAATCAGCATCAGCGTCAGTATCTGAGTCAGCATCAACGTCTGAATCGGTGTCAACATCCGAATCAGTTTCTGCATCCGAATCAGTATCAACATCCGAATCAGTGTCTACGTCTGAATCAGTTTCAACATCGGAATTAGTATCAACGTCTGAATCAATCTCGACCTCCGAATCATTGTCAGCATCGTTGAGCAGTTCAGTATCAGAAAGCCAGTCAGTCTCTACTTCGCTTTCAGTTTCGACATCAGTATCTGCATCTGAGTCAGCATCATTGAGTACCTATGCACCTGAATCAACTTCAACATCAGTAAGTACTTCAGTTTCAGTGAGTCAATCACAATCAGGATCAACATCTGCTAGCGGTTCATACTCTAACTCAATGAGCCAATCAATTTCTCATTCAGAGTCATTGTCTGCATCAGAATCAGCAAGTGGATCACAAAAACACAGCCAATCTGTGGCCCTTCCAAATACTGGCGAAACAGGATCTGTAACATCAGCCCTTCTTGGGGTTGTTACAGGGTTAGCTGGAATTGCTGGACTTACCCGACGTAAAAAGAAGGGGAACTGATCTAGTAGGAAAAATCATTTTTTCGAGTGAATCTCATAGGAGATTCACTTTTTTACTAGTAGAATGAATTATTTTTTATGTGTTACAAAAAAATTTGAAAATTAAACAATAATATAGAAGTTTTTTGTAGCAAATTACTTGAATCTACGTAGTATTCCTGTATAATGAATAATGACTACAATGTAAGGGGAATATCATGCAATTTAAGCGTTCAAAAGGAAACTTTCGTGAAACAGATCGTGTCGTACGCTTCAAATTAATTAAATCAGGAAAAAATTGGCTTCGGGCATCAACGGCTGCTCTAGGCCTCTTTCGCGTGGTGCGTGGGCAAGTGGAGGAGACCATCATTGCCAATGTACAGCAAGATCAAATAGAAAGTCAAAAGAACGGCCAAGCCTTCTTAAAAGGTTTGATTACGGTAGGGACTGTTTTTGGTGGTGCTGTGATTGCTACGACTGCTAAGGCGGAGGATGCAACATCACTTGCACCAACGGTTTCTGAGACAAAAGAGGAAACCTTGGCAGAAGCAGATAGTGTGGTCTTAGCGAAAACCTCAAGCCAGCCTTCAGAATCCAGCTCTGTTTCAGAATCAACTAGTTTTTCTACATCTGAGAGTGCGTCTGCTTCGATCAGTGAATCCACGTCTTTGTCCTTGAGCGAAGTTGGATCAACTGCATTATCAACGGCACTTAGCGAGTCTGCTCAAGCTCTAGAGTCAGAAGCAGGTATTGAGAAGCCGACTAGTTTAGAAGAAGCTACTGTTTTAGAACAAAATACCTCTGAAGCTGAATTGCTCCAAGAAATTGCAGGGAATTACGCATCTAAAATGACGGACACCGATCGCCGAGCAGTGGTCGAAGCGGTCATTAACAAAGTGCAGTCCGAAGTGGCTGCAAGCAATAACTTGATCCATACCAATGCCAGCGCTCAAGCTTATGCTGACCAGCGCGATCGTTTGGAGAAAGCTGTCGATGAGATGATGACGACCTTGACAGCTGCAGGTTTTGTGGGAAATACGAATATAGATGGGCAACCTGCGATCTCTGCTCAGTTGGCTCCTCTAGCTGAGGAAACATACTTGGCTGATGATGTATTGGATATGACCCCGAACCCAGAAGATCCCAATGGTGCGAGTGTAGAAGATCCTACACTTGACACACCAGGATATGCTAAGGATCCTCATCTAGATAAAGATCTCTTAAGATTTTCGCCTGAAGAGTTGAAAAATTTTTTAGGTGAACCCTACACCAATCGTTATACATTTGGTATTTGGGACTTTGTGAATAAACAAGGAGAGTCACTTGGTTACTATGCGACTATGTCGATTGATATCAGTGAGATAGATCCGGAAAAGCATAAGGCAATGGATGTTTATTTCCGCATTGTCCGAAAATCAGATGGGGCTGAAATTTTTTCACAAACTGTATCTCCAAAAGGATATGGCCAAGATATTCAATTACCAAAAGAAGTACTGATTGGTCAGGCTCCCTTTGGGAACAAGGTTTTTAATTCGGAACCTTCTACAGGTAATGGGACCTTTGGAATGCTGACGAATTTTATTCCGGAACAGGCTTTCTTATTCCGGAGTATTTATGATGTCATGACGCCTGAGAATCAAGGGCAATTGATTAGGACGTATCCTAGTATCAAAATTCCATCTATGATGGGACAACAATCGACCTTCTATAGAGAAGTGGACCCGAATGGTAGATGGTTTAATGGGCAATATGAACCAACGGGGAAAGAAAGATCCTTACTAGAGTATAGAATCTACGGATTGGAAGGCCAGCATTATACAGCTTCCAATCCACGCGAATTTCCTGGTTATGTACAGGTCCCAGCGCACACCGTGTTCCCGAATCGTAAAAGTGGGGTGTTCGATAATAGTAAGAATGGGAAATCAAGAATTGAACTATTAGGGGATGCGCGTGAGTATTTCATTAAAAGTGAAGTTGTCACCCTTAATCAAAATGGTGATTATTCTCTTCGCTACTATGTTTTAGATCCTTCTAAAATCCATGATGTTAGTAGTGGTGATGTAGGAAATGCTAAGGTAACCGATGTATATACACTTGTTTATGAAAAAGAATTTAAACAAGATAGTACGGATAACCTTTCAGATTTAGGTGGAACTCGTAAAGTTGAAAGTAAAAACAAGGATTATTTCCTGAATGTTACACCAAAACGAATAGATTACCAACATTTTGAGTTGGATATTACAGGTTGGTTCTCTAGTAAGGAGACAGTTACATACACTGATGAGAAAACAGGAATAGAATATACTGTTCCAAAACCATTCACGGAACTTCCAAAATCGGCCTACCTCGATAAAAATACGACCATGGTCGTTGGAGAAGATGCAACACCTCAAGGAGCAGATGGTTTTTCCAACTTCAAACAAACGATCAAAAAAATAGTAGATTCATACCCCTTAACGAGTGTGAATTATTACTATCGGAAGATGACACCGTCAGAATCTACTTCACAATCTCAAAACTTCTCGATTTCAACTTCAGAGTCACTAGTTTCAGAATCCATTTCATCTTCTCAATCTGTTTCGGTCAGTGAGTCCGTTTCCTTGTCACAAGCATCTAGCTCCGCCAGTCAATCAGATTCACAGGTTTCAACCTCGATTTCCTTGTCACAATCTGTATCGACAAGCGAATCCAACTCGTTGGTTCAGGAATCGATCTCCACTAGTCAGTCGGAGGCTCTAGTCCAAGAGTCGGTTTCAGCAAGTCAATCGGATTCGTTAGTTCAATCGTCGGTTTCAGCAAGCCAGTCTGAGTCGTTGATTCAAGCATCAGTTTCTGCCAGTCAGTCCGATTCGCTTGTTAAAGAATCTGTATCCGCCAGTCAGTCAGACTCCTTGGTTCAAGCCTCAGTTTCTGCTAGTCAATCAGACTCGTTGGTTCAATCGTCGGTTTCAGCAAGCCAGTCAGAGTCCTTGATTCAAGCATCAGTTTCCGCCAGTCAGTCAGAGTCGCTGGTCCAAGATTCAGTTTCCGCCAGCCAATCAGATTCATTGATTCAGGAATCCGTTTCTGCCAGCCAGTCTGATTCCTTGGTTCAAGCATCAGTTTCTTCAAGCCAATCGGAGTCGCTGGTTCAAGAGTCGATTTCAGCGAGTCAATCAGAGTCATTGATTAAAGAATCTGTATCAGCGAGTCAATCCGACTCACAATCAAAAGCAGCATCAGCATCTAAGAGTGAGTCTGAAAAAGCCTCGAAATCTGTTTCGTTGAGTCAGTCGGTATCCTTATCTAATTTAGCATCTAGATCAATTTCTGTGTCTCAATCGCAGTCAACATCGGCGGTTGGATCGGAGGAAGTGGTTTCTCAACTGATTTCCTTGTCACAATCTATTTCGATGAGCAAAAAGCTGTCAGAATCCGTTTCAGCCAGCCAGTCTGAGTCGTTGATTCAAGCATCAGTTTCTGCCAGTCAGTCAGAGTCACTGGTTCAAGAATCAGTTTCTGCAAGTCAGTTAGACTCGTTGGTTCAAGAGTCAGTTTCTGCGAGCCAATCCGAGTCGTTGGTACAAAAATCAGTTTCCGCGAGTCAGTCAGAGTCGTTGGTTCAAGCGTCCGTTTCTGGAAGTGAATCAGAATCGCTAGTCCAAGAATCGATCTCCACAAGCCAATCAGAATCCTTAGTTCAAGCGTCGGTTTCATCCAGCCAATCGGAATCGCTGGTCCAAGAGTCGCTTTCAGCCAGTCAGTCAGAGTCGTTGGTTCAGACATCTGTATCGGCCAGCCAGTCCGATTCGCTGGTTAAAGAATCAGTTTCAGCTAGTCAATCAGACTCGTTGGTTCAGGCATCTGTATCGTCTAGCCAATCAGAATCTTTGGTACAAGCGTCCGTTTCTGCTAGTCAATCAGACTCGCTGGTTCAGGCATCTGTATCGTCTAGCCAATCCGATTCGTTGCTCAAAGAATCCGTATTAGCTAGTCAATCTGATTCCTTGGTTCAAGTCTCGGTTTCAGCCAGCCAGTCTGAGTCGTTGGTTCAGGCATCTGTATCGGCAAGTCAATCCGACTCGTTGGTTCAAGCCTCAGTTTCTGCCAGTCAGTCAGAGTCGTTGCTTCAGGAATCCGTTTCTGCCAGCCAGTCTGATTCCTTGGTTCAAGAATCAGTTTCTTCAAGCCAATCGGAGTCGCTGGTTCAAGAGTCGATTTCAGCTAGTCAATCAGAGTCATTGATTAAAGAATCTGTATCAGCGAGTCAATCCGACTCACAATCAAAAGCAGCATCAGCATCTAAGAGTGAGTCTGAAAAAGCCTCGAAATCTGTTTCGTTGAGTCAGTCGGTATCCTTATCTAATTTAGTATCTAGATCAATTTCTGTGTCTCAATCGCAGTCAACATCGGCGGTTGGATCGGAGGAAGTGGTTTCTCAACTGATTTCCTTGTCGCAATCTATTTCGATGAGCGAAAAGCTGTCTGAATCTGTTTCAATGAGTCAATCCGAATCCTTGGTTCAAGCATCCGTTTCTGCAAGTCAATCAGACTCACTGGTACAAGCGTCGATTTCAGCGAGCCAGTCAGAGTCACAAGTTCAAGCTTCAGTTTCGGCAAGCCAGTCTGAATCGTTGATTCAAGAATCGATTTTGGCGAATCAATCCGAATCCTTGGTTCAAGCTTCGATTTCTTCAAGTCAATCAGATTCGTTAGTTCAAGCTTCTGCCTCAACAAGCGAATCAGCTTCAACTTCTCATGTCGTAGCTGCATCGCAGGTTTCAGAGTCTGGATCGTTCTCGCGATCAGTTTCAGAGAGTCTATCTGCTTCACAATGGGCATCTCATTCAGAATCTCTAGCGTCAGCCTCGCTATCGAAGTCTGACTCCTATAGCCAATCAACTTTTTCTGCAAGTGAATCTACTTCAACGTCCATGCCAGTGTCTGAGTTTCCTTTGACGAGTGTCTCAGAATCTATGAGCGCATCATCGACAGAGAGTCAATCCCTATCGCATGAAGCTTCTGAATGGATCAGTGTGTCTTATGCGTCAAGTTTCTCTGCTATGACCAGTCCTTCGGAGTCTGTCGTGTCTTCATCAAGAACCTCTCACTCAGAATCTCCATCAGATGCAAGCTCGCTAAGTGCGACGCATTCTTCAGGACCTGCTCTTCCAGAGACAGGAGCCCATCCTTCAAGTAATATCCTTGCTACGGTAGTTTCCATTCTTCTGTCTGGATTAGCCCTTTTAGGAATCCGGAAAAAAGATGGCAAATAGAACCTTAAAAGACCGGAATGAACCGGTCTTTTATTGATCTAGAATGTCTAAGAAGTTGTGAAATATGTTATAATGAATGAGGAAGTTTTCGTTGAAGGGTATGAAAAAGGTTGCTTTGTGAAAGCTCAGTTTGCCTTCATATCTTCAGGAAATATGGGACAAAAAAAGAAGAGTCAGAGGAAAGAGATGAAAATCCATTTTACAAATTTATTCGGGCAGTCTTCTCAGAGCGTGGCCCTGATGGCCCAAAACGATATCATGAATGTCGTTCGCGAGCTTGGGGTCAATGAATTAGGGATCTACTTTTATGATCATAGCAATGAACCAGCTAGTGAATTGAACTCGCGAATGGATGGGATTTTAGCAGGCGTTGCTTTTGGGGATATCGTTTTCGTTCAATCGCCTTCTTGGAATGGGATTGAGTGGGACCGCCGTTTGGTTGATAAGTTAAAACTCCTTCAAACCAAGTTGGTCATGTTTATCCACGATGTCCCACCGCTTATGTTTGAGAGTAATTATTACCTGATGCCCAACTATATCGACATGTACAATCAGAGTGATCTGGTCGTTGTTCCATCAGAGCAAATGTACCATCGTCTAGTATCAGAAGGGCTTACAGTTAAAAAATATGTGGTACAAAAGTTGTGGGATTTGACCCACAGTTTGGATCTCTATACCCCGCAATTTGAGAAAAAACTGATCTTCTCAGGAAATCCTTCGCGTTTCCCTCATATCATCGATTGGAAATATGATACACCCCTTCATGTCTATACTGAACCAGTTGAAGGAGTTGATTATTCCAAGGTCCATATTGAAGGCTGGCGAACCAAGCAAGAATTGCTTTTGGAGCTTTCTAAGGGTGGTTTTGGGCTGGTCTGGGGAAATTCAGAGAACCCCGAGGATGAGCGAGATTACTACAAAGAAAATATTTCCTACAAACTATCGACTTATCTATCTGCTGGTCTTCCAGTAGTAGTGCCAGACTATTTGTCAAATGCAGACTATATTCGAGACAAAGGGCTCGGCTTTGTAGCCTCCAGTCTTGAAGAAGCCAATCGTTTGGTCCAAGACTGTACAGAAGAAGAGTATGCTCAAATGGTCCGAAAAGCTCACTATACTTCTTATTTGATCCGCAATGGCTATTTTACAAAAAAATTATTCGTCGATACCATCATGGCCTTGGATGAATAACATTCAATGAACAATCCTTTAGATAAACATCTGAAGGATTTTTTGTTGAATACAGTACCAAATGGGGAATTTGAAATATTATCAAATATTAGTGACAAATGAGTTTGGAAACGTCGCAAATTATGGTAAAATAAGTTGAGATAAAATGCTCTAAAGGCACATATTAAAAGGCTATTCCCCAGGTGGAAGAGTCAAAATGAGTAAGAGAAAGTTTAAAAGAAATGTTAAAACGATCTGAAGTAGGAAAGAGATTTTGTTGGACGATATTTTTCGTCTTTATTTATGTTTTGGGAAGTAAAATTTCCTTGCCTTTTGTTGACTTATCAAAGGCCTTGAGACTCAATGAGGGAACGACAACCGGTTTACAGCTCTCAAGTGCTGTGATGGGGGGGAACCTCCGTGGAATGTCGATCTTTTCGATCGGTCTATCCCCGTGGATGTCTTCCATGATTTTGTGGCGGATGTTTACCGTTTCAAAACGCTTTAACCTCGAAAAAACCAGTTCGGAAATTGTGGAGCGGCGAAAGATGTACGTGACCTTGGCACTCGCCATTGTCCAGTCCTTGGCAGTGGCCATGTATCTCCCCTTGAAGACAGGGTTGAACTCCGGACTTGTCATTGCGGTCAATACCATGATTATGGTAGCCGGAGCCTTCTTTCTAGTTTGGCTCTCAGATCTAAATGCCGCTTTGGGGCTTGGAAGTTCTGTTGTGATCATGATGGCTGGGATGGTTATGTACCTGCCAGAAGATGTGATGCAGACCCTTTCAAGTGTCAATAATATCCCAGAGATCGCTTATGTTCTGGGCGTGATTTTTATCTTGATTTTTGTCTATGTGGCAGTCTTGGTGGAATATTCCAAGTACCAGATTCCTGTCAATAAATTAGGGATCCACAACAACTTGAAAAGTTATACTTTTTTGGATATCAAGCTCAACCCAGCAGGAGGGATGCCCTTTATGTACGCCATGACCTTGGTGTCCATTCCTCAGTATGCCATGCTCTTGATCTTGTCTATGGATTCCAATGCTAAGTGGGCTGCTCGTTTAGCCAAACACTTGGTGATGGGAGATCCGATTTGGATCCTTCTTTACATTCTGATGATCGCCCTTCTCTCTTTTGCTTTTGCCTTTGTCAATGTGAATGGAGAAGAAATTGCAGATAAGATGATGAAGGCTTCCGAGTATATCGATCATGTCTATCCTGGAGCAGATACACGTCGCTATATCAATAAAATTGTGCTACGCTTGACGGTTTTTGGGACCTTGTATCTGATCCTCTTCACGGCGCTTCCTTTTTCTCTCTTGTTATGGGATAAAGATCTTTTGCGCTTGACCATGATTCCAGGAACCTTCCTCATGTTTGTTGGGATGATTTACAATATCCGAGAAGAAATTCGTGCCCTTCGTGTGAATCAACGTTATACAAGAATATTCTAGGAGTAACCATGTATTATTTTGTACCAGCCTGGTATGGAACGGACCGCATCTGGCAGCAAACAGCTACCCCTTGGTACTGGATGCGAGAGTCCATTGAATTTGACGATACCATTAATCAAGTTCGTATTTTTCAAGAAGCAGAAATGGATCGGATCTTATTGTTGCCTCAGTATAGTCCACAACTGCGCTATTTTTTACACCGCCAAGATTTGTTAGAGACAGATGTGCTTTCGATTTTTGATAAAATCCAACAGGTTCCGTCTGATTTGACTATGCGCCCAGTCCAGCTTCAGGACATCGAATGGCCGAGTGAGACCACTTTTTCCTATACTCCCTTTTTGGTGATGGCATTTCGAAAGGGCCACCACCTAGCAAAAATTGATATGGGAGTGGATGGAAACCTTCTCTCTTTGACCCGTTATAAGAATGACGAGATCAGCTACATCGAGTACATAGATGATCGTGGCTTTATCTCTAGTCGAATCTACTACAATGAGGGAAAACCCTATTTCCAAGAGTATCTGAGTTTTGATGGACAATGGGTTTTGAGAGAGATGTTGATCGAAGAGAACCACTCCGTCATGGTTAATGAAGCTTTCTTTCATGCCTTCAAAAAAGAAAGCTATGCCAATATGGGAGACGTTGTCGCTGAAAAAATGAAGGAGCAGCTAGCAACCTTGGTTCCAGGACGAGATCAGTTGGTTTTGGCAGCTCATCCAGCAAATTTGGCTTTTTTACAAGATACAGCAAGTAGTGTCAAGAAAGTCTTGTCTTTCTACGGGGATCGCCAGCCCTTGTCTGCCGAAAACTTTGCCCTCTATTTTGATATGATTGATGCCCAGCTCTTGATTACAGATAGTGAAAAAACCAAAGAAGCGATTGGGGGCTTTTCTCCTAGCTTGGCTCAGAAGACACACCGGATTACCTCTTTTGACTCCCGCCTTCGTTTGGGCTCTAGTCAGGAGCGCAAGGAATCGAAGATTTACTTTTATGTCAATGAAGCTGAGCTTCCAAGTAAGAGCCAGCTCAAGAAGGTTCTGGAGGTCTTGGCGCAACATCCTTTATTTGAAGTTGTTTTTGCATTTTACAATGGATCACCGGAGCATGTTAAGGAATTAGAAGGGCAACTCGAGGAATTGATCGCTAGCGAGCAGGACTTTCATCTGGTTCAATCACCAGCCCAAATGGAAGGACTTGGGGAAAACCAGATCATCGATGAAGAGTCCGTACAAGACGCACCGGACTACCGTTTTGTAGTTAAGAATTTTTCAAATGAAAATGACATTATTCAAGAATTGGAAAAAACACGCTTGATCGTAGATTTAAGCGAGGAACCCAACCTCTATACGCAGATTGCAGGGATCTCTGCTGGAATTCCACAGGTCAACCGCGTCCAGACAGAATATGTCGATCATTTGAAAAATGGCTATGTCTTATCAAAGGGAGACAAGGAATTAGAGAAGGCAATCACGCACTTCTTATTGGAATTGAAGCCTTGGAACGAAGCCTTGGTCTACTCGATCGAAAAAATTCAAGAATACACCGGTCAACGCTTGATCGAGAAATGGGAAGGATGGATGAAAGAACGTCATGGATAAAAAACTACAAATACCCCATATTCTCCAAATCGGCTCAAGTAGTTGGCAGGATCAGGTGGAGCTTCCTGCTGGACTAGGCTGGCACTTTTTTCAAGCTACCGCTCTTCCATCGCTCAAAGAATATATGGAAGAAGAGGAAATCTCCAAATTCAAAGCCTTGATTCTAGAAAAGCCAGAAGATTTATTAGCTTTAGGAGAAGACCTGGCTTATTTTCAGCCTTATACTGTTTTTTATGATCAAAGCCATGAACTAGAGGCGCCTTCTGACGAATTGGCCCACCTTTTAAGACTCAAGCAAGCAAGACCCTGGGATTTCTCAAATAAGCATCAATTTCTCTATGTCTTAGAGCGCTTTTTATACGACAATCAATATGGAGATGCCTTTACGGCTCGTGACCTGCGAGTGAGACCGGATTTTGCTGGCCAGCAAACGGTGCTGGGGCAACATTTTCTGAAGCTAGATGGATCATACGGTGAAGAGTTTACACCGATTGCTCAGTGGGTTTACAATTATGTATATGATGCTAGCCGCCCCATCAATTTTTGGTTGGAATACGAAAAAGATCCTAGCTGTCAGCTGCAATTGCGGATTCAATTTTACCGCTTTGGTGCTCTGGGAGAGTGGGTCAAAGATGCAGTCTTTTCAGAAGAAGAGATGCAAGCGCCCTTAGAATTGGATGGCGCAGAACCTTATTATCTAGCTTTTTCGCTGGAGGCAAAAGGAGAGGGGACGCTTACGATCGGAGCCTTACATAAGCGCTTGTCACATGGTCCTTTAGGAGAGATGACCGTAGGAGCTCAGACGCTACGGGACCACAAACGCCAAGAAATTTTTGCTTATTTCCATCCTGGCGATCTGAAGCCCCCTTTAAACATTTACTTTTCTGGGTATCGTCCGGCTGAAGGATTTGAAGGGTTTGGGATGATGCGTGCGATGGGGAGTCCCTTTATTCTCTTTTCTGACCCAAGACTGGAAGGTGGATCCTTCTATATGGGCTCAGAAGAATTGGAAAGTCAAATCACTGCTTTTATTGATCAGCACTTGGACTTGCTCGGCTTTGAGCCAAAAGATATGAATTTCTCTGGCTTGTCCATGGGGACCTTTGGTGCCCTTTACTATGGGGCTCTTTATTCTCCTCATGCGATCTTGGTCGGAAAACCCATTGTCAACCTGGGAGATGTCGCTGCCAACCTGAAATTTAAACGCCCAGATGAGTTTGGAACATCCCTAGACATGATGCAGTTGATCATTGGTCAAGTGTCGCAAGAAGGGATCGGTCAGCTCAATCAACGCTTCTGGGACCGGTTTAACCAGGCAGATTTCAAGGATACGATTTTAGCCCTTGCCTATATGAGGGATGATGACTACGACCAGCAAGCTTATCCAGATATTTTAGAGGCCTTGTATGAATTACCGGTTCGTATTATCAGTACCAGCCGCGCTGGTCGACACAATGATGCGAGTGGTCCGATCATTGAGTGGTTTGTGACCCAGTACAAAGAAATCATGGAAAGAGACTTTGGAAGAAACCAATGATAAAAATAAAAGAAAATGAAAGCAGACGAATCTACTGGGGCGATACCGTTCTTGCAGATTATCTTTGGGGGTCAACGATTCAAGCAACTGCCCAAGGAAGCGTTCAATTTCAGAACCCCCTCATGCCATCTGGTCAAGTACTGAAAACCTGGCATTCACAGACAAATTTTGGCGCAACGCGTCAAATTCCTAGTCTGCCCCTGCTCAAAAGAGAGCAAGATTATGAATTGGTTATCACGATGGAAGCGACTCCCCCTCATACCGTTATGGTAGAAATTATCTTTAGAGATCGCTTTGGAGACCTTGTTGGCCGTCGAGTAACCGCAGAAGGTCGCTTGCAGTTCACCTATCCAGATCAAGCTTACGCCTACGAAGTACGCTTGCTCAGTGCAGGTTTGCAAGAGTTTACCTTCCACTATTTCACTATTCAACCAATATCGTCTGAGGGAGCAGAAGTTCTCGAATAGACGAACATCACTGCAAAAAAAGAGGATCACATTGGATTACGTTAAATTAAGAAACATCAAAAAAATCTTAAAAGAAGTCAATAGCTGGAAGGATGATATGGCCCGCTTGACGGATCGTCAGCTGCAGGAGAAAACTGCAGAATTTCGGGAACGTCTAGCAGAGGGCGATACCTTGGATGATCTCTTGCCAGAAGCATTTGCGGTTGCGCGGGAGGCCGATAAACGGGTCTTGGGCATGTTTCCTTATGACGTGCAAGTCATGGGAGGGATTGTCCTCCACCAAGGCAATGTCGCTGAAATGAATACCGGTGAAGGAAAAACCTTGACGGCAACTATGCCGGTTTATCTCAATGCCTTAGAGGGCAAAGGGGTCATGGTTATTACGACTAATACCTATCTGGCAACTCGGGATGCAGAAGAGATGGGACAGGTCTATCGCTTTTTAGGTTTGACCGTCGGCGTTCCTTTGAAACAGTCAGAGGACGAAGAATTAGATCCAGAAGTCAAACGCGAGATTTACCAATCAGACGTCATCTATACGACCAATACCAGTCTGGGCTTTGACTATCTAACAGAGAACTTGACGGCTTCAGCAGATGGCCAATTTTTGGCAGACTTCAATTACGCTATTGTCGATGAGATTGATTCGGTGCTTCTAGATAGTGCTCAGACCCCCTTGATTATTTCTGGTTCTCCTCGGGTCCAGTCCAACCTTTATGGGATTATTGACACCTTGATCCAAACCTTCAAAGAGGGGGAAGACTTCAAGTTTGACGAAGAAAAGAAACGGGTTTGGTTAACTCGAAAGGGAGCTCATGCAGCAGAAGCTTTTCTTGCCATTCCCAATCTCTATGATCCCCAATACCGTGATTTAGTCCGCCATATCAGCTTAGCTCTACAAGCCAATAAAAACTTTATTAAGGACAAGGACTATGTCATCCATCCCAATGTCGAAGGGCAAGATGAGATTGTCTTGCTAGACCAGGCAACAGGACGTTTGATGGAAATGACCCGCTTGCAAGGAGGACTCCACCAGGCGATTGAAGCCAAAGAAGGCCTCAAGCTAACTCAAGAAACACGGGCCATGGCTTCGATTACCTACCAAAATCTCTTTAAGATGTTTCGAAAGTTAGGAGGCATGACGGGGACTGGGAAGGTCGCTGAGGCAGAGTTCCTCGATACCTATGCCATGTCAGTGATCAAGATTCCAACCAATCGCAAGAAGATCCGTAAGGATTTGCCAGATGAAATCTATCAAACCTTACCAGAGAAAATCGTGGCGTCCTTGGATTATGTGAAGAAAATCCACGAAAAGGGCAATCCGATTCTGGTCTTTGCCGGATCGGTTGAAATGTCGATTCTTTATTCGAATCTTCTCTTGCGCGAAGGGATCCCTCACAATCTTCTCAATGCCAACAATGCTCCCCGAGAGGCCCAGATCATTAAAGAATCAGGTCAAAAAGGAGCGGTGACAGTTGCGACCTCAATGGCCGGTCGGGGAACCGATATCAAGTTGGGACCAGGAGTCGCTGAGTTAGGTGGTTTAGTAGTTGTAGGGACTGAGCGGATGATGAACCAGCGGATTGACCTTCAAATTCGTGGGCGTTCAGGTCGTCAAGGAGATCCCGGTTTGACCAAGTTCTTTGTCTCTTTAGAAGACGATTTGATGAAAAACTGGGGACCAGACTGGATCCAGGATACCTATCAAGACTATGATGTGGATGAGCGGATTGGTTCAGCCAAAGCTCTGACTAAGCGCAAGTATAGAAACTTGGTGGAACGAGCTCAAAATGCTAGTGAAAGTTCTGGTCAGGCTAGTCGTCGGATGACGCTAGAATTTGCGGAAAGCATGAACATTCAGCGTGCCATCGTCTACGAAGAGCGTGACCGCTTGATCAAACAAGAAGGACGCTTGGATGATATCGTTGAAAAAGCACTTCGTTCCGTCTTTTCAAGCGTAGCCCACAAAAAAGAATACAAGGAACCTGTAGCTTTTTATCGCTATATGTTAGACAATGTTAGCTACCAAGTGGATCCGGAAAAGGCCCACCAAACCTTCCGTAGCAAAAAAACCAAAGAGAATTTCTTATGGGAGATCGCGAAGAGCGAGTTAGAGGCCAAGTATGAGGTCTTAGGGACCGATGAGGTGATCGCACAGTTCCAACGCATGGCCATCTTAAAAGCTATCGATGAAAACTGGGTCGAGCAGGTCGACTATCTGCAACAATTGCGGATGGCTCTATCTGGTCAATACACCAGTCAGAAAAATCCTTTGGTGGAATTTTTCCAAGAAGCCTACCAATCCTTTGATCGAATGAAAGGGGCGGCCAAAGAACAAATGGTCCGCAATCTTTTACTGAGTCGAATAGAAATCAATAAAAAAGGGGAAATTGTCTTGCATTTCCCATAAAAGAGGACATTATGACAGTATACAATATCAACCTTGGAATCGGTTGGGCCAGCAGTGGTGTTGAGTACGCTCAGGCCTACCGGGCCCAGTTGTTACGCAATATCCATCAACCAGCTAAATTTGTTTTTATGGATATGATTCTAGCCGATAATATCCAGCATTTGACAGAAAATATCGGTTTTAAAAATGATGAAATTATCTGGCTCTACAGCCATTTTACAGATATTAAGATTGCACCAACGACCTATACCATTGACCAGGTCTTAGCAGGTTTTGCCGGGAAACCGACGCGCGAAGAAGTCGATGGCAAGATCAAGCGCTTCTTTTATGAAGACCAGGACAATTTTTTGACCTGCTACCTGCGCTCAGAAAACAGTCCTTATGTAGAGCGTTGCGAGTATGTGTCTAGAGGGATCTTGGTGAGAAAGGATTATTTCTCCTATGCCCGCTATTGTACGGAGTACTTCATTCCTAAGAACAACCAAGCCAACTTGATTGAGCGCCGCTTTTACAATGAAGACGGGACGGTTGCCTACAGCATGCAGATGGCGGATGGCCGCGAAATCTATCGTTTCCCAGATCGCTATCTAGTTGGTCGCCAAGAATTGATCCGCTACTTCATGCAAACCCTTCAATTGACCAAACAAGATCTGGTGATTTTGGATCGGGAAACCAATATTGGTCAGCCTATCTTTGAAGAAGCGCAAAAAGCCCGTCTGGGTGTGGTCGTCCATGCCGAGCACTTCAGTGCCAATAATGTTGATGATCAGTATATCTTGTGGAATAACTATTACGAGTACCAATTTACCAATGCAGACAAGGTGGACTTCTTTATTGTAGCGACTGACCGCCAAAAAGAAATCTTAGCCGAGCAGTTTGCCAAATACACCAACCATCAGCCGGCTATCTATACCATTCCAGTTGGGAGTCTTGCAAGCTTGCCACAAAACGAAAATCGCACCCCATTTTCTATGATTACCGCCTCTCGTTTAGCGACAGAAAAGCATATTGATTGGTTGGTGCGAGCAGTGGTTCGCGCCAAAAAAGAATTACCAGAACTGTCTTTTGACATCTATGGAAAAGGTGGAGAAGAAGGCAAGCTGCGTTCTCTAATCGATGAATTGGGGGCGGCAGACTATATCCATCTCAAAGGGCATGCCAATCTAGAGGAAATTTATAAGAACTATGAAGTTTACCTATCAGCGTCGACCAGTGAAGGTTTTGGGTTGACCTTGATGGAGGCGATTGGTTCAGGACTTCCGATTATCGGTTTTGACGTTCCTTATGGCAACCAGACCTTTGTCACAGAAGGTAAAAATGGCTATCTCATTCCCCCTTCAGCAGATCAAGTGGTCGACCAGATTGCTACTGCCTTTGCGGAAAAAATGATCCAGCTATACAAAAAAGATGATCTAGCCAGCATGCGTCAAGCATCTTATGCGCGTGCAGAAGACTTTTTGACCAGCCGAGTAGAAGAAGCTTGGGCACAATTGATAGAAGAGGTGACACATGCTGAACGTATTTGATAGTTATTCTCGTGAAAGCCAAGACTTGCTCCACTCCATGAAAGAGTCTGGCTTTGACCACCCGACCGTTGTTTTGGAGCCAAATGGTTTCTTACCAGACGGTGTCGAATCTCCCTTTATCTATTTCTTAGGACAAGCAAAAGGGGAGAAGCGGGGACGCTACTTTAATGAAGTTCCAGTGCCTGATTTCTGGGAAGTTTCTGGGGATAATAGCTCGGGAAAAGTGACCTACTATGGTCAAGAAAAGGCTCGAATTGTGTACCATGCTGCTTCCTATAAACGCATCGTCGAGCGCTTAGAGTGGTTAGATGATAAGGGACAAGTGGTCATGGTTGAGCACTATGACCAATACGGTCGTAAGATTGCTGTAACGACTTGTGGCGATCAGGGACAGTATTTGGTGACCACTTATTTTGAAGGGGATATCGAGCGCTTGACAGAGAATCACCAAACAGGGGATTTGATCTTGACCTTGGACCATCAACCGATGCGGATTTTCAAGAATCGCTTAGATTACTTTGTCTTTTATCTAGAGTATCGTGGTTTTGATCTAGATGGTTTGGTCTACAATACGCTGGCCACCTCCTTTAGCATTAGTCTCCAGCTAGGCAATAAAGGCATCAAAGGACGCGACGTCTTGGTGTGGCAAGAGCCTCTTCACGACAGCCTTCCGGGCAACATGCAGTTGATTCTAAAGAGCCCAGAAATCCGGACCAAGAAGATCTTGATTCCGCAAAACGCGACCTATCATCGCGCTTTGCAGTTGACCTCGCAAGATCAGCATAGCTATTTTGGACCCCTTGGCTACCTGTATGATTTCAAGGTGAAAGACGATATCCGTAAAGACGCCTTTGTTTTGACTAATTCGGATCAGATCGAAGCCTTGACCTACCTAGTAGAGAATTTGCCGAATGTGACCTTCCGTGTAGCAGCTTTGACGGAGATGTCTGCGAGCCTCTTGTCTATGGTCCGCTATCCAAATGTGGTCTTGTACCAAAATATCAGTCAAGAGCGGATCAAAGAGTTGCTTAAGGTCTCTAGTATTTATCTGGATATCAACCACTATGCAGAGGTGCAAGGTATTGTTCGCAAGGCCTTCGAACACCAGCAAGTCATCCTTACCTTTAGCCATACCCTGCATGACCGCCACTTCCTCGCACAAGCCAATATCTTTGATCAAGGAAAAGAAGCAGATATGGTGGCCCGTATCCAGGAAATCTACCAATCTGTGGATAACTACAGAGAAGCCGTCGCACAACAAATTGCCCAATCAAGTAGCGTTGAGCCAGCTGTTTTCAAAGCTCGCTTGCAAGAAGGGATAGGTGGACACAGTGAGTGATCGTAAGAAAGATTTATTTTACAAAGAAGTAGAAGGACGGATGGAGTCTCTCAAACGCCGTCCTGCCGAAAAAGAAAAGACGACACGTTCTGAAAAGATCAATGTTACTTTTAATGTGATCATTGGTTTGGTGATTCTGCTGGGAGTTATTTTTACCCTCTTCAGAGTGTTAGGAGGATCCTAAGATGGAAATGGTATTTGCAATCGGGATCTCGATCTTATCCCTCGCTCTTGTGGTTCTGATCACCCTGCAGCCTCGCCAACAACAATCGCTTTCAACAGATGCGACCAGTAACCTAGGAAAACCAAGTTACTGGCGGTCCCACCGTGGACTCAAGCTAGCAACCCTTGCCGTTAGTATCGTCTTTCTCCTATCTTTGTTTCTTTATATGATGGTCGTACAGGCCTAGTGTCTAATAGAATGGATAAAACGAAGTTGGTATTCTCCAACTTCTTTTAAATTGTAGATAGAGTCATCTTAGAAACTTTCCTTAGGTGAGTACGGACGTCAGCGAACTTCGAGGAAGTTCCATGACTAATTATTGAGCCTAAGGTCTCAATAATCCCGAGTGCCTGAAACATAATTATTTCAGGCACTTATCTCACGGCGGAAAGTTTCAGTAGATGTCTAAGTGAGCCTAATAGTTGATATCTTTTTAATTTTTTAAGTATCATTTAGGATGTATTATGTAAGAAACAGGTGGATTACATTCTAAAAGAAGTTGGTAAACCAACTTCTTTTTTTGATGATGTTCCCTTTGATTTTATGGTATACTGAAAGCGATAAAATGATTGGAGCTTCCGATGAAAAAGATTCCCTTAGTATTTTCAGGTTGTCTGTTAGGATTGGTTGGCGCTGGGAACCTTCTTGCAGACTCTCTGCCTGTTCTTGCCCATGCCTTTAGTCTGACAGGTTTGTTCTTCTGGTTTTTCTTTTTAGTCTATCATGCGATTCGCTGGCAAGAAACCAAGATAGAACTCCAACAGCCAGCCCTGTTATCTGGGATGGCGACCTTTCCCATGGCAGGGATGATTCTATCCACCTATCTTTTTCGCCTCTTTCCCGCCTTTGGAGGTCTATCTCAGTTGGTTTGGTGGTCAGCCTTTCTCTTGGATCTTTGCTTGATTCTTTATTTTACCAAGAACCATGTCATGGTGCGTCCAAGAGCCAATGCCACTCCGAGTTGGACCGTTCTCTATGTGGGCATTGCAGTAGCAGCCTTGACCTACCCTGTTGTAGGAATCAGGGAGATTGCTTATCTCGCTTTAGTGATTGGTTTTGGTTTGACCTTTCTTCTCTACCCCGTCATTTATTTTGATGGGAAAAAGCAGCCCTTACCCAATCATCTGTTAGGGCAAGAAGGCATCTATTGTGCTCCATTTTCCCTTCTTTTAGCAGCCCTGGTTCGTGTGGGTGGAGCAAGCCTTCCTACCTGGTTCTTATTGATCATGGTGGTGGCCTCGCAAGGGTTTTATTTCTTTGTTTTGACGCGCCTGCCAAGAATGATCAAAGAAGGTTTTCAACCCGCTTTTTCAGCTCTTACCTTTCCAACGGTCATCACAGCGACCTCTTTAAAAATGGCCCAAGGCTTGTTGCAATTACCTTTCTTGACAGTTCTTGTATGGATGGAAACTCTTCTTTGTCTCTTGATTTTAGTCGCTGTTTTAGGAGGTTATGTAGCTTTTCTTAAAGAGTGAGGGTAGGCATCCTTACGATTGATTCCTGGACGCGATTATGGTAAGATGCACTATACGATTTGTCATACTCTATAAGAAAGGTCTCTATGAAATTCATCAAAGGAAAGCTCTCACTGCTTTATCCCCTCTTTCTGCTCTTGTTTTATTTTTATATCCGGCCTCAGTTTCGCCCCTTGGCCCAGTATATCTCTACTAGTCTAGCAAGCGCAAATAGCTATTATTGGACCTTATTTGGCCTAGAAGGGCTCTATGCAACCTTTGCAGGATTTTTGGTCTATCGTTTTTCTAAAAAAGCGCAGTTTAAGCTGGGAAAAAACCCTCTTCAATCTCTGATGGAAGCCATTTTTGCAGCCTGTTTGGTCTACTGGTTGGACTACTTCATCAGTGGTTTTGTTCAAGGACGGGCAGCCGTTTTGAGTCTCTTTCCTAGGGAAATAAGTTCCACAGGGGTGCTCATCCTGGTGATCGCAATGGTCATTATCCGGCCGGTGACAGAAGAGCTGATCTTTCGTGGAGCCCTGGTAAATGCCTACTTCAAAGGCTGGAAACTCTATGCAGAGATTTGGCTTCCAGCCCTCATCTACAGTGGCCTGCATTTTCTCCATACTCCCTTTTCGTTAGGGGCTTGTATCATCTATCTCCTACCGAGTGTGATTTTTGGGACCCTGTATTATCGGAGCAAGACGCTCCTTTCTCCGATTTTAGGCCATATCTTGCTCAATCTATACTACACCTTGCCTTTGCTTTTATCTGTATTCAAGTAGCAACCGATTTCCTGAGGGAGATTGGTTTTTTTTGAAAATATGGTATAATAGAATAAATTTAATAGAGGGAGTTGAGGTTTGAAAAAAAGCTACCGCGTCAAACGTGACAAAGATTTTAATGCTATTTTTAAAAGTGGTCAAAATGTTGCCAATCGGAAATTCGTTGTTTACCGCTTGCGCAAAGACCAACCACATTTTCGAGTCGGCCTGTCTGTTAGTAAGAAGCTGGGAAATGCTGTGACTAGAAATCGCATCAAACGTTTGATTCGCCATGTTTTGATCAAACACCAAGCCTTCCTTACGACCGATGATTTTGTTGTCATTGCTCGTAAAGGAGTGGAGGAGCTCGACTTCCATCAAGTTGAGAAAAATCTTGTACATGTCTTAAAATTAGCGCATGTCTACCAAGAAAGGGAATAATGTGAAAAAGAAACTGAAGTTAACTGGATTATTGGGAGCAGCCTTATTGGTCTTGACAGCTTGTGGGACCTCTCAAGTGACAGCTCAGTCGACAGGTGGTTGGGAACGCTTCGTCTACTTCTTTGCCGAAGCCATTCGCTTCTTGTCATTTGGCGGAAGTATCGGTGTGGGGATTATCGTCTTTACCATTGTGATCCGGACGGTCCTCTTGCCGCTTTTCCAATATCAAATGAATTCAACCCGCAAGATGCAGGAAATTCAACCCCTACTCAAGGAATTGCAAGCCAAGTATCCTGGAAAGGATCTAGATAGTCGGACCAAGCTTTCTGAAGAGATGCGGGCCCTTTACAAGGAAAAAGGCGTCAAAACATCTTCAGCCTTTCTTCCTCTCTTGATTCAGATGCCGGTTTTGATGGCCTTGTTCCAAGCGCTGAGCCGTGTCGAATTCCTTAAAGTCGGTCACTTCCTCTGGTTGGACCTTGGCGCGATCGACCCGACTTATATCTTGCCGGTTCTTGCTGCCCTCTTCACATTTTTCAGCAGTTGGTTGACCAATAAAGCCCTGCCAGAGCGTAACGGGAGTGCGACAACCATGATGTATGTGATGCCTGTGATGATCTTCTTCTTTGCCTTGTTCTCAGCCAGCGGGGTCGCACTATACTGGGTGACTTCCAATGCTTATCAAGTCGGGCAAACCTATCTCTTGAACAACCCCTTCAAGATTATCGCAGAGCGTGAAGCAAAAGAGCAAGCTTCACGCGACATGGAAAAACAAAAACGCCGTGCCCTAAACAAAGCACAGAAAAAGAAAAAATAAGAAAGAGGTGGACATATGGTCCTATATACTGGAGCAACTGTTGAAGAAGCGATTCAAAAAGGTCTGAACGATTTAGATATTCCTCGTATGAAGGCACATATTACGGTTGTAGCGCGTGAAAAGAAAGGTTTTCTTGGCTTGTTTGGGAAAAAACCAGCCCAAGTAGAGATTGAGCCCATTGCAGAAACAACTGTTGTGAAAGCTAATCAACAAGCTGTAAAGGGTGTACCAGAAGAAATTAACGCGCAGAACGAACCGGTTAAGACGGTGAGCGAAGCAACGGTCGATCTCGGACGCGTCGTTGCAGCGATCAAAAAGGTCGAAGAAGAAGGAGAAGTTGTCTCTGAAGAAATCAAGACAGAAATCCTGAAACATGACAAAGAAGCAGATACCGTTCTTGAAGAAAAAGGGCATGAACATATCCTTGAAAAAGTCAAAGAACCAGCGACAAAAGAATCAAGCGAATCTGATTTCTCAAACCTTGGTATCGAGGTAGAGGAAAACTACAACATCGAAGAAGTCGTAGATGATGTGACAGCCTATGTTCAAACAGTGGTCGATGAAATGGATGTGGATGCGACCATCTCAAGCAGTCACAACCGCCGTACGGTCAATATGCAAATTGATACCAATGAGCCTGGGCGCGTGATTGGTTACCACGGAAAAGTCTTGAAGGCTCTTCAACTTTTGGCGCAAAATTACCTCTATAACCGCTACTCAAAGAATTTTTACATTACTATTAATGTTAATGACTATGTAGAACACCGGGCAGAAGTTCTTCAAAGCTATGCTCAGAAGTTAGCAACGCGTGCCCTCGAAGATGGGCAAGCCCAACAGACAGATCCGATGTCAAACAGTGAACGCAAAATCATTCACCGGATCGTCTCTAAGATGGAAGGAGTCACTAGCTACTCTGAAGGGGAAGAACCAAACCGTTACGTAGTGGTAGACATCGAAGGATAATCTAGCTATTATTTCCCATAAGGGAGAGACGGGATTGAGCCGATCTCTCCTTTTTTAGGTTTAGAAAGGAAGCAGATGGCATTTGCAGCGATTCGAGAGTTTTTAAAGCTTCAAGGAATCCACTACCAGGCTCCAGCAAAAGCAGGCGTGCTAGCCTCGGAGATGGAGCAGTATCGTGCCCTAGCTCAAGCGGCTCGTAAGGAATTCACCGATTTAGTCTCAGCCTTTCAGAAGCGTCACCCTTACTTGGAGCAGGATCGGACCAGCCAGTGGATGAACCAGGCCCAGGTCTTGCGGCCTCATTTTTGGGTCTATCTAAAAGGAGAAGGGACGATGGCAGAGCCCATGTTTGCCTTGAGGCTTTATGGGGATGCAGCTGATTTTGGAGTTTCCTTAGAGGTGAGCTTTATCGAGCGAAAAAAAGACGAGCAGAGCCTTCAAAAACAACACAAGGTACTCACCCTTCCTATCTCTCGGCCAGTTTATTATTTCGCCCAGAAAAATGGAGAGAGTCAAAGGGTAGAAGGAACAGAAAAGAATCGCCATGATCTGTTACAAGCAGTAGCAGAAGGGGCGGTTCGTAAGGTCCTCGTCAAATACGATGTTTCTCTAGTTGAGGAGAGGTCCCTAGAGAATATCCTGGATCAGTTGCAAGAGGCGCTGGTGGCTCTGGAACCCTATTACTTGGCAACCCGTCAGGTGTAGAAAGGTGTTCTCCGACCTGTATTTGCAACAATTTTGCCATAGCTATTGACAAATAGAGTCGAATCCGATAGAATAGTAAAGTATGTTTAGTAACTGATCACAACTAGCCGGCTAAACGAATACAAAATCTATGAGGAGGTATTCATCGTGAAACGTACTTATCAACCAAGTAAACTTCGTCGTGCGCGCAAACATGGTTTCCGTCACCGTATGGCAACTAAAAATGGTCGTCGCGTATTGGCAGCTCGTCGTCGTAAAGGACGCAAAGTTTTGGCTGCGTAATTCAGATAAAAACCTAAAAACCAGTAGAAACTCGAGACTACTGGTTTTTGTTTTGTCCGAAAGTGAATTTAGAGGCGCTTTCTGCTATAATAGAAAGAAGAAAAACTCGGAAGAAAAGGAAGATCATGCAGATTTTTGATACCCACACCCATCTCAATGTGGAAGAATTCGCAGGAAAAGAACAAGAAGAGCTCGACTTGGCCAAGGAAATGGGTGTTGTAGCCCACAATATCGTTGGTTTTGACAAGCCGACGATTGAGCGAGGAATAGCCTTGGCAGACCAGCACCCAGAACTCTATCTCACGCTTGGTTGGCATCCCACTGAGGCAGGTGATTATAGTCCTGAAGTGGAGGCCTATTTACTTGAACAGTTGAAACATCCCAAGGTCGTCGGACTCGGAGAAATTGGTCTGGATTACCACTGGATGACGGCACCAAAAGATATTCAAGAAAAGGTTTTTCGTCGTCAGATTCAATTGTCTAAAGACTTGGACCTCCCCTTTGTGGTGCATACACGCGATGCTTTAGAAGATACTTATGCCATCATCAAGAGTGAAGGAGTCGGGCCTCGCGGTGGGATCATGCATTCTTTCTCAGGAAGTTTAGAAGAAGCGAAGCGCTTCATGGATCTGGGAATGATGATTTCTTTTTCTGGAGTGGTGACCTTTAAGAAAGCCACAGATGTCCAAGAAGCGGCAGCTGGCCTTCCGTTAGACAAGATCTTGGTTGAAACAGATGCCCCTTACCTGGCACCAGTTCCCAAACGTGGTCGAGAAAATAAAACAGCCTACACTCGTTATGTGGTAGATTTTATTGCAGGACTACGTGGCTTAACAACAGAAGAAGTGGCTCAGGCAACCTACGACAATGCAAGAAAGGTATTTGGCCTTGACTGAGAAAAGAAAAATACCAGAAGTGATTGTCGTGGAGGGCAAGGACGACACAGCCAATCTCCGTCGTTTTTATGAGGTGGATACCTATGAAACCCGAGGCTCTGCGATCGATCAAGATGATTTGGAACGAATTGCTACCTTGCAAGAGTTGCGTGGGGTCATTGTCTTTACCGATCCAGACTACAATGGCGAGCGAATTCGCAAGATCATTATGCAAGAGGTGCCCCAGGCCAAACATGCCTTTTTAAATCGTGGTGAAGCAGTCCCCAAATCCAAGACCAAGGGGCGTTCTCTTGGAGTGGAGCATGCCAGTTTTGAAGACTTAGAAAAAGCCCTAGCTGGACTGGTCGGGTCTTACGAAGATGAAAATTTCTTTGATATCACAAAGACCGACTTGATGCGTCTTGGACTGTTGATGGGAAGCGATAGTCGCAAACGACGGGAATATCTAGGCGAAGCCTTGCGCATCGGCTACTGCAATGGCAAGCAATTGATCAAACGCTTGGAGTTGTTTGGAATTTGTTTAGCACAAGTCGAAGAGGCGATGGCTAGTTATTAAGACGGAAGTAGAGGGGATCCTTTACCCCTAAACTGATTAGAAAAGAGAAAAAATGAGAATTGCAGATTATAGCGTGACCAAGGCAGTGCTAGAGCGTCACGGTTTTACCTTTAAAAAATCCTTCGGTCAGAACTTCTTGACCGATACCAATATCCTTCAAAAGATTGTCGATACGGCTGAGATTGATAAAACCGTCAATGTCATCGAAATCGGTCCTGGGATTGGGGCTCTGACTGAGTTTTTGGCGGAAAATGCCGCAGAAGTGATGGCCTTTGAAATTGATGACCGTTTGGTTCCCATCTTAGCGGATACCTTGCGTGATTTTGACAATGTCACGGTTGTCAACCAAGACATCCTCAAGGTAGACCTCAACCAGTACATCGCAGAGTTTAAAAATCCAGACCTTCCGATCAAGGTGGTGGCTAACCTTCCTTACTACATTACGACTCCCATCCTCATGCACTTGATCGAATCCAAGATTCCTTTCCAAGAATTTGTGGTCATGATGCAAAAAGAGGTGGCAGACCGCATCTCAGCTGAGCCCAACACCAAGGCTTATGGTTCTTTGTCCATTGCAGTCCAGTACTATATGACTGCTAAGGTAGCCTTTATCGTGCCTCGCACCGTCTTTGTGCCAGCACCAAATGTCGACTCTGCCATCCTCAAGATGGTGCGTCGCGAAGAGCCAGCAGTAGCCGTCAAGGACGAAGATTTCTTCTTCTCTGTTAGCAAGGCTAGCTTTGTCCATCGGCGGAAGACACTTTGGAACAACTTGACCAGTCGTTTTGGCAAGACCGAAGAAATCAAAGCCAAACTGGAAGCAGGAATCCAAGCTGCAGGCCTGCAACCTTCTGTACGAGGAGAAGCTCTTAGCCTAGAAGACTTCGCTCGCCTAGCAGACGGCCTTCTAGAAGTCGGGATCAAATAATAGAAAAGACATGAGATATGAAGCTCATGTCTTTTTGAATGATGGAAGGAAAGGACGGGATTTGAACCCGCGCGTGAATAAAAATCCACTTGCCGGATTTCGAGTCCGGTGCCGTACCGAGCTGGGCCACCTTTCCAAGATGCGGAGAAAGGGATTTGAACCCTCACGCCCGAAGGGGCACATGCGCCTGAAGCATGCGTGTCTGCCGTTCCACCACCTCCGCATAGTTCTATTATACACTTTTTAGGAAAAATGCCAAGGAAAAAAAGAAGGTGCCCTTTCCCGAATTCTGCTAAAAGACAAGTCATAACAGATACTCCGTCTTCTGTTTCTATCCATTTAAAAAACGAACCTATTCGTTTCTAAAAGCGTCCGGAGAGGTTCACTTTTCGTTTTTTCTTATCAAGCAAACCAGCCTTATTTCTCATTTTTTGGTATAATAGATAGTATTAATCTCAAAGGAGTGCGATTTGCAAGGAACAATCGTCAAGGCCTTGGCTGGCTTTTACTACGTGGAGTCAGACGGTCACATTTATCAGACACGGGCTCGTGGAAATTTTAGAAAAAAAGGACAGACTCCTTATGTGGGGGATCAGGTAGAATTCTCTGCTGAAGAGAATTCAGAAGGCTACATTTTGAGCATTGCGCCTCGAAAAAATAGCCTCGTGCGTCCTCCGATTGTCAATATTGATCAGGCAGTAGTGATTATGTCAGCTAAGGAGCCGGATTTCAATGCCAATCTTTTAGACCGTTTTCTGGTTCTTTTGGAGCATAAGGGGATTCATCCCATTGTCTATATTTCCAAACTGGACTTGTTAGAAGATATGGAAGACATCCACTACTACCAAGGGATCTATCAGGCTATTGGCTATGATTTTGTCTTGTCGATTGAGGAACTCTTGCCCCTTTTGACCAATCAAACCACGGTCTTTATGGGACAGACCGGTGTAGGAAAATCGACCTTGCTCAATAAGATTGCTCCGGATCTGGAGCTTGAAACGGGTGAGATTTCAGATAGTCTGGGGCGCGGTCGACACACGACCCGAGCTGTCAGCTTTTACCATTTAAATGGAGGAAAGATCGCAGATACGCCTGGCTTTTCATCCCTTGATTATGAAGTGACAACCAGTGAAGATTTAAATCAAGCCTTCCCAGAGATCGCCGATGTGAGCCACTCTTGTAAATTTCGTACCTGTACCCACACGCATGAGCCAGCTTGTGCGGTGAAACCAGCCGTTGAAAGAGAGGAAATTGCACCTTTCCGTTATGAGGATTACTTGCAATTTCTAAGTGAGATTGAAAACCGTCGCAAAACCTATAAAAAAGTTTCGAAAAAAATGCCAAAATAGGAGACACTACAACGATGAAAACAATGAAAATTGCACCCTCAATTTTGAGTGCAGATTATGCCAATTTTGAAAGTGAATTGAAACGCTTAGGAGCAGCTGGAGCTGACTATGCCCATATCGATGTCATGGATGGCCATTTTGTGCCCAATATCAGCTTTGGAGCTGGTGTCGTAGAGAGCATGCGTCCACATAGCAAGTTGGTCTTTGATTGCCACTTGATGGTCACCAATCCCGAACACCATATCGAAGAATTTGCCCGTGCAGGTGCTGATATCATCAGCATCCACGTAGAAGCAACTCCTCATATCCACGGAGCTCTTCAAAAAATTCGTCAAGCGGGTGTGAAGGCGAGTGTCGTGATCAACCCAGGGACTCCTGTAGACAGTATCAAACATGTCTTGAACTTGGTGGATCAAGTCTTGGTTATGACCGTTAATCCAGGATTCGGTGGCCAGGCCTTCTTGCCTGAAACCATGGACAAGGTGCGCGAATTAGCCGCTCTTCGTGAAGAAAAAGGTTTAGACTTTGATATCGAAGTGGATGGTGGAATTGATGGCCAAACTATTTCCCAAGCAAAAGCAGCTGGGGCTAATGTCTTTGTGGCAGGCTCTTATGTCTTTAATGGAGATGTTAATGAGCGCGTTCAAACGCTCCGAGATGCTGTAAATGGTTAAGATTGCAGTACTGGCAGGAGGTGACAGCACGCTCTTGCCAAGAAATCATGACGTTTATGTAGGCGTTGATGGTGGCTGTTTGAAGTTACTGGAACAAGGTCTGCCTTTAGATATAGCTGTGGGGGATTTCGATTCTGTCTCTGAGACTGATTTGAATGAGATCCGAACCCAAGCCAAGCAGGTTGTTCAGTCCGTTCCTGAAAAGAATGATACGGATTTGGAATTGGCCTTGAAAGCGGTCTTTGAGGCCTATCCAGATGCTGCTGTCACCGTTTATGGTGCCTTTGGTGGTCGCTTGGATCACTTTTTGTCCAATATCTTTTTGCCGACCGATCCAGACCTAGCTCCCTACATGGAGCAGATCCAATTAGTCGATGGTCAAAATCGCTTGATCTACAGACCAGCTGGTTGCTATGAGATTCAGCCAGGTCCAGCCATGTCTTATGTTGGTTTTATGCCTGTCGGAGAAGGTCGCTTAGAGATCGCAGGAGCCAAGTATCCGCTCCATCAGGAGAATTATTTTTTGAAGGCCATGTATGGCTCCAATGAATTTTTGGATCAACCGATTCAAGTGAGTCTTGATCGTGGCTATCTTGTCATTGTTTATAGTAAAGACAGAGGTTAATATGAATATCATTCTGCTTCTGATTGGCCTGCTCAATCTGGGCCTCCTCATCTATTTCTTGCAACGGTCAGATGATACAAGACCAGCTTTACGAGAGATGCTGGAAGACCATGAGGATCATTTGACAGACCAGTTGGACTATCGTTTTGAAAAAGAAAGACAAGCAAGCCAGATTGCCAATCAGCAGTTAGAGATCGCCCTGACAGATCGCTTAACCGAGATGCGAGTGGAGATCCACCAGCAGACGACGGCTCTGCGCGCTGAGATGAACGAGCACTTTACTAAAAATCGGGACAAAACAGATGAGCGTATGCGCCAGATCCAAGAGTCCAATGAAGTGCGGCTAGAACAGATGCGCCAAACGGTAGAAGAAAAATTGGAGAAAACCTTGCAGCACCGCTTGCAGACCTCCTTTGAGACGGTTTCAAAACAATTGGAGTCGGTCAACAAAGGGCTGGGAGAAATGCAGACAGTAGCGCGGGATGTCGGAACCCTTAATAAAGTTCTCTCCAATACCAAGACGCGTGGGATTATGGGTGAATTGCAGCTGGGCCAAATCATCGAAGATATCTTGACCCCAGCCCAGTATGAGCGGGAGTTTGTCACCGTTCCCCAATCCAGTGAGCGCGTGGAATATGCTATTAAGCTTCCAGGACAAGGAGAGGAGCCAGTCTATCTGCCGATTGACTCTAAATTCCCACTGGAAGACTACTATCGTCTGGAAGAAGCTTATGAATCAGGAGAGAAAGAGGAGATCGAGCTTTACCGCAAGGCCCTTCTTGCTAGTATCAAGCGTTTTGCTAAGGATATCCAACAAAAATACCTCTTTCCACCAGCGACAACGAATTTCGGAATTCTCTTTTTGCCAACTGAAGGCCTCTATTCCGAAGTGGTTCGCAATCCAGAATTCTTCGATCGCTTGCGTCGGGACGAACAAATTTTAGTGGCTGGGCCAAGTACCTTATCAGCCCTCTTGAACTCCTTGTCTGTTGGCTTTAAAACGCTCAACATCCAAAAGAGTGCAGATGACATTAGCAAGGTGTTGGGATCGGTCAAATCAGAATTCCATAAGTTTGGAGGGATTCTGGCCAAGACTCAGCGCCATTTAAAGAATGCTTCCAATAATATTGATGATTTGCTAACCAGACGGACCAGTGCCATCGAGCGGACACTCCGCCAAATCGAAAGCGATGAGGACTTGCTGGGACTAGATGTATATATAGAAGATGGAGAAGATGATGGTCAAAATTAACCAAATGAAAAAAGATGAATTGTTCGAAGGATTCTATTTGATCAAGTCAGCAGAAGTGCGTCAAACGCGGGCCGGGAAAAACTACCTCGCCTTTGTCTTCCAGGATGAGACCGGTACAATCGAAGGTAAACTATGGGATGCCCAACCTCACAATGTAGAGAGTTTTATGGCTGGGCGCGTGGTCCATATGTCTGGACGTCGAGAAGTTTACAATAATACTCCGCAAGTCAACCAATTAAACATGCGCTTGCCCCAAGCAGGAGAGCCCAACAATCCAGCAGACTTTAAGGAAAAACCACCAGTAGATCCCAAGGAATTGCATGAATACCTGTCAAACATGATTTTCAAAATTGAAAATCCAGTCTGGCAAAGGATTGTCCGGGCCCTCTATGGGAAATATGAGAAAGAGTTTTATAGCTATCCAGCTGCTAAGACCAACCATCATGCCTTTGAAGCAGGTCTCGCTTATCATACGGCGACCATGGTCCGCTTGGCAGATAGTATCGGTGATATCTATCCTCAGTTGAATAAGAGCTTGCTCTTTGCAGGGATTATGTTACACGATTTGGCCAAAGTGATCGAGTTGACGGGGCCTGAAAATACAGAATACACTGTTCGAGGCAACCTCATCGGCCACATTGCACTCATCGATGAAGAAATCACCAAGGTCTTGCAAGACTTGAAGATTGATGACCAAAAAGAAGAAGTCATCGTTCTTCGCCATGTGATCTTGAGTCACCATGGCTTGCTGGAATACGGTAGTCCTGTTCGTCCAAAGATCATGGAAGCAGAGATTATTCATATGATCGATAATTTGGATGCAGAAATGATGATGATGACAACAGCACTTGGCTTAATTGGTCCTGGCGAAATGACCAATAAAATCTTTGCTATGGAAAATCGTTCCTTCTATAAACCGAATCTCGACTAGTAAAAACAGAGATAAATACGGGAATGATTCTGCCAAAAATAAAATAATCAGGAAAAAACGGCCTTCTGTAAATCAGAATGTTCGTTTTTTTCGCTTCTTATGGTATAATGATAGAAAAAAACTACATGGTGAGAAAATGAAATTAAGAAGAAGTGAACGGATGGTCGTGATTTCTAATTACTTGATCAACCATCCCTATGAATTGACTAGCCTCAATACGTTTGCGGAAAAGTATGAGTCTGCCAAGTCTTCCATCTCAGAAGATATCGTGATCATTAAGCATGCGTTTGAAGAGATGGAAATCGGAAATATTGAGACCATTACCGGAGCTGGTGGAGGCGTGATCTTTACGCCGTCTATCTCAGATCAAGAATCCAAAGAAATCGTCGAGGATCTTTGCAAGCAACTGTCTGAAAGTGATCGTATCCTTCCTGGTGGCTACATTTACCTGTCTGATCTTTTGAGCAATCCAAAGATTTTGAATCGGATCGGCCGCATCATTGCCAAAGCCTTTCGAGATAAGAAGATTGATGCTGTCATGACCGTAGCGACCAAGGGAGTTCCTTTAGCCAATGCAGTGGCCAATGTCTTGAATGTTCCATTCGTCATTGTCCGTCGTGATTTGAAAATCACAGAAGGGTCAACCGTTAGTGTCAACTATGTTTCAGGCTCAAGTGGAGATCGCATTGAGAAAATGTTCCTTTCAAAACGGAGCCTAAAAGCAGGAAGCCGGGTCTTGATTGTCGATGACTTCCTTAAAGGTGGCGGAACGATTAACGGGATGGTCAGCCTCTTGGCTGAATTTGATTCAGAATTAGCAGGGGTAGCTGTCTTTGCGGATAATGCTGCAACCGACCGTGAATTCTTTGAACACAAATCCTTATTGCGCGTGACCAACATCGATGTAAAAGAAAATAAATTGAGTGTCGAAGTTGGGAATATCTTTGATTAAGAGCAACAAAGGAGGATCAAAAAGTGAAAAGAATTTTAGATCGATTTGATAATAGTCCTTTGTGGATTCGCTTGGTGACAGTTCTGTCTCTATCCTTTATTTTGGTAGCTGGTTTGTATACCGTTAAAAAGAATACGGCTGCCCAGGTAACGACAGAAATTCAACCTGCTAAAAAAACAGGTTCCCTTCCAGTGAAAAAGGAAACAAAGGAAGAAAAAGAAAAGAAAGAAGAAAAGAAAAATACAGAAGCTGCTGAAAAAGCAGTCGTTCAAATGGAAACAACTCCAAGTCAAGATTCTGTGAACGCTGCCCAAGCTGCTGTGAAGAAAGTCAAAGATGCGACTCAAAAGCAATCGCTTGATGCCCGTATCCAATACATCGCTAACTATTATGGACTGACCTATGAGAGTGACACAGCGGCAACACAGCAGACTCAAACAGACGCTAATGCCAACCCGAACGCAAATACTAATGCCAATGCCAATGCTGGAGTAGCTGGAGCCAATGCGACAGTTCAACCACAACAGCAACAACAGTATGCTCCGGCTGCAGATGCAGGGGCAGAAGAACCTGCTGAAGCTGGTCAATAATGAACTTTTTCGACTTCTTTAAAAAATAAAAAAACATCTTGCAATCAAAGTGCCGTCATGTTATAATAATAGACGGTACTTTTTACTTTTGGTCTCTCAAGAGTGTACAGGGACGTGCTGACAAATGTTGCAAAAGTACACACAGATGGTAGCTGTCACCAAGTGTACCATCACCAAAAATAAAAAATTTCACAGGAGAATGTAGATGCCTACAATTAACCAATTGGTTCGCAAACCGCGTAAATCAAAAGTAGAAAAATCTAAATCACCAGCTTTGAACGTTGGTTACAACAGTCATAAAAAAGTTCAAACAAACGTTTCTTCACCACAAAAACGTGGTGTTGCAACTCGTGTTGGAACAATGACACCTAAAAAACCTAACTCTGCCCTTCGTAAATTTGCCCGTGTACGTTTGAGCAACTTGATCGAAGTAACTGCCTATATCCCAGGTATCGGACACAACTTGCAAGAACACAGCGTGGTTCTTCTTCGTGGTGGACGTGTAAAAGACCTTCCAGGGGTACGTTACCATATCGTCCGTGGAGCACTTGATACTGCAGGTGTAAACGATCGTAAACAAGGCCGTTCTAAATACGGTACTAAAAAACCAAAAGCATAAGGAAAGGGGATAAAGAAAAATGAGTCGTAAAAACCGTGCGCCTAAACGCGATGTATTGCCAGATCCGCTTTACAATTCACAATTAGTTACTCGTCTTATCAACCGCGTTATGCTTGATGGTAAACGTGGTACAGCTGCTTCAATCGTTTACGGAGCTTTCGAACAAATTAAAGAAGCTACTGGAAACGATGCTCTTGAAGTATTCGAAACAGCTATGGAAAACATCATGCCTGTACTTGAAGTACGTGCTCGCCGTGTCGGTGGTTCTAACTACCAAGTCCCAGTTGAAGTTCGTCCAGAACGTCGTACAACACTTGGACTTCGTTGGTTGGTAACAATCGCTCGTCAACGTGGTGAACACACAATGGTTGATCGTCTTGCAAAAGAAATCTTGGATGCAGCGAACAACACTGGTGCAGCTGTTAAGAAACGTGAAGATACTCACCGTATGGCTGAAGCTAACCGTGCATTTGCACACTTCCGCTGGTAATAAAATGATACTAAGAGCGGCAAAGGCCCAAGGCAAAAATAGGAAACTGATGCAGTGTTCGATGAACACAAAGCAGTTTATCTTTTTTGCACCGGGCCTCGCTCGGGTTCAAATCAGTTAACTTGAGCTTTTAGCCCGAGTTCAATTAAGCTTCGTCAGCTCTTGAACCCAATTCAACTCTTCTTACAAGTTGGAACCAAAACTTAGCATGAAAACACTGAGAACGGGTAGGTCCTGCCTATCCGTTTTTATTAAATCATGTTATAATAGAATATAGAAATAAAAAATATAGGAGAAACAAACCTCATGGCACGCGAATTTTCACTTGAAAAAACTCGTAATATCGGTATCATGGCTCACGTCGATGCTGGTAAAACAACTACAACTGAGCGTATCCTTTACTACACTGGTAAGATTCACAAAATCGGTGAAACTCACGAAGGTGCGTCACAAATGGACTGGATGGAGCAAGAGCAAGAACGTGGTATCACCATCACATCTGCCGCTACAACAGCTCAATGGAAAGACACTCGTGTAAACATCATCGACACACCAGGACACGTGGACTTCACTATCGAAGTTCAACGTTCACTCCGCGTTTTGGACGGTGCTGTAACCGTTCTTGACTCACAATCAGGTGTTGAACCTCAAACTGAAACAGTTTGGCGTCAAGCAACTGAATACGGAGTTCCACGTATCGTATTCGCTAACAAGATGGATAAAATCGGTGCTGACTTCCTTTACTCAGTAAGCACACTTCATGACCGTCTTCAAGCAAACGCTCACCCAATTCAATTGCCAATCGGTGCTGAAGATGACTTCCGCGGAATCATTGACTTGATCAAGATGAAAGCTGAAATCTATACTAACGACCTTGGTACAGATATCCTTGAAGAAGATATTCCAGCTGAATACCTTGAACAAGCTCAAGAATACCGTGAAAAATTGGTTGAAGCAGTTGCTGAAACTGATGAAGACTTGATGATGAAATACCTTGAAGGGGAAGAAATCACTAACGAAGAATTGAAAGCTGGTATCCGTAAAGCTACAATCAACGTTGAGTTCTACCCAGTACTTTGTGGTTCTGCCTTCAAGAACAAAGGGGTTCAATTGATGTTGGATGCGGTCCTTGACTACCTTCCAAGCCCACTTGATATCCCTGCAATCAAGGGTGTGAACCCAGATACAGACGAAGAAGAAGAACGTCCAGCATCTGATGAAGAGCCATTTGCAGCTCTTGCCTTCAAGATCATGACTGACCCATTCGTAGGTCGTTTGACATTCTTCCGTGTTTACTCAGGTGTCTTGAACTCAGGTTCATACGTCTTGAACACTTCTAAAGGTAAACGTGAACGTATCGGACGTATCCTTCAAATGCACGCCAACACTCGTAAAGAAATCGAAACAGTTTACTCTGGAGATATCGCTGCTGCCGTTGGTTTGAAAGATACTACAACTGGTGACTCATTGACAGATGAAAAAGCAAAAATCATCCTTGAATCAATCGAAGTTCCAGAACCAGTTATCCAATTGATGGTTGAGCCTAAATCTAAAGCAGACCAAGACAAGATGGGTATCGCCCTTCAAAAATTGGCTGAAGAAGATCCAACATTCCGCGTTGAAACAAACCCTGAAACTGGTGAAACAGTTATCTCTGGTATGGGTGAGTTGCACTTGGATGTCCTTGTTGACCGTATGAAACGTGAATTCAAGGTTGAAGCTAACGTTGGTGCCCCTCAAGTATCTTACCGTGAAACATTCCGCGCTTCTACACAAGCACGTGGATTCTTCAAACGTCAATCTGGTGGTAAAGGTCAGTTTGGTGATGTTTGGATCGAATTTACTCCAAACGAAGAAGGTAAAGGATTCGAGTTCGAAAATGCGATCGTCGGTGGTGTGGTTCCACGTGAATTCATCCCTGCAGTAGAAAAAGGACTTCAAGAATCTATGGCGAACGGTGTCCTTGCTGGTTACCCAATGGTTGACGTGAAAGCTAAGCTTTACGATGGTTCATACCACGATGTCGACTCATCTGAAACTGCCTTCAAGATCGCTGCATCTCTTGCGCTTAAAGAAGCTGCTAAGACTGCACAACCAGCTATCCTTGAACCAATGATGCTTGTAACCATCACAGTTCCTGAAGAAAACCTTGGGGATGTTATGGGTCACGTAACTGCTCGTCGTGGACGTGTAGATGGTATGGAAGCACACGGTGCAAGCCAAATCGTTCGTGCTTATGTGCCACTTGCTGAAATGTTCGGTTACGCTACTGTCCTTCGTTCTGCAACTCAAGGACGTGGTACCTTCATGATGGTATTTGACCACTACGAAGATGTACCAAAATCAGTACAAGAAGAAATCATTAAAAAAGCTAAAGGTGAAGCTTAATTTACCAATGCTTAAAAACTCTTCCCACTTTGGGAAGAGTTTTTCTTTGTTCCAAAAGTGAGTACAAGTAAAATAGCGCTTTTCCTATCGATCAAGACTTTGTGAAAAACTTTAATAAAAGAGGTGGTGATCTATGATAAATCTTGCTTTTCGTTGGGAAATAGTTGCTTTTTAATGCAATAAAGTATATAATAGAGACTGTTAAAAGATGTTTGGCGCTGTGTCAAGTTACTCTTTTCACAAAAAATTTTTTTGATTTTCATAAGGAGGAAATCACGAATGGTAGTTAAAGTTGGTATTAACGGTTTCGGTCGTATCGGACGTCTTGCTTTCCGTCGTATCCAAAACGTAGAAGGTGTTGAAGTTACACGCATCAACGACCTTACAGATCCAGTTATGCTTGCACACTTGTTGAAATACGATACAACTCAAGGTCGTTTCGACGGTACTGTGGAAGTTAAAGAAGGTGGATTCGAAGTTAACGGTAAATTCGTTAAAGTTTCTGCTGAACGCGATCCAGAACAAATCGACTGGGCTAACGACGGTGTAGAAATCGTTCTTGAAGCAACTGGTTTCTTTGCTACTAAAGCAGCTGCTGAAAAACACTTGCATGCTGGTGGTGCTAAGAAAGTTGTTATCACTGCTCCTGGTGGATCAGATGTTAAAACAGTCGTATTTAACACTAACCACGATATTCTTGATGGTACTGAAACAGTTATCTCAGGTGCTTCATGTACTACAAACTGCTTGGCTCCAATGGCTAAAGCTCTTCAAGATAACTTCGGTGTTGTTGAAGGATTGATGACTACTATCCACGCTTACACTGGTGACCAAATGATCCTTGACGGTCCACACCGTAAAGGTGACCTTCGTCGTGCACGCGCTGGTGCTGCTAACATCGTTCCTAACTCAACTGGTGCTGCTAAAGCAATCGGTTTGGTTATCCCTGAATTGAACGGTAAATTGGACGGAGCTGCACAACGTGTTCCTGTTCCAACTGGATCAGTTACTGAATTGGTAGTTGTTCTTGACAAGAACGTTACTGTTGATGAAGTGAACGCAGCTATGAAAGCAGCTTCAAACGAATCATACGGTTACACTGAAGATCCAATCGTTTCTTCAGACGTTGTAGGTATGTCTTACGGATCATTGTTTGACGCAACTCAAACTAAAGTTCTTGACGTTGACGGTAAACAATTGGTTAAAGTTGTTTCATGGTATGACAACGAAATGTCTTACACTGCACAACTTGTTCGTACTCTTGAATACTTCGCAAAAATTGCTAAATAATTCATGCGTATGATGAGAGGAGGGAAACCTCCTCTTTTTTTGTACTTTTTTTAGGGCTTTCTCATCATATTATAGGAATTGCCAAAATAGATTGACAGTGCTAAATAGATTAGGGTATCCTATTCTTGATTGGAGATTTCTAATACAAAGAAATGAAAGCGATTACAGGTCGTGGAGAAAGGAGACAATGGAAATCGCTCAAGAAAAAGAAAAAAACATACAAGGAGGTCAAGATGAAAGGTCATCGATTTGAAAAGAAAGAACGATTTAGTATACGAAAATTCAGTGTAGGAGTTTGTTCCGCATTGATTGGGTTAGCATTTTTAGGAACAGGCGCTGTCTCTGCAGATGAGACGGTTTCTACTAGTGAACAACCCTTGGAAAGCTCTTCAGCAAACACCGATGATGTCAATCATTTGGTGAGAGAAGCTGGCGTCTACACTGCAGATGCGGCACTTCCTACGGCTGATCCTGCAAAACCGGCCACAGAAGCGGTCACTCCGGAGGCTAGTCCTACGAGTACAGAAGCTAGCTCGACGACTACAGATCATCCAGCTGTTTCAGAGACTGAAAAACCGAAAGCTACTGCTGAAAAAGTGGCTGATTTACCAACCAATGAAGAAAAACAATTAAGACCCAAAGAAGTTAAGTTCGATACCTGGGACGATCTCTTGAAGTGGGAACCAGGAAAACGAGTGGATGACGATATGAATAGAGCAAGCGTCCCACTTGCGAGTCGTTTTCAAGGGAAACAAATTAATGAACAAGCTAACCCTGAAGCGAAGATCCAAGCGCTGTCAAACATGAACTCCAAAGCAAAGGATCATGCGTCTGTCGGCGGGGAAGAGTTTAAGGCCTATGCTTTTGATTACTGGCAATATTTGGATTCCATGGTCTTTTGGGAAGGACTGGTTCCATCAGCAGATGTGATCGATGCTGCCCACCGAAATGGGGTGCCTATTTATGGAACAATCTTTTACAACTGGTCTAGCAGCATCAAGGATCAAGAACATTTTGCAGAAACCTTGAAAGAAGATAGTGAAGGGTCTAAGACCTTCCCGATCGCGCGTAAATTAGTAGAACTTGCCAAGTACTATGGCTTTGATGGTTACTTTATCAACCAAGAGACAACCGGAAATCTTGTAGAACCATTGGGTCCAAAATTAAGAGATTTCCTTCTTTATACTAAGGAGTATGCGAAGAGCATCAACTATCCGATCAAGTACTCTTGGTATGATGCCATGACTTATGAATATGGTCGCTACCATGAAAATGCACTGGGTGAATACAACTACAATTTCATGCAGCCTGAAAATGGGGAAAATCCAGTTGATACCTTCTTTGCCAACTTTAACTGGGGCAAATCAGAAGTTGATTATTCGATTAGTACAGCTAAATGGATTCAGCGGAATCCTTATGATGTTCTAGCTGGACTCGAGCTCCAAAAAGGAGGCTCTTATAAGACTAATGTAGACTGGAATGCCATTTTAGATGAACATGGCAAGTTGCGTCTATCTCTTGGTCTTTATGCGCCAGATACCATTACAGGTCTAGGAAAGACTGGAGAAGGTTACCATACTCATGAAGATCTATTCTGGACAGGTTTCCAAGGAGATCCGACTAAAGGAAAACCAGCAGACCAATCTTGGTACGGTATGTCCAATCTAGTAGTGGACAAAACTCCTATTACAAGTGAAGATTTCAATACTTCCTTCAATACTGGTCACGGAAAACACTGGTTTGTCGATGGCAAGATTTCTAAAGAAGGGGAATGGAACTACCGTTCTGTTTCTGGCTACCTTCCAACCTGGCGTTGGTGGGTAGAGCATAGTGAAGATAGTGCTCCATTGAAAGGTCGTTATGATTTTGATCAAGCCTACAATGGAGGAAATTCTCTAGCCTTTGAAGGAGATTTAAAAGCCAATAGCAGTCAAAATGTCATGCTCTATTCGACCAAGATTCCTGTGACAGAAACGACAAAATTGAGTGTCAGTCATAAAGGTGGGATCGGAGCTGCTGCCTGGGTAGCTGTTGCCACCAAAGAAGACTACTCTGAATACGAATGGAAAGAATTGACACCGAGTGCGGATTGGTCTACTCAAACCTTTGATTTGGGAAGTTTGGCTGGCAAGACCATTTATGCTGTGAAGATGTTCTTTGACCATGATACGGATGTCAAAGACTACAAATTTAATCTCGGCCAATTGTCGATTACGTCGAACCAAGAGAAACCAGCTACTCCAGCAGAAGTATCCGTTCGGGCAAAACGCCTACAAAATGCGCAAGAAGCAGAAGCAGTCCTCAATTTTAAAGGGGTAGCAGATGCGGATTATTATGAAGTCTATGAAAAAGATGGCGATAACTGGCGTCTCTTAACAGGATCTTCTGCGACAACCGTCTATCTACCAAAAGTTAGCCGTTCAGCAAGTGCTGAAGGGACTACTCAGGAACTTAAGGTTGTGGCAGTTGGAAAGAACGGCCAACGTTCAGATGCGGGAACTGTAGCCTTTGATTGGGGTATGACCGTGTCAGATACTAGTCTACCAAAAGCCCTAGCACCAAACGTAGTTATCGGAGCCAAAGTGATTGGTTCAAGCTTCCCAGATGCGGATGGTAGTGAAGGCATCGAAGGTATGTTAAATGGGACCATTACCAGTCTTTCGGATAAATGGTCTTCTGCTCAATTGAGTGGAACTGTCGATATCCGCTTGACACAACCTCGGACCATTGTTCGTTGGGTCATGGACCATGCTGGTGCGGGTGGAGAATCTGTCGATGATGGCAAGATGAATACCCGTGACTTCGACCTTTACTACAAGGACGAAGCCGGTGAGTGGAAATTAGCCAAGGAAGTTCGTGGCAATAAAGCCCATGTGTCCGACATTACACTCGACCATCCAATCAAGGCTCAAGAATGGCGTCTCCATGTCATTACGGCAGATAACGGAACTCCATGGCAAGCCATCCGGATTTACAACTGGAAGATGTATGAAAGTCTGGATACTGAAACGGTCAATGTACCGATGAAACATGCTGCAGCGCAAAACTTAGGTAATCATTTTGTTCAAGTTGGTTTCAAAGATGTCCCAGCCAATACCACACTGACCCTTTATGCGGATAAAGAAGCCACTAGCCCAATTGCGACTATGACAGCCGATCAAGCTGGAAATCTCATCTTTAAACCACTGGCTTTTGAATCAACCCCATCTCTTCTCTACTATCGTGCGCAAGAACCTGGTAAAGATATCAGTAATGTCTTGGCGATCGAGGTTCCAAAGAATGATAAAGAAATTGCGGGACTTCAATTTGAAGATGGATTGACTAAGAAGGTCTACCGGGAAGGCGATGCCCTTTCCTTGAAAGGGGCAACTCTCCGCGTTCATTATAAAGATGGCCAAGCAGATCAACTGGTCAACCTCACCAACTCAGGTGTAGAGATTCATGGATTTAACAGTAGCAAGCTTGGAGAACAACACCTAGAAGTCTCTTACCTTGGTCAGAAATTGGATAAGACCCTCACTGTTTTTGTGGTCAGTGCAGAAGAAGCAGGTGAAAAAGCAGTTGCTGGTCTAGAATTGACCGACAAACCAAAAGTGGAATATATTGTCGGAGAATCATTGGAAAAAGAAGGTGGACGCTTTACAGTCGTCTTTGAAGATGAAACGACCGAAACGCATGCCTTGACAGATGAAGGTGTGGAAGTGACTGGCTTTGATACGACCAAGGAAGGTCGTCAAACCATCACTGTCCATTACAAAGGAGCTAGCACAAGCTTTGATGTCCTCGTCAATCCAAAACCAGCTCTCAACGATGAATACCTCAAGCAAAAATTGGCTGAAGCTGAAGCTGCAAAAGCCAAAGTAGACTTTACTTTTGCGACTCCTGAAGTCAAAGAAGCCTTGCTGGCTGGAATGGCTGCTTCTGAAAAAGTCTTGAAAGAGCATGATACCAGCACACAAGATCAAGTCAATGAGCAGTTGAACCAATTGACCGCTCTCTTGAAAGCCTTGGATGGTCAAGCCAATCTAACAAAAGAAAAAGAAGCTCTCTCTGCTCTGACAACAGAAGCGACTGCTCTATTAGCAAGCAAGCCAAATCACCCTTCTGGTGAAGCTTTGCAGGCACTGGTTGAGAAAAATAAAGAGCTCCTAGCTTCTTCAGAGCTCACTCCTGAAGCGCTTGAAACAGCTAAGACAGGTCTAGAGACCTTGATTGCGCTCCTGAAAGAAGATAAGCCAGCGGTCTTTGTAGACCCTGCAACTGGAGTCGAAGTTCAATTCTCCAACTTAGAGCAAACCGTTGTCAAAGGACTAAAAGTCGCAAAAGTTGAAGCCAATCAGGCAGAAAAAGAAGAGCTGAAGGGCCGAGAAGGAATCGTATTTGATATTGAAGGCGTAGATGCAAGCGGTCAAGACATCGATACCCAGCATCCATCCCTTGTGAAAATCCCTGTGGATAAGGATAAAGAAGTGGAGCAAGTTCTCTTCTTCCCAGAAGGTCAAGCTCCTCAATCCTTGGCCTTTGAGAGAGTTGGAGATGTAGTTATCTTTACAGCTCCTCACTTTACCCACTATGCGATTGTCTATAAGACGGCACAAACGGAAGGACCAGACCAACCGATCCAACCAGAAGAACCGGCTAAACCAGATCAGCCTGTTCAACCGGCTCAACCAAATCAGCCAGTCCAACCAGTTGCCCCAGTGACTCCGGATCCAGCTAATCCATTGAAGCCTACAGAGTCTTCTCAAGTGGATCAGTTGGCCCCAACGACTTCTACTCAAGCGGGTCATCAAGAGGAAGAACACAAGGATATGGTTGATCAAGAGATCCATCAGTTGTTAAGTGCCCACCAAGGAGCGAACTCACAGCCAACGGTTCAGCAAGGAATAAAAGATGCAAGTAAAGAAAGTCAATCGGAACACCTACCAAATACGGCAAGCCTAGAAGCTTCCTTTGCAGCTGAAGCTGTTCTTCTAGCAGCCTTAGGCGGCTTCCTCTTGGCTGGTAAGAAGAAGGAAGAGTAAGTCTTCTAAAAGATTCTTTTGTTCACTTAAAAAGTCACTCTCAAAAAAACCTCTCTGGTGAAAACCAGAGAGGTTTGATCTTGTATTTAGAAGTGTCGTTCGGATCCTGTGAATTAGAGGGGAAAAGCATTGGATTTTTCTACCTCTTTTACAGCTTTTGTGATATAATTATCATGTATTAAAAAAAGAAGGAGTCATATCTAATGGCAAAATTGACTGTTAAAGACGTTGACTTGAAAGGGAAAAAAGTTCTCGTTCGTGTTGACTTCAACGTTCCTGTAAAAGATGGCGTGATCACTAACGATAACCGTATCACTGCAGCTCTTCCAACTATCAAGTACATCCTTGAACAAGGTGGACGTGCAATCCTCTTCTCTCACCTTGGACGTGTAAAAGAAGAAGCAGATAAAGAAGGTAAATCACTTGCTCCTGTAGCTGCTGACTTGGCTGCTAAATTGGGTCAAGAAGTGAAATTTATCCCAGGTGTTACACGTGGTGCTGAATTGGAAGCAGCTGTTAACGCTCTTGAAGATGGACAAGTTCTCTTGGTTGAAAACACTCGTTTCGAAGATGTTGACGGCAAGAAAGAATCTAAAAACGATCCTGAACTTGGTAAATACTGGGCATCACTTGGAGATGGTATCTTCGTAAACGATGCATTCGGTACTGCTCACCGTGCACACGCATCTAACGTTGGTATCTCTGCAAACGTTGATAAAGCTGTTGCTGGATTCCTTCTTGAAAACGAAATTGCTTATATCAAAGAAGCAGTTGAAGCTCCAGAACGTCCATTCGTAGCTATCCTTGGTGGATCTAAAGTATCTGACAAGATCGGTGTTATCGAAAACTTGCTTGAAAAAGCTGATAAAGTCCTTATCGGTGGTGGGATGACTTACACATTCTACAAAGCACAAGGTATCGAAATCGGTAACTCACTTGTAGAAGAAGACAAATTGGATGTTGCGAAAGCTCTTCTTGAAAAATCAAACGGTAAATTGATCTTGCCAGTTGACTCAAAAGAAGCAAACGCATTTGCTGACTACACTGAAGTGAAAGACACTGAAGGTGAAGCAGTAGATCCAGGATTCCTTGGTCTTGATATCGGTCCTAAATCAATCGCTAAATTCGACCAAGAATTGACTGGTGCGAAAACAGTTGTATGGAACGGACCTATGGGTGTATTTGAAAACCCTGACTTCCAAGCTGGTACAATCGGTGTGATGGACGCTATCGTGAAACAACCAGGCGTTAAATCAATCATCGGTGGTGGTGACTCAGCTGCTGCTGCGATCAACCTTGGCCGTGCAGACAAATTCTCATGGATCTCTACTGGTGGCGGTGCTTCTATGGAACTCCTTGAAGGTAAAGAACTTCCAGGATTGGCTGCTCTTACAGACAAATAAACTAAATAAAATGAAAGAGGCTGGGACAAAAGTCCTAGCCTCTCAATTATTTTTGAATTGTCGAGCAAGACGCAGTGGTTGAGTGGGCTCTACTAGGCTGATTTCATCAGCTTTTACAGCCCTACTCAACTGTGCGGAGGTGGGACGACGAAATCGAATTCTAACAAATTACCGATTTCTGTCCCACTCTCTTTTTTCTTTCTATTGATAACTGTTCTCTCCTTTCTGAAAATATGGTAGAATAATAGAAATAGAAAGATAGGTGACCATGGATTACTTTAAACGACACAAATTTGATTGGTCCAAATTCCGTTTGGGGATGAGAACCTTTAAAACAGGGATTGCCGTTTTTATTGTACTACTTATTTTTGGAATATTTGGCTGGCGAGGCCTTCAGATCGGGACTTTGACAGCTGTTTTTAGTTTGAGGGAAGACTTTGATAAGAGTGTCCACTTCGGAGCTTCGCGTGTCATGGGCAACAGTATCGGAGGTTTTTATGCCGTATTGTTCTTCCTTTTAAAAACGCTCTTTCATGGGGCGTATTGGGTGACTCTGATTTTTGTACCCATTGCGACCATGTTAACCATTATGACAAATGTCGCTATGAATAATAAAGCAGGAATTATCGGAGGAGTTTCGGCAATGCTGATCATTACCCTCTCAATTCCTAACGGAGAAACCTTCTTATATGTTTTTGCCCGAATATTTGAGACCTTTATTGGCGTTTTCGTTGCGATTTTGGTCAATTCGGATGTGGATCGCATTCGCGATTTTCTCAAGAAACACAAAAAACCTATGTAAGATTATATAACATTTAATCTTGACATAGATTTTTTTTTCGATATAATAGAATAGAAAGAGGAATGGTATGAAGGAAAAGGAATTACGACGCTCGCTGGCAGTCTTTCCGATTGGAAGTGTTATGAAGCTGACCGACTTGACAGCTCGCCAGATTCGTTATTATGAAGATCAGGGATTGATTTCTCCTGATCGGACAGAAGGCAATCGCCGTATGTATTCGTTGGACGATATGGACCGCCTGCTTGAGATCAAAGATTATATCTCAGATGGCTTCAATATTGCGGATATTAAGAAGAAATATGCGGAAAAAGAGCAAGAGCAAACCAAGGTTGTCAGTCAAGAAGAGATCCGTAAGGCTCTTCATCGTGACATTCTTCAGCAAAGTCGCTTCACATCTTCCCCATCGCCATATGGTCAATTTCGTTGATCATTTCATAAGCTTGTAATCTATTTTAAGGAGACAAAAATGTCAATTACTGCTGCAGATATTCGCCGTGAAGTAAAAGAAAAAAATGTTACTTTTATTCGCTTGATGTTCTCTGATATTTTGGGAACCATGAAGAACGTCGAAATTCCAGCTACCGATGAGCAACTGGACAAGGTTCTTTCAAACAAAGCCATGTTTGATGGTTCTTCTATCGAAGGATTTGTCCGTATCAACGAGTCAGATATGTATCTTTACCCAGATTTGGATACATGGACAGTCTTCCCTTGGGGAGATGAAAATGGTAGCGTAGCTGGCTTGATCTGTGATGTCTATACGACAGAAGGGGAACCATTTGCAGGAGACCCACGTGGCAACTTAAAACGTGCCCTTCGTCATATGGAAGAGCTTGGATTCAAATCCTTTAACCTGGGACCAGAACCAGAATTCTTCCTCTTCAAGTTGGACGAAAATGGAGACCCAACTCTTGAAGTAAACGACAAAGGTGGCTATTTTGACTTGGCTCCAACAGACCTCGCAGATAACACTCGTCGTGAAATCGTAAATGTCTTGACCAAGATGGGCTTTGAAGTAGAAGCCAGCCACCACGAAGTAGCCGTTGGTCAGCATGAAATCGACTTTAAGTATGACGAAGTTCTCCGCGCTTGTGACAAGATCCAAATCTTTAAACTTGTCGTGAAAACTATCGCTCGTAAACACGGCTTGTATGCAACCTTTATGGCCAAACCAAAATTTGGAATTGCCGGATCAGGTATGCACTGTAATATGTCTCTCTTTGACCAGGATGGCAACAATGCCTTCTTTGATCCGGAAGATCCACGTGGAATGCAATTGTCAGAAACAGCTTATCACTTCTTGGGTGGTTTGATCAAGCATGCCTACAACTTTACAGCCGTGACCAACCCGACTGTCAACTCTTATAAACGTTTGGTTCCTGGATATGAAGCTCCCGTTTATATCGCTTGGGCAGGTCGCAACCGTTCCCCATTGGTACGTGTGCCAGCATCACGTGGTATGGGAACTCGTTTGGAATTGCGCTCCGTAGACCCAATGGCCAATCCTTATGTAGCCTTGGCAGTCTTGCTTGAAGTTGGCCTTCACGGGATTGAAAATAAAATCGAAGCACCTGCTCCGATCGAAGAAAATATCTATGTGATGACACCGGAAGAACGTAGAGCAGCTGGAATTACAGATCTCCCTTCTACCCTTCACAATGCCTTGAAAGCCTTGACAGAAGACGAAGTGGTGAAAGCTGCCTTGGGTGAACATATTTACACCAGCTTCCTTGAAGCCAAACGAATCGAATGGGCAAGCTATGCGACCTTCGTATCTCAATGGGAAGTAGACAACTATTTAGATCTTTATTAAGAAACAAGAGCTTGGGAGACATTCCAAGCTTTTTTAATCTTAAAAAAACCATAATAAAACCAGTTGAGATAGGTTTCTCAACTGGTTGTTTTTTAATTTTCGTCATCTGGCGTGAGAATCATTGGAATAATGATAGGTTCACGTTCTGTGCTCTCGTATAAGAATGGGCGAAGGGCATTGACAATCGCACCATTGACGGTTTGGATATTGGCATCTTTGTTCTTCAAGGCGATACGAATAGCATTGAAGAGAATGCGTTGGCTTTCACGAATCAGATCTCCTGATTCACGCATGTAGATAAAACCACGGCTCAAGATGTCTGGTCCAGCCAGGATCATCTTCGATTTGAAGTCAACAGTCGCAACAGCAAGCACGACACCGTCTTCGGAAAGGTCTCTCCGGTCACGAAGGACAGCAGCCCCGATTTCACCGATACGATTTCCATCGACATAGATATCTTGAGCATTGAAGCTTCCTGCGATACGAGCAGAGTTGGCTGTAAGGGCAAGGACATCACCATTACTCATGATGAAGATATTGTCTTTTTCTACTCCGCAATCACGCGCAAGTCCTGCGTGGATCTTCTGCATCCGGTATTCACCATGGACAGGCATGAAGTATTTTGGTTTGATCAAGCGGAGCATAAGTTTTTGTTCTTGTTGCCCCCCGTGTCCAGAAGTATGGATGTTGTTGATCTTCCCGTGAATGACGTCGACACCCGCTTCAGAAATCGTATTGATCAATTTATTCACACTGGTTGTATTACCAGGAATCGGACTAGAAGAGAAGATCACGGTATCTCCTGGTTGGAGTTGCACTTGGCGGTGCGTTCCGTTGGCAATCCGAGAGAGGGCTGCCATTGGCTCTCCTTGGCTTCCTGTACACATGATCAGGATTTCATTAGCCGCATAGTCTTTGATCTCATTTGGCTCGATAATGGTTCCAGCAGGGACCTTGATATAGCCAAGCTCGATTCCATTGACGATGGCTTTTTCCATCGAGCGGCCAAAGACGACGATCTTACGACCTGTCTTAACTGCTGCCTCAGCAGCTTGTTGGAGACGGAAGATATTCGAAGCAAAGGAAGCAAAGATGATGCGTCCATGGATGCCTTCGATGATCTTCATGATGGATTGGCCAACTACTTTTTCAGAGTTGGTAAAGGTTGGGACTTCCGCGTTGGTTGAGTCTGAGAGCAGGCAGAGAACGCCTTCTTCCCCAAGGGCCGCCATACGATGGAGGTCAGCCGGTTCCCCAACAGGTGTGAAGTCGAATTTGAAGTCTCCGGTACAAACAATCTTTCCTTGAGGGGTGTGAATCACAATCCCTAAAGGTTCTGGAATCGAGTGAGTCGTACGGAAGAAGGTTGCTTTAAGATTTTTAAATTGAAGTTCAGTGTTTTGGTTGATTTCGTAGAGTTTGGCATCACGAAGAAGGCCGTGCTCTTCTAATTTTCCACGGATCAAGGCAAGCGCCAAAGGTCCAGCGTAGATAGGGACATTGGCTTGTTTCAAAAGGAAAGGAATCCCACCGATGTGGTCTTCGTGTCCGTGGGTAATGAGGACCGCTTTGACGCGATCGATGTTATCTACGATATAAGAGTAATCCGGAATGACATAGTCGATTCCAAGGAGGTCATCTTCTGGAAATTTGATCCCGGCATCGACAATGATGATTTCATCTTGGTATTCGATCCCGTAGGTATTTTTCCCGATTTCTCCAAGTCCACCAATGGCAAATACACCAACTTCTTCAGGTTTTAAGGTATAAGCCATGGATTAGTACTCCGTTAGTTCAAAAGCACCTGACTCTTTCTCGTAAGCAAGGTGTTGCTCAGAAAGTGGTGTGATAAATTCAATGTTGAAATCTGTGTTTGCTTCAACCAATTGACGTGCTTGGATGCGTCCTTCGCGTTCATTTGGTGCATCAATATCGAGATAAAGTGCATGCGTGGTTTCACGACGAGGGTTGCGGTCTTTAGTTTCCTGATAAAAAACTTTGTAAATCATGAAGTAATTTTCCTTTCATTATTTCGGTCTATTTGTTAGCTACGGAGGAGTGCAATCACTAGAGTTTCCTACTCGCAACTAGTGGACCTGATTCGATACAATTAATTATCATTATATCATAAATTCGCCTGTAAGTAAAAGATAGACTGGAAAAGTCAGAGAGGCAAAGACCTATAATAGAGAAGCTTTTGAGCGGTTTTGGATAGGAAAATCCTGCGCTCTAGAGGAGAGTTTCGCTGGGATTTGAAGGGAATTTGTAGTATAATATAATCCAGTTCAAGAGGAGTAGGAAATGAAATTATTAGCATTTGATACCTCGAGTAAGGCTCTTTCTGTAGCGATTTTAGAAGATGAGACTCTACTTGCAGAAACAACATTAACCATTAAAAAGAATCATAGTATCACCTTGATGCCGGTCATCGATTTTTTGATGCAACAAATTGACTTGACACCCAAGGACTTGGATCGCATCGTGGTAGCAGAAGGTCCTGGGAGTTACACTGGACTGCGCATTGCGGTCGCAACCGCAAAGACATTGGCTCATACCTTAGGGATTGAATTGGTCGGGGTTTCGAGCCTCTTGGCCCTAGTGCCAGATGATCTAGAAGGTTTGGTAGTGCCTGTCATGGATGCCCGTCGAAACAACGTTTATGCAGGTTTTTACCAAAATGATCAGCTGGTCACACCAGAAGGGCATTTTCCATTTGAGGAAGTCCTAGAGCGTGCAGCGACAAGTGAGCAGGTCACCTTTGTCGGAGAAGTCACGGCCTTTAAGGAGCAGATTGCCTCTAGCCTGCCAAGGGCTACTTACTATGAAACCTTGCCAGATGCAGTGAAAATCGGACGTCTCGGTCTCAAACAAGCGCCTGTTAGCCTCCATGATTTCGTCCCTCATTATCTCAAACGGGTCGAAGCAGAGGAAAATTGGCTCAAAGACCACACGGAAACAACGACCTCTTACATCAAGCGCCTATGATGAAAGGAACAATCAGGAAAGGGAGCGTCCAGGATGCAGCTGCCATTCTCGCTGTGATGGAAGATGTCTATGAAGCTAGTCCCTGGAAGTTGGAGCAGATTGAAGCTGATTTAGAGCAGGAATCGATCTTCTATTTCCTAGCTGTGGATGAAGGACAAGTCCTTGGATTTGTCGCCATTCAAGAGACTCTCTATGAAGCAGAGGTCTTACAGATTGCGGTCAAGCGCGCCTTTCAAGGCCAAGGCCTAGCTCAGCAGTTACTCGCGCAGTTGCCGGACCAAAAAGAGCTTTTCTTAGAAGTGCGTGTGTCCAATCAACCGGCCCAAGGCCTATACAAAAAAATGCATTTTGAAGAAATTGCACGGAGGAAAAACTACTATCACGATCCGATAGAGGATGCCGTGATCATGAAGAGGAACCCGAATGAAAGATAGATATATTTTGGCTTTTGAGACATCGTGTGATGAGACCAGCGTGGCTGTCTTGAAAAATGACGACCAACTCTTATCCAATGTCATTGCCAGTCAAATCGAAAGTCACAAGCGTTTTGGTGGAGTGGTGCCTGAGGTAGCCTCTCGTCACCATGTGGAAGTTATCACGGCATGTATTGAAGAAGCCCTAGAAGAAGCAGGGATCACAGAAGACGAGGTCACCGCTGTAGCCGTTACTTACGGCCCAGGCCTGGTTGGGGCTCTTTTAGTCGGCTTGGCTGCAGCTAAGGCCTTTGCCTGGGGGCACGGCCTTCCTTTGATTCCTGTCAATCATATGGCAGGACACTTGATGGCCGCTCAAAGCGTGGAGCCCTTAGAATTTCCGCTCTTAGCCTTGCTGGTGAGTGGAGGACATACCGAGTTGGTCTACGTCAGTGAAGCGGGGGATTATAAGATCGTCGGAGAGACCCGTGATGACGCTGTAGGAGAGGCTTATGATAAGGTTGGGCGCGTGATGGGATTGACCTATCCAGCAGGACGTGAGATTGATCAGCTAGCCCACCAAGGGGCTGATATCTACGATTTCCCACGGGCCATGATCAAGGAAGACAATCTGGAATTTTCTTTTTCAGGGCTCAAATCGGCCTTTATCAATCTGCACCATAATGCCCAGCAAAAAGGAGAAAGCCTCTCCAATGCAGACCTGTCAGCGAGTTTCCAAGCAGCCGTCTTAGACATTCTCATGGCCAAGACCAAAAAGGCTTTGGAGAAATATCCAGTCAAGACTCTAGTCGTTGCGGGTGGGGTTGCAGCCAATCAAGGTCTTCGTGAACGCTTGGCTTCTGACATCACGGATGTTAAGGTCATCATTCCGCCTCTGCGTCTCTGCGGGGACAATGCAGGGATGATTGCCTATGCCAGCGTCAGCGAATGGAACAAAGAAAACTTTGCAGGCTGGGACCTCAATGCCAAACCAAGCCTAGCCTTTGAAGGAATTGAATAAGAAAAAGGAGCCAATTGGATGCGCGATTCCAATGGCTTTTTTGTTGGGATCTCACCAACTAGTAGCGGATTTGCGAGTCGAAAGAAAATTCGGTATGATAGAGGGAATAAAAGAATGATGAGGAAAGGGATTATAAAGCTTTCTCTCTCATTGGTCCCTTTTCAACTTTTTTTCTTGTGTTATAATAGAGGTCAATGATTCAGGAAGGAGTGAGAGTATGGAAAAAGATTTTTGGCAGGGGGTGAGGGATGCGCTGCCGACAGCTCTAGGCTATATCAGTATTGGCCTGGCTTGCGGTGTGGTGGCGTCTCCCTATCTTTCTCCTTTGGAGATGGCCTTGATGAGTATTCTAGTCTATGCAGGCGCGGCTCAGTTTGCGATGATCTCTCTGATTGCGACCCACTCTTCGATCTTGAATATGGCCTTGACCGTGTGTTTGATCAATCTCCGGAATATGTTGATGAGTCTGCATACGTCCTCTGATTTTAAGGACGCGAGTCTCGCTCATACCATTGGGATTGGAAGCCTCTTGACCGATGAGAGTTACGGGGTCTACTTGAGTGAGAAGTTAAAGACGGATACCATTACAGTTCCTTGGATGCATGGGAACAATCTAGTAGGTTATGTGGCCTGGATCAGTGCGACGGTTATCGGAACAGCTCTGGGATCTCTCCTACCAGATCCAAAGGCTTTTGGGCTTGATTTTGCCTTAGTGGCTATGTTTATTGGGATTTTTGCAGCCCAGTTCCAAGGAATGCAACTGACAGAAAAGACCAAGACCATGCTAATGGTGCTCTTAGCAGTAGCAGTGAGTTTCTTTCTCTTACTCTTTTTTGTTTCGCAACCGCTAGCTGTGCTAGCTGCGACCTTGATCGGCTGTTTTGTGGGGGTGGTCTGTGATGCGCGTGAATAGTTATATCTTCATGGCCATTCTGGCCTCAGCCCTCGTTACCTGGATTCCTCGGATCTTGCCCTTCCTCTTAGTCAAATACAAGGGACTGCCGGCTCCTGTAACCCGCTTTCTCAAATACCTGCCCATTTCCATTATCTTTGCCTTGGTTTTATCAAGCTTAGTAGATGGGAAAATTGGAAGTCTCCCGCAGCTCCACTGGTTGGACCTAGTAGTGACCATTCCCAGTCTCTTTGTAGCCTTTCGTTACAAAAATCTTATGGGAACCGTCTTGTTTGGAATTGTCTTGATTGCCCTGTTACGATTAGTGTTTTAAATGGAAAAATATGTTACAAAAAAATTACAATTGTTACAAAAAAACTTGATTTTTGTAACAATTGGAGTATAATGGGAGTCAGAAAGATAAAGAGGTGATCGTATGAAAAAATCAATCTTCCGTTGGAGTGCCGCTGTTCTGGTGGCTGCTTCACTTGGTCTAGCTCTCGGTGGTTGTGGTGCTAAGGATAAAAAAACAGCATCCTCATCCGCAAAAGCATCTACCAGCAAGGTAGAGAAAAAAGCCAAAAGTAATAGCAAAAAGAGTGCCGCATCTTCCTCTCAGGCAAACGATACAGCTAGCTCTTCGACTCAAGCCAGTAGCGCGTCAGCTTCAAAAGACTCTGGTAAGACCGAGAATGCGTCTACTACGACGCAAGCCCCTGTCCCTGCAGAATTGGTGGGAACTTGGGTAGGATCTAGTCCACAAGCGGATGCGATTAAAATGACTGTGGATGCCAATGGGGATGTGACAACAGTGGTTAGTTTCAAAAATGATAGCGAACCGACTCGGACAGCGACCTATACGGCTAGAGCTGTCAAAGCAACTGGAAATATCTACTATTGGGATGCTGAAGGTCTTGATGGAGCTGATGCCTTGCTTCCTGGGATCACAGGTCTAGGTGTAGCTGACTTCCGACTCGAACCTGGTTTTATCTTGGAAGAAGGACACTATACACCGATTGTTTTCACAACGGCTACCAATACACCATTTGACTACAACAAATACAATGATTTCCGTTTTTCATTAACCAAAGAACAATAAAAAGACGAACTCGATGGAAAATCGAGTTCGTCTTTTTAGATAGATTAACGAAGATAGATAACTTTGAACAATAATACAGCTAAGATAGCAGCAAGAATTGGGGCTACAACTGGTACCCAAGCATACCACCATTTAGAATCCCCTTTGTGTTCTCCCAAGATAGACTTTGGAAGGAAGGCATGGACCAAACGAGGACCAAGGTCGCGTGCAGGGTTCAAACCAGGTCCAGTAGGACCTCCAAGTGAAGTAACGAGAGCCATAACAAGGAATCCAAGAGCCAAGTGAGCAACACCTAGACCTGGAGCATCTGCTTGTGCCAAAGCCAATTTTGCTGCTGTTGAAGTAGCATTAAAGACTCCTCCTTGTTCAGCCGCAGCTTTTTGAGCTAGACCAGCAACCTCTGCTCCGAAGAAATTCTTGGTTAATCCAAGTGCCGCAAAGAAAAGTACGAATGATCCGGCAAACTCGTTGATGAAACCATTGATGGTAGCAGCCTTACGTGTTTCAGGAGTTCCTTTATCCAAACTAGAAATCGTTGAGAATGTTCCCAAGATGTTGTTTGGATTCTCAGTCTGGTGATAATATGGACGGTGACACGCAACGACAACCAATTGTCCAAACATTGCTCCAAGAAGTTGAGCAACGATGTATGGTAAAACATTTGCCCATGGGAAGAGTCCGCTAACCGCAAGTCCAAGAGTGAAGGCTGGGTTAATGTGGTTCCCTGAAACATTACCGAACATCAAGGCTGGAATCATTACCCCCATCCCATATCCAATCGCAATGACAAGCCATCCGCTTTGATGACCTTTAGTTCCTTTTAATTCAACGTTTGCAACAGCACCGTTTCCGAGGATAAGTAGCAAAGCTGTCCCGAAAAACTCAGTCATGAGTTTAACACTAAAATCAAAATCCATGATTCTAATAATCTCCTTTATAAATTTTATACCAATCCATTCTATCAAGTAAATACTAACTTGTAAAGAATTTTTAAAAATTTTATTTCAATAGATGAGAATAAAGTTAGTGAATTTCTATCAGTAATGAGGGCTCCCTGCTACCCAACCGGTGCAGAGGGCGGATGTGATATTAAAACCGCCTGTATGGGCATTGATATCGAGGACTTCTCCTGCAAAGTGGAGTCCAGGAACGAGCTTGCTTTCTAGGGTTTTAGGATTGATTTCTTTAAGGCTGACACCGCCCTTGGTCACAAAGGACTTGGCTAGAGACATCTTCCCAGTGACGGGGATAGGCAGCTCTTTGATCTTTTGGATGAGCTCTTCTGTCTGATTAGGAGTGAGTTGCTTGGCTTTTTCAGGGAATCCTTGCGCCAAGAAATCAGCTAACCGTTCAGGAAGAAGGGTTTTGAGGCTATTTTTAATCGCCTTTTCTCGATACTCTTCTAGAAAGTCTTTTAACTCTTGAGAAGAAGTGGTCGGAAGGAGGTCCAGAGATAAGATTTCCCCGCCTTTAACAAAGCTGGACATCCGAAGGGCTGCAGGGCCAGAAAGTCCAAAATGGGTAAAGAGAAGGTCGTGTGTGATCATGTGTTTGTCGTAGCTAAGGGTCACATCTGTCAGAGAGATCCCTTGGAGGGCCTTGTGTGGAAAATCTGTCAAAAGAGGACTTTCTGCCGCTTCGAGAGCGGTGATGGTGTGTTTGAAGTGGCGGGCAATATCGTGTCCGTAGCCGGTAGAGCCAGTGGAAGGGTAGGATTTGCCACCAGTTGTGACAATCAGCTTGTCAGCTGTCCATGTTTTTTCAGCAGATTTGACGATAAAGACGTCTTCTGGCTTGGTGACAGAGACCACTTCACAGTTGGTGGCAATGCTAGCACCTAGCTCAAGGATCTTATTTTCTAAGGCTTGAATAATGGTGCGAGATTGATCACTAGCAGGAAAGACCCGGCCATGATCTTCGACTTTTAGCTTGACGCCATTATCGGTGAAAAATTGGATGATATCATGATTATCAAATTGGGAAAACACACTGTAAAGGAAGCGCCCATTTCCAGGGATACCGGCCATCAAATCGTCTAAGGTTCCGTTGTTCGTGACATTACAGCGACCTCCTCCGGTACCAGCAAGTTTCTTACCGAGCCTTTTATTTTTTTCGATCAGTAGCGTAGGTTGGCCATAAGAGGCGCTGGCAATGGTCGCCATCATACCTGCTGGGCCACCACCGATGACAATGGTGTGAAAATGAGTCATGTAGATCCTTTCATGTTAACTTAACCGTTTTTGGTTTCATTGTATCATAAAATGGATGTCATGAATCAAAATAGTAGCTTCAATTTTTGGTAATTTGTTTTATTTTTTTAGAAAAAAGCTTGCAAATTTTCCGAAAAGGAGTAAACTGATAGGGATAAATGGATGTTTACTTCTAAGTAAGCAGAAGCGAGGATACGAATCCTTATTGGAAATGATCCATAAAAAGGGAGATGAAGATGAAATTATATGTACAACTGACGATTATATTCACGATTTCATTAATTGGTGAAATCATTTCTGATGGGTTGCACTTACCAATTCCTGGAAGTATGATCGGGCTGTTGATCCTATTTTTATTATTACAGTTTAAGTTACTACGTATGCGCCACGTCAATATGGTAGGAAATTTTTTATTAGCAAACATGACGATTCTGTTTCTTCCCCCTGCTGTCGGTATCATGGATAAATTCCATGTGATCGCTCCTTATCTATTTCCGATTATTTTGATTCTAGTTGGAGCCTTGGTCATCAATGTGGCTTTAATTGCAATCGTGGTTAGTTTTATAAAAAATCGTTTTGAGGGTGATTATCCAGAAGGGGGACACAAGCGTGGCTAATTTTGCGAGTAATCCTTTATTTGGGATTGTCTTATCTATTTGGGCTTATTTGATTGGGATGTTAATTTTCCGCAGATATCCCCATCCAATAACAACGCCACTTTTAGTGGCTACAGTAATCGTTATCTTATTCTTAATGATTACAGGAATTTCTTATAAAGATTACTATGTCGGTGGTTCCCTGTTAAATCAGTTGATTGGACCATCGACAGTCGCCTTGGGGATTCCTCTCTATAAAAGTTTCCATTTGATGAAGCATCATGCACGGAGTATTTTGATCGGCTCAACAGTAGCGGTTATTGTGAATACGATTTTTACAGCCTTGATCGCGAAAGCATTTGGAATGAAGTACTTTCTAGCCATTTCGCTCTTTCCAAAATCGGTTACGACTGCAATGGCAGTTGGGATTACTGAAAAAATGCAAGGAATTACGACCATCACTCTTGTGGTAGTTGTAGCAACTGGATTATTAACAAGTGTCTTGGGTCCAACGATATTGAAACTGTTAAAAATAAAGGATCCAGTAGCTATTGGGTTAGCCCTTGGAGGAACTGGACATGCAGTAGGAACAGGGACAGCGTTTAAGTATGGTCATGTGGCCGGTGCTATGGCAGGATTGGCAATAGGGATCACAGGAATTTTGTATGTATTCATTAGTCCAATTGTGGCTTCGATGATTTTATCCTAAAACAATTTATTATTTTTCTGAGAGAGGCTCAAAAAGGCTCTCTTTCATTTTGTAGTGAAAGCTTAAAAATCCATCCGGAGTGAAAGAAGCTTTTCATGATTACTATCCAAAGCTTTTCCAAGCGTTTAAAAAATGGTATAATGAACTGTAAATTTCAGAAGTTGGAAGGAATGTCATTACTATGATGAATATGCAAAATATGATGAAGCAAGCTCAAAAATTGCAAAAGCAAATGGAGCAACGCCAAGCGGAATTAGCCGCAACTCAATTTGTAGGGAAATCTGCTCAGGATTTGGTTGTTGCAACTCTTACAGGTGATAAGAAGGTTGTTTCCATTGATTTCAATGCTGCAGTGGTCGACCCAGAAGATACAGAAACGCTTTCTGATATGACGGTGCAAGCCATCAATGCTGCCATTGAAGAAATTGATGCTGCAACCAAGAAAAAACTCGGTGCTTTCGCAGGGAAATTACCATTTTAAGCTAAGGAAGTTTTCATTAACTCAAAAGAGGCTCAGTTTTGAGCCTTTTTCAGATTGAAGACAAAGTCATATTAAAAACTTTCCTTGGGTGAGTACGGACGTTAGGTGAAATTATCCAGTGGATGATTTCAGCAATCCAGGAAGTTCCAAGACTAATTATTGAGCCTAAGGTCTCAATAATTCCGAGTGCCTGAAACGTTATTGTTTCAGGCACTTTTCTCACGGCGGAAAGTTTTAGTATTTTCTTTCTTTGAAACACTAACGATATATTTTTAGGTTTATGTCAGCAATTTTATTCTTTTCTTAGTTCAATGACTTGATCGTATCGACTTTCATCATCAATATGGTGAGCGATTTCTAACACCATCATCGGTAGTGAGAAAATCAAGTCTCGAACCATTTGACTATTTTCTACGTCAAGAGCTGCAGTTACCTCATCTGCTAATAAAATATCCTTTTTACGAAGTAGGAAGCGGGCTAGTTCAATCCGGACACGTTGTCCGCCTGAAATATTTTCTCCGTTATTAGTGATTACAAAATCAAGCCCATCAGTTAGTTCATGATCGAGTTTGACCTGTCTTAAAACAGTCTCTAATTCTTGATCTGAAAACTCTTGTCCCAAACTGAGATTGTAGCGAATAGTATCATTAAAGAGGAAAGGATGCTGGCTGATAATGCCTACCTGACGAACAAAGTGACTTGTTTTAACTCCATCTCTTGTACGACAAGTAATCGTCCCATCATCCGCCTTTTCTTCTCCTGTGATCATTCGAAAGAGGGTTGATTTCCCACAGCCACTTGGCCCTTTGATGAGGACTTTTTCGCCTTGTCGAATGGCTAGATTAAGATCGCGAATAATCTCTCTACCGTTATAAGATTTACTTAAATGAGAAATTTCTAGTTCTTCTACTTGAGAGATCGAATGATTGTCCGTTTCACTATCATCTGCTCGATTCAAGATTCCGAAAATCTTTTCTGCCGTTGTTTTGGCTCCTTGTACTTCAACCACATCATACATGATATTTTGGATAGGCCCTACCAGTTGACCAGCAGCAATATACATAGCAACCAGGCTAGCCACTGAAACATGATGACCCTGCATAGCAAGGAAGAACCCTAATACCAAGGGAAGTACTTGGCTCAGAAAGACCATAAAACCATTACAAAAGAAAACAATATTATGGGTAAAAACAAACTTTTGAATGGCTCGCTGATAACGTAGGTTGATATTCCAGACGCGCTGAGAATTTTCAGGCAAGGCCTGATTCATCCGCAAGGTTTGAGCTCCTCGAATACTATCAGAGATTTGGTTATGAACGGCTGTTCTTCCCTGAGACATTTCATCCCCTGAATTCTTTAGCTTATTATTCATCAAGAATTGTGGAATAGGACGTAAGATTGTGAAGAAAACAAAGATAGAACCCAATAAAACATTTTGGGCGATGATATAGATCGCCGTAATCAGTGCCCCAAATCCCCAGCATGAAATAGACATATAGCGTTCAAAAAAGTTATCTCCTAGAAATTCCATATCCTGTGTCAGCATGGTAATCTTTTCATCTTCACTATATTCCCTGTCTTCCATTAACTTCTGAAAAAGGGCCGTTCGGATATTCATGTGAATTTCACGTCGAAAGACATTATTTGCATGATTACAAAATAACATTAGACTATACAAAGCGAAATAGACAGAAAAACCAAAGAGAGCAAATTTCCAAATAGAGGAATAGGTAAGGTTATTTTGATCTATCGATAATGCTTTGGCGACAACCAAAGGTTGCCCTAATGCGAGACCCCCATTTGCCAGTGCTCCAATAATGGTTAGGTATTTTGTTTTTTTATCAAGATATTTAAAGATATTAATCATAACTCTCTCCTAGAAAATAGAACCCTATGATTGAGAAATATCAGATGTAATCATTAAATCTTATTACATATTATTCTTTGTGATATATTTTACATGCTCATTATACATCTAAGAATAAGTCTGGTCAATGAATATTCAAAAAATTAGAAATGATTAAATCTTTAATAACTAATATTTTAAGATAAGCCTTTGAAAATGCTCTATTTGTCTGTCGGATGAAAATTTACTTTAGTCAATCTTTACAGAAATGAAATAAAAAGCACCCCCAAAGAAAGATATGAAAATATCTAACTCTAGGAGTACTGCTCAGTTTTGAGCTTTTTTTATTCATCAAAGAATCCGGATAAGTCCAAGCCTCCGAAGGGGTTGGTGGAGAAGTTCTCTTGCTCTTCAAGGAGGGTACGGCCTTGATCAAATTCGAGGAATTGTTCGTAGACAAGAGCTGTCATGCGGGCGTCCTCTAAGCTATCGTGTGATTTTCCTGCGACTCCCAAAAATTCTGCAACGGTGTGGAGTTGGAGATTTTTAATGCCGTGGAGGTCAGATGGACGACGTTCGAAAGCCTCGTCAAAGACATCGACAGCGTACTGGTCTTCTAGATCCAAGCCATTTTCAAGTAGGATGGGTAGGTCGCTCTTTTTGGCATTGTATCCGATCAAGGGCCGGTCTCCTACAAAGGCCTTGAATTCGCTGAGGACCTGCTCGAGTTGAGGGGCATTTTGGATCTTGTCCTGGGTAATGCCAGTCAGGCCGTTAATAAAGCTTTTTAGGGGCTTATCGGTGTAGACGTAGGAGTCGTAGTGATCGACTTCTTTACCGTGCGTAAAGTGTACGGCAGACACTTGGATGATCTGATAGGCGCCTTCGTATTGGTTAAATTCGAGGTCAAAGGCGATATAATCTTCTAATGCTTTCATGGGAAATCTCCTGTGGTAGAAAAGAAAAGGGACTGGTAGGATCCAGCCCCGGATTATCGACGGAAAACGCGTGCCCAGAAACCTTTGCTTTCTTGCTCCTGAACTTTTTCGTTGGCTTGTTCAAGTTCAAGTTTCAAGGTATCTCGGTCGTTCATTGCTTGTAAAGTCAATTGTTGTTGTTGGTCCAATTGCTTGTCTTTTTCAGCAATTTGAACGTCTTTCACGCGCAACTGTTCATCTTTCTTAGCGAGTTGCTCGTCTTTGGCTTTGAGTTGCTCGTAGAGACGGACGATTTCAGCATTTTTTTCATCTACTAAAATTTCCATCAATTCGCGTTGCTTCACATCATCGCTGACTGGTTCATCTTCAAAAATAGTTTTTTTGTAGATTTCTTCGAGCTTAATCAAGCCACTACGGGTTACAACGGTAACCCCTTTTTCGTTTTTTTGGGTATCTTCTGGAGCCAGCGCCTTGACACGGTTATTGACCGCCTGGCGGCTGACTCCTAAAATTTCAGCAATTTCGCTGACAGTTTTTTCAATCGCCATAACTTCCTCTAATATCTTTTTCTATGAAATACTCTATTAGATAGTAACATAAGTAGGCTAAGCTGTCAAATGAAGCAAAGAAAGGCTACGCCTTGATACCACGATTAGTGGGCCTCTGTCATTTCAGGAAGATGGAGGCTTGATTGTGCTAAGTCAATGGTGAGTTGGTAATCGGTTTGATCACGCACAGTGATTTCAAAGTCCGTCGTGTAAAGGACCAAGCGAAGAGTTGCACCTTTTTCGAGCTTGTAGATGGTTGGCTGGAGATCAAAGTCAAATTCCATCCACTCGCCTGGCGTTACGGCCTCAACTTCTAAGAGGTCATGCCGGTTTTGGAGGTTGAGATAACCTTTCGAAATCACTCGTTGGCCCGCTTCCTTGAATGGCAATTCAGTCAAGTTGTCTAGCATATGGTAGCGACCATTATCCAGCGTACGGACTGACAAGACAGCAGGATAGGGTTGGAGGTATTTCTTGCTTCCAAGCTCTAAGAGTTGGGCTGAGAGAAGACCTTTATTGGTGCTGGAGTGAAGTCGCAGGTGAAGGCGAGCTTTCCCATTGAGGTGTAGGTCTTCTTCGATTGGAAGGTCAATGGTCACTTGTTGGGCCTTATCTTGGTAGAGGTCCGTTAAGAAGGTCGGATAAGCCTTGCCATAGCGCTCATAATCTTCTGTCTCGTAGCGGTTTTGGATGACTTTTTCGTCATCTCCCAGGGGGAAGGTTCGCTTTCTTGTTTGGTTGCCAAAATCATCCAAGGAAGTCCAACTTTGTTCTCCTGTATTGTCCTGCCAGATAACAGCAGGCAATTCATAGCTTGAATCGTAGCCCAGTAATTTTTTAGAAAGTAGGGCGTTCATGCTTTCGCGGAAGTCAATGGATTGCCAGTTGTTGAGGTAGACATGGGCACCATTGTGATAGAAGAGGTGTTTCTTGATGCTTGCTGGAAGAGCCTGGAACATATTAAAGACGTGAAGGGGTTTGACGTTCCAGTCTTGGGAGCCATGGGTAAAGACCACCTCTGCCTTGACCCGATTTGCGTTTAAGAGATAATTGCGATCGTGCCAGAACTGATTGTAGTCTCCGAAAGCGCGTTCCAGCTCTTTTTTGACGCGATCAAGATCGGCTTGGTGGGCCGCATTGTGATGTAAATAATCCCCACCTAGAAGGTTGCGCGAATAGGTCAATTCGGCAAGGGAGTCAAAATCTTCACCTGGATAGCCACCAGGACTTGTCACGAGACCATTTTCGCGGTAATAGTTGTACCAAGAAGAGATCCCTGCTTCTGCAATGATGACTTCTAGGCCGTCCACACCTGTGGTCGCAAGACCGTTAGACATGGTTCCAAGGTAGGAGATCCCGGTAGTTGCGACCTTTCCATTAGACCAGTCGGCTTTGACTTGACGCTGGCGTGTGTGATCTGTAAAGGCCCGGCAACGGCCATTGAGCCAGTCGATGACATTCTTGTAGGCTTCGATTTGTTGGTAACTTCCATTGGTCATTAGCCCTTGCGAATCTTTTGTCCCCACTCCAGATACGTAAAGATTGGCGTAGCCACGGGGCAGCAGGTAGTCATTGAGGGTGTAGCTAGAGTTGATATGAGTGAGTGTTTCTTCAGCTTCATCGACTAGTTCAGCTTGACCAAGAGGGTCCACCAATTCTAATTGAGGTGTTTCTACTTGAATGGTATGAGGTTCTTTAACCTCGAGGTCGACATTCATATTGTAGAGGGCCTTGTCGCTGGCCTTGTCGTTAGTCCCTTGGTGGTAAGGGCTAGCGGTCATGACAGCTGGAATCTTTCCTTCATAGCGAGGACGGATGATGCTGACCTTGACCAAGTCTGGCAGACCATCCTTATCGGTATCGACCCGGCTTTCGACATAAACGACCTCGCGGATGGCATCCTGGCTTGTAAAGGTCGCGAGGCTCTTACCATTAAAATAGTGATACTGGTTGGTCTCAGGAATCAAACCATCGCTAACCAACTGATCAATTAGTAAATTCCCTTTGACTGTTCGAGTATTGAGGAGGTGATAGAGGTTTTCAACCAAGTTTCCATACTCAATCGGAAATTGGACTTCTTTCAAAAAACTGGTCGTATCTTCAAAATCAATAAAATAGTGGAAACCGAGCAACTGGAGAGCTACTGTGTAAAAAATGTTCGAAGACCATTCGCGGTCAGATTGGATATAAGTTAAAAAGTCTGTTTTAGAATCCACCACTAGGTTAGAGAGGGGATAATCTGTATCTTTATAGGTGAAGTAAACCTTGCGGACAAACCATTCAAACAGTTCTTTTTCTGGGAGGTGGGTGGGAAGGTCAAACCCAATTTCTTTTAGTTCCTTAAGAATGTCTTTTTGGTCAACAGATAGATAGCTATATTGATTGTATTTCATAGGCTGCTCCTTTTATCAGTTTCTTTGTTCTTTGTTCTTTACTTCTTATATTATACTTGATAAAATAGTATTTGTCTAAAGACCTTTCGTCTATAAGGAGAAGGAATATTGAAAAAAATATCTTTTGAACAAGTTGCAAGAAGACGGACCTTATTGTTTGGGGTTCTTGCCGTCATTTTTGGGATTCTCATTTTTCGAAACGGCGTTGGTTTCACCAAATTTTCCTTGGATCTATTAGCCATTTACTTTTTAGTTGATGGACTAGGAAGCTTTCTTCTTCGCTTTTTGTTACGTAGCAAGTCTATTTCCTATAGCCACTCTATTTGGTTTATTTTTCTTTCACTTGCGTTGATCTGGTTGAATCGACTGAGTAGTCTGCCCGTAAACTTAGTTGTGATTTGTTTAGGGGCATATCAGTTGGGGAGTGCCATTGTCTATGGGATCACATTTTGGCTTTATAAGGCCAATCGGGTAAAAGGAGGCTGGCTCTATTTATGGGATGCGCTTTTAAACGGTGGGATTGGTCTAGCAACTGTCTTGGAACCTGGTTCAGATGGGCACTTCCAATTTATCCTCTTGGGGGCTTATCTGGTCTTGTTGGGGATTTCTAATATTCGAGATGGTATTTTATTTGACAAAGACCAACAAGGCCAAGAGTTAAAACGTCGCTTTCGTATTAGCCTACCGGTTATCTTTGCAGCCTTTATCCCTGCTAAGGAGTTAAAACGGTTTAACCAGTTTCTTCAAAAAGGGAGCTCGGCGGGACACACAGGCCCTTATCGATTGGTGAAAAAAGAAGAAGAGGCAAGGGAATTAGAAATTTTGGTTCATACTTCTGACAGCAACTTATTTGGAGCGATTGGGCATGTAGATATTTGTTATCAGGGGAAGGTCATTTCTTACGGAAGTTACGATCCCTTTTCAGAGCGTCTATTTGGGACGATTGGGGATGGCGTACTGTTTAAAGTGGATAAGGAACCATACATCGAACTATGTAAAAAAGAGAGTCAAAAGACGCTGTTTGGCTACAGCCTATCCCTTACCGAAGAAGAGAATCAGGCAGTAGAGAAGCGTCTAGCTGAAATTGATCAGTTGTTAGAACCTTGGGATCCACCTAGGAGGTTACTGGAAGACGGTCAGCCGGCCTACGCTTACAAATTGAAATATGATTTAGGGGCTGAGCTATATAAATTTACTTCTTCGCGTTTTAAATCTTACTTTGTTCTGTCTACTAATTGCTGTCTGTTAGCAGATTCAATTGTGGGACAGGCGGGAACGGCTGTATTAGATGTTCGTGGAGTGATTGCACCGGGGACCTATCAGGATTACTTAGAATATGAATTTGAAGCTCCAAACGGGCGGGTCCATACACGAACAGTATATTAAGTAAAGAAAGACAGATTTTTATTTTTGAAAAATCTGTCTTTTTTGCACAAGATTTCTTGTAAAAAGCCAGAAAATCTTTTACAATAAAAAGTGCTTGGAGGAAAGTATGACAGCAAATCAGATCGTAAGAGTGATCCCAGTCTTGAAAGTGAATAACCGAAATGTCAATCAACGCTTTTATGAAGAGACATTGGGAATGAAAGTATTAGTGGAAGAAGGAGCTCTCCTATCTTTAGGAGATGCCTCAAAAGTAGAAAAAATCGTCTTAGAAGAGTCACCGAGTATGCGTTCGCGTAAGGTCGAAGGTCCAAAGAAATTGGGTCGCATCGTGGTGAAAGTGGCACAAGCTCAAGAAATTGATTATTTGTTGGCCCGCCAGCCAGAAACAAGCGCCCTTTACCAAGGAGCTAATGGTCGCGCCTTTGAAGTTGTGTCTCCTCAAGGAGATACCATTTTCGTGCATGCTGAAGAAAATCTTGAAAGCCTAGAACCGTTGGAGAAAGCGCCTCTTGTAGAAGCTCCCGAAGATTTTAAAGGTTTGACGAACTTTGATGTGGACTTTCTTGAGGTCAACGTGGTTGATCTTGCCCAATCTCAGGAGCTTTACAGACGCTTGCCAGATCTGGCCCACTTTATCCATTTTCAGGAAGCCCAAGGAAAAGATCTCCAAGTTGAGAACAAGGTTACTTGGGATTTGAGCATGATCAAGGTCGAATTGGCATCTTTTGATGTGGAAGACTTGAAAGAACGCTTGGGAGAAGCTGTCGATTTTGTGCACCGTAAGGGAACTTTCTTGATTGCCAAGGATCCAAGTCAGATCGAACTCTGGTTTGAAGCCAATCAAGATCAGGTCCATATTTCTTATGAAGAATAAGAATGGAGTGATGAGCGTGAATGCAATCATCGAAAAAATTACCGAACAAATCCAAGAAGGCATCTATCCAGGTGCCTCTCTTGCGCTTTACCGCGATGGTCAGTGGAGTGAGCACTATCTGGGACTAGCGGATCCTGAAAAAGGAGAGCCAGTAGTGGCTGACCTGGTCTATGATTTGGCTAGTGTCAGTAAGGTCGTCGGAGTTGCTACCATCTGTGCCTTTTTGTATGCGAAAGGGGAGCTTGCGCTTGATCGCCCCTTTAAAGAGCTTTACCCGCGTTTTGCTCATGAGAAGACGACCATCCGGGAACTCTTGACCCATACTTCTGGGCTGGATCCTTTTATCCCCAACCGGGATCAATTGGATGCGAGACAGTTGAAAACAGCTCTTGAAAATTTGCAGTTAAAAGAAGACAAGAGTTTTCATTACACCGACGTCAATTTTCTTCTGCTGGGCTTTTGGTTAGAAGACAGGTTTCGCCAGCCCTTGGATCGCTTATTTGAAGAGCTGATTTTTACACCTTGGAAGATGACGGAGACACGGTTTGGACCGGTCGAAAAGGCGGTGCCAACGGTCCGTGGAGTGGCTTCTGGAAGTGTTCATGATCCCAAAGCGAGAGTTCTGGGCCCTCATGCGGGAAGTGCTGGACTTTTTTCAACTGTTGCTGATCTAGAGCGCTTCTTAGAGCGTTATCTGAAGGAGGATTTTGCGCGTGACTTGTCTCAGAATTTTGCGCGTGAAGAGGGCAAGACCCGCGCTCTCGGATGGAATCTAGAGGGGGACTGGTTAGATCATACGGGCTATACTGGAACCTTCATCATGTATAATCGAAAGAGGCAGGAAGCTGTGATCTTTTTGTCCAACCGGACCTATGAGAAGGACGAACGGGCCCAATGGATCCTCGACCGCAACTCTTTGATGGACTTGATCAAACAAGAATTTGAAAAATAGAAATGGAAGGCTAGGATGATGGATCCTGGCCTTTTACGGTCTGTCCGTGAGAAAGAAACTGGTAGGAGATTCATTTTTGAACTCCGTCTTAGGTTGGATTTCCTTCAAAAGCATCGCTTTTTTGGCTGATTTATATTAAAATAGTAATGACCTTAATAGAGCGAGATGAATATGAACAAAGAGATAGGCGTCGGAAGGGCGCATAGTAAAATTATCTTAATTGGAGAGCATGCGGTGGTCTATGGTTATCCGGCTATTGCGCTGCCACTCCATCATATCGAAGTGACCTGCCAGATCATCCCGGCAGACAGTCCATGGATTTTGTTTGAAGATGACACCTTGTCCATGGCGGTTTTTGCGTCTCTTGAGCACCTTGGGATTCGCGAGGCCCGTATTCGCTGTCGCATTCAGTCCATGGTGCCGGAAAAACGGGGGATGGGATCATCTGCGGCGGTGAGTATCGCAGCTATTCGTGCCGTTTTTGACTATTATCAAGAGAAGCTGGATGATGAGACCTTAGAAGTTCTGGTTAATCGAGCAGAAACCATTGCTCATATGAATCCAAGTGGGCTCGATGCCAAGACTTGTTTGAGTGATCAAGCCATTAAATTCATCCGGAATGTCGGCTTTTACCCGCTGGAGCTGGGGATAAAAGCGAGCTTGGTGATTGCGGATACGGGGATTCACGGCAATACCCGTGAGGCGATTCAAAAGGTGGAAGCCAAGGGGCAGGAAGTTTTGCCCCATTTCCATGAGATTGGTCAGTTGACTCAGCAGGTGGAAGAGGCTCTGAAAATGAATGATCTAACGAACCTAGGACAGGCTTTGACTACTTGCCATGAGCACTTGAGAGCCGTGGGTGTCAGCTGTGAAAAAGCAGATCATCTGGTCGCCGTTGCCCTTGAAAATGGGGCCTTAGGCGCTAAAATGAGCGGAGGCGGTCTTGGAGGTTGTGTGATTGCCCTCGTCAAGGATTCTCGGGAAGCAGCAACCATTGCCCATGCATTAGAAAAAGAAGGAGCATACCATACATGGATCGAAAACCTGTAAAGGCTAAGTCCTATGCCAATATTGCGATTATCAAATACTGGGGAAAAGAAGATGCCAAACAGATGGTCCCTTCGACCAGTTCGATTTCGTTGACCTTAGAGAATATGTATACAGAGACGAGTCTCTCTCCCTTACCAGCAGATGCGACTGCGCATGAATTTTACATCGATGGGGAATTCCAAAATCCAGCTGAGCAAGCCAAAATTGGAGCTGTGATTGATAGCTTGAAGCCAGCAGATGAAGCAGGATTTGTTCGGGTGGATACCAGCAACAACATGCCAACTGCAGCCGGTTTGTCCTCTAGCTCAAGCGGCCTCTCTGCTCTCGTCAAGGCTTGCAATCAGTACTATGATTTGGGCTTGAGTCAGGAGGAATTAGCTCAAAAAGCCAAGTTTGCTTCGGGTTCTTCTTCACGTTCTTTCTTTGGACCCTTAGCAGCTTGGGACAAAGAAAGTGGAGAAATTTATAAGGTCAAAACAGACCTAAAACTGGCTATGATCATGCTGGTCCTCAATGACAAGCAAAAGCCCGTTTCCAGCCGGGAAGGGATGAAACGTTGCATGGAGACCTCGACTAATTTCAAAGAATGGATCGAAGAGTCTCGACAAGATTACAAGGACATGCTGGACTATCTAGCTGGCAATGATTTTGAACGGGTCGGTCAGCTGACAGAGCGCAATGCCCTTGCTATGCATGCGACGACTAGAACAGCCACTCCAGCCTTTAGCTACTTGACAGAAGAAAGCCACAAAGCTATGGACTTTGTCCGTGAGCTTCGAGCTGCAGGCCATGCTTGTTACTTCACCATGGATGCAGGGCCAAACGTTAAGGTTCTCTGTTTAGAAGAAGACTTGGATCAGCTGGTGCCTTTATTTGACGCCCGCTATCGGACCATCGTATCTAAGACAAAGGACCCTCAAGATGAAGACTAAGTATCAGGTACAGACTGGAGGCAAGCTCTATCTAGCTGGAGAATACGCAGTGCTAACGCCTGGCTATGGAGCCGTGATTCAGTTTATTCCCATTTATCTGTCAGCTACTATCCAAGAATCTAGAAGCTATCAGCTAGCCTCAGATCTCTTTGGTTACCAGGTGGATTTGACCCCAAATAAGGACTACGCCTTGATTCAAGAGACCATTCGGCTCATGGAAGAGTGGCTGAAAGATCAGGGAATAGCCCCTAAACCGTTTGATCTTCACCTTAGAGGGACGTTGGGCGAAGAGGGGAAAAAGTATGGGATTGGTTCCAGCGGAAGTGTGGTCTTGCTCGTGATCAAGGCCATGGCTGCTCTGTATGAACTAGACTTAAGTCCAGATCTGCTCTTTCGACTAGCAGCAGTGGTCTTGGTGCAAAGAGGGGACAATGGTTCCATGGGCGATTTGGCTTGTATCGCCTTCGAGGACTTGATTTATTACCAATCCTTTGATCGGGCTTGGTTGCATGAAGTCTTGACTTCTCAGCCTCTTTCACAAGTTTTAGACCTGGATTGGGACTACCAGATCTGCTCGATCCAGCCAGCCATCTCTTATGATTTTCTGGTTGGTTGGACCAAGGAACCAGCGATTTCAAGTGATTTGATCCGCCAGGTCAAGGGAGCGATTAATGAAGTCTTTCTCAAAGAAAGTCAGAGCGCAGTGAAGATTCTTGAAAAAGGTCTCCGTGAAGGGAACAAAAAAGAAATTGAGACCAGTATCAAACGTGCCGATAAGAACCTAAAGTCTTTGAACCCTTTGATCTATACCCCAGCTCTAAAAGAGCTGCAAGAAGCGACAGAGGGCCTTTCTGTCTGTGCCAAATCCAGTGGTGCTGGAGGAGGCGACTGTGGAATCGCCCTTATTTTTGACCCAGTTGAGACTCAGACCTTGATAGAGCGCTGGAAGGAAAAGAATATTGAAGTCATTTACCAAGAAAGGATGGGAGATTCGTGAGCGAAAATCGAAAAGACCAGCATATTCGCTATGCCTTGGAGCAAAGCTCCTCCTATAATAGCTTTGATGAGATCGAGCTGATTCACCGATCCCTCCCCCTTGTGGATCTAGCGGAGATTGATTTGACAACCCATTTCGCAGGGCGTGATTGGGAGGTCCCTTTTTATATCAATGCTATGACAGGCGGGAGTAAACGGGCCAAAGAGATCAATCAAAAGTTGGCAGCAGTAGCCGAAGCCTGTGGGATTCTCTTTGTGACTGGCTCTTACAGCGCAGGGCTGAAGGATCCGAACGATCAATCGTATGCGGTCAAAAAAGACCATCCTCATCTTCTTTTAGCAACCAACATTGGCATCGATAAAGAGCCAGATTTGGGCTTGCGGACAGTGGAAGAGCTACACCCCCTCTTTCTTCAAGTCCATGTGAATCTGATGCAAGAGTTGCTCATGCCCGAAGGGGAGCGGATTTTCCACACTTGGAAAGACCATCTCAAGAGCTATGGGCAGGGCTTTCCAGTGCCTGTAGTCCTGAAGGAAGTTGGCTTTGGTATGGATCCCAAAACAGTTCAGGCAGCGCTAGATGCTGGGATCAAAACCGTCGATATTTCTGGTCGTGGTGGCACTAGTTTTGCCTATATTGAGAATCGTCGTGGTGGCAATCGCGCTTATCTGGATGATTGGGGACAATCAACTGCGCAGTGTCTCTTACAGTTACAGGATCAGATAGATCAGGTTGAGGTCCTAGCAAGTGGGGGCATTCGTCATCCCCTTGATATGGTCAAGGCCTTGGTCCTTGGAGCACGTGGCGTAGGACTTTCCCGCGTTTTTCTTGAGATGGTAGAGACTAAGAGTATTGAAGAAGTAATCGTCCTTGTCCAAGGCTGGAAAGAAGACCTCAGATTGCTCCTTTGTGCGCTCGGTTGTCAGAACCTGAAAGAGCTCCGTGAAGTCGACTATCTCCTCTATGGAAAATTGTGGCAAGCGAATCAACAGAGAAAATGAAGAAAAATCATTTTAGAAACTTTCCTTAGGTGAGTACGGACGTCAGCGAACTTCTACGAAGTTCCATGACTTAGTTTTGAACCTAAGGTTTCAAAACTCCCGAGTGCCTGAAACAAAAACGTTTCAGGCACTTTTCTCACAGCGGAAAGTTTTCGTATATTATGATTCATTTTGAAAATTAGAACTCTTTTATAGTTCTTTGAAGAATCACTTAACTTATTTTACTTAAAAATTAGTTCCTATTCGTTTAGGATTGGCAAAATAAGCCAATTCTTTCTTTTTTTTAAAAAGTGTTCTCCTCAAAAATTCTGATAGTTTACGAATTGTTTACGGTTGCTGGAATCGCTTGCAAAATAGGCTTGTAAAAGAGTATACTAAATAAGGAAAAACATTTTTAAAAAGGAGTTTAGGATGAAGAAGCACTATTTTCGATCAGCTGTAGCAGCCTTGCTTCCGCTTTTGTTGATTGCTCAACCTGTTGAGGCTTGTACAGGGTTCATCATCGGGAAGAAACTGACTGCCGACGGTTCGACCTTGGTAGGGCGTACCGAAGATTTAGAACCCAACCATAATAAAAATTTTGTGGTCAGAGAGCGTGTCTACAATAAAAAAGGAGCCATTTTTGAAGATGCTGCCAACGGTTTTCAATATCCCTTGCCAGAGATTAGCTATAAGTATACAGCGGTCCCGGATGTCACCCCTGATCAAGGGATTTTTGACGAAGCAGGATTCAATGAATATGGAGTTTCCATTTCTGCCACTGTATCTGCTTCAGCAAATGACAAGATTCAAAAGGTGGATCCCTATGTCAAGGATGGCCTCGCAGAATCGGGCTTGACCAGTATTGTTCTCCCTAGTGTGAAAACCGCAAGAGAAGGGGTTGAACTCATTGCTAAAATCGTCGAAGAAAAAGGCGCTGCAGAAGGAAATATTGTGACCATTGCCGATAAAGAAGGCGTCTGGTATATGGAAATCCTATCTGGCCATCAATATGCGGCCATTCTCTTCCCAGAGGATCGATTTGCGGTCTTTCCAAATACCTTCTTCTTAGGGCATGTCGATCAATCGGATACCGAACGCACGATCGCCTCAAAAGATCTTGAAACAGTTGCCAAAAAAGCCAATAGCTATAAGGAAGTGGACGGAAAATTCCACGTTTCTCAATCCTATAATCCGCCTTTGCAAGAAGCAGATCGCTCTCGGGTTTGGTCGGGAATCAAATCGCTAGACCCAAGCTCTCCTGTTAAATATGACGATGCGTCTTTTGACCTTCTTCATACAACAGATCGAAAATTAACCCTCCGCGATGCTATGAATCTCCAACGCAATCGTTTGGAAGGAACCAAATATAAACCACAGGATCAAATGGAGCTGGATGGAAAAGGCATTCCGAAAAAAGGGGAGTTTGATGCGGTTTATAAATACCCCATTTCCAATCCAAATGTCATGGAGGCCCATATTTTCCAACTGAAAGATGATGTCCCAGCGAGTGCAGGTGGAGGCACCATGTGGCTGTCGATGGGCAGTCCACGAAATGCTCCATACCTACCCTACTATGGCAATATTCTCAATACCTATCAAGCCTACCAAGAATTAGGGGATCATTACAATGATCGCTCTTGGTATTGGACCATTTCAAGAATCAATGACCTTGTGGCCAAGTATCCAGATTTATTCGAAGATGGGGCGATTCGTACTGAAATGGAACGGTTGGAGTCTCAGTGGATGGTCGAACAAGATCTGAGTGATAAGGAACAAATTGCCCTTGCTTCTCAGCCTGAAGAAGCTAGTGAGAAGGCAACAGAGGAAAGCTTGGCAAGAGCTGAGAAAACTTTCGAACGCTTGCAAGAAATCAGAAAAGAAGCAGAACAAAAGGTAGCAGATGAACACGGAAAAAGTGCCCTGCAAGATCTAGATGACGAAGAAGATGCTGCTTATGAAGAGAAGATTGATCTCGTTGAATTTGACTATGATTACATTTTAGCAGCAAGCTTGTTCGGGGCAACCCTTCTAGCGATTGTGATCTACCTGATTCGCTCAAAGAAACAAAAGGGAGGAAAACAAGATGACTAAAATTCAAAGAGCCTCTATCTATCTTTTTCTACTGTTTGCAGGAATTGGCTTGGAGTTTGAACTCGGTCATCTTTCTCAACAAGAATTTAGCCAGTCTGCAGGCAGAGACTTGGTCTTAAACTTGTCTGCCTTAGCTGCTATTATTATCCCGCTCTATCTCTTTTCAAAACGATTGGCCAAGCAGTTGTCTGTCCCAACCTATCTCTTATGGATTGCCATGTTTGGAGGAGCCTTCGTAGCAGGCTGGTTGAGCTTTTCAGGCAATAGCTTGATTGATATTATGAATAGCCATGTGATCAAGGATGCCACTGTCTTTAACAAGTGGACGGATGCCTTGACGGCCCCATTTTCAGAGGAATTCTTTAAGGCTCTAGTTGCCTTTTGGGTTGTCTTGATGGTTGGCAAGAAAGATCTAAAAGCAATTCTAATTGCAGGCTTGGGCTCTGGCTTTGGTTTTCAAATCATTGAGGATTTAGGGTACGTTGCCCGCCAAACCAAAACCAGTCAATTAGCCGCGGTTACTGAGGCCATTAACCGGATCTCTGGTGGATTAGCTTCACATGCCCTATATACAGCTGTTGTATCAGTTGGTGTCTTCCTCTTGTTGTCTCAAGTGACCCAGCAAAAGGAAAAACTCTTTGGGCTCTGGTGTGTTCTCTCGACAGTAGCTAATCACTTCTTATGGAACTCTCCGTTTTATGAAACAGACCATCGGATTAATCTTCTCGTCGGACTGCTTTTTGCCGTCCAAGTAGGGACCTTTATCGAAGTGGTGCTCTATACCAAGAAACATCCCGAGTTGCCATTTTTAAAACAATAAGAAAATCTTTTCAAACACAAAAGAACTAAGACGTCGGTCTTAGTTCTTTTATTTTCTCAATTCTTGTAAGAGTGTTTGTGCTTTTTCTAAATTAAAGGGTTTGTTTTCAAGGAGTTGGCTAACCAATCGGGGAACTTCCTCTCCCTTAGCTCCTGCTAGAAGGGCTAGGGAGCGTGCTTGGAGTTTCATATGTCCTGATTGAATTCCTGTGGTGACAAGGGCTTTGAGGGCTGCGAAATTCTGCGCCAAACCGAGCGAAGCGATGATACCGGCTAATTCAATAGCAGAAGGCTCTCCTAGCAAACGGTGGCTGACTTGAACCGTTGGGTTGAGGCCAATCGAGCCTCCTTTTGTCGCAACCGGCATTGGCAGGGTGATCTCTCCATAGAGTTTTTTCTCTTCTGGCTGACTTGTCCAGTGGCTCAAGCCCTTGTATGAACCACTTTGTGTAGCATAGGCATGGGCTCCTGCTTCGATGGCCCGCCAGTCATTGCCTGTCGCAAGGACCAGGGCATCAATCCCGTTAAAAATTCCCTTGTTATGAGTAGCCGCACGGTAAGGATCCACTTGAGCCAGTTGGCTAGCTAGCTCCATCCGGTGGGCAATCTCAATGGCTTCCTCAGGATTTCGACTCAGTGCTTTAAAATCGATCGCACACCGTGCACTCACCAAAGAGCGAGTGGCCAAGTTGGATAAAATTGCCATCAAGACCTGACCACCAGAGAGTTCCTGGGTGCGATCGGTCAGAGCTTCTAACATGGTATTGAGCATATTGGCTCCCATGGCTTCTTTGGGATCGACAGCCAAGTAGACAATAAGAAAGTCCCCCTTGTTTTCGACCCAAAGATCCCTCGCTCCACCTCCACGCTTGACGATCGAAGGATAGGCTTCATTAGCTAGCTGAAGAAGGCTTTCCTTGTCTTCTAGGATGCGCCTGCTAGCAACTTCCATGTCTTCAACATCCGTCAGAGCAATCTCACCGATCATTTGGCGTTGGTGCACCTGGGTGGTGAAGCCGCCTGAACGTTGAATGAGCTTGGCCGCAAAGCTGGCAGCCGCGACCACGGAAGGCTCTTCTGTGACCATGGGAAGGACATAGTCACGACCATTGATCAGGAAATAAGGAGCAAGGCTAAAAGGTAAGTCAAAAGTCGACAAGACATTTTCCGTCAATTGATCTGCAATAGAAAGGGGAAGTCCCTTTTGTTCTTTTAAGATCTGTGCTTCATCCCAAGTTAAGAGGCCTTCCTTCAGTAAGGCCTCTATGCGTTCTGTGGGAGAAAGTTTTGCAAAACCTGGTAATCGTGCCATTATTTTTCTACTTTCTGGTAAGTGCGTTGGTGTTCCTTGATCTCTGTCAAAGCAAAAGTTTGATGCGTAGCAGGCTCAAACACTTGATTGCCACTAGGATCTAGATCTACTTCCTCATAAAAGAGTCGTTCGTAGTCAGAAACACTAAGAACCGTACGTTGGTCCAGTTTTTCCATGCGTTTGTGATCTAAGAGTTGCTCAAAACCAGGAACAAGGTTAGCACTAAAGATCTCAGAAACCGCTCCACTTCCATAGCTAAAGAGGGCGATTCGGTCCCCAGTTTTGAGTTGGGGGTCATTTTCCAGTAGTGACAGCAAGCCTAGGAAAAGAGATCCAGTGTAGATATTTCCCACGCGTTGGCTGTATAGAATCGATTGATCAAAGTTGTATTGTAATTGATCTTTTTTCTCTTCTGATAATGACTTATCCAAGATTTTTTTCAAGCCCTTGAGAGCTAATTTTGGATAAGGTAAATGGAAGCAGACGGCCGCAAAGTCTGTCAAGGTAAGGCCAGTCCGTTTCTGGTATTCCGCCCAAGTTGTTTTCAGAGAATCTAGATATTGTTGCGTTGAATAAATCCCATTCACGAAGGGAGTTGTCGCATAATTTGGACGCCAAAAATCCATGACATCGCGTGTTTGGGCAACATTATCATCGTTAAAAGATAGAATACGAGGATTTTGGCTGATCAGCATAGCAACCGCTCCAGCCCCCTGTGTTGGTTCTCCAGGAGTTCCAATTCCGTATTTAGCAATGTCACTGGCAATGACCAAAACCTTACTCTGTGGAAATTTTTCAACATGGAGTTTAGCATAATCCAAGGCAGCAGTCGCAGCATAGCAGGCTTCTTTCATCTCAAAAGAGCGGGCGAAAGGCTGGATATCTAGTAAGCCATGGACAAACACAGCAGCAGCCTTACTCTGGTCAATTCCAGATTCTGTCGCAAGAATCACCATGTCGATCGCTTCTTTATCTTCGTCTGTTAAAATATCATCTGCTGCAGTAGCAGCCAATGTGACGATGTCTTCTGTGATCGGTGCAACACTTTGTTCTTTTAAGAGAAGACCCTTGCTCAGTTTTTCGGGATCAGTATCACGAGCAGCAGCCAAATCTTTTAAACGCAAGACATAAGGACTCGTCGCAAAACCAATCTTATCAATCCCAATTGTCATTCTTAACCTCTTTTTTATTTGATATCTACTAGTATATTTCGTTACTATTTTACCATATTTAAGGGTAAAACTCCCTTGAAAAAGCTAGATCAGCAAGGAAATCATTCTCGGGACCGATTTTGCAATGTTTCAAAGAAAAATAGAGAATCTATAAGAAAAAGCCATCCTTAGATGGCTTTTCAACTCTTATCCTTGCTTATTTTTTTTAGGATTACTCATGATTCGTATGAAGAGTTCTTTGCATTTGTCTCTTAGAACTTTTTCGTAGAAGACGATTAAAGCGATGTACACAATCGTAAAGTTCAAGGTCAGATAGAACAAGTCAAATGAATTGCGGGCATAATCAGTTGCTAATAGATAGGAGGAGAGGGTTCCTAGGATCATCCAAGGAAGATACTTGATATACTTGCTTATCATCATACAGCACCTCGCATACTTTAAAGGATTTGTTTTTTCACTTTTATTGTATTCTTTTATGTGGAAAATGCAAGCGATGACACTCATAAAAATTGAACAACCAATGCTAGTTGGCATTGGTCGTTTTTCTTTTTTGATGGCGTTGGTAGGAATGGTAGAGTTTCAAGACGACAGATCCACTAGCCATCCCGATGGAGATGACCAAGGCCAGAATCACAACTAGGGTCACGCTGGTCACTGCTTGGCGATATTGGCCACTGACAAAGAAGGAAGTGGTTCGATAGGAAATATATCCTGGAACCAAGGGCGCGAGAATGGACAACATAAAGACCACGACAGGCGTCTTGAGAATGATACTTAAAATCTGACTGATACAGGAGCCGACAATGGCTGCGATAAAGGTTGCAACGATGACATTAGTAGGCCCTTTCAGGATATAGTAAAGTAGCCAGATACCCATACCGAGGATTCCTCCAGGAATCAACATGGAGCGCTGCACATTTAGGACGATTAAAAAGGTGATGATGGCAATCAAACTGGCCACCGCTTGGATTAAAAATTCAGTTAGGTTCATTATTTTATTTCATAAGGACGAGGGCGACCGTTGTACCGGCACCAAGTGCAAGAGTAATGAGGAGAGTCTCAAAGAGTTTGCTCATCCCAGAGTTGAGGTGGTAATTCATCAGATCTCGGACGGCATTGGTCATAGCGATTCCAGGAACGAAGGGCATGACACAGCCTGCGATAATGAGATCGGTATTGGAAGAAAAACCACTATAGCGCGTCCAGATATGGGCCAAAAAACCAAAGACAAAGGCGGCTGCAAAGGCAGTGACAAAAGGAATGCGAACGTATTTCTCAACGACAAGAGAAAAAGCAAAGGCAAAGACAGTCGCAATACCCGCTCCAATCGCATCATAGAAATTTCCTCCAAACATGATGGAGAAGAAAGGTGCACTGAGGGTTGCCGCAATGGTCAACTGGAGATTGGTATAAGGAACGCGCTTCATTTTCAACTCGCTCAGGGACTGGTAGGCTTGCTCGAGATCGATCTCTCCAGAGACAAGTTGACGAGAGATCTGATTGACATCACAGACCTTTTCAATATTGTAATTAGTCCGCAAGATCCGTTTCATGCGCGTGACATTAGCATTCTCAATTGAAAAGAAAATAGCGACTGGCATCGCTAAGGCATTGCAATCGTTGATTCCTTGTGAATGGGCGATTCGGATCATCGTATCTTCGACTCGGTGGATCTCAGAACCACTCTCTAAAAGGAGGGTTCCGGCTAACATCAGGACGTCGATGACCTGGTTGATCTGTTTTGACTCTTTCATAATTTCCTACTTAATTAAATAATCTGTTTCTATTATAGCAAAAAAGGACGAGAGACAGAACTAAAATCTGACAATTCTAGTTTGTTTCTTATCCTTTCTGAATTCGTTTAGAATAGCTATTATTTAGGCTTATCATTCGTTAACTCGGGTGGTGATGCACGGTGCTATCCTGGACGAGAAGGGTTGCTAAAAAGATCAGTGCAATCAGAATAAAGAGCCAAACAATAGCGAAAATAAATGTTAAAAACATAGGATCACCCCTTCTATAATATTTACAGCTCTACTATAACACTTGGAGAAAACGCTGTCAAACTCTATATAGTAGGCTCTTAAACTCTTTCAAAATTCAGAATAGTCTTGCGATGAGTAGAAAAAACCAGCCGTTTCCGACTGGTTTTTAGGTTCTATTTGAATCTTAGCTCAAGGCATCATCCATTGAAAGAACTTCGTGGAAGACACGTTGTGTCAATTCAGTTTTTTGTTCTGGAGTGAGGTATTTAGTGTTTACACAGTATCCAGAGATACGAACGATAACATCTTCACCAGACATAATCTTTTCGTAAACATCGTTCAAGTCCATAACGTTCAAGTTAACGTGTTGTCCACCGTTTTCGAAGTATCCATCGAGGATGGTTACCAAGTTATCAACTTGTTCGTCACGAGTTTTACCAAGAGCGCGAGGTGAAACTTGAGTTGTCAATGAGATACCATCAGCTGCGTAACCAAAGTCAAGGCTTGCAAGTGAGTTCAAGTTTTGCAACCATCCACCTTTAGCTTTGTTAGATGGGTTAGCACCTGGTGAGAAGAATTCCAATTTAGACAAGTTCACAGAACCATCTTCGTTGAGGTATACCCCTTTGTGGACTGGTGAGTTACCAGTTTGTTTAGAGTAAGCAACGTTAGAAGTGATAGTCAAAAGTGAAACTGTAGCTTCTGCGTTCTTGTAAAGTTTGTGGCTGCGAAGACGAGTAGTGTAAGCTTCGATCAACCATTCTGCCAATTCGTTAGAACGTGGGTCATCTTCACCCCAACGTGGGTATTCACCGATTGTTTCGTAATCGTAGATGTAACCATCTTCGTCACGGATTGGTTTAACAGTAGCGTATTTGATTGCTGACAATGTATCAACAGTGTTGGCGAATCCACAGATACCGAATCCCATGTTAGCGCGTTGGTGAGTTGGCAAGAAGGCCATTTGAACTGCTTCGTAGTTGTACTTATCAGTCATGTAGTGGATGATGTTCAAAGCATCTACGTAAGTGTCAGTCAACCAGTCAAGTGATTTTTCGAAGTTTGCTTTAACAGATTCGAATTCAAGAACTTCGTCACGGATAGGATCGATGTCAAATACTTTGTAGTCTTTATGAACGTCGTCATAACCACCGTTCAAACCAGTAAGAAGAGCTTTAAGCACGTTTACACGAGCACCGAAGTACTGGATGTTGTGGCGTTGTTCTTCGTTTTCTGGGTCAAGTGGAGATACACAACATGAGATACAGCTCATTTCACCGTATCCGTCTTTAGCCATTGTTGTTACACCTTCGTATTGGATAGAAGAGTGTTTGTGGCTCATGTGCATACAGTAGCGACGGAAGCTGTATGGCAATTTGTCAGTCCAAAGAACTGTCAAGTTTGGTTCTGGCGAGTTACCGATGTTGTCCAAAGTGTTCAAGAAACGGTAGTCCATCTTCGTAACACGGTGACGTCCGTCGTTACCCATACCAGCCATAGAAGTTGTGATGAAGGTTGGGTCACCTGAGTACAATTGGTCGTAAGCTTTTGTACGAGCAAATTTAACTGTACGCAATTTCATAACGAAATCGTCAACGAATTCTTGGATTTCTGATTCAGTGTAAGTACCACGAGCCAAGTCACGTTCAGCGTAGATATCCAAAACGATTGGCACACGTCCAAGAGAAGTAGCAGCACCGTTGATCACACGGCAGACAGCCATGAAGGCGATGTTTGTCCATTGGATTGCTTCTTTTGTATCGAAGGCAGGACGACGTACGTCTACACCATAAAGGTCACCCAATTTAACAACTTCTTGAAGTGCTTGGTATTGAAGGTTTACTTCTTCACGAAGACGGATTGATTCTTCATCGATTTCAGTAATAGAGTTCCAGTCGTTTGCTTTTTCAGCCATCAAGTAGTCAGCACCGTAAAGAGCCAAACGAGCATAAACCCCGATGATACGTCCACGAGAGTATGCATCTGGAAGACCAGTTACAGTGTGAGCGTGACGAGCACGACGGATGTTAGAAGTGTAAGCACGGAAAATACCATCGTTTACAGTTGTAACGTATTTTGTGAAGATTTCATGAACTGCTGGATCTGGTTCATATCCATTTTCTTTCAAAGTAGTTTCCGCCATACGGATACCACCACGAGGCATGAAGTTCAATTTGAACAACTCATCGTTTTGAATACCGAAGATCACTTCGTTTTCTTTGTCGATGTAACCAGCTGCGATATCAGCGATAGAAGTTGGACGAGTATCGTATGGGAAACGAGTTTCTTCGTAGTGTGCTTTTGTTTCTTCAACAATCTTCTTGATGTGAAGAGAACGTTCTGTTGGACCTGCTAGGAAGCTTTCGTCTCCATCATATGGAGTGTAGTTAGCTTGTACGAAGCGAGAAACGCTTGCTTTTTCTTTCCAATCTTCACCTTTGAAGCCTTCCCAAGCTTTGTCAAAAATATCTTGTGCTTCAACAACTGTTTTAACAACCATGTGTATTTTCCTCTATTTGTCTTTCTAGCAACTCTATCTGTTGCATTTACACTAGTAGTATACCACACAGAAATCGGTTTCACAAAGGCAAATCGTGAAAAATAGCAGATTCTTTTATAATACAGTTTCAATTCTTCTGTGATACTGTACTACATTTTTGAAAATGAACACGAATTTCCATCAATTTTCATGTTTTTAGGAAGGGCCGATTTTTGCAATTCCAAAATTTTATTTTTATAATAGAAAAAGGAGGGTGAAAAATGCTGATATTTCCATTAGTGAACGATACAAGTCGCAAGATTATTCATATTGATATGGATGCATTTTTTGCTGCCGTCGAAGAAAGAGATAATCCTAGTTTGAAGGGGAAGCCTGTCGTGATTGGCCAGGACCCTCGTCAATCAGGAGGGAGAGGTGTGGTCTCGACCTGTAACTATGAAGCACGGAAATATGGCATTCATTCGGCTATGAGTTCCAAAGAAGCGCTAGACCTTTGTCCCCACGCGATCTTTATCTCTGGAAATTATGAGAAATACCGAGAAGTGGGCGAGCAGGTTCGTGAGATTTTCAAGCGCTATACAGATCTGATCGAGCCCATGAGTATTGATGAAGCCTATCTAGATGTGACGGAAAATAAAATCCAGAGCAAATCAGCTGTCAAAATTGCTCGCTTGATTCAGCATGCGATCTGGGAAGAGCTGCATCTCACAGCTTCAGCAGGTGTCTCTTATAATAAGTTTTTGGCCAAGATGGCAAGTGACTATCAGAAACCCCATGGCCTAACGGTGGTCTTGCCGGAGGATGCCGAGGATTTCCTTAGCAAGATGGACATTGCCAAATTTCACGGGGTAGGAAAGAAGACAGTGGAGCGCCTGCATGAGATGGGGGTCTATACTGGCGCGGATCTTTTAGCCATTCCGGAGATGACCTTGATCGATCGATTTGGGCGCTTTGGCTATGATCTCTTTCGTAAGGCGCGAGGGATTCACAATAGCCCTGTCAAGAGCCATCGTATCCGCAAGTCGATCGGAAAAGAGCGGACCTACCGCAAGCTCCTCTATGCTGAGGATGATATTTTAGAAGAAATTGCCAATCTGTCCAGTAAGGTGGCCCAATCGCTGGAAAAACACGGCAAGCAAGGAAAAACCTTGGTCTTAAAAGTGCGCTATGGAGACTTTACCACCCTGACCAAGCGAATCACACTGACAGAGCCGACACGAGAGGCTGAGCGGATCAATCGTTCCGCTCGCCAAATTTTTCAAGAAATTGAATCGACAAATACTGGAATCCGCCTCTTGGGTGTCACCATGACCAATTTTGTCGATCATACTGAGCTGCCTTTGGTGGAAGAAAAAGAAAACGACTAGTTTGTTCACTAGTCGTCTAAGATTGATGACAAAGTCATCTTAGAAACTTTCCTTAGGTGAGTACGGACGTTAGGTGAAATTATCCAGTGGATGATTTCAGCAATCCAGGAAGTTCCATGACTTAGTTTTGAACCTAAAGTTTCAAAACTCCCGAGTGCTAGAAACCATAGTGTTTCTAGCACTTTTCTCACGGCGGAAAGTTTCAGCTGTATTTGAATGAGCCTTAAAAAATATATTATTTTAATTTTTGAGGTATCAATTAGGTTGTTTGATGTCAAAAAAGGCTGCAATCTCTTCTTCAGTCAGTCCGATCATAGGAGAGATGGTGTGGAGATTGTCTTCTGTCAGTCGATAGACAGTCGGTTCATCAGCTTCAGCCTTCCTTTCAACAGTCCCTTCCTTACTTGGTACGGATTCGACTGTAGCAGAAGCGTTGGCAACGGCTGAAGATGAGGTTTTGGTTGCCTCGCCTCCATCTAGGTCCTTGAAGCGCTCCACCAAGTAGGTCTTGCGCGCTGTGCCTGTATTTTTAGTGGCGTAATCAAAGGCGCTGTATTCTCCTAAGAGAATCAGTTTGCTCTTAGAGCGCGTGATGGCGGTATAGATCAAATTGCGCTGCAACATCCGGTGGCTTTGATTGGTAATGGGTAAAATCACTACCGGAAATTCGCTCCCTTGCGATTTGTGAATACTCATCGCATAGGCTAAGCGAATCTTGTACCATTCATTGCGCGGATAGACGATTTCATTACCATCAAATTGGATGGTCAATTCATCTTGCTTGGATTCTGTATATTTTCCTGGGAGAAGATCGGTGATGTAGCCGATATCCCCATTAAAGACATTGCTTTCTGCATCATTGACCAGATGGATGACCTTGTCTCCATCGCGGTATTGGCAGTCTGGCGTGTCAAAAACCACCTGATCTTTGACAGCTGGATTGAGAAGGTCTTGCATGAGCGTATTGATATTGTCAATGCCGGCCTGGCCCTTGTACATGGGTGCCAAGACTTGGATATCTCGAGCAGGGATCTGACTGCGAAGGGCAGCAGAAGTGATTTGTTCGATCATCTTAGGGATGTGTTCGCTTCCGGCTTCGAAATAAGAGCGGTCGGCTTTTCGTTCGGTGAAATCTTGAGGAAGCTTACCCTGGCGAATGTCTCCTGCTAGTGAGACAATGGTCGAGTCTTCACTCTGTCGGAAAATATGTTCCAGTTTGGTCTGAGGGATGCTTGGGATCTGCAAGAGATCAGCCAAGACCTGACCAGGGCTGACGGAAGGTAATTGGTCGGCATCTCCCACAATCAAGAGTTTCGTATCCGTTGCGATGTTGCTGAGTAATTGATTAGCCAGCCAGGTATCAACCATGGAAAACTCGTCCACAATAATAAAATCAGCGTCTAAATAGTCATCCAAGTGACTGGTGTCATCATCCCCCGTCATCCCCAAATGCCGGTGGATGGTGGCGCTCGGAAGTCCTGTCAGCTCATTCATGCGCCTAGCTGCCCGTCCCGTTGGGGCAGCCAAGAGGATCGGCAGGTCTTGTTTCTTCCGAAGATCCAGCTGGTGGAGTTGGGCATAGACGCTGATCATCCCATTGATAACAGTTGTCTTTCCTGTCCCAGGACCCCCTGTGAGGATAAAGACCTTGTTTTGGATAGCTTGGTGAATCGCCTCTTTTTGAATCGCATCGTAGCGAATCCCCAAATCTTTTTCAACCGCCTCAATCGCCTGGTTGATTTTATCAGAGTCAAATGAAGCTTGCTTTCCTTTTTCCAACAATCGACCGATATGACTACGAATTCCCTCCTCCGCAAAGAAGAGGCTGTTGTCAAAGATCTTGGTGTCCACGTTTTGGACCTTGTCTTCCTCGATGAGGCGTCCTAATTCTTGGGCGACAGTGGAAGGATCTAATTCTACTGGCCGAGCTGATTCTAACAGGTCAATGGTATAGCGCAGGAGGTCCTTGGCTTCGATGTAGGTATTTCCAGTCTCGATAGAGTAGCTAAAAAGGCTGTGGATCAGACCCGCGCGGAAACGCTCAGGGGCGTCACTTGCAATCCCCAATTCTTCGGCTAGTTGGTCCGCGATTTTAAAGCCCATGCCTTGGATATCTTCCACCAATCGGTAGGGTTGTTGCTCCACGATCTGGAGGGTTTCTTCCTTGTAGAAATCCTGGATCTGAAAGGCCAATTTATTGGGAATGCCATAGTTGGCTAGTTGGGCGAGAATGCGCTCCGTTCCGTAATTCTGACGGAGTTTTTCTACAAAAGCCAGGCGGTTTTTCTTGGAGAGGCCTGTGATTTCTTCTAATTTTTCAGGGGCCTTCAAAATTTTGTCAATGGTATCGTCCCCATAGAGGTCCACGATCTTTTGGGCTGTTTTGAGACCAATTCCTTTGAAGTGATCGCTGGAAAAATATTTCACCAAGCCCTTGCTAGAGGGTTTGGCACGTTCATAGCGACTGATTTTGAGCTGTTCTCCGTATTTAGGATGATGGACCAGCTCCCCCCAGAAGGTGTAGTCTTCGCCTTCCATGATATCTGCCATGGTTCCTGTCACAATAATCTCAAAATCATCAAAGTCTTCGGCATCGGTATCGCTAATGTCGAGTAAGAGGATTCGAAAAAAACTGCTAGGATTTTCAAAAATAATGCGCTCAATAGTACCAGAAAAATAATATTCCATCATTTCTTTCCTTTTTATAAAGCGAGGCTGGGACATACTTGTCTCAGCCTCAGTCTGTTAATCTATACTAATAAGTTTTGAAAGGGTAGATCGGCCATAGTCTAAAGACGGCTTGTCCTTTGATTTGTTCTTTCTTGAAAGCTCCGACTTGACGGCTATCTTTTGAAACGATCCGGTCATCTCCAAGTAGGAGGTATTCATCGTCGAGCAATTTCAAGGTAAATTTAGGATTGCCATCCTTGTCTACTGTAAAAGCTTGGGCTGTATTGGCCAATTGGCGGAAGAGTTCTCCATTTTCTTCGAAGCCTTTTCCAGTGTAGGTTGATTGCAATTTATCTTTTTTGAAACGAGCGATGTAGTCTTTCAAATAGGGCTCATTGGTCTTTTTCCCATTGATGTAAAGGGTATCGTTGTCGTATTGGATGGTATCACCAGGAAGACCGATGACCCGTTTGACGATGTCCTTGGTTTTGCCGTCGTCATCTTTCTCATTGGCAACGACAATGTCGAAACGATCAATTGAGAGGTGGTTGACCACAAGGAGGTACTCGCTATCAGCCAGGGTAGGATCCATCGAATGGCCGTCCACCTTGACCGGAGCCCAGAGGTAGATGCGAGAGGCGATGATGAGACCAACGATGATGCTGAAGAGGCCCCATTCTTTAAGGAATCTCACCACTGGTGAGCTAGATGACTGTTTTGAACTTCTTTTTGACATAACTTATCTTTCTAGTAATTTCTTTGCTTTTTCTGTGTTTTTAAAATGGAGTTTGGCACAATAATCCAGAGCCTTCATCCCGTAGGTCTGAAGCAATTTAGCAGCGACTTGGTCTGACTTCGCCCCTGCTCCACTAGGGAGATTAAAGCCCAGTTCCTTGCCCAGATCTTCCAGATTTTGAAGGAAGAGATTGCGGGCGATGATGGAACTAACTGCAACAGCTAAATACTTACCTTCTGCTTTTTCTTCCAAATCAATGGCTTGGGTGACCTGATTTTTTTCAGCTTTCACGTATTTTTGGTAGTTTTTAGCCGTCGTAAAGGCATCGATCACAATTCGTTCTGCTTGGATTCCTTTATTCAATAGAAGATAGATAGCCTGATTGTGCAGAGCGACTTTGACCGAAACAGCATTGTAGCCAGAAGCAATGACTTCATTGTACTTCTTTGGAGACAATAAGAGTGCTTGGTGCTGGATGTTTTCCTCAAGGAGAGGAGCCAATTGCTGAATTTTTCGATCATCCAAGGTCTTTGAATCCCCAACACCGAGCTTTTTGAGCCAGTCGTGCTGGTCAGGTGTGACAAAGGATGCAACGACGGTGAGTCCACCAAAATAAGAGCCGTTTCCAACCTCGTCGGTTCCGATCATGGCTAAATCTTGTCCTGCAGATGAAGTAGTAGAACCTTTAGGGTTCCCAGCATCTTGCCCGAAAAAGGCCAGGTAAGGAGTAAGGTCATTGCCTTGAAGCAAGACTTTTCCAGACTTGTAGATCGAAACGGTCGCTCCCTCTAGTCGAAAGAAATAATCCATATGAGGGTTCTTGCTTTGAGAGAGAGAACGGCGATAGGTATGGACAAAATCAAGGATTTGCTCCTGTGTTGGAGTGAGTGTCATACTTTCCATAACCACTATTGTACCACAAATTCAGGGATAGAGGGAGCAAAAAGAAAGAAAGAATCCACTGGAAAATCCCTGTGAAGAGGGGCTTTGCTACTGACAAAGCTAGCCTTTTTTGGTATAATACCGTGAGGTGATTTTTATGGCGAGCTTAAATAGATATAAATTTACATTTGGAAACAAAGCGCTCACTTTAACAACCAACCATGATAATTTGTTTATGGAAGAAGTCGAACGTGTTGCGAAAGAAAAATACCAAGCAATTAAGGAACAAATGCCAGAGGCAGATGATGAAACCATCGCAATCTTATTGGCAGTAAACAGTTTGTCCATGCAACTGAATCGCGAGATTGAGTTTGACGACAAAGAAAAAGAATTAGATGATTTTCGTCGCAAGGCTTTAGACGACTTAAAGGATAAATCATCCAAATAAGAGGAGATACATGTTAACTTTCTTAATCTTATTGATTTTGGCATGGAGCTTTTATATTGGCTATGCAAGAGGGATTATCCTCCAGTCTTATTACTTTCTAGTGACCTTAGTGGCCCTCTTGATTGCAGGTGGCAGCTATAAGGGACTGGCCAAGGTGTTGTCTCTATGGGTTCCTTTTTCGAGTCCCACCCAGCAATCGGTGAATTATTTTTATGCCAACCGCTACCTATTTCAATTAGATGACATCTTTTATGCAGGTTTAGCTTATGTGTTGATTTTTGCGATGGTCTACCTGATTGGTCGTGTGATTGGGATCTTTATGCACTTGGTACCCCAGCCAGAAAAACTGGAGGATCGCAAGTATCAAATTGGAGCGGGTGTGATCGCCGTCGTGATAACTCTCTTGGTCATCCAGATGGGCTTGACTGTCCTTTCAACGGTTCCCATGGCTTCCATCCAAAATAGACTCAATGCAAGTGGATTGATCCGCTTTATCATCCTTCATACCCCGATTAGTTCCAGTCTGTTCCACAACTTGTGGGTGACTGCGATTATCGGAGCTTAAGGAGCAAAAATGAAGAAAGGAGTGAGACAAGTCCGATTCAAAGAAGGACGCTCACTTTTTTTGTAGGAGAAATATGAACAAAAAAATCTTAGATATTCTGGAGTTTGACAAGGTCAAGCAACTCTTTGAACCTTATCTACAGACAGAACAAGGGGAGATGGAGCTAGCAGCCCTTACTCCAACTGATAAAAAAGAAAGCATCGAAACGGCCTTTATGGAGCTAGAAGATATGGAGCAGATCCTCTTGGAAGAGCCTCGCTTTGCAGTATCGACCATTCAAGATGTCCGTTCAGTGGCCAAGCGTTTGGAGATGGAGGCATCCCTCAATATTGATGAATTACTAGCGTTAAAAGCTGTCCTTCGGGTGACACATGAGCTCAAGGATTTCTACGACAACTTGGAAAATGTCCGTCTGGAAAGGCTCAATCGCCTCTTTGACAACTTGGTGGATTTACCACGCCTACAAGGTGGGCTTCAAGCTATCAACGAAGGAGGCTTTGTCGAATCTTTTGCCAGTGAAAAATTGGCCAAAATTCGTCGCCGAATCCAGGAAAATGAACACCAGGTCAGAGAGATTCTACAAGACCTGTTAAAAAGCAAGGCCGATATGTTAGCGGATGCTGTGATTGCTAGCCGGAATGGCCGCAATGTTCTACCAGTAAAAAACACCTATCGCAACCGGATTGCAGGGGTGGTCCACGATATCTCAGCCAGCGGGAATACCGTTTATATCGAGCCTCGAGCAGTGGTCAATCTTAATGAAGAAATCGCCAACCATCGAGCCGATGAACGCTATGAAATCATTCAGATTCTGGAGGAATTGTCTGACACCCTCCGCCCTCATGCAGCAGAGATTGCAAATAACGCTTGGATTATCGGTCACTTGGACTTGATCAAGGCCAAGTATCGCTTTATGCGCGATTGTAAGGCAGTGGTACCAGAGGTTAGTAGCAATCGCTCTATTCAGCTCTTGCAAGTGCGTCATCCCTTGATTGAAAATGCCGTCGCGAATGACCTGCATTTTACCGAGGACTTGACAGAAATTGTGATTACCGGTCCCAATACAGGGGGGAAAACCATCATGCTAAAAACGCTGGGACTAGCGCAAATTATGGCCCAGTCTGGTCTTCCCATCCTAGCGGATCCAGGTAGTCGTGTGGGGATCTTCTCACAGGTCTTTGCAGATATTGGAGATGAACAATCGATCGAGCAGAGCTTGTCGACCTTCTCCAGTCATATGACCAATATCGTATCTATCTTACATCAAGTGGATACCGCCTCCTTGATCCTTCTGGATGAGTTGGGGGCTGGAACCGATCCTCAAGAGGGGGCTGGCCTTGCTATTGCCATTCTAGAAGACCTGCGCTTACGCGGGATTAAGACCATGGCGACAACCCACTATCCAGAGCTCAAGGCCTACGGGATTGAGACTGCAGGAGTGCAAAATGCCAGCATGGAATTTGATACAGCGAGTCTGCGTCCGACCTATCGCTTCATGCAAGGAGTTCCTGGCCGCTCCAATGCCTTTGAAATTGCCCGCCGTTTGGGCTTGTCTGAGACCATTATCCAGGATGCCATGAAGATGACCAATACGGATAATGATGTCAATCAAATTATTGAAAAATTGGAGGCGCAGACCTTAGAAAGTCGCAAGCGCTTGGATACCATTCAAGAGGTCGAGCAAGAAAATCTCAAATTCAATCGCGCTCTTCGAAAGCTCTATAACGAATTGACCAGAGAGAGAGAAACAGAGCTCAATAAGGCAAGAGAAGAGGCCAAGGAAATTGTGGACATGGCCCTCTCAGAGAGTGACCGTATCCTTCAAGGGCTTCACGCTAAATCCCAGTTAAAACCACATGAGATCATTGAGGCCAAGGCTCAGTTGAAAAAACTAGCGCCTGAAACCGTTGACCTTTCTAAAAACAAGGTCTTGAAAAAAGCTAAAAAGGCGCGTGCTCCTAAGGTAGGTGATGAAATCTTGGTTATCAGCTATGGCCAACGCGGAACCCTGGTCAAGCAACTCAAAGATGGCCGCTGGGAGGCGCAAGTCGGCTTGATCAAGATGACCTTGGAAGAAAAAGAATTCAACCTCATCAAGGCTGAAAAAGAAGCGGCTCAACCTAAGAAACGCCAGGTGAATGTCGTCAAACGTTCGAACACGAGTGGGCCAAGAGCGCGTCTGGACCTCCGTGGAAAACGCTATGAAGAGGCTATGCAAGAGCTCGATGGCTTTATCGATCAGGCCCTGCTCAACAACATGGCCCAAGTCGATATCATCCACGGGATCGGGACGGGAGTTATCCGTGAAGGGGTGACCAAGTACCTCCGCCGCAACAAACATGTCAAAAGTTTTGAATACGCCCCCCAAAATGCAGGTGGAAGTGGCGCAACCATTGTTACGTTTAAAGGATAAGTCAAGCCCTAGCTTTTCATTAGCTAGGGTTTAGAATGTAGACTAAATTTTTTAAAAGAAAAATAAGTTAAGTAATTCTGCATAGAAATATAAATATGTTCCAATTCTTAGAATGAATTAAGAAAATACCGAAACTTTCCGCCGTGAGAAAAGTGCCTGAAACAATACAGTTTCAGGCACTCGGAATTATTGAGAGTAAAACAGTTTGGGAAACTGTTTTAGCCTGAGCACAGAAATTAAAGAGCGAAGGGGCTCAATACAAATTGAACAAGGGCTGCGGATTGTGTCAAAAAGATAAGTTCTCCTAGAATCGAAAGATTCTGCGTCAAACTTCCTATTTTGACTTTATCCGCAGATGCCCTCTGTATCTTAATTTAGTCATGGAACTTCTTCGGAGTTCGCTGACGTCCGTACTCACCTAAGGAAAGTTTCTAAGATAACTTTTTCTTCAATCTAAATCTAGCTGATAAACAGCTAGTTTTTTTAAAATCTTACATAATGAAAATATTTGAAAGTTGTTGAAAAGGATTCACTTTTAAATCTGATTTTCAGTAGGTCCTCCCTTTTAAAAGTGCTATAATAGAGGCAATGAATGATTTGGGAGGATACGCATGCGTAAACGTGAAAGTGCAGATTCGTGTACAACGATTCTAGTCGGAAAAAATGCTAGCTATGATGGTTCGACCATTGTAGCACGAACAGAGGATTCTCAAAATGGTGTTTTTACGCCCAAGAAATTGATCGTGGTCAAACCAGAAGATCAACCACGTCATTACAAGTCGGTTTTATCAACTTTTGAAATTGACTTGCCAGATAATCCAGTTCGCTATACAGCGGTTCCAGATGCGATTCCTAAAGACGGGATCTGGGGAGAAGCTGGGATCAATGTCTATAATGTAGCCATGAGTGAGACAGAGACCATTACGACCAATAGCCGTGTGCTAGGGGCAGATCCTCTTGTAGAGAGTGGCATCGGTGAGGAAGACATGCTGACCTTGGTCTTGCCTTATGTCAAGACTGCCCGCGAAGGGGTTTTGCGTCTCGGGAAGATTTTAGAAGAGTATGGAACTTATGAGTCTAACGGGATTGCGATTTCAGATGTGAATGAAATCTGGTGGTTGGAGACCGTCGGAGGTCACCACTGGATGGCGCGCCGTGTCCCTGATGATGCCTATGTGACCAACCCGAACCAACTGGGAAGTGATTATTTTGAATTTGGCAATCCTGATGAGTTTCTTTGTGACCCGGATCTTGAACATTTTGTCACAGAGCACCATTTGATTTTAGATCAAGAAGGGAAAGGTTTTAATCCACGCTATGCCTTTGGTAGCCAAAAAGACAAGGACCGTCACTACAATACACCGCGGGCTTGGGCCATCCAGCGTTTCCTCAATCCTGAAATCGAGCAGGATCCACGGAGCTTTGAGATTCCTTGGTGTCAAAAACCTTATCGCAAGGTAACGATTGAAGATGTCAAATATGTCTTGAGCAACCACTACCAAGACACCATCTACGATCCTTATGGCCCTGAAGGAGATCACGTGAGTCAGCGGACCTTCCGGACGATCGGGATTAACCGGACCAGCCAAACAGCGATTCTGCAATTGCGTCCCAATAAACCACAAGAAACGACAGGCATCCAATGGATTTCTTATGGCTCCATGCCTTATAATACAGCTGTTCCTTTCTTTACCCAAGTGGATACAACGCCAGACTACTTTGCCAATACGACGGCTAAGGTAACAACGGATTCCTTCTACTGGGCCAACCGGATTATTGCAGGACTAGCAGATCCTCACTATGCTCACCATGTTGGTGATTTGGATGATTACCAAGAAACGACAATGGCTTGGGGACATGCGCGCATCAATAAGGTCGATCGTGCACTTGCAGCAGGTGACACTGTTGATTTTGAGGCGGAAAACCAAGCCATGAGTGATCAAATCCAGGAAGCGACAGATCAACTTTTGGACAAGATTTTGCTCGATGCTAGCAACCTCATGACCAATCACTTCTCCTTAAGTGATTAAAAACCGTGTATTTTCAGGTAGTTTACAAGATGTTTTCAGAAACAATTGACAAACTTTTGAAAATCAATTAAAATAGAGAAAATTACATACGACCGAATGAAGTTTGCAGGAGCGCGAGTGACTGTGAATGGACGGAACTCTGGAGAGACCAGAAATGGCACCGAAGGGGCAAGGTAGAGCATGCATCTACTCAAACTCTCAGGTAAAAGGACAGAGCGAAAGATAGGGAAAGCCCCTATTTTAAGCAGGACCAGAGTACATGTTTGACATGTGCTCTTTCTTTTTCTCTTTTCTGTCGAGCGGTCGATGAAAAAGGAGACAGAAAATGGATCATGTATTGCAGTTTTTTCAGCAGCTCGATAATCTAGTGTGGGGCGCCCCGCTGTTGGTGCTCTTGGTAGGAACAGGGATCTACCTGACCCTTCGCTTGGGTTTGCTTCAGATACGCTACCTTCCAAAAGCTTTTCGCCTGATCTTTACAGAAGATGAGGGACACGGGGATATCTCAAGCTTCGGAGCCCTTGCGACAGCTCTAGCAGCTACTGTAGGAACAGGGAATATTGTGGGGGTGGCTACAGCGATTCAGACAGGTGGCCCAGGTGCCCTCTTTTGGATGTGGATGGCAGCCTTCTTTGGAATGGCGACCAAGTATGCAGAAGGGCTCTTAGCCATTCGTTATCGGACCAAGGATGACAACGGTCATATCTCAGGTGGTCCGATGTACTACATTCTTCACGGGATGGGAGAGAAGTGGCGACCACTGGCTATTTTCTTTGCGGTTGCAGGAATGTTGGTAGCCCTCTTTGGGATCGGAACCATGACCCAGGTTAATTCCATTACGGGATCCCTTCAAGCCAGTTTTGGAACGGCTCCAGAAGTGGCTAGTGTAGTAATTGCGCTAGTGGTTTCAACCATCATCTTTGGAGGGATTCACTGGATTTCCAAAGTCTCTGAAAAAGTAGTTCCTTTTATGGCTGCTGCCTATATCTTTGCGACTGTCACGATCATTGCCTTGCATCTGGACCAATTGCTTCCAGCCTTGAAATCGGTCTTTTCGGGTGCTTTTACAGGGACTGCAGCCATGGGAGGTTTCGCAGGAGCAACGGTCAAAATGGCTATCCAAAAAGGGGTGGCGCGTGGAGTTTTCTCCAATGAATCTGGTCTCGGATCTGCACCAATTGCAGCAGCAGCGGCGAAGACCAATGAGCCAGTCGAGCAGGGCTTGATCTCCATGACAGGAACCTTTATTGATACCATTATCATCTGTAGTTTGACAGGACTTTCGTTATTGGTTTCAGGTGAGTGGATGGCTAAGGGCAGCACGAGTACCTTGACTCAGGATACGTTTACAGGCGTCTTTGGCCCAGTCGGAGGCATCATTCTAACGCTATGCTTGGTGCTTTTTGCGACCACGACTATTCTTGGATGGTCTTATTAAGGAGAGCGGTGTTTCGAATTCCTTTTTGGTGTCAAACATATCAACCTCTATCGGACCTTCTTTGTCTTTATGGTTGGACTGGGAGGCTTCCTTAAGCTGGATTTGGTCTGGGTGATCGCGGATATTGTGAATGGGCTGATGGCTTTGCCTAACCTGATTGCTCTTTTAGCTCTCTCCCCTGTCATCATCAAAGAAAGCAAACAATACTTTAAGAAATAAGAAAACCCAGATCGCGAGGTCTGGGTTTTCTTGTCTATTTGAGATAGGCTCATTTAATAGCGTTTTTCTTTTGGCCAGCTGCTCATTTCGGCGATGGCAGTGAAGAGCACATCTGTCGAAGAGTTGAGGGCTGTTTCGCAAGAGTCTTGGATGACCCCGATGATAAAGCCGACGCTGACGACTTGCATGGCCAAATCATTGGTGATACCAAAGAGGCTACAAGCAACAGGGATGAGAAGGAGAGATCCTCCAGCAACTCCAGATGCTCCACAAGCAGAGATAGCCGCTACCACACTCAGGATGAGCGCCGTTCCAAAGTCAACCTGAATGTGCAAGGTATTGGCAGCAGCTAGTGTCAAAATATTGATCGTCACGGCTGCGCCTGCCATGTTTACAGTTGAACCAAGTGGAATGGAGACAGAATAGGTGTCCGGATTCAGCCCCAACTCTTCACAGAGACGCATATTGACAGGGATATTGGCTGCAGAACTTCGAGTGAAGAAGGCTGTTACCCCACTGACACGGAGGCATTTAAAAACTAGGGGATAAGGGTTCTTGCGGATCATGAAAAAGACGATCAATGGATTGATGACCAGGGCTACAAAAGCCATGGTACCAACCAAAACAAGTAAGAGAATCCCGTAGTTACTAAGGGCACTGAGTCCTTGGCCAGCGATGGTCGTGAAGACCAAGCCTAAGATCCCAAATGGAGCTAGGTTGATAATCCACTCAACGATTTTTGAAGTGATGTCTGCTAGGGTTTGCAGGAGATCTTTACTATGTTCACTCGCCTCTCTCATGGCAATCCCAAAGACGGTTGCCCAAGAAAGGATTCCAATGTAGTTGGCTTGCTGCAAGGCGTTGACTGGGTTGTCGACGATCTTGAGCAAGAGGTTACTAATCACTTCGCCAATCCCGTTTGGAGAGGATCCTTCAGCGGCCTTTCCAGTCAGGGTAATGGTGATCGGGAAGATGTAATTGACCAAAACAGCGACGAAGGCAGCTGCAAAGGTTCCTAGGAGATAGAGGACGATGACCTTTTTCATATTGGTCTCTGTCCCTTTTTGGTGTTGGGAGAGGGCATTTGCGACGAGCGCAAAGACCAGAAGGGGTGCGATCGCACGGAGCCCCCCAACAAAGAACTCTCCTAGGAGTCCAATGCCAATTGCTTTCGGAAAGAGAAGTGCTAGGATGACTCCAAGTACAATCCCGATTGCGATCCTTTTCATAAGGTTGGTTTTATTCCAAGTTGTAATCAATCGATGAATCATGTAGGACCTCCTTAAAAAATAATTAAGGAATATTATACGATAGTGAGGGGGGAAAAGCAATGAAATTTTCAAAAAATAGCCTTATTTCCGAATATTTGATATAATTATACTATTCTTTGGTAGAAAGGCCCGAATAAATGAGTCAAGCTTTCCAACGTTATTTCAGTAAAATAGACTGGACGAAGATTTTTGATGATCTGATATCAAAATGTATCTCTCTGATTTTTGTCTTTCTCTTATTTTTTATCGCTAAAAAGGTCATCCATAGCCTGGTTAAGCGGATATTAACACCATCCTTTAAGTATACGGTGCAGGATGAAGCCCGTAAAAATACGATTCTCCGTTTGGTTGAGAGCCTCTTAAACTATTGTTTGTATTTCATCTTGATCTACTGGATTTTGTCGATTCTGGGCCTTCCAGTCTCTAGTCTCTTGGCTGGTGCTGGGATTGCTGGGGTGGCGATTGGGATGGGAGCCCAGGGCTTTCTTTCTGATTTGGTCAATGGTTTCTTTATCCTTTTAGAACGCCAGCTGGATGTAGGAGACAATGTTCGTCTCACGAATGGGTCTATTAATATTGCCGGCATCGTCAGCAGTGTCGGGATTCGGACGACCCAGGTGCGGGACTTTGATGGGACTCTCCACTTTGTTCCGAATCGCAACATCACCGTCGTCAGCAATCTCTCACGTGGCGATATGCGCGTGCTAATCGATATTCCGCTAGATGCAAATACCGATCTCGACAAGATCTATCAGGTGATTGCTCAGGTCAATCAGTCTGAACAAGACAAACACCCAGAAGTGTTGACAGGTCCTACGATTTTAGGCCCACAGATTGAAAAAAATGGTCGTTATTCCTTCCGCATCGCGATGACTGCGCAAAATGGAACCCAGACGACTGTCTATCATACCTACTATAAACTCTACCATGATGCCTTGATGGAAGCAGGGATTAGCCTACCGACAGGAAAGAACGGGATCATGTAATAAGAAAAGCTCAGAAATTAGAATGTAGACAAGATCCTCTTAGAAACTTTCCTTAGGTGAGAACGGACGTCAGCGAACTTCGAAGAAGTTCCATGACTAAACCAAGATACAAAGGGCGTCTGCGGATAAAGTCAAAATAGGAAGTTTGACGCAGAATCTTTCGATTCTAGGAGGACTTATCTTTTTGACACAATCCGCAGCCCGTGTTCAATTCGTTTTGAACCCCTTCGCTTTTCAATTTTTGGGCTCAGGCTAAAACAGTTCCCCGAACTGTTTTACTCTCAAAACTCCCGAGTGCCTGAAACGATATTGTTTCAGGCACTTTTCTCACAGCGGAAAGTTTAAGTAGACGATTGAATCATTCTATCGAATAAATTAATTTATGAACCAATTTTTTACATTTTTTAACACAAAAAAGAGGCTGGGGCAAAAGTCCTAGCCTCTCAATTATTTTTGGATTGTCGAGCAAGACGCAGTGGTTGAGTGGGCTCTACTACGCTGATTTCATCAGCTTTTACAGCCCTACTCAACTGTGCGGAGGTGGGACGACGAAATCGAATTCTAACGAATTACCGATTTCTGTCTCACTCTCTTTTTTGGTCTATTTTAAGTGGCAGTATTTGAAATCCAGCTTTTTAATCTGGTCCCAATTTTTTCGAGCCTCTGGTGGCAAGACGATGAGTTGCTGGCGCAACATAGTCGTGATTTCAAGATTTAAGGATTCGATGGGGAGGGCAATGGTTACGGAACTTTTTGCCCTTTGGATCTTGTCCATGCAATATTCAATATGATGGCAAGCTGCACCTGTCTGTGATTGACGGCTAGCTGCGATTTCTTGTCGCATATTGGAGAGTAATTGGACCAATTCAGACTTAAGGAATTCGATCGTATCTGATTTTTCTTGAGCTAAAAGAAACATAAGCACACCTCCTTTTGCTATAGTTTAATACTAATTTATTAAAAATGCAAGGGGGTAAAGTAAAAAAAATAAAATTTTTTTAGAAAAAGATACAGAAAAAGAGAGGGTTCAAATCTCCCCACTAGAAACAGTCGAGTCCCTTATCTAAAAAATGGCTTTCCTCACTTGGGACGGGGTGTCTTGACAGAGGTCTGTAGCTACAAAAAAACTCCTGAAACATACTGGTTTCAGGAGTTGAGAGGCTTTGACCCGAAGGTCTCAAAGAAAAATATCGATTGATTATACAAGACCTTGTGCAATCATCGCATTTGCGACATTTTCAAAGGCAGCGATGTTGGCACCTGCAAGGTAATCTTTACCAAGACCGTAAGTTTCTGCAGTTGTTTTAGCAGTGTTGAAGATGTTGGTCATGATGTCTTTCAAACGTCCGTCCACTTCTTCGCGTGTCCATGAAAGACGTTGGCTGTTTTGGCTCATTTCAAGAGCAGATACAGCAACCCCACCAGCATTGGCTGCTTTAGCAGGTCCGTAAAGAATACCATTTTCTTTGTATACGTTGATGGCATCGATGTTACTTGGCATGTTTGCTCCTTCAGAGACAACTTTCACACCTTGAGCAACCAAACGTTTAGCAGCATCGCCATCGATTTCATTTTGAGTTGCACATGGAAGAGCGATGTCATAGTTACCAGCGTAAGTCCATACAGAACCTTCGTAGTATGTAGCAGTTGGTTTTTCAGCAGCGTATTCAGTCAAACGAGCACGACGTTTTTCTTTAACATCTGTAAGAAGGTCGAAGTCAATACCGTTCTCGTCGATCACGTAACCGTTTGAATCAGATACAGAGATGACAGTTGCACCAAGTTCAGTAGCTTTTTGAAGAGCGTATTGGGCAACGTTACCAGAACCTGAGATCACGACTTTCTTACCAGCAAAGCTGTCGCCGTTGGCTTTGAGCATTTCTTCAGTGTAGTAAACCAAACCATAGCCAGTTGCTTCTGGACGGATCAAGCTACCACCAAAACCAAGAGGTTTACCAGTCAAGACACCAGCATCGAATTGGCGAAGGCGTTTGTATTGACCGTAAAGGTATCCGATTTCACGTCCACCAACCCCGATATCACCAGCTGGGACATCAAGAGAAGGACCGATGTGCTTTTGCAATTCAGTCATGAAGCTTTGGCAGAAACGCATCACTTCAGCGTCAGTTTTTCCTTTAGGATCGAAGTCAGATCCACCTTTACCACCGCCGATAGGAAGACCAGTCAAGACGTTTTTGAAGATTTGTTCGAATCCGAGGAATTTCAAGATCCCTTGGTTAACAGTTGGATGGAAACGAAGACCACCTTTGTATGGACCTACAGCAGAGTTGAATTGAACACGGTATCCACGGTTTACTTGGATGTTTCCTTTACAGTCAACCCAAGGAACACGGAAGGAAATCACGCGTTCAGGTTCTGTAATACGAGCTAAAATGTTTTCTTCGATGTATTCAGGGTGTTTTTCGAATACAGGTTCCAAAGTGCTGAGGAACTCTTCAACAGCTTGAAGGAATTCAGCTTCATGGCCGTTACGAGCTTTTACAGTTTCGAAGGTGCTTTGGATATATTCTTTAGCAGTTGTCATGTTAATTCTCCTTTGTGAATGAAACGAAAACCAGCAAACCCGCTAGGGGAGTGGTTTTGAGACAGTTGACAAACAATGTCACGTTTTATTACATGGATCATTATAGCAGACTTTTTTTGGCTTGTAAAGAAAAAAGTTGAATTTTCTGAAAATTTTATTGCGACTAGAAAAGTCGAATGTTTGGAAGAATTTTTAGCTTTGTTTGTCCGGAAGCTTCCAAGTGATGGTATAATGAAAGAAGAAAATAGAGAGCATCCCGAACGATTCTGTTGATGGGTGTTTCAAAAAGGAGTACAAGATGGTATCGACAAAAACGCAAATTGCTGGTTTTGAATTTGACAACTGCCTGATGAATGCGGCAGGAGTGGCCTGTATGACCAAGGAAGAGTTGGAAGAAGTGAAGAATTCGGTTGCTGGGACTTTTGTGACCAAGACAGCGACCTTAGAATTCCGTGCAGGAAATCCCGAACCACGCTATCATGATGTGCCACTTGGTTCGATCAATTCGATGGGCCTTCCCAACCAAGGCTTGGATTATTATTTAGATTACCTATTAGAGTTGCAAGAAACAGATCCTGACCGGACCTTCTTCTTATCTCTTGTCGGCATGTCTCCTGAAGAGACCCATACCATCTTGAAAAAGGTGCAAGACAGCGACTTTAAAGGCTTGACAGAATTGAACCTTTCTTGCCCTAATGTCCCTGGAAAACCTCAGATTGCCTATGACTTTGATACGACCGATCGGATCTTATCCGAGGTCTTTGCCTATTTCACAAAACCGCTTGGTATTAAATTGCCACCTTACTTTGATATTGTTCACTTCGATCAAGCAGCAACAATCTTTAACAAATACCCGCTTAAGTTTGTCAATTGTGTCAACTCGATCGGAAATGGTCTCTATATCGAGGATGAATCCGTTGTGATTCGTCCGAAGAACGGCTTTGGTGGGATTGGTGGAGAGTATGTCAAACCAACTGCCCTTGCTAATGTCCATGCCTTTTATCAACGTCTGAATCCAGAAATTCAAATTATAGGGACTGGGGGTGTCTTGACTGGTCGTGATGTCTTTGAACATATTCTATGTGGGGCTAGTATGGTGCAAATCGGAACCACGCTTCATAAAGAAGGAGTAGGAGCTTTTGAACGCATCACTGCGGAGCTCAAAGCCATCATGGAAGAAAAAGGCTACCAAAGCCTAGAAGACTTCCGTGGGAAATTGCATTACATTGACTAATCTTTCGAAAAGAACTTCCTCAAGTGGAAACTTGGGGAAGTTTTTTATGAGAGTGGGACAGAAATCGGTAATTCGTTAGAATTCAATTTCGTCGTCCCACCTCCGCACAGTTGAGTAGGTCTGTAAAAGCTGATGAAATCAGCGTAGTAGAGCCCACTCAACCACTGCGTCTTGCTCGACAATCCAAAAATAATTGAGAGGCTAGGACTTTTGACCCAACCTCATTCTGTTCCTAGTTTTAGGAATTTTCCATTTTTATAGAGAGAAAAAGGTGTACAATGGAGGTGAAAAGGAAGGCGATTTATATGGAAGAAAGGGATGTGATTCAAGAGGCAAGAACGACGATCACCCTTCTTCAAACAGCCTTTTCTAAGGGATTCACCCCCAGTTTAGATGCCCTTCGATTTCGAGAAAATCTAGATCAGATGTTGAAAGGTTTATTGAAGGCTAGGCGGGTAGACAATCGCCTGTTGATTGAGTTAGAAAAGTTTTATCAGACCGCCAGTCTATTGATTGGTCTAGGTGGGCTAGCTTTGAACGAAGAGGCCTTTCAAGCTTGGCGAGCTTATGATCACTGGCATTACGAGGTTGTGAAGCCTCAGTTACAGGTTTATGGACCGACGGTGGTTTTGTAGTTGATGTGCCTTGAGTTTGTCCACAGATATTCAGAGGAGGTGTTGGTCATGGTAGTCCTTCATGATTTTCTACATCAGTTAACCCTATCGTTTTGGAACTTCTATTACTCGCTCTTTTTCTTATTTGAAAAATAAGAAGGATTGAATCCCTTTTACATATAGTAGAAGGGATTTTTGATGCAGAATCCTTGAAAATCTGAGGCTCTTGGATTATGATGGAGCTAATAGATAAGAAGCGTTCCTTGTGGGGAATGCAGGAAGCGAGGAAAAAAGATGGCAGAGATTTATCTAGCAGGTGGCTGTTTTTGGGGCTTAGAGGAATATTTTTCACGGATCCCCGGTGTAGAAGAGACGACGGTGGGCTATGCCAATGGCCAGGTAGAAACGACCAACTACCAACTGATCAAGGAAACGGATCATTCAGAGACTGTTCAGGTCATCTACGATCCAGATAAAATCACCCTACGAGCGATTCTGCTCTACTATTTCCGGGTGATTGATCCCTTGTCCATTAACAAACAGGGAAATGATCGAGGCCGCCAATATCGAACCGGTGTCTATTATACAGACAAGGCAGATCGTGAAGTGATTGCCCACCTGTTTGCGGAAGTGGAGAAGCAACTGGGCCGCAAAATAGCGGTTGAGTTGGAACCCTTGCGCCACTATATCTTGGCTGAGGACTACCACCAAGACTACCTCAAGAAGAATCCTGGAGGCTATTGCCATATCGATGTGACGGATGCTGAGCAGCCCTTGATTGATCCAGCAGCCTATCAGAAGCCAGATCAAGAAACCTTAAAGGCGAAACTGACAGCAGAACAGTACCAAGTCACCCAAGAAAGTGCGACGGAACGTCCTTTCCACAATGCCTATGATCAGACCTTCGAAGAGGGCATCTATGTGGATATTACGACGGGGGAGCCACTCTTCTTTGCCAAGGATAAGTTTGCGTCTGGCTGTGGATGGCCAAGTTTCTCCCGTCCCATTGCCAAAGATGTCGTCCACTATTACCAGGACCATAGCCACGGGATGGAGCGGATCGAAGTTCGTTCCCGCTCAGGCAATGCCCACATCGGCCATGTCTTCACCGATGGACCAAAAGACCAAGGTGGCCTTCGCTATTGTATCAATTCGGCCTCTCTGCGCTTTATTCCAAAAGAGGAAATGGAGCAAGAAGGCTATGGATATTTGTTAAAGGCTTTGAAATAAGAGGGTCTTTCTAGTAGATCGAAAAACGGAGTTTATGATGAAAAATAGAAATTTGTGGCGAATGATTTTTACGCTTTCAGCTATGGTAACTCTGATTGGATTAGGATTTACTGCCTATAATCATTTTGTATTCCATCAACCTTTTATGAATCGGACGACAAAAGGGTTACTTTCGGCCTTTTTCCTAAGTCTTGTCATGGTTGCAATCAGCTTGTCCAAATCAAACGATAAGAAGTGATGATCGATCATTTACATGAATCCATCAACTGTGCAGGAGCAGGACGATGAAGCGTTTCTAAACAATAGCGCTTCTGTCCTGCTCTCTTTTTTCTCTTCTTAAAAATTGTGATACAATGAAGAGAAAGTATTTCAATGACAGCTCAATTTGTTGGCGGATCATTGGAGAAACTAGGTACGAAGAAGAGGTAGGAATGTTAGAGAAGTGGGAGAGTGTGAAAGGGACCATCAAAACGATGGGGAAAGAGCTATCGGCGGCCTTTGATTGGGCTTTTGATCGTCTCTTTTCAAAGATTCAGCTGACCAATGAACAGTTTGTCTATGTGCTCTTGTCAGTCGTTTTTATCGTGGCTAATGCCATCTTGTGGGTACAAAAGTTTCAAGGCTTTCCGATCACCGCAACCGAACGGCCAGAGGTTGTGTACAAGGCAAAAACACCGGCTGATCAGATTCCTCATACAGCGCGGATCATGGCCAATGGAGACCAGCTCTATCATGATCTGGTCTATATGAGTGCACAAAAAGAAGATGGGACCTATGATTTTCATGAAAATTATGAGTATGTCAAACCCTGGCTACAAAAGGCGGATCTAGCCTTGGGCGATTTTGAGGGAACCATTAACCCGAATTACTATTTGTCAGGTTATCCTCTTTTTAATGCACCGAGCGAAGTCGTACCAGCCATTAAGGATGCTGGTTATGATGTCATGGATTTGGGACACAACCATATCCTGGATTCAGGTCTAGAAGGGGTCTATTCGACAGCCAAGGCCTTTGAAGATGCCGGCATCACACCTATCGGTGTCTATACGCATGAAAAGAGAGGCCAGGCCCCCTTGGTGATCAAGGAAGTGAATGGCATCAAGATTGCTATTCTAGCCTACGCTTATGGGTTTAATGGAATGGAAACGACCCTTACTCCAGAAGAGCAAGCAGATGTCTTGTCTGATCTGGATGAAGAACGGATGAAGGCGGAGATCCAAAAGGCGGAGCAAGAGGCCGATATCACCATTGTCATGCCCCAGATGGGAATCGAGTACCAGCTGGAGCCGACAGAAGAGCAAAAAGAGCTCTATCATAAGATGGTTTCTTGGGGAGCTGATATCGTCTTTGGTGGGCATCCCCATGTTGTGGAGCCTGCTGAAGTGGTCAATAAAGATGGTCAAAACAAGCTCATTATCTACTCGATGGGGAATTTCCTGTCCAATCAGCGTCTGGAAACTATGGGAGATGTGGAGACTGCCCAATGGACAGAGCGAGGAGTCTTGATGGATGTGACCATCGAAAAGGTCGGCCGCAAGACAAAGATCAAGACAGCTACTGCTCATCCAACCTGGGTCAGTCGGACTCCGAAGGGCACCTATTCTCCTGAAGGTTATGAGTTGTACAAGTACCAGACCTATATTTTGGAAGATTTTATCCAGGGTGGCAAATACCGCGACAAGCTGGATGAAGAGACCAAGGAGAGAGTGGACACGGCCTACCGAGAAATGAAGGAACATGTTCACTTGGACTGGCCTCAGAGTGGAAAGGAATAGAGCATGGAAGGAAATGTGAACTGGATCCCGCTTGGGATCCTAGGATTGATCGTGGTGATTTGGGCAACCAAATTTCTTACAGCCATCCGCCTCAAGCAAAAGCTGAAGAAGGCTTGGGATGGGGCGCCTTTCTTTCGCAAGAAAGACACAGAAGAAAGTTTGATAGATAGTCTGGCTTATCCAGCTAAGGGAAGGACGATCGATAGCCAAGTGGATGATCAGACCTGGCATGATTTGGCTTTGGATGCGGTCTTTGATCAGCTCAACTATACCCAATCGAGCCTTGGAGCAGAGGCTCTCTATCAAAAAATGCGCCTGCTGGAATTCCAGCCTCAGGACCAGCTTCATGACTTAGAAGCCTTCTTTGAAGAGCATCCTGATTTGCGCCTCAAGGTCCAGGTCATTTTCAACCAACTGGGCAAGAAGAACCACAACATGGCGCGGAGCATTGTCGCAAATCCCGGCAAGCATTATGCAGGTTTACCCCTCTATCTAGCCTTGGCCTGTCTTCCTATTGTCTGTCTCTTTGCCATCCCCTTTGAGCCAGTCGGTGCCATTACCCTCTTGGTGATCAGTGTGGTCTTTAATATTGTCTTTTCGAGTTTGCGCAATTGGTCCAATAAAATCCGTCTGGACAATGTTAGCTATTTGGTCCGCATCTTTGCTTCGGCAGAACGCTTGAGCCATCTAGCCTTGCCACAACAAGAAGAATTGAAGCAAGCGGTCAAACCCTTTAAGAAAACGCGGATCCTTGCCAGTGTCTTGCAGAGTCCAACGGGGACTTCGGAAATGGAAATTATTCTCCTCTACCTCAACGTCCTCTTTTTACTCCCGCAGATCGCTCAGGTTTATATTTACAATCAGGTGAAGGCTCATCAAAAAGAGGCCCAGAAGCTTCTGGATCTCCTTGGAGAGATGGAAGTCGCCATTAGTCTCTTGCGCCATAAGCGGGATCTAGAAGTGGTCTGTGAGCCGGTCTTTATGGAGACAGGTGGCATTGAGGGCGAGACGCTCTATCATCCTTTGCTGTCTAATCCGATTGCGAATGATGTGCATTTTCAAAAAAATATGGTCATCAGTGGGGACAATGCATCTGGGAAATCGACCTACCTGAAAACTGTCGCCATCAATGCCATTCTGGCTCAAGGATTAGGCTTTGCCTATGGAGAAAGATTATCCCTTCCTTATGGTCATGTCCTAACGGCTATGGATGTGAGCGATGATATTGAAGTTGGAGATAGCTACTTTATCACTGAGAGTAAAGCTATTTTACGTATGATTCAGCATCTGAAAAAACCTGGTTTTCACTACTTCTTTATTGACGAGCTCTTTAAGGGGACCAATACCATCGAGCGGATCGGATCAGGCCTTGGAATTGTCCGCTGGTTGGCTGCCCAAAACTGCCTCTACATGATCTCCAGTCATGATATTGAGCTGGTCGCAGCCTCTGGTGAGGTCAATGATAATTACCATTTTGATAGTCGCTATGTGGATGGCAAGATCGTCTTTGACTACCAGATCAAGCCAGGGTCAGCCGTGACTAAGAATGCGGTCAATACCCTAGAAAGCTTACATTATCCAGAGGAGATTACGCAAACAGCCAAGGACTTGATTGACCAGTATGAAGAGACGGGGCATTGGTCTTTGAAAGAAATTGAAAAAGAATGAGAAATGAACGAAGGAGTTTGTAAATGATCGGTTTAGGGACCCTCTATAATGCCTTAGGGGTCGTATTTGATGGGCTTTTAGGATTGCTCATCGGTCAACGTTTGTCAGAAGATTTTCATGAGACCCTTCTGAAAGTGACAGGAGTTGCTGTTTTTGTCTTGGGCATTGCAGGGACCTTGGAAAAGATGCTGGTGGTGCATGGAAGTCATGTGAAAAGTCACGGAAGTATGATGTTGATTCTGAGTCTAGTGATCGGGACCGTTATCGGGGAACTCTTGAAGATTGAGGAGGGCTTTGAGCGCCTGGGAAGCTGGCTGAAGGAAAAGACGGGCAACCAAAGCGATACCAGCTTTGTCGATGCCTTTATGACCACGGCCTTGACCATTTGTATCGGGGCTATGGCGGTGGTCGGAGCTGTCCAGGATGGCTTGACAGGCGACACCTCGACCTTGTTGGCCAAGGCTATTCTCGATATGGTTATCGTTCTGGTCTTGACCGTTTCAAAAGGAAAGGGCGCGATCTTTGCAGTGGTACCACTTGTGATCCTTCAAGGTTTGATCACGCTGTTGGCCCATTTGATCGCACCGATCATGACTTCACAAGCCCTTTCGAATCTGTCCCTAGTTGGCTCCAGCCTCATTCTCTGTGTAGGGATCAACCTCATCTGGGGCAAACGAATCAAGGTCGCCAATCTCCTTCCAGCAGTGCTAATTGCCATTATTTGGGCCTTTGTTGGCTAAAAAAATAGAAGCTAACCGGTAAAGATAGGTTAGCTTTTTTGCTTGCCCATGTAGTCTTGTTAGAAAAATGGAGGTGCTCCGAAAAGAAAGGAGTTCTTTTAAATGTGATAAAATAAGAAACAGGAGTGAAGATTGGATTCATTTTGAAGGTGAAAGGTGAGTGAGTTATGATCAAACTAATTGCTACAGATATGGATGGGACCTTATTAGATGAGCGAGGTGAGGTGGATCTTCCGCGCCTGGAAAGGCTGTTGGACCACTTGGATCAAAAAGGGATTCGCTTTGTCATTGCGACGGGAAATGAAATCCATCGCATGCGCCAACTCTTGGGTCCTTTGGTCAAGCGGGTGACTCTCGTCGTAGCCAATGGAGCACGGATTTTTGAGGATGACCAGATGATTCTTGGGAAATTCTGGGATCGAGAGCTAGTAGAGGCGGTTCTTGCTTATTTTAAGGGGAGGGAAATTTCAGACCAGCTGGTTGTGTCAGCTGTCAATGGTGGCTTTGTCAAGGAAGGAACAGTCTTTACAGAAGTTGAGAAATTCATGCAGCCGGAAGTGATTGAAGCCTTGTACAAGCGGATGAAGTTTGTCCCTGAATTGACAGCAGATCTATTTGATCAGGTGCTTAAAATGAGTCTGGTGGTTGGCTTGGATCGTCTCGATCAAGTGCGCCAAGAAGTCCAACAGGCTTTTGGAGATCAGCTGATGGCGGTTTCGAGCGGTTTTGGCAGCATGGATCTCTTACAAGCAGGCATTCACAAGGCTTGGGGTCTGGCTCAATTAATGGAGATGTGGCAGCTTGATGCCAGTCAGGTCATGGCCTTTGGGGATAGCGGAAACGACATCGAAATGCTTGAAATGGCAGGTCACTCCTATGCTGTGGCCAATGCAGAAGAAGCTGTCAAGGCTGTTGCCAAACATCTAGCACCGACTCATCAGGAAGGTGGTGTCTACCAGGTGATCGAAGAGTATCTAGGATTGACCCCCTGGGAACAAGTGAAAGGAAAGAATTAGATGGCGGTACAACTGTTAGAAGACTGGCTCTTAAAGGAGCAGGAGAAAATCATAACAACCTATCGGGAACTTAATCAAGCCCCTCTGAAGGAGCCTGGTTTGATCTTTATCGGAGACTCCATCGTGGAGTATTTCCCCATTCATGAACTATTACAAAGTCCCAAACACATGGTCAATCGAGGAGTGCGAGGCTATAAGACGGATCTCCTTCGTGAGCATCTAGACGCCCATGTCTTTGGAACGGCGGTGGATCAGATCTTTCTCTTGATCGGGACCAATGATATCGGAAAAGAAATTCCTCAAAAGGAAACCTTAGACAATGTAGAAGCGGTCTTACAAGCAATTATGCGGGACTTTCCGCTGACCCACATCAACCTGATCTCGGTTCTACCGGTGAGTCGAGATGAGCGCTACAAACAAAAGGTCTATGTGCGGACCAATGAAAAAATTCAGGCCCTCAACCAGGCCTATCGCGAATTGGCCCAGGCCTACCACCAGGTCAGCTATATTGATGTGTATTCGTCTTTATTGGATGAAAAGGGGCAGTTGGCAGAAGCCTATACGACAGATGGCCTCCATTTAAGTGTGGCTGGTTACCGAGTTCTAGCCCAAGCTCTGCAGGAGACGTTATAGAGAAAACGTCTGTAGCAGGCAACTAGCGTTAACAGTAAAAGCCATGATTTACATGGTTTTTGGCTTGTAAATAATTAGAGTTCACCCAATTTTTTATACATACAAATAAGCGGGCTTCATGACAAAGCTCGCTTTTTCTGTTATGAAAGAAATAACTTATTTTCTAGTTTTTAGATAAATCATCTCTCCAAATATCCTTGACGGTCACATCCCCCCAATTCTTTGGGCTGAAGCGACTAGAGTAGATGGAGGTCCAATCTTTCAGGACTTTATTGCGGAGGACATCATCTTCTTCCTTGCGAATGCCTTCAATAGTCTTTCCATGCTCTGCCAGAAAGGCTTCCACTTGAGACTGTTGATAATATCTCACGCTATTCTCATCCTGATACCACATATAGCGTTCTATTTTTTTATTTGTTACACTATATGTATAACTTACATTTATTGTATTTTTTGTCTCAGGGAGTTTTATTCTCATAAAAATAAAAACTTCAGGTGCTCTATAATTCGAAAAATAAAATTGATAACCTAATTTCCCAATGTTTCTAGGCAAGGATGATGCTGTGTATTCAACACTATGTTTATAAACATCCTTTGAATCATTATCCGTAATATGGATATCATTTAAATTATTAAACACACTTTTACGCCATAAAAATTCAATATTCTGGTAATCACTCTTCTCATAATATATTTCATCAAAAATATTATGTATTCGCTGATGCTTATAGTACTGAAAACCACCAAAAGATAAACACAAGGCTATAAAAATTGAAATAAGTAGTAGTCTTTTTTTCATCCTTCTTCTCACACGCATCCATTCTTCTGTCAATTTACAGTTTTTTCAAGTTTACCGATCCACCACTCGCGCTTTAAAGTGGGCTGGCTTATCCTCTACATTGGTGATTGCGAATCTCCACGTTTTCCGAAAGCACCATAAATTCTCCAACCTAAAAGAAAGAGAATTACAGCTAGCGAACAGAACACTATTTGATGGAACAAATGTTCTAGAACAGTTTTTTTCATTTGTTCTACAACTGCATATAATCGCTTTTTAGCTTTCTCCGAACGTTGTTCCCAAACGGTCACTGAAGAACCTGTGCTACTTTCAATCACAGCTTGATTCTCAGCTGCTAATTTCAAATATCTCCCAGCATGACGAAGCCGTTTCTCTCCATTCAACCAACTAATTTCAACACGCTTGTCTCCTTGTAATCGATTATTATAACTGATGGATACCGCCTTATTCTCAGGGGAAATCTTACTTTCAATTTGACTATAGTCGTCCACCACATAGATAAGGCCGATGTTATGTCCATTTTCTTTCGATGTTACTAAATGAATATGCTCATCAAGAGAATGCCAATCCTGATCACTTTTATCTTGAATCCATTGAACCATACTGCTGTTCACATCCATCTTAGAAAATGAAATATATTGGTAGATCGGCTTCAAAATGAACAATAAAAAATAAACAAGCAAAACGAGTGAACAAAAGATAAATTTGTTTTTATTTTTCATTTACTTCTCCTCAATAAGATCATTTTTATCATGAATAATACTTAATAAGAAACGATTAAAAGTATACATTGGATCTCTTCCCCAATGTTCATATACTTCTGGATTTTCTTTAATTTTTGACTCAAGTGTTAACCATTTATCTTGTAAATGTAAAATTCCTTCATCATAATTCCCATTTCCTAAATTAACAACAAATTCGCGTGCTCTTGATTTAGTCTGCGACTCTACCTCATCATAATATTCACTTACAGTTTCAACGTAATCTCTGTTGTTTTTTATTCTATAATAAATATTCACTGCATCAAGATCAGCTTTATAATCGTCATTTCCCATACTTGGAGGAGCTCCGTTAGCACCTGCCACATCACCAAGATAACCTGCTCTCTCATTTAATATTCCGAATATAGTATCTGCTACTTCTTCCATTGGAGATTCATTAAAATAAGTGGAAATAACCGCATTTTGATGAGTATAATCGGCTTTACCACCAAATCTATCTAACATTTCTTCCAGTTGTTCTTTTTGTTGAGTATCTAATTCGTTAAAACTACTTATACCAAATATTGTATCTGCTGCTATGTTTAGTTTTTCTTCAACAATTTCTTTTGAATCACTTTCCTTTATTGCAACTAATCCCGAATACTTATGTTGATTCACTAACGCTTTTTTTATTAAATCAATTTTAGGATCTTTAAAACCAAGGTTATTCATCTCTTTTACAAAGTGTTCTTCTGCTTTTTGTGATGGTAATCCTGCAGTATAATACCATGAAATTCCTGAATAGGAGATTTCAGCCATTAACCGAATAAATTCTATGTTGGCTTTTTTTGCTCCATATTTATTTCTTAATTTTTCATACAAATCATATATTATTTTTGATTCAGTCTCATTAAAACCATAAGCAACTTGTAGAGTATTTATAAATCGTCCTTCTGAAAAAGATAAACTCTTATCAATTGGATTTAAGTCATGATTCTTAAGTGTAGTATTCTTCATTTTATCAAACCAAGTCATGTCTACACCGTCTACATAATAGTTACCATTATTATCGACAATAATCTTACTTAGCTGTGTTGCTCCCTGGATTGCTAAGGATAAAACTTGTAGGCTATCACTGAAATATTGAGAAACCTGCAACACAAACCATTCTAACTTCTCAATTTTGTCTTTTAGTTCGTCAATCCCCATTTGTAATTGGTATTCCAACTCATGTAAGGCATTATTTTTTGAAAAATGATTTCCCAAATTTCCATTTCCTAAAGCACCTATTATACTCCGAAGTTTTTCGTTTTCCCTTATCTGTGATTTTACTTCTGCTAACTGTTTTTCTCTTGTATCTTTCTGAGTTTTCAAATCATCTAAATCTAACTCGCCAAAACCTGAAATGACGGCATCTGCGTTCTTATATGATGTTAACTCTGTCTGAATGTCATCTATAGCTGATTGAAGTTTTTTTATTGATGGAATGATGATCTCTGAAAATAGATTTTTCCCTGAAGTGTATGCTGCACCCTGTAATTTACCTGATTCAAGGACAGAAATTAAATGATCGCTACCACTAGAGAGTCTATCTGTTATTTCATTTGCAATCTCAATATTACTATTCATTGCCTCAATCAATGAACTTGACTCTGAAGAACTATACTTTATTCCCATGGTAGGCTATTCCTTTCATGTATTAACTTTTCTTTTTTTATGTCTATATCTTTTAACAATTTACTTGCTTCATAATCAAAGCCGTCAAGTTGATTATTCACATATTGTTCAACTTTCAATTCTAGCTCTCTCGTTTCTTGGATGAATCTTTGATTTTGTAGATTTACTGATAATCTTTGTTCTGCATTAATAGAAATATTTCTAAATTGCTCTATAAAATTCTCCAAAGATTGTTCACGACGTTTTTTCAAATTGCGAAGTTCATCTTCTTCGTGTTCAAGTTGAACTATTTGGTGAAATAGTCTATCTCTCTCTTTTTCATTAATGTCTTGTTTCACTAGACTTAACTCCTCCAACGTTGAGCCTGCTCAATATCTCTTTTTTCCATTGTTTCAGCAATTTGAGGAAATTTATTGGCCTGAATTAAAACAGCTTCGCTAAACTTTCCAACTGCTTCAAGCATTTGATTGGTCACTTCCTTACCATTTTCCATCCCTGTAATACCAGAAGAATAACTAAACTCTACTTGTTTGTTGTCTTTCTGAGATACATCTAAACCAAGTAATTCACCAATAGCAGCCTGAGCTTCTATTGGACTGGACTTAATTTGAACTTTATCCATAATACGTTCCTCCTCTAACAATTCATAATAAGTTCTATCTTATCATACTTTTTAGGAAAAGACATTTTAATTCCATGTAGAAGAGATACGAATGCTATAGCAAAAAGCCCAACCAGACAAATCTTCAAAGAAAAATTTCAGATCGAAGATAAAGTCTTCTTAAAAACTTTCCTTAGGTGAGTACGGACGTCAGCGAACTTCTTTGAAGTTCCATGACTTAGTTTTGGACCTAAGGTTCCAAAACTCCCGAGTGCTAGAAACAATAGTGTTTCTAGCACTTTTCTCACGGCGGAAAGTTTCAGGAAATATTTGAATGGTTCTTATAATTGAAATCAATTCTATTTCTTTTTAGATTTCCTTAGATGATTTTTTGTAAAAACAGATTGTCTACGTTCCCCCATTTCCAAGAGGAAAATTTTTTTATCTTTTTTGGTTGACAAATGTAAATCTTAGGAGTAGAATAGCATCATAAGATTTACAAATGTAGATTTAGAAAGGAGAAGCCATGCAAATTTCCAATGCGGAATGGCGTATCATGAAGATTATCTGGATGGAAGGCAAGCAGACCAGTACGGATTTGATTGCAGTCTTGTCCGAGCGCTTTGACTGGTCCAAGTCGACCATCAAGACCCTCTTGACGCGCTTGGTAGAAAAGGGGTGCTTGACTAGAGAAAAATCTGGTAAAGCCTTTGTCTATTCGGCTCTGTTGACGCAGGACCAGAGTTTAGACATAGTTGTTGAGGATGTGAAAGGCAAGGTTTGTTCGAAAAGGATTGTCCAGGTGCTTGAAAACTTGATTCAGGCGAGTGACTTTACGCTAGCAGATCTTAATCAGCTGCAGCAGGTCCTCGAAGAAAAGAAAGCAGAGGCTGTCGCAACAGTCCCTTGCAATTGTATGTAGTAGAAAGAAGGAAATTCCATGTTTGGATTGTTAATTAGTATTGTTTGTTTACTTGTGGTTGCTTTTATTGCTTGGTGGTTCTTTGCAGAGCATGAAAAGGTAAGCGACCACGCTCGTCAGAAATCAGGTTATCAAGAAATTGAAGTCGAAGTCATGGGGGGCTATTCGCCTGAAACCATTGTCCTGAAAAAGAATGTTCCAGCCCGGATCATCTTTAATCGCAAGGATCCATCTTCATGTCTGGATCAAGTGATCTTTCCAGACTTTGGGGTGCATGAAGCTTTGCCTTTGGGTGAAAAACATGTCATTGAAATTACGCCAGAAAAAGCGGGCGAATATGGTTATTCATGTGGTATGAACATGATGCATGGTCACATGATTGTGGAATAAAGGAGTAGGTATGGCAGAAAAACAAAAAGCAGTTGTGGAAAACGGAGTGCAAAAGATCCGTATTACAGCAGAAAAGGGCTATAGTCCCAAAGAATTTCAACTTCAAAAAGGGATTCCTGCTGAAATCACCTTCCATCGGGTCAATCCATCCGGCTGTTACAAGGAGATTTTGTTTGAAGATCAGGGAATTTTAGAACCTTTGGAAGTTGGTGTGGATAAGGTCATTTCCTTTACCCCAACAGAAACAGGGGACTTTGAGTTCTCTTGTGGAATGAAGATGCAAAAGGGTTCCTACACGGTTGTGGAAAAACGCCGTCGTGTCTTGAGTTTGCTGGATCGTTTTTGGATCACCAGTATCTTCACCTTGCCGTTATTGATCTTGATGATTGGGATGGTAGCAGGTTTTGTGTCGCATCCAGTTAGTCACTGGGGGACCTTTATCGCGACAACGCCGATTATGCTAGTGGCAGGTGTGCCGTTTATCAAGAGTGCCTGGGCCTCATTTAAGAAGCACCATTCCAATATGGATACCTTGGTAGCTCTTGGAACCCTGGTAGCCTATGTCTATAGTGTATTTGCCCTTTTTACTGGTCAGCCAGTATACTTTGAGGCTGCGGGTTTTATCATCTTCTTTATCCTCTTAGGGCAAATCTTTGAGGAACGGATGCGTAACAATGCCTCCGAGGCTGTGGAAAAGTTGTTGGATTTGCAGGCAAAAACGGCTCAAGTTCTCCGTGATGGGAACTATGTCGAGGTGGCGGCAGAAGATATCCAAATTGATGACTTGATTCGGGTCCGTCCTGGGGAAAAGATCGCGGTTGATGGGACGATTGTAGAAGGAAGTACGACCATTGATGAGTCGATGGTGACAGGTGAAAGCTTGCCTGTGGAAAAATCAGTTGGTGATGCAGTTATCGGCTCCACTATCAACAGCAATGGGACCATTCTCTTTAAGGCTGAAAAAGTCGGTAGTGAGACCCTCTTATCTCAAATTGTGGACTTTGTCAAAATGGCCCAATCCAGTCGTGCTCCTATTCAAGATTTGACGGATAAGATTTCAGGTATCTTTGTTCCAGTGGTGACGATTTTGGCCATTGCGACTTTCTGGGTTTGGTCCGTGCTTCTGGGTGCGTCGCTTCAAGAGGCCATGCTCTACGCAGTCTCTGTCCTCATTATTGCCTGTCCTTGTGCCCTTGGTTTAGCAACCCCAACAGCTCTGATGGTCGGAACCGGCCGTAGTGCCAAGATGGGGGTTCTGATTAAAAATGGAACAGTTCTTCAAGAAGTGCAAAAGATTCAAACCGTTGTGTTTGATAAGACAGGGACTATTACCATTGGCCAACCACTTGTAACCGATGTTGTAGGAGATGAAGCGCGTGTCTTGACACTGGCTGCTAGTCTTGAAACTTTTTCAGAACATCCCCTAGCGCAAGCGGTCTTATCACGAGCAGAAGAAAAAGGTTTGGTGCTAATCCCTGTGGAAAACTTCCAAGCGATCGAAGGAAAAGGGGTCCAAGGTCAGATCGACCAGCAGTTGGTGACCTTGGGAAATGGCAAACTTCATGACGGGACAGCGATGGATCCGGAGCTTGAAAAACGGATGGTAGAGTTGCAAGAGCAGGCCAAAACAGTGATCAGTTTGTCTGTGGATGGGCAAGTGATAGGCTTGATTGCCATTCAAGATGCTCCGAAGGCCAGCTCAAAAGAAGCGATCAAAAAGCTCAAAGAACGGGGCTTGAAAACGGTCATGTTAACAGGGGATAATGAACGGGTGGCCCAAGCTATTGCTAAGCAAGTGGGCATTGATACCGTGATCGCTGATGTGCTCCCTCAAGAAAAAGCCAGCGCCATCCAAAAACTGCAAGAAAGCAGTAAGGTAGCCTTTGTGGGAGATGGGATCAATGATGCTCCAGCTCTTTCGATCGCCGATGTCGGAATTGCTATGGGATCTGGAACGGATATTGCGATCGAGTCCGGTGGCATCGTGCTCACGCAAAATGATTTGCTTGGAGTTGTGCGCGCCTTTGACATGAGTCAAAAGACCTTCCGTCGCATCTTACTCAATCTCTTCTGGGCCTCTATCTACAATATCCTTGGGATTCCAATTGCTGCTGGAGTCTTTGTAGGACTGGGATTGACCCTCAATCCAGAACTAGCAGGTCTTGCTATGGCCCTTAGTTCTGTGTCTGTTTTGACTAGCTCGCTGCTTCTCAATGTCGCGAAAATAGATTAACGAAAATAAGAAGTGGTACAAAATTCTGTATCACTCTTTTTCTCTTTTCCTTAGAGCGACGAGGGAAAAGAGGGAGTATGAAATTATAGTAAAATACCCTATTGTAGGATAGTTTGTGAAAATTTCTCAAAAAGAGCATCTGTTATGGAATAGGGATTGAGCATCTCTGAGCAGATCCTTATACATGTGAATCTCTTTGTGATAAATTAATACTGTAATCGTTTTGTAAATCGTTTTCATGAGAAAAGTCAGAAAAAACTCATTTTCAAGGCGAGATGATCGCAAAGATGAAGTAGAAGCGCTATGCTGCATTTTAAGGGATCAAAATAGAATTAAAGGAGAGTTAGAATGACTCAAGGGAAAATTACTGCATCTGCAGCAATGCTTAATGTATTGAAAACATGGGGTGTAGATACGATCTACGGTATCCCATCTGGAACACTTAGCTCACTGATGGACGCTTTGGCTGAAGACAAAGATATCCGTTTCTTGCAAGTTCGTCACGAAGAAACTGGTGCTCTTGCAGCGGTTATGCAAGCTAAATTTGGTGGCTCTATCGGGGTTGCAGTTGGTTCAGGTGGACCTGGTGCGACTCACTTGATCAATGGTGTTTACGATGCAGCGATGGATAACACTCCATTCCTTGCTATCCTTGGATCACGTCCAGTTAACGAATTGAACTTGGATGCCTTCCAAGAATTGAACCAAAACCCAATGTACAACGGTATCGCTGTTTACAACAAACGTGTAGCTTACGCAGAACAATTACCAAAAGTAATCGACGAAGCTTGCCGTGCTGCCGTTTCTAAAAAAGGTCCAGCCGTTGTTGAAATTCCAGTAAACTTTGGTTTCCAAGAAATCGACGAAAACTCTTACTACGGATCAGGTTCTTATGAACGTCACTTTATCGCTCCTGCCTTGAACGAAGTGGAAATCGATAAAGCAGTTGAAATTTTGAACAATGCTGAACGCCCAGTGATCTACGCTGGTTTCGGTGGAGTTGGTGCGGGTGATGTGATCACTGAATTGTCTCGTAAAATTAAAGCACCAATCATTACAACTGGTAAAAACTTTGAAGCGTTTGAATGGAACTATGAAGGTTTGACAGGTTCTGCTTACCGTGTTGGTTGGAAACCAGCCAACGAAGTAGTCTTTGAAGCTGACACCGTTCTCTTCTTAGGTTCAAACTTCCCATTTGCTGAAGTTTACGAAGCCTTCAAAAACACTGAAAAATTCATCCAAGTAGATATCGACCCTTACAAACTTGGTAAACGCCATGCCCTTGATGCTTCAATCCTTGGGGATGCTGGTCAAGCAGCACAAGCCATCCTTGATAAAGTAAACCCAGTTGAGTCTACTCCATGGTGGCGTGCAAACGTGAAGAATAACCAAAACTGGCGCGACTACATGAACAAACTCGAAGGTAAAACTGAGGGTGAATTGCAATTGTATCAAGTTTACAATGCTATTAACAAATACGCTGACGAAGATGCTATCTACTCAATCGACGTCGGTGACACTACTCAAACATCTACTCGTCACCTTCACATGACACCTAAGAACATGTGGCGTACATCTCCACTCTTTGCGACAATGGGGATCGCCCTTCCTGGTGGTATTGCTGCTAAGAAAGACAATCCAGATCGCCAAGTATGGAACATCATGGGTGACGGTGCATTCAACATGTGCTACCCAGACGTTATCACAAACGTTCAATACGATCTTCCAGTTATCAACGTTGTCTTCTCAAATGGTAAATATGCCTTCATCAAGGACAAATACGAAGACACAAACAAACACTTGTTTGGTTGTGACTTCCCTAATGCTGACTATGCGAAAATCGCTGAAGCTCAAGGTGCTGTAGGATTCACTGTAAACCGTATCGAAGACATCGACGCAGTCGTTGCTGAAGCTGTTAAATTGAACAAAGAAGGTAAGACAGTTGTCATCGATGCTCGCATCACGCAACACCGTCCACTTCCAGTAGAAGTTCTTGAGTTGGATCCAAAACAACACTCAGAAGAAGCCATCAAAGCCTTCAAGGAAAAATACGAAGCAGAAGAACTCGTACCATTCCGTCTCTTCTTGGAAGAAGAAGGGTTGCAATCACGCGCAATCAAATAATCCTGCTCGTCGAAAATCAAATGTAAATATTGTAGATTATATTCTTTGATTTTGTAGAGAGAAACTTAAAAGATCGGAGCAATCCGGTCTTTTTATGGAGGATAGTAAATGAATTTAAATCAGTTAGATATCATCGTTTCAAATATTCCCCAGGTCTGTGCTGACTTGGAGCATATTTTGGATAAAAAAGCCGATTATGTTGACGACAGTTTTGCTCAGTTCACGATTGGCAGTCACTGTCTCATGTTGTCTCAAAATCATTTGGTTCCTTTGGAAAACTTTCAGTCAGGAATCATTCTTCATATCGAGGTTGAGGATGTAGACCAGAACTACAAACGGTTGAAAGAGCTTGGTATCCAAGTTTTAAACGGTCCAGTTGTAACCGATTGGGGAACCGAAAGCCTGCTAGTTGAAGGCCCAGCTGGTTTAGTGATTGATTTTTATCGTATGAAATAGGTAATTATATTATCAAAAAATTTAAACGTTCTTGGAGTGGAACTTAAAAAGATCGGAGCCATCCGGTCTTTTTATGTTCCCAAGTGTCGGAGTTACCTTAGAATAGTATCAGTTTTTCATAGGATCTTGTAGGATTTTTTGGAAAGAGAAAGGTATAATAGAACTATCAAATCAAGTGAGGTAGAGAGATGACCGACAAACTTCAATTTCCAGATGGTTTCCTTTGGGGTGGTGCGACGGCTGCTAACCAGTGTGAGGGAGCTTATAATGAAGACGGCCGTGGCTTGGCCAATGTGGATGTGGTGCCGATTGGGCCTGATCGGCACGCCATTATTACAGGTCAGAAAAAGATGTTCGATTTTGAAGAGGGCTATTTTTATCCGGCTAAGGATGGCATTGATATGTACCATCGCTACAAGGAAGACATTGCGCTCTTTGGGGAAATGGGCTTTAAAACCTATCGTTTGTCCATTGCCTGGTCTCGGATCTTTCCTAAAGGAGATGAACTAGAGCCGAATGAAGCAGGTCTACAGTTCTATGAAGACCTCTTTAAGGAGTGCCATAAGTATGGCATTGAACCCTTGGTGACCATTACCCACTTTGACTGTCCCATGCATTTGATTACTGAGTATGGAGGTTGGCGTAGTCGCAAGATGTTGGAATGTTATGAACGTCTCTGCCGGACCCTCTTCACTCGCTACAAGGGCTTGGTCAAATACTGGCTAACCTTTAATGAGATCAATATGATCCTCCATGCGCCTTTTATGGGAGCGGGTCTCTGCTTTGAAGAAGGGGAGAATGAGGAGCAAATCAAATACCAGGCGGCTCACCATGAGTTGGTCGCTTCAGCCATTGCCACCAAGCTAGCCCATGAGATTGATCCTAACAATAAGGTCGGCTGTATGCTAGCAGCAGGGCAAAACTATCCGCATACCTGTGCTCCACGAGATGTCTGGGCTGGTCTAGAAGAAGACCGCAAGAACTATTTCTTCATCGATGTGCAGGCGCGTGGGGAATACCCTAACTATGCTAAGAAAGAGTGGGAACGTCATGGAATCACGGTTGAGATGACGGAGCAGGACCTTCAATTGTTGAAAGATCATACAGTGGACTTTATTTCCTTCTCCTACTATGCCAGTCGGGTCGCTTCAGGGGATCCAGCTGAAAGTGAGAAAACAGCGGGTAATATTTTTGCCTCTCTGAAGAACCCCTACCTAGAAAGCTCAGAATGGGGTTGGCAGATTGACCCTCTTGGGCTCCGCATTACCCTCAACACCATCTGGGATCGTTATCAAAAGCCTATGTTTATTGTAGAAAATGGACTAGGCGCCGTTGATACCCCAAATGAAGCCGGGGAGATTGAGGATGACTACCGGATTGATTACCTCGCAGCCCATGTCAAGGCCATGCGGGATGCCATCCACGAAGATGGTGTTGTCCTCTGGGGCTATACAACTTGGGGCTGTATTGACCTCGTCTCTGCCGGGACAGGAGAAATGAAGAAGCGCTACGGCTTTATCTATGTCGATCGGGACAACGAAGGTAAGGGAAGCTTGGATCGCTCCCGTAAGAAATCCTTCTATTGGTACAAAGAAGTCATTGCGACCAATGGGGCTTCTGTAGAATAAAAGTTTTCGGTACTTGCTGGCCGACTCTCTCCTATAAACGAAAAAGCTTAGAATCCCAACCACAAGCTGGGGTCCTAAGCTTTTTGTATGTAGTTAAGCCAAGTCATTATGGATTTACTGGTCGTAATCTAAGACATTGTTCTCGATGACAAACTTAGATTCAGCGGAAATGTTGGCTGCTCCTAGTTGCAACTGTGAACTTCCGTCTGGCTTCATGATGTGCCACTGACCGTCCTTGTGGGCAAAGATGGCCTCAAATGTGACGTTATTGCTCTTGTCTCGAATGGGTAGAACAAATGCTTGATCTGTATTCTCTAAAAGGATTTCTTCCTTTTTTTCAAAGTTATAGATATAAAATTGCCCAGTTCTTTGTCCCAAACCATGGACTTCATCGACTTTTTGCCAATTCTCAAAATTATTCCGAACAAGGGATTCATTATAAATCTTGTTGAAGGTTTCGTTGCGTTTCTTCGTTTCTTCCTCGTCTAGTGTTTTCTGAAACTCTGCAACCTTTTTAGTCGTTTGAATGGTTTGTCTGTTTTGCTCCCTGATTTGCTGGCGGTGGATGACTCGCATCATTCTTGCAGCAACGCCCAAGATGACAAGGATGGATACAAGACTGATTTTAGTTTTAGCATTATTTTTCATAGATGAGTCTCCCTATTGTGTCATTGGTCCTATTATACCCTTAGAAAGAAAGGATCGTCAAGTTCATCTTGTGATGACCTAACATGCAGATCTAGCTGGGGACAATAGAATTTTATCAGATTTTCATTGACGAAGGTCCCTTTATTTGATAGGCTAGGGGAATAGAACTGATTTCGCAAGAAAAGAAAAAAGGAGTGAGGCAAGTGGCACGGATTTTATTAATCGAGGATAATAATGATATCCAAGAAATTTTATACAGTCTCTTAAGTGAAGACCATGAGGTCCTTCAGGCTTTTTCAGGTACAGAAGGGCTGCGGCTCTTCCAGCAAGAAGCTGTTGATTTGGTCCTTCTGGATATCATGCTTCCAGGGAAGAATGGGGACCAGGTCCTGGAGGAGATCCGTTTGCAGAGTCAGACACCGGTTATCATGATGACGGCTCTTGGAGACAAACACCTCATTAGCCAGTATCTCCTTGCAGGTGCCAATGATTATATTGTCAAACCCTTTAATCTGGACGAAGTGGCCGCTCGGGTGACGGTGCAGTTGAGAAATCAACCGACGGTAGCAAAGGAAGCTCAATCGTCGCAAAAGCTATCCTTTAAGAATTTGGTCTTAAATCCAGAAACCTTTGAACTGGAGTCCGGCGAACAGACGCTTCGCTTGGGCAAAAAAGAATTTCAAATTTTTGAGACCTTGCTGGCGCATCCAAAGAAGATTTTTACCAAGGAAGAATTGTATGAGGCGGTCTGGGAAGAAGTCTATCTGCCTGGTGACAATACCCTCAATGCCCAACTGAGCAATCTCCGAAAGAAAATTGCCCAGCTTGATCCAGATGAGGACTATATTGAAACGGTCTGGGGCTTGGGTGTTCGCTTGAAAGGAGACAAGTAATGTGGGTTTTAGTTCTAATTCTTGTCGTCCTTGTCCTTTTCTTGGGTTTGGGCTATGCTCGCTTGCTTTCTGCCTTAAAGGATTTGCAGGAGCAGATTCAAAAGAAACTTCAAAGCGGAAGTGGGGTACGGCTGACCTCTCAGCTCTCAAAAAAAGAATTGGTCGCCTTGACCAAGCAGGTCAGTGATCTCTTTGACCAGATCGAGCGGACCAATCGGATTGCCTTTCAAGAGAAAAAGACCTTGGATATGGCCATCAGTAATATTGCTCACGATATCCGGACGCCTTTGACCATTGCATCAGGCTATACCCAACAAATCATCAAAGGAGGGACGCAGGAAGAGGAAAAGCTGAAGAAAATTGCTTCCAATCTTCAAGTCGTCTCAAAACGCCTGGAATCTCTCTTGGAATACAGACGCTTGATGGAGGGAGCTATTCAGCCTCGGATTTCAGACGTTAATCTCAGCCAAGTCCTGACCCAGCAGTTGTTCCAGTATTATGATAGCTTGTCTGAGGCGGGGATTACCTTAGAGGTAGAGCTAGAAGAGCATCTTCATTATGCTACGGATCCAGAGCTCTGGGAGCGCCTCTTGCAAAATATGCTCAGCAATGTCCTCAAACATGGAAAGGAGCAGGCGCGTTTGACCTTGATGTCGGATGCAGACACGATTCGGGTCGAGCTGCGCAATATTGTGCAACAACCGATTCAGCATTTAGACCAATTGGCTAGTCGCTTCTACTCAGAAAATCTATCGGATACAGAAGAGTCATCTGGCTTGGGTCTCTATATCATTCAAAATTTTGTAGAGATCTTAGGCGGGGACTTACAACTGGCAACGGAGGCAGACTGGTTTATTTTGACCATTACACTAAGAAAAAAGGCTTGAGCATTGCTCAAGCCTTTTTGTTATAAATCTTTGTGTTTAAAAGTAGCCAGTCCTAGGAAGCCGAAAACAAGGATGAATCCAAGGGCGATCGAGAGGGTGTTGGTTGTTGCTGTGGTGCTCTGTACCAAGGAATATTGGAATTCCAAGTTTAGATAGTGGAGAATGTCAATATCTTTAAAGAAAAGTGCAGGCAGGCTTAAGAGGATATTTCCAATGAAGTAGCCAACGAAGGCTAGGGTGATGGATTGGCTAGCGTAGAGGAGGAAGGAAATGATGCTGACCCAAGCCAAGGTGGAGAGGAACTGAATCAGCACGGTCAGTCCAAAATGAGCCAAGAAGTGTTCTGGCATGGTGCCAAGTCCATTGTAGAGGGTCGCGATCAAGAAGACGAGACCATAAGAAACAAGAAATTGAAAGAGAGCAATGGTCAGGACAACGGCGCTTTTGGCAAAGTAGTAGCTGGTACGCGAAACACCATAGGCCAGGCTATTCTTGTATAAGTTTTGCGTTAAGTCTGTTCCCAGGACCAAGGTGATGACAATAATGGTAAAGAGGATAGTCACACTGATGCTGGAAGAGTAGTTGGTCAAAGCTTTAAAGCCTGTCCAAACTTCGGTCGCTTGGGGCAATTTGGATTCCGTATTGACGCCGACGTGGCCAGTAGCTCCAAAGATGACTCCAGACAGGATGTTGAGAACGAGAATGGCTTCTGTAATCCAAAAACCTTTGGAGCGAAAAAGTCTGTAAAAATCTGCTTGAATGGTATGCAACATGATAAATCTCCTAAATGAAATAAGTGGGATAAGTAATGCAAGACGGTGGGTTGACTAGTCTACCAAGTCCGTAAAGAATTTTTCCAGATCTTGGCGGGCATAGTAGATTTCATCCACGTCAATATCCGCTTGAACGAGGGCTTTGACAATGACTTTAATATCGTGAGTCTGGCCGAAGATATGGATTTCTCCATCCTTATCGATGACTTTGATACGGTGATGGAGTTGATCCTGGATCAGTTGACTGGCAAGGGCTAGCTGGCTAGTCTTGAGGATGATGTAATCTTCTCCTTGTTCTTCGAATTCAGCCTTGCTAATTTCTTTAATCAGGCGTCCTTGGTCGACAATACCAAAACGATTGGCAACCAGATAAAGTTCGGACAGGATGTGACTGGAAATGAGGATGGTCATGCCGAGTTCATCGTTGAGGCGCTTGATCATCTGACGGAATTCCTTGATTCCAACAGGATCGAGACCATTGATGGGTTCATCCAAAATGAGGAAGTCGGGCTTGGCAATCAGCGCAATCGCAATTCCCAACCGTTGTTTCATCCCGAGTGAAAAATCACGGAATTTCTTCTTACCCGTATTATTCAGGCCAACATAGTTCAAGGTTTCTTTGATGACCTGGTCGGGATTGGGGATATGGCGAGCCTTGCAATAGTAGACTAAGTTTTGGTAGGCGGTCATATGCTTGTGGGCCACGGGACTCTCAATGACAGATCCGACCCGTTTCAGGGCTTGTGTCCACTGGGAGCGATTTCTAGAAGCAAAGAGGGAGACGCTTCCGTCAGTTTCTTGAATCAGCTGGGTGATGACCTTGATGAGGGTGGTTTTCCCTGCCCCGTTCTTACCGATCAGGCCGTAGACGTCGCCTTTGCGAATAGTGAGATTCACATCATTTAAGGCGTATTGATGACCAAATTTTTTACTCAAATGGGAAATTTCTAATACTTTTTCCATGGTTTTCTCCTTCGTCCAAATGACTAGTTGTTTTCTTTACACTCTTAGTATACAGCTTGCTTTTCAAATAACTATCAAGCAATTCTCAAATATTTCTAAAAAAAGAGAGTGGGACAGAAATCGGTAATTCGTTAGAATTCGATTTCGTCGTCCCACCTCCGCACAGTTGAGTAGGGCTGTAAAAGCTGATGAAATCAGCGTAGTAGAGCCCACTCAACCACTGCGTCTTGCTCGACAATCCAAAAATAATTGAGAGGCTAGGACTTTTGTCCCAGCCTCTTCATTTTAAAACCCAGCGACAAACTCCTTGATGGCTTGCGCGAGTTCATAGGGTTTCTCGGTATTGAGTAGATGGCCTCCGTCTGCGATTTCTTGATAGCGGCCTTTGGGCAGGAGCTTGGCCAATTTTTTAGAAGAAGATTGATTGGCCCAATCTTTGCTACCACAAATCACCAAGCTAGGAAGAGGGCAAACTTTAACGGTATCGGTTAAATTGAGCCCTTTTAATTCGGTCAAGATTTGAAGCATCTGTTGTTTATTGGCATCTTGTTTTTCAAAGACATGCTTGGGAAGCAGACGAAAAAGGAGAATCTGGAGCCGATAGAGGGGATTGGTGTTGAGTTTGTATTGAGTTCCCGCAAGGACCAAGCCCTTGAGTTGCGGGAAGTCTTGTCTGGAGAGATCCAGAGCGAGCACGCCACCTAGTGAGAGTCCTACCAGAATAAAGGGTTCGCTTTCTTGCTGGAGGCGCTCCATCAACCTTTCTTTGACTTCCTGATAGCTTTCTTTTGGATGGGAGAAAATATCAAAAGTTTTGGAGTGCAAGGGTGAAAGTGCAAATTGGACTCCTTGCCAAGAGAGGACATCTTGTCCTAGTCCATGTAAAAAAATTAGTTTCATCAGGAATCCTTTCTTGGAAAATCGAGTTCGTAGAGACCACGAAGAGCATTGCAGGCATAAATACGATCAGCGTCTGTTAAATCGTTCAGAGTTAAGAGTTTTTCTTCAACTTGCTGGGTCTCAAGAAGATGGCGCCGATAAATGCCATCGAGTAAGGGGAGGTGAGCTGGTGGGGTATAGAGTTGTCCCTCTATCTCCAGCACCAGATTGCCAATCGTCGTCTCCAGTAAGGTTCCATCTGGCAGATGGAAAATTTGCTCGTGATTTGACTGGCTGAGATGGTCTCTCTGACTCGTTTTGAAATAAGTAAATGGCGTCGCTAAATCAAGCTTCTGCTCGGTCAGTTGGGCCTGTAGATAGCTAGCTGGCAAGTCTGTCAGCTCCGTGATTACTAGGTGAAAGGTCCCGTTTTTGTGCAAGGCGATCCGACAACGATAGTCAAGGTTGGACTCCAAACGAGCAAGCTCTTCTTGAAGTTCTTTCAGAAGTTTGGGTTCATCATAAGGATAGGCAAAGTAGCGACTAGCCTCTCTCAAACGGGTTAGGTGTTGCTCCAGGAAGGTCAGCTCTCCTTTGTGGATGCGGCCAGTCGTCAAAAGCTCAAAGCGAGGCTCTTGACGGTAGAGAACAGCAGACTTTTGCTTGGTTTCCTGGTATTCACTTTCCCATTTACTGTCCCAAGTGATGCCTCCTCCCACACCATAGATGGCTTGATTACCTTGCATTTGAAGGGTTCGGATGGCTACATTAAAAATCCGTTTCCCTTTTGGAAGAAGGATGCCGATCGTTCCACAGTAGACACCTCGAGGAGCCTTCTCTGTCTTGTGGATGATTTCCATAGTGGAGATCTTCGGTGCTCCTGTAATCGAGCCACAAGGAAAGAGAGCTCGGAAGGTTTGGACCAGGTCGACTTCGGGACGTAAGCGGCTTTCAATGGTCGAGGTCATCTGCCAAACGGTGGAGTATTGCTCGACTTGGCAAAGACGGGTTACCTGCTCACTTCCAATCTCCGAAATCCGGTTCATGTCATTGCGGAGGAGGTCGACGATCATCATGTTTTCTGCTCGATTTTTCGGATCAGCTTTTAGCCAAGCAGACTCTTGAAGATCCTCTTGGTTTGTGAGACCACGACGCGTCGTTCCCTTCATAGGGCGCGTGGTCAGTAGCCGGTCGTCTTGCTCAAAAAAGAGCTCAGGGCTGATGGAGAGGATGGAGACATCATCGTGCTGGATGAAGGCATTGTAATGGGCTTTCTGCTCTACCACCAAGCGATTGTAGATAGCCAAAGGATCTGCTTTTAGCTCTTGAGAAAGCTGGACGGTGTAGTTGACCTGGTAGGTGTCACCCTGGCGGATATGGTGATGAATCGTCTTGATGGCTTCTTGATAAGCAGGTGCCTCTACCTCTTCCTTCCAATTGGCTGGAAGATCCACAGCTTCATAGTCCTCTGGAAAAGGAAGAGTTTCGACCTCCTCGTGGATCGTAAAATAGAGGAGATACTCTCCCATAAGAGGTGCTGGATGGACAGCAAACTTCTTCTCAAAAGCAGGAGCAGCCTCATAGCTGACATAGCCGACTGCATAAAAGCCTTTCTCCTGGTAGGCTTCGACTTCTCTAAGAAGAGCCTCTACCTGGTCGAGGTTTCTAGTTTTTAATTCCTTTATAGGCTTGGTGAAAAGGTAGCGCAATCCAAGCTCTTTAAAATCAATAATCGTTTGTTTATGCATGCTTTGAGTATATCAAAAATAGAGGAAAAAAGGTAGATAAGGATGTAAGATTCCTTGCTTGGCCTTCCCTTTCGTGCTAAAATAACCATAGAAACTGCTTTGGGTAAGGAGTAGGACCATGCAAAAGAATCCCCTCTATAACACCTCTAGTATCAGCTTTTTTCAATACCTCTTTGCGATTGCAGTGATTTTGGTGCATAGTGGTCGCTTGACCTCCTATGAGCCACTGCATTTTGGTCTTAAGAGTATGCTCGGCCGGCTAGCGGTGCCATTTTTTATCGTCTGTGCCAGCTTTTTCCTCAAGCAATCACTAGGGAATTCTCAGAAAATGAAGGCCTATCTGGTCAAAATCGTAAAAACCTATTTGTTTTGGAGTTTTGTTTACCTTCCTTATACCTGGCTCTTTTTCTCTAGTCTCCATCTTCCTGTTTATCTCTTTCCAGCAGGAATCTTGATTGCTCTGGTCTACTTGGGAATGTGCTACCAACTCTGGTATATTCCTGCTTTTTTACTGGGCTTGTTTTTGGTCAATCAATTGGTCAAACGCCTAGGTATGGTTTGGACGGGGGTGATCACTTTTCTTCTTTACTGCGGGGGCTTGATCGAGACCTATTCGGCTTATCTGGACACCACAAGTCTTCTTAAGGGTTACCAGCTCTACAGCAATTTATTTTTTACAGCGCGAAATGGTCTCTTTTACACGCCCATTTTTATCTATATGGGTTATTATCTGTATGACCATTTTCATGCACAAACTTTTAGAATTCACCGTTGGCAAAAGCTAGCACTTGCCTTTGGTTTGCTCTGCCTCGAAGGCATCATCATTTTTCAACACGAAGGAATTGATAAGAACTTTTTCTTTCTTCTTCCCTTTGTGACCGTTTATTTGGTCAATGCCTGCCTGCGATCGTCCTTTTTGAAAAGCTATGATTTACAGTATTTAAAGCAAATGAGTATAGCCCTTTACTTTTCGCATCCGATCTTTATCGAGTGGGCTCGCTATGGCTTTAGCAGCCTCCCTCTCTCTTATCCAGACAGGGGCAAGCTGATTTTTGTGACTGCCTTGTTTGGCAGCCACCTCTTTGGACTAGCCATGCTGTGGGTACGAGAGAGAAGGGAAAAACAAAAGATTCCTTCAAATGGTGAAGAGTTAGATAAAATAACCAACCAATAGTAGGGTGTACAAAACTCAAGCAGATGTGTTTGAGTTTTTTTGTATAAAGAAAATCAAGGAAGAATAAGAATTGGCAGACTGCTCCTCCTTGTTTATAAATGTTTTATTTTCTTGCCCTTGGATAGAAGAAAGGGGAAATCAGTACCAGATAGTGATTTATAATATAGACATCATTGCAAATAATGTCTATATTATTGAATAGTGATGATTTAATTTGAAAAGCAAAGGATATTTTAAAAAATAAGTGATAAAATTAAAGGGAGGGCCTTTTGGAAGGCTAACAAAAGTAAAGGAGATAAGACATGAAAAAGCTTCGTTCATTATGGAAAGACTTTTTGAAAAAAGGTTTTGCCATTTTAACAATTTTCATGATGCTAGGCCAGCTTGGTCAAGGGGCGATCACAGCCTTTGCCAATGAGCTAGCAGTCGGGGATAATGGGGCCTTGGATGTTACCCTTATGTATGGGGATAAACAGAACCATCCAGATGGGATGTCCTATTACACAGGGGATACCATGTCTGGTTATATCCAGATCACCCCTAAGAATTTGACAACGGATATTAATGAAGTAACGGTGACCTTGAAGGTTCCTGGAAAGTACTTACGAGAAGTTAGTTTCCCTGACTTCAATAGTGCTTCAGAGCATGACAAACCAACGGTTACAAAAGTTGGAGATGATTATCAAGTCACACTTCACTTTAACAATTACCAAAAGTCAGAGGTCCTGACTTTACCATTTATTGGAAAATTTAAAGTCGGTTATGCACCGACCAATTATTCATTGGATATTACGGGTACCTTGAATATCAATGGTCAAGAAGCAAAACTCAATGATATCATTTGGAAACCCAAGTACAATGACTATCGCTTAACCAAGTATATCAACCAAAACTTGAACGAAGCCATGTCCAAGGACTATGCGGAAGCCATGCCTGGTGTTGTCAAAGGGGCTGACGGAAAAAATTATATTGAAACCCCATCATCTGTTCCATTTGCATTTCAATTGGAGGGAATGCAAGGACAGTATGGGGGACAATATCGTCAATTAGAATCAGTAACGCTTACCGATAAGTTGCCAACCTATACAGATAAAAATGGCAATACCCGGACAGCAGTTTTAGATACAGCTAAGTCTGAAGGTTGGGTAGATAATGGAGATGGCACCGTTTCTAAGACGTTTACAGCAGATGCAAACGGTAATCCAGCAGCTTATCACCAAGAATTCATGGCAAAAATCAAGAATACAAGTTACCTTTACTTGAAGTTTCCTGATTTAGTTTTGGAAAAGGACCAGACTCTCAAAGACGTCCTTAGTAAGGATTTGACAAACTCAGGAAGTATTGTGGGAATTCCTGCCAATCGTGGAGAGGGAGAACCGGATATTACAGCTGAAGATTCTCTTATTTTCCGCTTGACCTCTCGTGACCTGGAAGGGGCTGGAAGTTTTGCCAAAAAAGCAGATGGTGATGTCTATGATTCAACTGAATACAAGGCAGCAAACTATAAATGGATCATCGCTTTTGATAATAAAACTCCTTCGACACAAAAGAATTTTGTTTTCTATGATGAGACAGTGGACTCTCGGTTAAAATTCACCAAGATTGATTACGCTCGTCTTATGCAAGGAAATTACGGTATTGGTGAGTATATTAGCAAATATGTGAAACGCATCATCCTTACTTTAGAAGATGGTAGTCAAAAAGAAGTTCAGCCAGAAACCGATAAAGACGGCAATGGTTTTATCGACTTAACCAAGTATGGAACCGTTGTCGGTTGGCGGATGGAAATGAAGGATGATTTTGTCCTAAAATCTGGTCAAGGAATTCGCCTCAATACCTATACAAGCTTCAAAGATCCAGAGAAGACTCGTTACGATGAAAATGATGCGACCAAGAATGAATTCAAGAATACAGGTCGTGTCACTTATCAAACACAATCAAATATTGCTAAAGACCAAACATCAGATTGGACCTTTAAGCTGATTCCTTTGAAGGAAAGCTTTGAGATTTCAAAAACGACGGATTACAATGATGTTCGTTATACTGATGGAGAAAATATTCGTTTTGGTTTGATGGCAACGAAAGTAGTTTTAGATCCTGATAAGGATTATGGAGACCTGCGAATCATTGATCTGTATGATCCAAATACCCTTAAAGTCGACTATAAAGATTTTGAGAGAAACCTTGCCTCTAATGAAAAAGGTATGAAATTCTTAAAGAGTTACGATGTCATTGAAAACTATCACAACTCTGGACGGACAGCTCTCATCATGCATTTGGATCAAAAAGAGTTTATTAAGGCTTCTCTTAAAGATCTTAATCGCGTGCGTCTACCATTTATCGTGGCCGATCTGAAAGGGAAAGACGATGGTGGGACTTTCACCAATAAAGTTTATGTCGCTGGAAACGGCATCCACGATCTTGAAAATGCCAACCCTGATCGGGTAACGGAAGACGTTTACGACCTAAATGGTAATGGTTCAACAACGGATAAAATTCCATATGCGGAATCAAACTATACGATTGTTGCGGCTGAAGGAATCTATGCACGCAAATATATCGCTAAAAACGATGACCTGTCAGACGCTTCGATTGTGACACGTACCTTCAAACCAGGTGAAACCTTTAACTACAAACTCACCATTAAAAATAATACGGATAAGGCAGTAGAAGACGGAGTCGTCTATGATGTCCTACCAAAAGTAAAAGACGTTAACACACTAGACGGATCTGGTCGGATGACAGAATACACGGTCAGCCTTCGTAGACCAGTGACAGCTCCAGAAGGATGGACGGTCTACTATACAACTGATACAGGCGTTACGACAGATACCATGGCGCAAGCTGCTGACAAGGATATCTGGACGACAGCTGTGGCTGATTACAGTCAAGTAACAGGAATCAAGTTAGTTGCAAATGCTGGTACTACGATTCCTGCGCGTGGAGAAGCCAGCTTTGGTGTCCCAGTTGTAAATCCAAGTGAATTGACTGATGAAGTCAAGGCTTTGATGCAAAAACGCACCAAAGATAATGAAGATAACGGCGGTCGTTCTGGTCTTGTTCAAGCCCATAACCAGTTTGGTTACAAGGCGAAAGGTCATGAAGGAAATCGTGAGTCTAATACCGTAACTGCACAAATCTTCTCGGCTGCTTTCCACGTCAAGAAGGTGGACAAGGATGATCCTAAGAAAGTTCTTGAAGGTGCTGAATTTACCTTAACTGATGCAAATGGTGCGGTTGTTGCGACGGCCACTTCTGATAAAAAAGGGGAACTTTCCTTTAACACCTTAACAGAAGGAACCTATACGCTCAAAGAAACCAAAGCACCTGCAAACTATAAGTTGGATGAAACAGAACATGCCGTGGTTGTTACCTATGATGCGGACAAACAAATCTACCACGTCACGGTGGATGGAAAAGCGGTTGGCTCAAAAGCAGTCCCAGTTGAGATCGCTAATGAAGCAGATATCAAGTATCTCGATCTTGAAGCTTCAAAAGTTTGGGATGACCAAGACAACCAAGAAGGGCTTCGCCCAGCAAGTGTGGACTTCCAACTCTATAAGAATGGCAAGGCTCAAGGAAAACCAGTCACGGTTTCAGCCGCAACAGACTGGAAAGCTCACTTTACGAATCTTCCAGATAAAGACAGTGATGGCAAGCTCAATACCTACACTGTTAAAGAAGTGAAAGTTCCGACTCATTATACGGTCGATACAGAGGAAGCCAGCTTCACAGATGGAAAAGCCACCATCACCAACAAGCGTACTCCTGAGACAACGACTGTTACAGTCAAGAAAGTCTGGGATGATGCACAAAACCAAGATGGTCTTCGCCCATCTACCATCAAAGTTCACCTCTTGGCAAATGGAACAGAGGTGCAAGCACTTGACCTGACTGGTGAAGGAGATGAATGGACTCATACCTTCACAGACCTACCAGTCTATAAAGATGGTCAAAAAGTTGTCTACACAGTGACAGAAGACAAAGTGGACAATTACACTACTAAGATTGATGGAACGACGATTACCAATACTTACAAACCAGGTAAGACAAGCCTTACTGTTACGAAAAACTGGAAGGATGCCAATAACCAAGATGGCCTTCGTCCAAAAACAATCAAGGTTCAATTGTATGCTGGTGATCAAAAGGTTGGTAAGGCTGTTGAATTGTCAGCAGATAACAAATGGACCCATACCTTCTCGAACCTAGACGAGAAGAAAGCTGGCCAAGTTATCAACTATACAGTCAAAGAAATTGATGTTCCAGAAGGCTATACACAAGCCGTCGAAGCAAGCAACCCAGGTCAAGTAGTCGTGACCAACACGCACGAACCAGAAAAGACCAAAGTAGAAGTGAGCAAGAAGTGGGAAGATGGAGACGACCAAGATGGTCTCCGTCCAGCCAGCATTCAAGTTCAATTATACAAAGATGGCTTTGCGACGGATCAAGTGGTAGAACTTTCAGCCGCGAATGACTGGAAAGGTGCATTTGAAAACCTTGATGCCAAGGCAGCTGGAAAAGCCATCACTTATACGGTGAAAGAAGTCACTGTTCCAGATGGTTACAAGGTGACGGTAAATGATAAGGACAAAGCTAATATCGTCTTGACCAATACGCATGAACCAGCTTTGACAGAGATGAAAGTCACGAAGAAATGGGAAGATGCCAATGACCAAGATGGTCTTCGTCCAAAATCGATCAAGGTTCAACTCTATGCTGGTGATGAAAAAGTAGGAGATCCAGTGGAGTTGTCAGCGGACAATCAGTGGACTCATACCTTTAGCAAGTTAGCTGAAAAGAAAGCTGGTCAAGCTATCAGCTACCGTGTGGAAGAAGTCGCTGTTCCTGAAGGCTACCAAGTATCTGCTGATACTTCTGACGCTGCTCACACGATCTTGACCAATACCCATACGCCAGAAGTAATCGATATTCCAGTGACCAAGATCTGGAATGACCAAGACAATCAAGATGGTCTTCGTCCAGCAAGTATCGTGGTGAATCTTCTTGCCAATGGTGAAAAAGTTGCTCAAAAAGAACTCACGAATGCGACAGATTGGAAAGAAAGCTTCACAGCTCTACCAAAATTCAAGGATGGAAAAGAAATCGTCTATACTCTTCAAGAAGAGAAGGTAGCTGAATATACGACTACAATTGATCAGGCTGCTTATACCATTACCAATACCCATGCACCTGGTAAGACAAGCGTCACGGTCACTAAGAAGTGGGATGATGAGAATGACAAGGATGGAATTCGTCCGAAGAGTATTCGCATTCAACTCTATGCCAATGATCAAAAAGTCGGTCAAGAAGTAGAATTGTCAGCTGAAAACAAGTGGACCCATACCTTTGCAGATTTAGATGAAAAAGCAAATGGAAACACCATCACTTATACAGTGAGAGAAGTCAGTGTTCCAAAGGGCTATGAAGCTCGTAACGACGAGGATGGTAAAGGAAATGTTGTGATTACTAACAAGCATGTTCCAAAAGAAACTCCAAAACAACCAACTCCTCCAAGTTCATCTGAACCAAAGAAACCGGGTCAACCTGAACCTAAAAAACCAAGCCAACCAGAGCCGAAGAAACCAGGCAAGATCTTAGGATTCTTACCAAATACGGGTACGACCATCTCTATTATTAGCCTAGTTTTAGCCTTTTTCTTGGCAAGCATTGCAGCTTATATTTTGAAGAAAAAGAAAAAATAAGCTAGTGCTTCCTTTATAATATGAACAAACACCAGAGATGGTGTTTGTTCATATTAAAGACAAAGTCATCTTAGAAACTTTCCATAGGTGAGTGCGGACGTCAGCGAACTTCGAAGAAGTTCCATGACTAATTATTGAGCCTAAGGTCTCAATAATTCCGAGTGCTAGAAACATTATTGTTTCTAGCACTTTTCTCACAGAGGAAAGTTTCAGAAGATGGTCGAATAATACTAATAAATAAAACTTTATAGAAGTTATTAGATTTATATAAAAGAACAGTTTTTCTCTGTTCACAACAAACACCAGAAATGGTGTTTGTTTTTTTATAGTGGCCTCTTATAATTGTCTAGCGATCGTTCTCATGGGCGCTTGCTCTATTTTTTAATTCCCGAACGTTTTCAAAAAAAATTCAGAAAATTCTTGACTTCTATGAAAATCGGAGTATGATTAGTTGTGAACTGTTGAACAATTATTTTCAAGAAAATCCCTGATGTCGACTAAGGGATCTGTGAAAGGAGAAGCGGTTCAAATCAAAAATCTATAGAGCGTTGCGTCCGAAAGTCTAAACAGACACGGCTCTTTAAAAACAAAAGGAGAAAATTATGAAAACAGAACCGATTCATCGTACCAGTATGTGGAAATTTAAGTTAAGTGCTGCCACCATGACTTTGATTCCCGCTGCCGTGGGGATTAACTATGTTGCCAAAGCCTTGGCGGAGGGGTTAAAGTTGCCCGTTTGGCTGGGGTCTTTGGGAACCTTTCTTGCCAGCATGTTGGCTGGGCCGGTTGCCGGTGCCATCAGTGGTTTCATCAACAACGTGATCTATGGGCTGACCTTATCGCCAATTTCAACCGTATATGCGATTACCAGCATCGGAATTGGGATTGCTGTCGGAGTTTTGCACGCCAATGGGTGGTTCTCGTCAGCGCGACGAGTATTTGTTTCTGCTATTATTATTGCCATCGTTTCAGCTGTCATTTCAACGCCACTCAACGTCATCTTTTGGGGTGGTCAGACCGGTATCGCTTGGGGTGACTCATTGTTTGCGGTAATGGTCGCCAATCATGCACCAGTGTGGCTGGCCTCATTTATCGATGAGTTTGTCTTGGATATTTTGGATAAAGTCTGCGTGGCCTACCTGGCATTCTTCATCTATCGTCAGCTGCCGAAGCGGATGGTGCACTTCTTTAGCGGTGATAAATGATGACTGATCAAACATTGATTTCTGGAGCGCCACGGGTCAAGCTCAAGTGGTACCAGGTGATCGATCCGATTACTAAGCTCTTGTTCATCTTGGACATGACGTTGTTGAGCTTTGCCAGTATGAATTTATTGTTTCAGGCCGGATTAATTCTTGTCGCAACACTGCTATTGTTATTTTCCAAATTGAGTTCTACCATCTTTAAGGCGCTGGGATTCAGCCTGTTTCTGATTTGCACCATGCTGATCATCCAAGGGTTATTTTACAGTCGGAATCAAACTGTGCTGTTTTCTGTGCTTGGGGTGTCGTTCTACAAAGAAGGCCTGATTTACGCCACCACACTGGGTTGTCGAGTATTGGTGATTATTTTGACCAGTGGCTTTTTTATGCTGACCACGAGTATTTCAGAAAACGCGGCCTATTTGGAACTGTCCGGATTGTCTTATAAAACCGTCTACGTTCTGATGTCGGTGTGTTATATTTTGCCGGAAATGATGCGCAATATGCGGAAAATCCAGCAGGCACAAAAAGTTCGCGGAACCAATCCGCAAAAAACGTTGATTCAGAAATTAAAGTCAGTCCTGCCGGTTCTAATTCCATTGGTGATTAAGACCTTGGATCAATCGATGGCGCGGTCGATTTCTCTCCAACTGAGAGGTTTTGATAATCCCAACCGGACTGTCAGAACCTCCCAGCGCGTGTATCGCTTGTCGCGGACGCTGCACATTGGTCTGACTGGATTGGCAATTTTATTGATTGGGTGGAAGATATGGACGAAGATAAACGGATTGTAATTGAAAATTTGACCACCCGTTATCCGGGTACTGAGCAACCACAACTGCGTCAGATTAACGCGGAGGTTCATACCGGCCAGGTGGTTGGGATTATCGGGAATAGCCACTCCGGCAAATCGACTTTGTGCCATGTGCTGGCAGGGGTCATTCCCAAAATGGTGTCTGCTGAGATTGAGGGCGACTGGCACATGTTTGGCCAGCGAGTGTCCGACAATTGGCCCGTTTATAATGCCATGAATGGAGTTGTACTGCAAAATCCAGCTGGCCAACTAAGCGGGTTGGCAGACACGGTTGCCGATGAAATTGCCTTTGACTTGATTAATCAGGGAATGGCTGAAGGACTGATTCAAAAACGGGTTGAAGAAGTTGCCACGCAAATGGGGCTGATTGAACAGCTGAATTTGCGTCCCGAGAGCCTTTCCGGTGGTCAGAGCCAGCGGTTGGCAATTGCCACGGCGATTGTGGCTAACCCGGCTGTTTTGATTATGGATGATCCGACCAGTCAGATGGATCCCCTTGGCCGCCGACAATTTTTCCAATGGCTGGCCCAAGTCAAAGAGACGACTGTCTTCATTGTCACCAGTGAAATTGACGATTTGTGTGAAGTCGCCGACGTTGTGTGGGTGCTGCACGAGGGTCAAATGGTAGCCCAGGGCAGGCCGGGTGAGGTGTTTAATCATTTGGCAGCTGACTGGCAGATTCCAGCCCCGACAATCCAGCAACTTGCTCAAAAAATGGATTGGCACTTGGCTGATGGCCGGTATCCGGTGAATGACGCTGAACTGAAGGAGGTTTTTTATGCCCACAATTGAACTGAACCACCTGACGTTCGCTTATCCGGAACGGTCCTTTAGCTTGGATGTTGAAGACAAACACTTCGCCGATCCGATGGTGGCGATTGTCGGCCAAAATGGTGCCGGCAAATCAACGCTCTTCAAATTGTTGACGGGTTTGCTGACACCACAAACCGGTGTGATTAAGATCGATGGAGAAAATTTTAATGATCTTAAACCAGTCGAAAAGTTACTGAAGGTTGGGATTACTTTTCAGAATCCTGACGATCAGCTTTTCAACCCGACCGTTCAACGAGAGGTGGAGTGGAGTGTCGCGCAGGTCATGGATGACCACGACACGATTACGAGGCGGGCTTTAGCGGCTCTAAAAAGAGTTGGCTTGGATGATAAAACAGCTGAAAGTCCATATGACCTGTCATTGTCGGAACGCAAGCTGTTAAGCGTTGCCACAGTTTTGGCAGTGGATCCGGCGATTTATTTATTTGATGAGCCGATGATGTCGCTTGATTGGGAAAGCCGGCGCAAGTTGACCGCAATTTTCCATCAGTTGGCTGATTCGGGCCACCAAGTTGTGACCATCACCCATGACATGGATTGGGTCGCCGCCGAGTTTGAGTCGGTGTATGTTATGGAACACGGGAAGTTTGGCTTCGCCGGCAGTCCACGGGAATTGTTCAGCGATCACGGACTTGTCCAGCGAGTGGGATTACTACCACCGCGGATTATGGACATAGCGGAGTCGCTGGGTGATTCACAGACATATTTATCGGTTAATGATTATTACCAGAAAAATCGAGATGTATAGAAAAAGTCACCTCTGCGGGTTTTCCAGGTTGAAGGATTAACTTCAGCTTCTGGTAAGAACTCACATGGGTGACTTTTGTGTTTAATAACGTTTCATGATCATCGGGTGCTTCCTCAGATCACTCAGTTTGGTTTTACTTTATTTCATGGTCATAATCATATACCATTTCTTTTGGATCTTTTGTTTGACTAATACAAAATAGGTCTACATAGGTCTTCGCATTTTTAGCGCCCATTAGGATTATCAGTATAATTTTCTGAATTAGGAGACTGTCCCATCACTATTCGAACTTCGTCTCCCAACTTACGCTGTTCCCATTCATCCGCGAATCCTTTAAATCGCAATTCTGGAACTTTCTTTTTAACTGAATCATCTATTTTCGCCATAGTCTCCACCATTTTATTGGTTTTTCTTGATTTACCTTATCAACAGTCTAGTTGGTTGGTACCAATGGACCAAGGCGGCCAAGAAAGGCTACTAGTAACAATTAATAAAATACAAGAGGTGGGCATGTTGCTCCGCCTCTTTTTGTGATATACTAGAGTAGTTTTTGAGACCTTGTGGAAAAACGTTCATTTCAAAGAAGTAAAAGGAGAAAACATGGAGATCTTTTTGAGGAGTATATCAGGGATCCTGGTCATTCTAGGTATGATTTTAGTGGGCTTTGTCATAGGTGAAAAAGGCTGGTTTGATGACAAGTCACGTGGCCTACTCGCTAAATTGGTCACTCAAATCGCTCTGCCCTGCTATATGCTCTACACCATCACGCAGCGCTTCACAGCAGCGGATCTACTTATAATGTTGCCAGCCTTGCGGTTTCCTGCCCTGTCTATGGTTATTTTACTTGGTATCGCGACAGCAGTAGCAAGGATCTTTGCAGTGAGGCAGGACCGCCGTGGCCTCTTTATTTCCATGTTTTTTAATTCCAATACGATTTTTGTGGGGCTCCCCATCAACCAGGCCCTTTTCGGGGATGCCAGCATTCCCTATGTTTTGATCTATTACATGTGTAATACGACCTTTTTTTGGACCTTGGGGACCTACCTGATCCAGCGAGATGGCGAAGGAGAAGCGCAGTTTGATATCAGAACCAGTCTGAAAAAAGTCTTTTCTCCTCCCCTGATGGGCTTTCTCTTGGGACTAATCTTGGTGATGCTACAGATCAAGTTGCCAGCTTTTCTAGCCAGTGATTTACAGTACCTGGGCAATTTAACAACCCCCTTGTCCATGATATTCATCGGTTTATCAGTGTCCAATGCAGGACTAAAGCAGTTGACTCTGAAAAAAGACCAATTCTTAATCTTGTTAGGACGCTTCGTGGTTGCCCCACTTTTGATGGCGATCATTGTTTACTGGGCACCTCTTCCAAGCTTGATGAAGCAAGTCTTTATCATTCAGTCCGCCATGCCTGTGATGACCAATGCGCCGGTTGTTGCCAGACTCTACGGAGCTGATAGTGATTATGCAGCCGTCATGGTGACAGAGACGACCCTTGCAACCATGGTGGTGATCCCTATTCTTATGCTGTTGATGGCTTAATAAATAGAAAATACAAAAGCTCAAGTTTTTTGAAAACTTGAGCTTTTCTTATAACAAGGCTAACAAGATGGTAAGGACTAGAGCGATGCCCATCCGAATCAGGTGGTGAGCTGGATGGAAGTTTCCTTTGTGTTTCCCATTCCAATAGGCCCCGTAGCAAATCAAACCACAGCCGATCAACCAAAGGACTAGAGAGACAATCGGTAAAAAGAAGTAGAGGGTGAGAGATAAGGTCGCAAGACTACTTCCGATGAGGAGAAATGTATTTCCTAGAGTGTGATTTCCTTTTTTAACTTCAGAAAGAGAAGTCAATAAGTGAAGAAGAGCAAAAGCAAGGGCAAAGAAGGCTGTCAAAAAGCCGAGAAGAATGGGGAAGAACATACGGTTTCCTTTCTAAGATATGATTGCCTGAGTACTATTTTTTATGACTGATTTTATGAAGAATCATAAATGATACTACAAGATTTAAAATAATAACCAATAAGGTAAAAAGAGAGTAACCATAAAGTGTAATTGGAATTTCATTTTTGAGGGAAATGATAGAAAAGTAACTTGTTAAAATGCCCGTTAACAACCCAGGCACATATTTTCGTATAACGATTGTTTGAATCAGATGTCCGAATACATGGTAGATATAAGCGATTATGATGCTTGCGTAAATGCTATAGTTATTAAACTGGTAACTAAGATATAGAGACGTCATTAGGATGAGAAATTGCTCCAAGACAATAAAGTTGAAAGCAAAAGGAGTGTAATAAGTTAGGATTCGATTGTTTGGATACTGGATTGATATTTTTTTGACAAAGGATGGCATCCAAACGATTTCTTCCAGTTCGTGAAGCATGAAGAGTGATGGAAATAGAAAGTAAAATTGCACGCTGGTCATTGAAAATACTCCCTTCTAGTTCGAGCCCACTTTTAAAATCTCCAAATAAAATTGGATCACTTCTTGTTCGGTGTAGGACTTGCCTTTTTTCAACCACCAGCTGAGGGTTTCGATGAAATGGCTGACGACCAAGTGTTTGAGGTAAGAGTGAGGGAGAGTTGGATGGGCCTTGATGAGTTCGTCGGCTACCATTGGGTAGACATCGTGTTCTAGTTCTTTTCGCAGTTGCCGGATAAAATAATCGTTTTTAGAGAGCAAGAGACTGGTCACATGGTCTTGATTTTTCTTGAAATGCTGAAAGATATGAGCCAGATAGTCTTGTGGTGAGAGGTGTTCAGCACGCTCAAAGAGATGGTGAAAGAGCTTTTGACAGAGTTCATCTAGCAATAATTCCTTACTTTCGTAATGGCTGTAAAAGGTTGATCGCCCCACATCGGCTAAGTCAATGATTTCCTGAACCGTGATGGCCTCGTAGTCTTTTTGGTTGAGTAATTGTAAAAAAGCTTGATAGATAGCTTTTCGAGTTTTGGTGATGCGACGATCCTGTGCTGTCATATGGACACTTAGAACAAACTGTTCAGTAACGGACACCCTAAACAGTTTGCTCCTATCCTTTCTGTTATGAATGTTAGATAATGATAATGAACATGATGTTCATGAATCTATTATAACAAAGGATTAAGGATTATGAAGACAAAACATGCGGTCTGGATCGCTTTTTTCTTGAATTTGAGTTATGCCATTGTTGAGTTTATTGCAGGAGGGATTTTTGGATCCAGCGCTGTCCTTGCGGATTCGGTCCATGACTTGGGAGATGCGATCGCTATTGGGATCTCCGCCTTTTTGGAAAGTATCTCCAATCGCGAAGAAGACAGCCGCTATACCTTGGGCTACAAACGCTTTAGCCTTTTAGGGGCCATGGTAACGGCAGTGATTCTCATGACAGGGTCCGTTCTGGTTATTTTGGAAAATATAACGAAAATCTTTCATCCACAACCTGTCAACGATGAGGGCATCCTTTGGCTAGGAATCATAGCCGTCAGCATCAATGTGCTAGCGAGTCTCGTCATTCGCAAAGGACAAACCAAGAACGAATCCATTCTCAGCCTGCATTTTCTGGAAGATACCTTGGGTTGGGTGGCTGTTATCCTAATGGCCATTGTTCTACGATTTACCGACTGGTATATTCTGGATCCGCTCTTATCTCTTGCCATTTCCATCTTTATTCTGTCAAAAGCAATTCCACGTTTTTGGAGCACGCTCAAGATTTTTCTCGATGCTGTGCCAGAAGGAGTAGATATCCAGCAAGTCAAGAGTGATTTGGAACAGTTGGACCATGTGGCTAGTATCAATCAGCTTAATCTCTGGACCATGGATGGGCTGGAAAAGAACGCCATTGTCCATGTTTGTCTAGAGCATGTCAACCACATGGAGGTTTGTAAAGAAGCGATTCGTACCTTGCTCAAAGATTGTGGCTTTCAAAACGTCACCATTGAGGTAGATGAAGACTTGGCAACCCACCGAGCTCACAAGAGAAATATCGAAGACCTGGAAACTGATCAAGGTCATGGGCATGATCATCGCCATTAATGAAGAGTTGGTATGAGCAGAAGCCTAAGAAAAAGTGTATACTATAGGTAAGTAAGCAATAGAAAGTAGGTTGTTCCTATGAAGAAAACAGTCTATACAAAAGCTGGGCAAGTGGGTCTAGTAGAAGTTGAACGTCCGCAAATCGAAGCGCCGGATGATGTTATTCTCCGCATCGTCCGCACATGTGTCTGTGGATCCGATCTCTGGAGCTACCGTAATCCAGATATTGAAGCAGGGCATCAAAATAGTGGCCACGAAGCCATTGGGATTGTCGAAGAAATCGGAGAAGCTATTACAACGGTCAAACCAGGAGACTTTGTCATCGCACCTTTCACCCATGGTTGTGGGGAGTGTGATGCCTGTCGTGCTGGCTACGATGGGACGTGTGACCGTCATATCGGCACCAACTGGTCTGATGGGGTGCAAGCGGAGTACATGCGCTTCGAATACGCCAACTGGGCCCTTGTCAAAATTCCAGGGCAACCATCAGATTATACAGAAGCCATGCTCAAATCTTTCTTGACGCTGGCAGATGTCATGCCGACGGGCTACCATGCGGCGCGTGTAGCAGACGTGAAGCCTGGTGACAAAGTAGTGGTCGTCGGGGACGGTGCCGTTGGTCAATGTGCAGTGATCGCAGCTAAGATGCGGGGAGCGTCACAAATTGTCCTCATGAGTCGCCACGAAGACCGCCAACAGATGGCTTTGGAATTTGGTGCGACAGCAGTCGTAGCGGAGCGTGGTGAAGAAGGCATTGCCAAGGTCCGTGAAATCCTTGGTGGCGGAGCAGATGCGGCCCTTGAATGTGTCGGTACCGCAGCAGCTGTTGATCAAGCCCTTGGGGTGCTTCATAATGGTGGGCGTTTAGGTTTTGTCGGTGTCCCTCATTACAATAATCGTGCCCTTGGTTCGACCTTTGCCCAAAACATTTCGGTGGCAGGTGGGGCAGCCTCTGTTACTACCTATGACAAGCAGTTCTTGCTCAAGGCTGTACTTGATGGCGACATCAACCCAGGTCGCGTCTTTACTCATAGCTATAGCTTGGATGAGATTGATCAAGCCTATAAAGATATGGATGAACGTAAGACGATTAAGGCTATGATTGTACTGGACTAACGAAAAAATTCTAGTAGAAAATATCTACTAGAATTTTTTAATACAATTCCCAATCCGGACTTGAAAATTTCTTGGTTCGGGTCATATAAAAATGGATAAAGTGAACTTCCATTGCTAAAGTCATCACGGTTGCGATGGTAATGACAATGGTTGGATTGGCTGAGAAAAGAAGGGAGAGAACCAGTCCGATAAGGAACATCCCTGCTTGCAAACCATAATAGAGCTTGTCATACTTGAGGTGACTCTTGTTAAAATAGCCATTTGCAAGGATAGCAGCTTGAAAGAGGCCGATACCCGTATAGAAGAAGCCAGTCGCAAAATGGTGATGGACTTCTGGATTGACCAAGAAACTCATAGACACAGTCACCATAATCAAGCCGATGAAAATTGGATAGTGACTATAAATTAGGAAGATTCCCTTATTCTTTCCTTCTTCATCAATGGCATGGTCAAACTTACCAAAGTAATTCATAAAGAGGTTGACCATGATGATAAAGTAAAGGATAGAGTGGATAGAGAAATTTTCAAGTGTAAAAAAATCTGCAAGGCCCATAATCATCTCACCAAAAGTGATGATAACTAAAAGCGAGATGCGTTCAATCAGGTGGGGGAGATTAATCTGAAAAAGACTTGTATGTCGAGTTAAGATAATAGGCATGACGAAGGTCAAGAGAATCCCTAGCATATAGACATAGATACCAAAATCTATCGGAAGAAGTGCAGCTATGTAGATAGCCAAGGTCCTGAGCCCTGTCATCCAAAGAAAGCCCTTGATACTTTTTCGATTGGCTGGAGTAGTAGACTTACGCAAATACTCTACTAAGTATTGGAGAAATAGGGTTAAGGTCAGGGTTCCCACTGTCCAGCAGAAGGTATGAAAGTAGCTCTGCCAGTCATTGGTAATCATGTTTGAGATTAAGAGCAACATTGCCATATTGATGAACATGACGGTCATATTGAAAAGGGAATTCTTTCCATAGCGGTTGGTATAGACGGTCTGAATCATCCAAGAATTGACCAAAACCAGAAGTGTCATCAGGAAACCAAAGATGGCATCTAATGATAAGACTCCATGGTGAAGATGATGGATAAGGGCAGTGGTTTTGGAAATAGCGTAAACAAAGACCAGATCATAAAAGAGTTCACTATACTCAACCCGTTTGTGTTTGATAAGATTTGACATGGGTTATCCTTTCTGCGATGTTTGAACAATTTATTATATCAGAAAAATGACAGTATATGATGGAAGGAAGGGGAGTAGACCAATCAATTTCATTGTGACGCAAATTGTCATTACATGACAACAGTTGATGTAGCCTATTTACTAGGATACTCCGAAGTGTCTTCCTTCTCACGAGCCTTTAAAAAATGGACCGGACAGACTATTTCAGAGTATCGCAAGTAGATGCAGACAGAAGCTTAACAGCAGAAATTTCCATTATCAACACCAGATGTATTCATCTGGTGTTTTTATCTTTCTGAAAAAAATGAAATTTTCTACTTGACAAGTGAGCGTTCACTCACTATAATAGTCTCATGATTAAAAAGTGAGTAAACACTCACCTGAGAGGATGCATATGAAAACATTGCTACATTTACAAGATTTACAAAAATCTTTTGGTCAACAATTGGTGTTAAACCACGTTGGTTTTGAATTACAGTCTGGGGAAATCATTGGTCTAATCGGTCCTTCTGGTGCTGGTAAATCAACCATGATAAAAACCATGTTAGGAATGGAAAAGGCAGATAGCGGTATCGCTTTAGTCTTAGACCACACCATGCCCAATCGTCATATTCTGGGAGATATTGGCTATATGGCCCAGTCTGATGCTTTATATGAGGCTTTGTCAGGACAAGAAAATTTGGAATTTTTCGGTCAGCTAAAAGGCCTTTCCAAAAAAGACTTAAAGGATGAAATTGCCCATGTGGCTCAGGTGGTAGATTTAACAGAGCACTTAAATAAGGCTGTGTCTGGTTATTCCGGAGGCATGAAACGACGCTTGTCGCTGGCGATTGCGCTTTTAGGAAATCCTCAACTCCTGATTTTGGACGAACCGACAGTTGGAATCGACCCTTCTCTTCGAAAGAAAATCTGGAAGGAATTAATTACTCTTAGAGACAAGGGTGTAGGAATTTTGGTTACCACCCATGTCATGGATGAGGCAGAGCTGACAGATAAGGTTGGCCTCTTGTTAGGTGGAAACATCATTGCCTTTGATACACCAAAAAATCTCAAGGAAAGTTATGGTGTTTCAAGTATTGAAGAAGTCTTTTTGAAAGCGGAAGGAGAATAAGATGAGAACCCTTGCCATTGCAAAAAAAGTTATCAAAGAATTGCTTCGTGACAAACGAACCCTTGCCATGATGTTTGTGGCTCCAGTCTTTATCATGTGGTTGATGAACCTCATGTTTTCGGCTAGTACAACCGTGAACATCAAGCTAGCAACGCAGGATCTACCAACTAGTTTGGTAAAGAAAATGGATGATCTGGACCATGTCAATGTGAAAACATACAAAGACATGGAGCAAGCCAAAGAAGACTTGGCTGATGAGAAAGTCGACGCCGTCATTTCTTATAAAGACGGGGAGTATCAGGTAGATTATGCCAATACAGATGCTTCGAAAACTGCTATGACCCGTCAAGTATTGCGGACCAGTATCGCCAGTGAAGGCACCAATCAACTATTAACTCGTGTTAAACAGGCCCTTCCTCAATTGAAACTCGATGCAAAATCACCAGAAATTAAGGAATCTTATGAGTATGGGAATGAAGATACAGGTTTCTTTGCCAAAATGATTCCAGTCTTGATTGGATTTGTCGTCTTCTTCTTTGTCTTCTTGATTTCAGGGATGGCGCTGTTGAAAGAACGCACCAGCGGGACCCTAGATCGCTTATTAGCCACTCCGGTCAAACGTTCTGAAATCGTCTATGGTTACATGATGTCTTATGGAATCATAGCTATTCTTCAAACGGCAGTTGTTGTTTTAGCAGCTATTTGGTTGTTGAATATTGAAGTTGTCGGAAGTTTATTAAATGTTATAATAGTTAATGTGGTATTGGCTCTTGTAGCACTCGCCTTCGGAATTCTCTTGTCCACCTTGGCCAAATCAGAATTTCAAATGATGCAATTTATTCCTCTTGTGATTATGCCGCAGCTCTTTTTCTCAGGAATCATTCCTCTTGGTTCAATGGGAGAGTGGGCAAAAACAATTGGGAAATTCTTGCCTTTGACCTACTCAGGTGATGCCATGAGTCAGATTATTCTTTACGGACGTAACCTTGGGGATATTTTGCCAAATATCGGTGTTTTACTGCTTTTCCTTGTCGCTTTGACAATGCTGAATATTGTCGGATTGCGTCGGTATCGTAAGGTATAAAAATAAAAAGGATGTGAGGATGGACATGAACGAGAGTATTTTTGAGCCGTTTGAAGCTTATCTAGAGGGAGCAGACTATCCCAAAGGAAAGAAGAAAATTATGCAGGCAGCCGTCGATTTGATCTCGACCAAGGGTTATAATGGGACTTCAACTCTTCAAATTGCGGAGCATGCCGGGCTTAGCCAAGCCACACTCTTCAAGTATTTCCAGACCAAAGATGAGTTGCTGACGGCTATTTTACATCCGATCCTTCCTAGTCTTCTGGGAAATTTTCTGGATCAACTCTTAAATTTTCAAACAACAGAGGAAAAAATTCACTATTTCGTTTATGACCGAATGAACTACCTCAAAACCAATCAAGCTCTCTTAAAAATCGTGTTACAGGAGATGTTTTCGAATGAAAAGATCAAGCAGGAGCAAGAACATATTTGGAGTTTCATTCAGGGTAGAATTGGTGACCTCCTTCAAGAACTGAAAGCGGACCCTCGCATCAATCCTGATCTGACTATTTCCCAATTCCTGCGTATTCTGATTGGCCCGCTGCTTGCCTATTTTGGTCAGCTCTATATTCTTAGAACTAATGGGCAAGTGACCGATGAAGATCTTTCCTTGGTCGAAAAGCAAATCTTAGGTGGCTTGTGGAAATAGGGGGATCTGATAGAAACAAACCAAAAAACCATATTCCATTTCAATGGGAATATGGTTTTTTACAACTTTTATTTCAAATTCGACATCACTTGTTTCTTGGTGAAGGTGCGCTCTTGTTTATTAGCTAAGGCCTTAATGCGCGCATCAAGGAGAATAGCGCGACCTTCGGCACTTCGGGTATAGACGAGGTCATACTTACCTAGGCTCTTTCGGATTTGCTCCACAAAGGCTTGGGCATCCTCTTTCCGTTTGTCAAAGAGGCTTGGTACAGCGAAATATTCTGTTTGATCGGATACCTTTTCCTGTGCTTTCAGGATATAGCGCTGATTTTCAATCGGTGCGAAGAATTCGATCATGGTTTGCGAGAAGAGTTCCTTCTCCCGCATGGTTCCGCCCTTCAAATAGATCAGCGTGTTGATGGCATCCTTTCTGTCTCGTACGACTTGGATGCGGGTTTCTTGGGTCTGGATCTGGCCAGAAAGGAGTAGGGCTTGGTGAATAGCCTGGCCGAAGACTTCTAACCGTTTATAAGGGCTCTTATAGAGATAGTAGCGCAGCCAAGCAAGGAGAGCGAGAACAGCTAAAACGAATAGAAGAATTAGAGACGCTTTATTCCCTCCGCCTCTATGTGAATAGTAAAAAAGGTTGGCGACAGAATCGGTCAAAGCTGCGGCCGTCAGCCAACGAGCTAGCTTTCTGGCGTCAAAAAATAGGGCCAGGGGCAGGAAGTGTTTATCCACTTGTACCTCGTTAGCAATCTCCATATTCTCCAGAATCGGCAGGGCTTTTTGCCAGCCGTCTCGGAGTTCTTGACGATGGGTGGAGCGCTCTAAGGTTTCTTCATTGAGTTTTTGCAACTGTTTTTTGGTATAGCGGATATTGTCAAAGGCTAGACGTTCAATGCCAGATTCGATGAAGGGCCCCTTGTAATGGAGACCTAAAAATTGCTTCATCCGTCTTTCTAAGAGCTCCAGATCAGGACTGTATTCTTTCAACTGATCAGTGATGGCTTCGATCTCTTCCTTTTCAAGATCGGACTTTTCATACCATTTCTTTAGGGAAAGATTAATGGAGACCAGGTGCCAGATGTTACTAGTTTTGTCTGGATCCTCAGGCCACACTCGGATGGCACGGCCTCGCATTTGGTTGCTGAGCATGAAACTACCGACAAAGCTCGCTAGGATTAGGGAATTAACGCAAGGAGCATCCCAGCCTTCTCCTAGAAGGGATTTGGTTCCAATGACAACCTGGATGAGCCCTTCTTGAAAGAGCTGGGTCACAGCTGTCACCAAATCATGTTGAGAACCAACCAAGCGAACCTTGAGAAAGTCATCAGGAGATAATTGGCCGACGTTTTGGTAAGTCAGTCGATTCCCTCCAAGTAGCTCTTCTAGTCTTGGCTTAGCAACCGTCGGGATGATGACGATGCTACCTGTTAAGACAGCGATGGCAGGAGGAGTAGTTAGCTCTAAGCTTTCCCTGCGAATGGATTCAAAATAGGAGAGAACTCCCAACTGAGTGAATTGGGCGTCCTTATCTCCGAGATGAACTTCAAAGTCTTGGCGGATATAGTCTGTTAGGACCAGTTGGCGCAGTCGGCTACCAAGAGCCTGGTATTCGGCCTTGAAAATCTCTCGAACCGCATTGAGTTTTCCGAGGGATTGGTTGAGCAGAAGGTCTTGTTTTTTGTTGCGGACCAGTTTGACTTGTTTTCGATCGATCAAGCTGGCTGCTTTTAATTCATGAAGTAGTTGCTTTTCGTATTCCTCAGGTAGATTGTACCAGTGAGGCACCTGAAAGAGCAGGCCTTGCAGGAGAATTTCAAGCCAGTCCAGGGTGAAAGCAGGTAGTTTCTTAGCTCCTAAAAGATCCTGGAAACGTTTGGGGAAGTCGATTCCTTTGCTTCGAAGAAAGATCAGGGTAGCAGAGAGATACTTGGGATCATTGAGCAATTCATCATCGCTGATCTGCCCCGATAAGGCTTGGCAGTTTTGGAGGTATTGGCAAAAGAGGGGATCGGAAGTCAGTTGTTGCAAGAGAGCATTCTTTTGTTGGCTAAAAGCATCCAACTGCTCTTGCTCTTCCTTGGTTGGAAAGGCAAAGTAGACATAGTCTTGGTGAGGACAAAGGGTGTCTTCCTTGACCAATTCGGGAACCGTAATTTCCTCATCGATCTCACCACACATACGGATATAGCGATCCCAAAGGGCAGGATCCCCTTCATAGGGCGGGGTGGCGGTAAGGGAGATCATCTTTAAGTCTGGGAAGGCCTGACGAAAGGCTTCCAAACTCTTCCACCATTCATTGCGCAGGTGATGACACTCATCTAAACAAAGGGTCCCAAGTGAGATGGCTTTGAAAGTAGTAAAGATATCAAAGCCTTTGAAATCAAATGTTTCAATCTCTGCCTGGTCATCGGTATCCTCAGCTTGTGATTGACCGACGACTTGGTTCATGGCGCTGTGTAGGGCCTGATAGGTAGCCACAGTAATCAGCTTAGGATGTTTTAAGTCTTGCGAAATTAATTGCTCCGCTTGGCTTTCATCACTCAAGAATGCCTGGATAATCCGGTCCACCCATTGCTGACGAATGGTGACCGTAGGAGCTAAAATCAGGGTTGGCTGACCAAAGCGTCTGATAAATTCGATTCCCAGGGTTGTTTTTCCAGAGCCAGGAGCTGCTACCAAATGCAGGTGGCCATCCGCCATAAAAGCGTGACTCTTATCGAGAACGCGTTTTTGATAGTGTCTCCATTGGCCTGTAAAGGCTAGTTCTTGTAACATTGGTTTCCTCCCTTGTACTGTCCCCATTATATCATAGCGGAGGACAAGAATCTCTTGGTAGAAGTTGAAGATTTCCGCTTTCTAATGAAAATAGCAAAGGGGAAATTTTGAGTGATAAAAAGCCCAATCAACGGATTAGGCTTTTCATGTTAGTCTTTCTTTGTTTTACGAGAGAGGCCAAAGGCAGCACTCATGCTAAGAAGACCAAGGCCAAGAGTTGTCAAGGCAATTGAGGTCTTGCTTCCTGTATTTGGAAGACTTGCTTCTTTTTGAGGAAGAGCTGCAGGTGCGATATAGACTGCTGTTTTGGCAGGCTCGTTTTTAGCAGGTGTGAATACAGTCGGTTTCGCAGGGGTTACAACAGCCTGTTTTTGAGGGGTAGGGGTCGGTGTTGCAGGCGTTTGGATGCTAGGAGTTTGTGGTTTTACTTTCGCCACACGATGAGTTTTTGAGATCAACTCATACTTGTCTGTTTGGACTTTGAAGACACGACCTTTTTGGACAGTTTCAACGACTTTGTTGGCAAATTGAACGTTCAACAAGTCAGCAAAGTTTTTGTCGATATCTAAGTAGAGACCATTTGTTCCATTGACCAATGGATCAAAGTCTTTTTTCTCAGCTGTTTCACCAACCACTGTCAAAGAGATGCCAGCATCTTGAAGGGCCTTCAGTGTCGCTTCTTTGGTTGGTGTATCCTTTGTAAGATCAATGTCCTCGTCTGTAATCAAGAAAGCAAAGCGATGGTTGTTTGCCCCAGCCCCCCAGTTGTAGTCCCCTGAAGTAGCAATATGATGCAATGGAACAGTAGCATTTTCATAGTAGCCTTTAGTTTTGATGGTTTTCAAAGCAGAAATGAAACTTTCTGGATCACTTGTGAACTTAGATCCATTGAAATCATGGTATTTAACTTCACTAGCTCTTTCGTATTCAACCAATCCTAAACGAGCTTGAATATTTTTTGCCGATAGATTGCGAACGAAGGTCTCGACATTCTTCATCGTATCCCTGATGTGAGAATCCATTGAAGTTGATTTGTCGATGACAAAGACGATGTCTGATGTTGCTTGAACTTCTTTTTTATTGACCACATCTGCTTCTTTTGTCACTTCGACTACAGTTGTTTTGTTGACGGTTTCTGTTGTGGTCTCAGTGTAGTCAGCTGTTTCTTTGGTTGATGTAGCTGTCTTGGTAGAAGAGACTGGTTTTGAAGTGCCAACAGGTGTGTTTGGATCTGCTAAGCTAGTCGTTTTGATGGTTGCTGTTGAAGTAGTGGTGGTGTCTGCACCGTCTGTTTTAGCAGATGGGCCAGTTTTTTTGACGTCCACAGCGATGATATCCCCAGTTTTTGCTTTATCAGCAGGAACAACTGGTGTATTGGCTTTGGCGTTGATTTCTTCTGTTGCAGCCGTGATAGGTGATTTTGTGGCTGTAGTAGCTGCAGGAGCAGCTTGGGTTGTGCTAGGTGCAACGTCATCAGCTGAAGCAATAGTCGTTCCTGTGAAGACAGTTCCTAAAACAACGGATGCTAAAGTTAAAGTTTGTTTACGTGAAATAGTATATTTTTTCAAAATACGTCCCCTTTTTAATAAACTTTTTTCTATCATACAGGTTTTTGAAAAACTTGTCAACGGTATAATAATCAAGGCTTTTGCCGACTTTTATATCTCTAGTTATTGATAAAAAGCCGAACAAGAAAAATATTCACATAATAATTTAAATATACAAAACATGCAAAAGAAAATAGGATTCCCACAAATTTGCAGGAATCCTTATTTTATCGGCATTTCTACTCTATTTTTTAGTCGTAAAAAATACTAGCTAGTCACTTTTTTTATGTTTCTGCATTAGCACTAAGAACAAAGACTACGATTAGTTTAGTAATTTTTCAAAGAATTGGATGACCTCTGGTTTGAGATTACTTTCCTTCGGTTCAACTAGTGAAACGTAAAAACTAATCCGTTCACTTTCTGCCATCGGAATCGCGATCAGTTCTTCTTCACCATCTGTTAGTGCAAGATCTGCTAGTAAACTGATCCCCACTTGTTTACGAAGGAGTTGTTTTAGAAGCTGAATATCATCCGTCTGAAAGAAGGGTGTAGCCTCATGGTGATAGCGCTCATTCAACTGTTCAAAGGCTTTTAAATGAACAAAGTGTTCATCTGGAATGATAAAATCTTCATCGATGACGTCTGAAAATTGTAATACTTTTTTTGAGGCTAGTGGATGGTTGTGATGAAGGATATAAAAGAGATCTCGTTTGGCCATTTCTCTTACCTGGAAGCGATGATCTTTAATCGGTTCTAAACTCCCTAAAAAACTAGCATCTAGTTCTCCTTTGGAAAGCATTTCTAAAAGTTCAACAGATCCTTCTTGGACAGGATGGATACTTTGAAGAGCTGCAACATTACTGATAAAGGCGGGTTGTTTTCGGACAAGATAGTCAATGATGATTGGTGGGAACCCAACCGTATTGAATTGAGAGAGACTCCGGAGGATCTCTTTTTTGGCCCCTTGAATCTCAGGTAAGACCTTTTGAATATGTCGTAGCAAGATTTCTCCTTGGGGCGTTAATTTGAAAGTACGATGAGAAGGATCGTGCGCGATTAATGGGCAGTGAAATTCCTTTTCTAGTCGTTTAATCGCATAGGAAACGGATGGTTGACTGATCCCGTGTTTTTGGGCAACCCCAGTAAAGGATTGCTGTTGACTAAGATCAAGAAAATAATAAAAGTCCTTAAGATTCATTGGGCTCCCTCTTCTAAATAGACAGACATGGATAAGCAAAAATTATCCGTGATAGCTAATTTGACTATATGATTTTTTGTTTGTTACAATCTGAAGTGAGTCAGAGGGCAATTAAAGGCTATCTAAAAGATCTTCGAAAATCGTTAGGATCTTCTCCCTTTTTCCAACTGGAAGTTGCTTAATTTTCATATTTACTCTCTTAAGTGAAAGATTGTCGTTAGGATCTGAAGATGATTCAAGTGAATTAAAATTGAAGAATTCTTCAGGCGTTAACTCAAGAGCAGAAATGACTTTTTCAAGACTGTGAATGGTCAGATTCACGTTTTGATTTTCCAATTGATTGATGTATTTTAATCCAAGATCTGCCCGTTCCGATAGCTCCTCTTGACTCATGTTTTGTTTTTTTCGCAAATATTTGACCTTTTGCGCTATATACCGTTGTAAATAATGTTTTGTTTTCATGTAACCAGAATACAAGTTTTAAATGACAAAAATAACACCTTAAACAAAACAAAGTATCTTATAACAAACATATTTTAGATTTATTATCTATGGTTTTTATAGGTATTGATCATCATAAGTAGAAAAAAGAATACCTGAAAACAGTGGATCTTTTGATGAGAATAACCTTCTAAAAGGTGGAAAGGAACAGGCTTTTTTAAGAGATGACCGTGACTATCTAGGAAGTGATGGATAAACCTATTATTTTGTTATCTTTTGAAATCGCATCATTTTTGGTTGTATCGCCTGAACTTTCATTGACTGATTCATTCACATTGTATCATATATATAACAAAGTGTCATTTAATGCAAATAAGTGGTATAATAGAATAAACTAATAAGGAGGTCACATGATGACTGCACATGATATTTTAAACAACCCTTTCCTCAATAAAGGAACTGCCTTTACCTTGGAGGAACGTCAGCAACTAGGTCTCATTGGCCTTCTACCACCTTACGTTCAAACCATTGAAGAACAAGCAGCGCAAACTTATGCGCAAATGCAAACGAAGGTTAACGATTTGGAAAAACGTTTGTTCCTAATGGAAATTTTTAATACCAACCGTACCCTTTTCTATTACCTGTTTGCTCAACATTTGGAAGAATTTAATCCCATTGTCTATGATCCAACCATTGCCGATACCATTGAGGGTTATAGCGACCTCTTTGTTGATCCACAATATGCCGCCTATCTTGATATCAATCATCCTGAAAATATCGAAGCAACTTTGAAAAATGCAGCAGGGGACCGTGAAATTCGTCTTATTGTTGTGACAGATGCAGAAGGTATTCTTGGTATTGGAGACTGGGGAACAAATGGTGTCGATATTTCTGTTGGGAAACTGATGGTCTATACTGGAGCTGCAGGAATCGATCCTTCAACGGTGCTTCCTTTGGTCATTGATGCAGGTACCAACCGTGAAGAATTGCGTAACAATCCTAATTACTTGGGAAATCGTCACGAACGTGTACGTGGTGATCGTTACTATGATTTTATCGATCAATTTGTTCAAACTGCAGAACGCCTCTTCCCTAAACTCTACCTACACTGGGAAGATTTTGGTCGCTTAAATGCTGCCAACATCCTTGAAAAATATCGAAAACAAATCCCAACCTTTAACGATGATATCCAAGGAACTGGTATTGTAACCCTAGGTGGGATCTTTGGAGCATTGGATATTACAGGTGAAAAATTAACAGATCAAGTTTATCTCTGCTATGGTGGTGGAACTGCTGGTGCAGGGATTGCCTCTCGTGTGCTTCGCGAAATGGTTAGTGAAGGTCTGCCTGAAGAAGAAGCCTATAAACGTTTCTTTATGGTGGATAAACAAGGTCTCCTCTTTGATGACATGGATGACTTGACTCCACAACAAAAACCATTTGCTAAGAAACGTTCTGATTTTGCCAATGCAGATCAGTTGACGGACCTTCTTGAAGTGGTGAAGACGGTTAAGCCAACCATTCTTGTGGGAACTTCAACTCAGCCAAATACTTTCACAAAAGAAATTGTAGAAGCTATGTGTGAAAATACAGAACGTCCTATCATTTTCCCATTATCAAACCCAACCAAACTAGCTGAGGCAAGTGCCAAAGATTTGATCGAATGGTCAGACGGAAAAGCATTTGTTGCGACAGGAATTCCAGCTGGTACAGTTTCCTATAAAGGTGTGGACTATGTGATTGGTCAAGCGAACAACGCCCTGATTTACCCAGGTCTTGGACTTGGTATGCTGGCTTCTGAAGCGAGTCTGTTGACGGATGAAATGATTGGAGCAGCCGCACATTCATTGAGTGGTATTGTCAATCCAGGCGAACCAGGAGCACCAGTCTTACCTCCATTCAAGTATGTAGCTGATGTTTCTATCAAAGTAGCAGAAGCAGTTGCTAAAAAAGCGCAAGAACAAGGTCTTGCGCGTGCTCAAGAAACAGATATGGCTAAAGCGGTTCGTGATTTGAAATGGTATCCAGAATATAAATAAGTAAATTTAATGGAGGTGTACGAGTGCGACTGGATGCTTCGTACACCTTTTCTTGTATGTCCTGTTATATAGAAAGGGAGACTATGGAAATCTTTTTAACGTCAATTCAGAGTATTGTACCCATTATCGTCATCATCATTCTTGGTTATTTCTTGCAAGTCCGTGGTTGGTTTCAAGAGAGTTTTGGAAATGACTTATCTAAACTGATTATGAACGTGGCTATGCCTGTTGCAATTTTTACCTCTGTTCTTAAATATTTAACTTTAGATAAATTGATTAGCTTGTCTGGCGGTTTGTTGTATACCTTTATCGCCTTCATTCTTGGTTACCTAGCGGCCTTTATCGCAGTGAAAGTTTTTAAAGTGCGCCCAGGTCGTCGAGGAACCATGATTAATACCTTTGTTAATGCCAATACCATATTTATTGGTTTGCCTTTAAATATCGCTTTGTTTGGAAATCAAGCCCTTCCTTACTTCTTGGTTTATTATATTACAAATACAGTATCTACTTGGACATTAGGTGTCTATCTAATGACTTCTGATAGTAAAGAAGGGGCTTCAAAACAGGCTCAAAAATTTAATTGGAAGAAGCTTTTCCCAGCTCCTTTATTAGGTTTTCTCGTAGCCCTCGTCTTTTTGGTGTTGCGTATTCCTGTTCCAAGTTTTGCGGAAAGCACCTTGACTTATATTGGTAGTTTAACAACGCCCTTATCTCTTGTCTATATCGGTATCGTCCTAGCTAAGGCAGGTTTGAACACCATTCGCTTTGATAAAGATACCATTATCACACTGGTTGGTCGTTTTATTCTTGCACCGGTCATCATGCTCTTGGTTCTGAAGTTCTTCTCTCCAAATATGGTGGCACCAGAATTTAGAACCTTTATGATTCAATCAGCAACACCAGCCTTGGCAGTTCTTCCTATCCTTGCCAATCAAGGTAAAGGCGATGTTGAGTTTTCAACGAATGTGGTCACTCTCAGCACAGTCTTATTTGTGATTGTGGTTCCAATTCTGCAGACATTGTTGGGATAGCATTTATATGAAAATGATGTAGTTTTAGTGCTATACATTCGTTAAAAAGGACGTCGGGTATTATACTCGACGTCCTTTTTAAACGGATGACTAGATCAACACATAGGTTTCAACCGCTTGCCCAGCCCCGTTTTCATTGTTGGTCTTTGTCACGACTGCTGCTCTGTTTTTCACCTCTTGAGGAGCGTTGCCCATAGCGACACCGATGCCTGCTTTTTTGAGCATAGGAAGGTCATTGAAGTTGTCCCCCAGGGTGAGGACTTCTTCTAAGCTTAAGTGGTAGTGATTGGCAAGCTCAACCAGAGCATCCTCTTTAGAGACGTGCTTAGCCGTAACTTCTAGGTAGTTGGCTTTGGAGAGATAAAAGGCGGTAGAAGGGAAGTCGTTGGTAGAAATAGTGTGATAGAGGGCTTGGATCTCTTCTGCATTTCCAATTAAGAGCAATTTGTGGAGGGGCTTTGTCGTATCCAGCAAAGGATCCAATAGGGGGAGAATATGAGGTTTTTCCCCTGTAATCCGGGCCTCCTCTTGGCTCCATTGGTCGAGATGATCGGTCATCCAGTCTTTTCCACTATAGAGGTTGATCGAAACTTGAGGGAAGTGTTGGTTGGCCCAGTCGATAAAGTTCCGGGCCTCCGTCTTGTCCAAGGGATGCTCGAAAAGAACTTGTTCTCCTTTTTGAATCAAGGCCCCGTTGTAGCAGGCCATAGGACAGTCTTCTATGTCGAGCTCTTTGGCAATGGGTGCCATCCCTTTTGGAGAGCGAGCAGAGGCCAGCACGAAAGGAATCTTTTCACGCTTTAAATCCGGGATCAATGATGCTAACTGTGGATCGATCTGATGGTGGTCATTTAAGATGGTGCCATCGATATCGCTGATGATGAGACGAATGTGAGACATAAAGATTACCTCCTAATAGAGAATAGTGGTTTCGTTGCCGACTTGTTTAAGGATTTCCGGGCTTGGTTTTTGGTCGGTAATCCAATAATCAAATTGCTTGAGACGAGCAAGATAGTAGTTGGCATTTTGGGAGAACTTGCTGCTTTCTGCCACAAGGATCTTGGTACGAGTTCGTTCAAAGACGAGAGACTTGACTGCAACGTCTTCAGCATCTTCAAAGGTGACTTCGCCATTGGCTAAGCTACTTGCTCCAAAAAAAGCGAGATCAAAGCGAAGATTGTCCAGTATTTGTGCTTGATTCGCGTCATAGTAGAAGCGGTTTTTAGGGTAGAATTTCCCTCCTAAAAGATGAAAGTCAACCTGGGAATGGCTACTGAGCTGGATGGCATTGTCAAGGGAATGCGAATAGACTGTGACTTCCTTATTAAGCAAGCCAGCAAGCAGGGTCATCGAGGTGGAAACGTCGAGAAAGATCACTTGTCCATCTTGGATCAATTGCAGGGCCTTTTGAGCCATGGTAGTCTTTTCCTTGTTAGCCTTTTGACTACGGTCTAGATAAGAAGGGCCAGGTTCTTTGTTTAAGGGAAGGAGCCCACCGTGGGTCCTGCGGACCAGCTGGCGTTGGCTAAGGAGAGCGAAGTCTCGACGGATGGTATCTTTTGAGACCTTGAAATAGTCGACCATTTCTTTAGCCGATAGCTGTTTTCGCTCTTCTAAGAGTTCTAATATTTTTTCGAGTCGTTGTTCCTGATACATGAGCTCGCTCCTTGTTTCTGTTCTTGCCTATATTCTACATCATTTATTAAGTTAATAAAAGTGTTTTTAATTGTTTTTAAGTATTTGTGATTTTTTTCTTACAAAGCCTTATTCTGACGTTTGTTTTAAAGGGGGAATTCTGCTATAATATGTCAAAATAACGTGGAGGTTTCCTTATGGCCAGTGAATATGAAAAAATGATTGCGGGTGACTATTATAGACCTGCGGACCCTGAATTACGGGCTTTAGCCCAAGCCTCTCGGGAGAAACAAGAAGCTTTTAACCAAGAGGTGGATCCTAAAAAAGGGGCAGCTATCATCAAAGAGTGGTTTGGATCAACCGGTGAAAACCTCTATCTCAATCGTCAGGTTCTTGTGGATTATGGGGTCAATATCCATCTGGGAGAAAATTTCTATGCCAATTACAATTTGACCATGTTGGATATCTGTCCCATTACGATTGGAAAGAATGCTATGATTGGTCCCAATTGCCAATTTTTGACGCCCTTGCACCCGCTGGATCCAGATGAGCGCAGTTCTGGTCTGGAGTATGGCGCACCGATTAGGATAGGGGACAATTTCTGGGCAGGAGGAGGCGTCACCATTCTTCCTGGTGTGACACTGGGCGACAATGTGGTCGCTGGCGCAGGAGCAGTGGTCACAAAATCCTTTGGAGACAATGTGGTCCTTGGAGGAAACCCAGCCCGTGTCATCAAAGAAATACCCGTCAAAAAGGAGAAACGATGATCCATACGCACGAAATTCCTATTTTAGAGTTTGACGACAACCCACAGGCAGTCATTATGCCGACTCATGAGGGGATCGATGTGCACTTGCCTGAAAAATGCGTTTATGCTTTCTTAGCGGATGAGATCGATCGCTTTGCGAAAGCTGTCGGAGCTGAGCAAGTAGCTAGCTTTGTCTCAGCTACCAAGGTCTATCCGGTCTATGTTATGGAGGACCAAGGAGAGGAGATCTGCTTGGCTCAAGCGCCAGTTGGATCTGCCCCTGCTGCTCAATTCATGGATTGGTTGATTGGCTATGGGGTGAAGAAGATTATATCGGCAGGTAGCTGTGGGGTCTTGGTGGACATAGAAGAAAATGCTTTTTTAATCCCGACCAAGGCCTTGCGAGATGAGGGAGCCAGTTACCATTATGTAGCGCCTTCCCGTTATATCGAGGTGGATAGTCGTGCACTGACCGCTATTGAAACGGTCTTGAAAGGAAAAGAAATTCCTTATCAAGAGGTCATGACCTGGTCGACCGATGGCTTTTATAGGGAAACGCCTGACAAGGTGGCCTATCGGATTGAAGAAGGGTGTAGTGTGGTGGAGATGGAGTGTGCATCGCTTGCAGCAGTCGCCCAGCTTCGTGAGGCAATTTGGGGCTTGCTTCTCTTTACCGCAGATTCTCTTGCAGATCTGGAAAATTATGACCAGCGTAACTGGGGCTCTGAAGCATTTGAGAAGGCCTTAGAATTATGCCTAGAAATGGTTCATTACTTGTAGGTCTATTCTCTTTTTATGATACAATGAAGCTATGTTAGTGAAATCATATTTTAAACAATGGCGGGCCAAATTGACTCGCTTGTCTCCAGCAAGGCGGATCTTTCTCAGCTTTGCCTTGGTTATCCTGATAGGCTCTCTCTTACTGAGTTTGCCCTTTGTCCAGCAAGTAAGCTCAACAGCAGGCTACATCGACCACCTCTTTACCGCGGTCTCTATGGTCTGTGTGACAGGGCTCTTTACCCAGTCGGTGGCTTCGACCTATAATGGCTGGGGGCAATTGATTTGTATGCTCTTGATTCAGATTGGAGGCCTAGGGATTTTGACCTTTATTGGTCTCTTCTTTATGGAAAGTCGCCAAAAGCTCAGTTTCAAGGACCGGCAGACTATTCGGGACAGCTTTAGCTTTAGCAATAATCAAAGCTTGACCCGTTTTGTCCGCTCCATCTTTATTACCACCTTTACCATCGAAGGTGTCGGGGCCTTGCTCCTCATGACTCGCTTTATTCCTCGCTTTGGCTGGGGCCATGGGATCTTTAACTCCATCTTTGTCGCAGTTTCCGCCTTTTGTAATGCGGGCTTTGATAATTTTGGGGGCGATAGTATGATGAGTTTCCAGACCGATTGGTTGGTCAATCTGACCTTATCTGCTCTGATCATTACTGGGGGCTTGGGCTTCATGGTCTGGTTTGACCTAGCCACCAAGGCCCGTAACCAATCAGGACGACGGACTCTTCGCTTTCATACCAAGGTGGTTCTCTGGTTAACAGCTGCTATCCTTCTGTTTGGGACAGTGACCAGTCTCTTGACAGAGTTTGATAATCCAGCAACGATTGGGTCCCTGCCATTGGGAGAGAAGATTTTGGTCAGCTTCTTCCAAACTGTCAGTATGCGGACAGCTGGCTTTGCCTCACTGGATTATACTGCAGTCCGACCAGTAACGCTCTTTGTCTATATCCTCCAGATGTTTCTAGGTGGGGCACCAGGTGGTACAGCAGGAGGGATGAAGATCACCACCTTCTTGGTCTTGATCCTCTTAGCTCGCAAGGAATTGCTCGGATTGCCACATACCAATTTAGGAAAACGAACGATCGCACCTGACTTGGTGCAACGTTCTTTGGGCACAGCAGTGATTTTCCAGTTGACCTTTATCCTGGGTCTCTTTGGCCTTTGTCTTGTGACGCCGGATGGTCAACGTTTTCTGTACCTGGTCTTTGAGGTGGTATCGGCTTTAGCGACAGTGGGCGTGACGGCTAATGTGACCTCGACCTTAAATGGAGCAGGGCTGGGCATCATCATGCTGCTCATGTTTATTGGGCGGATCGGCCCCTTGACCCTTATGGTCAGCTTGAACAATTACAAGGCCAAAAAGGCAGATGCCTTGCAATATGCCAAGGCAGACATCATTATCGGATAGGAGAGACTTATGGCAAATCGAACCATTGGAATTCTGGGATTAGGGATTTTTGGACAGAGTGTCTTAAAAACCCTGCAGGACCAGGATGTGGATATCATTGCAATTGACGATCATGAAGATGTGATCAACCAGTATGAATCTATGATTACAACTGGGATTGTTGGAGACATTACGGAAATGGACCTCTTGGATGCGGCAGATATTGGGAACTGTGACACAGTCGTCATTGCGACGGGAGAAAACTTGGAATCAAGTGTCCTGGCGGTCATGCACTGTAAGGCACTTGGCGTCGAGCACGTCATTGCCAAGGTCAAGAATGAAGTGACCAAGGAAGTCCTTGAGAAGATTGGAGCTGATTTGGTCATCCTACCAGAGGTAGAAGCGGGGATGTCTCTAGCTAAGATGATCCTCTTCCAACACGGGATTGAAGTCTTCCAGTTGGATGAAGCAGTGGTGGTGGCTGAGTTTACGGTTCCAGCTAGCTGGGTGGGAAAAAGCCTTCAGGACTTGGCTGTCAGAGAGGAGTACCATCTCAATATTATCGGCTATCGAGATGCGGAAGACCAACCGCTTCATATTCAGATTGGTCCCGACTTTATCTGGCCTGAAGGGGTGCGCGTGATGGCGGTGACAGACAACCAATATTTAGATAGAATCCAAGATTTGTTAGACTAATAGTGTAATGGAAACGGCCGAAAGGTCGTTTTTTTCTTCTCTAGGTTAACTCTTCTTTAAGCGTTGATTGCTAAAGTAAGAGAAACAAAAATACTTCCATTATGGGAATAGAAGGATGAAAGATGACATTTTTTAACAGGATACGACCCAAACAGCCCTTAAAAGAGCTCAAATGGTTTGATATTGGTATTGTGACGGCCATTCTCTTTGGGCAATTCATTGTCCGCTCGACCCAGCTGTTTTTTGCCAGTTTTCAGCCAGTCGCGCAGACTGCAGTAGCCACAAGCAGTAGCAATACTGCAAGTGAAGGAGCTGCTTATTCCAGCAATATGACCTTGCAGTTGATCTTGCTGGCTCTAGCTCTTCTTTACTTGCTACTCCGTCGCTTTGATTTTAAACAATTGCCGATCCGCTTCAAGTGGTCCACCTTGATCTGGGTGCCTTTGCTCTTTGCAGCGATGGGACTTTTTGGGGATGTGATCTCAACGGTTTCGGGTGAATACAATTACCTAAGCCCGAGTCTTTGGCCCTTTATCGATCCCATGCAGATCCTCCATAAGTTCATGGCTCTGAGTCCCATGGCAATTGCTTATGGTTTGCTCAATGGATTTTATGAAGAATTTTTCTTTTTGGGCTTAATGACTTCGGTGAGTGAGAAGAGCAAGTGGAAGGCACTGGCCTTTTCAACCCTGATCCGTTTTTCTTTCCACACCTATCAAGGGCTTCTCTGGGCCTTTGTGATTGGCGTCATTTATGGACTCTTTTATTACGTCATGTACAAGAAGGTCGTCAAGAATCTCTTGCCATTTTTCCTCATGCATGCCTTGGCAGATATGTTTGGCTCGAGTCTCAAGTATCTCTTGATCCATTGGGGAAGTTGATCTTATAAAATTTTAGGAAAGGCTCTGTCAAGTGTTGACAGGCCTTTTTTTGAGTGCTATAGTAAAATCGTAAGCGCTTACCTAGCGAAGTGAAGCAGATGAAAAGAGGGCGAGTCGGATGCCCTATAAAAAGAGGAGGACAGACAAATGGCAGGACCAGTGATAAAGGGAGAAAACTATCGGATCTCCGTATTAACGGAATCCTTGGTGCGCTTGGAATACTCAGAGGATGGTGTTTTTGAAGATGGTCAGACGCAAGTTGTACAACATCGAGATTTTGGACCTGTTGCTTGTGAGGTTGTAGAGACAGAAGCTGTTCTCGACCTTCATACAGAGCATCTCCACCTCTATTTTGAAAAGGGACCTTTTGCACCGGATCGGCTTTTTATTGAGCTCAAGGGTCAGTATGCAGTCTATGGGAGCAGGTGGCACTATGGAGATCAGCCGGAGACCTTAAAGGGGACCAGTCGAACGCTTGACGAGGTCGATGGGGCTATGGAGTTGCAAGATGGGATCTTGAGCAAGGCCGGTTATGCTCTTTTAGACGATTCCGCTTCCTATTTGTATGATGACGAAAGCGGTTTTAGAGCACGGCCCTATCCAGAAGTGGATCTGTATTTCTTCGGTTATGGGCGCGATTATCTAGGTGCCTTAAAAGATTTTTACCATCTGACAGGACAGCCCCCACTCTTGCCACGTTATGCTCTGGGAAACTGGTGGAGTCGCTATTGGCCTTATACCAGTCAGGAGTATACAGATTTGATGGATCGGTTCAAAGCAGAAGGGGTGCCTCTTGCAGTCAGTGTGATCGATATGGACTGGCACAAGACGGCGATTCCTGCTCGCTTTGGAAGTGGTTGGACTGGCTATAGTTGGAACCGGGATTTGATTCCTGATCCAGCTGCCTTCTTAAATGGCCTGCATGAGCGTGGTTTAAAGGTGACCTTAAATGTCCATCCGGCAGATGGAATTCGCGCTTTCGAAGATGCTTATCCCATGGTCGCAAAACGCTTGGGACTGGATACTGAAAAAGAAGAAGCGGCTAGCTTTGACTTTTATAGTCCAGCCTTTCGCGAAGCTTATTTCGAAGATGTCCACCATCCTTTGGAAGATCAAGGAGTCGACTTTTGGTGGATTGATTGGCAACAGGGAAGTCATGGCAAGATGGATCCCCTTTGGTTGTTAAATCACTATCATTATCTAGACAATTGTCGAAAAGGCCAAGCTGGTCTCATCTTATCGCGTTATGGGGGTCCTGGCAGCCATCGGTATCCGATTGGTTTTTCAGGGGACACTATTGTGACTTGGGAATCCCTAGCCTTTCAACCCTATTTTACCAGTACAGCTTCCAATATCGGCTACACCTGGTGGAGTCATGATATCGGTGGCCATATGCGGGGCTACTATGATGAAGACTTGGCTCTTCGTTGGTTGCAGTTTGGGGTTTTTAGCCCGATTAATCGACTTCATAGTTCTTGTAATGCCTTTAACAGCAAGGAACCGTGGTTTTACTCGCCTGAGACCTGTCGCTTGATGAAGCAGTATTTGCGCCTGCGCCATGGCCTACTACCTTATCTCTACACCATGAATGTGGCGACGCACGAAGAAGGCCTGCCTTTGGTTCAACCCCTTTATTACCACTATCCAAATGAAGAAGAGGCTTATGAAGCGAAGAATCAATATTTCTTTGGCAGTGAACTCATGGTGGCGCCAATTACCGAAGCGCTGGATCCTGTCTTTCATAGTGCTTCTGTGAGCGTTTGGTTCCCAGACGGCGTTTGGTACGATTTCTTCCATGATTGGAAGTATGAAGGAAGAGGCAAGCTCACGGTCTTTAGGACCAGCCAGGATATTCCAGTCTTTGCACGTGCGGGAGCTATCATCCCTATGGATGCACAACCACAGACAGGAGTGGACCTTCCAGAAATGCTGGACTGGCATCTCTTCCCAGGTGACAATCGTTCCTTCGTACTCGTCGAAGGAGAAGGAGCTAGCAAGGTTGAAACCCGCCTAACAGTCGATTGGGATGAAAGAAAGATTAGGCTGGATCTATCAGGTGATCTAGCCTTGCTTCCTGAAAAGAGACAGCACCGTTTCTTGCTCCATACCTTTGAGACGGACCCTATCATAGTGGACAATCAAAGTCAGGAAATTGCGATGGGTGAGCTGCAATCGCATCCTATTGCCAAAGAAGGTCGGATGTTTGAGCTCTTAAAATCTGCCAACCTGGCCTACGATAGGAAAAACGAATTATTTGCGGCTTGTTCAAGAGCCAAGGATTGGAAACAGCTGATGAAGGTCATCACGCCTTTGGAGGAAGGCTTGCGCCAACGTCTCTTTGAAGTGATTTATTCCAGTGAAGAGGGAGAAGACTTGTAAACTCTTGCAATATCACCCCTATTTTTGTATGATGAAAGTGATTTCACAATCATAAAGGAGAAGAAAAAATGGAACAAAAATGGTGGCATAATGCCGTAATTTACCAAGTTTATCCAAAAAGTTTCAAGGATAGTAATGGCGATGGCATCGGGGATCTCAAGGGGATTACGAGCAAGCTTGACTATTTGGAAAAGCTAGGGATTACAGCTATCTGGCTCTCACCAGTCTACAAGAGTCCCATGGATGATAACGGCTATGACATCTCGGATTACGAGGATATTGCCTCCATCTTTGGTACCATGGAAGATATGGAAGAATTGATCGCAGAAGGTCATAAACGCAAGATCAAAATCATCATGGACTTGGTGGTCAACCATACGTCTGATGAGCATGCTTGGTTTATCGAGGCGCGTGAAAACCCAGACAGTCCAAAGCGGGATTTCTATATTTGGCGCGATGAGCCCAATGGCATTATTTCTGCTTTTAGTGGCTCTGCTTGGGAGTTCGATGAAGCTTCAGGCCAATACTACCTGCATAACTTTAGCAAGAAGCAACCAGACCTCAACTGGGAAAATGAGGAGCTCCGTCATCAGATCTATGACATGATGAATTTTTGGATTGATAAGGGAATTGGCGGCTTCCGTATGGATGTGATCGATATGATCGGTAAGATCCCAGATCAGGAAATCATCAGCAATGGTCCCATGCTCCATCCTTACTTGAAGGAAATGAATCAAGCGACCTTTGGCGATAAGGATCTGCTCACGGTGGGAGAAACTTGGGGGGCGACTCCAGAGATTGCCAAGCAATACTCCAATCCAAAAAATCAAGAATTGTCCATGGTCTTCCAATTTGAACACATTGGCCTTCAATACCAACCGGGTCAACCAAAGTGGCACTACGCCAAGGAATTGGATGTGACTAAATTGAAGGAAATTTTCACTAAGTGGCAGACGGAATTAGGAGAAGAGGAAGGCTGGAATTCCCTCTTTTGGAACAACCACGATTTGCCACGGATTGTGTCAACTTGGGGGGATGATGGCGACTATCGTGTCAAATCTGCCAAGGCTTTAGCGATTCTGCTTCACTTGATGAAGGGAACTCCGTATATCTATCAAGGGGAAGAAATCGGGATGACCAATTATCCATTTAAGAGCCTTGAGGATGTAGAAGATATCGAGTCAATCAACTATGCTCATGAAGCCTTAGAAAAAGGGGTTCCGCTTGAAGTGATCATGGATCAAATCCGCCATATTGGTCGGGACAATGCACGGACACCGATGCAGTGGAATGATGAAGCAGAAGCTGGCTTTACGACAGGCCGTCCATGGCTTGCGGTCAACCCAAACTACAAAGAGATCAATGTGGAGGCTGCCCTAGCAGATCCAGACTCTATTTTCTATACCTACCAAGCCCTCATTGCTTTGAGAAAAGAGCACCCTTGGCTTGTGACAGCTGATTATGAATTGGTGGACGCAGCAGACAAGGTTTTTGCCTACAAGCGGGTAGAAGGAGAGCACGCCTATTTGGTGGTTGTCAATCTCTCCAGTCAAGAGCAAGACTTACCGCTCGTCAATGGGGTTGAAGAGGTTCTCATTGCCAATACCAAAGTAGAACAAGTCCTCGAATCAGGCAGGTTGGCCCCTTGGGATGCCTTCTGTGTTAAATTAGCCTAATGAAGCAAATGAAAAAATAGGGGAAATTACTTCCTCGTAGAAGCAGGTCTTTCTCGATAGAGAAGGCCTTCTTTACTTTTTAGGGGCTGTTTTTCTAGCAGAATCCGCTCAAAATCCGCTCAAAAATGGTTCAGGGACGCTTGGGCTATAGGAAATATTTATAAGAAGTCCTAGTTTTTGATTTTGATTTCTGCTCTCAAGGCCCATTAAATCTGTGTTATAGTTTTTGGCTATATCAAAATTCGTGTAAAAGCAATTATACAAGACGGCTATCTTCTGATATGATAGTGTCAATTAGAATTTTTGGAGGACACAACATGTCAACTACAATTATCGGTTTCCCACGTTTGGGTGAATTCCGTGAATTAAAATTTACAACTGAAAAATACTTTAGAAAAGAAATCTCAGCAGACGAGCTCTTGGCAGCTGCTAAAGACTTGCGTGCAAAACACTGGAACATTGTTAAAGAACAAGGCATCTCAGAGATTCCTTCAAATGACTTCTCACACTACGACAATTTCCTTGATGCAGCCTTCCTTTTCAACGTCGTGCCTGCATCTGTTCAAAACTTGGATTTGACAGACCTTGAACAATACTTCGCTTTGGCGCGTGGTTACCAAGGTGAAAAAGGGGATGTCCGTGCCCTTCCAATGAAAAAATGGTTCAACACCAACTACCATTACATCGTTCCTAAATTTGAAAAAACAACAGAAGTGAAATTGGCTGGTCACAAGATTTTTGATGAGTACCAAGAAGCCAAAGAATTGGGCATCAACACTCGTCCAGTAGTCGTTGGACCATTCACTTTCCTTCAATTATCTGACTTTGAAGATGGTGTGAAAGCTGAGGACTTCGTAGACAGCTTGGTTGCTGCTTACCAAGAAGTCTTTGCCAAATTGGCTGAGCTTGGTGCGACTCGTATTCAACTCGATGAGCCAGCTCTTGTCAAAGATTTGTCAGCTGAAGAAAAAGCTCTCTTCTTGAACCTCTACAACAAACTCTTGGCTGACAAGAAAGGTCTTGAAGTCTTGATCCAAACTTACTTTGGTGATGTTCGTGATGTCTACAATGACCTTGTAAACTTGCCAGTAGATGGTATCGGTCTTGACTTTGTTGAAGGGAAGAAAACACTTGAATTGGTGAAAGGTGGCTTCCCAGCTGATAAGACCCTTTATGCTGGTATTGTGAATGGGAAAAACATCTGGCGTAACAACTACGAGAAGAGTCTTGCAATTCTTGAACAAGTTCCAGCTGAAAAGGTTGTCTTGACGACTTCTTGCTCCCTTCTTCATGTGCCATTTACAACGGCTAACGAAGATTTTGAACCAGCTATTTTGAACCACTTCGCCTTTGCGGTTGAAAAATTGGGTGAATTACGTGACTTGGATGCCATCCGCAATGGTCAAGGAGCAGAAGCTCTTGCTGCCAACAAAGAACTCTTTGCAACAGAACGCGTTGGAGCAAATGCTGAACTTCATGCTCGCATCGCAGCTTTGACAGAAGCAGACTACACTCGCTTGCCAGCCTTTGCAGAACGGGAAGAAATCCAAAAAGAAGCCTTCAAGCTTCCAGCACTTCCAACCACTACCATTGGTTCATTCCCTCAAACTAAGGAAGTACGTGCCAAACGTTTGGCCTTCCGTAAGGGTGAATTGACTCAAGAAGAATATGATGCCTTCCTTGCTGAAACGATCGACGAATGGATCAAATGGCAAGAAGAAGTTGGATTTGACGTGCTTGTACACGGTGAATTCGAGCGGAACGACATGGTTGAGTACTTCGGTCAAAACTTGTCTGGTTACCTCTTCTCTAAGAATGGTTGGGTACAATCATACGGTATGCGTGGGGTGAAACCACCAATCATCTGGGGTGATGTGACTCGTCTTAACCCAATCACTGTGAAATGGTCTAGCTACGCACAAAGTCGTACGGACAAACCTGTTAAAGGGATGTTGACTGGACCTGTTACCATCCTTAACTGGTCATTCCCACGTGAAGATATCTCTATCAAGGATTCTACTCTTCAAATCGCTCTTGCCATCAAGGATGAAGTTCTTGACCTTGAAGCTGCAGGCGTGAAGATCATCCAAATCGACGAGGCTGCTCTTCGTGAAAAATTGCCACTCCGTCGTAGCGACTGGTACGAAGACTACCTTGACTGGGCGATTCCAGCCTTCCGTTTGGTACACTCAACTGTTGCACCAGACACACAAATCCACACTCACATGTGTTACTCAGAATTTACAGATATCATCCCAGCTATCGACAACTTGGATGCAGACGTCATCTCATTTGAAGCTAGCCGTTCAAACCTTGAAATCTTGGATGAGTTGAAAGCCAAAAACTTCCAAACAGAAGTTGGACCTGGGGTTTACGATATCCACTCACCACGTGTCCCACAAGACGGTGAAATCGATCACACTATTGAAGCAATCTTGGCAAAAGTACCAAGTGGCAAAGTTTGGATCAACCCTGACTGTGGTTTGAAGACTCGTGGAATTAAAGAAACAAAAGAAAGCTTGATCAAACTCGTTAATGCTGCTAAAGAAGCGCGTGAACACTTGTAAGAAATGTTTCGAGGACCTTCTATCATCGTGTAGAGGGTTTTCGAATCGTTCCCTTATCCTAGAAATAGTGGCTCAGAGTTCTTGATCAAAGAAACAAAAGAAAAGGATAGAATATGTCACAACACACACCGTCTCTGTCATTTGAAGTTTTTCCTCCAAATCCTGAAGTAGGCAATGCCAAACTCTTACGTGCTTTGGCAAATATGCAGGAGCTAGCTCCTCACTTTATTAGTGTGACCGCTAGCAATAATAAATACAATATCAAAGAGACGACGGTTGCTTTAGCCAATTACATTCAAAATGAATTGTCTATTCCGACGATTGCTCACTTGCCAGCCGTCTATTTGAGCAAGGAAAAAGTGGCCGATACTCTTCATGAGTTAGATGAAGTAGGAGTTCATCGGATTTTGGCTCTGCGTGGGGATATTATCCCTGGTGTGGAACCTTTAAAAGACTTTCGTTATGCAACGGATCTGATTGAATTTATTAAAACAGAAGCTCCCCATTTTGAGGTGATTGGTGCTTGCTATCCTGAGGGACATCCGGATTCTCCAAACCAAATTTCAGATATTCAAAATCTTAAAAAGAAGGTAGATGCAGGGTGCTCTAGTTTGGTCACTCAACTTTTCTTTGACAATGAGCGTTTCTATGATTTTCAAGATAAGTGTACTTTAGCTGGGATCAATGTTCCTATTCATGCAGGAGTGATGCCGATTCTCAATCGCAATCAGGCCCTTCGTCTCCTTAAGACTTGTGAAAATGTTCATATCCCACGGAAGTTTAAAGCGATTTTAGACAAGTATGAGCATGATCCAAAGTCTCTTCGCGCAGCTGGCTTGGCTTATGCAGTCGATCAAATTGTTGATTTGGTTACTCAAGATGTGGCAGGTGTCCATCTTTACACCATGAACAATGAAGATGTCGCTTACCACGTCTACCAAGCAACAAAGGCTTTATTTGCTCATCAACCGAATTTTGAAGTGAATTAATCAACACTTTTAGTAGGAAGTGTAGAGATTGAGAAAGAATCGTTCTCAGTCTCTTTTTATTTGGATAAATTACTTGCTAAAAGCCAACTTTTTTTTTATAGTATTAATATGAAGTTTTTGGAGGCGCTTGCAATGAAGAAAAGTCTGAAGTTGAAGTTATTTGGACCCCCTAAGGTTGTTTTCAATCAGAAAACTATTCGGTTTTCTTTCTCGAAGATGGAGGCCTTGCTTTATTACTTGGCAGTCATGGGCCAGGTCAACCGAGATGAAATCGCCGGTATTCTTTGGGGAGATAAGGAAAACCAAGTAGCTCGCAAAAACTTACGGAATACGGTTTACCAAGCCAATAAAATTTTTGAAGGAGATATCATTGTCTCTCCAAGTCGGAGCAGTTTGGCCCTTAATCCTGATTTGAGCCTTTCTTTGGATGTCAAACTCTTTGAAAGAGATCCACTAAGTGCCTTGGATCTTTATCGGGGAGACTTTTTAGAGGGCTTCTATGTCAAGGATGATGAAGACTTTGATCAGTGGGCTTCTCGCAAACGGGATGCTTATAGGAAGCTCTATGTCGAAAACTGCTATCAAAAAATTGAGCAGGTCGGTTTTGCAGATCCTAGTATAGAACTCTTGCTCCATCATTTGGTAGAGCTGGATGAATTTGAAGAGAAAAATTACCAGCTCTTGATGGAGTATTATAGCTTCCATCATCAGCTAGGAAAATTTTTCGAGACCTATTATAAGCTAGTCGATTTATTGGATCGCGAGCTCAGTGTGCGTCCCAGTCGAGCGATTGAGGAACTTTATCACTCTGTTTTGGAAGCCAAACGAACTCATAAACTGAGTCATCGCATAAATATCCATGAACTTCCCTTTTTTGGTCGGAAGCAAGAACTCTCGCAGCTCGAGGAATACCTCTCTTTAGTCGAGACGGGTGAAGCGGTAGGGCCTTTTCTCGTGATGGGGCAATCTGGAACAGGCAAGAAACGTCTCTTACGGCAGTTGGTCTTGATGTCCAATCGCAGTTTTAATTTTATCAAGGTGGAAGGAAAAGCTACCAGTCAGCGCTATGAAGGAAGCGCCTGGAATGATCTCAGACAAGCGCTAGAGAAACTGGGGGATGAGATGGGAATTTCCCTTCTGGAAGAGGAGGATGATCTCATTTCTGTATGGAATCAGCTTCAGAGCCTTAGCAAAGAAAAACCGCTCCTGATCCTGCTTGAAAACGCCCAGTGGATCGATGCAGTGTCTCTAGAAAAAGTGAAACAACTAGAGGAGCGAAGAAACCAGGAGAAATGGCAACTGATTTTTACAGCTGAAGAGCCTCTGCCAGCTTCCTTCGTCAACTTCTTGGGGAGCTTGAAGGTAGAGAAAAGGCTGTCTCAACTAGAGTTGACCAATTTTGCCCCAAGTGAAAGTCGTGCTCTCTTGAAAGGGGAACTGGGAGCAATAGAGCCTGCAGTGATGGAGCAGATGGTCGAATGGAGTGAAGGCAGTCCGTTCTTTCTGTCCAGCTATATCGAAGAGTGGAAAGAAAATGAAAATTTAGAACCCTTGCCTGATATCATTCAAGCCTATCTTTCTCAGGAGCTTGGGGATATGAGCAGTGAGGAAGAGGCTCTTCTACACTACCTATCTTGTTTTCATAAGCCAATTTCTCTGTCTATCTTAGCAGAATTGACGGCTACAGAGCTTCCTGTTTTGACAGAATTAATCGAGCCTTTATCTGAAAGAGCGATCGTCTCAATCGTAGAAGAAGGAGAGGCTCTCATGGTTCAATTCTGCAAGCAATTGGTAGCCATGTACTTTTACCATCTTCTTTCGCCAGCTAGACGGCGGCTCTTCCACCAACAAATTGCGCAAAAATTGGAAGAAACTTTAGAAGATTCGACGGACCTTCTTCTTTATAAGGAAATTGCCTACCAATACAAACAATCCCAAAATCTTTTGCGTTCCATATCTTTTGAGTTGACCTATTTAGAAGAAATCCTTCAGCTGGAGCATGAGCTGTTTCCGATTTATTCCAAGGTAGATGAGGGGTTCCTATCAGATGGTACAAATAGCCATTTGGACATTTTTGGAGAGCTATCCCGCATTCGCCAAGAATTAGATAACCTCTTTTCAAGGCACCAAAGAGATAGAGAATACAAGCATTTACAACTGCGTTACTTGTACCTAGAAGGTCGCTATTTTATTCGAAGTGGGGAGTATCAAAAGGGGATTCATGATATCCAAAAAGTCATCTCCTATGCGCGGGAACTCAAGCAATCCGACTTCCTCTTAGAGGGTTATCGGCAAATCATTTATTATTGCATTCAAACGGAAAATATCTCTGAGATGGCCTATTATACAGATTTAGCTTTAGAAGATGCCATCCAAGCTAATAATCATGAGGTCATCGCGATCCAGTTGCGTTTGAAGGGCTTGTATCACCTGATGGTTGGGGATGAGGAGCAGGCAACCCGGCATCTGTATCGCTCTATTGATTGCTTTAGTTTGACCAATAGCATGCAGGCCAAGTATGCCATTCAAATTGCAGCTTCTTTGGCCTACCTCGCTGAAATCGAGCAAGTGAGAGGGCATTTCCAAGTAGCGGTCACCCACTTAGAAGAGGTTCTGCGTTTGGTGGGAGATCAAGCTGTTGATTCCGTCCGCGTCGTCTTTGATATTGATCTTGGGATCGCCTATTATTGGAAGGGAGATTTGATTCAAGCTCGCCTCTGTTTTGACAGAGCTCAGAAGATTTTGTCCAGTGTTCGTTTCCCTTGGAAGGAAGAATTGCTCGAATTTTACCAATCCTTGATTGCTTGTCAGCAAGGGGATCAGGAGAAGGTTGCGGATTATCTGGCTCGAAAAGAAAGGACGATGAATCCATCTGCCAATTCGCGGGATAAGGGGATGGTTCATTATCTATTGGCTTTCTTATCTAATCAAAAGGAGAAGGGAGAAGAGCTAGCTCCTGCCCTGAGCACCTTCTTGAAAGAAGATAAGAATTACTACAAGAAGGTGGCAGAACAACACTTGAATCCTTACAGAGATCGTCAGTTTCTTAAGAAATTAAAAGACCTGTAGTGTCTCTTATCTAAATCATAAGTGAAGGATAAGAGGCCATGCCTCCTTTCAGGCAAAGATCATTGTGCTGAAAATGAAAAAAGCATAGAAATACCCAAGCAATGAGTGTTTCTATGCTTTTTACGTGTGTAGAAATCTTCTTAGTTCAGTTTTTGTTGCGCCAATATTTGGGTCAAGTAAAAGATAAAGGTCGCAGCAAGATTTGAAGTATGATTGTCAATGTCATGAGGAGGAGAAACTTCCACGACATCAAATCCGACTAGTTTGCCACTAGCAGCAATGTGTTGGAGAAGCAGGAGGGCTAGTTTAGGATCGACACCAAGTGATTGGATGGCGCTAACACCAGGAGCAGAGCCGACCGCAAAGCAATCCATATCAATAGACAGATAGATCGCGGTTTGGTTTTCTAAAAATTGATCGATTCGATCCAGAATGGCTTGGTGGCTCATCTGGAAGAGATCTTGGCCAGTTAAAAAATCAATGCTTGGTGTTTTAGCAACGTAATTAAAGAGGAAGAGGTTATTATTGTGCTCTTGGATCCCCAGGATGAGGTAAGGGAAGTCCTGACCTTTTTCTTTAGCATGATCAGCCATTTGACGAAAACCTGTTCCAGAATTGGGACCGGTTTGGTCGTAAGGTCGCAAATCAAAGTGGGCATCCAGATTGATCACAGCCAGTTGTTCATCTTTTTCTAAACTGGATTGAATCCCTAGATAGTGGCCGTAAGCAGTTCCGTGACCGCCTCCTAGGACAATGGGTTGGATCCCTAATTGGTACATGCGCTGGATCGCTTGTGAGAGGCTTTCTTGGAGTTCTTCTAGTGAATGGTTAGGCCCGTCAATATTTCCCACATCATACACTGTCACATTGGTTCCCCAGTGCCATGGAAGTTTAGCGATTTGAGAACGGATGGCTGTAGGACCCTCGACTGCTCCTACACGCCCATTATTGATATAGACTCCTTTGTCACTCTTAAAGCCGATGATCCCAAAGGTCATACCCTCAAATGGAGTGAGGGTCTCGTCGTTTAGGTCTAAAAATTTGGTGACCATTCCCCATTTGGCCGTGTAGGGATTGTCCTCGATGCTACCTTGGTAGTAGCTGTAGGTCATTGGATAGTAGTTTGTGAGCAAGCTTGTCGCCTCCCTTATTTTTCTGAAAGCAGGCAGAGGCTGAGAAGATCGCCAGCCTCTGTTTTGCTTTATTCTTACTGTATCAGTATTGAATGCTTAAGTCAACTGCTTTTTCGATGGTTGCTAAGAATTCTTCGCTTTCGACAACAGCAGATGCTTTATTAAGTTCTTCAAAGATTTCGATATCTTTGTCAAATTCAATGAAGTTCAGTTTTTGACGAATCAGCTCATAAGCTGGTTTTGTACCTTTACCAAGTTCATGATTTTCTGGCTTGAGATCCAAGGCTTGGCAAGCTGCCATGATTTCAGTAGCAACGATGCGACGTGAGTTTTTAAGAATTTCTGCTGCTTTACGAGCGGCAGTCGTTCCCATGCTGACGAAATCTTCTTGGTTTTCACAAGATGGAATAGAATCGACACTAGCAGGGTGAGCCAAAATTTTATTTTCCGATGCAAGGGATGCACAAGCATACTGGGTAATCATGAAGCCTGAGTTGAGTCCAGGGTGTTTGACCAAGAAGGATGGTAATTTACTGAGTTGGCTGTTGACCAAGCGTTCCACCCGACGTTCAGATACGTTCCCAATTTCAGAAAGGGCAATGCCTAAGAAGTCAAATGGTTGCGCCATTGGTTCACCGTGGAAGTTACCTCCTGAGATGACGTGTCCTTCTTTGGTAATGATTGGGTTATCTGTGACAGAGTTGATTTCGATTTCAACTTTTTCTTTTACGTAAGCAATAGAATCCTTGCTGGCTCCATGGATTTGAGGGATACAGCGAAGTGTATAAGGATCTTGTACCCGTTGTTGAGTCGCAACAGTGGTATTCTTGCTTCCTTCAAGAAGGTTACGGATGTTGCGAGCAGTTGCCAATTGTCCACTTTGTGGGCGGATGGAATGAAGGTCTTCTTCGAATGGACTGGTAATTCCATTGTGAACTTCCATTGAGAGAGCACCAGCGATATCAGAGAGTTTGAGCAATTGGATACCATCATAAGTCGCAAGAGCACCGATACCCGTTAGGACGGTTGTACCGTTGATCAAGGCAAGCCCTTCTTTAGCAGCTAATTGGATCTTCTCAATTCCAGCACGATCTAAGGCTTCTTGACCACTGAGAAGTTCTCCTTTGTAGTAGGCGCGTCCAAGACCCAACATTGGTAAAACCATATGAGCAAGTGGTGCTAAGTCTCCAGAAGCTCCGAGAGAGCCTTTTTCAGGGATATAAGGAGTGACTCCTTTGTTGAGCAATTCTAACAGTTTTTCAACAGTTGACAGACGAATGCCAGAATAACCTTTCAAGAGTGAGTTGATACGGATCAGCATGATGGCACGAACGGCATCTTCAGGAAGTGGATCACCGAAGCCAGATGAGTGAGTTCGGATCAGGTTTTCTTGCAGTTGAACAGTATCTTCTGGAGAGATGCTGACATTACAGAGGGAACCAAAGCCAGTGGTTACACCATAGACGACTCGTTTTTCACGGACAATGTCATCAACGATTTTACGGGATGCGATAACGGCTTCTTTGGCTTGTTCATCAAGCTCACATTGGGCACCGTGCCGAGCTACAGCGATGACTTCTTCGAGTGTTAAGCTATTACCATCTAAATGAATCAATTGAGTCATATAAAACCTCCGATTATGAATAGTTGTTCTGTGGAAGTAGTGTTGTTTACTTCGGTTTGAATACCAAACATGGGCCCATTGTCTATTGATCATAAAAATTGAAAAGTGTCATAGAGAAAAGGGCTCAGGTTTGACATTCGTGGAGTCCTAGATGGGTTAGGGAGCAAAACTGAGCTTTGCTCCCGTCTCTGTTCCCATCTACTGTGTAAAGAAAATTAGTGAGGAAGGGTTTTCGATTTATGTAGTTTATCGCCGTGGAAAACAAAGTAAAGTCCACTTGCAATCACGAGACCGATGGCCCCCCAAACAAAGTTCATTAGGTTGTCCCCTGCAATCATCAAGATACTGATCACAACGGCTAGAACTGGGATAACGGGACCAAATGGTACTCGGAAGGTAACCTTTTTGTCTGGGTACATTTTTCTGAGTTTGATGGCTGCCAAAGCTGTTGGAATGTATTGGAAGAAACGGAAGACAACACTAAAGGTTGCTAAGGATTCAAAAGAGCCAGATAACAAGAGTAAGAAAGCGAAGATACCAGAAATGATAATGGCAATGACAGGGGCATTCTTAGAGTTTGTTTTTCCAAGCCCTTCTGGCAAGAGTTTTTCAGTTGCTAATGCGGCACCAAAACGAGGGACCATGATGGATTCACCGATGTTTAGACCGGCGATTGAAATGAGGGCTCCGTAAGAAACGAGTGGAGCTCCGATAGGGCCAATCATTTCGACAAATGCGTCTTGTACCGGTGCACCGGTTTGCATAATGCGACCACCAAGCATGGCGATTGTTCCAGCGATGATCAACATGTAGAGAACAGATACAATACTGATAGAACCTAGAATAGCGCGGGGAACGTTCTTTTCAGGGTTGCGCATTTCCCCTGCAACGATAGACATGGTTTCAAATCCGATGAAACCGTAGAAGATGTAGACGGCTGTACTAGAAATAGAACTGAAGAGGTTTGTTCCACTTTCCAATTGAAGGAAAGGTGTGAAGTTGCCTTTGCTCACGCCACCGGAAATGAAGAAGATGGCAAAGAGTGAGAAGAGGACAATTGGAATTAATTTTGCAACAGTAGCTGTCAGAGTAAACATCTTAGAGGTTTTCAGACCGGCAATGTTCATCAGACTCAAGAGAATCAGCATACCGATACTGATCGGAAGGTTGTAGCCTTCAAATGCTGGGAAGGTGATGATGAAGATCTTAGCAAAGCCGGCTAACATGGCAGCCCAAGCGATAACAGTAACGGCCCAACCGAGAATCCCAACGTTAAAGCCAACGAAGTCTCCGAAAGCGGCTTTTGAGTATTGCATGGCTCCACCGTTTTTGTCGAAGTAGCCAGCCGTTTCAGCCAGACAGGCTGATAGTAGCATGACGAGAATGGCAACCCCGAACATGACAGCTAGAGAAGCTGGTCCGAGGCCAGAATAAATTTTTTGAGGGAGGAGGAAGATACCAGATCCGATTACGGCGTTGATACCGTAAAGAGTGGCACCGCTAAAGCTGAATTTCGCTTTTTCTTGTTCCTCAATCGACTGTTTATGTGCTCCGTTCATAATGTTTCTCCTTTGTGAACATTATTGTAGTCCAGTCCAGATAGCAATCGGTTGCTCCCCAGACTGATGGGGTAAAAACGTGATTGTCATCTCTTGAAGAGGAGATGCTTGTTCGATCACCAGGAGCTCGTGAGTTTGGAGAGTTTGAGAATGATTGTTTCCCCATTCGAGTGTTAGTGGACAGAGAGCGTAGATCAATTGATAGCGACTCTGACTTTTGACACTCTCTTTTGGGGATATAGCACTCATATGCCCCTGATAAGAAGGTTTGTAAATCAAATTAAAGTCTTGACAAGTCCCTTGGCTAGATACAGGATCTCCCCCATCAAAGAAGTAGCTTTGAAAGGGGTTCAAAACCACTTCTTTATGGTGATGGGTGAGCCTAATGGAGGCATTCAAGGGCATCAAGATTCGGTGGTAGCCCGTGAGATCGGTAAAGTTACTTTTTTCGACCTCTACCGTTGCAGTAGAGAGGCGGAAGTCAAAGGTCCGATCTGGATAGCTTCCTCCCTCTGGGGAGAGAAAGAGTTGGGTGGTTTGGCCACCGGACCAGGTAGAAATTTGATAATCTGCGGGGGTAAGATGAAGGAGAGTCACCATAGGACGCCTTCTTTCTTAAAAGAGACCAGTGATATTGCCGTGGGCATCGATATCAATCTTTTCACTGGCAGGAACTTTAGGTAGGCCAGGCATGGTCATAATGGTACCAGTGAGAGCTACGATGAAGCCAGCTCCGGCAGCCACCTTAAGGTTACTGATTTTAACTGTGAAATCTTTTGGTGCTCCCATCTTCTTCGCATCGTCTGAGAAGGAATATTGGGTTTTGGCCATACAGATTGGGTAGTTTGAGAAGCCAAGAGCTTCCAATTCTTTGAGTTCGCGTTTGGCCGCTGGTGTTAAGCTAATGCCTTTACCACCATAGACTTTTGTGACGATCTTAGTCAATTTTGTTTCAATGCTGTCTTCTTCGTCATAGACATAAGAGAAGTGGTTTTCTTCTTGAGCCAGTTGAATGACTTTTTCAGCCAAGTCACGACCACCAGCTCCACCTTTTGCCCAGACATCTGAAATGACCACATCTACATTGCGTTTCTTACAAGATTCATAGACAGCTTCTAGCTCTGCTTCTGTATCCAGCGGGAATTTGTTGATGGCAACGACCACTGGTAGACCATAGACTTCTTGAATGTTGGCCAAGTGTTTGTCTAGGTTTGGTAGACCATCGATCACGGCTTGGACATTTTCGGTAGCCAAGTCTGCTTTGGCAACTCCACCATGCATCTTGAGAGCACGGATGGTTGCGACGAGGACAACGGCAGCAGGTTTGAGCCCGGCCATGCGGCACTTAATATCGATGAATTTTTCAGCACCGAGGTCTGCTCCAAAACCAGCTTCTGTCACGACATAGTCTGCATATTTGAGGGCTAGTTTAGTAGCCAGCACACTGTTACAGCCATGGGCGATATTGGCAAATGGTCCACCGTGGATGATGGCAGGAGTATGTTCTAAAGTCTGCACCAAGTTCGGATGAATGGCATCTTTGAGGACAGCTGCCATGGCCCCTCCAGCCTTGAGGTCTTTGGCTGTGACCGGTTGTCCTTGGTAGTTGTACCCGATAATGATGCGATCAAGACGTTCTTTGAGATCAAGGATATTTTCTGAGAGACAGAGAATGGCCATGATTTCAGAAGCCACGGTGATGTCAAAGCCATCTTCACGAGGAACTCCGTTTGTTTTTCCTTGAAGGCCATCGACAATATGACGGAGTTGACGGTCGTTCATGTCGACCACCCGTTTCCAAGTGATGCGACGAGAATCGATGCCCAACTCATTGCCATGATGGATGTGGTTGTCAATCAAGGCAGCAAGGAGGTTGTTGGCAATCCCAATGGCATGGAAGTCTCCGGTAAAGTGAAGGTTGATATCTTCCATTGGAACCACTTGGGCGTACCCACCACCGGCAGCTCCACCCTTGATCCCAAAGACAGGGCCAAGTGAAGGTTCGCGGAGGGCAATGACGGCTTTTTCACCAATAGCTGAAAGAGCATCGACCAAGCCAACAGAGGTGGTTGTCTTTCCTTCTCCAGCAGGTGTCGGAGAGATGGCCGTCACGAGGATCAGCTTTCCATCTTCCTTATCCTTGAGTTGTTCCAGTTGGTTGCTATCAATTTTTGCCTTGTATTTTCCGTAGAGCGAAATATCGTCTTCGGTCAATCCAAGTTCAGCAGCGATATCGGTGATGGGCTTCATTTGGACAGAATTGGCAATTTCAATATCCGATAAAACCATAGAATCCCTTCTTTCTTTATTTTTATTTGCTAGGTTTAAGATAGACTTTCTAAAATGGTTTGGTAAATATTATCTGCAAGATCAGAACCGGTTTGGAGGAGTTTGAGTCCCTTACCGTGGTATTCTTGGACAAAGTCTTGGTCCTTGATTCCTGAAATGTTGATCAAGACATTAAGCCAAGCCCCTTGAAGGCCAGCTTTAAGATTCAGAGCAGCTACCCCTAGGTCACTCGCCGCATTGGTGTTGGACTTGCCAACAGCATCTTTGGTGGTTTCAAGAGCCTCAACGATGAGCTCCATCATAGAGAAAGGAGATACTGTCGCATGTTTCAAAGCTTTTTGCATGGCTTCACGACGAGCAGCTTTCTCTTCTTCCGTTTCTTTTGGAAGATCAAAGACAGCTGATACGACGTTGAAGGCTTCTGTATCCTTGTCGATGGCTTCTAGTAATTGGTCTTGGAGGTGAGCGCTTTTTTCGTGAACCGCTTTGATGTGGTCTTCAAATTCTGCGTATTTTCTCTTTCCAATGGTCAGTTCACAGACCATTTTTGTAAGGGAAATCCCATTTGCAGCGGATAGGGCAGCAGCAGAACCACCACCTGGAGCTGGAGCATCCGAACCAAGGACCTTGGCAAACTCCGTAATACTTAAGTCAACTAGTTTCATAGAACTCCCTTTCTAACCCAACAAGTGATTTTCCAAGACTTGTTTGCTGTAGTCAAAGTCTTCTAATTGTAAGTAGTATTCAGCAGAGTCGATCAAAGCCTTAGCAGGAGCCAGTCCAATGAGTTCTGTTCCGATGATGCGAACACCATAGCGTTGCGCTTCGAAACGAACGGTTTCCACAACACGATACAATGGGAATTGTTCCAAGTTGACCATGTTGATGGAGACTTGGGCGATGTTGCGATCTTCTAGCATGACACCGATCGCTTTACAGTATTTGTATCCACCGCTTGATCCACGAATGATTTTAGAAATCTTATTGGCAATCTCTAGGTCGTCTGTGTCAAGGTTGATATTGAAAGCAACTAGTGGCATACGGACACCGACAGCTGTAACCCCTGCAGTTGGGTGAATCTTGCGTTCACCGTAGTCTGGCTTCCAGTCTTCTTCCAACAATTTTTCTGGCATTCCTTCAAATTGTCCTTTACGCACTTTGGCCAAGTTCTTCCGTTCTGGGCGAGTTGCAGCATCTTCATAAAGGAAGATTGGAATACCTAATTCACGATTGATGCGTTCGGCTACTTTATTAGCGATCTCAACGCATTCAGCTGTAGTGATATCTTTAACGGGAACGAATGGACAAACGTCTGTTGCTCCCATACGAGGGTGTTCGCCTTCGTGCTTGGTCATATCAATGTTTTCAGAAGCGTATTTCACCAATTGGAAAGCCACTTCTTGAATGCTTTCTTCATCCCCAACGAGTGTAAAGACGCTACGGTTGTGACTGGCATCAGACGAGTAGTCTAGTAAAGTGACACCTGGAATACTTTTTGCTGTAGCTGCTAATCCGTCGATCACAGCCTGATTGCGTCCTTCAGAGAAGTTTGGAATACACTCAACAATTTTTGCCATATGATTACCTCTTTTTATAGGAGAAGTTGGGGAGGAAGAGTCTTTGTATTTCCTCCCCTTTCTCAGTTTTTATTTTTTGATGTTAAAACAATTTTTGAACGGCTTCTTTGACCAAATCTTCATCTGCCAGATACGGAATGGTGATGTGGTCTGTTCCTGCATGGAGACGGTTGTACTCGATCGCTGTTTCAATGGCATGGTTATTCCGTGCCCAGTTCCGGCGAGCAACCCCACCCATAGTGTCCCAGGCAATGGCAGATTTAATGATTTCATCGATCCGGTGGCTACCGTCTAGAACGAGACCAAATCCACCGTTGATGGCTTTACCGATACCAGTACCACCACCGTTGTGGAGGGCAACGAGACTCATACCGCGAGCAGCGTTACCAGCGTAACATTGAACCGCCATGTCACAAGTGACGTTCGAACCATCTTTGATGTTTGATGTTTCACGGAATGGAGCATCTGTACCAGATACGTCGTGGTGGTCACGTCCGATCATGACCGGTCCGATCTTGCCTTGGCGAATGAGTTCATTGAATTTCAAAGCAATGTTGACACGGCCCATACAATCTTGATAGAGGATACGTGCTTGTGTACCAACCACCAGTTGGTTCTTTTCCGCATCGCGAATCCAGTTGTAGTTGTCGCGGTCTTGGTAGCGACGAGTTGGATCGATCGCTTCCATGGCTGCATGGTCAGTTGCAATCAAGTCTTCGTGTTTACCGCTGAGGCAGACCCAACGGAATGGACCATAACCATAGTCAAAGAGCATAGGTCCCATGATATCTTCTACATAAGATGGCCAAATGAAGCCGTCTTTGTCATCGAGACCATTCTTAGAAATTTCCTTGATGCCTGAGTCGTAAACAGATTTCATGAAGGCATTACCGTAGTCGAAGAAGTAAGTACCTTTAGCTGTCAAGGCTTTGATCACTGCAAAGTGACGAGCCAAGGTTTCATCAACCAAACGGCGGAAGGTTTCTTTGTCTTCTGCCAGCAAACGTGTCCGTTCTTCAAAGCTAATGCCAACTGGGCAATAGCCACCATCATAAACGTTGTGGCAAGAGGTTTGATCAGACAAGAGATGAACATGGACTTGATGTTCGTTGACATATTCGAGCAAGTCTACGATATTACCATGGTAGGCAATCGAAGTGGATTCACCAGCTTCCAGTGCTGCTTGAGCCAATTTCACAGCTTCTTCTGCACTGTCTGTCACTTGGCTAATCCAGCCTTGAGAGTGACGAGTTTCGATCCGAGAGCGGTCTACTTCTGCAACGATGGCAACCGCTTTTGCGATTTCAGCTGCTTTCCCTTGAGCTCCGCTCATTCCACCGAGACCAGATGAAATAAAGAGTTTACCGGTCAAGTCGCCATCATCAGGCACACCGAGTTTGAGACGACCGGCATTGAGAAGGGTGTTGAAAGTACCGTGAACGATCCCTTGAGGACCAATGTACATCCAGCCACCAGCCGTCATCTGACCGTAGTTGGTCACTCCCATCTCTTCAGCAATTTCCCAGTCGCGCATGTTGTCATACTCACCGATCAAGAGACCGTTGGTAATGACGACACGAGGAGCTTCTGGTTTCGATTTGAAGAGGCCCAGAGGGTGACCCGATTCAACCACCAAGGTTTGGTCTTCTGTCATGACTTCCAAGTATTTCTTGATCAAGTTGTATTGCATCCAGTTGGCACAGACAGATCCTGTTTCCCCATAAGTGACCAATTCATATGGATAAAGAGCAATTTCAAAGCTCAAGTTGTTGTCGATCATGACCTGCATAGCCTTAGCAGCTGTGCATTTTCCTTTGTACTCATCAATTGGTTTTCCATAGATCCGATCTTTTGGACGGAAGCGATAGCCATAGATCCGACCGCGAGTTTTTAGTTCTTCCAAAAATTCTGGGATCAACTCTTGGTGGAATTTTTTAGGAATGTAACGCAAAGCATTTTTAAGGGCAATTTCAGTCTGAGCTTGCGTTAAGCGGAAGCCTCTATCAGGTGCACGACGGATGCCTTCTTGAAAAGTCGCCTTTTCAGGTAGGACATCAAAGTCAAGTTTGACAGACATAGCAGCTGCAATTTCTTTCTCGTCTATAAATGACATAGCAGAACCCTCCTTATAGTTGGACTGTGAATTTATATTTTCTTTATTGTATCGAAGAAACGTCAATAAAGAGTCAAAAAAAAATATAATTTTTAATAAAGCAAAAAAAAATGAGGGAAAAACTTTTTGACTTTTTTTTGACGCTTTTCCTGTAGAATTGTAAAATGAATAACAATGGAAATAGAAAGGAATGTTTCATATGTCTGCTGATATCCTATTAACCCACTTTAACCAATTGTTTTGTCCGAATGATCTGGGTCATCCTCTCTATGGCAAGGAGATGGCAGAAGCGCAAATCCTTTCCGATGCTTATATCGCTATTAAGGATGGAAAAATTCTTGCAGTTGGGACAGGTCAACCAGATCCAGAACTGATTGATGACCATACGGAAGTGAAATCCTGTGAAGGAAAAGTTGCGACTCCTGGCCTGATTGACTGCCATACCCACTTGGTCTATGGAGGTAGTCGTGAACATGAATTTGCGAAAAAATTAGCGGGTGTTTCTTACTTAGACATCCTCGCCCAAGGCGGTGGAATTCTGAGCACGGTTCGGGCGACACGGGAAGCTTCTTTTGACAATCTCTATGACAAGTCCAAACGACTGTTGGATTACATGTTGCGTCATGGGGTGACTACTGTCGAAGCCAAGAGTGGCTATGGTTTGGATTGGGAAACTGAAAAACGCCAGTTGGATGTTGTGGCTGCATTGGATCGGGATCATGAAATTGATCTGGTATCAACCTTTATGGCAGCCCATGCGATTCCCACAGAGTACAAGGGCCGTTCCCAAGAATATTTAGATCTCATTGTGGAGCAAATGCTTCCCAAAGTGAAGGAAGAAAAGCTAGCTGAGTTCTGTGATATCTTCTGTGAAAAAGGTGTCTTTACAGCAGATGAATCTCGCTATCTTCTTTCAAAGGCTAAGGAGATGGGCTTCAAGCTACGGATCCATGCCGATGAAATCGAATCCATTGGTGGTGTTGATGTGGCGGCTGAATTGGAATCTACTAGTGCAGAACACTTGATGGTGATTACCGATGAAGGCATTCAAAAATTAGCTGCAGCAAAAGTGATTGGAAATCTTTTGCCTGCTACAACCTTCAGCCTCATGGAAGATACCTATGCACCGGCTCGTAAGATGTTGGACGCTGGGATGGCCATCACCCTAACAACGGACAGCAATCCAGGGTCTTGTCCAACAGCCAATCTCCAGTTTGCCATGCATCTGGGTTGCTTCATGATGCGCCTAACTCCAGTAGAAATTCTCAATGCAGTGACCATCAATGCAGCCTATTCAGTAGATCGTGCTAAAACAATCGGCTCTTTCGATGTTGGCAAACAGGCTGACATTACCATCTTTGATGCACCAAATCTAGATTATCTCTTCTATTTCTTTGCGACAAATCTAGTGACAGATGTCTACAAGAAAGGTCAAAAAGTCATTTAACCTACTCCATTTCATTTGGGACTTTGCTGGTTTGCAAAAATCAGCAAAGTCTTTTTTTAAAACCTATCCCTGTAGGGAATGGAACCACTTTAGTGGGAAATTAAAATTTGACGTTCAAAGAATATTTTTCTTACTTTCTGATGTACAAAAAGGGAAATTCTTGATAGAATAGAAGTAATATTGAATATTTTCTTCAATATCATCTGTTTGTCGTGAAAACAGATTGTTTAAACTATTGATCAAACGAACAGGTTGTTCAACAGACCTGTCTAGAAATTGTGAGGAGACAAGATGACTGTCGATTATAACAGCAAAGCTTACTTGGATAAAGTAGACGCTTGGTGGCGTGCAGCCAACTACATTTCAGCTGCTCAAATGTACTTAAAAGATAACCCGTTGTTGAAGCGCGAAGTCGTTGAAAACGACTTGAAGGCTCACCCAATCGGACACTGGGGAACTGTACCAGGGCAAAACTTTATCTATGCTCACTTGAACCGTACCATCAACAAATATGACTTGGATATGTTCTACATTGAAGGACCAGGTCACGGTGGACAGGTAATGGTATCGAACTCTTACTTAGATGGTTCTTATACTGAATTGAATCCAAATATCCCTCAAAATGAAGAAGGTTTCAAACACTTGTGTAAGATCTTCTCATTCCCAGGAGGGATCGCTTCTCACGCGGCGCCTGAAACACCAGGATCTATCCACGAAGGTGGAGAACTTGGTTATGCCCTTTCTCACGCTGCAGGTGCTGTATTGGATAATCCAGATGTGATTGCTGCCACAGTTATCGGTGATGGTGAAGGTGAAACAGGTCCATTGATGGCAGGATGGTTGTCAAATACCTTCTTGAACCCAGTCAACGATGGGGCTATCCTTCCAATCTTCTACCTCAACGGAGGGAAGATCCACAACCCAACGATCTTTGAACGCAAAACAGACGAAGAATTGGCCCTCTTCTTTGAAGGTCTTGGATGGAAACCAATCTTTGCAGACGTAACCGCTATTTCTGACGACCACGAAGCTGCACACGCTTTGTTCGCTGAAAAATTGGACGAAGCAATTGAAGAAATCAAGAAAGTCCAAGCAGAAGCTCGTAAAGGTTCTGCTGAAGAAGCAACTCAACCAGTATATCCTGTCTTGATTGCTCGTATTCCTAAGGGTTGGACTGGTCCAAAAGCATGGGAAGGAACACCAATCGAGGGTGGATTCCGTGCGCACCAAGTTCCAATCCCAGTAGATGCTCACCACATGGAGCATGTCGATGCCCTTCTTTCATGGTTGGAATCTTACCGTCCAGCTGAATTGTTCGACGAAACTGGAAAGCTAGTTCCTGAAATTGCTGAAATTGCACCAAAAGGTGACCGTCGCATGGCGATGAACCCAATCACAAATGCTGGTGTGATCAAACCAATGAACACAGCTGATTGGAAGAAACATGCCCTTCAATTCAACACACCAGGTGAAATCATGGCTCAAGACATGATCGAATTTGGTAAGTATGCGGCAGACTTAGTAGATGCAAACCCAGATAACTTCCGTATCTTCGGTCCAGACGAAACCAAATCAAACCGTCTTCAAGAAGTCTTCACTCGTACAAGCCGTCAATGGTTAGGACGTATGAAACCAGACTACGATGAAGCCTTGAGCCCTGCTGGTCGTGTCATTGACTCTCAATTGTCAGAGCACCAAGCAGAAGGAATGCTTGAAGGATATGTCTTGACAGGTCGTCATGGCTTCTTCGCTTCTTACGAATCATTCCTTCGTGTTGTGGATTCTATGATCACTCAACACTTCAAATGGTTGCGTAAGTCTAAGACCCATACAACATGGCGTAAAAACTACCCAGCCTTGAACTTGATTGCAACTTCAACTGTCTTCCAACAAGACCACAATGGTTACACTCACCAAGATCCAGGTATCTTGACTCACTTGGCTGAGAAAACTCCTGAATATATCCGTGAGTACTTGCCAGCAGATACCAATAGCTTGCTTGCAGTGATGGATGAAGCCTTCAAGGGAGAAGATGTAATCAACTTGATCGTTTCTTCTAAACACCCACGTCCTCAATTCTATTCAGCAGCTGAAGCAGAAGAATTGGTTCGTGAAGGATACAAGGTGATCGATTGGGCATCAACTGTTTCAGCAGATGAAGAGCCAGATCTTGTTATTGCAGCCGCAGGTACTGAGCCAAACTTAGAAGCTCTTGCAGCCATCACAATCTTGCACAAGGCCTTCCCAGAATTGAAGATCCGCTTTGTCAACGTTGTGGATATCTTGAAATTGCGTCACCCATCCGTTGATGCGCGTGGACTTTCAGATGAAGAGTTCGACAAAGTCTTCACAACTGATAAACCAGTCATCTTTGCTTTCCATGGTTACGAAGGCATGATCCGTGATATCTTCTTCAACCGTCACAACCATAACCTTCGTGTACATGGTTACCGTGAAAACGGGGATATCACCACACCATTTGATATGCGTGTGATGTCTGAGTTGGATCGCTTCCACTTGGCACAAGATGCAGCTAATGCAGCTCTTGGAGATGCAGCAAGCGCATTTGCAGCGAAGATGGATGAAACAATCGCCTTCCACCATGACTACATCCGTGAAAACGGAGACGACATTCCAGAAGTTCAAAACTGGAAATGGGAAAACGTGAATAAATAAGAAAAGAGAGTGGGACAGAAATCGGTAATTCGTTAGAATTCGATTTCGTCGTCCCACCTCCGCACAGTTGAGTAGGGCTGTAAAAGCTGATGAAATCAGCGTAGTAGAGCCCACTCAACCACTGCGTCTTGCTCGACAATCCAAAAATAATTGAGAGGCTAGGACTTTTGTCCCAGCCTCTTTTGTGAGAAACAGCAAGTAACAAAAGGAAGAGGATGAGAATAGATGTTCGGAAATCAAGCGTTTTTCTAATAAAATTGTAAGAGTTTCTAGGAAAATATTGAAGTAAAACCGAAAAAATAGTAAAATGGAAGAGCTGATTGCAGCAAATCAACTGTTCTGCATTCTCCTTTTTGGAGAAGTGTTCTACATTAGAAAATGGAGTATTCTATGAAGAAAAAAATTATCTTGAAAAGCAGTATCCTAGCGGTCGCTGCGGGTCTTAGTGTTTTTGCGATCAATAGCGTTTTTGCAGACGAATTGCCCGTACAGTTCATGGGCGTTAATGACTTCCACGGTGCCTTGGAACAAACAGGGACAGCTCGTTTAGAAGGCGAAACTGTGAAAAACGCAGGAACAGCCCCACTTTTGGCAACCTATTTGAACGATTCGCAAAAAGACTTTGAAACGGAGAATGCCGGAACGCCTAATGCCAGCATCCGTGTGCAAGCGGGAGATATGGTCGGCGCTAGTCCAGCCAACTCTGCCCTCCTTCAAGATGAACCAACTGTAAAAGTCTTCAATGAAATGAACTTTGAATACGGAACCCTTGGAAATCACGAGTTTGACGAAGGACTTGGTGAATTCAACCGGATCATGAAGGGAGAAGCCCCAACACCTGGTCAATTCAATAAGATCGTCGATGAATATCCTCATGAAGCTTCTAAACAAGAAGTCGTGATTGCCAACTTGGTCGACAAGGATACCAACAAAATCCCATTTGACTGGAAACCTTATACCATCAAAGAAATCCCAGTCAATGACAAGACAGTTAAGGTCGGATTTATCGGGGTTGTTACGACAGAATTCCCAAATCTTGTCTTGCGCAAAAATCATGAACAATACCGTGTTTTGGATGAAGCAGAATCGATTGCTAAATATGCGCGTGAATTAAATGACCAAGGGGTTCATGCGATTGCTGTCTTGGCCCACGTTGCTGCCACTAGTAAGAATGGTGTAGCAGAAGGTCCGGCTGCAGAAATGATCAAAAAATTAAACCAAATCTATCCTGAAAACTCAGTGGATATCGTCTTTGCAGGTCATAACCACCAATATACAAACGGGATGGTTGGAAATACCTTGATCGTTCAAGGTACGTCTCAAGGGAAAGCCTACTCGGATGTCCGTGGAGTCCTAGATACAGATACAGCTGACTTTGTTAAAGCTCCAACTGCTAAGATTATTGCGGTAGATCCATCGAAAGGCAAAGCAAAAGATGCCAAGGTTCAAGCGATCATCGATGATGCCAATGCGACGGTTAAAAAAGTAACAGAAGCAAAAATCGGTACAGCAGACAAGGCTGAAAATATTACCCGTGAATTGAATGCACAAAAAGAAAGTGCTGTTGGAGATTTGGTCACAGCAGCGCAACTAGATATTGCCAAAAAATCAGGTTATCCAGATGTTGACTTTGCCTTCACCAACAATGGAGGAATCCGTGCAGACCTCGTGGTGAAACCAGACGGAACAGTAACTTGGGGTGCAGCTCAAGCAGTACAACCATTTGGAAATATCCTCCAAGTAGTAGAAATCACTGGGGACCAAATCTACAAAGCTTTGGACCAACAATATGATGAGAAAGAGCTTTACTTCTTGCAAATGGCAGGGATCAAGTACACCTATACGAAACCAGCTGATGCAACGGAAGAAAATCCATATAAGGTCGTGAAAGCATACAAGGCAGACGGGACCGAAATTGATCGCAACAAGACCTACAAGGCGATTATCAACGACTTCTTGTATGGTGGCGGAGATGGCTTCTCAGTCTTTCGTGATACAAAATTGATCGGTGCGATTAATCCAGATACTGAAGTCTTTATCCAGTACATCGAAGATGTGAATAAGGCAGGGAAGAAATTATCTGCTTCAATCTTGGGCAACAAGACCTTTGTGGAAAAAGTGGAAGAAGAAACACCAACTCCAGAACCACAACCACAACCTCAACCAACTCCAGAACCACAGCCAGCGCCAGTTGATCCAGTAAGTCCTGTAAATCCAGTTCATCCTGTAGCTCCAGTGTCTCCTGTTACCCCAACTCCTCAACCTGAACCCCCAGTAACTCCAGCGCAACCAGCTGCAATTGAAACAAAAGAAGTGGCAACAAACAAACCAGTTGCTGTCACTTATCATACGGGTGGACAAACAGAAGTAGCTGCTACACCAGCAACTGGTCTTCCAAAAACAGGTCAAGATGAATTGGCTTCAACCGTCCTTAGCCTCTTTGGCATGACCTCACTAGCTTTAGCAGGATTTGTAGCCAGAAAAAAACGTGAAGGCTAAGTCGTTCATCCGTTAACTTACCTTAAAAAACGTCCGTTCTATAAAGAAACGGACGTTTTTGATGTCTTAGGCTGTTTTCTCCACCCAGACACTGCGGACAAAGAAGAGGCTAATCAGAGCTAGTGCTAGAAAGGCAACTCCAATGTAATAATAGGGTTGATCCATTGTAGTAGATCGACCAGAGAGGTTAACAATCCCTCGGTAGAGGGCTCCGGCTGTGAGCGTAGCCACTCCTGAATTCCAAAGATTGAGGCTCAGGCGAGAGAAGCCTTTTACCATCAACTGTAGAAGCACTAGTAGGGCGCCACCCATCAAAGGAATCAAGAAGAGGTAGTGCATGAAGGCAGAGGTTTCGCCAAAACTAAAGTGTTCGTAGATACGACTTCCGACAAAGAAGAAAGCCGAGATAAGAATGTACCATAGGATGGTCTTTTTCAAGCGTTTTTTGATAGGATTAGTAACCGATGTAGACAATGTCACTCACCGCCCTTTCTGAGATAGTACCATTTGTTGTTGGTTTGTTAATAACTTGGCCATTGAAGTAAAGTGTAGAAGATCCACCCCCATCCAGGTTGTAAGCTGTTTTAACGCCATAAGACTTCATAACTTCGGCTAATTGGTAGAGAGATAGCCCTTCACTTTCTGAAGTCCGTCCATCTGACACGACGATAATGTAGTGATTTTCATCGATGATTCCAATCGCTGTCCGTGGATTAGACGCCATAGATTGCCCGACCTCTGAGTTGGTATCGACGGTAATTTCTCCATTTTCAACTAAGGAAGGACCGAAAGCGAGGAGATTGACGACCCCGTCTTTGACCAATTGATCCGCTGAGATCTCATCTTCATAGATAATTTTGAAGGATCCATCCTTGTAAATGGCTAGGTCACCATTGCTTGAATCTTCCCGAACGGTATCACGGAAGACCACTCCATTTCGGATGACGTATCCTGTACTGTTAGCCCCGTAATAGTCACCATTCACTGCTAGAATGACACTGTTGTTGGCAGCTGTGACAGAGGTCTTAGCCGTCACGTTGGTTCCGTAAGTATTTTGTGCAAAGGCTGTTTTGAGGTAGTCAGATGAGCTGACTGTGATATCTGCAATGTAAACCTGGGTATTTTCAACCGTTTTTTCTGTTAGGCTTACCTGGATATTGTCATCTGAATAGCTAGTATCAGTCGTTGTAGCCGATGCAGCTGCTTTTTTGGCTGCCTTGGTGTCCGTAGTCGTAGCTTTTACGGTTTGGATGGCATCGGATAAGACAAAGGTCTTGAGCATAGAGTAGCTAAAACTGCTGGTCAAAAGAAGGCCAAAGCAGGCAGCATAGGTGTAGGATTTTTTAAAGAATTTCATGGTGGGGAGCAGTCCTTTCTTTGAAGATCACTTTTTTCTGGATCACCCATGAGACCAGAAAGAGGAGGAAGCCGACGACAATCTTACTGATCAGGAGATTGAGCCCGAAAGCAGTATAGAAGAGTCGAATCAAGAGCGTATCGAGAATAAAGAGGCCAAGAGCTAGACCAAAGTAGCCACTTCCAGTTTTAGCGACACTGTCTTTATTCTTAAAGACCAGGTGCTTATTGGTTGAGTAGTTAAAGATGGAACTCGTCACACGAGCGATCCCATTCGCTAGGAGAATACGTAGACTAATGGGCACGGCCATCATCACGAAAAGGAAGAAGGCGTAGACCAGATAGTCAACGATAAAACTACTCAGAGAGGAGAGGGCAAACTTGAACATGTCCTTGTAGATCATGAGGCCATCTCGAATAGGTCGGAAGTGGGAGCCTTCGTTGTCATTGATGTAGACCGTCTCGATGGGAACTTCCACGATGGGGAAGGACTTGCTTGCTGCGAGGAGAACATTCATTTCATATTCATAACGCTGACCGTCAACCTCAAGCATGAAAGGCAAGAGATTCGTAGTGAAAGCCCGTAAGCCCGTTTGGGTATCGCTGACCGCCACCCCTGTTTGTTGCTTAAACAAGAAACGAGTCAATTTATTTCCGAAAGCAGAACGCAAAGGAACTTTTCCAGAGAAGGCGCGGGCTCCTAGAATAAGTGTTCCAGGATGCTCTTGAGATTGGTTAACAACCCTGAAAATATCCCAAATTTTGTGCTGACCGTCTGCATCAGCTGTAACAATGCTTCCATAGGTGCCTCTTTCTAGGATGTAGGCATAAGCAGTCTTGAGTGCTTGTCCTTTTCCTTGGTTGTGCTCATGAGTCAGAACTGTCGCAAGACCCTCTAATTTGTCAAAGATCACTTTCTTGTCAGCGTCACTCCCATCGTCGATGACGATGATGTGGAGATCGCTCTTAGCGTGAACCAAGCGAACCAGTTTGACAAGATTCAGATCCGGTTGATAGGCGGGGATGATAAGATAATTCATAATCGTTCCTCGTTTCTTGAGATTTGTTGTAGCTAGTATAAAGACTCAAGCTTAAAGCTAACTGATATCAGTTTTCTTTAAGGAAAGGAGAGGAAGAGTGGGAATAGTTTCTTCTATAAAATGTCATTTTTTAGGACATTTCTTTCTTTTTTCTCGAAGGGGACGTCCAGAATCATTTTTTAAATCCTAAAGATAATTCTTGCCTTTGTTCGCAAAGTCTGGTATAATAGTTTCTTGTGAGTAAACCTCACTTACCCCTTGCAAAGACAGGGGGTCATTAGTCCAAAAGGAGGAACATTATCAATGGCTAAATACGAAATTCTTTATATTATTCGTCCAAACATTGAAGAAGAAGCTAAAAACGCTTTGGTAGCACGTTTCGATTCTATCTTGACTGACAACGGTGCAACTGTTGTTGAATCAAAAGATTGGGAAAAACGTCGTCTTGCATACGAAATCCAAGATTTCCGTGAAGGACTTTACCACATCGTAAACGTTGAAGCGAACGACGCTGTAGCTCTTAACGAGTTCGACCGTCTTTCAAAAATCAACGGTGACATTCTTCGTCACATGATCGTAAAAGTTGACGCGTAAGAAATCATCCGAGGTGACTTATGATTAACAATGTTGTACTTGTCGGTCGTATGACCCGTGATGCTGAACTTCGCTACACTCCAAGCAATCAAGCAGTTGCTACATTCAGCCTAGCTGTCAACCGCAACTTCAAGAGTCAAAATGGAGAGCGCGAAGCCGATTTCATCAACTGTGTGATCTGGCGTCAGCAAGCAGAAAACTTAGCCAACTGGGCTAAGAAAGGTGCTTTGATTGGGATTACCGGTCGCATTCAAACACGTAATTACGAAAACCAGCAAGGTCAACGTGTTTATGTCACTGAAGTCGTAGCAGACAGCTTCCAACTATTGGAAAGCCGTGCAGCACGCGAAGGGCATGCAGGTGGTGGCTATTCATCAGGCAACGGTGGTTTTGCTGGAAATGCAACCCCAAGCTTTGGTGGATCTGAACCAAGCAATGCAGCGCCAAACTTTGGTCGTGAAGAAAATCCATTTGGAGCGAATCCAATGGATATCTCAGACGACGATCTTCCATTCTAAGAATGGGTTTAACGAATTAAAACTATAAAGGAGAATTAAACATGGCTCAACAACGTCGTGGCGGATTCAAACGCCGTAAAAAAGTTGATTACATCGCAGCAAACAAAATCGAATATGTCGATTACAAAGATACTGAGCTTCTTAGCCGTTTCGTTTCAGAACGTGGGAAAATCCTTCCTCGTCGTGTAACTGGAACTTCAGCGAAGAACCAACGTAAAGTAACAACAGCTATCAAACGCGCTCGCGTAATGGCTTTGATGCCTTTCGTAAACGAAGATTAAAAAAAAGACCCGTTAGGGTCTTTTTTTCATGAGCTTGAAGACAAGAGAGCGAATTAAGACCCTAACGGATCTTTTTTCACGAGCCTAGAAATGTAAGAGCGAGTTGAGGTCCAGTGGACCTCTTTTTCAGACCCTTTTGGATCTTTTTTGCGAGCATAGAAATATGATAGTGAGTTAGGTCCGTGTGAAGCTCTTTGACCTTTCCCAAGCTCTAATTATGCTATAATGATGGGGAGAAAGGTATCAAGGAGCGCAACATGAAGGAAGGTGTAATCATCAGGAGGATGATAAAGGCAGATATTGAGCACATCTCTCAAGCCTTTATCCACCAAGGGTGGCCAGGTAGAGAGGATATCTTGACTAGCTATTTTCAAGAGCAGGAGAATAGAGAGAGGGACGTATTAGTAGCTGAGTCGGATGGATTTGTGGCAGGCTATATCACTATATTGCCTGCTGCCAAGCACGGCCCTTTCGTGGGAGTCTATCCTGAACTATCTGATTTTAATGTTTTTGAACCATTTAGAAATCGAGGGATTGGGAATCAACTCTTAGAGGAGGCAGAAAAAAGAGTCCGGCTACTATCAGAGATTGTTACTTTAGGGGTTGGTTTACACTCGGGTTATGGCCCAGCTCAAAGACTGTATGTCAAACGGGGCTATATCCCAGATGGATCTGAGGTTTGGTTTAGTGATCACCCCTTAGCCCCTTACAGTTCTTGTGAAAACAATGATGACTTAGTCCTCTATTTTTCAAAAAGATTGAACAGGGAAATACAGTAAAACAAAAACGGATGAAAACTTCATCCGTTTCTTTTTAGCGACGAGTTGCGGGTGCTGTGCTCGAACTTTTAATATTAAAGCGTTTCTTGAGGTAGAAGCGAAGGACAAGTGCTAAAGCTCCTAAAACGATGGCAAGGACATCTGGAATAGTTGGGTTGAGAACCTGTGGGAGTAGGGAAGTAAAGGACAAGACAATGACCCAAAGGAACATGACTCCAACAAGAATCGGCATGGATTTCCAAAGAGAGGGACGCTCGCTGCGATCTTTGGTGCCATCCATATACTGATAGAAGAAGTAGTACATGAGATACAAGAGCAGGGCCCCTGTCAAACTTCCAAGAATCAAGGTGATCAACCCATAGCCAGTACGACGCGGTGCGACCAAGTTCATAAAGGCGCTAATCGCAGCAAAAACACCAAAGATAAAGAGGAAGGAATCCAAAATCATGAGAGAGGGAGCATCGTTTAATTTCGGATGCTCTTTTTCATAGCGTTCTTTCTCGCTGAAAGAATTCGCCCATACAGTTGGAGCTCCAAAAAGGGTCCGTGCCGGAATTCCTTTTCCTTGGTTTTCATGGATAGCTGGAAGAATTTCTTGGATGAGGCTTTCTGCTTCTTCCTCTGTCTTTCCGTTTTCAAGCAATTGGTGTTTGGCGATCCGGATAAATTCTTGATTTTTCTTACTAAGTTGATGAAGGTCGGTTTGAGACATAGTTACTCCTTTGATGTACAAGTTTGGTTAGAACCATTTTTTATGGATGAGGTAGACGACGAGAGACCCGGTCAGGGCAAAGGCGATGAAAATAATCAGCCAGAAGGCATGGGGTTCGCCATTGAGCGGAAGCTCATTGTCCTTGAAGTTCATCCCGTAGGCCGAAAAGATCATGGTCGGAATGGACATGACAATGGTGACGAGGGCTAGGGTCTTCATGATATTGTTCTGGTTGTTGGAGATGATCGATGCGAAGGTATCGGTCATGGAGTGCAGGATATTTCCATAAATATCTGCCATCTCGATGGCCTGCTGGGTTTCGATCAAGGTATCTTCCAACAGATCCTCGTCTTCTAGGTATTTCTTGATGTTACTAGTAGCACTGGTCAATTTCTTGATCACGCGCTCATTGGTTTTCAGAGAGGCCTTAAAGTAGACGATAGTTTTTTCCAACTCCATCAACTCAATCAGCTCTTCATTACGCGTTGATTTGTGCAATTGGCTTTCAATCTGTTCGCTTTTGCGATCCAAGGTACGAAGCGCAGACAAGTAAAGTTCGGCGTTACGATAGAGGATCTGAAAGATAAAGCGCGACCGCATAAAGGTATAGAAATTCCGCAAGCGTCGGTTGATAAAGATATCTAGAAGTGGCAATTTCTCCAAGCAGGTCGTGATGATAGCCTCTTCTGTCAGGATAATCCCTAGCGGAATCGTCACGTAGTAGGTCTGATTGTTCCGCTCTTCCTTGATGGGAACGTCGACGATGATCAAGGTATACTCATCTTCGATGGTCATACGGGACATTTCTTCCGCATCGAGTGGTGCCCGTAAGTCTGCAATATCAATATTAAAAGCAGAGGCGATTTCCATCGATTCACTTTGAGAAGGGTTAACAAGGTTGATCCAGCTACCGGGTTCCAGCGTCTCTATTTCCTTAAATTCAGTCGTTGTCGATAAAAAGACCTGTTTCATGGTGCCTCCCCTTGTTTTTTTACACCTTAACATTATATCAGAAAAAGGACGGTTTTGGATAAAAGAATACTAAAAAATTTGTTATAATGGAGGTTAACAAAAAGGTGATTAGAGTAAGAACATGCAAGATAAAATTGTCATTCATGGGGCACGCGCCCATAATTTAAAAAATATAGACGTGGAAATTCCACGGGACAAATTGGTCGTGGTGACGGGTTTGTCTGGTTCTGGAAAGTCCAGTCTGGCCTTTGATACCCTCTATGCAGAAGGTCAGCGCCGCTATGTGGAGAGCTTATCGGCCTATGCCCGGCAGTTCTTGGGAAATATGGAAAAACCAGATGTGGACTCCATTGACGGCTTGAGTCCAGCTATTTCCATCGACCAAAAAACGACCAGTAAAAACCCCCGTTCTACAGTAGGGACGGCAACAGAGATCAATGACTACTTGCGCTTGCTCTATGCACGTGTAGGGACGCCTTATTGTATCAACGGGCATGGAGCGATTACAGCTTCTTCGGTTGAGCAAATTGTCGATCAAGTCTTAGAATTACCAGAGCGCCAACGCCTGCAAATTCTAGCTCCCATTATCCGCAAGAAAAAAGGCCAGCACAAGAATATCATTGAAAAGGTGCAAAAAGACGGCTATGTCCGGGTGCGGGTCGATGGTGAGATCTATGATGTGACAGAGGTTCCAGAACTATCTAAAAGCAAGCAGCACACGATTGAAGTAGTTGTGGACCGAATCGTGATCAAAGAGGGCATCCGCTCGCGGCTCTTTGATTCGATTGAAGCAGCTCTTCGGATTGCGGATGGTTATGTGGTGATTGATACCATGGATGGCAAGGAATTGCTCTTTTCTGAGCATTATGCTTGTCCAGTCTGTGGCTTTACCGTTCCTGAATTAGAGCCCCGCCTCTTTTCTTTCAATGCGCCTTTCGGATCTTGTCCAGACTGTGATGGGCTGGGTATTAAGCTAGAGGTAGACTTGGATTTGGTGGTGCCAGATGATCGCTTAACCCTTCGCGAAGGAGCACTTGCTCCTTGGAATCCGATCTCCTCCAACTACTATCCACAGATGTTGGAGCAGGCCATGATCCATTTTGGAGTTGATATGGACCGACCTTTTTCCGATCTTTCTCAAGAAGAAAAGGACTTGGTCCTCTATGGTTCAAATGGCAAGGAATTCCACTTCCACTATGAAAATGAGTTTGGTGGGGTTCGGGATATTGAGATTCCTTTTGAAGGGGTCGTAAACAACATTCACCGTCGTTTCCGTGAGACCAATAGCGATTTTACCCGCAACCAAATGCGCTCTTATATGAACGAATTGACCTGTGCGACCTGCCATGGCTACCGTCTCAATGACCAGGCTCTCTCTGTTCGTGTCGGAGGAGAAAAGGGGATGCATATCGGGGAAGTGTCAGATCTATCGATTGCGGACCACTTAAAAGCCGTGGACCAGCTGGTCTTAACGGACAATGAAGCTACGATTGCAAGACCGATCCTAAAAGAGATTAAGGATCGCTTAACCTTCTTAAACAATGTGGGGCTCAATTACTTGACCCTGTCACGATCGGCTGGGACCTTATCAGGTGGAGAAAGCCAGCGCATTCGCTTGGCAACCCAGATCGGTTCCAACCTCTCTGGTGTCCTTTACATCTTGGATGAGCCGTCTATCGGCCTCCATCAAAGGGACAATGACCGCTTGATTGCCAGTCTCAAGAAGATGCGCGATTTAGGCAACACCTTGATCGTCGTCGAACATGATGAAGATACCATGAGAGAGGCAGACTACCTGATCGATGTTGGCCCAGGTGCCGGTGTCTTTGGGGGAGAGATCGTTGCAGCAGGAACTCCAAAGCAGGTGGCTCGCAACAGCAAATCCATCACGGGTCAGTACTTGTCCGGCAAGCGCAAGATTCCGGTTCCAACAGAGCGCCGTTCGGGGAATGGTCGCTATATTGAAATAACAGGAGCAAGTGAGAATAACTTACAAGACATCACAGCGCGCTTTCCTCTAGGAAAATTCATCGCAGTCACTGGAGTTTCCGGTTCTGGAAAATCGACCTTGATCAATGGCATCTTGAAAAAAGCCATCGCTCAAAAGCTCAACCGCAATTCGGAAAAACCAGGGAAATACAAGACGATTCAGGGGATTGAGCATATCGATCGCTTGATCGACATTGATCAAAGCCCGATTGGTCGGACTCCTCGTTCCAATCCAGCGACCTATACAGGCGTCTTCGATGATATTCGCGATCTCTTTGCTCAGACCAATGAAGCCAAAATTCGGGGCTATAAAAAAGGCCGCTTTAGTTTCAATGTCAAGGGCGGGCGTTGTGAAGCCTGCTCAGGAGATGGGATTATCAAGATTGAAATGCACTTCTTGCCAGATGTCTTCGTCCCTTGTGAGGTCTGCCATGGACGTCGTTACAATAGTGAGACCCTCGAAGTCCACTACAAGGAAAAAAATATTGCAGAAGTGCTGGATATGACGGTCAATAAGGCAGTTGAATTCTTCAAGCACATTCCAAAAATTGAACGCAAACTCAAGACCATCCAAGATGTGGGCTTGGGCTATGTAACGCTGGGGCAACCAGCGACCACCCTTTCAGGTGGGGAGGCGCAACGGATGAAGTTGGCTTCTGAATTACACAAGCGCTCTACAGGCAAATCCTTCTATATCTTGGATGAACCTACGACCGGACTCCATACCGAAGACATTTCTCGCTTGATCAAAGTCTTAGAGCGATTTGTGGATGATGGCAATACGGTCCTTGTGATTGAGCACAATTTGGATGTCATTAAGACAGCAGATCATATCATCGATTTAGGACCCGAAGGCGGTGTCGGTGGCGGAACTATTATTGCGACCGGAACACCAGAAGAAGTAGCAACAAATCCTGCTAGCTACACAGGACAATATTTGAAAGGAAAATTACAATGAATCAACGGATCAGCAACTTAAGAAACAAAATGAAAGCCCAAAACCTCAAAGCGGTATTGATTAACAATTTGAAAAATGTTTATTATTTGACCAATTTCTGGGGTTCAAACGGGACTGCTTTGGTGACAGAAGAACGCGTGGTCCTCTTTACGGATTCGCGCTACACCATCCATGCTCATGCGACTTGTTTCCCCTTTGTAGAGATTGTGGAAACTCGCGATGAGTTGACTGCAGCTGCAGAGATCGTTAAGGATCTTGGAATCAAAGAACTTGGTTTTGAGGACGAAGTGACGGTGGCCTACCATGCCCGCATGGCTTCTGTTTTTAGTGGCATCAGCCTTCAATCCCTAGCGAACTTTGTGATGGAATTGCGCTTGATTAAAGATGAAACTGAGATTGCGGCCATTAAAAAAGCTTGTAGCATCTCTGACCAAGCCTTCCATGATATTTTAGACTATATCAAGGTAGGGAAAACGACAGAGTTGGAAGCAGCGACTTTCCTCGACTTTAGAATGCGGGAGTTGGGAGCTTCTGGTGTATCTTTCGATATTATTTCAGCAGCTGGTGAACGTTCTGCGATGCCTCACGCGACTCCAAGTGATCGGGCCATTTCAGCAGGAGATGCCTTGACCCTTGATTTTGGTTGCTTGTATGACCACTATGTCAGCGATATGACACGGACCATCTATGCGGGTCATGTCAGCGACAAGGAAAGAGAAATTTACGAAACCGTTTTGAAAGCCAATCAAGCCTTGATTGCTGCGGCTAAAGATGGACTTGGCTTCCGTGATTTTGATAAAATTCCACGTGATGTGATCGAGGCAGCCGGCTATGGTCAATACTTCACGCATGGAATCGGTCATGGAATTGGGCTAGATATCCACGAAGAACCATACTTCAGCCAAACGTCTAAAGAAGCGATTCAAGCAGGGATGGTTTTAACAGATGAGCCTGGGATTTATATTGAAGGCCTCTCAGGTGTGCGGATCGAAGATGACCTCTTGATCACAGAAACAGGCTGTGAAGTCTTGACTCTTGCTCCTAAAGAATTGATTGTCCTATAAAATAGACAGTATTTTCTTAACCCCTGTGTAACAAACAAAGATAAGAAAAGAGGCCTATGAAAAAACGAAGTGTAATAGTTGGAATTCTTCTAGTAGTCCTGCTATTTGTATTTGCTCCTTCTGCCCATGCTGGTGTTGGTAATACAGATAGTGGTGGCAGTAGCTTGATTGATTCAGGTGGTGGTAGCAGTTGGTCCGATAGTGGCAGTAGCTGGTCCGATGGCGGAAGTAGTTGGTCTGGTGGCAGCAGCTGGTCTGGTGGATCCAGTAGCTACAGTTCTAGTTCTGGAACAGACTCTGGTGGTGTAGTGGCAGTTTTTGCTATCGTTGGATTGATTGGATTTATCTATAATATTGCAAAAGAGGCTAATGATAGTGATGAATCATTCTCTTCAAATAGTGGTCCAAAACGGACAACCGAAGAGCGGGCCGGTCGACCAATTGAAAACAACTATGAAGCGATTCGCCGCATCCGTAAACTGGATCCAATGTTTGATGAAGACCGCTTCTTGTCGCAAGTCAAGCTGGTTTATCTTCAATTGCAGTCTGCTTGGACAGAAAAAGATTGGAATTCCGTACGGAATTTAGAAAGTACGAGTCTTTATGAGCAGCACTTGACGCAGTTACAAGAACATATTCGTGCCAAAACAACCAATGTTCTAGAGCGCGTGCGTGTGGAAGATTCAAAGATCAAAGACTTTATCGAAAATCCAGAAGGTAATGACCGCATCGAAGTCATTCTGTCATCGACGATGAGAGATTACATCCGAAATGATGAAACGGGCCGTGTGATCGAAGGGGATCCAACCAAAGATCTCTTTACCGTTTACCGCATGGTCTTCCTCCGTGAACATGGAGCTCAGACAGAGATCATTAAGAATTCAGAAGTCGTTAGTGATCATTGTCCGAACTGTGGTGCGCCATTGACGATTGATTCAATCGACAAGTGTGAATATTGCCAAGCATCCTTGAAGCACAATCCAAAAGATTGGGTCTTGGATGTCTACGAAGTTGTGGATGAAATTGAATTCTACAGATAGGAGAATGTATGGGATTTATTAAAGCAGCCCTTTCAGCGGGCATTTCAAGTTTTCAAGATAGTAAATTTAAGGAAGCCATTACCTTGCCAGAAGCTGTTCCAGCAACAGCTTTGGCCATTAAGGGACAGCTCTTGACCAAAGATCCAGATGGGCGCTCTCGCCAGAGCAACCAAAATACAGGTCTATTGACAGATGGCTCTGTTGTCATTGTTCCTCAAGGCTATGTTGCTCTCTTGGTCAATAATGGAACTTTTCTAGGAGACCTTCTAGAAGCAGGAAGCCACGAATGGCAAGCCGGTGAAAATGCCTGGTTGTTTGAAAAGGGGGGCGTTAAAGGAACGTGGGATCAGTTCAAGAATCGTTTCTCATTTGGAGGCCAAGTGGTCACCCAACAAGAAATTATTTTTGTGCGGATGCAACCTTTTACAGGAAATAAATTTGGCACTCAAAATCCAGTCGAGTACTTTAGCGACCGTTACCAACAACTTCTTAGCATTCGTTTTTATGGTCTTTATGATGTTAAAGTAGCAGATCCTGTACTCTTTTACATCAGTGCAGTTAGTCGCCAAATCACTGCAGATAAGCCGTTTACCTTGGAAGATGTGGCTCAGGGCACCTTGCGCCAAAATCTGGCACCAAAAATTGCAGTGGCCATTTCAAAATATACGGCTGAAAATAAGGCGGATATTTACAATATCAATGCGGACCAAGACGTCTTCAATGAAGTAGCAAAACGCGAAGTCAATAAAACGTGGACAGAATTATATGGTATCGAATTAACCAATGTCCTCATCGAAGATTTGAGCTACGATGCAGACAGTATGGCCAAGGTCAATAAACTGGACAGTGAATTGGCAGCGATGAAGTACAATACCATTGAAATCGAAGAACGTCGTGCTCGCAATGAAGCCTTGGTCGCAGCTGCTAAAAATGAAGGTGGCAATGGCATGAACATGATTATGGGGATGAACTTGGGTCAAGCCCTTGGCAATGACCTTCAAAAACAAGCTTCTCCAGCGCAAGACAAGCCTCATACCTTCTACATTGAAGTAGATGGAAAATATGTCCATGTCACCAAAGATGCCGATGGCAATATTGTGCCTGTGGACCAATAAGGAATAGTGAAGATGGAGTTGGAGATATAGAGATTCTAAGGACTCGTTCCGGCAATCTCTCTCCGCCTTCTAGCCTTCCTAAAAAGAGAAAATTGCTGTTTGAGAAAAATCAAATAGTGTGTTACAATAAAGAGTAATCTATTTTTAAAAAAGAGGTAATAAAACATGATCGAAGCAAGTAAATTGAAAGCTGGTATGACTTTTGAAACAGCTGACGGAAAATTGATCCGCGTTTTGGAAGCTAGCCACCACAAACCAGGTAAAGGAAACACTATCATGCGTATGAAATTGCGTGATGTCCGTACTGGTTCAACATTTGATACAAGCTACCGTCCAGAAGAAAAATTTGAACAAGCGATTATCGAAACTGTTCCAGCTCAATACTTGTACAAAATGGATGATACAGCCTACTTCATGAACACGGAAACATATGACCAATATGAAATTCCAGTTGTGAACGTAGAACAAGAATTGCTTTACATCCTTGAAAACTCAGAAGTAAAAATTCAATTCTACGGAAGCGAAGTCATCGGTGTAACAGTTCCTACAACTGTTGAATTAACTGTTGCAGAAACTCAACCATCTATCAAAGGTGCTACAGTGACTGGTTCTGGTAAACCTGCTACAATGGAAACTGGTTTGGTCGTAAACGTTCCTGATTTCATCGAAGCTGGACAAAAATTGGTCATTAACACTACTGAAGGAACTTACGTTTCTCGTGCATAAGAGACATCTCAGGGTGTCAAATAGAAAGGAACTTCTATGGCAACTGAACAATTTGGTGACATCGTTATTGCACCACGTGTATTAGAAAAAATTATTGCGATTGCGACAGCAAAAGTAGAGGGTGTCTATTCGCTTGAAAACAAGAGTGTTTCAGATAGCTTATCCAAACGCTCCCTTGGACGTGGCGTCTACCTTCATACAGAAGAAGATGGTCAAGTTTCAGTAGACATCTATCTCTATTTAGAATACGGAGTGGCTGTACCATCTGTCGCTGTAGCCATTCAAAAAGCGGTCAAGTCAGCAGTTTATGATATGGCAGATGTAACCTTGGATGCTGTCAACATTCACGTTGTCGGTATCGCAACGGAAAAATCTCCAAAACCAGACTTGAAAGACTTGTTTAATGAGGACTTCCTCAATGACTGATGAAATTTTATTAGAATCACGTCGAGATTTGCGTGAGCGCGCCTTCCAAGCCTTGATGGCCTTGGAATACGATGGAGACATTGTTGAAGCTTGTCGCTTTGCTTATCTACATGACAAGGACCTAGCAGAAGACAAAGAAGTCGATCTTCCTGCCTTTCTCATGAATCTCGTGACGGGTGTCTATCAGTCAAAAGATCAACTAGACCAACAAATCGGTCAACATTTGAAAACCGGCTGGACTGTTGAGCGCTTGACCTTGGTAGAGAAAAACATCCTTCGTCTGGGAATTTATGAAATGACAGAGTTTGATACACCACAGATCGTCGCAGTCAATGAAGCGGTGGAATTGGCCAAGGCCTTTTCGGATGAAACCTCTTCACGATTTGTCAATGGTGTCCTCAGTCAATTTGTGACAGAAGAATAAGTAAAAAGGGAGTGGGAAAGAACTCCAACTAGTTAAAAGAGTTCGTTTTCCCACCCCCGCACAGTTGATTAGGTCATCTTTGGAGCTTAAAAGGCGAACAAAGATGCCAATCAACCACTGCGTCATACAGTTATTTCTATTAAATATAAAATAAATATAAAAGGCTAGACAATTTTTGCCCAGCCTTTTTTTGACGAATAACAACCCCTACAGTATAGAACTGTAGGGGTTGTTTTAGACACTTTTTCCAGAGTGGAGACTAACGGGCAAGAAATAACCGGTAGTCGCTACTTTTTTTCCTTCGATCTTTTGGAGTAAAAGATCCACCATGAGGATAGCAATGTCTTCGAGGGGTTGTTTGATGGTTGTCAGTTCAGGTGTATAGGTCTCGATGAACTGGGTTCCATCATAACCAATCACTTTCAAATCCTGAGGAATCTGAATATCTAATTCTCTAGCGACTTTCATGATCAAGATCGCCGTCAAATCATCGGAAGCAAAAATGGCATCTGGTTTGTGGTGGGTTAAAATCTGTTTGATTTCCATTTCTTTGCGAATAGGGGAGAAATCACTGGAAACATTAATGATCATGGACTCAGGTAGAACTGATGCAAATCCCGCATGACGCAAGCCTGTTGGGGAGTTGGAGTTGTCATTCCCTGTGATCATGATAATATTTTGTGCTCCGGTTTTTACTAAAGTTTCTGCTGCAAGCACCCCGCCAGCGTAGTTGTCTGAAGAGACAACCGGAATTTCTGGGGAGAGGTTGCGGTCAAAAGCAATGATAGGAGCAGTTACCCGGTTGTAATCTTCAATGCCCAAATTATGGCTTCCTGAAATGATGCCATCTACCTGGTTGGCCTCCAACATCTCAATATATTCGCGCTCTTTTTCGGAGTCGTGCTCACTATTGCAGATAATGGTTTTATAGCCGTGTTTGAAGAGTTGGTGCTCTAGTTTGTCGATTAACTCAGCATAGAAAACATTGCTGATGTTGGGAAAGATCAAGCCGACTAACTTGGCTGATTTTCCTTGGAGGCTACGAGCAACATTATTAGGTTTATAGCCCAATTCTCGCATGGCTTCTTGGACTTTTTGGATCGTTTTTTCAGACAGGTATCCTTTTTTATTGATAACCCGTGAGACAGTAGTAGGGCTGACACCGGCGAGTTTGGCGACATCAGTTAGCTTTGCGACCATAATCAAGTTCGTAGTAAGTTCCAGTAGGGGTTCCAGACTTGATCAAGATTCCATTTTGATCTGCATGTGGGTAGACCCGACCAGAAAATACTTTTTCTCCTTTATTGATAAAGATTTCAAATATCGAATTGTCAATGAAAATATTAGCAGTTGTCGCTTGGTTAGCGATTGTGCAGCTACGGCTCGTACCGAAATCTTGGGCATATTGCTCACCAGCCTGGCTACGATCGACTGTGACCAATCCTTTAGCCAGATCAAATGTGAGAGCTAAGCCCTTTCCTTCTGCATCGGCAAAGAGGACGATTTCGTTCTGGCTATCCTTTTCAAACTGCAATTCCAATTCATAGCAGTTCTTGGTTTGAGCCTTGTTGGCAAATGCCTCACTCTCAGCGCGCAAGTCCTTGATCGCCTCAACTGGGTATTGGTAGAGCTTGCCATCTTTGATGGTTAATTCTTTGACCAGTGAGAGAGCTCCTTGGTAGTCATAGGAATCCGTTGGATAAGAAACGTCTGGAAGACCTAGCCAGCTAACAGTATAGGCACGTCCATCGGGAGCATTAAATCCTTGAGTCGCATAGGCTTCAAAACCATAGTCGAGATTATGCAATTCAGATACATCAACCATTTTGGCCTTTTCTGGGTCAAAGCTTGCCCCAATCTTGTACATATTTGGATAGATATTGTCATAATCGAGAACTGATTTATCTAAGCCTTGAGGACAGTAGAGGAGAACGGGTTGGTCTCCAACAAAGACGAGGTTGGGACATTCCATCATATAAGCGGTCCGATCGTTTGCAAAATCCAAGTCACCGACTGCAACCCAGTTGGTATAGTCGTTATCTACAGCCTTATAGAGACGGATGAATCCTTTCTTCTCAAGGTCTTGACCGCCAACGATTGCGTAGAATTGACCCTTGAAATTAAAAATCTGTGGGTCACGGAAGTGATCCGTAGAGTCAGCCGGTTGATCAATCAAGATTTTGTCAATTTTTTCAATCTTTCCGTCTTTGTCCATCAAAGCACCGACTTGGTAAGGATGACGAACCCATTCTGCATCACGAACATTTCCAGTGTAAAATAGGAATAGTTTGTCATTAAACTGCATGGCTGATCCGGAATAAGCTCCATGGCTATCCAGATCTGTGTCTGGAAGAAGCGTTACACCAGTTTCTTTGAAATGAACCAAGTCTTCACTTTCTGTTTGGACCCATGATTTTAACCCATGGGCTGCACCAAATGGGAAATTTTGGTAAAACAAGATCCATTTTCCATCAAAGTAGGAAAAACCGTTAGGATCATTTAAGAGACCAGCTTTTGGCTCAACATGATAGTGTGTATGCCAAGGAGATTTGGCCATATGATCTTGGATGGCTTGCTTTTCCTCTGTTGTCCAGTCTTCGTAACGTCGGTAACGACGTTCAGTTGTCCATTCCATTTTAGTCCTCCGAATTTTTTCTTACTTCCATAGTACCGATTTCCTATTAAAAATGCAAGCGATAAATGAAAAAAATGGCAAAAAATGTCAAACGATTGACATCTATTTTGCACCTTGAGGAAAGGAGGAGAAGTTGAAAATCCATGAAAAAATGAAAGAAAATGAAAATAAAAGACTGAATCAAAGTGCTAAAAAGCGTAGCATAGGCATATCTTGAAATGAAAATAGTTTCATACTATCAAAAAGTGTCAAAATGTCCAAAAAAGTTTCAAAAAAATCCTGCAAAACGCTTGACATATTTTCAATACGTGGTACAATTAAAAACGTAGAAACGATTTAACCGTTTACATTACAAAAAATAAGGAGATTTTTGCAAAATGTCAAATACAGAAATTGCAAAGCAGGTCATCGATGCAATCGGTGGGGTTGAGAACGTTAGCAGTGTTGCTCACTGTGCGACTCGTCTTCGCGTGATGGTAAAAGATGAATCAAAAATCAACAAAGATGTTGTTGAGAACATTGAAAAAGTACAAGGTGCTTTCTTTAACTCAGGTCAATACCAAATCATCTTTGGTACTGGTACTGTAAACAAGATCTATGATGAAGTAGTAGCTCTTGGCTTACCAACATCATCAAAAGATGAAATGAAAGCTGAAGCTGCTAAACAAGGAAACTGGTTCCAACGTGCGATCCGTACCTTTGGAGACGTTTTTGTGCCAATTTTACCAGCGATCGTTGCAACTGGATTGTTTATGGGGATTCGCGGTGCTATTGCTCAAGACCAGGTTTTGGCTTTGTTTGGTACAACAGCAGATGCATTTAAATCTACTGATTTTTATACCTATTCAACAATTTTAACTGATACCGCGTTTGCCTTCTTCCCAGCCTTGATTTCATGGTCTGCATTCCGAGTATTCGGAGGAAATCCTGTTCTTGGGATTGTAATTGGTTTGATGATGGTTAGTCCGACACTTCCAAATGCGTGGGTTGTAGCGGAAGATCCTTCTAAAGCAGCAACATACTTTGGTATCTTCCATCATGTGGTTGGATTCCAGAACTCAGTTCTTCCCGCTTTCTTCGTTGGTCTAATTGGTGCGAAACTTGAAAAGTGGCTCCATAAGAAAATTCCAGATGTCTTAGATTTGTTATTGGTTCCATTATTCACATTGACAATCATGTCATTCCTCGCTTTGTTTATTATTGGTCCATTCTTCCACAGTATCGAAGAATATGTACTAAATGTAACTAAGTTTATTTTGAATTTACCATTTGGTCTTGCAGGTCTTCTTATTGGTGGCGTTCATCAGTTGATTGTCGTTACCGGCGTCCATCATATCTTTAATCTTCTTGAATCACAATTAATTACTGCAGATAAAAAAGATCCATTTAATGCAATTATTACAGCGGCTATGACTGCACAAGCTGGAGCTACTTTAGCAGTGGCAGTGAAATCTAAATCTCAAAAAGTGAAAGCTCTAGCATTTCCTGCAACTATCTCTGCCTTGTTAGGTATTACTGAGCCTGCAATCTTTGGTGTAAACTTGCGTTATGTGAAACCATTCGTTATTGCATTGGGAGCAGGTGCAGTAGGTGGTTGGATTGCATCTATGTTAAATCTTGCTGGTACAGGATTTGGTATTACAATTATTCCAGGAACGCTTCTCTATCTAAACGGTCAATTATTGAAATATGTATTTATGGTTGTATTTACAACTGCCCTAAGTTTCGGTTTGACTTATATGTTTGGTTATGAAGATGAAGCTTCATCAGTTCCTGCAGAGGACAAAGAAGCAGAAGCTATTATTGAAGAAGAAACAACTGGAGCTCTTCCAGCATCTCTTCAAGACGAAACCATTATCTCTCCGATCGTTGGTCAAGCTGTTGCTTTGTCTGATGTGAATGATCCTGTCTTCTCAAGTGGAGCGATGGGACAAGGAATTGCCATCAAACCAACTGAAGGCGTTGTCTATGCACCAGCTGATGCTGAAGTAACCATTGCTTTTGCAACTGGTCACGCTTACGGTTTGAAGACCGCTAATGGTGCTGAAATCTTGATCCACGTTGGGATTGATACCGTATCAATGAACGGTGAAGGATTTGATCAAAAAGTAGCTCAAGGTGATAAAGTGAAAGCTGGTGATGTCCTTGGTACATTTGATGCAGCGAAAATTGCCGCAGCTGGTCTTGAAGACACAACTATGGTGATCGTCACTAACACAGCTGACTATGCTTCTGTCACACCTGTTGCAACTGGATCTGTTGCGAAGGGTGATGCGATCATCGAAGTCAAAGCTTAATCGAAACAATAAGTTTTCAAGGACTGGTCTATCATCTCCAGTCCTTGAATTTTATTTCTCAAAAAAAGTGTGTTTTTTCTTTAGAGAAGAGAAAAAGATTGACTACAAAATATGCTATAATAAATACAGGATATTTTTCATAATAAAAAAGGAGCCAACATGACAAAATTATATGGAAGTTTGGAAGCTGGCGGTACAAAATTTGTTTGTGCGGTTGGTGATGAAAACTATAATGTTGTGGAAAAAGTACAATTTCCAACAACCAAGCCAATTGAGACGATTGATAAGTGTATTGAATTTTTCTCAAAATTTGAGGATCTAGTTGGGCTTGCGATTGGTTCATTTGGACCAATTGATATCGATCCAAATTCAAACACTTATGGTTTCATCACAACGACTCCAAAACCAAATTGGGCCAATGTAGATATCGTTGGGGCCTTCCGTCGTGCCTTGAATGTACCTATCTATTTCACAACAGATGTAAATAGTTCTGCCTATGGAGAAGTGGTCGCACGCAACAATGCGGGTGGTCATATCGAAAACTTGGTTTACTATACAATCGGAACAGGAATCGGAGCTGGTGTCATCCAACGTGGTGAGTTTATCGGGGGAGCTGGACACCCAGAAATGGGGCACTACTATGTTGCCCAACACCCAATGGATGTAGAAAAAGAATTCAAGGGTGTTTGTCCTTTCCACAATGGCTGTTTGGAAGGTTTTGCGGCTGGGCCAAGTCTCGAAGCTCGTACAGGTATTCGTGGGGAAAACATTGAACTCAACAGCAATGTATGGGATATTCAAGCCTACTACATCGCACAAGCAGCAGTGAATGCGACAGTTACCTTCCGCCCAGACATCATTGTCTTTGGAGGAGGAGTAATGGCTCAACAACATATGCTAGATCGTGTGCGAACGAAATTTACAGCTTTATTGAACGGTTACCTCCCTGTACCAGATGTGAGAGATTATATTGTGACACCTGCAGTTGCTGGCAATGGTTCAGCAACCTTGGGGAACTTTGTTCTTGCAAAAGAAGTGAGCGAGAAGCTTAAAAAATAAGTAGCAATTGTCTCTTAGAGGTTAGAAACAAGAGCGAGACCGAGACAGATTTGTCTCGGTTTCTTTCGTCTATCTATAAAGAAGAGAGGGAAGAAATGAAAAAGAATATTGTGAAGAATGTCTTATTCTTGGGTCAAAAGTCAGAAGAAGCGACACCTGAGGATCGCACCTTGGCTTTGGATTTGCAGGATACCTTAAATGCTCATCTCCTTGAGTGTGTAGGTTTGGCGGCCAATATGATCGGAGTGAAAAAGCGGGCGATTATCATTCGAATGGGAAATGAAAATCTGGTCATGTTTAATCCTGTTCTCCTTGAAAAGAAAAAGCCTTATCAAACAGAGGAAGGATGTTTATCTTTAGTGGGGAGTCGGCCAACAACTCGTTATGAGGAGATGACAGTGGCCTATCGAGATGTGAATTGGAAAGCAAAAACGATTCATTTGTCAGGTTTTCCAGCCCAGATCTGTCAGCACGAAATGGATCATCTAGAAGGCGTTATCATATAGAAGTGATGGATGGAGTCAATCTGGCTCCATTTTTTACTAGGAAAAAGTAATAGAAAAGTCGATTCTTGGAGACATAAAATTGATAAAAGCAAAAAAAGGAATAGCGGTTGTATAGAAAAAGAAGAAAGAAACAATAAAAAAGGAACCGTACTTGACAGGCTTTCTTAGGATCGCGTATACTAGTAGTACAAAAATGAGATGATAGACAGGAGTGCCAACATGAAGCCCAATCTTCAAGATTATCCGAAATTTTATCGTTGGCTAACCCTGCCTTTTACGAGAAAGCCACATCGTGTGCAGGTCCTTCAAAGGACGAATCGAATCTTGACGTTCGCCATGCCAGGCATCTACGGCCTGGTCTTTTGTTGGCTGTTTTTAAAGAAAACTTCAATGGGAGAAATCTGGCCTTTTATCTGGATCCCTGCTTCGGGTTTTGTCTTGTTTAGCCTCTTTCGTCATTGGGTCAATGTTCCGAGACCTTATGAAAAATGGGAGATTCAACCCTTATTAGAAAAGAATTCATCTGGTCATTCCTTTCCTAGCCGACATGTTTTTTCGGCGACCATTATCTCCATGTGTGTCTGTCAGTTGTCTCTTCCGCTAGGAATGTGCTCCATGCTCCTATCTCTTCTATTAGCCCTTGTTCGAGTTCTTGGAGGGGTTCATTATCCCAAGGATGTCCTCGTCGCTTGGGGGCTGGGACTCGTCTGGGGAGGACTCTTTTTGCTGGCTTGAATGAACAAATTGCTGAAAATTGACCTTTGTCTAACAGCGTATCATAGTGTATACTGGAAAGTGGACTTAGAATAGGAGAGAAGATGAAGTACAGAAAAGCAGAAAAAGCAGATCTGGATCAGGTGGTTCGAGTAGCCAGTACAGCCTTTGAGGACTATCTATTTTTAAAAGTTATCAAGGATTTGGTTCGGGATCCCAAGCAATACCCAGCCTTTGTTGAGGCAATGATGCGCATCCTGGTAAAGGTTTTTCTTAAGCACCATATTTGCCTTGTGGCAGAAAAAAATGATGAAATTTATGCAGTTGCCTTGTTGCAAAAGGGACCGATTCCTTTTCGGGCCTATCTCTTAAATGGGGGATTCGGTTTGCTCAAGTTTATTTCCTTGAAGAATATGTTGGCCTACTTTAAATTTATGGAGGACACGGATAAGGAATTGGAGCAAAATGTAGATTTTGATTGGTATTTGATGCTTCTCGCAGTCGCCCCTAAACACCAACGGCAGGGCTATGGCAGTCGCTTTATGACAGAAGGAATTGAACCTTTCTTGGAAGAAATCAAAGGGGAAAAACTAGCCTTTTATACCAATACCAAAGGAAATGTCTATTTTTACACGAAAAATGGCTACAAGGAAGTCTATTCAAGTGAGATTAGCTTTAACCAAGTTGAGATGGGCAGTTGGTATTTTTTGAAGGAACTAAAAAAACACTAAGGTTACAATCTTAGTGTTTTTTCATTGTAGCTGTGAATCTGCTTGAACACCGAATTTTTCAAAGAAAGCAGTTCGTTCTTCTATGATAGCATCGGTCGGATTCTTGATATTCCATAAGAGCTCAACAAGGTCTGGCGTGACTTCACGAAGCAGTTGCCCTAAGGACCAGATAGCCGTTGCAATATGGATCTGATTTTGTGAAGTCTCGATGATGTTCAGGAGTTTAGGGATGGCCGAGCGGTCATTGGCATTGGCTAGTGCGACGATGGCATTGCGCTGGAGGATATTCTTACCTCGCCAGCTTCCAGCAATGTTCCCGAATTTTTCCTTAAATTGTCCGTTGGACAGCTCGATAAAAGGAATCAACTCTGGATGAGCCAGATCTGGATCGATTTCTGTTGCTAAGGGATTATCTAGCCCTTTGTTATAAGGGCAGCTAATCTGACAGATGTCACAGCCATAGATGACCGTTTTAATTTTCTTGCGAAATTCTAGGTCCATCATGCCCTTGTCCTGAGTTTGAAAGGACAAACAGCGTTTGGCATTCATAGAGCCATCCCCGATTAAACAGGAGGTTGGGCAAGCATCTAAACAACGTCGACAGTCTCCACAACCATAGTCGACTGGTTGATCTGGTTCGATTTCGAGGTTGGTAATCAATTCCCCCAGAAACATGTAAGAACCGTATTCTTTTGAAATGACCAAGCCATTTTTTCCGATAAAGCCAATCCCTGCTCGTTGGGCGACGGCCGTATCAACCAGTGCTCCAGTATCGACCATGCCCTTGTATTCAAAATCTTGCGTCATTTCTTCAATCCCAGCAGCTAAGCGGTTGAGCTTGTCTTGAAGGACATAATGGTAGTCTAATCCCCAGCTGTTGGGCGTGAATTTTCCTCTTTTATAAGCCGTTTTTTGAGGTTGTTGCTTGAGTTTGTGGGGGTAGGCGACAGCGATTGAGATGATGGTCTTGGCGGAGGAGAGACTTAATTTGGGTTGGATGCGCTCTTCAATATTCTTATGCTCGAATCCAGAATTCCGTCCTTCCTCAACGGCCAAGCGGAGCGATTTTTCCAAATAAGCGAAGTCATCAGCGGTTGTAAAGCCAATTTTTGAAATCCCAATAGAATGCGCCAGTTGGATAATGTTTTCTTTTAGTGTCATTCCTTTCATTATACACAAAAATAAAGTTTCTGGCGAGAGAGGAAAATAATAGAAAGGGCTTTCAAAAGTTTTCTTTTTTTTGTATAATAGAAACATGAAATGCGAGGAGGATATTATGGGACAACCATTATTTTTACATTCAGTCATGCAGGAAAAAATTTGGGGAGGAACTCGTCTGAAAGAAGAATTTGGTTACGAAATTCAGAGCGACCATGTCGGTGAATTTTGGGCGATTTCAGCCCATCCGCATGGAGTTTCTAAAGTAGCCAATGGTCCATACGAAGGAATGGGATTGGATCAGCTCTATCAAGAGCATCGGGAATTATTCGGTAATCGTAAAGAGCCTGTCTTTCCTTTATTAACAAAGATTTTGGATGCCAACGATTGGCTCAGTGTACAGGTGCACCCAGATGATACCTATGCAATGGAGCATGAAGGAGAACTCGGAAAAACTGAGTGTTGGTATGTGATTGCGGCTGATGAAGGATCAGAGATTATCTATGGGCACAATGCCAAGTCAAAAGAAGAACTCCGCCAGCAAATTGAGGACAAGAACTGGGATGCCTTGCTGACAAAGGTTCCTGTCAAGGCTGGAGATTTCTTCTATGTGCCAAGCGGGACCATGCACGCCATTGGTTCTGGAATTTTGATTCTTGAAACCCAACAGTCGAGTGACACCACCTACCGGGTTTATGATTTTGACCGTAAGGATGCTCAAGGAAACTTGCGGGAACTTCACTTGGAAAAATCGATTGATGTCTTGAACATTGGAGAGCCTGCCAATAGCCATCCAGATACAGTTGTGATCGATGATCTTCGAATGACCACCTTGGTTGCCAGTGATTTCTTCACTGTTTATAAGTGGGAACTGACTGGAAAAGCTGATTTTCAAAAGACCGCTGATTACAGCTTATTGAGCGTCTTAGCTGGAGAAGGAAAATTGACGGTCGATGGAAAGGATTATCCTATTCAAAAAGGAAGCCACTTTATCCTACCGAGCGATGTTGAATCTTGGACTTTGGAAGGGCAAGGTTTAGAATTGATCGTGAGTCATCCATAAAAAAGAAAGGGTTTGAGTTAAAAGTTGTGAAACAACTCAAGCCTTTTTTATCTGAAAACTATTTTTATGTTAAGCCTTGACTCTGACCTAAGGGGAGGGGTTATACTATCCTTGTAAGGAGGAAATCATGTATCATATCAAAGAAGCTGCAGATCTGTCAGGTGTCTCTGTCAAGACCTTGCACCACTATGACAAGATAGGACTTCTCGTCCCTGTCAAATCTGAAAATGGCTATCGGACATACAGTCAAGAAGATTTAGAACGATTACAGGTGATTCTCTACTACAAGTATCTAGGATTTTCCTTAGACCAAATAGCAGAACTCTTAGCCGAAGAAAAATCTAACTTATTACCCCATTTAACCAAACAGTTGAACTATTTGACTCAAGAAAGACAACGTCTGGATACCTTGATTTCTACCTTGCAAAAAACCATTCAAGAACAAAAAGGAGAAAGAAAAATGACCATTGAGGAAAAATTTACTGGATTTAGCTACCAAGATACTCAAAAATACCAGCAAGAGGCGGTAGAGAAGTACGGTCAAGAAGTCATGGACCAAGCTCTCGAGCGCCAAAAGGGGCGTGAAGATGAGGCGACAAGAGCCTTTAATCAAGTCTTCAAAGTCTTGGCGAAAAACCTCCAAGCAGGTTTGCCAGTAACAGCATCGGAAAATCAAGAAGAAGCAGCCAAACTTTTAGACGCGATTCGAACGTATGGATTTGACTGCTCTATAGAGGTTTTTGGCCATATCGGCAAAGGCTATGTCTATAATCCAGAATTCAAGGAAAACATCGACAAGTTTGGAGTTGGCACAGCCCAGTACACTTCGGATGTCATTGCCTTTTATGTCGAAAATCAAGCAAAATAAAAAAGTGAGAGTGGGACAGAAATCGGTAATTCGTTAGAATTCGATTTCGTCGTCCCACCTCCGCACAGTTGAGTAGGGCTGTAAAAGCTGATGAAATCAGCGCAGTAGAGCCCACTCAACCACTGCGTCTTGCTCGACAATCCAAAAATAATTGAGAGGCTAGGATTTTTGTCCCAGCCTCGTTTTTTGCTTGGATCAATTTGAAAAGAAGCAGGCCGATCTAAAAGAGCTTGAATGGATGAACATAATGAAAACTTTATGAAAATTTCACTATTTCGGTTGACAGTCTTGAAAAAAAGGAGTAGAATAACCCCTGTTTTATGAAAAGAGGCAGGGAATCCCCGGCCTCATGATCTTTTTTCAAGGAGTTTTTTATGTTTTCAACATTGAAAAAATGGTTTATTGGCCGTCCGTTGAAATCTGGTGCAGAAGGTGAAGGTGGATTGCTAGGGAAAATGCAGGCCTTGGCCATGCTTTCTAGTGACGCACTTTCTTCTATTGCCTATGGTCCAGAGCAAGTTATCCTGGTCTTGATGACCGTATCAGCAGGAGCCATTTGGTGGTCCATTCCAATTGGGATTGTGGTCCTGGTTCTCCTAGCCAGTTTAACGATTTCTTATCGCCAGGTCATTCATGCCTACCCTCAAGGGGGAGGGGCCTACATGGTGACTACGGAGAACTTGTCTCCCAAAGCGGGGTTGATCGCTGGTGGGAGTCTCTTAGTCGACTACATGCTGACAGTAGCAGTATCTGTGTCTTCCGGTGCAGATGCCATTACGTCAGCGATTCCATCTCTTCATCCTTATAATCTTCACATTTCCATTTTATTGGTCTTGATCTTGATGCTGATGAACCTTCGGGGGCTACGCGAATCGGCCACATCATTGATGATTCCGGTTTACCTTTTCATTGTCAGTACCATTGCCTTGATCGGCTATGGTGTGATCCAAATCTTGACGGGTCACTTGGCCTATAACGCAACTGCTCATGTGGGTCAAACCATTTCAGGGGTTAGTGTCATTCTCTTGTTGCGGGCCTTTACGAGTGGATCCGCTTCCCTAACAGGGGTTGAAGCTATCTCCAATTCGGTTCCTTTCTTTAAGAAACCAAAAGCAAAGAATGCGGCCTCTACCTTAACCATTATGGCTTTGATTTTGGGGATCATGTTTGCAGGGATTACCTTCCTCAATTACTGGGTGGGTGTCGTTCCAGCAAAAGGGGTAACAACTCTAGCCCAAATGGCCCAAGCTATCTTAGGGAATTCCCCAGTCGGACAAGCCTTCTTTTACGTCTTTCAATTGTCAACAGCCTTGATCTTGGCAGTTGCGGCTAATACCGGTTTCTCTGCCTTTCCAATGTTGGCCTTTAACATGGCTAAAAATAAATACATGCCGCACATGTATATGGAAAAAGGAGATCGTCTGGGCTATTCTAATGGGATTTTGACCTTGGCGATTGGTGCCATCGTCTTGCTCTTGATCTTTGATGGACAAACAGAAAGCTTGATTCCGCTTTATACCATCGGGGTTTTCATTCCTTTTGCCCTTTCTCAAACAGGGATGGTGATCCACTGGAAACGCCAATATCAAAAAGGATTTCTTAAGTATTCGCTTGCCAATATCCTGGGGGCAGCCATCTGTTATGGGATTGTCTTGATCCTCTTATTATTCCGTTTGCGTGAGATCTGGCCCTTCTTCCCTATTATTGGTCTCTTGCTTTGGATGTTCTTGAGTATCCGTAATCACTATGATAAAGTTGCGGCCCAATTGCGCTTGGGAGGTCAGATCGAAAAGACAAGTTATGCGGGCAATACCGTGATTGTCCTTGTTGGGAATGTCACTCAGGTAAGTGTAGGAGCTATGAGTTATGCAAATAGCCTAGGAAACGATGTTATAGCTATGCACGTCTCAACGGAAGAAACCAAGGTCAAAGATGCTGAGGTAGCAGAAGAATTTAAGCGTTATTTCCCTCATATTCGCTTTGAAAATGTTATGACCAGTTACCGAGATATTATCCAACCAACGGTTGAATTTGTCTCAAAAGTAGCTGAGGAGGCCAAGGAAAAAGGGAACACTGTTACAGTCTTAGTTCCTCAATTTATTCCTAAAAAACATTGGCAAAATGTTCTCCACAACCAAATGAGTTTGAAATTGAAGTATGCACTTCGTTGGCATGAAGAAGTGGTTGTGGCAAGCTATTCTTACCATTTGTCTGAATAACGATCGCCTAAAGAAAAGATGTCTGCTTGAGCAGGCATCTTTTTGGATTTTCTCACATGAAAAAAACCACTCGAAAGTCTTGTAAGATACAGCCTTGATCTTGAAAAAATGTTAAAAAAATGCTAGAATAAAAAGAACATTTTAGATTTTGAAAAATTCAAAGTAAGGAAAAAAATGGCAAATTTATTAAAAACAATTATTGAAAATGATCGAGGCGAAATCAAACGCCTTGAAAAAATGGCTGATAAGGTCTTTTCTTATGAGGACCAAATGGCAGCTTTGACGGATGACGAATTAAAAGCGAAAACAGTTGAGTTTAAGCAACGCTACCAAGACGGTGAGTCTTTGGATGATCTTTTGTACGAAGCCTTTGCGGTTGTTCGTGAAGGGGCAAAACGGGTACTTGGTTTATTCCCATACAAGGTTCAGGTCATGGGGGGAATCGTCCTTCACCATGGTGACGTTCCAGAGATGCGTACAGGGGAAGGAAAAACCTTGACTGCGACCATGCCTGTATACTTGAATGCCTTGTCTGGTAAAGGGGTACACGTTGTTACCGTCAATGAATACCTGACAGAGCGGGATGCGACAGAGATGGGAGAACTTTACTCATGGCTTGGCCTTTCAGTAGGGATCAACCTTGCAGCAAAATCTCCAGCTGAGAAAAAAGAAGCTTACCTCTGTGATATTACCTACTCGACTAACTCAGAGATCGGGTTTGATTATCTTCGTGATAACATGGTTGTTCGTGCTGAAAACATGGTTCAACGTCCATTGAACTATGCCTTGGTCGATGAGGTAGACTCCATCTTGATCGACGAAGCGCGTACTCCGCTGATCGTTTCTGGGCAGACAGCTTCTGATACAAGCCAACTCTATCACATGGCAGATGCTTATGTGAAGACCTTGACAGAGGATGATTACATTATCGATGTACCATCTAAAACCATTGGTTTGTCAGATTCAGGGATTGATAAGGCGGAAAGCTACTTTAATCTTGAAAATTTGTATGATATTGAAAACGTAGCCTTGACCCACTTTATTGACAACGCCCTTCGTGCCAACTACATCATGATTTTGGATATCGACTATGTGGTCAGCGAAGATCAAGAAATCTTGATCGTCGACCAATTTACTGGTCGGACCATGGAAGGACGTCGTTATTCTGACGGACTTCACCAAGCGATTGAAGCCAAAGAAGGTGTTCCAGTTCAAGAAGAAACCAAAACATCTGCGTCGATTACTTACCAAAACCTCTTCCGTATGTACAAGAAGTTGTCAGGGATGACAGGGACAGGGAAAACTGAAGAAGAAGAATTCCGTGAAATTTATAACATTCGCGTGATTCCAATTCCAACCAACCGTCCGATTGCCCGTATTGACCATCCAGACCTTCTCTACCCAAGCTTGAAATCAAAATTCAAGGCTGTTGTGGAAGATGTCAAGTCTCGTCATGAAAAAGGTCAACCAGTCCTCGTGGGTACCGTTGCCGTTGAAACCAGTGATTACCTTTCTCAATTGTTGGTTCAAGCAGGTGTCCCTCACGAAGTTTTGAATGCGAAAAACCACTACAAAGAAGCGCAAATCATCATGAATGCTGGTCAACGTGGTGCTGTTACCATCGCGACCAACATGGCCGGTCGTGGTACCGATATCAAACTCGGTGAAGGTGTTCGCGAACTCGGTGGACTTTGTGTCATTGGGACAGAACGTCACGAAAGCCGTCGTATTGATAACCAGCTTCGTGGACGTTCAGGACGTCAAGGAGATCCAGGTGAATCTCAATTCTACTTGTCTCTTGAAGATGAATTGATGCGTCGTTTCGGTTCTGAACGGATCAAAGCAGTGCTTGATCGCTTCAAGTTGAGCGAAGAAGAATCGGTGATCCGTTCAAATATGTTCACCCGTCAGGTAGAGGGTGCACAAAAACGGGTTGAAGGAAACAACTACGATACCCGTAAACAAGTCCTTCAATACGATGACGTGATGCGGGAACAACGGGAAATTATCTACGCTGAACGCTATGATGTCATCACAGCTAACCGTGACTTGGCACCTGAAATCAAGGCCATGATCAAACGGACCATCAAACGGATTGTTGAAGGGGCCAGCCACTCAAGCAAGGAAGAACGCGTTGAAGCGATTCTGAACTTTGCCAAATACAATTTGGTTCCGGAAGATACGATTTCTGCAAGCGATATTGAAGGAAAATCTGACAAGGAAGTCATCGATTACTTGTATGCACGTGCAGAAGAAATCTATGCTAGCCAAGTAGCGAAATTGCGTGACGAAGAGTCTGTGCAAGAATTCCAAAAAGTCTTGATCCTTCGAGTGGTAGACAGCAAGTGGACGGACCATATCGATGCTTTGGATCAATTGCGAAATGCGGTCGGACTTCGTGGGTATGCGCAAAATAACCCAGTGGTAGAATACCAATCAGAAAGTTTCCGTATGTTTAACGATATGATTGGATCGATTGAATTTGATGTGACTCGTCTCATGATGAAAGCCCAAATTCACGAACAAGAACGTCCACGTACGGAACACAGCATTTCAACAACTGCGACTCGCAACATTGCAGCGCAACAACAAGATATTCCAGCAGATATTAACTTGTCACAAGTGAAACGCAACGATTTGTGTCCTTGTGGTTCAGGCAAGAAATTTAAAAACTGTCACGGACGTAAATTTTAAGAGGTCCTCTGAAATAGAAAGAGGATGGGTCTAGCTAGCATAAGGAGGCCGTATGGTATTCATTACGAAGAGCAATAAGATTGATGAGCAAGAGATCACTTCGCTTTACCGCTTGGAAGGTCCAGCCTTGGAGCGCAAAGAAGCGCGTGATCGAGAATTGGAAGCTATTATCAAAGGAGAAGACCAACGGATCCTTCTTGTGATCGGGCCTTGCTCTTCTGATAATGAAGAAGCTGTGATGGACTATGCCCGTCGTTTGGCGGACTTGCAAGAGCAAGTGAAAGATCAGATTTTCATTGTGATGCGGGTCTATACGGCTAAACCTCGGACCAACGGGGATGGCTATAAAGGCTTGATGCACCAACCAGATACACATGCAGCACCAAGCTTTGTGGACGGTTTGAAAGCGGTCCGACATCTCCACTACCGTGTGATTACAGAAACTGGTTTGACAACTGCGGATGAGTTGCTTTATCCAGCAAGTCTTCCGTATGTTGAAGATTTGATTTCCTATCATGCCATTGGAGCGCGTTCGGTTGAAGACCAGGAGCATCGCTTTGTATCTAGTGGGATCTCTGCTCCGACAGGCATGAAGAATCCAACTTCTGGAAATCTTTCTGTCATGTTCAATGCGATTTATGTAGCCCAACATCCCCAAAACTTTTTGTTCAATGCCCAAGCAGTGGAAACATCAGGAAATCCTTTAGCTCATGCGATCCTTCGTGGAGGATTGGATGCAAGTGGTAAGAATATTCCAAACTACCATTATGAAGATTTGCTAGCGGCAGCAAAACGCTATAGCGAAATGGGCTTGCAACATCCCTTCATCCTGGTGGATACCAACCATGACAATTCTGGCAAACAATTCGAAGAGCAAGTACGCATCGTGAGAGAAACCATGATGAACCGTGCTTGGAACAAGGATTTGGCAACTTTAGTTCGTGGTTTCATGATTGAATCCTATCTAGAAGATGGTCGTCAAAATGAACCAGTGGTTTATGGTCAATCCATCACAGACCCTTGCCTGGGTTGGGAAAAAACACAGGCCTTGGTCAAAGAAATTGCAACGATGAATAAGTAAAAGGCAGGGGCGGAAGGAGTGATTCTTTAGCCCCTTCTCTTTTGTCAGTAAAACGATACTGAAACAATAAATAAGGATAAAACAAGATGATCAAAGGACATGGCATCGATATCGAATCGATCGCTGCGATTGAAAAAGCCTATCAGAAGAATACTCGATTCGCTGAAAAAGTCTTAACCGAGGCTGAGCGAGAGCGCTTTGAGGAATTGTCTGGAAAACGGAAAATGGAATATTTAACGGGCCGATGGTCCGCCAAAGAAGCCTTTTCAAAGGCAATGGGAACAGGGATTGGACCAGTTGGTTTTCAAGATTTAGAAATTTTAAATGATGCCCACGGAGCTCCCTATTTTTCCAAGTCTCCTTTTTCTGGGAAGGTATGGATTTCGATCAGTCATAAGGGAGACCTAGTGTCGACCAGTGTCATTTTGGAGGAAGAAAATGAAAGCAAGTAAACATAGACCAACTGTTGCTAGAGTCGATTTGGATGCCATTGCCTTTAATGTGCAACAAGTCAGTGACCATATTCCGAGTCAAGCCTTGAAATATGCAGTCGTCAAGGCCAATGCCTATGGTCATGGGGTCGTTGCAGTAACCAAAAAATTGGCGCCTCAGGTTGATGGCTTTTGTGTATCCAATATGGATGAAGCCCTTGAAATTCGTGAAGAAGGTTTGCAACACCCTATTTTGATTTTAGGAGTTGTGCCAAGTGAAACAGTGAATCTAGCCAAAGAGCATGACATCCGCTTAACAGTGGCGAGTCTTGCTTGGTTGGATCAATTGCTTGGACAAGAAGCAGATCTTTCAGGATTGAAGGTCCATATCAAGGTGGATTCTGGAATGGGGCGGATTGGATTCCGAAGGATCGAAGAGATCAAAGAGGCTGAACGTCTCCTCTTAGCAGCTGGAGCTGAAATTGAAGGGATTTTTACTCATTTTGCGACAGCAGATGAAGCAGATGATCGAAAATTCCAAGCGCAATACCAGTTTTTCAAAGAAGTATTGGCTGCTCTTGAAACCCTTCCTCCCATTGTCCATGCGAGTAATTCGGCTACCTCTTTGTGGCATGCAGATACGATTTTCACAGCTGTGCGCTTGGGAGATGTCATGTATGGCTTGAATCCAAGTGGTTCTGTTCTAGCCTTGCCTTATGAAATCAAGCCAGCCTTGAGTTTGGTGAGCGAATTGGTTCATGTCAAACAGTTAGAAGCCGGTCAAGATATTGGCTACGGGGCCACCTATACGACGGAAGATGCCCAATGGATAGGGACGATTCCTATCGGCTATGCGGATGGCTGGATTCGAGAGATGCAAAATTTCCAAGTGCTGATTAAGAGTGAGTTTTGCCCTATTGTAGGCCGGGTTTCGATGGACCAGATTACTGTTCGCCTTCCAGAAGAATTACCTCTGGGGACCAAGGTTACCCTGATTGGCCGAGACGGCGAGAAAGAAATTACGGCAACAGAGATTGCGGATTACCGTGGTACCATTAATTATGAAGTAGTCTGTCTCTTGAGTGATCGGATTCCTCGTGACTATACAGGTGAAGAATAAGAAGAAGCAGGTGGGATTTTCCCGGATGGACCTGCTTTTTTATAAAAGAAAGGAGGAGAAATGAATCTACATCAACCCTTATCCGTACTGCCTGGAGTCGGTCCAAAATCGGCGGAAAAATTTAAAAAGTTAGGGATTGAAACCTTAGAAGATCTGCTCTTGTATTTTCCCTTTCGCTATGAAGACTTCAAAACTCGCAATGTTTTAGAGTTGGAAGATGGTGAAAAAGCTGTCATCTCTGGGCTGGTAGCAACACCAGCCAATGTCCAATATTATGGCTACAAACGAAATCGCTTGCGTTTTTCCATCAAACAGGGAGACCAGGTCATTGCGGTTAATTTTTTCAACCAACCCTATCTAGCAGACAAAATTGAGGTTCAGCAGACAGTGGCGATTTTTGGGAAATGGGACAAGGCTAAAGGCAGTTTGACAGGGATGAAACTCCTGGCTCAAGTGGAAGATGATTTGCAGCCGGTCTATCGAGTGACGCAAGGAGTCAGCCAAAACAGCCTGGTGAAATTGATCAAAATAGCGTTCGACCAGGGCTTGGACCAGCTTTTAGAAGAGAATGTGCCCCAAATCTTACGAGAGCGTTATCAACTCATGTCTCGTTCCCAAGCAGTGCAAGCTATGCATTTTCCTAAGGATCTGGCAGAGTACAAGCAAGCTCTTCGCCGGGTAAAATTTGAAGAGCTCCTCTTTTTCCAGCTGCAACTCCAAGTGTTAAAGGAAGAAAACCACGATGCCAGCCAAGGGATTTCCTTGGCCTGGGATCCAGAAAAATTAGCAGAACGAAAAAAACAGCTTCCTTTTGAGCTAACGCAAGCTCAAGAAAACAGCCTGAATGAAATCTTGACAGATATGGCCTCTCCTTATCATATGAACCGCCTCTTACAAGGGGATGTGGGAAGCGGGAAGACAGTCGTGGCCGGTCTTGCCATGTATGCAGCCTTAAGCGCTGGGAAGCAAGCAGCCTTGATGGTTCCAACGGAGATTTTGGCAGAGCAGCACAAGGAAAGCTTGCAAAATCTTTTTCCGGACTTACCAATTGCCCTTCTAACAGGAGGATTAAAGGCGGCTGAGAAACGAGAAGTCTTAGAAGAGATCGCATCAGGAACAGCTCAACTGATTGTGGGGACACATGCCTTGATTCAAGAGGGAGTTCACTACCAAGATCTAGGCTTGGTCATTATTGATGAGCAGCACCGTTTTGGGGTTTCCCAGCGCCGTATTCTTCGAGAAAAAGGACAAAATCCAGACGTCCTGATGATGACGGCTACCCCTATTCCCCGGACCTTGGCTATTACAGCCTTTGGAGATATGGATGTGTCCATCATTGACCAGATGCCTGCGGGACGCAAGGAAATCATCACACGTTGGGTCAAGCATGAGCAGTTAGAAGTGGTCCTCGACTGGTTAGTCAAAGAACTTGGCAAAGGTTCTCAAGCTTATTTTATTTCTCCACTGATTGAGGAGTCAGAGGCGCTAGATTTGAAAAACGCCCTTGCTCTCCAAGAAGAGTTAGAGGCCTTCTTTGGTCAGCGGGCACGTGTTTCTCTTCTTCATGGGAAGATGAAAAGTGAAGAAAAAGATGCCATCATGCAGGCCTTTAAAGAGCACCAAGTCGATGTTTTGGTGTCTACGACCGTTATTGAAGTAGGAGTCAACGTACCCAATGCAACCGTTATGGTCATTATGGATGCAGATCGGTTTGGTCTTAGCCAGCTTCACCAGCTACGAGGCCGGGTTGGTCGGGGGAACAAGCAATCCTATGCTATTCTAGTAGCCAACCCTAAGACAGATAGTGGCAAGCAGCGCATGAAAATTATGACAGAGACGACCAATGGGTTTGTTCTAGCAGAAGAAGATTTGAAAATGCGGGGTTCAGGTGAAATCTTTGGAACCCGTCAATCTGGGATTCCAGAATTTCAAGTAGCGGATTTGGTAGAAGATTATCCCATTCTGGAAGAAGGAAGGAAAGTTGCCAGCCAGATCGTAGCCACGCCAGATTGGCGCGAACACCCCGATTGGCATCTGCTCTCGCTTTACTTAGAAAAGAAAGAACATTTAGACTAAAATATAAAAAGGGAGTAGAGTGGAAATTCTTTGGATTCCACTCTACTCCCTTTAAGATGGCATTTTACGGGCTTTGTATCTTGATGAAATGCGACAGGACGAAGGTGGATCGATACCATCCACCTGAGGAGTTAGTGAGACGTGTCGGCAAGGCACCATAGTGCTTGCCGTTACACGAATTGAACACGCCCTAAATGCTGTGTGAAAAAATGCCAACTATACGAGTACTAACTTCAAGACACAGTAGCTGATTGGACTCTTCTCTCGCTTTATGAGCTCGGAAGAATCCTAATCAGCCTTGTGGGGGTAGGACGACGAAGCGTCTGCCAAAGTATCGCTTCTGTCCTACTCCCTATTTTCACTTGGCATTTTACGGGCTTTGTATCTTATTAATTGAACACGGGCTGCGGATTGTGTCAAAAAGATGAATCCTCCTAGAATCTTTTGGATTCTTCGTCGTATTCCCTATTTTGACTGTATCCGCTACGCCCTTTGTATCTTATTTTACCCTTCGATATAGTCTTTGAGTTCTTGTCCTTTTAGGCCGGCATTGAGGGCGATGAGGAGTTTGATGCGCGCTTTGGGGGCATTTAATTCTTTGATGAAAAAGACACCTGCTTGATGGAGTTGGACGCCTCCTCCTTCATATGCGTAGACGGGTTCAGCGATTCCATTGAAGCAACGGGATACTAAAGCGATTGGAAGGCCTGCATCCATGAATTCTTGGAGTTTATGTGCCGTTTCTTTAGGGATGTTTCCTGCTCCAAAGGCTTCGATAATGAGGCCATCGAGCTTTGAAAGATCCAGCATGTCCAGTAGATCGGTTTTCATCCCTGCATAGGTAGCAATGATCGGAACGAACCCATCGATGGTATTGAGATCAAAGCGCACCCTTGGCTCGGCTGTTTTAAAGAAGAGGATTTCCTTTTTCATGACCAAACCTAGTGGACCGTGGGTTGGTGTCTGGAAGGTGCTGACATTGGTGGTATGGGTTTTGGTGACGTACTTAGCCGCATGAATTTCATCGTTCATGACGACTAAGACCCCTTTATCACGTGCTTTTGGATCGGCAGCCACTCGAAGGGCTGTCAGAAAATTATAGACGCCATCGCTTCCTAGCTCATTGGAGCTTCGCATAGCTCCTGTAATGACCACAGCGATCTCTGGTAACTCCATGGTATCCAAGAAATAAGCCGTTTCTTCCAGCGTATCTGTCCCGTGGGTAATAACGATGCCGTCGTAGTTGTGAGCTTCCTCCTTGATTTTTTGATATAGAGCTAACATGTGACGGGGTGTCATTTGAGGGCTGGGAAGGTTGAAGAAGTCCTCCGAGGTGACTGCAATCCCTTCAATTGGTGAAGTAACTTGGGTCATGGGATTGACTTCATTGGTAATCACTGCCCCAGAGTCATCTGCCGCCATCGAAATGGTCCCTCCGGTATGTAGTGCTAAAATTTTCTTAAACATGTGAAGCTCCTTGGAATATGTGATATAATTTATTTTATCATAAAAAGAAAGAAACAGTAGACATGGAAATAAAAGCAGTCTTTTTTGATATCGATGGAACCTTGGTCAATGATAGTCGAGCGGTCCTAAAATCAACAGAAAAAGCTATTCAGTCTTTAAAGGAAGAAGGGATCTATGTAGGCCTTGCGACAGGGCGGGGACCGGCCTTTGTCAAACCGTTTATGGAACGCTATGGTTTTGATTTTGCAGTGACCTATAATGGTCAGTATATTTTGACCAAGGACCGCGTGCTGTTTACTAGCCCAATCGATAAAAAGAGTCTGCACCAACTAATTGACTATGCTCGGGAACACCGTAAGGAAATTGCTCTCGGTACCAAGGATGGGGTATTTGGTTCTCGGATCATGAGTTTTGGGATGAGTCCTATTTCAACCTGGTCTAGTCGCTTTGTGCCCCGCAAAATGGCCCGTACCGTCAGTCGAGGATTTAACAAAGTGGTCAGCAAGGTCGTCCCACAAGATCAGGACACCCTCTATGCACTAGCGCAAGAACCGATCTACCAAGTGTTGATCTTATCGAGTCCAGAAGAGACTGCAAAAATTGAAAAAGAGTTTCCAGATCTGAAATTCACACGGTCTAGTCCTTTTGCAGCAGATGTCCTCAACCCAGGGATTTCCAAGCTAGAAGGGATCCGCATCGTTGGTCAGGAATTTGGCTTTGACATCGATGAAGTGATGGCTTTTGGAGATTCTGATAATGACTTAGAGATGCTGTCAGGTGTTGGCTTGTCCATTGCGATGGGAAATGGGACGACCAGCGTTAAAGCGATTGCTAAGCATACCACGACTAGTAATGGCAAGGATGGCATTCAAAAGGCCCTGCAACACTTTGGTATTCTCTCAGAGAAAGAACTCTTTCTTTCTAAGGATGATCACTTCAATAAGGTCAAAACCTTCCATGGTGTGATGGATGGAGAAACCCAGGAGAAACCTGTTGTCTGGCAGTCTCAAGACGCCCTTTATCGAACCATGTTCAAGCAAGAGGAGTTGGTAGAATTTGTCCGAGCAGCTAGCACAAGTGAGGAAGAATTTGACCGCTCGGTAGCCGCTCTTCACGAAGCCTTGGATAAGGCTGCAGATAAGGTTCGGAGCAAGCATCCAGCTGAAATCTCCATGGTAGGGCAGGTTGATGCCTTAATTGATACCCTCTATCTGACTTATGGTAGCTTTGTACTAATGGGGGTCGATCCTGAAGAGGTCTTTGAGATTGTTCACCGGGCCAATATGGGCAAGATTTTCCCAGATGGGAAGGCGCACTTTGATCCAGTAACCCACAAAATTCTGAAGCCAGATGATTGGGAAGAAAAATACGCCCCGGAACCAGCTATCAAAAAAGAACTCGATCGCCAGCTCAAGGCCTACGAAAAACATGCAAAACAAAAAGAAGCAAAAAAAGACAACTAAAAAAGTTTGGAACCTTTGTTCCAAACTTTTTCTTTCTTACATGGTTTTATCCTTATCACGTACCACTAGTAAGTCTACTTTGGCGTGGCGAAGGATATATTCTGAGGAGGATCCGACCATTAACCGTTCGAAGGCATTGAGTCCGGTAGCCCCGACCATAATAAGGTCAACCCCTTCCTTACTTGGGATATCATTGGCTAAGAGGACTTTTGGATTTCCCATTTCTACAACAGTCACAACATTTTGAACGCCGACTTTTTCAGCACGTTCCTTGTAGCCCTTGAGCAATTCGTTAGCTTCTTCTTGCAATTCTTCGTAGACCTCAGCATCAAAAGTTGAGACGCTTTGAAGGGCACGGGTATCGATGACGTGGGCAATCGTCAATTTAGAGCCGTTGCGAAGAGAAACGTTAACCCCTTTTTCAAAGGCTAATTCTGCTTCATGGGAACCGTCGACGGCGACCATGATGTTTTCGTATTTTTGAGACATAACCCTACCTCCTTATAGCTTGAAAACATGGATAGAACAGAAGTTTTTCTATTCTTTATACACTTATATTTTATTCCTTTTAAGCTAGAATGTAAAGGTAAAGTCTCACTTTTCTGGTATATTTTTGCAGAATTTTTAAAGTCCTCAATTTGTACTCTATTTGAACTAGTGGTATAATAGAGATAATTTCGTGAATCGAGGCAGAATATGAAGGAATATAATAAATCAAGCAAACTCGAACATGTCGCTTACGATATTCGTGGTCCAGTCTTGGAAGAAGCCATGCGCATGCGAGCAAATGGAGAAAAAATTCTTCGTTTGAATACAGGGAATCCTGCTGAATTTGGCTTTACAGCTCCAGATGAAGTTATCCATGATTTGATCATGAATGCGCGTGATAGTGAAGGCTATTCAGATTCAAAAGGGATCTTTTCAGCCCGCAAGGCCATCATGCAGTACTGCCAGTTGAAAAAAATTCCAAATGTGGATATTGATGATATTTACCTTGGAAATGGAGTGAGTGAGCTGATCGTCATGTCCATGCAAGGACTGCTCGACAATGGCGATGAAGTCTTGGTTCCTATGCCGGACTATCCTCTTTGGACAGCAGCTGTCAGTCTAGCTGGTGGGAATGCGGTTCACTATCTTTGTGATGAAGAAGCAAACTGGTATCCAGATATCGAGGATATCAAGTCGAAAATTACCTCAAATACCAAAGCCATCGTTGTCATCAACCCGAATAACCCAACAGGTGCCCTCTATCCAGATGAGATCTTGCTTGAGATTGTAGAGATTGCTCGCCAAAATAACTTGATTATCTTCGCAGATGAAATCTACGATCGCTTGGTCATGGATGGCGAAAAGCACACGGCTATTGCAAGCTTAGCGCCTGATCTTTTCTGTGTGAGTATGAATGGCTTATCAAAATCACACCGCATCGCAGGCTTCCGTGTTGGTTGGATGGTTCTGTCTGGTCCGAAGCATCATGTGAAGGGCTATATCGAAGGCTTGAACATGTTGTCCAATATGCGTCTTTGCTCAAATGTTTTATCTCAACATGTTGTGCAAACCTCTCTTGGAGGCTACCAATCTGTGGATGAACTCTTGCTTCCAGGTGGTCGAATCTACGAACAACGGAACTTTATTTACAAAGCCATCAATGAGATTCCAGGCCTCTCGGCTGTTAAGCCAAAGGCTGGATTGTATATCTTCCCTAAGATTGATAGGGATATGTACCGCGTGGATGACGATGAACAATTTGTTTTAGAATTCTTGAAGCAAGAAAAGATTCTTTTGGTTCATGGCCGTGGCTTTAACTGGAAAGATCCAGATCACTTCCGGATCGTTTACCTCCCACGTGTGGATGAATTGGCTCAAATTCAAGAAAAAATGACTCGTTTCTTGAAACAATACAAACGCTAATTAGCTAAAGGATTGAAGATGAAGGTCTTCAATCTTTTTTTGTTTCATTTTATAAAATCCATGTTATCTCATCGCCATTTTTCTGAATTGTGCATAATTGTAGAAAAAATAAATAATTTTCAGATAATTTGATTGAAATTCCCACACTTATATGATATACTTGACCTGACTATATGCGAGGTTTATTATGGCAAACTTATTAGAAAAGACACGTAAAATTACATCCATCTTGAAACGGACAGATGAACAATTGCAGGCTGAGATGCCTTATAATGATATTGCCCAGCAATTGGCGGATATTATTCACTGTAATGCCTGTATCATTAACAGTAAGGGAACCCTCCTTGGTTATTTCATGCGTTATAAGACCAACAATGACCGGGTAGAAGCTTTCTTTCAAAATAAAAAACTACCAGAAGATTATGCCAAGGCGGCTAGTTTGGTCTACGATACAGAAGCTAATTTAGATGTGGACCATGATTTGAGTATCTTTCCGGTTGAAACCAAGTCTGAATTTCCTGATGGCTTGACCACCATTGCGCCTATTCATGTTTCTGGGATTCGGTTGGGTTCCTTAATCATTTGGCGCAATGATAAACAGTTTGCGGATGATGATTTGATCTTGGTTGAGATTGCTAGTACCGTGGTAGGGATTCAAATGTTGAACTACCAACGCGAGGAGGACGAGAAGAATATTCGTCGTCGCACAGCTGTCAATATGGCTGTGAATACCTTGTCTTACTCTGAATTGCGAGCTGTTTCTGCCATCCTTAGTGAATTGAAAGGCAATGAAGGTCAGTTGACTGCTTCTATCATTGCAGATCGGATTGGTATCACCCGCTCTGTGATTGTCAATGCACTCCGGAAATTGGAGTCAGCTGGTATTATTGAAAGCCGTTCTCTTGGAATGAAGGGAACCTATCTCAAAGTGTTGATTCCAGATATCTTTGAGGAAATTAAGAAAAGAGATTACTAATGACAAAAGCTTTGATTTCAATTGACTACACTGTCGATTTCGTAGCAGATGATGGTAAACTTACGGCAGGTGCTCCTGCACAAGCCATTTCTGAGACTATTGCTCAGGTGACCCAATTGGCCTTTGACCAAGGAGCCTATGTCTTTTTTGCCATTGATGCGCATGATGTAGAGGATCCATTTCATCCTGAAAGCAAGCTCTTCCCACCTCATAATATCATTGGGACTAGCGGACGTGATTTGTACGGCCCTTTAGCAGATTTTTATCGGGAGCACAAAGCGGATCCACGCGTCTTTTGGATGGACAAACGTCATTATTCTGCTTTTTCAGGAACGGATCTAGATATCCGCCTGCGGGAACGCCATGTAGATACCGTTATTTTGACAGGTGTCTTGACTGAGATCTGTGTCCTTCATACAGCGGTTGATGCCTACAATCTCGGCTACCAGATTGAAGTCGTGGAACCTGCGGTGGCGTCGCTCACTCCTGAAAATCACCAGTTTGCCTTGAATCATTTCAAGCATGTCTTAGGGGCAAGCTTAGTAGACGGCACACTAGCTGTATTAGATAAAAAATAAGAAAATTTTCTAAAAGAGGTCATAGACGGTTGTCTAGGCCTCTTTTTGGGGGCGTAGAAATTGTTTTCCTCTCTTGAAAATGGTATTCTAATGAAAGAAAAAAGGGGAAGTTATGAGTAAAAAAGCTGTCGTGTTTTCAGCCAATCTGTCTTATATGGAAAAATTGGAAACCGCTATGAAGTCACTGTGTGCCCATCAGGACCAGTTGAAAATTTATGTCTTAAATGAAGATCTACCAACTGAGTGGTTTACTATCATGAATCAGCGCTTGCGCCAGTTGGATTCAGAAGTGATCAATTGTCGGATGTCTCCCGAGCAATTCCAGTCCTTTTCGCTTCCAAGTGACCATATTCACTATGCGACTTATTTCCGTTATGCTATTCCAGAGATTGTGGAGGAAGAGCGGATTCTCTATCTGGATTGTGACATGATCTTTACACAGGATTTATCGCCTTTATTTGAGGTCGATCTAAAAGGTTATGGACTGGGCGCGGTGGAAGATAAGCCAACGACGACAGATGGATTTAATGCTGGACTTTTAGTGATTGATAAGACTTGGTGGCAAGAGCACCAAGTAACAGAGGCTCTTTTTGACCTCACTCGTGAACACCATCAACAGGTCTATGGAGATCAAGGGATTTTAAATCTGTATTTCAAAGATGCTTGGTATCCATTGCCTTGGACTTATAATCTACAAGTAGGATCTGATAAGGATCAGTACCTCTATGGGGACTTGGATTGGTATGAAGCCTTTCAAGGGATTCCTGCGGTCATTCATTACACTTCTCATAATAAACCATGGACCTCCAAACGCTTCAATCGTTTTCGGGAACAATGGTGGTTTTACTATGCCCTCTCTTGGGAGGAAATTTTGCTTCGAAAACCGATTTTGAAGCAAACCTATCAAGAGTTAGTGGGAGAATTTCCTTATCATGCTGCCATTTATACCCATACAGCAGATATCCACGAGTTGGAGACGTTGTTAAAAGAGTTGCCAGACGTAGCGATTCATGTCCTTGCCCATAGCCATTTTGGTTTTAATTTGGTGCAATTGGAATGCTACCCCAACCTCTTTCTTTATCCCTCTTTTGATCCCTTGACCAGTCGAAAGGTCCTAGAAAAATTGGATTTTTATCTGGATATCAATCCATATGATGAGGTCGATCAGATGACGCAAAGGATCCAGCAATTGGGCTTACCGATTTTCTCTTTTGAAGGAACCAATCATGTAGAGAATGGTGTGAACCAAGTGTTTGCGGATGATCAGGTGCAGGAGATGGTGGCAGCGATTCACGATTATTTAAAGAGAAACGAGAAGAAGCATGGAAACAAATGAAGTAGTGAGTATCATCATTCCCATCTATAATGTAGAAGCTTATTTGAGACAATGTTTGGAAACGGTTATCCATCAGACCTACCCTCATTTGGAAATTATCCTGGTCAATGATGGTTCGCCAGACCAGTCAGAAGAGATCTGTAAAGAATTTTTTAGGAAGGATGCGCGCATCCGCTACGTTCGCCAAGAAAATGGGGGCTTATCTGCTGCTCGGAATACAGGGATTGAGCTAGCGACTGGGGATTACATCACCTTTATTGATCCAGATGACTGGGTGACGGAGGACTATGTAGAAGTGCTCTATCGCCAACTTCAAAAGTATAATGCGGATGTTTCCGTAGCCAACTATAACCTCTATGATGACAGTAGTAGCAAATACTTGATCAAGGTGACAGACGACGATTATTCAGAGACTCTTTATGAGGGGAGAGAGATCATGGACCACGATGCCATCCAGGAGACCAGAGATATGGCCTGGGCTTGTGCCATGATGAAGCTCTATAAGCGTAGCTTATTTGAAGGGCTTCGTTTTCCAGTCGGAAAAAATGTTGAAGACAACTTCCTGATGTACAAGCTCTTCTTAAAAGCCCATCGAGTAGTTCATACGGAGAAATGTATTTATTGGTATCGCGTGGGGCGTGCAGATACTCTGTCCCAGGTTTGGACCGAAAAGCGAGTCGTCGATGAGATGGAAGCTAAGCAGGAGAAGTTGGCTCTACTGGGGATGTTGGGCTATGATTTGACTTGGCATCGCTATATCTACAAAACGCGCTTGAAACGAGCCCTTGAAAAATTAGAGGAAGCAAGCTTGCAAGGGTCAGAAACCTATGAGCGCGTGGTGACCAACCTCCGTTTTATTGAAACGATGGACTAACCCCTTATTGATGAGAAAGGATCAGCATGTTCATTATTGCACCAGAGCAGACCAGAGAGCTGGATCGTTTGCAAAAATACTTGGCCAAACTTGGCCAGTCCTACCGGGTATTTGTGACCAATTTGGAAACAGATTTGGACCAACAGACAGAGAGTCTTGCGACCTTTTTTACCCAAAAAGACCCAGCATCAAAAGTTGGAAAACCTTTATTTTTCAATGATCTAGCTGTTCCAGAATTATGGGAATGTTGGACACTAGGGATCACGACTTATCTTTTTGATGGGGAGGAACGTCGTGCCAATGTGGTTTTGCGAGGGGATATCTTGTCACGAACGGTTGACAGAGTGGAATGGTTTGGTCAGAGAGAAGAGATCTTATCCATTGATGTATACAACCGCTATGGCTGGAGAAGCAAACAGAGTCTTCTTACGGAAGCTGGTCAACCCTATTTAGACATTTATTTGAACCCTCAGCAAGAAGAAGTCTTGCTTCACTTTGTCTCACAAGGAACCTTTTTGCTTCAATCTCCCAAGGGACGGGATCGCCTGTATGCCAATAAAGAAGAGATGCAAAGAACTGTCCTAGAACAAGTCTTGCCGGATGATGAAGCTATCCTTTTGCTAGACAAGTCATTACTAGAGGTTGTGAAAAAGATACCAAAGGAAAGACTCGCCTACTGTGCACGTGATGCTCATGATCTAGACGAGATCAAAGAACAAGTCAGTCAGATTTTATTGGTAGAAGATGGTCTGTTGAGGGAGGAAAAAGACGGAATTACAGCCTTGTCAGGGCTGGTAGATGTGGAGCAGGAAAGTTTTCAACCAGAAGCCCTGGTCATGACGGCTTCTCAAGAGGTTGAAGGATTATCTAGCCTGGTCCATCAATTCCCACAAGTTACCTTTCACATTGCTGCTTTGACAGCCATGGGACCGAAATTAACAGACTTGGAGACTTGTTCTAATGTACACCTCTATCCAGGGATTTCGCTGGGAAATTATGAGAGTTTATTAGCTAGATGCTCTATTTATCTGGATTGTAATCAAGGAGAAGAAGTGTGGAGCAGTAGCCTTCATGCTCTTGAAAATGGACAAGTCTTGTTTGGTTTGAAGAGTACGGTGCATCAGGAAGCCTATAAAGAATTAAGCACGATTACCGATACAGTAGAAGAAATGAGAAATCAATTAGAAGCATTAGTCCAGCAGCCAGACACCATTAAAGCATTGTTAAGAGAGCAAGCACGAATCTTGAAATTGCCTGAAAAAGAAGTTTTGGAAGAGCTGTTTAAGCGATTAGAGGGAGGGACCGCATGACCATTTATACCTTTAATCTATTAGTGGGATTTGAACCCAATGGGGTCGATGTTGCACAAGCCTCTCGGGCAAAGATGCTCCGGGGACTAGGAGTGGCAGCGAAGTTTGTCTTTACCACTTGGCCCACTCCAGAAAAATTGGCCTATTACCTCTCATTGGGGCACCGGGATGAGGAACTGCTTTTTGCCCATGTAGCTTTTACGGATCAACAGACTACGGTCCCTCAAAAGACGGTGGGGGCCTTGCAAATGGATTTTCAACTGACGCGTCTGGATGTTGTTGAAAAAACGGAAAGAGCCATTCGCTACCAATTTGCGGATGGAAACGCCCTGACCTTTCATCTGGATCCCTATCATTCAAACTGTGTCCGCTATGTAGACTATCTTTTGGCTGGAAATAGAATCAAGCGAGAGTATTATGGAGCTTGTAAACTTGTCACCGAGTATTTTCAGTATGGTAGTGTTGTCAGACGGACCTATCACCATCAAGATGGGACTATCGCTTTTGAAGAATCGAGGTTAGGTGGAAGCTGGCTCTATAAACTGGGGTCTGAGATTTTAACCAACCATACAGAAGTGATGAGACGTTTTTTGTCGCAGCTGTCGCTAAAAGAAGAAGATTTGATTCTGCTTGACCGGGCTTCGCGCATGGATTTTGCCCGTCCTTTGTTGGAGAAACCTGCCCCTTCAAAGCTCGCCATGGTGTTTCATTCGGAGCATGAATTTGAAAATGGCCATCTCAACTATGAGTATTATTATGTGTTCAAGTATGCCAAACGCTTCGATTATTTCATCACAGCAACGGATCTTCAAAAAGAAGTCTTGGAGCAGACACTTGCTAAACAAGGATGCCAAGGAATTCCAATCTATAGCATTCCAGTAGGGCATCTAGAAGAATTGACGGAATCACTAGGAGACAGACCTCCCTTTAGTGTGCTCACAGCTTCCCGTTTGGATCCAAGAAAACGCATCGATTTGGCCATTCGAGTAGTGGCCCAAGCTCATGAACAACTCCCAACCCTTCAGTTTGATATTTATGGAAAGGGTGGAGAAGCGGACAACTTGTGCCACCTGATTCAGGAGCTTTCAGCACAAGATTATATTCACCTACGAGGTCATGCGGATCTTCAGCAGATCTATCCTTGCTACCAAGCCTACCTCACTACTTCTCAGTGGGAGACCTTTGGTTTGACTTTGATGGAGGCGGCTGGAGCAGGTTTGGCCTTGCTGGGCTTTGATGCTCGTTATGGCAATCCGACTTTTATAAAAGAGGGTGAAAATGGCTTTTTGGTACCTTATAGCGAGACAGTGCCAGAAGAACAATTGGTGAAAGAGTTGGCGGACAAGCTGGTCCAGCTCTTTGAAAGCGACCTTGCTCCATTTCACCAGGCTTCTTATGACTTGGCCTCTTCCTACCTCGCTTCTAAGGTCCAGGAAGTCTGGAAAGAGACTCTAATGGAGATGGGGCAATTCGGCGGAAAAGAAATATAAAAAGAAGAATCTGTAGCGACAAAAAAGTCCTACAGATTTTTTCTAAGGCAAGCAAATTGGGCTAAATTATGGTAAAATAGAGGGTATTGAATAATCATCATTTCACGAAAGGAAGCAAGATGAAAATTACGCAAGAAGAGGTAACCCACGTTGCCAATCTTTCAAAATTGAAATTCTCTCCAGAAGAGACAGCTGAGTTTGCGACAACCTTGTCTAAAATTGTCGACATGGTGGAATTGTTGGAAGAGGTGGACACAACCGGTGTTGCCCCAACAACGACCATGGCGGATCGTAAAACCGTATTGCGTCCGGATGTTGCTGAAAAAGGGACGGACCGTGACCGCTTGTTTAAAAATGTACCTGAAAAGGATAACTACTACATCAAGGTACCAGCTATCCTAGAAGATGGAGGAGATGCCTAATGTCATTCAACCATAAAACCATTGAAGAGTTGCACGACCTCCTTGTCTCTAAGGAAATCTCAGCAACTGAATTGACCCAAGCAACGCTGGACGATATCAAGGCGCGTGAAGAAGCGATCAATGCCTTTGTAACGGTGGCTGAAGAAGCTGCCCTTGCGCAAGCCAAGGCTATTGATGAAAAAGGAATTGATGCAGATAACCTTATGTCAGGGATTCCGCTCGCAGTCAAAGACAATATCTCAACAGATGGCATCTTGACCACTGCAGCTTCAAAAATGCTCTATAATTACGAGCCAATCTTTGATGCGACAGCTGTTGCCAATGCCAAAGCCAAAGATATGATTGTCATCGGAAAGACCAACATGGATGAGTTTGCCATGGGTGGATCTGGTGAGACTTCTTACTATGGACCAACCAAGAATGCTTGGGACCAGAGCAAGGTGCCTGGTGGATCTTCTAGTGGTTCAGCAGCTTCTGTCGCTTCAGGTCAAGTCCGTTTGTCCCTTGGTTCAGATACAGGTGGTTCTATCCGTCAACCAGCTGCTTTTAACGGGATTGTTGGTCTCAAACCAACTTATGGAACGGTTTCCCGTTTTGGTCTCATTGCTTTTGGTAGCTCACTCGACCAAATTGGACCTTTTGCACCAACGGTTAAGGAAAATGCCCAATTGCTTAATGTCATTGCTAGTGAAGATGCCAAGGATTCAACTTCTGCACCTGTTCGTGTAGCAGACTTTACTTCTAAGATTGGTCAAGACATTAAAGGCATGAAGATCGCCCTTCCGAAGGAATACCTTGGGGAAGGGATTGACCCAGAAGTCAAAGAAACTATCCTTAATGCGGCCAAACACTTTGAAAAATTGGGAGCAACTGTCGAAGAAGTTAGCCTTCCACACTCTAAATATGGGGTTGCCGTTTACTACATCATCGCTTCATCTGAAGCATCTTCAAACTTGCAACGTTTCGATGGGATTCGCTATGGTTTCCGTGCAGAAGATGCTAAAAACTTGGATGATATCTACGTGAACACTCGTAGCCAAGGCTTTGGTGATGAGGTTAAACGCCGGATCATGCTTGGTACCTTTAGTTTGTCATCTGGTTACTACGATGCATACTACAAGAAAGCTGGTCAAGTCCGTACCCTCATTATCCAAGACTTCGAAAAAGTCTTTGCGGATTACGACCTTATCCTTGGTCCAACCGCTCCAAGTGTAGCCTTTGATTTGGATTCGCTCAACCATGACCCGGTTGCCATGTACTTGGCTGACCTCTTGACTATTCCAGTCAACTTGGCAGGTCTTCCAGGGATTTCGATTCCTGCAGGTTTTGCGCAAGGTCTTCCAGTTGGTTTGCAGTTGATCGGTCCGAAGTATTCTGAAGAAACCATCTACCAAGCTGCAGCTGCCTTTGAAGCAACGACGGATTACCACAAGCAACAACCCCTTATTTTCGGAGGTGACAATTAATGAACTTTGAAACAGTCATCGGACTTGAAGTCCACGTTGAATTGAATACAAACTCAAAAATTTTCTCACCAACCTCTGCCCACTTTGGGAACGAGCAAAATGCCAATACCAATGTGATTGACTGGTCTTTCCCAGGGGTGCTTCCTGTCTTGAACAAGGGTGTTGTGGATGCTGGTATCAAGGCTGCTTTGGCGCTGAATATGGATATCCATCAGCACATGCACTTTGACCGGAAGAACTATTTCTACCCTGATAATCCAAAGGCCTACCAAATTTCGCAATTTGACGAGCCAATCGGTTACAACGGTTGGATTGAAGTGCAATTGGAAGACGGTTCAACTAAGAAAATCGGGATTGAACGAGCCCACTTGGAAGAAGATGCCGGTAAAAACACCCACGGAACAGATGGCTTCTCTTATGTAGACCTCAACCGTCAAGGGGTGCCATTGATTGAGATTGTATCTGAAGCAGATATGCGTTCTCCAGAAGAAGCCTACGCTTATTTGACAGCTTTGAAAGAAGTTATCCAATACACTGGTATTTCAGACGTCAAAATGGAAGAAGGATCGATGCGTGTGGATGCCAACATTTCCCTTCGCCCATACGGTCAAGAGGAATTTGGTACCAAGACGGAGTTGAAAAACTTGAACTCTTTCTCAAACGTCCGTAAAGGTCTTGAATACGAAGTGGAGCGCCAAGCGAAAATCTTGCGTTCAGGTGGTGTCATTCGTCAAGAAACACGTCGTTATGATGAAGCGAATAAGAGCACGATTCTTATGCGTATCAAAGAAGGAGCAGCGGATTACCGTTACTTCCCAGAACCAGACCTTCCATTGTTTGAAATCTCAGATGAGTGGATCGAGGAAATGCGTACTGAGTTGCCAGAGTTTCCAAAAGACCGTCGGGCTCGCTATGTGGCAGAGCTTGGTTTGTCTGACTATGATGCCAACCAATTGACAGCGACGAAAGTTACTTCTGACTTCTTTGAAGCAGCTGTAGCCCTTGGTGGCGATGCTAAACAAGTGTCTAACTGGCTCCAAGGTGAAGTCGCACAATTCTTGAACGCAGAAGGCAAAACGCTGGAAGAAATCCAATTGACACCAGAAAACTTGGTTGAAATGATTGCCATTATCGAAGATGGAACCATTTCATCTAAGATTGCCAAGAAAGTCTTCGTTCACTTGGCGAAAAACGGTGGCGGTGCGCGTGAATACGTCGAAAAAGCTGGCTTGGTACAGATTTCAGATCCTGAAGTCTTGATACCAATCATCCACCAAGTCTTCGCAGACAACGAAGCAGCCGTTGCTGACTTCAAGTCAGGGAAACGGAATGCGGACAAGGCCTTCACAGGCTTCCTTATGAAAGCAACCAAAGGCCAAGCCAACCCACAAGTAGCCCTCAAGTTACTTGCCCAAGAATTGGCGAAGTTGAAAGAAGACTAATAGAGAAAAAAACCAGCCGAGAGGTTGGTTTTTACTATCCATAAAATTGTGTTAGAATAGGAAAGATCATTACATATCAACTGACATTAGGAGGAGTTACATGAACAAATTTTTAAGAGTCTTATTTGTCCTAGTTATCATTGCCATGACTGGAGCGATTATCTTCCAGCTATTCTTTCCATCCTATATGGGAAGTCATTCGGGATATGGTGTTTCTGTCGGTTGGCAGCGGGAGATTGGGATTTGGAATGTGGCGGTCCTTGTGATCCTGATTGCTGTCAATCTCAAATACGATTGGTTTTATCTTCGAACGGTTCTATTGGCTTTGATCCTAGGTGGGCTTGGGATCGGTACTAATCATCTCTTCAGTTATTTTCACTATCATCTGCCGGTCAATGGGATCGGTGCGCTTGAAAATTATCTCCTAGTCCTTGGTTGGATTGTTGGGTGGAGATTGGAATCTTCTCGGATCAAGAAGAAATAAAAAGGAGCAGTCAAAGGGCTGCTCTTTTTCATCTTCAGTTTTTCCTTGACAAACAAAAGGAAAACGTTTACAATGTGTTATATAAAGTTTCCTGAAAAGAAAACAAAAAACGTGAAAACAAGGAGATCATCATATGGCTACTATGAAAGCAGCTCGCTGGCATGCAGCAAAAGACGTTCGTATCGAAGAAGTGGAAGTACCTGAAGTACAACCACATCAAGTAAAAGTGGCAGTTAAGTTCACAGGGATCTGTGGTACGGACTTGCATGAATATTTGGATGGACCGATCTTCATCCCAACTGAAGAACATGTGTATTCTGGTCAAAAAGCACCGGTCACTTTGGGACATGAATTCTCTGGTGAAATTGTAGAAGTCGGAAGTGATGTGACTCGTGTCAAAGTTGGCGATCGTGTCACTATCGAACCAATTCTTGCAGAGCACAACTTAATTGGTGATTATAACCTCGATCCAAACTTGAACTTTGTCGGACTCGCTGCAGATGGTGGTTTTGCTAAATATTGTGTTCTTGATGGTGATCTTGTCCATGTGATTCCAGATAGCTTGAGCTATGAACAAGCCGCTCTTACAGAACCTGCTGCGGTTGCTGTGTATGCCGTTCGTCAATCTGCTTTGAAAACTGGAGATACAGCTGTTATCTTTGGTTTGGGCCCAATTGGTCTTTTGATTGTTGAAGCCCTTCGTGCAGCAGGAGCATCAAAAATCTATGCGGTTGAATTGTCTCCTGAACGCCAAGCCAAAGCAGAAGAATTGGGAGCGATCGTTGTTCGTCCAGAAGAAGGAGAAACAATTGTAGAAGCCATCCATCGTTTAACAGGTGGTGGAGCAGATGTTTCTTATGAAGTTACTGGAGTTCCAGTTGTTTTAGGCCAAGCCCTTGCAGCCGTTCATAAAGCTGGGGAATGTATGGTTGTATCTATCTGGGAACGTGAAGCTAGCATCAATCCAAATGAATTCGCTATTCAAGAAAAATCCCTCAAAGGAATTATTGCCTACCGCCACATCTTCCCTAAAGTCTTGGAATTGATGGAACAAGGCTACTTCTCTGCTGAAAAATTGGTTACTAAGAAAATCAAATTGGAAAATATCGTTGAAGAAGGATTTATTGAATTAACACAAGATAAATCCCAAATCAAGATCTTGGTTCAACCTGAATAAGCGAATAAATTTATATGAAATAAAGCAAGGCTGAAACGTTTCGTTTCGGCCTTTTATGATACAATAAAAGTAAGGAATAGATTTGGGAGGGGACTATGTCAAAGACGATGAAAGGGACGCTCATGACCTTGATTGCTGGGATCGCTTGGGGCTTGTCAGGAGCCTGCGGCCAGTACCTGCTGGCTCATGGATTTACAGCAATTGGTTTGACAACGATTCGTTTAGTGTTTTCAGGAGCTGTACTACTGCTTCTTGCCTATCTAGCGGACCAGGAAAAAGTAAAGGCCTTTCTAACAGACCGCTCGTCATACATCCCCTTGCTTTTATTTGCATTTTTGGGTTTGTTAATGACCCAATTGACTTATTTAGAAGCGATTGATGCGACTAATGCAGGTACTGCAACTGTTTTTCAATATCTCTGTCCCATTGGAGTTTTGGCCTATTCTTGTGTTAAGGACCGAGTAGCTCCGACAGTATCTGAAATCTTTTCGATGATCTTAGCCATTGCAGGGACCTTTCTCATTGCAACCCATGGTCAACTCAATCAATTGGCAATCACTCCTAAGGGGCTAGCTTGGGGACTGGTTTCTGCCTTTGCCTATGCCCTCTACATCATTCTGCCTATTCAATTGATTCAAAAATGGGGCAGTATGTTGGTGATTGGTATCGGTATGCTCATTCCAGGACTTGTAATGATTCCCTTCACAGGAAGAAGACTTTTTCATGGCCAATATAGCATGGATAATCTAATGGGCTTGGTTGGCTTAGTGGTGATTGGGACCATATTTGCCTATACGGTCTTTTTGAAAGGGACAACTCTGATTGGACCGGTCAAAGGTAGCCTTCTTGCAGCTATTGAGCCTATTTCAGCTGTATTCTTTGCTTTTGCCATTATGAATGAACATTTCTTTGCCATTGATTTTATAGGAATGGCTATGATCCTCTTTGCGGTCCTCTTGATTTCCCTTAAGGATCTCATGATTCAAAAAGAAAAAGGAATCTTGTAAAACCAAAACCAATTATTTTTCAGTTAAAAGGTTGAGACGAAGATCTTGACCTTTTTATGATAGGGGAGAGTTATCACTATATAGCGTATACATAGCTAGAAAAAGATGTTAAAATAGAACAAAACTTTTTTAAGGAGATGAGAATGAAAAAGATTTTTAAATGGACCTTATTTGCTGTGGCGACCTTGAGTCTAGTAGCTTGTGGGACTGGTGCTCAAAAGACCAATTCGCAGCAAGCAAAGACAGAAAAAGCAGCGAAAAGCTCTGCATCTGACGGTCAAGTCGAGGTGAGTTTAAAAGGAGGGCAATACATCAAACCACCTGTCCTCAATGACTCAGAAGACGGAACCTATTTAGCCCTTCAATTAGAATTTAAAAATGTTGCCAAAGAATCTATCAACGTGTCAGATTCAGATATCACCATTTACGATGCAGATAATAACAAGGTCAAATTGCAGTCAGGAATTTATGACCACAGTGAAGCCTTCCAACTGCTCAAGAGTGATCAGTTGGCCCAGGATAAAAAATTAACCGGCTATATCGTTTTTCCAGTCGAAAAAGGCAAGAAGTACGAAGTGCAGTATGAACGAAAAAACTATAGCTCTGATAAAAAATCCAAGCCTTTAAAATTTGCGGTGGATTCTTCTCAGTATGAGGATAAGGTGGAAGCTTCCACTATTCTAGCAGATGAATACATCAATCAAGTTTACTTTAGTGGCCAACGAAAGGTCAAAAAGGATGACGCTTTTGTTTTGGGAACTGATTTGAAAAAGGAACGCAGTGATTTCCGTGCGAAATTTGCGGCTGATTTTACTCGTCAATTGCATGATTACCAATTCCCTGAAGAAGAAGTGACCCAGTTTATCGATGCTTATGAAAAAGAAAATGCTAAGCGTGCGAAATTAACCTATAAGGTTAAACAATATCTCCCGGACAAGGTGGTCATTAGTCTAAATCCTGAGACGGTCAGCATGGAAAAGACGATCTTAAACCACATGCAGACCTTCTATCAGGAACATCGAAAAGACTATCCAGGGATCATCGAAGCGAACCAGGCTCAAAACAAAGCCTATAGAGAGGAAATGATGGCTTCTCTGGCAGATCGCCCCTTGACGACGCCGGATCGATACGACTACCAGTTGACCTTTGTTAAGAAAGATGGCAAATGGGAAGTAGAAAAAGCCTACAATAGTGATAGCTTTATGGAAAAATTCGAGGGAAATCTTTCTTAATGCTGAAGTTGGCACTCCTAGGATATGAATCTAGGAGTGTTTTTATCTATAGTTTGAAACTATATCAAAACCCAAGAAACAAGAATTAGACGGAAACACCTATTAGTGATAAAATAATTTTAAGTTTGAAAGGAGATGAAGGCTTGTGTCTTTTTCTTATGAAGAGTTAGCAGAGATTCGCCACTATATCCACCAACACCCAGAATTGTCTGGTCAAGAATACCAGACAACCGCCTTTCTAAAAGAGCGTTTAGAAGAGTTGGGGATTCGTATTTTAGAGAGTGGATTAAAAACGGGTCTGATTGCAGAAATTGGATCCGGCCAACCGGTGGTAGCACTTCGAGCAGATATCGATGCCCTTCCAATTTTGGAACAAACAAATCTTCCCTACCAAAGTCAGAATCCAGGAGTCATGCATGCATGTGGCCATGATTTTCATCAAACCAGTCTTCTGGGAGCAGCAGCCCTTCTCAAGGAAATAGAAGACCAGCTTGAAGGGACCGTACGCTTGATCTTTCAACCAGCAGAAGAAACATCAGAAGGTGCTTCTGATGTTTTGGCAACAGGACTGTTGGAGGATGTTCAAGGAATTATTGGTTTTCACAACATTCCCCAGCTAAAAGCAGGGCAACTTGCCTTGAATGCTGGAGCTATGATGGCAGGGGTTGAGAAATTCAAGGTTACCGTGACAGGGGTTAGTAGCCATGCTGCAAGACCGGATTTGGGAGTTGATACGGTAACAGCCGTCACAACCATGGTTCAGAATGTACAATTATTAATTTCACGGACCATTTCTCCCTTTGAAACAGCTGTTTTGTCCATTACGCATCTAGATGTGGGTTCAACCTGGAATGTACTCCCAAAATCAGGCTATTTTGAAGGAACGATTCGCTCCTTTAATCCGAGTGTGCAAAGAGAGTTGAAGGAACATTTTATTTCGATCATTCGTCATATAGCAAAAAGTCTGGAAGTAGATGTAGCTTTTGAGTGGGGTGTGACACCTCCCGTTACCTTTAACGATGAGGAATTGACGCAGGTGGTTTGGGAAGCTTCACAAGACTTGGCTGAAGTGATTCCAGCAAATCCTTCTACTGCTGGAGAAGACTTCGCCTTTTACCAAGAGCGAATTCCTGGAGTCTTTGCCTTTATTGGTTCGAATGGAGAGCCGGATGCGCCAGACCTCCATCATGATCACATGACCATCGATGATGCAGCCTTTGAGGTTTCGGTTCCCTATTATGTTGAAAATGCGCAAGCTTTATTGCGGTATTTTAAGGCCAAAGATGTGTGATAAAGAAAAACTATCACCTCCATAAAAAATATATATTAGGCAAGTAAATGCTTTTTTGATAAAATTAAAAAATACTTTTAAAATGGCGTTTTATGTGCCTGAAACGAATAAGGAGATCCTATGAATCTAAAAAAAGTGATTAAGTATTCTGCTTTAGGATTAGTTGCAGTCCTTGCAACCAGTGCTTTAGTAGCATGTTCATCTGGTAAATCAGCCAGTGGTAAGAAAACCATTGAAGTTGGTACTGTTGGAACAACCAAACCATTCTCTTACGAAGAAAAAGACGGCAAGCTAACCGGTTATGAAATCGAAGTTTTGCGTGAAATCTTCAAAGGTTCAGACAAATATGAAGTAAACTTTAACAAAACAGAGTGGTCTTCAGTCTTCGCTGGCTTAGATAGTGACCGTTTCCAAATCGGTGCCAACAACATTAGCTACTCAAAAGAGCGGGAAGAAAAATACCTCTATCCAAATCCATATGCTCGTAATCCATTAGTATTGGTCGTACCAAAAGATTCTTCTATTAAATCTTTGGATGACATTGGTGGCAAGAAAACAGAAGTTGTTCAAGGAACATCTACTGCTAAACAATTAGAAGATTACAATAAAAAACATTCAGATAATCCAACTGACTTGCAATACACAGATGGAACCATTCAAACCATCATGGCTAATTTAGCGGATGGTCGTACAGATTACAAGATCTTCGAACGGATCTCAGTAGATACTATCATTCGTGATCAAGGCTATGACAACTTGAAGGTTATCGAGCTTCCAAGCGACCAACAACCTTATGTGTATCCAATTATTGCAAAAGAAGATAAAGATCTTCAAAAATTTGTCAATAAACGTATCAAGGAACTCTACGACAATGGAACCCTTGAAAAACTGTCTAAAAAATACTTTGGTGGAACTTACCTACCAGAAGCAAAAGATATTAAAGAATAATATTTAATTAAAGGAGACTTCAAAATGAAATTGAAAAAAATTCTTGGTTTAACAGCTCTTGCAGCTCTTGCAACATTTGCTCTTGCAGCATGTGGTTCTTCAAAATCATCTAGCAAAGATGGTGAAACAACTGTAAAAGTAGGTGTCATGACTTTGAGCGATACTGAAAAAGCTCGTTGGGATCAAGTTCAAAAGAACTTGGATGACGCTAAAACAGGGATCAAATTGGAATTCACTCAATTTACAGATTACTCACAACCAAACGTGGCTGTAAAAGATGGTAGCGTAGATATCAATGCATTCCAACACTACAACTTCCTTGATAACTGGAATTCTAAAAACGACAAAGCCCTTGTTGCAGTAGCAGATACTTACATCGCTCCAATCCGTCTTTACTCTGGTACAGAAAACGGTAAAAACAAATACACTTCTATCAAAGAAATTCCTAAAGGTGGAACAATCGCTGTACCAAATGACCCAACAAATGAAAGCCGTGCCTTGTATGTCTTGCAATCAGCAGGTTTGATTAAATTGGATACCAAAGATGGACAATTGGCAAACGTATCAAATATCAAAGAAAATTCAAAAGATTTGAAGATCTCTGAATTGGATGCTTCACAAACACCATCTGCTCTTCCATCAGTAGATGCTGCTGTCATCAACAATACCTTCGTTCGTGAAGCAGGCGTTGATTTCAAAAAAGCTATCTATGTTGAAAAGAAAGACAACAACTCAAAACAATGGTACAATTTGATCGCTGCTAAGAAAGATTGGGAAAAATCTGATAAAGCAAAAGCTATCAAAGAAATCATCAAAGCCTATCACAAAGACAATGTGAAGAAAGTGATCGAAGAATCTTCAGAAGGAATGGACCAACCAGTCTTTTAAGATTCGATCTCAAGTGTATGAAGGAGGTGGAGAAGCAATTCTCTACCTCTTATCGTGTATTAGGAGGAATGCATGCCTTTTGCAACAGAAGCGGAACAAATTCGAAAATTTGAAAATGATGAGGTCGCACAACATTATTTTGAAGTGTTGCGAACCTTGATTTCAAAAAAATCCATCTTTGCTCAACAAGTAGGTCTCAAGGAAGTGGCCAACTATTTGGGGGAAATTTTTACAGCTGCAGGAGCCAAAGTCGAAGTGGATGATAGCTACACAGCCCCTTTTGTGATTGCCAAATTTTTCTCCCCAAATCCAGACGCAAAAACCATCATCTTCTATAACCACTATGATACAGTACCAGCGGATGGAGACCAACCTTGGACGGGAGATCCTTTTACCTTATCGGTTCATTACGGGACCATGTACGGTCGAGGGGTTGATGATGACAAGGGGCATATCACGGCTCGTCTCACAGCTCTTCGAAAATACATTCGTGAAAGTGGCGATTTGCCAGTCAATATCACCTTTATCATCGAAGGGGCAGAGGAGTCTGCATCGACTGACTTGGATAAATACTTGGCCAAACATAAGAAACACTTGCGTGTGGCAGACCTCTTAGTGTGGGAACAAGGTACCCGAAATAATCAGGGTCAGTTGGAAATTTCCGGTGGTAGCAAAGGGATCGTCACCTTTGATATGGTGGTGAAGAGTGCAGAAGTGGATATCCATTCCAGCTATGGTGGCGTGGTGGACTCTGCTTCTTGGTATTTGTTAAATGCTATCGCCAGTCTTCGTGACAAAGAAGGCCGAATCTTGGTGGATGGGATTTATGATCAGATCCAAGAACCCAATGAACGCGAACTAGCTTTGATCGAACAATATGCCAACAAAGGACCAGAAGATGTAGCGGAAACCTATGGTCTAACCCTTCCAATCTTGAAGGAAGACCGAAAAGAATTCCTGCGTCGTTTCTATTTTGAACCAGCCCTGAATATTGAAGGTTTTGGCTCTGGTTACCAAGGACAAGGTGTTAAAACGATTCTTCCGGCAGAGGCGCGTGCCAAGATGGAGGTGCGCTTGGTTCCAGGTCTAGATCCCAAGGATGTCTTAGAAAAGATCAAGCAACAATTGAAGAAAAATGGCTATGATCAGGTCGAATTGGTCTATACTCTCGGTGAAATGAGTTACCGAAGTGATATGAGTGCCCCATCGATTTTAAATGTCATACGGCTGGCCAAAGATTTCTATAGAGAAGGAGTTTCTGTTCTTCCAACAACAGCGGGAACAGGGCCAATGCACACGGTCTTTGAGGCTTTGCAGGTGCCGATGGCAGCCTTTGGAATTGGCAATGCCAATAGCCGTGATCATGGGGGCGACGAAAATGTGAAAATCGCCGATTATTACACCCATATTGAATTGATAAAGGAGTTAATAGCAAGTTATGAGTAAAGCAATGATTCAGCTGGACCACATTGATGTGACCTTCCAGCAAAAGAAACGTCAGATCCAAGCCGTCAAAGATGTGACCATTCATATTAATGAAGGCGATATTTATGGGATTGTAGGGTATTCCGGAGCCGGGAAATCGACCTTGGTTCGGGTGATCAATCTCTTACAAGTTCCAAGTGCCGGAACCATCACTGTGGATGGGGATGTGATTTACCAAGATCGGGTGACCTTAAAACCGGCTGCTCTTCGAGAGAAACGTCGGGATATCGGGATGATCTTCCAACACTTCAACTTGATGGCTCAAATGACCGTCGCAGAAAATGTAGCCTTCGCTCTTAAACATTCAAATTTAAATAAAGAACAAAAGAATGAAAAAGTGGCGAAATTGTTGGATCTAGTTGGTCTAGCTGACCGTGCAGAAAATTACCCAGCCCAATTGTCTGGTGGTCAAAAGCAACGGGTAGCGATTGCGCGTGCCCTTGCCAATGATCCAAAGATTTTGATCTCAGATGAGTCAACTTCAGCCTTGGATCCAAAGACGACCAAACAAATTCTAGCTCTGTTGCAAGAATTGAACAAGAAACTTGGTTTAACCATTGTCTTGATCACCCATGAGATGCAAATTGTCAAAGATATTGCCAACCGGGTAGCTGTCATGCAAAATGGCGAACTGATTGAAGAAGGGTCTGTTTTAGATATCTTCTCGAATCCGAAAAATGCTTTGACGCAAGACTTTATCACCGTTGCAACAGGAATCGATGAAGCCATGGTGAAAATCAATCAACAAGCGATTGTTAAGAACTTGCCTGATGATTCGATGTTGGCGCATCTCAAGTATGCAGGTTCTGTGACAGATACAGCCATCATCAATGATATTTACAAGCAGTACCAAGTATCTGCCAACATTTTATTTGGGAACATCGAGATCCTTGATAACACGCCTGTTGGAGAATTGGTGGTCATCTTATCAGGTGAAAATCAAAATCTGGAAACGGCCAAAGCTGAGTTAGAAAATGCAGGAGTTTCCGTGACTATTGTGAAAGATGGGAGAAAAGCATGATCCAGTTAATTCAAACATATTTACCAAATGTCTATAAATTAGGGTGGTCTGGCCAGTATGGATGGGGAACCGCTATTTACTTGACTCTTTACATGACCGTTATTTCCTTCATTATTGGTGGATTTTTAGGTTTGGTGACAGGACTTTTGTTAGTCTTGACCCGTCCAGGTGGTGTCATCGAAAATAGAATCGTTTTCCAAATTTTGGATAAAATTACTTCCTTGTTCCGCGCCATTCCTTTCATTATCTTGTTGGCCTTTATTAATCCCTTGACCTACTTGCTCTTGAAAAATACCATCGGTCCTACAGCGGCACTTGTTCCGCTATCCTTGGCTGTCTTTCCATTCTTTGCCCGCCAAGTCCAAGTAGTCTTGTCAGAATTGGATGGAGGCGTGATTGAAGCAGCACAAGCCAGTGGGGCAACCTTCTGGGATATTGTTGGTGTCTACCTTCGTGAAGGGCTTCCTGATTTGATCCGTGTAACAACAGTGACCATCATTTCCTTGATTGGAGAAACCGCCATGGCGGGTGCCGTTGGTGCTGGAGGATTAGGAACCTTGGCCATCAACTACGGGAAAAACATGTTTAACAATGATGTCATCTTTGTGGCGACCTTATTGATCCTGATTCTGATCGTTCTGGTCCAATTTATCGGGGACTTCCTTTCGAAGAAAATTAGCCACCGTTAGGATCAGTATCCAATGAATAGAATAAATGTGAATCAAATAAAACAAGTTGGAGCCTTCACTTTCCTCTATTTTCTTGCGATTGGACTGGGGGTCTTAGTTGGAAATCTGGTCGATCATCAAGGAAATATGTTTTATGCTCCTGCCTTTTCAGCCTTGTTTGGCGGGATGATCTACCGCTATTATCTAGAAAAAATAAAAGGAGTTGGATCTATCTTTATAGTTGGCTGCGTGATTGGATCCTTCTTCCTCTTTTCGCGTCATGGTGCAGGGGCCTTTATTCCAGCCTTGATCGCCGGAAGTTTTGCGGAAATGGTCGCCTCAAGTGGTCGTTTTCGCTCGAATTTACGAAATGCCTTGTCTTTTGTCATTTTTGCCTTTGCGACGACAGGGCCCATTCTTATGATGTGGTTCTATCCAGCCAGTTACCGCATGTCGTTACTGGATCGTGGTAAATCGATAGACTATGTCAATCGGGTGATGGTATCACCAGATCTAGCGACCATCACTTGGTTTGTCCTCACGGTCATATTGGGTGCTGGATTAGGATGGGGACTATCGAACTTCCTTCTTCCATTATTGGACAAAAAAGGAGATAAAGATGCACAATAATTTACTAGTTCTTCAGTCAGACTTTGGTTTGGTGGATGGAGCAGTATCCGCTATGATTGGGGTTGCTTTAGAAGAATCGCCAACCCTTAAAATTCACCACTTAACTCATGATATTACCCCCTACAATATCTTTGAAGGGAGTTACCGTCTCTTTCAGACAGTAGATTACTGGCCAGAAGGGACGACCTTTGTTTCGGTGGTCGATCCTGGTGTCGGTTCCAAACGAAAGAGTGTCGTAGCTAAAACGGCGAAAAATCAATACATTGTCACTCCGGATAATGGCACTCTCTCTTTTATCAAGAAACATGTAGGGATTGTTGCTATCCGTGAGATTTCAGAGGTGAAGAATCGTCGAGCCAATACAGAGTTTTCTTATACCTTCCATGGCCGTGATGTCTACGCCTATACAGGAGCTAAGTTGGCCAGTGGCCATATTAGTTTTGAAGACGTCGGACCAGAACTCAGTGTCGAACATATTGTGGAAATCCCAGTGGTTGAGACGGTTCTTGAGGACAATCTTGTTAAAGGTGCAGTCGACATTCTAGATGTGCGCTTTGGTTCTCTTTGGACTTCCATTACTCGGGAAGAGTTCAATCATTTGGCACCCGAATTTGGGGAACGTTTTGAAGTGACCATCTATAACAATGACATGCTGGTTTACCAAAACCAAGTAACCTACGGTAAATCTTTCGCCGACGTGCGAATTGGACAGCCAATCCTTTATATCAATTCCCTTTACCGTGTTGGTCTTGCCATCAACCAGGGATCCTTTGCCAAGGCCTATAATGTAGGAGTTGGGGCTTCTTGGCATATCGAGATTAGAAAAATGGAAAATTAATAGGAGATATCATAATGAAACAGAAATCATTATTTTCAATTAAAGATGTTGTAGCTATTGGGGTTGGAGCAGCCCTCTTTGTCGTGATTGCTATGTTGCAAATCCCTGCACCTGCACCGAATACGAGCATTCAGTTGCAATATGCCCTTCAAGCTCTCTTTAGTGTAGTCTTTGGCCCAATTGTCGGCTTCTTAATCGGCTTGATTGGTCATGCCATTAAGGACGCTATGTCAGGTGGTCTTTGGTGGACTTGGATCATTTCAAGTGGTTTGTTTGGACTCTTTGTTGGTTTCTTCCGCAAACAAATCGGTGAATTTAAAGGGGAAGTGACAAAGAAAGAATTAATTGTCTTTAACGTTGTTCAAATCGTATCCAACCTTGTGATCTGGGGCTTGATTGCTCCGGTTGGAGATGTCTTGATCTACAAGGAAAGTGCCAATAAAGTCTTCCTACAAGGTGTTGTTGCGGGTTCATTTAATGCATTAACAGTAGCTGTTGCAGGTTCTCTTCTCTTGATTGCTTATGCACGGACTCAAACAAAAGATGGAAGTTTGACCAAAGATTAAATGTACAGAAGATAAGAGAGTGAAACAGAAATCGGTAATTCGTTAGAATTCGATTTCGTCGTCCCACCTCCGCACAGTTGAGTAGGGCTGTAAAAGCTGATGAAATCAGCGTAGTAGAGCCCACTCAACCACTGCGTCTTGCTCGACAATCCAAAAATAATTGAGAGGCTAGGACTTTTGTCCCAGCCGCTTTTTTGTTTTATCAAAAATATTTTTTACAAAATGTAAGATATATATTGCAAAATAGAAAATATAGTGTATAATAAAGCTATAAAAACAAGAAAGGAAAATCATGTGGCGAAAAATCTCAAATTAAAAATGGCCCGGGTCGAGCATGATATGACCCAGGGGGATCTTGCAGATGCCATTGGAGTGACGCGCCAGACCATCGGTCTGATTGAGGCGGGAAAGTATAACCCAACCCTCAGTCTCTGCCTTGCCATCTGTAAGACCTTGGATAAGACGCTGGATCAACTGTTCTGGGAGTAACAGTTTTAATAATAGAAAGAGGAAGAATATGAAACAAAAGAAAGAACCAATTGTAAAAGATGAACGGACCATGCTACTTGATGGAAAAATCGCAGGAGAACTTGTCCTTGGTATGACCTGCTTTATTGCCCTATCTGCCTTTGTGAAATCCAGTATCCTGGACTTAGACCTAGTCGCTTATCTCCCTGAGATGTTCCTTCTGATTGCCATGGGAGCCTATGCCTTTGTGAGAAGGATCAGTTCAGGGATTGATATCCGAGATATGTTAGAAAAAGATAGCTGGTTGAGTCGCCTTGGGTCAGGTCTATTCTTTGCTGTGCTTGTGACAGCTATGGATGTGATTGGAAAGAGAGAAGCAATGAGCTTTATCTTGAGTCCCAAGTATCTGGTCAAAATTTTATTAGAAATTCTCGTCTTTGCCATCCTGACAGATCTGCTTGAAAAACCACTTGCTCTTATCAATCGGAAAAAACAAGAGAAGATCGAGGCAGAGTTAGAGGATGAAGAATAAGGAGGAAGAGATGTGATTACAATTGCTGAACAAACAAATCATAGATGAACGAGAAGAAGGCTTAGCTAATAAGGCTGGTGCTGAGACGGCTGGTTTTCTTTTCCTTGCCTTAACTGTTTTTAGTGTGGGATCCATTTTTACATCTAAGGTGGGGCTCAGTCCAATCATGGTGGTAGCCTTACTCATCGTCTCAGGATTGTATTACTCTGTTCGTTGTCAACGATTGGGTGTGAAATTTATCAGTTATAGCTATCTAAATGTGACGGGAATTGTAGCAGTAACCTCTATTCTCTCCTTGTTCATCTGGGCTCAAAATTTTCAATTAAACCAAGCTGTCTATCAGGCAAATCCCTTCCATTCAAAATTCTTACTGGTACTACCTATTACCTTTTTACTGAATCTTCTAATTGTATGGGGAGTCAATACCCTTGTAATGCTTCTTGCAAAAGTTGAGAAAAAACGCTATGAAGCCTATCTAGATCAGTTGGAAAAGGAAGAGTAGGAAGTTGGAACCTTGGTGTCGTCGTATAAAAGTCTGGGAAACCAGGCTTTTATTTTTCAGTCAAATAAATTGCATTCGTTTTCTTGGGAGAGTATACTGGTATAGTTGAATGAAAAATTCTGATAATTTAATCTTAGAAAAGAGAATCTTATGGCAAAACTTATTCGTGTATTACTTTATTATAAATATGTTCCCATCGAAAACGCAGAACAATTTGCGGCTGATCACTTGGCCTTCTGTAAATCAATCGGCCTCAAAGGACGTATCCTAGTCGCTGACGAAGGAATCAATGGAACTGTTTCTGGTGACTACGAAACAACACAAAAATACATGGACTACGTTCACAGCCTTCCAGGTATGGAAGACCTCTGGTTCAAGATTGATGAGGAAGAAGAGCAAGCTTTCAAGAAGATGTTTGTACGTTATAAGAAAGAGATTGTCCACCTTGGATTAGAGGATGATAACTTCGATAACGATATCAATCCTCTTGAAACAACAGGTGCTTACTTGTCTCCAAAAGAATTTAAAGAAGCACTTCTCGATGAAGATACCGTTGTCCTTGATACTCGAAACGACTACGAGTACGACCTTGGACACTTCCGTGGAGCTATTCGTCCAGACATCCGCAACTTCCGTGAATTGCCACAATGGGTCCGTGATAACAAGGAAAAATTCATGGACAAACGCGTTGTCGTCTACTGTACAGGTGGAGTCCGCTGTGAGAAATTCTCTGGCTGGATGGTGCGTGAAGGCTACAAAGATGTTGGTCAATTGCATGGCGGAATCGCCACTTACGGGAAAGACCCAGAAGTTCAAGGCGAACTATGGGATGGTAAAATGTACGTCTTTGACGAGCGGATTGCAGTCGACGTCAACCATGTCGATCCAAGCGTTGTCGGAAAAGATTGGTTTGATGGAACACCATGCGAACGCTATGTCAACTGTGGAAATCCTTTCTGTAACCGTCGGATCTTGACTTCAGAAGAAAACGAAGACAAGTATCTTCGCGGATGTTCGCATGAGTGCCGGGTTCACCCTCGCAATCGTTATGTTGAAGAACACAACTTGTCACAAGCAGAAGTTCGTGAGCGTTTAGCCCTTATCGGTGAGACGCTTGATGGAGCACCTGCATAATAGAAATAAACAGTCTGAAAGCTCAGGCTGTTTTTATATGGAAATTGATTGAAAATTGTGCTATACTTTAGGTAAGCGATTTCACAAAGGAGAAAACAAATGAGTATCGTGTTTTCAATCAAAAATAAAAAGAGCTTATTTGGCTATCAGAAAGTACTCGCAGCACAGGAAGTTCTTAAATTGGTAGAAGGGTTAACAACCTACAACTATGATCCTGCCACCCTTCATCGTCCCTTAAATGATTTTGAAGGCTTGAACTGTATTGTATTTGGTAAAAGCGGTCTTCCTCTGCAGTTACGCTATTTTGATGAGGAAGAGTCTTATCAGATTCAGGTGCCCTCTTTTGCGATAGAAGAAGATTGGCAGTTGGCCCTTCGATGGCTTAGTCGCCTCGCAGAAGTACTAGGAACGGAGATTGTGGCCAGCGACGGAGTGAGCTATACTCCAGATTCTATTTTCCATTTTGATTATGAAGTCGTCATCCTAGAAACGCTGGGTAATGTGACGAAAGAAAAAGATCTAAAAGAGTTTGAAGTACAAGGCTTCGCTCATCCAGTCTATTTGGATCGGGATACAGTGCAGGAAGTCTTGAACCATGTCCATCCACTAGAAGCCTACTCTGCCTTTATCAAGAAGATTCAATATAGTGCAGCTTATTTCAGTCAAGTCCGTTTTTATCAACAGGAGGAGACAGGAGCCTTCTTAGCCAGCTATAGCTTGACAGAAGATACGGATACGGTCTTGCCCAGCGTGCCACATGTTCCTGCAGAATATGTAGAAATTGTGGGCTTAGCGGGTATCATTGATTGGCGAGTTCTATTGGTTGCGATCGATGGAGATCCGGATAAGCCAGAAAATTACCATCCAATTGGCTCTCTTGCTCTGAAGAATCTATTGGCAGCGCTAGAGCCAGATGAATTCCAGCTGCTAGATGCTAGTCAAATTGAAATTAAAAAATTGTCCAAAGAACGGTTGCTAGAATTAGCGCAATTGGAAAACAAGTAAAAAGAATCGCAGTGAACTGTCCTTTCGACGTTTGATCCGAAAAATCTAACGTCTGGGAGCAGTTCTTTTTTATGCTCCTTCCTTTGATCAAAAACCAATGACTAGGCTAATTATGGTATAATAGGGGCCTAGAAGTAGAATGAAAGAGGTGCACGAAATGCTGTTAGAAGAATTTGATGCCAATCGACAGGCGATTATCAATCCACAAGACTTACACCAACCAATTGAAGGATTTCCCAAAGTTGTCATCTCTTGCTTTTCAAGAGTAACCTTTGCGCGCCTTCTTGAGAATTATGACCACGAGGTCATTGCAAGAACCTCTATGGCTAATTTTGAAGTCCTGGTCTATGGGATCACTATTGGAGACCAACAGATTGGTGCCTTTAATGCACCAGTTGGGGCTGCTTCCTGCGTGGGGATTATAGAGGACCTGATTCAATTTGGGATGGAAAAACTCGTTCTTTTTGGGACCTGTGGGGTATTAGATCGAGATATCGAAGCAACCTCCATTATCATTCCAACAGCTGCTCTTCGCGACGAGGGGACCAGTTACCACTATCTTCCGGCTAGTGATGAAGTGGAAGTAAACAAGAAAACCCTTCCTCTCTTCCAAGCCTTTCTGGACAGTCACAAGGTTTCTTATCAGTCAGGAAAAGTGTGGACGACAGATGCACCTTACCGGGAAACCATCGACAAGATGAAGCGACGAAAGGAAGCAGGAGCCATCTGTGTGGATATGGAATGTTCGGCAGTGGCAGCCCTAGCAGTTTATAGAGGCTTTGAGCTCTGCCATTTCTTCTATGCAGCTGACCACCTCTCGGAAGAAAAATGGGATATCCGAACCTTATCTAGTCATGAAGATTTAGATAGCAAGGATCGCATCGCGGAGTTAGCCATCCAATTTGCGCTCTTTTGGGAAAAGGCAAACTAAATGAAAGAAGCAATGATTGAACTGAAGGATTTTTCCTTCCAATACAAGGCACAGTCTGAACCAACCTTGAAAAATCTCAACTTAACCATTTATAAGGGGGAAAAGGTTCTGATTGTTGGGCCGTCTGGTTCTGGTAAGTCAACCATTGGCCAGTGCTTAAATGGGATTATCCCTAATATCTATAAGGGAACCAGTAGTGGGCAATTCCTCATTCAGGGGAAAGAAGCCTTTGATCTCAGTATTTATGAGAAATCTCACTTGGTCAGTACGGTTTTGCAAGATACAGATGGCCAATTTATTGGTTTGAGTGTCGCAGAAGACTTGGCTTTTGCTCTTGAAAATGACATGGTGGATCTGGGAACGATGAAAGAGCGTGTGCAGAGTTGGGCAGAACGCTTGGATTTGATGAAGCTCTTGGATCATCGGCCACAAGATTTGTCCGGTGGGCAAAAACAGCGAGTGAGTTTAGCAGGTGTTCTGATTGACGAAAGTCCGATCCTCCTTTTTGATGAACCACTGGCTAATCTAGATCCCAAGTCGGGTCAGGATATTATTGATCTGATCGATCAGATTCATGAAGAACAGGGGACGACCACCATTATTATCGAACACCGTTTAGAGGATGTACTCTACCGTCCTGTCGATCGGGTTATCTTGATCAATCAAGGACAAGTTCTCTATAATGGTCAACCAGATGAGTTGTTGAGGACGACACTGCTAGCTGAAAATGGGATTCGAGAACCTCTTTATTTAACAACTCTTCGCCAGCTTGGTCAGGATATCGATCAATTGGAGCATCTAGATCGTCTAGAAGATATCGAACTTACTGGTGTGAATCGTTCCATTACAGAAGCGACCTTTACTAAAACTGGTGAGACGGAAGAACTATTGAAGTTGGAGCAGATTTCCTTTGCTTATCAAAAGGATCATCCGATCTTAAAAGATATATCCCTCACGATTCCGAAAGGGCAGCGCTTAGCGATTGTCGGGAAGAATGGGGCAGGAAAATCAACTCTTGCGAAAGCCATCTGTGGATTCATTACCACAGATGGGCAATACACCTCTAGAGGTGAAGATATCAAGCAGGAGAGTGTCAAGGAGCGGGCTGAGCGAGTGGGCTATGTCCTGCAAAACCCCAATCAAATGATTTCGACCAATATGATTTTTGACGAAGTCGCTCTAGGTTTGCGTTTGCGGGGTGTCGCTGAAGAAGACATCAAAGAGCGTGTCTATCAAGCACTGAAAACTTGTGGTCTCTATGAGTTTCGTAAATGGCCGATTTCTGCTCTCTCATATGGGCAAAAGAAACGGGTGACCATCGCCTCTATACTAGTTTTAGGACCAGAAATTTTGGTCTTGGACGAGCCGACAGCAGGTCAGGACCAGCGCAATTACACTGAAATCATGGAATTTCTAAATAGCTTGCAAGAAAAAGGCCATACCATTGTCATGATTACCCATGATATGCAACTGATGTTGGATTATTCTGATCGTGCCCTTGTAGTATCAGACGGACAAATTCTAGCAGATCTCCCACCTGCAGAGCTGTTCACTCATCCGGATATTTTACAAGAGGCTAATCTCAAAGAGACTTCGATTTTTGCTTTAGCCAATCGATTAGGAATGGATCCCTTGGCGCTAACGCAGTTTTATATGCAACAGAAAGGAGCAGGTCATGAATCATCGATTAGTCGGCTACCATGAGGGGACGAGTTTTCTTCATCGCCTTTCAGGTGCGAGTAAGTTACTCTTTCTTCTTTTTGTATCTCTTGCGGCCATGTTGAGTTATGATACCCGGCTCCTTCTAGGAATTGGTGTGGGCGCCTTGCTTTTATTCTCTACAGCTGGTATTCGATTTCGGGATATTTCATTTGTGCTTGCATTTGCTTTTGTTTTTGCACTGTTAAATGTTGTCATGGTCTATCTCTTTGCCCCCCAGTATGGAGTAGAGATCTACGGGGCAAAGACGGTACTGATGAAGGGGTGGGGCTCCTATAGTATCACCTCGCAGGAACTCTTTTATCTTTTTAATCTAGCTCTTAAGTATGTCTGTACCATACCTCTAGCCTTGATTTTTTTGATGACGACCCATCCTAGTCAGTTTGCTTCAAGCCTCAACCAAATTGGAGTATCTTACAAGATTGCCTATTCTGTCAGCTTGACTCTGCGTTACATTCCTGACGTACAAGAAGAATATCAAACGATTAAATTGTCTCAGGAAGCCAGAGGGGTGGAGTTGTCCAAAAAGGCCAAGCTGATCAAGCGGATCAAAGGCAATTTGCAAATCATCTCTCCCTTAATCTTTAGCTCACTTGAGCGGATTGACAGCATTTCTACGGCTATGGAATTACGTCGCTTTGGTAAAAATAAAAAGCGGACCTGGTATTCTCATCAAGCCATGGAAATGAAAGATTATGGGATGATTCTATCAGCATTAGCTGTTCTGGTCTTTAGTATTGTCCTGATCTTTGTCAATCAGGGACGTTTTTACAATCCATGGAGGTAATGACATGTCAGAAACGATTTTAGTAACAGGAGCTTCAGCTGGCTTTGGTCAAGCGATTTGCCGTCGCTTAGTAGCAGATGGATACCGTGTGATCGGATCAGCTAGACGCATTGAAAAATTACAGGCCCTCCAAGAAGAGTTAGGAGAAGCCTTTTATCCCCTGCAAATGGATGTGACGGATCTTTCTCAGGTAGATCGTGCACTTGCCAGTTTGCCAAAAGCTTGGGAGAGAGTGGATGTTTTGGTCAATAATGCTGGCTTGGCCCTAGGCCTCGCCCCAGCTTATGAAGCAGAGGTCGCAGACTGGCTGACCATGATTCAGACCAATATTGTCGGCTTGACCTATCTGACAAGGAAAATCTTGCCCCAGATGGTGGAACGAAATGATGGCTATATTATCAATTTGGGCTCTACAGCAGGAACTGTACCTTATCCAGGGGCCAATGTTTACGGGGCGTCCAAGGCTTTTGTCAAGCAATTCTCCCTCAATCTTCGGGCGGATCTAGCCGGCAAGAAGATTCGTGTCAGCAATATTGAACCCGGTCTTTGCGAAGGAACGGAGTTCTCTTCTGTTCGCTTTAAAGGAGACGAAAAACGGGTAGAAGCCCTCTATCGAGATGCCCATGCCATTCAGCCGGAAGACATTGCCAACACCGTAGCTTGGTTGATCCAACAGCCCAAGCATGTCAATGTCAATCGGATTGAAATCATGCCAGTTTCCCAAACCTTTGGCCCTCAACCCGTTTATCGTGATTAAAAAGAGAAGCAACCAAACCACAAGGAGTTGGTTGTTTTTTATGTTTCCTCTGGTATAATAGAAGGCAAAGTAAGGAGAAAAAGATGACAGCTGCGTTAGTTATTGGTTCTACAGTTTGTGATGTGATGATTTACTTGGATCGTTTGCCAAGTCGTGAAGGAGATGCCCATATTGATCACCAGCAATGGTCTGTGGGAGGTTGTGCCTTTAATGTCGTTAATATCCTTCATTTTTTGTCGCAACCCTACCAGTTTGTCTCGCCAGTCGGTTCTGGAATATATGGTGATTTTATTCGGAGAGAGCTGAAACAATTAGGGATTTCCTCTAGCATCTCATTAGAAGGGGCCAATGGTTGCTGTTACTGCTTTGTAGAGTCTGATGGTGAAAGGACCTTCTTATCGGACCACGGAGTGGAGTATAGCTTCCAAGCAGAGTGGCTAAAAGATATCGAGACAGATCGATTTGATTATATCTACTTGTGTGGCCTTGAAGTTGAGGAGCCAACCGGTCTTGCATTGGTGCAGTCTGTTTCGCAACTAGAAGGCCAGGTGATTTTCGCACCTGGGCCACGCGGACTCTTGATTCCAAAGGATCGACTGGAAGCAATTTATGATCTGCATCCAATTCTCCATGTTAATGAGGCTGAAGCACTGGCTTTTTCAGGGTGTAGAGAGATCCAGCCAGCCATCGAACACTTGTATCAGAGAACGGGGCAATTGGTCATTGTCACCTTGGGTGAAAACGGAGCGGTTGCCTATGATGGCAACTGGTATGAGGCAGACGGTTTTCCAACAGAAGTCATCGATACAGTAGGCGCTGGAGATAGCCATGTGGGATCCTTCATATCCGCTCGTTTAGAAGGCTTAGATATCACGCAAGCCTTAAGATTTGCCAACAAAGTCTCTAGCCAGATTGTTGCAAGTAAGGGCGTTCATCTGACAAAAGAGCAGCAAGAAGCCCTACGAACAGAATTGAAACAAAAATAAAAAAGAGAGTGGGACAGAAATCGGTAATTCGTTAGAATTCGATTTCGTCGTCCCACCTCCTCACAGTTGAGTAGGGCTGTAAAAGCTGATGAAATCAGCGTAGTAGAGCCCACTCAACCACCGCGTCTTGCTTGACAATCCAAAAATAATTGAGAGGCTAGGACTTTTGTCCCAGCCTCTTATTTGACATTATCCGCTTGGCCCTTTGTATCTTACTACAATGGCCGCTTATTGGGCATACCTGCTTTTCTTGGATATTTATTGGGGGTTTCTTTTTTCTTTTCGACAACAGTGATATAGCGTGGATCCCCATTTGGCAATTCATATTGTAGATTGTCTTCAACCTTACTAAAGAGCAGATTGAGGGCATTTTTGGCTTCTTCCAACTCTTCTGGAGCATTGCTGGCCTTGAGAGCAAGAAGCCGTCCTCCTACTTTCAGATAAGGGATGGTCAGTTCAGAGAGGACTTGCATGCGGGCAACGGCGCGGGCAGTTACAATATCAAATTGGGCACGAAAAGCCTTGTCTTGCGCAAAGTCTTCTGCACGTCCATGGTAGAAATGAACTCCGCTCAAACCTAACTCTTCAGCCAGCAAGTGGAGAAAATTGATCCGCTTATTAAGGGAATCAATGATAGTCACATCCAGCTCAGGGAAAAGAATTTTCATAGGAAGGCTTGGAAAGCCGGCGCCAGCTCCGATATCCAAGAGACGGATGGGTTGGTTTTCGATCAAGCCTTGTAAAATGGGTGCGATAGAGTCATAAAAATGCTTGAGATAGACTTCGTCTTTTTCGGTGATGGCAGTGAGATTAATCTTTTCATTCCATTCCACGAGGAGCTCAAAATAGCGTTCGTATTGCTCTTTTTGACGGTCAGTTACTGGGAAGCCGAGTTCGGCTAAACGGACATAAAATTCTTCTGGTTTCATGCTTTTATTTTACCACAAAATAAGGGAAATTTGATATACTGGTAGAAAGAAATGAAAGGAATTCAATAAAATGATTTGGATTATTCTTGGGATCCTTGTGGTCCTTGTGTTGATTGTAGTAGGAGTTTACAACGGTTTGGTGAAAAGCCGCATGCAAACTCGTGAAGCATGGAGTCAAATTGATGTGCAATTGAAACGTCGGAATGACTTGATTCCAAACTTGATCGAAACCGTTAAAGGCTATGCTAAGTACGAAGGAGATACACTAGCAAAAGTGACTCAACTTCGCCAACAAGTAGCGCAAGCTTCTTCACCTGCAGAAGCAATGGCGGCCAGCGATGCTCTTTCCCGTCAAGTAGCAGGCATCTTTGCGGTTGCCGAAAACTACCCAGACTTGAAAGCTAACACCAACTTCATGCAGTTGCAAGAAGAATTGACCAATACAGAAAACAAAATTTCTTATGCGCGTCAATTGTACAACAGTGTCACAAGCAACTACAATGTCAAGTTGGAAACTTTCCCAACAAACGTAATTGCTGGAATGTTCGGCTTCAGACAAGCTGAATTTCTTCAAGTGCCTGAAGAAGAAAAAGCAGTACCAAAGGTGGACTTTAGCGGATTAGGAGACTAATATGCTCTTTGACCAAATTGCAAGCAATAAAAGGAGAACCTGGATTCTCCTTATTGCTTTTTTCATACTCTTAGCTCTTATCGGAGCAGCCGTTGGCTACCTCTGGTTAGGCTCCTCCCTTGGTGGCGTCATCCTAGCCTTAATCATTGGCGGTATCTATGCCTTTAGTATGATTTTCCAATCAACAGAAGTTGTCATGCGGATGAACGGGGCGCGTGAGGTGACCGAAGAGCAAGCCCCTCAACTCTACCATATTGTCCAAGATATGGCTATGGTAGCTCAGATTCCCATGCCTCGGGTTTATATTGTGGATGATCCTTCGATGAATGCATTTGCGACTGGATCTAATCCTCAAAATGCAGCTGTTGCAGCGACAACAGGCCTTCTAGCTGTGATGAACCGTGAGGAATTGGAGGGAGTCATCGGACACGAAGTCAGCCATATTCGCAATTACGATATTCGCATCTCGACGATTGCAGTGGCCCTTGCCAGTGCCATCACCATGCTTTCTAGCATTGGTGGCCGGATGATGTGGTGGGGCGGTGGCCGTAGCCGGGACGATGATCGAGAAGGTAGCGGTGGTTTGGAGATTGTTATGTTGATCCTTTCCTTGCTTGCCATCGTTTTAGCGCCATTAGCAGCGACCTTGGTCCAGTTAGCCATTTCTCGTCAACGGGAGTTCCTAGCAGACGCTTCAAGTGTTGAATTGACACGGAATCCTCAAGGAATGATAAATGCTTTGTTAAAGCTAGACAATAGTGAACCAATGCAACGACATGTCGATGATGCGAGCAGTGCACTTTTTATCAACGATCCAAAAAAAGAAACCGGTTTGCAAAAACTCTTTTATACCCACCCACCCATTGCTGAACGGGTGGCTCGCCTAAGAAAAATGTAAAAAAAATCCACCAAACGGTGGATTTTTTATTTGGTAGTTAAGAGGAAGGTAGTGAAACCAAGGATGGCAAAGGTCCCCCAAGCTATGGGAAGGCTCCAGATAGCTAGACTAGAAAAGAGAGCTGTCCCAAGTGGCATGGCAAAGCTGACCATCAGTCCCAAAAAGCTAGAGGTAGAAGCTAATTTTTCAGCGGGCAATTTACTCATTAAAAGACTGGAAACTTTTGGGTTGATTTTTGCTACAAGATAACCAAGGAAAGTGATGAGTAGAAGGGAAAGAATGTCCCAGTGCATCAGGATATTTGTGAGCCCAAGCATGGTCAGCCCACCTGCGATCCACAGGAGGGTATGGTGGAGCGATTGCTTGGAAAAATAGTCATGGGGTGTCAAACTAGCCCAGACCATGCTTAAAATAGTCACTGCCTCTAAAATCAAGAGCGACTGGCTAAAGCTCAACTGAAAGAAGGGGGAGTGAAGCAGTTGCAGATTGTAGATACCTGAGATGGATCCCCCCCAGGGCATTGATGAGAACCAATGAGAAGAGCAACTTGCCAAAGTGGTGGACCTCCTCATCTGCAAAAATACTTTTGGCGTTCTGGTACATCTCTTGGCATTCGTGTAGCAAAGAATTCTTACTTTTGGGCTCAATGACAGGATCATGTGTCAGCTGCTTTTTTCTCATCAGGAGACAAGTGGAAGACAGGAGAAAAGTCACGGCATTGATCGAAGCGACCAGGGCGAAATTTTGATGGCTGATGGCTAGCAGCCAAACTCCTAGAGCTTGTCCAGAAATCGAGCAGACCATACTAAGTAGTTGGTTGAAGGAATAGGCCTCCATCAAATCCTCGTCAGTGATGTTCTTTTTCATGATAGGGAGTTGCAAGCCTCCGCGATAATCACTCAAACAATCTGAAACAATGTTTAAAAAGCAAACAATCGAAAAGGCTAGGTAACCTGGAATCTTGGTCATGAGAGCAATAAGGATGAAGAGGATGGCTTGAAGATAGCCAATGCGGATCAACCAGTTAGCTTTTTTCTTCGTGCGGTCAGCCTTCATTCCGACAAAAATGGTAAAGAGGCTAGGAATAAATACAATGAGATTGGCAATGCCAACTGCCAGACTCGGTTGCGGCATACTGGCAGCAAAGACCACAAAGACCAGATTGTAGATGGCAGCGCCAAGGGTATTCAAAAAGCGAGAAAGACTAAGTAAGGCAAAAATCTTATTACGGACTAAGAGTTTCATAAGCCTTCCTCCTTCATGTGATCAGTTGCTAGGACTTGTTTGATGGATCGAAAGATCTGTTTGAAGAGGTCCATTTTCTCCTCTTCAGAGAGAGCTAGTTCCTGATCCTTCAGATAGACGCTGGTATGCGTGAGAAGAAGATGGAAAAAGTGATTTTTTAGTTTGGTCATCATGGGAAGAACCTTCTTTCTTTGCTTGATGGTTCTATTATAGACTTCAAAAACAAGAAAAAACGAAATGTTGCATATTTTCAACAAAAACTCACAGGATAGATCTGTGAGTTTTTAGGATTTATTGATCAGTTCTTGCAGGCCCTGTTTGTAGTAGTTGGCACTGTCCTTACAATCAAGAATGGATAGGACCTGGATGGCCTGCTCCATCTTTTCAAGACCAGCTTCTTTTTCTCCCTTTCGATAGAGAAATTCTCCGTTGGCATAGAGGTAAACCGTCCGCAGGTAGGCTTCGTTTTCGGAGTAAAAGTGGTCCTTAATCAACTGATCAAAATAGGTTGCATCTTCAAATTCATTTGAACTAATGGCCAGAAAGAAGCCATTAAGAAAAATAGAGTTAAGGGCAGGACGAGAGGAATCTAGGAGAAGCTTGAAATCCTCCCTTTGGACCAACTCCTCTGTGTATTGTCGATAGAGGCGACTAGAGAAAAGTGGAGAGGTCAGAGAAAACAGGTTTAATTCAAAATTTCCCCAGATTGTGACAGAGAAGAGATAATCATGGAGGAAATCCAGTTCCTCTTGGCTAGCGGTGAGCTCCACCTCAGGATAGAAGCCAAGCATTTGGACTTTGAGAATAATGCTGGCTAAGAGGTCTTCTTTTTTGTGATATTTCTGATAGGCTTGCTGGTAGCTTTGGTACAAGGCTTGATCGTGTTCCAAACTCATGTTTTCATAGTGCTCTTTCAACAATTTGGGAATAAAGGAGTGCTGATCGATTCCAGCTAGATGGGAAAACTCACTGAGGCTCGTTTTGATCTGTTGCAAAGCCTTAAAAAACCGTTGGGTCGTCAGGTCATTTTCCCCTCTTTCAAATCGAGATAACATGGAGCGCGAAAATTCGCCACCCGTAGCTTCCTCTAGAGAGATGTGGCGACTTTCACGTATTTGCCGAAAAACAGCTCCGATTTCTTTCATGAATTCTCCTCTATCTAACAATGCCCTAGCCAGTGACCCTCTTTTGTCCAAGAGATGGTGGGACCTTGTGTACAACACCAATTGGCCTAGTTACTGTATCTTTTTTCATGATTATAACAAATTTTTGAGGAGACTTCTTGGTTGAGGGGCAGCTTCATGATATACTAGTAGTATCTAGAAGATTTGAGGACAAAAGAATGAACCTATTTACACAAGAAATCCGTAAAAATCCTGAAGGACTAGCCTTTGATCAAGAGTTGGATTTGCTCAAGGAATTGCAAAAGCGTAATCCAGAAATTCTTGATTTAAAGAATGTGACGGCGACAGGACGAGTAGCCTATGATACAGGCCTCTATGTCTTGGATTACCAGTTGAGCTACACCATCGTTTTGGCATCTAGCCGAAGTATGGAGCCTGTCGAGCTTCAAGAAAGCTATCCTGTAACAGAAGTGTTTGCGGAGGATGTACAGTCTGACGCAGATATCGAGGCTCTAGAGGAAGACTTGATCCTTCCAATTGAAGGTGGGAAGATTGACCTGAGTGAGAGTGTAGCGGATAATATCCTGCTCAATATTCCCCTCAAGGTTCTTACTCCAGAAGAAGAGGCTGGACAAGGTTTTATCGAAGGCAATGATTGGAAAATCCTATCCGAAGAAGAATACCAAGCCACTCAAGCGATTAAGAAAGAAGAAAACAGTCCTTTCGCCGGTCTAAATGGCTTGTTTGACGAAGAATAAGCTAGAGATTGCATTTGATAAATTTAGACATAAATACAGGTCTTTTCTTTGAGGAAAGGCCTTCTTTTGATATACTAGGATTAATAAACAACAGAGGGTAGACCTCTAAAAAGGAGAAAAAGTATGGATACTTTATTTATTCCAGGTTGGTTGATTACTGTTGTAATCGTAGCCATTCTTGTATTGATCTTGTTGGTCAAAGGGTATGTCAATGCTAAACCCAACGAAGTCGTGGTCATTACCGGTCTTCGGAAGCAACGTCACTTGCGTGGGAAAGCAGGCTTTATGATTCCCTTTGTCGAACAACGCTCTTATCTTGATATTGAGCAATTCTCGACAGATGTTCGGACGTCAGAAGCAGTCCCAACACTGGACTTCATTAACGTCCGTGCCGATGCAGCTGTTAAATTAAAAATCGGTACAACCGATGAAATGATTGCCCGGGCTGCAGAAAACTTCTTGAACTGGAATACGACAGATATTTCCAACTCTGTCCAAGATGTCTTGGAAGGAAACTTGCGGGAAGTGATCGGTCAGATGGAGCTCCGTAAGATGGTCAATGACCGTCAAGAGTTTGCCTCAAAAGTGCAGGACAACGTAGCACCAGACTTGGCAAAAATGGGTCTAGAAGTCATCGCCTTTACGGTTCAATCCTTCTCTGATGAAGGGGGAGTCATCGATAACCTCGGGATTGAAAATGTTGAAACCATTAAGAAAGATGCCTTGATTGCCAAAGCCAAAGCAGAACGTGAACGCAAGGAAGTTGAAGCAGAACAAGATAAATTGGCTAACGACAAACGCGTCGCAGCCGATCTTGAAATTGCGCAAAAACAAAACGAATTAAAACTCAAACAAGCAGCCCTCAAGCAAGAAGCAGATATTGCCCAAGCAAAAGCGGATGCCGCTAAAGGGATTGAGGCAGAGGTGCAACGTCGTGAACAAGAGCGCGTGGCAGCCGAAGCTAATATCATGAAACAGGAAAAAGAAGCGGAAGTCAAAGAGCGCGAAGTTAAGGTTCGTGAGCAAGAATTGGATGCCAACATCCGCAAACAAGCTGAAGCTGAAAAATATGCGCGTCAACAAGCTGCAGAAGCAGAATTGATTGAACGCCAACGCAAGGCGGAAGCAGAACTCTTCGAAACACAAAAAGAAGCCGAAGCTCGAAAAGCCCAAGCCGAAGCTGAGAAATTTGCCCAATTGCAAGAGGCCGAAGCTATTGAGGCTAAAGGTCGTGCCGAGGCTGAAGCCATTCGCTTGAAACTGGAAGCCGAAGCCAAAGGTTTGGACCAAAAGGCCGAAGCGATGAAGAAAATGCAAGAAGCTGCCATTACTGAAATGGTCGTTGATAAGTTGCCTGAAATTGCGCGTGCTGTCGCAGAACCATTAACCAAGGTTGATAAGATCACCATGTACGGGGAAGGCAATGCTTCTAAGATGGTGGGCGATATTATGCAAAGTATCGACCAAGTCTCTCAAGGAGCCGGATTTGATATTCGTCAATTGCTAGCAGGAGCTCTTGGGGTCAATATGACGGTCAATAAACTCAAAGAAGGAGAACAACCGGTCATTGAAGCAGAGGAGTTAGCTTCTAAAGAAGATTAATGCCATTCATCAAGAAGTGTCTGAGAACTGTTTCTCGGGCGCTTTTGTTTTTAAGATCAAATGACTTGCATGATCTTCTCCCTCTAGAGAAGGCGGGAAGCTATTTTCTGCTTTCTTTTGAGGAGGAAAAATGGTAGAATAAAGGCAAACTATAAAGAGGAGTGTCACATGACTAAAGCAAACTTTGGTGTTGTTGGTATGGCCGTAATGGGTCGTAACCTTGCCCTTAATATCGAATCTCGTGGCTACACAGTTGCCATTTTTAACCGTAGTAAAGAAAAAACAGAAGATGTGATTGCTTGCCATCCTGATAAAAACTTTGTGCCAAGCTATGATATCGAAAGCTTCGTAAACTCAATCGAAAAACCACGTCGTATCATGCTCATGGTTCAAGCAGGACCTGGTACAGACGCAACTATCCAAGCCCTTCTTCCACACTTGGATAAAGGTGACATCTTGATCGACGGAGGAAACACTTTCTATAAAGATACCATCCGTCGTAACGAAGAGTTGGCGAACTCAGGGATTAACTTTATCGGTACAGGTGTATCTGGTGGTGAAAAAGGTGCCCTTGAAGGTCCTTCTATCATGCCTGGTGGACAAAAAGAAGCATATGACTTGGTAGCGGACGTTCTTGAAGAAATCTCTGCGAAAGCGCCTGAAGATGGAAAACCATGTGTGACATACATCGGTCCTGATGGAGCTGGTCACTACGTGAAAATGGTCCACAACGGGATCGAGTACGGGGATATGCAATTGATCGCAGAAAGCTATGACCTCATGCAACACTTGCTTGGTCTTTCTGCAGAAGACATGGCTGAAATCTTCACTGAATGGAACAAGGGTGAATTGGACAGCTACTTGATCGAAATCACTGCTGATATCTTGAAACGCAAAGACGATGAAGGTCAAGATGGACCAATCGTAGACTACATCTTGGACGCTGCAGGGAACAAAGGAACTGGTAAATGGACGAGCCAATCTGCCCTTGACCTTGGTGTGCCATTGTCACTCATCACTGAGTCAGTATTTGCCCGTTACATCTCTGCTTACAAAGAAGAACGTGTACACGCTAGCAAGGTTCTTCCAAAACCAGCTGCATTCAAATTTGAAGGAGACAAGGCTGAGTTGATCGAAAAAATTCGTCAAGCCCTTTACTTCTCAAAAATCATCTCTTACGCACAAGGTTTTGCGCAATTGCGTGTTGCTTCTAAAGAAAACAACTGGAACTTGCCATTTGCGGACATCGCATCTATCTGGCGCGATGGATGTATCATCCGTTCTCGTTTCTTGCAAAAGATCACAGATGCTTACAACCGCGATGCAGATCTTGCTAACCTTCTATTGGATGAGTACTTCTTAGATGTTACTGCTAAGTACCAACAATCAGTTCGGGATATCGTAGCTCTTGCTGTTCAAGCTGGTGTACCAGTACCAACCTTCTCAGCAGCCATCACTTACTTCGATAGCTACCGTTCAGCGGATCTTCCGGCAAACTTGATCCAAGCACAACGTGACTACTTTGGTGCTCACACTTACCAACGTAAAGACAAAGAAGGTACCTTCCACTATTCTTGGTACGACGAAAAATAATCTTGCTCTATGGTCAAACGAGTTCTACTAGTAGAAAATGAGAAGCAAATCGCTCGCTTCATTGATTTGGAACTTCAAAAAGAGGGGTATCAAGTTGATGTGGTCGAGGATGGAAAAGCGGGTCTGGCCTTGATTGCTGCGACTAAATATGATCTGATCTTGTTTAATTACGATTTGTCAGATATGTCTGGTGAAACATTCGCAGAGGAAATCAGTCGGATTCGTCCAGCTTCTGTCTTGATTGTTTTGGATAGCCGCGATAAAATTGCTGAGCACAAAGAGAGTATTCAGCGCTTTGCCGTTTCCTATATGGTCAAACCCTTTATTATCAGCGATTTGGTGGATAAGATCACAGCCATTTTTAGAGGTCGTGATTATATTGACCAACATTGTAGCCAGATGAAAATTCCAACATCATACCGCAATTTGAGCATTGATGTGGAACACCATACCGTCTATCGTGGGAAAGACATGATTAGTTTAACCCGCAGAGAGTATGATCTCTTAGCGACTCTGATGGGAAGCAAAGGAGTGGTGACACGAGATCAGTTGCTGGAAAGTGTCTGGAAGTACGAGAGTACGGGTGAGACTAATATTGTGGACGTCTATATCCGGTATCTCCGTGGGAAAATTGATTTACCCGGTCAAAAAAGCTATATTAAGACCGTTCGTGGGATTGGCTATGCCATGCAAGACGCATTAGAATAAAATATTCGAACCCTTAGAGGGTTCGAATATTTTTATATCCCAAGGGAAACGTTTGCGTTTGGAAAGGATGGGTTTTAAAAAGGATTTGGCTTAAAAAAGATAAAAAAAGATAAAATTTGGAGAAAAAAATGAATGTAAGGCTTTACAAATTTTTAAAATGTGGTATACTAGAAGCAAATTAAGCGCAAACGTTTTCTTAAAAACAAAAGCCTTAAACAATATAAGGAGGTTGAATGATGAATAAAGGATCATTCAAAAGTTTATTTAGCTTTGAATTCTGGCAGAAGTTTGGTAAGGCCTTGATGGTCGTTATCGCTGTCATGCCAGCTGCTGGGTTGATGATTTCAATCGGGAAATCAATCCCTATGATCAACCCGAATTTATCTCCACTTGTTATTACAGGTGGGATTCTCGAACAAATCGGTTGGGGGGTTATCGGTAACCTTCACATCCTCTTTGCACTCGCTATCGGTGGTAGCTGGGCCAAAGAGCGTGCTGGGGGTGCCTTTGCGGCTGGTCTCTCTTTCATCTTGATTAACCGTATTACCGGTGCAGTTTTCGGAGTGACATCTGCAATGTTGGCCGATAAGGATGCTACCGTTCATACGATCTTAGGTGGATCAATTAAAGTTGCAGACTACTTCATTAGTGTCCTTGAAGCACCGGCACTTAATATGGGGGTGTTTGTAGGGATTATCTCAGGTTTTGTTGGAGCAACAGCCTTCAATAAATACTATAACTACCGTAAACTTCCAGAAGCCCTTTCTTTCTTTAACGGGAAGCGCTTTGTCCCATTCGTTGTTATCGTTCGTTCAGCTCTTACAGCCTTGGTTTTGGCAGCCTTGTGGCCAGTAGTTCAATCAGGAATTAATGGATTTGGTGTTTGGATTGCCAACTCACAATCAACAGCTCCAGTATTGGCACCATTCTTGTTTGGTACCTTAGAACGTCTTCTCTTGCCATTTGGTCTTCACCACATGTTGACCATTCCAATCAACTATACTCAATTGGGTGGTAGCTACCAAGTTCTTACAGGTGCTGCCAAAGGAACAACTGTATTTGGACAAGATCCACTTTGGTTGGCTTGGGTAACAGACCTTGTTAACTTGAAGAAGGCAGATCCTAGCCAATACCAACACTTGCTTCATGCGTACACACCAGCTCGTTTCAAAGTTGGTCAAATGATTGGATCATTTGGTATCTTGATGGGGGTTGTAGTTGCTATCTATCGCAATGTGGACCCAGATAAGAAAGAAAAATACAAAGGGATGCTTTTTGCAACTGCCCTTGCTACATTCTTGACAGGTGTTACTGAACCAATTGAATACATGTTCATGTTCATTGCAACACCTTTATACCTAATCTATGCCTTTGTTCAAGGAGCTGCCTTTGCAATGGCTGACTTGGTTCACCTTCGTGTCCACTCATTCGGTTCAATCGAGTTTTTGACACGTACCCCAATGGCCATCAACGCTGGTTTGGCATTAGATATCTTTAACTTTGTATGGGTAACAGTCCTCTTTGCCTTTATCATGTACTTCATTGCCAACTTCATGATTAAGAAATTCAATTATGCAACTCCAGGACGTAACGGTAACTATGAACAAAATGATGATGCCCCTGCAGGAGATGGTGCAGCAGCAGGTGCTGCTACAAGCTCAGCAAGCTCACAAGTCATTAACATCATCAACCTTCTTGGTGGACGTGCCAATATCGTAGACGTTGACGCATGTATGACTCGTCTTCGTGTAACCGTTAAGGACGCTGAAAAAGTCGGAACAGAAGAACAATGGAAAGCTGAAGGCGCTATGGGTCTTGTCATGAAAGGACAAGGTGTCCAAGCAATCTACGGACCTAAAGCTGACGTATTGAAATCTGATATCCAAGACGTTCTTGATTCGGGTGAAGTTATTCCTGAAACACTTCCTAGCCAAATGACAGCAGTTCAAAAAGCTGAAGCAACCTTTAAAGGGGTAACTGATGAAGTGCATTCCGTTGCAGATGGTGAAGTGATCAACATCGAAGATGTGAAAGATCCTGTATTCTCACAAAAAATGATGGGTGACGGATTTGCAGTTGAGCCTGAAAATGGCCACATCGTTTCACCAGTTGCTGGTAAAGTTACTAGCGTCTTCCCAACCAAACATGCCCTTGGTTTGGTAACAGATAATGGTTTGGAAGTCTTGGTTCACATCGGTCTAGATACTGTTAGTCTTGAAGGAAAACCATTTGAGGTTAAAGTTTCTGAAGGTCAAACAGTGGCTGCTGGAGACCTCTTGGTAGAAGCAGACCTTGATGCAATCCGTGCAGCTGGTCGTGAAACTTCAACAATTGTTGTCTTCACAAATGCAGATGCGATTAAATCCGTTAAGGTCGAACATACTGGTAAATTGGCAGCAAATGCACCAGTTGCAACAGTAGAATTATAAGAGATGTCGGCAAAGAAAACGAGGTTGGGGCAGTGTACCCGGCCTCTTGCCGTTTCTTGATTTGAAAAGAAGGAGAAATCAGGGGATGAAATTTTTAACATTAAATTCCCATAGTTGGATGGAAGAGAATGCCCAGCAAAAATTTGAGACCCTCAAGGAGCAAATTTTAGAAGCACAATATGATGTGATCTGTTTCCAAGAGGTCAATCAAGAAATGGCCTCAGAAGTAGTCAAAACGGATGAGTATTATCAAGCTTTGCCATCAGCTGTAGCCATTCACAAGGATCACTTTGTTCGCGTATTGGTTGAGGAGTTGGCTGCTCAAGGTCTTCACTATTACTGGACTTGGGCTTACAACCATATTGGCTATGATCACCTCAATGAGGGGGTAGCCGTTCTTTCGCGTCAACCTTTGAAGGCGGATGAGATTTTGGTCTCCAATATGGATGATCCAACGGACTACCATACGCGTCGGGTGGCCGTTGCCCATACCAGTGTCGATGGAAAAGAGATTGCTGTTGCCAGCGTCCATCTTTCTTGGTGGGACAAAGGTTTCCAATTTGAGTGGCCACGCATTGAGAAGTACTTCAGCCAAGTAGGCAAACCTTTTATTCTAGCTGGTGATTTCAATAATCCTGCTGGTCAAGAAGGGTATGAAACGATTCTATCCAGTTCGCTAAAACTTCAAGATAGTTTTATCGAAGCCAAAGAAACAAAGGGGACTTATACTGTAGGACCTGGAATCGATGGCTGGACGGATAATCAAGTTCCATTGCGAATCGATTACGTCTTTGCAAGTCCAGAATGGGACATCCAGCGTCTACATGTCATTTTTGATGATCAAAACAAACCCCATGTCAGTGATCACTATGGCTTAGAAGCTGAATTATCACTTTAATATAAATGGAGAGTCGAAAGGAAAACGATTTTATTCAATCGTCCTTCGACTCTTTTTTATGGATCAATGAGGAGCAAGCATAGGGGATTCTCCTGTTCTTCTGCTTTCTTTACGATTCAATTTATGGTAAAATGAAGTGTTAAAACAGTTTAAGGAGGTAGCAAATGCGTTGTCCAAAATGTGGTGGAAGTAAGTCTAGTGTGGTGGATAGTCGACAAGCTGAAGATGGGAACACCATCCGTCGTCGCAGGGAATGCGAAGAATGCCATTATCGCTTTACTACCTACGAACGAGTGGAAGAGCGGACCCTAGTGGTTGTCAAAAAGGATGGGACACGCGAGCAATTTTCTCGTGATAAAATCTTTAATGGTATTATCCGCTCAGCTCAAAAACGGCCTGTTTCTAGTGACGAAATCGAAGAAATTGTAAACCGGATCGAGCAAAAGGTTCGCAGCCAAAGTGATAATGAAATCAACAGTGAATATATTGGTTCGTTGGTCATGGATGAGTTAGCAGATCTAGATGAGATCACCTATGTCCGTTTTGCTAGTGTTTACCGGAGTTTCAAGGATGTCGGTGAGTTAGAAACCCTCTTGAAACAAATTACGAAGGGAACCAAGAAGAAAAAGGAAAAATAGATGAAGCCCAATACGCCTTTCGCATTTTTAAAAAATAATCTTCTTCCACCGGCAGGGGCTGCATTGGAGCAGTATTACCTGCCTATTTTGGAGGTGGAAACGGTAACGGTTTATCGTTATCTGCTGGCCTCTTATGATCAGGGTGAAAAACAATATTTACTGGCTCAAATCCTCAATCATTTGAATATAGGATTTCCACAGTTGCTACTGGCTTTTGACCGGTTAATTGCCATGGGGTTGATCGATCTCTATGAGGAAGAAGTTGGGATCACCATTCAGTTACATGCTCCTCTTGAGGCAGGAGAATTTTTTTCGAATGCTGTTTTCAAACGCTTGCTTGAAAAAAAGATTGGGGAAAAGGCCGTGGAAGATCTGCTCCCAGTACGCTCTTTAGGGACTAGACGGCAAGTTTCCTTCTCGCAAGTCTTTGGAATAGATGCTGGGGAGACGACCGTTCTTCCAAGTAAGAAACAGCAGTTTGATATGGAGATGTTTAAGCGAATGATGGGGCGTGATGGACTTCGTTTTGCGGATGAAGGAGAAGCAACCCTAGCTCTCTTTGCCATCGCAGAAGAGCAACAATGGACCTGGTATGAAACCTATCTCCTAGCAAAAGAAACGGCTGTAGACCGGATTGTCTCTCCAAAGAGAATGAAGCAAAAGTTGGCTCAGGCCAACCAAGAGCAACCCCGCATGTCCTATAGCCGTCAGGAAGAAACCATTCTGAGAGAAGCTAAGGCAAAATCCAGCCTACAATTTCTAGCGGAGATTAAGAAGGCACGCAATGCGACCATTACGCAGAGCGAACGCAAGACTTTATCCAAGTTAGCTGATCTAGGCTTACTAGATGAGGTGATCAATATTATCTTATTGTTGACCTTTAACAAGACCCAGTCTGCTAATCTCAATGAAAAGTATGCTTTGAAGGTAGGAAATGATTTTTCTTATCAAGGGGTCAACAGTGCAGAACTAGCGATTTTAAAAGTTCGAGAACGCCAGGAACAAGCTAAGTCTCAAGGAAACAAGGGGACGAGTCCTGCATCAGCCAAGAGCAAGCACAGTAATGTTCCCAAGTGGAGCCAACCAAACTATCAAAATCAAACCAGTCAAGCAGAAAAGGTGGATCTTGCTAAAGAGAAACAACGTCTGTTAGAAAAACTGAATCAAGGAGGTGAGTAGATGGAAAGTGTAGGTCAAACCATGTCTCACATGAACCGTGCGCGTCAATTTAACTATGAGGATTTGGTCGCACAGATCTTGGCAGACCAAGAAGTGGCTGCCTTTATCAAGGACCAGTCTTTGTCTGAACAAGAAATTCGACGTAGTATTTCAAAATTTAATCAATACATTAGTGAACGCAACCGTTTCTTATTGGGAGATCCAGATTATATTGCCAAAGGTTATAAGCCCATCCTCACCATGAATGAAGGCTATGCGGATGTCGCTTATGAGGAAACGCCAGAGTTAATCGAAGCCCAAAAACGAGCTGCGATCAACCAACGTCTCAACTTGATCAATCTCCCTTCAACCTTGAAAGAAGCGAGTCTAGCCAAGGTAGAACTCGATGATAAGGGGCGATTTGAGGCCTTTGAGGAATTAGCCAATTTTGTGGCCAACTATCCAGAATATCAAAAGGGGATCTACCTCTATGGTGATTTTGGAGTAGGAAAGAGCTACATGATGGCAGCCTTGGCTCATGATTTATCCGAAAAACGCCAGGCCTCTACTACCCTACTTCATTTTCCAAGTTTTGCGATCGATGTTAAAAATGCCATCAGTTCAGGCTTGGTCAAAGAAACCGTCGATCAGGTGAAAAAAGCCGAAATTTTAATTCTCGATGATATCGGTGCGGAACAGATGTCAGCCTGGGTGCGAGATGAAATCTTACAAGTGATTTTGCAGCACCGAATGCAGGAAAATCTCCCAACCTTCTTTACTTCTAACTTTAATTTTGAAGAGTTGGAACGTCATTTTGCAGCTTCGCGTAATGGAGATGAAACCTGGCAGGCCAAACGGGTCATGGAGCGCGTGAAATTTTTAGCCAAGGAAATCCATCTGGAAGGAGTCAATCGCCGATGAATGAAACCATCCGTTTAATGAAATCTCATTTTTCTGTTCGCCGTTTTAAGGAAGAAGCCATCAAAGAAGCTGACCTCAAGGAAATTTTATCAGCTGGGCAGATGGCATCAAGTTGGAAAAACTTTCAGTCTTATTCTGTGATTGTGGTCAAAAGCAAGGAAAAGAAAGAAGCTCTATACGACTTGCTTCCTCAAGAAGCAATTCGCCAATCAGCCGTCTTTCTCCTCTTTGTTGGGGATTTAAACCGTGCTGAAAAAGCTGTCAAACTTCATGAGCAGGATTTCCATCCTGAAGGGGTGGACAACTTACTGATCACCTCAGTGGATGCGGCTCTAGCAGCTCAAAATACGCTATTGGCAGCTGAAAGTCTCGGCTATGGTGGAGTGATGATCGGCATGTTGCGCTACTGTTCAGAAGAAGTCGCAGAACTCTTCCGTCTGCCAGACTATACCTATCCTGTTTTTGGGATTGCTCTCGGAGTACCCAACCAGCAACATGCAGTGAAACCACGCTTGCCATTGGAGCAGGTTGCTTTTGAAGAAGAATACCAAGAACAAGACCTATCAGTTGTGACTGCCTATGACAAGGTTCAGGCAGATTATGCTGGAGCGCGTGCAACCGACAGCTGGAGCGAGCGTCTTGCAGCTCAATTTGGTCAACCTGAACAAGAAGAGACCAAAAAACTACTAGAAAAACACAAACTATTATGAAATGAAGAGAGGCGTTCTTGAACCGAGGTCTCGCCTTTCATTAGAAAAGAGGAAATCATGGCCCTACCAACTATTGCGATTGTAGGCCGTCCCAATGTCGGAAAATCGACGCTCTTTAACCGGATTGCCGGTGAGCGGATTTCCATCGTTGAGGATGTAGAAGGAGTCACTCGTGACCGCATTTATGCAACAGCTGAGTGGTTGAATCGAAAATTTAGTATCATCGATACGGGGGGAATTGATGACGTAGATGCCCCATTTATGGAGCAAATCAAGCATCAGGCAGAAATTGCCATGGACGAAGCAGATGTGATCGTCTTTGTTGTTTCTGGAAAAGAAGGGATCACGGATGCGGATGAATATGTCACTCGTATCTTGTATAAGACCCATAAACCGGTGATTCTTGCAGTCAACAAGGTGGATAACCCAGAGATGCGCAATGATATCTATGACTTTTATGCCTTAGGACTGGGTGAGCCACTACCGGTATCCTCTGTCCACGGGATCGGAACTGGGGATGTGCTTGATGCCATTATTGAAAATCTTCCGAATGAAACAGAAGAAGAAAATCCAGATATCATTAAATTTAGCTTGATTGGTCGTCCAAATGTTGGAAAATCTAGCTTGATCAATGCGATCCTTGGAGAAGACCGGGTCATCGCAAGCCCTGTTGCCGGAACTACACGTGATGCCATCGATACCCATTTTACCGATGCAGATGGCCAAGAATTTACCATGATCGATACAGCCGGTATGCGCAAATCTGGTAAAATCTATGAAAACACTGAGAAATATTCTGTCATGCGTGCCATGCGTGCCATCGACCGTTCAGATGTGGTTTTGATGGTTATTAATGCCGAAGAAGGAATTCGGGAGTATGACAAGCGGATCGCTGGCTTTGCTCATGAAGCTGGTAAAGGTATGATCATTGTTGTCAATAAATGGGATACTATTGAAAAAGACAACCATACCATGAAGCAGTGGGAAGATGACATTCGCGATCAATTCCAATACCTTTCTTATGCGCCGATTGTTTTTGTCTCTGCCTTAACCAAACAACGCTTGCACAAGTTGCCAGAGATGATCAAACAGATCAGTGAGAGTCAAAATACACGGATTCCTTCAGCTGTCTTGAACGATGTGATTATGGATGCCATTGCCATTAATCCAACGCCGACCGATAAAGGAAAACGCCTCAAGATCTTCTATGCGACACAAGTGGCAACCAAGCCGCCAACTTTTGTGGTCTTTGTTAACGAAGAAGAACTGATGCACTTCTCATACCTCCGTTTCTTGGAGAACCAAATTCGCAAGGCCTTTGTTTTTGAAGGAACTCCAATCCATTTGATTGCGCGAAAACGGAAGTAGGGAATACGAGACAAATGGATCAAAGTGGAGAAGTATATTTCAAATGATAAAATGCTCATTCTTCCAACTATGAAAACAACTAAAAGTAGCGCATAAGCGTTGCTTTTTTTAATAAGCTGGTAAAATGAAGTGGAGGATAGTCAGATGCGTAGTATCATAGTCCGGATATGCTTTATTCCTTAGCTTTTTTTAAGGTTGAGAAGAGTAAACTCATGAAGATCATGAGAGCTTTAGGTTCGTGTACTTATTATTTAAAATCTATCTGTATCTCTTGTTTCTCGGTTCGATCGTAAGCTTGGAGCTCTTGATCCTATTGCTGGGGATTTTATTAAACAATAGGTCGTGTTTTTTGTCTTTTTCTGTGGGCTATCGGGATCTTTCTCCTCTCTATTTACCTATTCTGTCTAATGTTCGCTCAAACAGTTAAAAGAGAAAAATCATGGATAGCTGATTGAGGTAACTCTGTTACGAAATCAGGTGAAAAGCTGGGACAAGACTGTCTCAGTTTTTTTCTAAAAGTAAGTTAAAATCCTTTTAATAGTAAAATTATCTTTTCTAATTTTATCTTAAATATGGTATAATAAAGGGATTAATCTAAGGTGGTAAACATGGCAAAATTAATTCCTGGGAAGGTTCGTTCACAAGGGAGCCTTCTCTATGAAGCTGGGAAAGTTTCCCTTCAGGAAGTAAAAGAAAAATACCTGTATTTTCGGGTGGAAGAAGAAAGCTTGCGGTACAGTTTAGACGACGATGCCGTTTTTTGTAGCTGTGCTTTCTTTCAAAAGAAAAAATTCTGTACGCATCTGGCAGCTGTAGAAGCTTTCTTGAAGAATGATGACAGTGGGAAAGCAGCTCTTGCAAGTCTTGAAGAAGACGCCACGGCGACTGAAGAAACGCAGGAGAAGGTTTCTTTTGGAAGTTTGTTTTTAGACCAGGTCCTTCCAAAAATCGAAAAAAAAGAAACACGCTATGTCTTATCGGCAGTTGGGCAGGAGGATGAATACTCTGGTCAATTCTTGTGGACCCTTCGCATTCGTCGCTTGCCAGACGAGCGTTCTTATGTGATCAGAGATGTGCTAGCTTTTTTGCAGACCCTTCAGAAAGAAGGCCATTTTGCAATTGGCAAAAGTTACTATGAACCTATTTCTTACTTAGAATTTGATGGACCTAGTCAGGATGTGATCAATTTCCTACAAGGCTTGGTCACAGATAGTGGATCAAAAGAGCAAGATTTCTTTCCCAATGCTGGGCGCCATCTTTATTTTCCACCGACTCTATTTGAAGAAGCTGTAGAATTACTGATGAATTTGGATTCCTTCCTCTTGCAATATAGCTTGTATGATTTTTCTGAAGTCTATTTTCAGGATGTCCATGGGGAGGAAGATCTCTTTCATTTTCAGGTGGAAGACCATGGTGATTTTTACGAATTGATCATTACGGAGCCACAAGTGAAGGTTGTCGAGTCTGCTGTTTACCTGTTTCGAAATGGTGTCTTCTATCACCTGACGCCCCAACAGCGGACCTTATGGAAGGCGATCCAAGATCTTCCAATGGATCAGGATCGCAAAAAACGCCTGCATTTTGATCCAACGGATCAGACCAAACTTTCCTATAGTTTAAAAGAGTTCAAAAAACTGGGACAAATAACAGCCCCGACCAGCTTTTTAATCCACGATTTCACTCCGGAATTTCATTTTGATCTAGCACAGGATCAGACTGTATTACTGGATGTTGTCTTTCAATACCAGGATCGTGTGGTGACCACGCGTGAGGAACTTCTCAATCTTCCTTATTCTAGTGATTTCGATAAGGAGCAAGAAGTCTTTTCAACCATGCTAGCAGCAGGTTTTACGGATGATTTTTCTTCCCAAAGAAGTCCTTTATCAAGTGAGCAAATCTATCCATTCTTTCACCAACAGATCCCGACTTTTGAAGCCTTAGGAGAGGTTACCCTCTCTGATAGCCTTTTAGATCTTTATCAAGTGGAGCGTCCAAAAATTGATGTTAAAACCAATGGCAGTCTACTGGAGATCGGTTTTGACTTTGAAAGTGTGGATCCAGCCGAAGTGGACCAGGTCCTCAAAGCTCTAGTAGGGCAAAAAGACTATTTTGTCAGCCATACAGGGAAAGTTCTTGTCTTTGATGAAGAAACCAAGAAGATCAGTCGAGCCTTAGCAGATCTGCGGGCGAAAATGAGCAAGGGTGGGAAACTACAAGCCCGCCGGATTGCCGCTTATCAGCTATCTGATTTGTTGGCAGATCAAGACAATGTTCATTTTTCAGAAGACTTTCGAAATTTAGCTCATGATTTGACTCATCCAGAAGACTTCCAACTCCCTCAGATGACAATCCAAGCGACCCTAAGGGATTACCAAGAAACAGGGGTCAAATGGTTCTCCATGTTAAATCATTATGGTTTTGGTGGTATTTTAGCGGATGATATGGGGCTTGGGAAAACCCTGCAGACTATTTCCTTCTTGACCAGTGTCGCAAAAAAAGAAACTAAAATCTTGATTCTAGCTCCATCTAGTCTCATCTACAATTGGAAACAAGAATTTTCAAAATTCGCTCCTCAGATGGAAGTGGCAGTCGTCTATGGTCTCAAGCAGCACCGAGATGAACTCATCGCAACCAATCCACAGGTAGTTATCACTAGTTACGCGTCTTTCCGTCAAGATGTGGAGGAATACCAGAAGAATCAGTATGAGTACTTGATTCTAGATGAAGCCCAGGTTATGAAAAATGCCCAAACCAAGATTGCCCAACACTTACGTGGCTTTGAGGTTCCGCATGTGTTTGCCTTATCTGGGACACCGATTGAAAATCATGTGGGTGAACTCTGGTCTATTTTCCAAATTGTTCTTCCAGGGCTCTTCCCAGCTAAAAGAGAATTTCAAAAATTGAGTCCTGAGACCATTGCACGATTTGTCAAACCTTTTGTCATGAGACGGAAAAAAGATGAAGTGCTCCAAGAATTACCGGACTTGATTGAAACAACCTACCACAATGAGTTGGATGAAAGCCAAAAAACGATCTATTTGGCTCAATTAAAACAAATTCAAGATCGGGTTCGAAGCTCTAGCGAGGAAGAACTAAATCGGAGTAAGGTGGAAATTCTCTCGGGTCTCATGCGCCTTCGCCAAATCTGTGATACCCCCGCCCTCTTTATGGAAGACTATCAGGGAGATAGTGGGAAATTGGAGAGCCTTCGAGATCTTTTGGGTCAAATCAAGGATGGCGAACACCGGGTTTTGATCTTCTCTCAATTTAGAGGCATGCTGGATATCCTAGAGCAGGAAATTGACCAGCTTGGCATGACCTCCTTTAAAATCACAGGTTCTACTCCCGCTAAAGATCGACAAGAAATGACCAATGCTTTTAATGCAGGTGAGCGCCATGCTTTTCTCATTTCTCTGAAGGCTGGAGGGGTTGGATTGAACCTCACTGGTGCCGATACGGTCATCTTAGTCGATTTGTGGTGGAATCCTGCAGTGGAAGACCAAGCTATTGGACGTGCCCATCGAATGGGACAGGAACAAAATGTTGAAGTTTATCGCATGATTACTCGTGGTACGATTGAAGAAAAAATCCAAGAACTGCAAGCTTCCAAAAGACACTTGGTCTCAACGATTTTAGATGGAACGGAAACACGATCTAGTTTATCGGTTGAGGAAATTCGTGAGATTCTTGGAATTCAGTCAGAATAGCTTGAAAAATTCTGTGAATAGTTTATAATTAATGGAGTGTCGAAAGGAAGAAAGCATGACAGAAAAATATTTTCCTCAAGTAGGGGATAATGAGTTGATGTTAACAGAGATGCCTCACATGAACCTGTATGATGAAACAGATTTGATTAGTAACATTACAGGCGACTATGTGGATAAAAATTATTTGGAATGGCAACCGATTGCTGAAAATACCAAACCTAAGCATCCTTACCACCAACCACTAGAAGAGCCCCTACCGAAAAGACGGCCAGTAAGAAAACCTGATTTTAAAGAGCCGATTGATAAAAAAAGCCCTGCCAATCGTTATGCAGAGGAAGCTAGAGAGCGTGCGCGTGAAGATCTGAAAAAGAAACGTACAGCCCCCTATCTGACAACGGATCCAACAGCTACTACAAGTAAGCGGAAAAAACCATTTATTTCAGAACGAAAACCTGGCCAGCCAACGGCTCCCTTCCAAAAGGAAAACCCAGGCGAGTTATTGAAATATAGCAAACGATTGCGGCAAGATCAGTTGATCCTTGCAGAGTTCGAATCTGCAGGAGAACCAGAAGTGGCAGAACCGACTGAAAAGAAAAACAATTATGATTTCTTAAAGACTAGCCAAATATACAATAAAGATCAGCACAAGTTGAAACCACAGCCAATTAAACAGGAATTGGATTTAACCCATCTAGATCAAGAATAAGGAGAAAACATGTCTAATACATACCATTTTATTGGAATTAAAGGAGCAGGGATGAGTGCTTTAGCCCTCATGCTTCACCAAATGGGACATACGGTTCAAGGGTCAGATGTTGAGAAGTATTACTTTACGCAACGTGGCTTGGAACAAGCAGGAATTCAAATTTATCCATTTGATGTGAAAAATTTGGAAGGCGACAAGATCCTCATTGCTGGGAATGCTTTCCGTCCAGATAACAATGTGGAAATTGCTTATGCAGATGAGCATGGCCTAACCTATAAACGCTACCATGAATTCCTTGGTGAATTTATGCGTGACTTCGTCAGCATGGGGGTTGCCGGAGCACACGGAAAAACCTCAACAACAGGGATGCTTTCTCACGTCTTATCAAATATCACTGATACCAGTTATTTGATTGGTGACGGGACAGGTCGTGGCTCTGCAGCAGCCAAATACTTTGTCTTTGAATCAGATGAGTATGAACGCCACTTTATGCCTTACCATCCTGAATACAGCATCATCACCAATATTGACTTTGACCATCCAGACTATTTCACGAGCTTGGAAGATGTCTTTAATGCCTTTAACGATTATGCCAAACAAATCAGCAAAGGCCTCTTCATCTACGGAGAAGACAAAGAATTGCGTCGGATTACCTCATCAGCACCAATTTATTACTATGGTTTTGATAAGGAGACGAACGATTTTGTGGCAAGCAACTTGCTTCGTTCAACGACTGGTTCAACCTTCAACGTTCATTTCCGTGGAGAAGATTTGGGGCAATTCCATATCCCAACTTTTGGTCGCCACAATATCATGAATGCTACAGCAGTCATTGGTTTGCTTTACATTGCAGGATTTGATTTAGATTTAGTCCGCGAGCAATTGAAGACCTTTGCTGGCGTGAAACGTCGCTTTACTGAAAAAGTAGTCAATGGAACAGTGATCATCGATGACTTTGCGCACCATCCAACGGAAATTATTGCAACCTTGGATGCTGCCCGTCAAAAATACCCAAGTAAAGAGATTGTGGCTATTTTCCAACCACATACCTTTACACGGACCATTGCCTTGTTGGATGAATTTGCTGAAGCCTTGAATCAAGCAGATGCTGTTTACTTGGCACAGATCTATGGTTCTGCACGGGAAGTCGATCACGGCGATGTGAAAGTTGAAGATTTGGAAGCAAAAATTGTCAAACGTTCAGCGATTATTACAGCTGAGAATGTTTCTCCTCTTCTTGACCATGAAAATGCGGTCTATGTCTTTATGGGAGCAGGAGATATTCAAACCTATGAATACTCATTTGAGCGTTTATTATCTAGTTTGACACATAGTGTACAATAAGAGATGATTGAGTCTGGAATCGATTGGTTCCAGACTTAAATTTATCTGTCCACTGAAGGAGTATGAGATGAGGAAAGCAGGATGATGATTCGATCAATCACCCCAGCTGATCAAGAACAGTTGCTGTTGCTAGAAGAAGAACTTCATGACAATGAAGAAAAGAAGCACAAGGCCACTCTTGAGGAAGCGCTAGGTTCGAAGGAAGCCATTTCTTTGCTTGCAGAGCAGGCGGGGGATGCTGTGGCTTACTTGTTGGCGACAGAAGACCAGCCTTTAAAAGGAGACCTAATTGTATTGCGACTAGCAGTGAGACCAGCCTTTCAAGGTCAAGGCTATGGTTCTATTTTGATCGCTGCTTTAAAGGATCTAGCTGTTCAAAAGGAAAAGGAAGCCATTTGGATCGATTGCCCAGAAGACTTACTATCTTATTTTTCCCAGCAAGGATTTCGAGATGAAGCTGAGTCTGATCGAGGTGTCCATATGGTTTGGGAACGATAGAAGGGGTAAATGATGAAAGAAAAGATTCACATTAGACAGGCAGAGCTGGAGGATTTGGATGCCATCGAGCGCATTGAGCTTGAAAATTTCTCAGAAGAAGAAGCGATTGCGCGTGAGATTTTAAAAGATCACATCGAAAAGATTCAAACGACATTTCTTGTAGCAGAGTGCCAAGGTCAGATATTAGGCTATTTAGAAGGACCTGTTAGACCGGAGCGCTATTTGATCGATTCCTCTTTTTCAGAGGTTGAAGATCTAAGCCAGTTAGAAAAAGGCTTTATTTCCATTACGAGTCTATCCATTGCTAAAGAAGCCCAAGGGCTAGGGGTTGGAACCCTCTTGCTTGAGGCAATGAAAGAAATTGCGATTAAGGATGGCCGTCAAGGGATCAATTTGACCTGTCATGATTATTTGATCCCTTATTACGAAAAGCAAGGATTTACCAATGAAGGTCTTTCAGAATCCCAATATGCGGGTGAAGTTTGGTACAATCTGGTCTGGGAAAATGAAAACCTTGATTAAATAGGTATTTTGAAGAAGAAGGGCGATTTGTATTGCTTTTCTAAATCTTTTAAGATATAATATTAAGGATTATGATGAGGGAGGTCAATTATTTGACTGATAAATCACAAGACAGTGAGAAGTTATTAAGCTTCAAAGAGCAGATCCTCAGAGACTTAGAAGAGGCCAATGAGCAACTTCTAAAGATCGAAAAAGAGTATGATCTACCTGATCGAAGCATTGAAACCCCTTCTTCACTGAAAGAGGAGGAAGAAGCAACACCACCTCCAAAAGTAGAAGAATCTGCGTCGGCTCCCAAAGAAGAACCAGTGGAGCCGGTAAAGGCGACTCCTGCTGTGGAAGAAAAGAGTGAGCTTACAAAGCCTGCTAAAAAAGAACCAAGTCAGGAACCGGTAGAGGAAAGCTTATCGCGCTCTTCTCGTAACCAGCGCCAACAAAAACAAAAGAAACAAAATAAAATCGCTAAACGAATTGTGCGGACAGTGGTCAGCCTTTTGCTGATTGTGATCGTGGCTACAGGGATCTTTGCTGTGACCTATATCCATTCAGCTGTCAAGCCGATGGATAAAAATGCAACAGAATTCGTAACGGTTGAGATTCCAGCAGGTTCAAGTAATCGTGAGATTGGCGCGATCCTTGAGAAAAAAGGACTCGTGAAAAATGGCCAGTTCTTTAACTACTATACCAAGTTCAAGAACTATAGCAATTTCAAATCCGGTTATTTCAACCTGCAAAAGAGCATGGATCTAGAAACCATCATCCAAAAACTGCAAGAAGAGGGAACCAAAACTCCTCAGGCTCCAGTTCTTGGAAAGGTCACGATTCCAGAAGGTTATACGATCGATCAGATTGCGACGGCTATCACCACCGATGTCTCCACTAAGAAGGCAGGCAAGACTCCATTTAAGAAAGAAGATTTCTTGAAGGCTGTCCAAGACGATGCCTTTATTGAGAAGATGGTGGCCAAATATCCTAAGCTCTTGGCGAATCTGCCAAGTAAGGATTCTGGTGTTCGTTACCGTTTAGAAGGTTATCTCTTCCCAGCAACTTATAACTATGGGAAAGATACCACAGTGAAAGAAATGATCGATCAGATGCTTGCGGCAATGGATCAAAACTTAAGCCCATACTATGAAACACTTGAGAGCAAGAACATCAATGTAAACGAAGTATTGACTCTTGCTTCCTTGGTTGAAAAAGAAGGGGCGACGGATCAGGACCGCAAAGATATCGCGAGTGTCTTCTATAACCGTTTGAACCAAGACATGCCTTTGCAAAGTAATATTGCAATTCTTTATGCCGAAGGGAAACTTGGTCAAAAGACGACCTTAAAAGAAGATGCAACGATCGATACAGAGCTGGATTCACCTTATAATATTTATAAGAATACCGGCTTGATGCCTGGCCCAGTGGATAACCCTGGAGTATCAGCGATCGAAGCGGCGGTGAACCCAAGTAAGACCGATTACTTGTATTTTGTCGCAAATGTCGAAAATGGTGAAGTTTTCTTCGCTAAGACATACGAAGAACACAATAAAAATGTAGAAGAACACGTCAATAGTAAATTGACACAAGCAAGTTCAAACTAGAAAAAGCATGTGGCGCGTCCACAGCTTTTTCATTCAAATAATAGAAAGAGAAGAATAATGGCAGAAAAAACATACCCAATGACCCTAGCAGAAAAAGAAAAATTGGAACAAGAATTAGAAGAATTGAAATTGGTCCGTCGACCTGAAGTGGTGGAACGGATTAAGATCGCTCGTTCATATGGTGACCTCTCAGAAAACTCTGAGTATGAAGCGGCAAAAGATGAACAAGCTTTTGTTGAAGGTCAAATCTCTAGCTTGGAAACAAAAATCCGTTATGCAGAAATCGTCGATAGTGACGCTGTTGCAGTAGACGAAGTAGCGATCGGAAAAACCGTTACAGTTCAAGAAGTTGGCGAAACAGATGAAGAAGTATACAGCATCGTTGGTTCAGCAGGGGCAGATGCCTTTGCAGGAAAGATCTCTAACGAAAGCCCAATCGGTCACGCTTTGATTGGTAAGAAGACAGGTGACGTTGTCACGGTTGAGACACCAGCTGGAAGCTACCAAGTGAAAATTTTGAACGTAGAAAAAACAGCGTAACTATAAAACGCAAGCCCTCCAAGAGGGCTTGTTTTTTTGTGCTCTTAATCTTTTTGTGAGAGTGAAAATTTTTCGTTGACTGACTGAATGGTATCAAAAAAGCACTTGAACCTTGGGTTCAAGTGCTACTGTATACCGCTAGAATTAGTAGTTTGTACTACTTTCTATTGCGTTGTTTTCCTGCATTGCGGTTGTTTTTTGGTTTGTGTTGGATTTGTGTCGTTGCAGTAGGTGTGACATCTTTTTTCACGCGGTGACTAGTCGCTTTTGGAGGATTGTTTTTGTATTCCTCAGCGACGCGCTTGCGAAGATTTGGACGAATCAAGTAGTTGATGACAAATTGTTGGATAATTTGGATCACCCCACCGACTACCCAGTAAAGAGTCACTCCGGCTGAAGAGATCAATGAGAAGACACCGATCATAATCGGACTCATCAGTGATGCTTTGCGCATGCTTTCCTTTTGGGTTTCATCTTCAATTCCATGAAGAGAGAGCATACTTTGGATATAGTAAAGAACTGCTACGATTGCTGTCAAGAGCAAGCTTGGTTTACCAAGAGCAATGCCAAGGAAGCTACTATCTGCTACCCCTTTGGTGTGCTGAGCTGCAAAGAAGAGAGCAGAGAAGAATGGCATTTGGATCAAGAGTGGCAAACACCCAACTCCACCAAACATGCTAACTCCATTTTCACGTTGAGCAGCCATTAATTCTTGTTGCGCCAATAGCTTTTCTTCTTGTGTGCTAGCGTTCTTCATGCGCTCTTGGATTGGCCCAAGGATAGGTTTTAAGTAGTTCATCTTTTCAGATTGGTAGGTTGCCTTCCATGATTGGTACAAACCAAGTGGCAAGATGATTAACCGCACGATCAAGGTGACGATAATAATCCCGATCCCAAAGCCCAAGCCAAGGTTGTTGGCAAAGAATTTGATGGCTTCGCCCATTGGACGGCCAAGAAGATTCCAGATCAATCCAGTCGGATTTCCAGTTTTCCGATCGACACTCACGCATCCTGATAAGAAGACAAGCGAAGCTAGTCCCATCGATGCAAGTAATGCAAGTTTATTTTTTTTCACAAATAGTTCCTTCTTTTTTAAAATGTTACCTTTCTATTCTACTGTTTTTTTTAAAAATACACAATAGTTCTCTAGTCTTAATTTGCAATTTTAAAGTCTGTATAGTTTTCAAAGTTTGCGAGCGTAACATCTAAATAAGTTACAAGTGCAAAAGGTGTAGGACCTTTGCGAATTTCTTGAATGAATTTGGCCATTTGGCTACTAGACTCTGCCTGGGCCAGAATGCCAACCGTTCCGTCGTCATTATTCCAGACACGGCCAGTAATCCCACCGATCTCTAAAGCAAGACTGTACACTCCCCAGCGAAAGCCAACCCCTTGAACCCGTCCTTGGGCAATCATTTTTACCTTTTGCATGTGCGACCTCCTTGACTCGAAGAAATCTATCTGAGGCATGATTTCTTCTTTTTCTTTGTGCTATAATAGTTCTATGAATATTATAACGTCTAAATCCAATAATGTAATCAAAAATGCTAAAAAATTACATCAAAAAAAATACCGGACAGATTCTTATCTCATTGAAGGCTGGCATCTGTTTGAAGAGGCAGTAGAAAATCAAGCGAAGATTCAACAGGTCTTTGTTTTAGAAGCCTATTTAGACCGGGTAGAGAACATCCAAAAAGTCACCGTCGTGACCCCGGAGATCTTAAGTCTCTTGGCAGATTCGAAGACTCCGCAAGGGATTGTCGCAGAGATCGCTCTGGAGCAACCAGTCCTTCCAGATCAGTTACAAGGTCGCTACCTTTATTTGGAGGATGTACAGGATCCCGGCAATGTAGGGACTATGATTCGAACAGCAGATGCAGCAGGTTTTGATGGCGTCATGCTTTCGAAAGCCTCCGCAGATCTATACAGTCTCAAGACCCTTCGATCCATGCAGGGCAGTCATTTCCATATCCCTATCTGGAAACTGGATCGAGAAGAACTGTTGGAGCGAGCTACGCAATCACATCTAGCAGTTCTCGCAACGACGCTTTCAGAAGCTTCCATTGACTACCGTCAGCTTCCTCAGACCGATCGGTTTATCCTGGTTATGGGCAATGAAGGAAATGGCATCAGCCAGGAAATGGCGACACAAGCGGACCAGCTGGTTCATATTCCCATGCCAGGTCGGGCCGAGAGTTTGAATGTTGCAGTGGCAGCAGGAATTTTGATGTTTTCTTTAAGGAAATTTTGAGAAAAAGAAGTATACTTAACCTGTAAGAAGAAGTTGATGGAGATCTTATTGGGAGAGCTTATCAACGAAAGGTGGTTATCTTATGCAATATCATCGTGACAAAGAATACATGACCTATGTAGGCCATCTGATCCAGCATCCTAAGGTTCAAAAATTAGCCGACATTCCCCACCATATTCATTCCAATCGTTTGGAGCATTCCATTCATGTTAGCTATACCAGTTATAAACTGGCTAAAAAATTTGGTTGGGATGCCAAAAGTACGGCTCGGGGTGGCCTCTTGCATGACCTCTTTTACTATGATTGGCGCGAGACCAAGTTTACCAAGAGTCACGCCTGGATCCATCCCCGCATTGCCGTGAGAAATGCACGAAAGATCACAGATCTCAATGCCAAGGAAGAAGACATCATTATTAAACACATGTGGGGAGCTACCCTTGCTCCGCCTCGCTACAAAGAATCCTTCGTAGTGACCATGGTGGATAAATACTGGGCTGTTAAAGAAGCTTCAGAACCATGGCGTAAAAAGATGGCTAAAAGGAGATTTTTTCATCGAAAAATGTTAAAATCGTAGTAAACAAATTTGAAAGGAACTTGTTTATATGTATAATGATTCAGTAATCCAAGAACAAAGTGGATTGAATGCTTTTTATAACAAAATCTACTCATTAGTTGGAATCGGTGTTGGGATTTCAGCCCTTGTCTCTGGTCTCATGATGACGGTCTTTCAAGATTTCTTCGTTCAAATCTTGACAACAGCACCAATGGTTTACTATGCAGCAGTGGTTGTAGAATTGATCTTGGTCTTTGTTGCAAGTGGGAAGGCTGTTAAAAATAGCCCGTCTGCTCTTCCGATCTTCTTGATCTACTCAGCTTTGAATGGCTTTACCTTGAGCTTTATCATTGCTCGCTACATGCAAGCGACGGTCTATAAGGCTTTCTTGGTCAGTGCCTTGATGTTTATTGTCATGGGAGCTATCGGACGCGTCGTGAAAAAAGACCTTTCTGGTATGGGACGTGCCTTGATGGGAGTCTTGATCGGTGTGATCATCGCTTCTGTTGTGAACATGTTCTTGAGAAGTTCTGGAATGGACTATATCTTGAGTATTATCTCTGTCTTCCTCTTTGCAGGATTGACAGCTTGGGATAACCAAAAGATTCGCTATGTCTATGATCAAACAAATGGTCAACCTGCTACAGGTTGGGCAGTAGCGATGGCTTTGGAACTTTATCTTGACTTTATCAACCTCTTTATCAGCCTTCTTCGTATCTTCGGAAGAAACGACTAATCAAAGAGAGATTGAGCTGGGGCAGTTGCCTCGGCTTTTTTTGTCTTTCGACTTGTGCTATACTAATAGTGACTAAAGAATAGAAATGAGCGCTTATGAAAACACCTTTTGTAACCCGTGAACAATTAGAAAGTCTGACCCAAGAATTTCCGACCCCTTTCCATCTCTATGATGAAGCAGGAATTCGTGAAACGGCTCGTGCCCTCCATCAAGCTTTTGCTTGGAATGAAGGATTTAAGGAATACTTTGCCATCAAGGCGACTCCTAACCCATCGATCCTAAAAATTTTGCAAGAAGAGGGCTGTGGAGTCGACACGGCCAGCTACGTGGAATTGTTAATGGCGGATAAACTGGGCTTTAGTGGGAAAGAAATCATGTTTTCTTCTAACAACACGCCAGCTGATGAATTTGTCTATGCGAGAGAATTAGGGGCAACTATCAATCTGGACGCCTATGAAGACATTGCTTTCTTGAAGTCTGTGACCAGCATCCCCAAGGTTATTTCTTGCCGCTATAATCCTGGTGGAGTTTTTGAACTGGGAACCGATATTATGGACAATCCTGAAGAAGCCAAGTTTGGAATGACCAAGGAGCAATTGATCCAAGCCTTTATCGAGTTGAAAGAACTAGGTGTGGAAGAGTTTGGCATTCATGCTTTATTAGCTTCTAATACAGTATCCAACGACTACTATCCAGAGCTAGCGCGTCAACTTTTTGAATTGGCAGTAGAAGTCGTCGAGAAAACAGGTGTCCACTTGGGCTTCATCAACCTCTCTGGTGGAGTTGGGGTCAATTACAAGCCGGAGCAAGAACCAAATGATATTGCCATTATTGGGGAAGGTGTGCATCGCGTTTTTGATGAGATTCTCAAACCGGCAGGACTTGGTCATGTGAAAATCTATACCGAGCTTGGTCGCTTTATGCTGGCTTCACACGGCCTCCTGGTAACCAGAGTCACTCATAAAAAGAAAACCTACCGGACCTATGTGGGCGTCGATGCTTCAGCTGTGAATCTTCTCAGACCGGCTATGTACGGTGCTTATCACCATATTACCAATATGGATCGTCCAGATGGACCAACTGAAGTGGTTGATGTCGTGGGAAGTCTCTGTGAAAATAACGATAAATTTGCCAAACAACGAGAACTACCCGTGACGGAGATTGGAGATTTACTTGTGATCCATGACACCGGAGCTCATGGATTTTCAATGGGCTATCAGTACAATGCTAAGTTGCGTTCTGCAGAAGTTTTGCTTCAAGAAGATGGGCAGGCCCGTTTGATTCGTCGAGCAGAAAAACCAGAAGATTATCTTGCGACACTCTACGGCTTTGACATTGAAAAATAAGCGATTGTCTGATATAATGATAGTTATGTAAAAATAATGGATCGGAGAAAATTGTATGAATCTCTTTTTAGGAATTTTGTTGATTATTTTAGCTTTCTTTGGTGGGATGATTGCAGGAATGTTCTTGCTTCGTCGTCAATTTGAAAAAGAATTTGCATCAAACCCACGTTTGAATGTTGAAGCAGTTCGTACGCTTTTAGGAGCGAGCGGCCAACGTCCAAGCGAAGCAAAAGTTCAACAAGTCTATCGCCAAATTGTGAGCCAACAAAAATCAGCAATGGCGAAAAACAAGAAAAAATAAGAGTGGGGCAATCTCACGATAATAAATGAGAGGGGCTTGGAGGAATTTCTTAGTCCCTCCTTTTGGAAGGAAGAGATATGGATAACCGACCGATTGGTTTTTTAGATTCTGGAGTAGGGGGCCTGACTGTTGTCCGCGAATTGCTCCGTCAGCTTCCTCACGAAGATGTCGTCTATATTGGAGATTCAGCGCGTGCACCTTATGGTCCTAGACCAGCAGACCAAATTCGCGAGTATACTTGGCAGATGGTGAACTTCCTTCTGACCAAAAATGTCAAGATGATTGTCTTAGCCTGTAATACAGCGACGGCAGTTGTTTGGGAAGAAGTCAAGGAGAAACTTGATATTCCCGTTTTGGGAGTGATCTTGCCCGGAGCTTCTGCAGCCATTAAATCGACGACCCATCAAAAAATTGGGGTCATTGGGACACCAATGACAGTTTCTTCTGGAATTTATAAGGAGAAGATTCAAAGTCTGGCACCAGACATGGAAGTCAGCAGTTTAGCTTGTCCCAAGTTTGTTCCTTTAGTAGAATCAAACGAGTTGGCATCCAGTGTGACCAAAAAGGTGGTTTACGAAACCCTAAAACCACTAGTTGGAAAGGTTGATACCTTAGTCTTGGGATGTACCCATTATCCCCTTTTAAAACCGATCATTCAAAATGTGATGGGACCGGATGTCAAATTGATTGATAGTGGGGCAGAGTGTGTTCGGGATATTTCCGTTTTATTAAACTATTTTGAGCTCAATAAGAGTCGCGAACTCTTAGAGCAGACCCACCGCTTTTATACCACTGCAAATGCCAATAGCTTTGCAGCGATTGCCGAAAAATGGCTAGAACGTTCAGTGAATGTGGAGCATGTAAATTTATGAGTGACAAACTATTTGAATACAAAGATCCCCAAGATTGGTATATTGCCCAATGGGGAGAAGATGCAGACTACAACCAATTTAGTCAAGTGCCTGCGGAAGCTTCCACTCTGTTAGATCAGCTGGAACTTCTCTTTGCCAAGGATCCTGAAGGATTCCCTCTCAATCTATCGGTGATGCGCTATGGTTCAGCCTTTCGTTTTCTGACCTTTTTGACCGAAATCTTGAATGAAGTCAAGGGAAGAGCTTTTGAGATCGTACAGCGTCAAGGAGCCTTGCTCTTGGTTGAAAAAGGGAAACTGCTTTACTTGCATTTGCCAAGTGATGGGGTGGATGTGGAAGCCTTCTTGGGTCAAGACAAGGTCAAAGATACGATTCTTATTGCGACTCGAAATGAGGGAAAAACAAAAGAATTCCGTAATATGTTTGAAAAGCTGGGCTTTGAAGTGGAAAATCTCAATCAATACCCAGAGCTTCCAGAAGTCGAAGAAACAGGGATGACCTTTGAAGAGAATGCCCGCCTAAAAGCTGAAACGATTGCAGAGCTAACTGGGAAAACAGTCTTAGCGGATGATTCAGGTTTGAAGGTGGATATCTTGGGAGGCTTACCAGGAGTTTGGTCAGCTCGCTTTGCGGGAGTTGGTGCGACAGATGCGGAAAACAATGCGAAATTGTTGCACGAATTGGCCATGGTCTTTGACTTGAAAGATCGCTCAGCTCAGTTCCATACGACCTTGGTGGTTGCAAGACCAGGCAAGGAAAGCTTAGTGGTGGAAGCTGATTGGCCAGGGTATATTAATTTTGAGCCAAAAGGGGAACACGGCTTTGGCTATGACCCTCTCTTCTTAGTTGGGGAAACGGGCCGTTCTGCTGCTGAATTAACGCTTGAAGAAAAAAATACACAATCACATCGTGCTTTAGCTGTTAAAAAGTTATTGGAGGTATTTCCATCATGGCAAAGCAAACAATCATAGTTATGAGTGACTCGCATGGAGACCGCTCCATTGTTGAAGCTATTAAAGAAAAATACCTAGGCCAGGTCGATGGGATCTTTCACAATGGGGATTCTGAACTAAAAAGTGATGATCCTGTCTGGGAAGGGATCCACGTTGTCCAAGGAAATATGGATTTTTATGATGGCTATCCGGAACGCTTGGTGACCCAACTAGGGCCAACACGGATCATCCAGACCCATGGGCATCTCTTCCAGATCAATTTTAGTTTTCAAAAATTGGATCTGTGGGCCCAAGAGGAGGAAGCAGATATCTGTCTATACGGCCACCTTCATATCCCAGATGCTTGGAAGGAAGGAAGAACCCTCTTTGTGAATCCTGGATCCGTTAGTCAACCACGTGGTCTGATTCGCGAATGTTTGTATGCCAAGATAGAGATTACCGATTCGAACTTCAAGGTAGAGTATTATACGCGAGATCATGAATTGTACCCTGAATTGACAAAGGAGTTTAGCAGATGATAGCAAAGGAATTTGAACGTTTCTTGTTGGCGCAGGAAGAGACGTTCTTAACTCCTGCCAAAAATTTAGCGGTCTTGATTGATACCCACAATGTAGACCATGCAGTCTTGCTGTTGAGCCAGATTAGCTATAGTCGCATCCCGGTAGTGACGGATGAACGCAAGTTTGTGGGAACGATCTCCCTAACGGATATTCTATCTTATCAATTGAAACACGAGATTCCTGAGGAGACTTTTGCTTCGATGGATATCGTAGACGTTGCAAAGAAGGAGGTCGGGGTCATCGGCTTAGACTTCAATTTGACAGAAGTCCTTCACAAGTTGGTGGATGACTCCTTCTTATCAGTGGTGGATGAAGAAGGTTATTTCCAAGGGATTATTACGCGGAAATCGATCCTCAAAGCCATCAATTCGCTAATGCATAATTTTTCAAATGAATACGAGATGATTCCAAAATGAAAGAATTTATTGCAAGTTTTATTGATCAAAAAGAACTAAGTGAAAATTCTCAGTCAGCCTATTTCTATGATTTGGACCAATTTATTGAATCAATTCATGGAAAAGTGACACCGACAAATTTGAGAATTTACCAAGCTTCGATTAAAGATTTTAAACCGGCGGTTCAAAAACGAAAATTATCCGCTGTTAACCAATTTTTATATTATTTGTATCAAGAACGCTTTATTTCTGAATACCATCGTTTGGTCTTGCCTAAAATTCAACCGGCCAAAACCCATGATCGTGAATTGTTGGATCTGACCCATTTTTGGGAAGAATCAACCAATCCACAGGGACGCTTGATGGCCTTGTTGATTCTGGAGATGGGCTTATTGCCAAGTGAGATCCTCCAAGTCAAAGTCGAAGATATTCAGCTGGACTTTCATGTCATTCGAGTGGGCAAAGATGGCCAAAAACGGGTTTTAAAAGTTCCAGAGCCTTTACTGGATGAGTTGCAACTCTTCCTCGATGGTGTCTATCTCTTTGATAATAAGGGAAAATCTTACTCCCGTCAGTGGGGATTCCGACAATTAGAAGCCTTCTTGATCGAAAAAGGCAACCAAGACCTTTCGGCGCAATCGATTCGTGAGCAGTATATTTTGAAACAACGTGAACTCGGTGTGGATCTCTTTAGTATTGCGCGTGAATTGGGCCTAAAAACCATGGTGACATTAGAAAAATATAAATAATGGATATTAAAATTAAAGATTATGAAGGGCCTCTGGACCTCTTGCTCCACTTGGTCTTTAAATACCAGATGGATATCTATGAGGTCCCCTTGATTGAGGTGATCGAACAGTATCTGGCTTATCTGGCGACTCTCCAGGCTATGAAACTAGAGGTAGCAGGGGAATACATGCTGATGGCTAGTCAATTAACCCTGATCAAGAGTCGTAGACTTCTTCCTAAGGTCGCAGAGAAGATGGATGAAGCAGAGGATCTAGAGCAGGACCTCCTTTCTCAATTGGAAGAGTACCGTACTTACAAGCAATTAGGAGAGTTGATGGCCTCGCAGCACGAGGAGCGCGCCCTCTATTATTCGAAACCAAAGATGGAATTGGTTTATGACGATACCGAATTACTTCATGATCGCACCACGGTGGATCTCTTCTTGGCTTTCTCAAAACTATTGACCAAGAAAAAAGAAGAATTCCGCCAGAACCATACAACCATTGTAAAGGATGAATACAAGATTGAGGATCTGATGGACCAGCTGCGTCACCGATTCCACGATCGTTCACAAGTTCTCTTGCAGGACTTGTTTCTAGAAGCAGCGGATCTCCAAGAGGTCATTACCCTATTTCTTGCAACCCTTGAATTAATCAAGATTCAAGAGGTCACAGTGGTACAGGATAGGGCTTTTGGAGAAATTTACTTAAATAGGATTGAACATGAGCAAATTAGCTGAAATTGAAGCACTCTTATTTGTAGCGGGTGAAGAAGGAATTACTGCCAGACAAATCGCAGATCTTCTCTCTTTACCCCCAACAGGTGTGGTGCAAAGTTTAGAAAAATTGGCCCAAAAATACCAGGAGGATACAGATACGAGTCTGTGTTTGATGGAGACAGCTTCCCGTTATAAATTGGTGACAAAGGCAGACTACGCTTCGGTTTTACGAGACTATTCTAGAACGCCTATGAACCAAAGTTTGTCTCGGGCTGCCCTTGAAACCTTGTCAATCATTGCTTATAAGCAACCGATCACCCGCGTGGAGGTCGATGACATTCGAGGCGTCAATTCCAGTGGTGCTATTACCAAACTACTGTCATTTGATCTGATCCGTGAAGATGGAAAAAAAGAAGTCATCGGGCGTCCTAATTTGTATGTTACGACGGAGTATTTTTTGGATTACATGGGGATCAATCATTTGGAGGAATTGCCAAAGGTTGAGGAAGTGGACATCGATCCAGAAGAAGGTCAATTATTTTCAGAGAGAACAGAGGAACTAGATGAGAATTAATAAATATATTGCCCATGCAGGTGTGGCTAGTCGTCGCAAGGCCGAAGAACTGATCAAGCAAGGCTTGGTGACGGTCAATGGCCAAGTTGTGCGTGAATTAGCGACCATCATTAAAACCGGTGATCAGGTTGAAGTAGAGGGGACTCCAATCTATAACGAAGAAAAGGTCTACTATCTTTTAAATAAGCCACGTGGCGTCATCTCTAGTGTATCGGATGATAAAGGGCGGACAACAGTCGTTGACCTTTTATCTCAAGTACCAGAGCGCATCTACCCAGTGGGACGTTTGGACTGGGATACATCTGGTGTCTTGATTTTGACCAATGATGGTGATTTTACAGATGAGATGATTCACCCGCGAAATGAAATTGATAAAGTCTATGTGGCGCGTGTCAAAGGGATTGCCAATAAGGAAAACTTGCGTCCCTTGACGCGAGGGGTGACCATTGATGGAAAGAAAACCAAGCCAGCGACTTACGAGATCTTAAAAGTGGATGTCGAAAAGAACCGTTCAGTGGTTCAGTTGACCATTCATGAAGGGCGTAACCACCAGGTTAAAAAGATGTTTGAAGCGGTGGGACTTTTAGTGGATAAACTCTCCCGGACCCAGTTTGGAAATTTGGACGTCTCAGGACTACGTCCGGGTGAATACCGTCGCTTGAACAAAAAAGAAATCAGCCAGTTGCACAATCTAGCAGTGACTAAATCTAAAAAAGCATGAAAACAATCCTGATTGCGCTGGTCAGAGGCTATCAAAAATGGATCTCTCCCCTATTTCCGCCTTCTTGTCGCTTTCAACCGACCTGTTCCACTTATATGATCCAAGCGATTGAGCGTTTTGGTGTGAAAGGTGTCTTGATGGGGATTGCAAGGATTCTACGTTGCCATCCTGGAAGCCAGGCGGGACCAGACCCCTTGCCAGACCATTTTAGTCTGAAGCGAAATGAAGAATCAAAATAGGACGATCGCAAATAAACAGAAACACCCTTAGAAATTATTTTTCTAAGGGTGTTGATTTTGTAAAAGAGTTGTCTATCAGCGTTTAGACCATGTTTTAGGGAGGAAGAGTAGAATCATTGGATAGATTTCAAGCCGTCCGGCAATCATGGCTAAGGAAAGTAACAGTTTTGAAATCGGACTAAAGATGGAGAAGGTTTGACCTGTTCCAATCATAGGTCCAATGTTGTTGAAACAACTAAAGACAGCGCTGACAACCGTCATGAAGTTATTATTGTCTAGACTGACTACAAAGAGTAGGCCGATCGTGATAAAACTGTATATTGTAAAGTACTTGAGGATCTGATGCTGTGTATCCTTATCCAATACCGTATCATTGACATGCAAGGTCAGAACGCGATTCGGAGACAAGGTCGAAAGAACCTGATTTTTTGCGATTCGCCATAAGGTCAAGCACCGAATGACTTTTAGCCCCCCGGCGGTCGATCCAGCAGAACCACCTACAACCATCAGCATCAAGAGGATGAACTGAGAAAAGAGAGGCCATTTTTCCGTCGTTCCATAACCAAAACCGGTAGTGGTGATGATATTGGAAACTTGGAAGAAGGAAATCTCAAAACTCTTAGCGACATTGGCATAGAGATGAAGGACATTGTACGCGATCAAGACACTGGACACGAGGACGATGGTGATATAGGTCCGCAATTCCTCATCTTTAAAGAAGGCCTTGAATTTTCGGATCATGAGGAAGTAGTAGAGGTTAAAGTTAACCCCGAAGACTAAAACCCCGATACTGACCAAATAGGTGATTAAACTACTATTGTAGTGGGCAATTCCGTCGTTAAAAACGGTAAAGCCCCCGGTTCCAGCCGTTCCCATGGCGATGACAAAACTATCATAAAGGGGCATATCAGCAAGGAAATAAAGAACCACAAAGAGGAAGAACAAGCCCAAGTACAAGAAGTAGAGGATTTGAGCTGTGTTTTTTAATTTGGAAACGACCTTCCCAAAAACTGGACCAGGAACTTCTGCCTTCATGACTTCAAGGTGGCTGTTCTTGTTATTGTCCATAATTGCAAGGGCGAAGACCAATACTCCCATCCCCCCAATCAAGTGGGTGAAACTGCGCCAAAAGAGGAGAGAATGGGTGAGGACACCCACATCATCTAATATCGTTGCCCCTGTTGTTGTAAAGCCAGAGCTGACTTCAAAGAAGGCATCGATAATGTTGGGAATTTGTCCCGAAAAGACAAAGGGAAGGGCGCCAAAGAAGGACCAGAGGATCCAACAGAGGGCTACAATCAGGACTCCTTCTTTAGCATAAATGTGAAAGTCCTTTGGTTTGTGAAAACTACCAAGTAGCCCCAGCCCAAGTAAGATGGCCATGGTTGCCCCAATAGAGACAAAGACCTTGGCAGGTTCCTGATAGATCGTAGCGACGACTAAGGGAACGATCAGGAGAGCTGCCTCGATTAAGAGGAGCTTGGACAAGAGGTAACGAATCATGCTTCTATTCATCAGGCTTACCTCTCAAGTAGATCATAGATTTTTGTGACATTTTGAATCAAGGTGGTTACGATAATCCGATCTCCTACCATCAAACGGTCATCTCCATTTGGGAAAATAGCCTTGCCGTCTCGAATAATGGCAGCGATCAAGACGCCTTTTTTCAATTTCAATTCAGAGAGGGGATATTGGGTTAGTTTATTGTCTTCCTTAATTTGGAACTGCAAGGTTTCAATCCGGCCGTTTGCGACATGGTGCAAGGCTTCTAGGTTTGAGAACTGTGCATTGTAGCGTCCACGAATAAAGTGCATAATGGTATCTACAGCGATGCGTTTTGGCGTAACGATACTGGTCATATCTTGATCGCCAATGATCTCTAGCAGACTAGTTCGGTTGACCTTGGTAATGTTCTTTTTGACTCCGACAGAATTCAAGAACATGGAAGTGATGATGTTTTCTTCATCGACCCCTGTCAAAGTAGCCACAGCATCGAAGTTATTGGCACTCTCTTCTAAAAGAATGTCTTTAGCAGTTCCGTCTCCATGGACGACATAGAGATCAGGAAATTCCTGACTAAAGAATTCCGCCCGTTCGCGATTGACCTCTAAGACCTTGAGATCGATCTTGCGGCGCACATCTTGAAGAATGTTGAGTAGGTAATAGGCAATTTTCCCAGCACCAATGATCATCATGCTCTTAATGACCTGAGGGCGAACATTGTTGTGGAAGAGAACGACCTCGATCCGATTACCTGTTACGAAAATCTTGTCTTGAGGTTGCAAGACAAAGTCTCCGTTTGGAATGGTGAGTTCGTTGCCACGCTCGATTGCACAAACAATGACATTTCCGTATTTCTTCCGGAATTGGGATAGACTCATATTGCAGAGATTGCTATCTGGCTTGATTTTAAATTCCATCAAGGCAACTCGGCCATTGGCAAAATGCTCCACAGAAAGGGCATTTGGGAAGTCAATGATATTGGCAATATAGCGAGCTGTCAGCAATTCCGGATTGACAACTAGGGAGAAGCCCAAGATATTTTTTTCCTTGAAGTAGGAATTGGAATATTCCGGATTCCGCACCCGAACGATAGTCTCTTTGGCTCCCATTTTTTTAGCCAAAACAGCAGAGACCATATTCACTTCATCGTACTCGGTCATGGAAATGAAGATGTCGCAGTCTTCAACATCTGCTTGCTCCAAGATCTTGAAGTTTGCCCCATTTCCTAAAATTCCAATGATATCAAACCGTTTGGTAATATGGTTAAGAACGGATTCGTCTTTTTCGATCAAAATAACATCGTGGTTTTCAGCAACGAGAGAACGACAAAGGGCCGTTCCGACCTTTCCTCCACCAACAACAATAATTTTCATAGAATACCTCCAGAGTATGCTTCTATCATACTCTATTTTCAAGAAAAATTCATCTTTTTTAAGGATTTTCTGGTGGAATTTTGAGAAGCTAAGAACAAGTAGGAGAAATCGTCAAAAGAGTAGAGCTAGGAGGGATTGAAAACTTTGATAAAGTTTCTTAAAAAAATCTAAAAAAACTATTGACAGGAGCTTCAAAAGTGTTATACTTAGAAAGTACCTTCGTTGATTTACCTCAAACCTGTTGTGAGTTAAGTTAATGAAGCTGTAACCACGCTGTTTGCTGAGCTTGACTCCGGGCAGTGTGGCTATTTTTTTATCAGAAAGAGATCGAGTATGAATATTGAAGAACTGGACTACCAAGAGTCAGCTGCTCAAAACCACATCGTCTTGTTCCAACCTCAGATTCCACAAAATACGGGAAATATTGCACGGACTTGTGCGGCGACCAATTCCCCCTTACATATCATTCGCCCCATGGCTTTTCCGATCGATGATCGCAAAATGAAGCGAGCAGGACTTGATTATTGGGACAAGCTGGATGTCCGCTTTTATGATAGCCTGGAAGAGTTTATGGAAGCGGCGCGCGACGGTCAGGTACACCTAGTGTCCAAGTTTGCAAATCAGACCTATTCGGATGTTTCTTATCAGGATGGGAAGTCCCATTATTTCTTGTTTGGACGCGAGGATAAAGGTTTGCCGGAAGATTTTATGCGCCAGCACGAGGAGAAGGCCATTCGCATTCCGATGAATGATGAGCATGTCCGTAGTTTAAATGTCTCCAATACTGTCTGCATGATTGTCTATGAGGCACTCCGCCAGCAAGGTTTTAAGGGGCTGGAGTTGAGTCATCGTTATGAGCATGACAAGCTCAAATAAAAACGAAAAATTAAAACCCGAACCATGTAATCCATGACGTTACAAAAACTTGCCTAGGCAAGTTTTTTTTGTTATCATAAAAGGGTCTTCAGGGCAGGGTGTAATTCCCGACCGGCGGTGACTTTTATTAGGAAATGTTCTTTTCCGTACTCTAAAAGAAGTCCGCGAGCGCAAGCTGATGTGGTGTGACTCCACAACCGACAGTATAGTCTGGATGGGAGAAGACGAGAGACGAATAGACTGACAGCTATTCTGATCTGTTTAGAGCTGATGCATGGAAATGGAACGTTAGGGTCTAAGACTGACTAACGGCATGTTTCGATGGAGACCAGCTAAAGTAACTAGAATAGTTTCTAGTTTAAGCTTTGTTTAAATAGTTTAGAGTAGAATGATGGAGTAGACGTCTTTCCAGCTTCTCTAATTTTTAAAAAATTGGAGGAACCTGTTATGACAAATACACGTAAACTGACCCTAGTGGCTGTTTTATCCGCTTTATCTTTTATTTTGATGTTCTATCAATTTTCTTTCTTGATAGATTTCTTCAAAATTGATTTGAGTATCATCGCCATTTTGTTGGCCTTGGTCCTGTTGGATTTTAAAAGTGCCGTTTGGGTGACCTTGATCCGATCTGTCCTTAAGTTAGCCCTTAATAATAAGGGGCTTGAAACCTTGATCGGATTACCAATCAATATCATTGGAGTTCTTGTTTTTGTTCTTGCTTTTGCATGGATTTGGAACAAGGAACGGACCCATGGTCGATTTGTCTTGGCAACGATTGTTGGAACGATCAGCTTGAGTATCACGATGGTATTGGTGAACTATGTCTATGCAATCCCTTTGTATGCTCGTTTTATGAACTATGATATTTCGAAAACACTAGGGCTTGTCCACTATTTAGCCGCAATGGTTGCACCGTTTAACCTGATCGAAGGGGTGATTTGGGCCATCGCATTTGGGTTGATCTATACCTTATTGCAACCGATTTTAAAAAAATATGAAAAATAAACAACAACATTGGGCGAAGGCAAGCTTCGCCCTTCTCATTTTTGTCATTCTTGGGTATGTGATTCGCTTTTACCCGCAACAATTAACAGGCTTTGATAGCACGATTCAGTCTGCTATTCGAGGCGATCTGCCTGCAGCACTGACGGCCTTCTTTACCAAGGTGACCCATGTCATGGATACCAAGATCATTGTCATCTGGGTGGGTCTTTTGCTGGCGGTCTTTGCCTATAAGAAGTGGTACAGCGAAGCTCATTTTCTAGGGAGCAATCTGGTATTGACTGGTCTTTTGGTTCTTCTTCTAAAGAATATCTACCAGAGACCGAGACCAAGTATTCTTCATCTAGTAGAGGAAAAAGGCTTTTCTTTCCCGAGTGGTCATTCACTGGCATCTAGCCTTGTTTTGGGAAGTTTGATCATCATCATCAGCCAACATGTAAAACATAAAACAGCCCGCTTTTGCCTTCAAGGCTTGCTGGTTCTGGGAATTGTGACCATTGTGGTTTCCCGCGTTTATGTCGGGGTCCACTATCCATCAGACGTTCTTGGCAGTATGATTTTGGGTCTCGCTGTTTTACAGTTTGAGTATCCCTTGTATGATCGCTTGCGATTTCAATGGCGCTTTACAGGTAAGCAAAAATAAGCATCTAACAACTAGGAGTTGAACTCGCGTTTTGAGTTCGACTCTTTTTTTGCTATAATGAAGGGTATGAAATCCTACAATACTTTGAATGATTATTATCGAACCTTATTTGGAGAAAAGACCTTTAAAGTCCCTATTGATGCGGGCTTTGATTGTCCCAATCGAGACGGAACAGTCGCCCACGGTGGCTGTACTTTTTGTACGGTCTCGGGTTCAGGAGATGCCATTGTGGCCCCAGAAGCTCCAATTCGAGAACAGTTTTACAAAGAGATTGATTTTATGCATCGGAAATGGCCAGATGTGGAGAAGTACCTGGTCTATTTTCAAAATTTTACCAATACCCACGATAAAGTGGAAGTCATTCGAGAGCGGTATGAACAGGCCATCAATGAACCAGGAGTGGTAGGAATCAACATTGGTACGCGTCCGGACTGTTTACCAGATGAGACCTTGGCCTACCTAGCAGAGCTGACAGAGCGCATGCATGTGACGATTGAGTTGGGGCTTCAGACGACTTATGAAGCGACTTCTGAATTGATCAATCGGGCCCATAGTTATGATCTCTATGTTGAAACAGTCAAGCGGATTCGCAAACAGGTGCCGAAGGCTGAGATTGTCTCCCATTTGATCAATGGCCTTCCTGGGGAGACGCATGAGATGATGGTGGAAAATGTTCGCCGTTGTGTGACCGATAATGAAATTGATGGCATCAAGTTACACCTCTTGCATTTGATGACCAATACACGGATGCAACGGGACTATCATGAAGGACGACTTCAACTCATGAGCCAGGAGGAGTATGTCAAGGTCATCTGTGACCAGTTGGAGATCATCCCCAAACACATTGTCATCCACCGGATTACAGGGGACGCGCCACGGGATATGTTGATTGGCCCTATGTGGAGCCTCAACAAATGGGAAGTCCTAAACGCCATTGAAACTGAAATGCGTCGGCGTGGAAGTACCCAAGGATGTAAGCTAGAAGAAAAGGAGACTGCTGATGCTTCGACCACTTGAAATGGCCCATCAATTTTTAGCAGAAGTGATCACCAAAGAAGATGTGGTGGTGGATGCGACTATGGGAAATGGGCATGATACGGTTTTTTTAGCCAAATTAGCAGGTCAGGTCTATGCCTTTGATATTCAAGAGCAGGCACTTGCAAACACTCAAGAAAAATTGGACAAGTTGGGGCTTCAACATGTCCAGTTGATCTTGGATGGGCACCAGCATGTGGACCAATATGTAGAGACTCTCAAAGCAGCTATTTTCAATCTGGGTTATCTACCATCTGCGGATAAATCAGTCATCACCCTTCCAGCGACCACTATTGAAGCGATGGAGAAAATTTGTGCTCGCCTACAAAAAGGTGGGCGAATGGCTATAATGATCTATTATGGTCATGAAGGGGGAGACATCGAGCGCGATGCAGTGCTGGACTTTGTCAGCCAGCTCCCACAAAAAGAATATACAGCGACCATCTACCGGACACTGAATCAAGTGAATCAGCCACCGTTTTTGGTGATGATCGAAAAATTAGAAAGCTACCGTCATGGATAAAGAATATTTAAAGAACAAAATTGAAGGGATGAGACATCATTTTGTCGAATCAACCATCCACGAGCGAGAAACAGGTTTTTTTGACGAAGCCCATATGACCAAAAAGATGCTCAAAATAAAAAAGAAATTGGTTTCGCTTGAGATGGAACGCTGTCAAAAGAAGATTGAGCACAAGGATGTAACCAAGACTGACCAAAAGATTGCGGAGTTGAAACAGCAATTTGAGACCTGTTGCCAAGAACGCTAGGGAGGAGTGCTATGGAATTACTCCTTTATGCAGTGATCTTTTCGATGATTTTGATCGCTTCAAATGCTACCAACAAGCTTGTGCCGAGTCTTCCTCTGCCCTTGCTCCAAATCTTACTGGGGATTGGTTGGGCCCTCTTTATCCCAGAAGAAAATTTTCATCTGGATACCGAGCTCTTTCTGGCTTTGGTCATTGGTCCTCTTTTATTTCGGGAGGCAGAAGAAGCAGATATCACTTCCGTCTTAAAGCACTGGCGTATCATTCTCTATTTGATCTTCCCAGTGATTTTTATCTCAACCATTAGTTTGGGTTGGGCTGCCCATTCCTTGTGGCTAAGTCTTCCTTTAGCAGCCTGTATGGCAGTGGGTGCGGCCCTCGGACCTACAGATTTAGTAGCCTTTGCTTCTCTGTCTGAGCGCTTTACCTTTCCAAAGCGGGTTTCGAATATCTTAAAAGGGGAAGGCTTACTAAATGACGCCTCTGGCTTGGTTGCCTTTCGAGTAGCCTTGACGGCCCTTGCAACCGGAAGTTTCTCCCTAGGAGAAGCAGGCGTTTCCTTAGGGATCTCCATTATTGGAGGATTTGCGGTAGGAATCTTGACGGCCTTTGTGAATCGATGGTTGCAAAAGTTACTTTTGAGTGTTCGTGCCAGTGATATTGCCAGTGAATTGATATTAGAACTCAGTCTTCCTCTGTTGACTTTTTTCTTAGCGGAGGAACTTCATGTATCTGGGATTATCGCCGTGGTTGTCTCTGGGATCCTCAAAGCCAGTCGGTTTAAGCATATTACCCTTTTGGAAGCACGGGTAGATACCGTCAGTCATACTGTTTGGAATACGGTCAACTTTATCTTAAATGGATCGGTCTTTGTGATCTTGGGAATGGAATTGGAAATGATTGCTAAGCCGATTCTAAGTAGCTCGATTTATAATAATCTTCTCTTGCTTCTTTCGGTCTTTGTGTTGACAGCTTTGCTATTTTTGATTCGCTTTGTCATGGTTTATCTCTTTTACTGGTTTCGAACCCTTCGTCTCAAAAAGTCGGTTCGAAATTATCTAAAAGATGCCTTACTGCTGACCTTCTCCGGTGTGAAGGGAACGGTTTCGATTGCGACGATTCTTTTGATCCCAACTAAGATCGAAAAAGAATATCCTATCCTGCTCTTTTTAGTGGCAGGAGTTACCCTTGTTAGCTTTATTACAGGATTGATGGTGCTCCCAAAATTGTCAGAAGACAAGGAAGAAACCAATGATTACCTAATGCAGATCGCGATTTTGAATGATGTTGTCATGGAATTAGAAGCAGAGCTAAAGAATAGTAAGCATAAGGGCCCCTTGTATGCAGCGATTGATAACTACCATGGTCGGATTGAAAATTTGATTTTAAGTCAGGAAAACAAGCTCATCCAAAAGGACTGGGAGCAGTTGAAGCTCTTGATTTTGAGTATTGAAAGTGATGGCTTGGAACAGGCTTATGAAGAAGGGATGATTCGAGAGCGTGGCTACCGTGTCTACCAACGCTATCTTCACAATATGGAACAACGTGTCAATCGCAATCTCTCCTCTCGTCTAACCTATTACCTTTTGGTTTCCTTCCGCCTCTTGCGTTTGCTGGTCCATGAGATCTTAACTTTTGGGTCTGGCTTGCGAAACTGGTGGACCCGAGAAGACAGCAAGTTAGAGGCCATTGATTATGACCAGATTGCTGCCCTTTATTTGGCCAATACAGAAATCATTATCGAAAGTTTGGAAGACCTCAAGGGGATTTATCGGAGCAGTTTGATCTCTTTCCTACAAGAATCTCGTCTGAGAGAAACTGCTATTATTACCAGTGGGGCCTTTGTGGAGCGGGTTATTAATCGCGTGAAACCAAATAATATCGATGAAATGTTGAGAGGCTATTATTTGGAGCGTAAGATTATTTTTGAATATGAAGCGCAACACCTGATTACCGCCAAGCAAGCGCGCCGTATGCGGCAAAATGTCAATGAATTAGAAAGCTATTCCCTAAGAGAAAGTGCCAATACGCTTCCATACGATTTGATCGAGTATGCACGGAATCGTTGAGATAAGAGTAAAAGAGGCTGGGACAAAAGTCCTAGCCTCTCAATTATTTTTGGATTGTCGATCAAGACGCAGTGGTTGAGTGGACTCTACTACGCTGATTTCATCAGCTTTTACAGCCCTACTCAACTGTGCGGAGGTGGGACGACGAAATCGAATTCTGACGAATTACCGATTTCTGTCCCACTCTCTTTTTGCTTTATTCATTTTCTTTTCAGTGTGCGATTTCTGGTTTGACAAAGAGTCGCTCATCACCAAGATCAATAAGGGATACTGGTGCTTCATAAAATTGGCTAAGGACATGAGGAGTTAGGATCTTTTCCTTTGGTCCTTGCTCGACCACTTGGCCATGTTTGAGTAAGAGGACATGGGTCATGTCTGTTGTAATTTCCTCGGCATGGTGGGTGACGTAGATCATGGTAGGCGCGTGATCCAGTTGTTTGATATGATGGATCTGACGGAGGAGTTTTTCTCTGGCAAAGAGATCCAATCCACTAGAAGCTTCGTCAAAAATGATCAGATCTGGCTGGTCCATGAGGCTTCGTGCAATGAGGACTGTCTGCTTTTCTCCCTGGGAGAGCTCCCGGTATTTGCGACCGATCAAAGCGCCAGCACCAATTGAAGTTAGCATATCCCGTGCCCAGTTCAGTTCTTCTTCCCCGTATGCAGCATATAAGATACTACTCTTGTATTGACCAGTTAGGACAATTTGCTCTGTCAAAAGATGTTCTGGCAGTCTTTCTGAAATGAAGGAGCTAACGATACCAATACGCTTACGTAACTCAGGAATACCCCCTTCTCCAAAGCGGGTTCCAAGGACCGTTACCTGGCCAGAACTAGCCCAGTATTCAGACATGAGCAGTTTGAGGAGGGTCGATTTTCCTGCTCCATTTAAGCCTAAAATCGCCCAACATTCATTTTCTTTTACTTGCCAGTTAATCTCTTTTAAAAGGGCTTTTCCATTGCGGATCAAATTGACGTCTTGTAGTTCAATCAAATTATTCATAACTTCATCCTTTTGATTAAAATCTCCTTTATTCTATCATAAAATATGGTAGAATAGAAAACAGGAGGTAAGGAATGTTTCGAAATAGTAAATTGTTATTCTGGACATGTGAGATCTTATTATTGACGGTGATTTTCTATATTTGGAAATCAATGGGGACTTTAATTTCTCCATTTGTATCTGTTCTGAATACCATCCTCTTACCATTTTTAATTGCAGGTTTTTTATATTACATTACCAATCCGATTGTTGAATTGTTGGAAAAACATTTAAAAATCAAGCGTGTGTTTGGGATTTTGATCACCTTAGTACTCTTGTTTGGGATCATTGGCTTAGGGATCTTTTATCTGCTCCCTATCTTAATTAATCAGTTAACCAGCTTGATCAATTCAACTCAAGGACTTTACTGGGAAGTTCAAAGTTTGGTTCGAAAACTCTCGACCAATCCTTTGTTCCAGAATGTGAATATCCAGTCGACGATTCAGCAGTTGAATCTCTCTTATATGGATATCCTACAAAATCTCTTGAATAGTGTGACCAACAGTTTAGGAAGTGTGGTTAACACCATTGTCAATACGGTCTTTATCTTGATCATGACCCCTGTCTTCTTGGTTTATTTCTTGGTCGATGGGAAGAAGTTATTGCCGATGTTGGAGCGGACCATTTTACGCAATGACAAACTCCACATTTCAAGCCTCTTGATTAGTTTGAATGAAACGGTCTCTCGCTATATTAGTGGGATTTCGATCGATGCCTTTATCATTGGAACCCTAGCCTACATTGGCTATAGTTTTATTGGATTGAAGTACGCTTTGGTCTTTGCCATCTTTTCTGGGCTGGCCAACCTCATTCCATATGTAGGACCAACCATCGGCTTGATTCCGATGATCATCACCTATGCCTTCACAGATATGGATATGATGATCAAAGCAGTCATTTACATGTTGATTATCCAGCAGATCGATGGGAATATTCTTTATCCGCGTATCGTTGGAGGCGTGATGAAGGTTCACCCGATTACCATTATGGTTCTCTTATTGCTCTCAAGTAATATCTACGGCATTATCGGGATGGTCGTTGCGATTCCAGTCTATTCGATTGGAAAAGAAATTGTAAAATTCTTGGTGAATCTTTATGATAACCACCGTGCTGCTAAGGAGCAGAAGAAAAAAGAAGAATTTGGTATCATTAATAAATCATAGACTCTAGCGCCTATATGGGCCTTGGAGTCTTTTTTGTACATTTATTTGAAAAAATGCTGGAAAATAGTCAACAAGTGCTATGAAATGTGTTAAAATATAAGTGATTTTGAAAGAAAATATGAAAAGGTAGGAAAAGATGAGACTGCTCTTATCGAAAAAACAGAGACGCCAATTGCAATTATTGGAAATCTTGATTAAGGAAAAAAGATGGTTCCACTTAAAAGAGTTGGCCAAGCGTTTGGATTGTACAGAACGTTCGTTAAAAGAAGATTTGTCTAATCTTCGTAGTACATTTGATGACTTTTTAATTGAATCCTCTACCAATGGGATCAAAATCAGTTATGAGGATTCGGTTGGGCTAGAAGTGATCTATCATCACTTTTTAAAAGAATCACAAGCCTTCGCCTTGATTGAATATCTTTTCTTCAACAAGGATGTTTCCAATGAATATATTTGCAGAAAGTTTGATCTGAGTTACCAATCTTTCTACCGCTTGATTCGGACGATTAATCAGAAGCTTCAAACCAAATACAATGTAAAGATTGATTTGAAACCCTTGAATCTTGTCGGGGATGAGATTGACGTTCGTTTCTTTTATGCCCAATATTTTGCGGAACGTTATTACTACATGGAGTGGCCTTTCCCAGAATTTAAGGAAGAGGCGGTGACCGATTTGATCACCTTCTTCTTCAAGCTCTATGGCTATCCATTGACCTTCTCTGTACTCAGGTCTTATAAAGTTCTCTTGACAGTCTACTTGTCACGGATTAAGCAAGGTTACTTCATCGACATGCCAACGAACTATGATGTGTATAAGGACCAGTATCAAGGGGTGACCAATGTCGAGGAGATGTTGCGCTACTTTAGCTTGCAGTTGGGTGTCGAGTTGAATGAAAAAGTGCTGGAGCAGTTCTTTATTATCTTTATTCAAGAGAATTTCTATTTCAGTCCAGAAAGCTTGATCGAAGCTGCAGAAACAGATCCTTATGCCAAAGAATCAACGACGCTCATCAGAGATATGTTCAAGGATCTATGCTATACCTATGATTTAGACATTGAAAATCTTGATGAGATGTTGATGCACGTTCACAATACGGCTCACTTAGGTCGGAAGGAATTGTTCTCGGAGTTCCTCTTATTTGATACCAAGACCAATACCAACGAAGATTTCATGAGCATCTTCCCAGCCTTCTATGATGATTTGAAGGAGCATATCATCACTTATATGAAGACCATGAAGCATGATCTGAACGAAGAGATCATCAAGCACATGATCTACACGGTCTACACTCACTGGGAACGTCTCTTACCGCAGTTGTTGCGCCGTCGGAAGTCTATTAAGGTCTTGATTATCAGTCGTTTTGACGATCACCATGCCAAATCCATGATCGATTTTCTAGATTTCTACTGTACGGATAACTTTGAATTTACGCAGATGATCAAGTACAATCTAACAGTGGATGATATTGAAGCTTCGGATGCCGACGTAGTGGTGGCCAACTTTATGATGCCTGAATTAAAGAAAAAACCATTTATTTGTACAAGTAGTCTCTCATCGCTTGAGCTGGTTGAAAAACTCAATGCCTTCTTTTATGATTTTACCAGTGCAGAACACTAAAATCAGGACCTGGTCCTGATTTTTTGATGGTAAAAAAAGAAAATTTTATAGAAGAATGCAGGCTCTCCTATTTTGTGGTATAATATACGATATTATATACTGGAGGAATTTATCCATGGAAGACCCTGGCAGTCAGGAAATTTTACTGGAATTTATTTTATTGATTGTTTTGACATTATTGAACGCCTTTTTCTCGGCGACTGAAATGTCAATGGTATCGTTGAATCGCTCTCGTGTAGAGCAAAAGGCTGAAGAAGGAGATAAAAAATACATTCGTCTTCTTAGCGTATTGGAGCAACCGAACCATTTCTTATCCACTATTCAGGTGGGGATCACCTTGATTACCATCTTATCTGGGGCGAGTCTTGCGGATAGCCTTGGACATGTCATTGCTGGATGGATGGGCAATACTAAAACGGCTCTTGCAACTGGAAGCTTTTTATCTCTAGCATTTTTGACTTATATTTCGATCGTGTTTGGCGAACTCTATCCGAAACGAATCGCTATGAACTTGAAAGATGAGTTGGCTGTTCGAACAGCTCCGATTGTGATTCTATTAGGAAAAATTGTCAGCCCCTTTGTTTGGTTGCTTTCAGCATCGACCAACCTTTTGAGCCGTATCACGCCAATGGAATTCGATGATCCGGATGAAAAGATGACGCGGGATGAAATCGAGTATATGCTGACCAATAGTGAAGCAACACTAGATGCGGACGAGATTGAGATGCTCCAAGGGATCTTTTCATTAGATGAAATGGTAGCGCGTGAAGTCATGGTTCCACGGACAGATGCCTTCATGGTTGATATCAATGATGATACCAAAGAAATTATTGAAAGTATCCTTAAGCAAAACTTTTCACGGATTCCTGTCTATGATGATGACAAGGACAATGTCATCGGCCTCATCCATACCAAACGTCTCTTGAACGAAGGATTTATCAATGGCTTTGATAATATTGTCTTAAGAAAGATTTTACAAGAACCTTTGTTTGTTCCAGAAACCATTTTTGTGGATGATCTTTTGAAGGAATTGCGCAATACGCAAAATCAAATGGCCATTCTACTCGATGAATATGGCGGGATGTCTGGTTTGGTTACTCTTGAAGACCTCTTGGAAGAAATCGTCGGTGAAATTGACGATGAGACTGACAAAGCTGAAATTGATGTTTTTGAAATTGGGGATAATACTTATGTCGTGCAAGGAGCTATGTCACTAAACGACTTTAATGAATACTTTGGCGTTGAGTTGGAAAGTGATGATGTGGATACTATTGCAGGGTATTATTTGACTGAAGTTGGGCGGATTCCATCCTTGAAAGAACGCCTCAGCTGTGAAGTCGATAGTCAAAAGAAACACTTGATCTTGACTAATGACAAGGTGAAAAACGGTCGTGTGACCAAGGTGAAAGTTGAAATTTCTGAAATCGTCGAGGAAGATGAAGAAACAAAATCAAAAGAAGATTAAAAAATAGAGGCTTGGATGTGTTCCAGCCTCTGTTTTTTTCTTGTCAAGACCAGTTGAATTTTCAAAAAATTTCAAAAATTTCTGAAATAGTCTTGACAGCCAAAAAAAATTAAGGTAAGATAATACCCATAAAAAAAGAAAGCAGAAAATAAACATGAAGCAACAAGCCATTTCAACTCAAAAATTTTACTTTAGCTACTTTAGATAGTGTTTGTAGACATGATCTCATGGATGCAAACAACCCAAGCAATTTGTTTGTATCTATGTGGCTAAGATTTTTGTGATGGTCCATAGAGCTAGTATCTAAATGGACCGAGGTTTTGTAACTTGTTGGAGAATTTCAAGCATCCGTTTAGAGAATCATCTAAGCGGATTTTTTGTTTATTTGCAGAAAAGGAGTCAAAAAATGAAAGTAGTGAAAAAATTGCTAGCACCTGTCCTGGTTGTAGGACTTCTGTTAACATCATTGGTGACCTTACACCACCTAAAGGATACTAAAAAAGACAATGTCTTTCGAATTGGGATTTCCCAGTACATCACCCATAAGTCGCTCGATGCGACACGAAAAGGCTTTATCGAGGAGTTGAAAAAAGAAGGCTATGTAGATGGGAAAAACATTCAGATCGATTTCCAAAATGCTCAAGGGGAGCAACGAAATCTGAAAAATATTTCTAAACAATTGGCAGAAGAAAGTGATCTAGTCTTTGCGATTGCAACCCCTTCTGCACAAAGTTTGGCTAATACCACTAAATCAACACCTATTGTCTTCTCAGCTGTGACCGACCCATTGGCAGCGAAATTGGTGAAAAACTTGAAAGAACCAGGTGGCAATATCACAGGGACAAGTGACCAGTCAGAAGATGCGATCGCTACACAGGTAGACATGATTAAGCAAGTGCTTCCAACGGCGAAAACAGTTGGGATTCTCTATACGCAAAGTGAGCCTAACTCCGTCGTCCAAAAAGACAATGCGAAGAAGATCCTAGAAGCTAAAGGCTATCAAGTGGTTGAAAAAACAATTCTCGATAGTAACAATGTGAAAGCTGCAGCAGACAGCATCATGTCAGAGGCAGATATCGTCTTTGTTCCGACGGACAATATTATCTCTTCTACAATGGACACTGTCAAACAGGTTTCTATCAGCCATAAGGTGCCCGTTTTTGGTGGATCTGCTGAGATGGTGGCCACTGGTGGTTTGTACAACTTTGGTACCGATTATGAGGAATTGGGGAGACAAGCTGCTCGGATGGCTATTCGCATCATGAAGGGTGAGAAACCTGGAAAAGTCGCAGTTGAAACACCTGAAAAATTAGAATTGCATACCAATAAAGAGATGGCTAAAGAGCTTGGAATTGATATTAGCTCGTTGAAGGTAGAAAAATAGGAGGTTTGAGATGAATTTCGTTTTATCAAGTTTATCAGAAGGTTTATTGTGGTCGATCATGGCGATCGGTGTTTACTTAACATTTCGAATTTTAGATATTGCCGATATGACGGCAGAAGGAGCCTTTCCACTTGGGGCAGCAGTTGTAGCCTCACAAATTCAAGCGGGAAGAAACCCTTGGATTGCAACCTTGTTGGGCTTTTTTGCAGGGATGATTGCAGGCTTGGTCTCTGGGATTCTCCATACAAAAATGAAAATTCCAGCCCTCTTGACAGGGATTGTCACTTTGACGGGTCTCTACTCTATCAATATCAAAATCATGGGGGGAGTTCCCAATCTCTCTATTGGCGATGCCAGTACCATTTTTAAGAGTGTCATGAAATTTGGACTTTCTAATGAAGAAGCTGTCTTTTTGATTAGTATTTCCTGCTTGATCATCGTCTGTATCTTGTTGACCCTCTTAATGAAGACGCAACTTGGCTTGGTTTTGCGCTCGACAGGTGATAACATCCCAATGAGTGAGGCTAATGGGGTCAATGTAGATAACATGAAGATGTTGGGCTACATGATTTCCAATGGATTGATTGCTCTGTGTGGCGCTATGTTTGCTCAAAATGATGGTTTCTCAGATGTGACTTCTGGGACAGGGACGATCGTGGTTGGCTTGAGTGCGGTGATTATCGCTGAGGTTTTGATTCACGAATTGACTATTGGTTGGCGCTTGCTTTCCATCGGGGTTGGAGCCATTGTTTACCGTTTGATTATCTTAAATATTTACGAGATCCCAAATCTTGATCAAAATATGGTTCGTCTCTTCAATGCGATCTTGCTCGCAATTGTCTTGTTCGCTCCTGAGGCGCAAAAACATCTTCGCGTTCGCGGATTGAAGTTAGGAAATAAGTAGGAGAAAAGTATGGCAACATTATTATCAATTGAAGGCATTCATAAGACATTTGAAGCAGGAACAGTCAATGAAAACCATGTCCTCAAAGGCTTGGACCTCCAAGTAGAAGAAGGGGACTTCATTTCGGTTATCGGTGGAAATGGAGCTGGGAAATCAACCTTGATGAACATCTTGGCAGGAAATCTAGTCGTGGATGAAGGGGATATCTTGCTAGAAGGTAACTCCATCAAAAATACCAGTGTTCGTAAGCGTGCGAAAGATATTGCGCGTGTCTTCCAAGATCCTAAGATGGGGACAGCTTCCCGTTTGACCATTGAAGAAAATATGGCCATTGCCCAGCGTCGGGGGAAATCTCGTGGTTTGAGCTGGGGAGTTCGGGAGAAAGATCGCGAATTGTTCCGTGAAGCCTTGAAGGAACTGAATATCGGTTTAGAGAACCGTCTTAAGGTGGATACCCAATATTTGTCTGGTGGGCAACGTCAAGCTTTGACCTTGGTCATGGCAGCCTTGGTCAAGCCCAAACTCTTGCTGCTGGACGAACATACCGCAGCGCTGGATCCCAAGACCAGTGAAATGGTCATGGAATTGACACAAAAGATCGTGGAAAGCCATGATTTGACAACCTTGATGATTACGCATGATATGAACCATGCCATTGAATACGGCAACCGCTTGATCATGCTCTACCAAGGCAAGATCGTTGTCGACGTCAAAGGAGAAGAAAAGAAAAACCTAACGGTTGAAGATTTGATGCGCCTCTTCCAACAAAACAGTGGTGAAACCCTGGTTAGTGATGAATTGGTATTAGGATAAAATAAAAGAGAGTGGGACAGAAATCGGTAATTCGTTAGAATTCGATTTCGTCATCTCACCTCCGCACAGTTGAGTAGGGCTATAAAAGTTGATGAAATCAGCGTAGTAGAGCCCACTCAACCACTGCGTCTTGCTCGACAATCCAAAAACAATTGAGAGGCTAGGACTTTTGTCCCAGCCTCCTTTATTTCCTCCGCTCTGCATAGTCGACAAAATGAAACTTGTCTAATTTGTGTCGGCTTTCGGTGAATTGGAATTGCCGTCCGTCTGCTAAGTGAACTTGGGAACGGACCGTTACCACGTGTTGGTCTTTTCCAAGATCCAGTAAGATTTTGTCGCGATTATCGATTGGTGAAATCAAAATTTCTTTTTTAGCATAGCCAATCTGCAATTTCAAGTCTTCTTCTATTGGAGATACGGGGAAATATTACCTTTACCTCTTTGACGTGACGCAGGCAGACCTCAATTGGCGCAATCCCAATGTCCGCAAGGAGTTGTTCAAGGTGGTCAACTTCTGGCGGGACAAGGGCGTCAAAGGCTTTCGTTTCGATGTAATCAATTTGATTGGGAAAGATGAGGTCTTGGTGGATTGCCCTGAAAATGAAGGGAAGCCAGCTTATACGGATAAACCCATTGTGCATGACTATCTTCGTATGATGAATGAAGCGACCTTTGGTTCTGATGATAGCTTTATGACCGTTGGAGAGATGTCTTCGACAACCATTGACAACTGTGTTCTCTATTCAGCACCGGAGCGCCACGAGTTGTCTATGGCTATTAACTTCCATCATCTGAAAGTCGACTATGAAGATGGTCAAAAATGGACCATTGCTCCCTTTGATTTTGAAGAGCTCAAGCGTCTCTATCATACTTGGGGCAAGGAAATGAGTGAACGAGATGGTTGGAGTGCCCTCTTCTGGAATAACCATGACCAACCTCGTGCCTTGAATCGCTTTGTAGATATCAAGAACTTCCGCAATGAAGGAGCGACCATGCTCGCAGCTAGCCTTCACTTGTCACGTGGTACCCCTTATATCTACATGGGAGAAGAAATCGGCATGATAGATCCAGACTATGATTCGATGGCAGATTACGTGGATGTGGAGTCCATCAATGCTTACCAAATGCTCTTGGACCAAGGCAAGTCACCTGAGCAAGCCTTCAAGATTATCCAAGCTAAGTCACGTGATAATTCACGTACGCCCATGCAATGGGATGCTTCTCTAAATGCCGGTTTTTCAACAGGGACGCCATGGTTGAAAGTTGGGAAGTCCTATAAAGACTTCAACGTTGAAAAGGAAATGGATGGCCCAATTTTTACCTTCTATAAAGAATTGATTCGCTTGCGAAAAGAAATGCCCATCATTTCAGAAGGCAGCTACCTGCCAGCACTGGAAGATAGTCAAGAAGTCTACGCTTTTGAACGCCACTTAGACGGTCAAAAACTCTTGGTACTCAATCATTTCTATGGAAGTGAAGTCGAAGTAGCGATTCCAAAAGACTACCAAGCAGGGCGCGTGCTCTTGTCCAACTATGAGAAGGTAGAGCTTTCTGAAAAAGTAATTCTGAAACCATATCAGACACTGGCGATTTTAGTTTAAGTATTTCACACTTCGATCTTTTTGGGTCGAAGTGTTTTTCTTTTTGAAAAATATTTTTGAAAGCGCTTGAAAATGCAAAGTTCTTCCCTTATAATAAAAGAGGAAAACTTTTTAGGGATGGAGAAACGCATGAGAAAAAACGGTAAAAAGATTCGCCTACTGGGAGTAGCCACCTTATTGGCTAGTCAGTTGGGGGTCTTTAGCAGTGCCCTCACGGTAGTTGCAGACGAGACCACAGCTTCGACTTCAGAGCCAGCGCTTGTGACGAACACTAGCAGCGAGGAAAGCTCGACAAATAGTTCGACTTCTGCTACAACAACAACTACAGACGCTACGACGAGAGCTTCGAGTGATAAAGAAGAGACATCTAGCAGTTCCTCAGACGCTACTGAGGAGAAAACGGTTAAGATCGGGGACATTCAAGGGGAATCGCAACGCTCTCCACTGGAAGGTCAAAAGTTAGCCATCAAAAATGCGGTGGTGACCAAAACAGACCGCTATGGTTTTTATGCCCAAGATATTGAATCGGATGGCAATAGTCGGACTTCAGATGGGATTTATGTTGTTTCCAAATACAAGGTGAAAGTCGGCGATAAGGTTAAAATCACCGGTACCGTCAAGGAAGGTTATATGGAAGAGGTTACCTTGGGAGCTGGGAAGACCTTTAAGGAACCGACGAATAGTTTAACGGTGACCATGCTAGTCGATGCTTGGATCACAAAAGATGGGACAGCCCCTCTTCCAGAAGCTGTGAATATCACTGCGGGCATGCCAGCAGAGGTGAAGCCTAATCCGACTGCTTATGCTCCAGAAACCGATGCCCTCGATTATTGGGAAAGCCTGGAAGGAATGCTCACAGTAGTGAAGAAACCGCATGTCCTTGGTCCCCAGTACAAAGGAGATATCTATGTCTTGGGAGAAGATTTTACAGGCCTTCCTTTAAACAATATTGGAGGTCTGAATCTACGGCCACATGCGCAAAATACAGCGACGATCCCGATTTATATTGGCAATCAGTTTGTCGCAAAAGCTAAGGATTACTTTGCAGAAGATGTGACAGGAGTGGTAACGTATCGGAATAGCTTTTATAAGTTAGAGACCACTCAACAGTTGACAGTCCAAGACGGTGGCTTGCAGCGTCAAGCAGCTCTAACCCAACCAAGTGAGGATAAGCTGACCATCGCTTCCTACAATATTGAAAATTTCTCGGCCAACAATGCCAAAAATGAAACCCCAGAGGATAAGGTGACGCTGATTGCCAATTCCTTTATCCATGAAATTCACAATCCTGACATCATCACTTTGATTGAAGTGCAGGACAATAATGGTAGTGTGGATGACGGAACGACCAGTGGTGTTGAAAGTGGACGCAAACTAGCCAATCGGATCAAGGAATTGGGTGGCAAGAGCTATGAGTATACGGAGGTTGCTCCAGTAGATGGCGCTGACGGAGGAAAGCCTGGTTCCAATATTCGTTTGGGAATCCTCTACAATCCAGAACGCGTGAGCTTAGCCAAAAAAGAGGCAGCAACGAGCAACGAGGCAGCACAATTTGACAAGGGACACCTGGTTAAAAATCCAGCTCGGATTGCCCCTAATGACCCATCGTTTGATCATACTCGCAAGTCTTTGGCTGTTGAGTTTGAATTCAAAGGTCAACCAGTTGTGGTGATTGCCAATCACTTGAAATCAAAAATCGGAGATGATGCTATTTATGGTGCAAGTCAACCAGCAGTGGAACATACCTTGCCAACTCGTGAAGCACAAGCCAGTGTCATCCATCAATTCGTTCAAGAAGGCTTGAAGCAAAATCCTAAGACCACCTTTGTTTTGACGGGTGATTTTAATGACTACGATTTCTCAACTACGGCACAGATCCTTGCGGGCAACGAACTAACCAACTTAATGGCCCAACATGATGCAGGCGATCGCTATTCTTATTTCTACCGTGGAAGCAATCAAGTTTTGGATAACATTTTTATCTCAAACAACATGGCAGCTAAAGCAAGGTTTGAACCAGTCCATATCAATGCTTCCTTTATGAAGGAACACGGTCGTGCATCAGACCATGATCCTGTCTTGGTCCAAATCGACTTTAGTGGAGCACAAACTCCAGGAACGCCGACAGATGATCAACAAGGAAATACAGGACAAGCAACGGATCAAACCAGCCCTTCTTCATCGAATACAGGATCTCAACTAGTCCCTCATCAAGCTCAAGCCAATGAACAAAAGAGTTCAACATCTGAAAGCAAAGAGAAGGGCAAGAACGAAGATGAGAAGCAAGATGAGAAGCAAGATGACAAGGAAGAGGCAGCAACAGAAACCAAGACACCAGGTAAACGGAAAATCCTTCCATCTACCGGACAAGAAACAAGCTATCTAGCTCTTTTTGGAGTGACAGTAGCTACGATGAGTCTTGTCTGGTACAAGAAGAAAAAGACGACTCACTAACGTGTTTCATAAGAAAGATCTAAAAAAGGAGTCGCTGGCTCCTTTTTTTCTCCTAAAATACAGGACAGATAGTCCCATATTGGAAACTGTACTAGGACAATGAAAACTACTGAAAAGAACAGTTTCTTTTCAAAAAGAAGCTTAAACTCTTTAAAATAGATGGAATCGTGTTATAATAAAATCATAAAACGTTTTCAAGAGAAGAGGTTCCTCAATGGAAAATGAAACAGTTGATTATGGAAAAGTAACAGGAATGGTACACTCAACAGAAAGTTTTGGGGCAGTAGACGGGCCTGGGATCCGCTTTATTGTCTTCCTTCAAGGGTGTCAAATGCGGTGTCAATACTGCCACAATCCAGATACTTGGGCAATGGAAACCAACAAGTCCCGTGAACGGACAGTGGATGATGTCCTAGAAGAAGCCCTCCGTTATCGTGGATTTTGGGGCCAAAAAGGGGGAATCACTGTCAGTGGAGGAGAAGCCCTCTTGCAGATTGACTTCTTGATCGCCCTCTTCACCAAGGCTCAAGAGTTGGGCATTCATTGTACCTTGGATACCTGTGCCCTTCCTTTCCGGAATACACCTCGTTATTTGGAAAAATTCGACCGCTTGATGGCGGTGACAGACTTGGTGCTTCTGGATATCAAGGAAATCAATGATGAACGACACAAAATTGTGACCAGCCATACCAATAAAACAATTTTAGCTTGTGCCAAGTACTTATCTGATATTGGAAAACCAGTCTGGATTCGTCACGTTTTGGTCCCAGGTTTGACAGACCGAGATGACGACCTGATCGAACTTGGAAAATTTGTTAAAACCCTTAAAAATGTTGATAAATTTGAGATCCTTCCTTACCATACTATGGGGGAATTCAAATGGCGTGAATTGGGCATTCCGTACAAGTTGGAAGGTGTGAAACCACCGACAAAAGAACGGGTCCAAAATGCAAAAGATTTGATGGAAACAGAAAGTTACCAAGATTACCTGAAACGGGTCAAAGGATAAAAAGTATAGACAGATGGGCCTTCCAGCTGTCTTTTCTATTGAAATGCACAACTATTCCCTTTCTTTAAATAGCAAAACGTGCTAAAATAGAGTGAATCTATAAATGAAATAAAGAGGTAGAAACATGTCAAAAATTCTCGTTTTTGGTCACCAAAATCCTGACTCAGATGCTATCGGTTCATCTGTAGCCTTTGCTTATCTTGCAAAAGAAGCTTACGGTTTGGATACAGAAGCAGTGGCTCTTGGAACTCCAAATGAAGAAACAGCTTTCGTATTGGATTATTTTGGTGTGGAAGCACCACGCGTTATCACATCTGCTAAAGCAGAAGGTGCAGAGCAAGTCATCTTGACAGACCACAACGAATTCCAACAATCTGTTTCAGATATCGCTGAAGTAGAAGTTTACGGTGTAGTGGATCACCACCGTGTGGCTAACTTTGAAACTGCAAGCCCACTTTACATGCGTTTGGAACCGGTTGGATCCGCATCATCTATCGTTTACCGCATGTTCAAAGAACATGGTGTAGCTGTTCCAAAAGAAATCGCAGGTTTGATGCTATCAGGTTTGATTTCAGATACTCTTCTTTTGAAATCTCCAACCACTCACCCATCAGATAAAGTCATTGCTCCTGAATTGGCTGAATTGGCTGGTGTCAACTTGGAAGAATACGGTCTTGCCATGCTCAAGGCTGGTACAAACTTGGCAAGCAAATCTGCTGAAGAATTGATTGATATCGATGCCAAGACATTTGAACTCAACGGAAACAATGTTCGTGTGGCTCAAGTGAACACAGTTGATATTGCTGAAGTCTTGGACCGCCAAGCTGAAATCGAAGCAGCCATCCAAGCCGCAAATGCCGCTAACGGCTACTCTGACTTTGTCTTGATGATTACAGACATCGTCAACTCAAACTCAGAAATTTTGGCTCTTGGTGCTAATATGGACAAGGTAGAGGCAGCTTTTAACTTCAAACTTGAAAACAACCACGCTTTCCTTCCAGGTGCTGTTTCACGTAAGAAACAAGTGGTACCACAATTGACTGAAAGCTTTAATGCATAATCATAGATGGGGAAGCCCATTGTTACAAAGGAGTTTCGGCTCCTTTTTTGCTAGGAGAGAAGTATGTTAGAAAATGGTGATTTGATTTTTGTGAAAGATGATTCGGATATAGGACAGGCCATCCAGGAATCTACTGGTCACTATAGCCATGTGGCCATCTTTTTGGACGGACAGGTCTATCATGCCACGGTAGAAGGTGGTGTCCTTGCTCAGTCTCCTGAGGAATTCTTTGAAGCTGGAAAAGTCTATGACCTTTATCACTATGAGCAGATTGATGGTGCAGAGGTCAAAAAGCGAGCAGAGAGTCTCTTAGGGGCACCCTACAATGCGTCCTTTTACCCAGATGGAGATGGTTTCTATTGTTCCCAGTTCATCGCTGAACTACTCCCTGTTTTTGAGACCATTCCCATGAAGTTTGGAGATGAGGAAGAGGAGATTAGTCCGTTCTGGCTGGACTACTACAAGGAACTTGGCTTAGCCGTTCCTCTAGATCAGCCCGGAACCAACCCGAGTCAGTTAGCCCAGTCTCCCCGTCTACAGTTTAAAGAAAGGTATTTGGATGATTCAGATCATTAATCCCACACGTTTGACACGTCAGCCATTTTTCAAGGACTTGATCAACTATCTGGACCAGCAGGATGATGTGATCCTGCGGCAAATCAAGGCCCAATTTCCAGATCAACCAGTGGATAAGCTGATGGAGGAGTATATCAAAGAGGGCTTCATCCTTCGAGAAAATAAACGCTACACTCTCAATTTGCCTTTCTTAGAGTCAGCTGATCGAGTTGAACTGGATCAAGAGGTCTTTGTTCGAGAGGACAGTGCAGTTTATCAAGAATTAAAAGCCAAGGTCTTCCAAACAGAACTTCGCAACACGACTAATGCAGCAATTCTCATAGAGGAGACTGACTTCGAACGACATGCACAGACTCTTTCCAATTACTTCTACAAGGTGAAACACCAATATCCTTTGACGGAGGAGCAAGAGAAACTCTATGCTATTTTGGGCGATGTGAATCCCGAGTATGCTCTCAAGTATATGACCAGCTTTTTGCTCAAGTTCCTCAAAAAAGAAGAAGTCCAGCAAAAGCGCAGAGACATCTTTGTTGATAGTTTAGAAGTCTTAGGCTATATCCGCAAAAATGCTGAAGGCAAATATGAATTAGCAGTGGACTTGGACAAGGAAAGACTGATGTTTATCAAATAATAAACAAGGCTAGGAAAACTTCCTAGCCTTCTTTCGTTTGATTATAAATAACGTTCAGCGATGGCGGCATCGCCTGGATATTCTTCTTTTACGCCATTGACGATTTGGTAGCAGTCAGCTCCTTTTCCGGCGATAATGACGGCATCTTCAGGCTTGCTAGTCATTGCCATAGCCACTTGAATGGCTTGTTCGCGATCTGCGATTTTTTCGACAGGTCGCGTGATATAACTACTAATCTCTTCAGCGATAGCCAAAGGATCTTCATAGTTGGGATCATCCGCTGTGAGGAAGACTTGGATCTCAGGATGGTCTTCTAAGAGTAAGCCAAAGTCTTTGCGGCGGCTTTCTCCCTTATTACCGGTTGATCCAAGGACCAGTGAAATGGTCCCCGTTTGATGGGTTTCAACTACTGAGAGCAGTTTTTTCAAGCTATCTCCATTATGGGCATAGTCGATGAAAACCTTAGCGCCATTTTTCTGAGTCAAGACTTCCATTCGGCCAGGAACGCGCGTCTTAGCAATCCCTTTTTGGATATCCTCGAGGCTCGCACCTAGACGAAGACAGGCAAGACCCGCTGCTACAGCATTTTCTTGGTTGAAATGTCCAATCAGTTGGATATCATAGTTTCCAGCTAATTTACCAGTGGCTGAGAAGCTGAAAGCTTTGGAGGTTTCAATTTGATTCTCAGACTGGCTTCCATAAAAATCGTGGTCTTGGTTTGCGACTTGGTCCGCTAAAACTTGGAAATGATCCATATCACTATTGATGACAACGGCTTGGCTGTTCTTCATGAGGAGACGTTTGTGGTAGAAATAATCCTCAAAAGTTGGGTGTTCAATCGGTCCAATATGGTCTGGACTGATGTTGAGAAAAACACCAACGTCAAAGGTCAGACCGTAAACCCGTTTCACTAGATAAGCTTGACTGGAAACTTCCATAATGAGGTGGGTCCGATCATTGGCTACTGCCTCAGCCATCATGGAAAAAAGATCCAAGCTCTCTGGCGTTGTCAGGGTCGATTTAAAGAAGTTCTTACCATCCAGTGTCGTATTCATGGTAGACAGCATAGCTGGTCGGTGACTTTGTTCCAAAATATGGTAAGCAAAGTAGGCCGCTGTTGTCTTTCCCTTAGTCCCTGTGAAGGCCAATAGTTTTAATTGTTTCTCAGGGTGTCCATAAAACTCCATGGCGATTAAGCTCATGGCCTGTTTGATATCATTGACGAGGATGGCAGGAATACCAACTTCATAATCTTTTTCAGAGACATAAAAGCCGAGTCCATTAGAAATAGCCTGTTCCAGGTATTCTTTTTTGAAGTTGGCCCCTTTGACAAAAAAGAGGGTGCTAGCAGAAACCTTACGGCTATCATAGCTAATAGCATCAAAACTTGTTCCTTCTAGATGGTAGTAGTATTCACCATTTACTAGAACTTCTCGGAAATTTTGGTCATGTTTTAAAATGTTGAGGGTTTGTTCAATTGTAATCATAAAACTATTGTAAACCTAAAGTCCCTATTTTACAAGTGTCATGGAAAAGTTTATAATGAAGAGAAGAAGAAACGAAAGAGGACACCAATGAGTCACGAACAAAATGACCAGCAAGCCCAGATGCTACGCGGGACTGCCTGGATGACAGCCAGCAACTTTATCAGCCGTTTGCTAGGAGCCGCTTATATTATTCCTTGGTATATTTGGATGGGGAAATATGGGCCACAAGCCAATGGTCTTTTTACAATGGGCTACAATATCTATGCTTGGTTTCTTTTGATTTCGACAGCCGGAGTACCCGTAGCTGTTGCTAAGCAAGTAGCCAAATACAATACCCGGGACCAAGCCGATCATAGCTTTGCTTTGATTCGGGGCTTCTTGAAATTTATGGGAATTCTAGGCCTTGGATTTGCCATTCTCATGTATCTTTTGTCTCCTGTCTTTGCGAGTCTTTCAGGTGGGGGAAAAGAGTTGATTCCGATCATGCAGAGCCTTTCTTGGGCTGTCTTGATCTTTCCTTCGATGAGTGTCATTCGGGGATTTTTCCAAGGTTTTAACAACATGAAGCCTTACGCCATTAGCCAGATCGCTGAACAAGTCATCCGGGTCATCTGGATGTTGCTCACGACCTTCTTCATTATGAAGATTGGCTCAGGTGATTACGTGCAGGCTGTGACGCAGTCGACCTTTGCGGCCTTTATCGGTATGGGAGCGAGCCTTCTGGTGCTCTTTTATTACCTTGCAAAGACAGGCTTGCTCTCTTCTATTTTTAAAAAGCAAGAGGGAAGTGAAGGGATTGATACTCGGGCTCTCTTGATCGATACGATTCGTGAGGCTATTCCTTTTATCATCACAGGTTCCGCGATTCAGCTCTTCCAAATTGTTGACCAGATGACCTTTATCAATGTCATGTCTTGGTTCACAGATTATAGTCAAAAGCAGCTCTTGGTCATGTTTAGTTATTTCTCTGCTAATCCAAACAAAATCACCATGATCTTGATTGCGGTAGCGACTTCGATTGGGGGAGTCGGGATTCCTCTTTTGACAGAGAATTATGTGAAGGGGGACCTAAAAGCGGCTGGGAAGCTCGTACAGGATAACTTGACCATGTTGCTAGCTTTCTTACTTCCAGCCACCTTTGGTGCAGTAGCAGTCGCAAAACCACTTTATACGGTTTTCTATGGGCAACCAGATGGCTTGGCCTTAGGACTCTTCATCGTAGCGATGTTGCAGACCGTAATTCTCGGTCTTTACACGGTCTTATCGCCAATGATTCAAGCTCTCTTTCAAAATCGCAAGGCCATTCGCTACTTCCTTTATGGTGTAGTGGTGAAATTGGTCCTACAAATTCCATTTATTTTGGTCTTTCGTTCTTATGGACCACTTTTGTCAACGACCATTGCCTTAATGGTGCCAATCGTTCTCATGTATCGAGAGATCCAAACCATCACTCAGTTTAATCGCACCATCGTCTTCAAGCGGACCTTGCTTGGTTCTATCCTGACTATGGTGATGCTACTTGGAGTCTTGATCGCTGGCTTGATTTTGGGCTGGATTTTCCCACCAAATGGCCGTGTATCGAGCATGATTTATATCATCGTCATTGGCGGATTAGGAGTTGTTATCTATGGAGCCTTAGGATTATGGCTACGGTATTTTGACCGCTTTATCGGAGGTCAAGCTGCACGTCTCAGACAAAAATTCCGGATTAAATAAACCTGAGAGGCTGGGATAGAAGTCCTAGCCTCTCAATTATTTTTGGATTGTCGAGCAAGACGCAGTGGTTGAGTGGGCTCTACTACGCTGATTTCATCAGCTTTTACAGCCCTACTCAACTGTGCGGAGGTGGGACGACGAAATCGAATTCTAACGAATTAACGATTTCTGTCCCACTCTCTTTTCTTATAGTTTGAAACTATAGCTAGGTCTTGAAAATGGGAAAACCGCTCTCCTCATAATAGTGATAAAATAGTAATCAGTTAGATTGAATGTTTATCGGAGGGCAATATGAGTAAAAAACGCAATATCAATACTATCTTGGCACAGGCAGGAATCAAGTCGGATAAAGCAACGGGAGCTTTAACGACTCCTTTGCATTTCTCTACGACTTACCAACACTCAGAATTTGGTCAGTCTACAGGTTTTGACTATACCCGTACGAAAAATCCAACACGCGCAACAGCTGAGAAGACTTTGGCAGCTATCGAAAGTGCAGACTATGCTTTGGCGACAAGCTCTGGAATGTCAGCCATCGTGCTTGCTTTTAGCATTTTCCCAGTTGGTTCAAAAGTCTTAGCCGTTCGTGACCTTTATGGAGGTTCTTTCCGTTGGTTTAACCAACAAGAGCAAGAGGGTCGTTTCTCTTTCACCTATGCCAATACAGAAGAAGAACTGATCCACCATCTAGATAATGATCCGGTGGATGTCCTCTATATTGAAACACCAACAAATCCATTGATGTTGGAATTTGATATTGCTCATTTAGCTAAATTGGCCCATGCAAAAGGTGCCAAAGTCGTGGTGGACAATACTTTCTATAGCCCTATCTATCAACGCCCAATTGAAGAGGGAGCGGATATTGTTCTTCATTCAGCAACCAAGTACCTAGCTGGTCACAACGATGTCTTGGCTGGTGTTGTCGTGACAAATGAGGCAGACTTGTATGACAAACTCTTTTACAACTTGAACACGACAGGTGCTGTTCTTTCCCCATTTGACAGCTATCTGCTGATCCGTGGTCTCAAGACGCTCTCTATCCGGATGGAGCGCTCTACAGAGAATGCTCGCAAGGTGGTCGAGTTTTTGAAAACCTCCCCTCAGGTCAAAGAAGTCCTCTACACTGGAAAAGGTGGAATGGTCTCCTTTAAAATTCAAGATGAGAAAAAAATTCCTAACTTGTTGAATTCCCTTCAAGTCTTTACCTTTGCAGAAAGCCTTGGCGGAGTTGAAAGTTTGATCACTTATCCTACCACTCAAACTCATGCGGACATTCCTGCAGAAGTTCGCCATTCATATGGTTTGACAGATGATCTTCTTCGGTTGTCCATCGGAATCGAAGATGCGGATGATTTGATTGAAGATTTGAAACAAGCATTGGAGGCTTAAGATGACCAAATATGATTTCACGACTTTACCGAATCGCTTGACCCACCATACCTACAAGTGGAAAGAAACAGAGACAGATCCAGAAATCATTCCTGCTTGGATCGCGGACATGGATTTTAATGTCATTCCAGAAGTACGAGAAGCTGTGATCGGCTATGCAGACCAAATGGTCTACGGCTACACCTATGCCTCAGATAGCCTCTACCAGTCTATCCTTGATTGGGAAAAAGAAGAGCACGGCTATTCCTTTGACAAAGAAGCGATCGTCTTTATCGAAGGTGTTGTTCCAGCCATTTCAACAGCTATTCAAGCCTTTACTAAGGAAGGGGATGCTGTCTTAATCAATACGCCGGTCTATCCTCCATTTGCACGAAGTGTCAAACTCAATCGTCGAAAATTGATCGAAAATTCATTAGTTGAAAAGGATGGTCTTTTCCAAATTGATTTTGATCAGCTGGAAAAAGATATTGTGGAGCAAGAGGTGAAACTCTATGTTTTGTGTAACCCGCACAATCCTGGAGGCCGTGTATGGGATCGTGAAGTCTTGGAAAAAATCGGCCACCTCTGTCAAAAACATGGTGTCCTTCTCGTTTCAGATGAGATCCACCAAGATTTGGCCTTGTTTGGCCACCGTCATATCAGCTTTAACACGGTTGATCCAAGCTTTAAAGATTTCGGCTTGATCTTAACCAGTGCAACCAAGACTTTTAATATTGCAGGAACAAAAAATTCCTATGTGGTCATTGAAAATCCAAAGCTTCGTACGGCTTTTAAACAACGGCAATTGGCCAATAATCAACATGAAATTTCAGGCTTGGGCTATATTGCAACAGAAGCGGCTTATCGCCATGGTAAACCTTGGTTGACAGAACTCAAGCAAGTCTTTGAAAAACACATTGACTATGTGGTTGATGAATTGCATGAAAAGACCAAAATTCGTGTCATGAAACCCCAAGGCACCTATCTTCTTTGGTTGGACTTTTCAGCCTATCCTTATAGCGATGATGAGCTGCATGCTAAAATTCATGACCAAGCCAAATTGATTTTGAACCGTGGAACAGATTTTGGAAAAGAAGGAAACTTGCATGCCCGCCTCAATGTGGCAGCTCCATTCACCCTCATTGAAGAAATCACCAAACGCTTGGTGGAAACTTTTCACAAATAAGTGTTGACTTTCTGTAAGTGAAGGAGTACAATAAACTCGAAATACGGTAGGTGAGGCTACCACAAGGATACGGATGACTACCGCAAAGCAGTGGAGACACTACTCGTTGGTCAACAGTCCTGATCGCAAAGGTCAAGACTAAGCTCATTTCATTGCCTTGCGGAGCTAAAGCTTGGACGGTCAGTTTTTTGAGAGTTTTGATTGAAAAATAAATGACGAGTTTCATGAGTCCTACCGATCGAGGGTAGGACTCTTTTTTATGACTTACCAAGAAAAGAGAAAGGAGAGAGCTATGATACAAATCGATGATCATCCCGAACCGCACCGAACCAGCCAATCGCTGATTTGTGTCGTAGGGACTCTAAAAGTGATTGGCTCCTGATTGAAAAAGGAGATACCAATGCAAACAAATAAAGAAAGACTCATTGCTGCTCTTCAAGAACCACTTGAAAGCACCTTTGCCACCTACAAAACCAGTGCCCTTGGTTTAGTTGACGATCAAGTAGAAGAAAACCGCGATATTTATGGCGAAAATGTCATCACAAAAGGTCAAGAAGATTCTATGATCAAAAAGATCTATGAATCGATCATCAATCCTTTTACAGTGATTTTGTTGGTCATTGCGCTGGTTTCCTTCATCACTAATGTCTGGCTAGCAAAACCAGGTGAACAGGATCCAACGACCTCCATCATCATTGTGACCTTGGTCCTGATCTCTGGTGGTATCCGCTTCATTCAAGAATTGCGGAGCGACAAAGCAGCTAGCAACTTATCACGTATGATTGTCAATACAGCGACCGTTCTGCGTGATGGAGCGGAACAAGAAATTCCGATCGATGAAATCGTCGTAGGAGATGTGATCAAACTAAGTGCCGGCGATATGATTCCAGCAGATGTGGTCTTGATTGATTCCCGTGACTTCTTTGTCCAACAATCTGGCCTCACAGGGGAAAGTGATGCTGTTGAAAAGGTTTGTCTCAGAAAAGCCGCCAGTCAAAATCTAGACAGTCTCTTGGAGAGTGAAAGCTTGGCCTTCATGGGAACCAATGTCATTTCTGGACGGGCGACAGCCTTGGTCTTGGTCGTGGGGGATGAAACCATGATGGGCGCCATTGAGCAAACCATCAACACCTATGACGAACCAACCTCATTTGAGAGAGAAATGAATACCATCTCTTGGCTCTTGATTCGGCTCATGTTAGTGATGGTGCCCGTTGTCTTTGTGATCAATGGCCTAACAGATGGTGACTGGTTAGAAGCGGGTGTCTTTGCCCTCAGCGTTGGGGTTGGTTTGACTCCTGAAATGTTGCCGATGATTATTACAGCGAGTCTTGCTAAGGGCTCCATCATCATGGCCAAGGAAAAAGTCGTTATCAAAAAACTCAATGCCATCCAAGACCTCGGCGCCATCGATATTTTGTGTACTGATAAGACAGGTACTTTGACCCAAGATGAAATCGTTTTGGAGTATCCGCTTGATATTCATGGCGATTTGGATCTATCAGTCCTTCGCCGGGCTTACTTGAATTCCTATTTCCAAACCGGGCTAAAAAATTTGATGGACCGGGCGATTATCAATCGGACCCAGAAAGAAGCCAAGAAACATGAGATTGTTCGCGATCTGGATCAAACTTTCCATAAGATTGATGAATTACCCTTTGATTTTGAACGTCGTCGCATGAGTGTCATTGTCAAAGACGAAGACGGTGTGGTCAGCATGGTGACCAAGGGTGCCTTGGAAGAAATGCTTTCTGTATCGACTTATGTTGAGTATAAGGGAGAGATTAAACGCCTGACAGATGAAGTCCGTCAAGAGGTCCTCGCTGAAGTTGCTCAATTAAATGAACAAGGTCTTCGTGTTTTGGGAGTCAGCTACAAAACCGACTTGGACGAAAATGACATCTTTAGTGTTGAAGATGAACGAGACATGATCCTAACCGGTTACCTTGCCTTTCTTGATCCACCAAAACCTTCTGCAGCTCCCGCTATCAAAGCTCTTGCAGAATATGGCGTAACCACCAAGATCTTAACTGGGGACAATGAAAAGGTAACCCAAGCTGTCTGTGAAAAAGTAGGGCTAGATGTAGAGCGGATTCTTTTGGGAAGCGAAATCGATACGATGACTGACCAAGAGTTAGCACAAGTTGTGGAAACAACAACGGTCTTTGCCAAATTATCACCAGATCAAAAAGCGCGGATCATCGTCTGCCTCAAGAACAATGGCCACAAGGTTGGTTACATGGGAGATGGGATCAACGATGCTCCATCTATGAAGGTGTCAGATGTCGGGATCTCTGTGGACACCGCTGTGGATATTGCCAAGGAAACAGCAGATGTCATCCTTCTAGATAAGGACTTGATGGTCCTTGAAAAAGGTTTGGTTGAAGGCCGCAAGGTCTATGCCAATATGACCAAGTATATCAAGATGACGGTCTCTTCTAACTTCGGGAATATCTTTTCTCTTCTCTTTGCCAGCATCTTTTTGCCCTTCCTTCCAATGGCTCCTGTTCATTTGATTGTGCTCAATCTTATCTATGATCTTTCTTGTATCGCCCTTCCTTTTGACAATGTCGACAAGGAATTCCTCAAGAAACCTCGTATCTGGGAAGCAAACTCCATCATGCGCTTTATGGCCTGGATTGGTCCAATTTCATCTGTATTTGATATTATTACCTACATGCTTCTTTATTTCCTTGTTGTCCCAATGATTTTAGGTCATGGCTACAACCATGGAGCAGCAGATGCAGCAGCCTTTATCATGGTGTTCCAAACTGGATGGTTTATTGAATCTATGTGGTCTCAAACCATGGTTATTCATATGTTGCGTTCACCAAAACTTCCATTTATCCAAAGTCGTCCAGCCTTCTCAGTCGTGGTGACGACTCTAGCAGCAGCCTTCTTTGTAACCTCCCTTCCATATAGTCCTTTGGCTTCTATCTTGAAGTTGAGCCAACTAAATGGATTGTACTTTGTTCTATTGTTTGCGATTATCGTCCTCTATATGCTTAGTGTGACGGTTGTCAAACGTATCTATATTAAGAAGTACAAAGAATGGTTGTAATTGATTGATAGAAAGAGTGAGTCCGAACTTAAAAAATTAAGTGTAAGGGCTCTCTTTTTTTTGTAAAATTTGGTATAATAAGAAGAATGTAAAGTTGGAAATGAAGATTTCCATGTGCTGTGAGTATCAAAGAGGGACTGAAAGAAAGAGTAGAGCTTGACTCCACTTTTATCATAGTTCTTTTTTGAAAAATAACAGCTTAGAAAGAAGGATCTCAAAATGGGAAAATTAGAAGTTATTACACATCCACTGATTCAACACAAATTGTCTATTCTCCGCCGCACGGATACCTCTACGAAGGCCTTTCGTGAATTGGTAGATGAAATTGCTATGTTGATGGGCTACGAAGTGTTGCGTGAATTGCCTCTTGAAGATGTTGAAATTGAAACTCCTATTACTAAAACCGTTCAAAAGCAAATCGCAGGGAAGAAATTGGCTATTGTCCCAATTCTTCGTGCAGGGATTGGGATGGTCGATGGTCTCTTGAGTTTGGTACCAGCTGCTAAGGTTGGCCATATCGGGATGTACCGTGATGAAGAAACCTTGAAACCAGTTGAATACTTGGTGAAATTGCCAGAAGATATTGATCAACGTCGTATCTTTGTAGTAGACCCGATGCTTGCTACGGGTGGATCCGCTATTCTAGCGATTGATTCCTTGAAAAAACGTGGCGCTAGCCATATCAAATTTGTCTGCCTGGTATCGGCGCCAGAAGGGGTGAAAGCTCTTCAAGAAGCTCACCCAGATGTTGATATCTTTACAGCAGCCCTCGATGATCATTTGAATGAACATGGCTACATTGTTCCTGGTCTTGGAGATGCGGGTGACCGTTTATTCGGTACCAAATAAGAAACCATTCATGATTCGTCCGAAAGGTGCTTAAGATTTGACCTTTTTTGACCATTGGTTTATAATAGCACATATACTTTGAACCTCACGAATTGTGAAAATGAATGGATACTAAAGGAGAAGAATAGATGATTCCAGTAGTTATTGAACAAACCAGTCGTGGAGAACGTTCTTACGATATTTATTCCCGTCTGTTGAAAGATCGAATTATCATGGTAACAGGACCAGTTGAGGACCAAATGGCTAACTCCATTATCGCTCAATTGCTCTTCTTGGATGCCCAAGATAATACAAAAGATATCTATATGTATATCAATACACCAGGTGGCTCTGTCTCGGCAGGTCTAGCCATTGTAGATACCATGAACTTTATCAAGTCAGATGTCCAAACCATTGTCATGGGGATGGCAGCTTCTATGGGAACAATTATCGCTTCAAGCGGCGCGAAGGGCAAACGCTTCATGTTGCCAAACGCCGAGTATATGATTCACCAACCAATGGGTGGTACTGGTGGTGGTACCCAACAAACCGATATGGCGATTGCAGCAGAACACTTGCTCAAAACACGGAATAACTTGGAAAAAATCCTTGCGGAAAATTCAGGTCAATCCATTGAAAAAGTGCATGCTGATGCTGAACGTGACAATTGGATGAGCGCGCAAGAAACACTTGAATATGGCTTTATTGATGAAATCATGGCCAATAATAAATTGGACTAAACCATCCTATGGGAAGGTCCGTCAAGAGGCTGGGACAAAAGTCCTAGCCTCTCAATTATTTTTGGATTGTCGAGCAAAACGCAGTGGTTGAGTGGGCTCTACTACGCTGATTTCATCAGCTTTTACAGCCCTACTCAACTGTGCGGAGGTGGGACGACGAAATCGAATTCTAACGAATTACCATTTTCTGTCCCACTCTCTTTTTTGCTCTCATAAAAGAGTAGTTCTTTTTCTTGAAATTTGATATACTAGTAACAGAACGAGAAAGGGATTGACCATGTTTGAGAAACAAGAAAGAACAGGCTTGATTGTCAAGTTGTATTACAATCGAGACGGAAAAAAATTACAATCTGTCGGAGATGTCTTGTACCATTCTAAGAAATGCCGCTATGTCCAATTGTATGTGGATAGTGACAAGGCAGACCAAGTCATGGAAGATTTAAAAAAAGAACGTTATGTTAAAAAGGTCTTGCCTTGCTATCTCAAAGATTTGGATACGGATTTTGTGGGTAGTTTAGAGCGATTGGAGACCCCATCTGTGGTCACAGAAGGATAGAAAACGCAATCATTTGATGGATTGCGCTTTTTTTATTGACAATTGTCAGATAATTCGGTATATTCTTAATGTATTTAATTTAAGATTCATTTAAGGAGATCATTACAAATGAAGAAAAAATTTGCTCTTTCATTTTTAACCATTGCAAGTGTCGCTCTTCTTGCAGCTTGTGGTGAAGTTTCTACTTCAGGTTCAAACACAACTGGTAACGAAATCGGCAAAGAATTGAAGGTCGGTTTTAACTTTGAAAAAACTGGTGAAGTAGCAGCCTACGGTAGTGCCGAACAAAAAGGTGCTCAATTGGCTGTTGATGAAATCAACGCTAAGGGTGGAGCTGACGGTAAGAAGATCGTTGTCACAGACAAAGATAACAAATCTGAAACAGCTGAAGCAGCTACAGTCACTACAAACCTTGTCACTCAATCAAAAGTGAACGCTCTTGTAGGACCTGCAACTTCAGGTGCCACTGCAGCAGCGGTTGCCAATGCTGGTAAAGCAGGTGTACCATTGGTAACACCATCAGCTACTCAAGATGATTTGACAAAAGGTCAAGATTACCTTTTCCGTGCTACCTTCATCGATAGCTTCCAAGGACAAATCATTGCTAAATACACAACTGATAACTTGAAAGCGAAGAAAGTTGTTCTTTACTATGATAACTCATCTGACTATGCGAAAGGGATTGCTGAAGCCTTCAAGAAATCTTACAAAGGTGAAATCGTAGCAACAGAAACCTTCCAATCTAAGGATACAGACTTCCAAGCTGCCCTTACAAAAATCAAAGATAAAGACTTCGATGCGATTGTTCTTCCAGGTTACTACACAGAAACTGGTAAGATCGTAAACCAAGCGCGTGGTATGGGAATCAAACAACCAATCATTGGTGGTGATGGATTTAGCGATGCTAAATTCGTTGAACAAGCAACACCTGCTGCAGCTACAGATATCTACTACGTAGCTGGATTCTCTACTGAAGGTGAAATGACTGATAAAGCCAAGAAATTCGTAGAAGCCTACAAAGCGAAATACAATGAAGAACCTTCAATGTTCGCAGCTTTGGCTTATGATTCAGTTTACATGGTTGCAGAAGCATCTAAAGGTGCGAAGAACTCTGTCGAATTGAAAGACAACCTTGCGAAGTTGAAAGACTTGGAAGGTGTGACTGGTACAATGTCAATCGACAAGAACCACAACCCGGTTAAATCAGCTCTTATGATTGGCTTGAAAGATGGTAAAGTCAAATCTGTTGAGTCTGTTAAACCATAATTATCATTTGTTGTTTGTACAAGAGGCTGGGAGAATGAAAATTCCTGGCCTCGCTCTTTATTGTTAGAAAGGATGGTTCAAATGCTCCAGCAATTAGTGAACGGTCTAATCTTGGGAAGTGTCTATGCACTCTTGGCCCTTGGTTATACCATGGTGTATGGAATTATCAAATTGATCAACTTTGCCCACGGGGATGTCTACATGGTAGGTGCCTTTATGGGATACTTCTTATTGAACTCATGGAAAGTGAACTTCTTTGTAGCCTTGCTTCTAGCTATGGTCGGGACAGCTATTTTAGGGGTTGTGATTGAATATCTGGCTTATCGTCCGCTTCGTCATTCGACTCGGATTGCTGCCTTGATCACAGCCATCGGGGTTTCCTTCTTACTCGAATATGGGATGGTCTTCTTTGTAGGTGCCAATACCCGTTCCTTCCCGCAAGTCATTGAAACGGTTCGTTACAACGTCGGTCCTATTTCAATCTCCAACATTCAGTTGATGATCTTGGGAGTGTCTATTTTCTTGATGATCGCTCTTCAATTCATTATTCAAAAGACAAAGATGGGGAAAGCCATGCGGGCTGTATCTGTGGATAGTGATGCCGCTCAATTGATGGGGATTAATGTCAATCGGACCATTAGCTTTACCTTTGCCTTGGGATCAGCCTTAGCGGGTGCTGGTGGTGTCTTGATTGGTTTGTATTACAACTCGATCGAGCCTTTGATGGGGATGACACCAGGGATCAAAGCCTTTGTCGCAGCCGTTCTTGGAGGAATCGGAATCATTCCAGGTGCTGCCCTAGGTGGATTTGTTATCGGTTTGTTGGAAACCTTCGCTACAGCGATCGGTCTTTCAGACTTCCGTGATGCCATTGTGTATGCCATCTTGATTGTGATCTTGCTCATCCGTCCAGCAGGTATCCTCGGTAAAAATGTGAAAGAGAAGGTGTAAGCCATGAAACAAAATTTAAAAGTAAATTTAGTCTGGCTTGGTCTTTTGGTCGCAGGTTTTGCCTTGATCCAAGTCTTGGTTGCAGCGGGTGTGCTCAACCTCTTCTATATCCAAATTTTAGAACAAATCGGGATTAATATTATCCTTGCAGTTGGCTTGAACCTCATTGTTGGTTTCTCAGGTCAATTCTCACTCGGCCATGCCGGATTTATGGCGATTGGTGCTTACTCTGCAGCCATTCTTGGTTCCAAATCACCAACCTATGGGGCTTTCTTTGGCGCGATGGTTTTAGGTGCTTTGATTGCTGGTGTCGTTGCCTTGATCGTTGGGGTTCCAACCCTTCGTTTGAAAGGGGACTACCTCGCGATTGCGACACTTGGGGTTTCTGAAATCATCCGGATCTTGATCGTCAATGGGGGTACTCTAACAAATGGTGCTGCTGGGATCCTTGGTTTGCCAGCCTTTACAACTTGGCAATTGGTTTACCTCTTTGTTGTCATTACAACGATCTTTACGATTAACTTCTTACGCAGTCCAATTGGACGCTCTACCCTTTCTGTTCGTGAAGACGAAATCGCAGCAGAATCTGTTGGGATCAATACGACCAAAGTCAAAGTCATTGCCTTTGTATTTGGTGCGATCACAGCGGCGATTGCGGGATCTCTCCAAGCCGGCTTTATCGGCTCGGTTGTTCCTAAGGATTACTCTTTCACCAATACCATTAATGTCTTGATCATTGTCGTGTTCGGTGGTTTGGGATCAATGTCAGGAACAGTTGTGGCAGCTATCGTCTTGGGTATCTTGAACATGGTGCTTCAAGACTTCTCAAGTGTCCGTATGATCATTTACTCATTGGCTTTGATTCTCGTGATGATCTTCCGTCCAGGTGGTCTTCTTGGAACATGGGAATTCAGCTTGAAAAAACTACTCTCAAAAAAGGAGGCTAACTAATGGCACTTCTTGAAGTAAAAAATTTAACAAAAAACTTTGGTGGTTTGACAGCCGTTGGGGATGTGACCATGGAACTCAATGAAGGGGAATTGGTTGGTTTGATCGGACCCAACGGTGCCGGTAAAACAACCCTCTTCAACCTCCTAACAGGGGTATATGAACCAAGTGAAGGGACCATTACCTTAGATGGTCAGCTACTTAATGGTAAAGCACCTTATAAAATCGCTGCAGGTGGTCTGGGACGGACTTTCCAAAATATTCGTCTCTTTAAAGATTTGAGCGTTTTGGACAATGTCTTGATTGCCTTTGCTAATCACCACAAACCACATGTCTTTGCGAGTCTTTTCCGCTTGCCAAGCTATTACAAGAATGAAGAAGCTTTGAAAGCGAAAGCCCTTGAATTGTTAGCGATTTTTGGTTTGGAAAAAGAAGCAGATACCTTGGCCAAAAACTTAGCTTACGGACAACAACGTCACTTGGAGATCGTTCGTGCCCTTGCTACAGAGCCAAAAATCCTCTTCTTGGATGAACCTGCTGCAGGGATGAACCCTCAAGAAACAGCAGAATTGACCCAATTGATTCGTCGCATTCAAAAAGAATTTAATATTACGATCATGCTGATTGAGCACGATATGAGCTTGGTTATGGAAGTAACGGAACGGATTTATGTATTGGAATACGGTCGCTTGATTGCCCATGGTACGCCAGATGAAATCAAGACCAACAAACGCGTAATCGAAGCCTATCTAGGAGGTGAAGCCTAATGTCTATGTTAAAAGTTGAAAATCTTTCTGTACACTATGGCATGATCCAGGCTGTCCGTGATGTCAGTTTCGAGGTAAACGAAGGGGAAGTTGTCTCTCTTATCGGTGCTAACGGTGCTGGGAAAACATCTATTCTTCGTACCATTTCAGGTTTGGTGCGTCCAAGTGCTGGGAAAATCGAGTTTTTAGGTCAGGAAATTCAAAAGGTTCCGGCTCAAAAGATTGTAGCAGCAGGACTCTCTCAAGTTCCAGAAGGTCGTCATGTCTTTCCGGGCTTAACTGTTATGGAAAACTTGGAGATGGGAGCTTTCTTGAAGAAAGATCGAGAAGAAAATCAAGCTAACTTGAAGAAAGTTTTCTCCCGTTTCCCACGTTTGGAAGAACGGAAGAACCAAGATGCAGCAACCCTATCTGGTGGGGAACAACAAATGCTAGCAATGGGTCGTGCACTTATGTCGACGCCAAAACTCTTGCTTCTGGATGAACCTTCTATGGGATTGGCTCCAATCTTTATCCAAGAAATCTTTGATATCATCCAAGATATCCAAAAACAAGGGACAACGGTTCTCTTGATCGAGCAAAATGCCAACAAGGCTCTTGCTATCGCAGACCGCGGTTATGTTTTGGAAACAGGGAAAGTCGTTCTTTCCGGAACAGGAAAAGAACTCTTAGCCTCAGAAGAAGTCCGCAAGGCCTACCTTGGTGGATAAGATTTCTAAAGTTCACTAGAATGTTAAAAAGAAAGGTCTTGAAGACCTTTCTTCGGATTGATGACAAAGATAATTTAGAAACTTTCCTTAGGTGAGTACGGACGTCAGCGAACTTCTACGAAGTTCCATGACTTAGTTTTGAGCCTAAGGTCTCAAAACTCCCGAGTGCTTGAAATAAACTTGTTTCAAGCACTTTTCTCACGGCGGAAAGTTTCTATATACTCCTAATGATTCAAAAATAGCATAATTTCTATTATGAAGAAACATTAATCTAATTTTATAGGAAAAACGGTTTGAATATGTTCGAAAGAAAGGTCCTGAAGGCCTTTCTTTTTTCATTTGTACTGGCTGAGATTTTTTCTTAGTAAAATAATTTAAAATATATAATTTCCTTTATTAATTTGGTAAAATAAACGTAATTACTAATGACTGAAATGGATAATAAGTTATGCATATAGATCGAAAAATTCAATTGGGTGAATTATATAAGGAACTAAGAATCGCCAGAGGCTTAAAACAAAAGGATGTTGCTAGAAAAGGATTAAGCATAGCACAATTGTCTAAATTTGAGAATGGGCAAACAATGTTAAGTGCTGATAAATTATTAATAGCGATAGAATCAATTCACATGACTTTTGAAGAGTTTGGCCATAAATTAAATAATTATGAATTACCTAAAGATATTATTTTAGGTAAGAAGATATCCACTTTATTTTTGAAACAGGATATTAAAGGATTAGAGTATCTATTAACTGAAGTATTACAGAGTGAAGAGACGGATCAATATCAAAGAATTCAGTCATTTATTATTGAAAATGCGATTCATTCATTAGATCAAAACTATGAAATAAATATAGAAGATAGAAAAGTATTGGTAGATTATCTATTTTCAATTGAATCTTGGACATGGTTTGAATTATATGTATTTGGGAATACCATGACTTTAATTTCTGATGAAGATTTATTATTTTTTGGAGATCAGCTTGCGGAAAGGACTAAAGATTATAATTTTCTTAAACACAATTTAAGTTCTTTAAAATTAACGTACATAAATTTAATTGGCGAATTAATTTTAAGAAAAATTGATACTCAAGTTCCATTGTTTATACTCGAGCTAGAAAAGCTTCTTTTCCCATATGACATGCTAGAAATCATGTTGTTAAAATTTTTAAAATTAGTAAATGGTTACTTAAATTCAAAAAATTCTAAAAAGGAAATTAAACAATTTATAGAGTCTCTTCGAGTTGTTGGTGATAGTCAACTGATTAATATTTTAGAGGTAAAATTGGACCAGTTTGGGATACATATAAATTAGGCAAAAGATCAGATGTATGAGATAGGATATTTCATATTTGAAACTCTGTTAAATATTTAAAATTTAGTAGTAAACTATATTTAGATATAACAATTAAATACTTCGATATTTTGTTAATTCATATAAAAGAAAAAGTAATTCTGAAAGACTTAAAAATATTTTTTATTTGAATGAAGTTATGTCTATCAAGTTTCTACTAGAAAGGTATAGCAGATGAAAGTTTTTTTAAGAAATATTTTTTTTAGGAATCTGGTCTTGTCTAGTTTCTTCGATGATTTAGGATCAACTATTTATAATCTTGTTTTTGTAGTTTTTGCAGCAAGTATGGCGAATAGTAAATTGGCGGTTGGTGTAGCAAGTTTTATACAATATATTCCAACGATTTGTGCTCTTTTTATTGCAATGCAGGCTGACAAAACAAAGAATAAGAAATTGTGGTTGCTATTATTAGGATATATACAAGCAGTATTATTTATTATGGTTGCGTTCTTATCGAAAGAAAATTCATGGCTAGTTTTCTCGATTGTATGTTTCATTAACATCCTATCAGATTGTATTGCAGAGTACAGAAGAGGCCTAGTATTACCTATGTTTCAGTCGCACATTCCCGAAGAAGACCTGATGGAAGCGTACTCTTTTGATCAAGTAATTAGTCAAATAACTTTGATTTCTGGTCAAACTTTAGGAGTTTGGTTACTAACGATTTCTCATAATAACTTCTTCTTTTTAGCTACGATAAATGCTATAAGTTTCTTATTATCATCGATGGTATTGCTTAAAATCCAAAGGCAATTGACACATCCAGAAGTTAATTATTCACCAGAAAATGGGTTTATCTTACAACTTAAGAACCTTTACAAAAATAGTAAAAGTATATTTAAATATCAAGAGAAAGTACGTTTTGGTCTAATGATTTTTTCAATTTTAGGATTAAATTCGCTAGGCAGTGCTATTTTAATAATGTACAATTTGAAATTTACAGAAATAACTCCTTTTGGTTTATCTTTTGCTCAGTCGGTGTTTTTACTTCAAACAATATTATTTGTTTCAGCCCTAATTGGTGGAATGACCCCTAATGATTATTTTTCTAAACTTTCACTTATTAAAATACTTCAAATAGATAGTGAATTATTAATAGTAATTGGAATATGTGGTTGGATAAATGGTTTGGAAATAATTTCTTTTAGTGTGTTGGCATTCATGATGTATCTTAGTAGTAAGGTAAATCCCAAATTAAATAGTCTCTTAATGGTAAAACTTCCACCGGATATTCTTGCACAAACTAGTAGTTTTTTTAAGGTTATATCAGTATTATCAATGCCAATAGCAACTATTTTGTTTACAAGTTTATCTATGTGGAACTCTCAGTTTGCCTGGGGTGTATTCTTATTATTATCCATTGTGGTATTTGTACTTTCCTTATTTTCTAATAAATCGGTTACTAGTGACTAAGATTAGTTTGCAAGATTTAAATGTTGCATAAAAAGTTACGTGTGTTTGATTTTTCTAAATTTTGAAAACAAGAGAAAACTGCTGAAAGCGTTTGAAATCATTCTTAAAATCAAGTATAATAAAACTAATAAAAGCATAGGAGAACTTGTTATGGCTGTTAAAGATTTTATGACACGTAAAGTGGTTTACATTAGTCCAGATACTACAATTGCCCATGCGGCAGATTTGATGCGCGAACAAGGTTTGCACCGTTTGCCAGTCATTGAAAATGATAAATTGGTTGGTTTGGTGACAGAGGGTACGATTGCAGAAGCAAGTCCATCTAAAGCAACAAGCTTGTCTATTTTCGAGATGAACTATCTGTTGAACAAGACCAAGGTCAAAGATGTCATGCTTCGCGATGTCATTACCGTCTCTAAATTTGCGAGCTTAGAAGATGCGACCTACCTCATGTATAAGAACAAGGTGGGAATTCTTCCAGTCGTGGACAATGACCAAGTGTCTGGTGTCATCACAGACCGTGATATTTTCCGTGCCTTCCTTGAAGTATCGGGCTATGGAGAAGAAGGAGTTCGTGTTCGCTTTGTGACAGAAGATAAGGTTGGCGTTCTAGAACAAATCATTCACTTGATTGTAGAAGAGGGGTATAACATCGCCAATACAGTCAATATCCCAACCAAAGACGATCGTGTGGTTATCGAAGTCCAAATTGATGGGGTGACAGATCTAGAAACAATCCGTAGTAAATTTGAAGCCAACGGTTTGAAAGTTGATGAAATCACTCGAACAATCGCAAAAGCTATTTAATAAAAAAATCAGGCTGGATGACAATCCAGTCTGATTTTTGTATAAAGTAACTTAATAAATTCTGTAAAAATAATTATGATTTTATTAATTATGACGTGTATTCTAAGATTTTCCGCCGTGAGAAAGGAGCATGAAACATACTTGTTTCATGCTCTCGGAATTTTTGAGAGTAAAACAGTTTGGGGAACTGTTTTAGCCTGAGCTTAGAAATTAAAAAGCGAAGGGGCTCAAAACTAATTGAATACGGGTCACGGATTGTATCTTGATTTAGTCATGGAACTTTGTAAAAGTTCGCTGACATCCGTACTCACCTAAGGAAAATCGTAAATAGAAAAAAAGCTAGATGAAAATCTAGCCTTATTTCTATTAACGGGTAATGGGTTGTTTTTCTTTATCTAAAGTAAAGCCTTCGCCGAGAATTTCATGGGCTTCAGAAATGGTGATGAAGGCGAATGGATCGATCTGATTGATGATGTCTTTCATTTGTTTCATCTCATTCCGTGAAACGACACAGTAGACGATATCCAGGTCCTTACGGCTGTAATAGCCCATCCCGCGGATAAAGGTAATCCCGCGACCCAGATCGTCGGATACTTTTTGGGCAATTTCTTCTGGTTTAGATGTGACGATAAGGAAGCCTTTTCCAGCAAAACCACCTTCTCCAATCAAGTCGATCACAAGGGTGTCAATCAGGATAAAGAAGAGGGTATACATAGCCGTACGGACATCTTGGAAGACAACGACAACAGTTATCAGAACAATGGCATCTACAATCAACATGAGTTTTCCCATACTGAGGGAAGTGTATTTGTTAAAGATGCGAGCGAGGATATCTGTTCCTCCAGTAGTTCCACCAGCATTGAAGATGATCCCTAGCCCCAAACCAAGCACAACCCCTGAGGCGATACAGGCAAGCAGAATATCTCCTTTAAAGGCTGTAAAGATAAAGTGATGGTAGTGGTGGCTGAGGGGCATGGCTTCAAAAATCGCCATCCAAGCCGAAACCGAGAAAGTCCCAAGTAAGCTCAGATAAAGAGATTTTTTGCCCAGCAGTTTCCAAGCCAGAACGAAGAGAGGGATATTGATCAGCAAGTTCATCAGGGATACGGGGACTTTTAAGAGGTAATAGGTGATCAAGGTAATCCCTGTCGCTCCTCCTTCATAGAAGTGAAAGGGAATGACCAAAAAATAGATCCCAAATGAAAAAATGCCGGCCCCCAAGATGATAGCCAGAATATCTTTAAATTTAAACATGATAGGTTGTCTCCTAAAACTTTATAAGAACATTGTAACAAAAAAGTGAAAAAATGAAAATGACTTTGAAAAATTTTCTCTCCTAAAATACAAGATTTTTACCCTTATTTTTGGTAAAATAAAAAGAAGAAAACTAGAAAGAGGATACTATGGTAAACGGTACATTAATTTCATTTGAAGGTCCAGAAGGAGCGGGGAAATCATCGGTCCTAGAAGCCGTTTTGCCTCTACTTGAAGAAAAAGGAATTCCTTTTATTACAACCCGTGAACCAGGCGGTGTAGACATTGCAGAAAAGATCCGCCAAGTCATTTTAGATCCAGACCATACTAGTATGGATGCCAAGACAGAGTTGTTGCTTTATATTGCTAGTCGCCGGCAGCATTTGGTGGAACGTGTCTTGCCGGCCCTTGCAGCTGGGAAAATCGTCTTGATGGACCGCTTTATTGATAGCTCGGTCGCTTATCAAGGGTATGGTCGCGGTCTGAGTGTGGAAGATATCGAGTGGCTCAATCAATTTGCGACAGATGGTCTTAAACCAGATCTCACCCTTTACTTTGATGTGGATGTCGAAGAAGGGCTCGCTCGAATTGCCAAAAACCAAGAGCGGGAAGTCAATCGTTTGGATTTGGAAGGATTGGAGCTTCACCAAAAAGTAAGACAGGGTTATTTGGCCTTGTATGAAAAGGAACCAGAGCGCATTGTGAAAATCGATGCCAGTCAATCCTTTGAAGCAGTCTTTGCGGATGTCTTGGCTGTTTTAGAAAATCGCTTGGGGATATTGAAATGAAGCTAGAAGAGATCCAACAGCTCCAGCCAGAATTGGTGGAGCGCTTCACCCAGATCTTGGAAAATAAACAGCTCAGTCATGCTTATCTCTTTACGGGTTCTTTTGCCAGTTTTGAGATGGCCCTCTTGCTAGCTCAAAGTCAATTTTGCGAAGATTTGCAGGGAGTCTGGCCTTGTGGCAAATGCCGTTCCTGCCGCTTGATTGAAGAAGAAGAATTCTCAGACGTAAAGATCGTGCGTCCAGTCAACCAGATCATTAAGACCGACCGCATTCGCTCGCTCGTTCAAGACTTTTCTCAATCAGGATTTGAAGGAAGTCGGCAGGTCTTTATCGTCCAAGATGCGGATAAGATGCATACCAATGCGGCCAATTCTCTCTTAAAAGTCATGGAGGAGCCCCAGAGTGAGATCTATCTCTTCTTGTTGACATCCGATGAAAACTTGATCTTACCGACCATCAGGAGTCGGGCTCAGCAGGTCCATTTTCCTAAAAAGCAAGCCTACCTAACCGAACTACTAGAAAAAGAAGGCTTGATCAAATCACAGGCAAATTTAGTAGCTCGTTTTAGTTTTAGTCTCGAAGAGGCAGAGCAGCAAAAAAAGAATGCTACGTTTTTTGAACTGGCAAAAGTTTGTGATCAATTCATCGAACGTTGTCAATCCAATTTAAATCGTGCTTATTTTGAAGTGACCCGCTTGGTGAGTCTAGCAGATGATAAGGAAAAACAAAGCCAGGCCTTTCGTTTGATGGAGTTGGCTTTAGAAGAGCAATTGCGCTTGAGTAGATCCCAGCAGTTGCTTGAGAAATTGAGTCTTGCTCGTAGGATGTGGAAGGCCAATGTTTCTTTTCAAAATGCTCTAGAATATATGGTTTTGAGCTTAGAAAGTTAAGGAGTCAGAATGAATAAAAAAGAATTATTTGATGCTTTAGACGGCTTTTCTCAGAATTTGTTGGTCACCTTGGCTGAAGTTGAAGCCATCAAGAAAAATTTGAAACAAGTCATCGAAGAAAATACAGCTCTTCGCTTAGAAAATGATAAATTGAGAGAGCGTTTGGGGGAAGTTGAGAAGACTTCATCCGCAAAGTCACAACACCATGGACGTGAAAATTTGCAACGCATTTACAACGACGGTTTTCATATTTGCACTTATTCTTATGGTCAACGCCGTGAGAACGATGAAGAGTGTATGTTTTGTGACGAGTTGCTATTTAGGGAGTAAGCATGCAGATCCAACGAAGTTTTAAAGGGGAAAAGAAAACAGGGGTGCTTTACCTGGTCCCAACACCGATCGGCAATCGGGAGGATATGAGTTACCGCATGGTCCAGACCTTAAAAGATGTGGACTTGATCGCAGCTGAGGATACTAGAAATACAGGCCTCTTGCTCAAGCATTTTGAGATTGCGACGCCCCAGACTAGCTTTCATGAGCACAATGCCATGGAGAAAATTCCAGATCTGATCGCCCATTTAGAATCCGGAAAGGATGTGGCGCAAGTCTCAGATGCAGGACTTCCTAGTATCTCTGACCCCGGTCATGATTTGGTCAAGGCAGCGATTGAACGAGAGATTCCTGTCGTAGCTGTGCCTGGTCCTAGTGCAGGTATAACGGGTTTGATTGCCAGTGGCCTAGCCCCTCAACCTCATATTTTTTATGGATTTCTGCCTCGCAAAGAGGGGCAACAAAAGGCCTTTTTCCAAGAAAAAGTGGCCTACCCTGAGACTCAGATCTTTTATGAGTCGCCCCATCGGGTGAAGGCGACCTTAGAGAATATGTTGGCTGTCTATGGGGATCGTTCGGTCGTCCTGGTTCGTGAATTGACCAAGATCTACGAGGAATATACTCGTGGCAGTATTTCTGAGTTAGTCGCATTTCTTGAAGAAAATCCCCTCAAAGGGGAGTGTCTCTTGATCGTCGAAGGAGCCAAGGAAGAAGAGCTAGACCTAGAAGAGGTCGACTTGATTCAAGAGATCGACACCTTGGTCCAAGAGGGCATGAAGAAAAATCAAGCAATTAAACAGGTCGCCAAACAATATGGCCTGCAAAAGAGTGAGCTCTATGCTCGTTACCATCAAGACTAGGAAAGGTTGGAAGCAGGATGGAAATTAGAATGGCTTATCCCAACGAGATTAAGCGAATTATGGAAATTATCCAAGATGCCAAGGAAAGCCTGGCTCAAAGACAGGTCGACCAGTGGCAGGATGGCTATCCAGATGAAGAGATCATTTTTGAGGATATTCTAGAAAGTCGTGGCTATGTCGCCGTTGAAGATCAGGAAGTCGTGGCCTATGCAGCTGTCTACAAGGGCAACGAAGCGGCTTACAATGAGATTTATGATGGTAAGTGGGAGCATGACAACTATATGTATGTCACTTTTCACCGGGTCGCTGTAGCCAAAGAAGCTGCTGGCAAAGGGGTAGCGCAGACCTTCCTTCAAGGTTTAATCGAAGGGGAAAAAGGGCCAGATTTCCGTTGCGATACGCACCCGGATAATCTGGTGATGCAGCATTTACTTGAAAAATTGGGCTACCATTATTGTGGAAAGGTCCCCATTGATGGCGTCCGTCTGGCTTATCAAAAGATCAAACGAAAAGCAGAAACTAGTCTATTCCAAGTGGTCTCAGAAGAGGACCGCTGGGACCAAAGAGCAGAAGCGGCCTACAATGACTCTCTATCTTAAACAATTTTATGAAAGCCCTATGGAGCTTCTTTCGATCATTGTCAGTGAAGAAGGCCTTGTTGAGCTTGATTTTTATGATCCGAAAGAGGAGGCGACTGATCCCTATGGGGCGCTGGAGCAGGTCCATCCCTTCCATGAGAAGGTGAAGGAGTGGTTGGACCACTATTTTGCGGGGGATCCAATCGCTATCAGCTTTCCACTAGCACCGCAAGGGACAGCTTTTCAAGAGCGGGTGTGGCAGTTATTGCGAGAGATCCCATATGGTGAGACCAAGACCTATGGCCAGCTGGCCCAGGATTTTTCTTGTGGTTCAGCCCAAGCCGTGGGACAGGCTGTTGGACGCAATCCCTTGACGATCTTAGTCCCTTGCCACCGCGTGATGGGAAAAGATGGACAACTGACGGGCTATGCATCTGGACTCGATCGCAAACGCTGGCTCTTACACCATGAAGGAATTACCTGGAAGGAGAAATAAAATCGATGTATACATTTATTGAATACCCAAAATGTTCGACTTGTCGAAAGGCTAAATCAGAATTGGACGGTCTCGAATGTGAGTTTCAAAGCCAAAACATCGTCACAGAAACACCGACTAGCCAAGAATTGCAAGACTGGATGGCAGCTTCTGGCCTACCAATCAAGTCTTTCTTCAATACTAGCGGAATGAAATACCGGGAACTCGGTTTGAAAGATAAGGTGGATCAACTGACAGTGAAAGAAGCGGCGGATCTCCTTGCTTCAGACGGTATGCTGATCAAGCGGCCTTTGCTTGTCAAAGACGGAAAAGTTGTTCAAGTGGGCTACCGAAAACCATACGCAGACTTAGGTTTGTAAAAGAAAAGGGAGTTGGATTTTCTTCAGATCTATAATAAAGGTATGCCAGAAGCTTTCCTTGGGTGAGTACGGACGTCAGCGAACTTCAAAGAAGTTCCATGACTTAGTTTTGAGCCTAAGGTCTCAAAACTCCCGAGTGCTAGAAACAATAATGTTTCTAGCACTTTTCTCACGGCGGAAAGTTTCGGTATATTCTTTATGAGATTCATAAGTTAGAACTTATTTTGATTTCTTGACAAAATCGCGTAACCTATCTTACTTATAATTTATTTATATATATTCTAAAGGGAGTTGGGCTCCCTTTTCATTTTGCAGTGAAGATGATATAATCATACGAGTGAAATCAATGAAAGAGAGTCAAGCATGAGTATTTTAGAAGTGAAAAATTTGAGTCACGGTTTTGGGGACCGTGCGATTTTTGAGGATGTGTCCTTCCGTTTGTTAAAGGGAGAGCATATCGGTCTTGTCGGGGCCAATGGTGAGGGAAAATCGACCTTCATGAGCATCGTGACTGGTAAGATGCAACCTGACGAAGGCAAGGTGGAGTGGTCTAAGTATGTGACGGCAGGTTACCTGGATCAGCATTCGGTCTTAGAAGAAGGACAAACGGTTCGCGATGTTTTACGGACCGCTTTTGATGAGTTGTTCACAGCTGAAGCTCGCATCAATGACCTCTATATGGCCATGGCGGAAGAGGGAGCCGATGTTGATGCTCTGATGGAAGAGGTTGGGGAACTTCAAGAGCGTCTAGAAAGTCGTGATTTTTATACCTTGGATGCCAAGATTGATGAAGTGGCGCGTGCTCTTGGGGTCATGGACTTTGGCATGGATACAGATGTGACCTCCTTGTCAGGTGGGCAACGGACCAAGGTCCTCTTGGCCAAACTCTTGCTAGAAAAACCAGATATCTTGCTACTAGACGAGCCAACCAACTACTTGGATGCAGAGCACATCGATTGGCTCAAACGCTATTTGCAGAATTATGAAAATGCCTTTGTCCTCATTTCCCACGACATTCCATTCTTGAACGATGTGATCAATATCGTCTACCATGTGGAAAATCAGCAGTTAACCCGCTATTCAGGAGACTACTACCAATTCCTTGAAGTCTATGAAATGAAGAAATCGCAATTGGAAGCGGCTTATGAGCGCCAGCAAAAAGAGATTGCTGATTTGAAAGATTTCGTAGCCCGCAATAAGGCGCGTGTGGCTACACGGAATATGGCCATGTCTCGTCAGAAGAAGCTGGACAAGATGGAACTCATTGAGTTACAAAGTGAGAAACCAAAGCCATCCTTTGAATTTAAAAATGCCCGGACTCCTGGACGCTTTATCTTCCAGGCCAAGGATCTTCAGATTGGCTATGACCGTCCTTTGACCAAGCCTTTGAACCTAACGTTTGAACGCAATCAAAAGGTAGCCATCATCGGAGCCAACGGGATCGGGAAAACCACTCTCTTGAAGAGCTTGCTTGGAATCATCCCACCGATTGCTGGAGAAGTAGAGCGGGGAGATTACCTAGAGCTTGGCTATTTTGAGCAAGAGGTCGAAGGTGGCAATCGCCAGACACCGCTTGAAGCAGTTTGGGATGCCTTTCCGGCTCTCAACCAAGCAGAAGTCCGTGCCGCCCTTGCTCGCTGTGGTTTGACCACCAAACATATCGAGAGCCAAATCCAGGTGCTATCCGGTGGAGAGCAAGCCAAGGTACGCTTCTGTCTCTTGATGAACCGTGAAAACAATGTCTTGGTACTAGATGAGCCGACCAACCACTTGGATGTGGATGCCAAAGATGAATTGAAACGGGCTCTGAAAGAGTACAAGGGATCGATTCTCATGGTTTGCCACGAGCCAGATTTCTATGAAGGCTGGATGGACCAAATCTGGGACTTTAATGAATTGACGTAAAGACAAAAAGAGAACCGTTTGGTTCTCTTTTCATTATTTCTTGAAATTGTAGTCTTTTAAGATCTCGATTTTCTCGATCTTGATATCTGTTTTTGGTTTGTCCTTATCATCGGTTTCGGCAGAGGCGATTTTATCGACCACATCCATGCCATCGATCACTTGGCCAAAGACAGTGTAGTTACCACCATCGAGGGTTGGATTTCCACCATTTTTATAAGCATCGATGATCTTAGCTGGGAAGCGGTCAGTTGGGAGTTTACTTGAAATATCATCCTTATTTTGGTTAATATAGAATTGACTACCATTGGTATTTGGACCAGAATTGGCCATGGCAAGGGCTCCACGAAGGTTGTAAAGGTATGGAGAATACTCATTCTCAAAACCAGTACCTGAATCTTTGGATTTGTCTTTGCCCTTCCAGATGGATTCGCCACCAGTACCATCTCCCTTAGGATCCCCAGTTTGGATCATAAAGTTGTTAATGACACGGTGGAAAAGTAAGCCATTGTAGTAGCCTTCTTTTGCATGGGTCAAGAAGTTTTCAACTGCAAGTGGGGCATATTTAGGGAAGAGCTTCACAGTGATATCGCCTTCAGTTGTTGTGATTTTAACCTCTGCTTCGTCTTCAGCCACTTCATTTGAGAGTTGTGGGAAGACGGCATTTTCATTGGTCATGGCATCGTTAAAATCTTTGCGCAGTTGTTCTAATTTCTTTTGTTCTTCTTCAATTTTCTTTTGATCTTTTTCACTAGAGCTAGAAGTTGCTGTCTGCTCTGTCTTTTCTTTACTTGAGCTTGAAGAGTTAGCGTCTGTTTTATTGGACGAACAAGCTGTTAAAGCCAAGCCGGAAAATAATAGTAATGCGATTAATTTTTTCATATTCTTCCTTTCCAACATAGTTGTCTTCCTCTATTGTACCTTAATTTTACGATACTTTCAAATTTAGACGGAAATCTCTCTTCACTAAAGTTGGTTAAAGATTGTCAATGCTTGATAAATCACTAATTAAGAAGGAAGTTGCGTAGAGATAGAAAATTCGGTATGATGGGAGATATGTTAATTTGTTTGAAAATGAACGAATTCCTTCAAAAACTGTATCATGAATAGGAGGCTACAAATTGGATTATAAAAATCTACGCAAAAACTATAGACTCTATATTAGATCTGCAGGCTTGTTAGCAATGCTTCTGATCTTTTGCATTGGATTAGTGGTCAGGGATACTCTTCTTCAGACTGTGGCGTTTTATTGGTCCTTGCATGCTTGATTTTATTCATCCAATTGCTCAAGAAAAGCTACACCAACAAGTGCAACACCTTGCTCCATGTAAACTTAGATTTAGCTTTTTGGCAGCAATACCTTCAGTTGAACAAGAATGTGAAAAAAGCTATTTCACAGATAGATATTAAGCTGACATCGGTTGCCTATTCTTTTATGATGGGAGATTTTGATACTGTCATAAAAGAAGCTAGGGAAGCACTTAGTCAGACGGATTATCCGCAGAAATATAAAAACTTTTTTGAAAGTTATCTCATGCGATCAACTGTCCTGACAGATCCTGATTTGTCTAGAGGAGAACTGGAGGGTCGGTTGAATGAATTGACTATCACAGACCCGACACTGGCTGAGAAAACAAGAAAGGTCTGTCTTGCCCTTTATGATTTAACCATTGCGCATCAAAGCAATGACTATTTCGAAGATTTAAGCAATGATTTCAAGTACCAGCAGTTGGAAATTATCTACTACCAAGCCTTGAATGCTACTCTTAAAGGTGATCAGCACAGAGCCAATGATCTCTTTCACAAGTTGGTTTCAGAGGATGAGTCGCTCTATATCGTTCGAAAGGCTAAGCAATACTTGGAGGATGAGGGCAGTCATCTGTAAATCCTCTAATCGAAATAGAGATTAATTGAAAGAGTCTGAACAAATACAAGGAGTTTTTGGAAGGTAAGAATGAAGAAATCAATCTTTAAGGCTAATTTTTATGAAAGCCGTCGTTTGCGTCACGATGGCTTTATCGATTATATGGTCAAGGACACAAATAGTCGAAAAATCTACACAAAGACATTTAGTATTGCGAGAAAACTATTTTCATTTTTGGGGATACTGTTCATGTTTGGATTTTCTGCATTAATGGAGACGCAAATTCATCACCCTGATCCAGAAGCACCATTTGATACCTGGGGGATCAATTTCTATCCACTTTGGCTGTTTTTCTTGTGCTGGTTTTTGTGGTTTCTTGCTTGCAGAAAAAATCTGCGTAGAAAATATGATGCAAAGATTCCTTATACTAGTATCTTGAATTTGAATCTGTATCTGATTTGGATGGTGCTTGCTCTGAATTTGTTTTTTATCACCATCATAGGTAGATACCTTACGATTTTGGGGTTGGTTTTATTCTATGTTCTTACCGGAATCATATTGTTTATGATTATCCAATCTAGAATGAAATCGCTAAAAACTCGTCTTTATGGAGTGCAGGATCCTAGTGTAACTGCTAGACAGCAAAAGATCATAGAAGTCATTACTGGACTAGGTGGAATAATTGTAGCAGGTTGGATGGTTCTGAAATTTCTTTTCCCCAAAATTGGAGAAGTAAAAGGTGATTTTTTAGGAACCATCTCATTTATAGGAATGGTATTTTTTGCAAATATTATTGTTTTGAGTATGGAAGTAGTGATGCTGTTACCATATTCACTTTACGGCTACTACCGAAATAAATATTCAGAGGAATATCGCGAGTTCGAAGGAAAATCGCTGGAAGAGTGGTATGGCAAGAAGTACTTGAACAAACACAAGGAGTTATTGAAAAATGAATAAGAATTTTAACGAGATGTCGTTTGATGAATTGAAATGTTACCGTAGAGAAGTTCTTTGGAGATCTTTGGGCTTATTACTGGTCATTATTTTAGTGATTACGGGAATGGTATTTATGGATGTGAACCATGTTTCTCCGTCCAATCAGAATCGTTTTCGGGGTATTGGTTTGACAACGGTCATTGCGCTCTTTGGCTACTTGAAGCCTCTGATGGTAGCAAATCGCGTGATGCGAGACCATCCGGATTGGGTCAAGAAATCAGGTTTCGGAGCAAAAATTCCCTTGCCTATGGCTTGGCATGTCAAAAGACTTTGCGTCCTTGGAGCGAGTCTACTGGTGATTGGAGTAGGATTTACCTCACTATATAAACCACAAGTCCAACAAACAAATGTACAAGATCAAATCGATATCATTCAAATGGATCATGACTTGGAAAGAGAGCAAAAATTCGACCAAGTTCTAGATACCATCACACCGGAGGATAAAAAATCTGAGTAAGAACCATTTTGGAATTTGAACATCATTGAATATCGTTCTAAACAGCTCTAAAGAACAGTGCCCAATCGGTGCTGTTTTTTTACTTTATTCTGAAAAATTGAGGAAATGATTTTACTAGAGAACTGGCTTAGAAATGTGATATAATAAAGGTTATGGCAAACAATAATCAATCAAAAAAAACACGGTCGACGAGACGACTGTCTAAAGCAGAATTAGAAAGAAAAAAAGCGATTCATCGCATGATTGTGACCATTCTGATCAGTCTGGTTTTAGTCTTTGCGGCCTTGAAATTGGGGGCAGTAGGGGTCTTGGCCTACAACTTAATCCGACTGTTTGTTGGGAGTTTGGCTTACTTGGCTATTTTAGCGACCTTTTTCTACCTCTATGCCTTTAAATGGCTGGACAAACACGAAGGGGTGATTTCAGGATTCCTAAGCTTCTTTGCTGGGGTTCTCTTGATGTTTCAGGCCTTCTTTGTATCCTCCCTTCATTTAGACAATAATGGGATCAAGGTCACCTTTTCAAGAATCATGGCAGACCTGATTCATCTGCGAGTGGAGAGCTTTGCTGGTGGCGGTATGATCGGTGCCCTTCTTTATGCTCCGATTTCCTTCCTCTTTTCAAATATTGGCTCTTATTTTATTGGCCTTCTCTTTATTGGATTGGGGATCCTCTTGATGAGTCCTTACTCCATCTATGATTTGTTTGAAAAGGGGTCGGAAGCCTTCCATGCTTCTATGGAAAAACGCAAAGAACGTCGCGAGCAGAAGTTCCTTGAAAAGGAAGCGAGAGCTGCTGAGGAAGCTGCTGCAGCTGAAAGAGAGCAAGAAGAAGCAAGTGCAATTCTTCCAACTCCCCTTTCAATGGAAGGGCATCCTGTAGACCCTGAAACGGGCGAGGTGTTGGCGGAGGAGCCGTTCACAGAGTCTTTCCCAGAAGCCGAAATTGTTGCACCAGCAACACCAGAGATCTACCTGCCAGATGAAGAATGGCCTGAAGAGCCTGAAGCATACGAAGAGTTTCCGAAAGCCGAAGAATTCGAGGATGATGGGGAAGAAGTTCAAGTGGATTTCACACCTAAGGAACTCCTCCAGTACAAGCTTCCAACTATTGATCTCTTCGCACCTGACAAGCCCAAAAATCAATCCAAAGAGAAAAACATCGTTCGCCAGAACATCCGCATTTTGGAAGAGACCTTTGCAAGCTTCAATATCAAGGCGACAGTGGAGCGGGCAGAGATCGGTCCTTCTGTTACCAAGTATGAAGTCAAGCCAGCTGTCGGAGTACGGGTCAACCGCATCTCCAATCTAGCAGATGATTTGGCCTTGGCTCTAGCTGCCAAGGATGTTCGGATTGAAGCACCGATTCCAGGGAAGTCTCTGGTCGGGATTGAAGTGCCTAACTCAGAGATAGCGACCGTTTCCTTCCGTGAATTGTGGGAGCAGTCCAAAACAGATCCAGCTAAACTCCTTGAGATTCCTCTTGGGAAGGCTGTAGATGGTTCAGCTCGGACTTTTGATTTGGCTCGGATGCCCCACCTCTTGGTAGCGGGGTCTACTGGATCTGGTAAGTCAGTAGCGGTCAATGGGATTATTTCGAGTATCTTGATGAAGGCCCGTCCGGACGAAGTCAAGTTTATGATGGTCGATCCAAAGATGGTGGAGCTTTCAGTCTACAATGATATTCCTCACCTTTTGATCCCAGTTGTGACCAACCCACGAAAGGCCAGTCGAGCCCTGCAGAAGGTCGTTGATGAGATGGAAAATCGCTACGAGCTCTTCTCGAAAGTGGGTGCTCGCAATATTGCTGGCTTTAATGCCAAGGTGGCTGAGTACAATGCCCAGTCTGAGATGAAGCAAGTTCCCCTTCCATTGATTGTGGTCATTGTTGATGAGTTGGCAGACTTGATGATGGTCGCAAGTAAAGAAGTGGAAGATGCCATTATCCGCCTGGGACAGAAGGCTCGTGCGGCAGGGATCCACATGATCTTGGCGACTCAGCGGCCATCGGTTGACGTTATCTCAGGTTTGATCAAGGCCAATGTGCCTTCCCGTGTCGCTTTTGCGGTATCATCTGGGACCGACTCACGGACCATCTTGGATGAAAATGGAGCAGAGAAATTGCTCGGTCGTGGGGACATGCTCTTTAAACCGATCGATGAAAATCATCCGATTCGTTTACAAGGGTCCTTTATCTCAGATGACGATGTCGAGCGGATTGTGAATTTTGTCAAAGAACAAGCAGAAGCCGATTATGATGATGCCTTTGATCCAGGAGAAGTATCCGAGTCGGACTTTGACGGAGGCATGGGTGGCTCCGATGAGGGGGATCCTCTCTTTGAAGAGGCCAAGGCGCTCGTGGTTGAAACTCAAAAAGCCAGTGCGTCGATGATTCAGCGCCGCTTATCCGTTGGCTTTAACCGAGCGACTCGCCTCATGGAAGAGTTGGAAGCAGCGGGTGTGATTGGACCTGCTGAAGGAACCAAGCCTCGGAAAGTATTGCAACAATCATAAGGATAGGGAAAAAGGGCGCTTGTCCCACTCCCTTTTCTTTTTATAGAAAATAGAAAGTAGGACCAGATGAAGTTAGACATGATTCATCATATTGCCATCATTGGACGGGATCGCGATGCCATGTTGCATTTCTATGTGGACCAGTTGGGCTTTGCGATTGTCAGTGAATTTGACCGTCCTGAACGCGGAGATATCTTGATCAATCTCCGTCAGGGCCAGCTGACTTTAGAACTCTTTATCAAACCGACGGCCCCAGAACGACCTAAGCTTCCCTTACCAGAGCATGCGGGACTGCGTCATCTAGCCTTTAAAGTGGAAGATGTAGAGGCCTATCTAGCTAGATTGGATCAGCTAGGTATTGAGAATACAGGCCTTCGCTATGATGACTTTGATGGTAAGAAAATGGCATTTTTCTTCGATCCAGAAGGATTGCCCTTGGAAATACATGAGTGAGGAACGCAATGGATAGATTAGAAGGACTCAGTCAGGAAGAAGTAGCGAAAAAGATCCAAGAGGGCAAGCAAAATAAGGTCACAATCAAGACAGAAAAAAGCCTAGGACAGATCATTCGAGACAATGTCTTTACCTACTTTAATCTGATATTTTTGATTTTGGCTATTTTGCTGGTAGCAGTGAAGTCTTGGAACAATCTCTTGTTTGTCCCGATTGTCGTGGTCAACTCCTTAGTTGGAATTGTGCAGGAAGTCCGTTCTAGACGGATCTTGCGTCAGATGCAATTTCTACACATGAGTGAGGCGATCGCTCTTCGCGAAGGCAAAGAAGTCGCTCTACCTATCGATCAGCTGGTGGAGGGGGATCTGGTTCGCTTTCAAGCTGGAGACCAAATCTATGCGGATGGGATCTTGCTGGAGGGCGACTTAAAAGTCGATGAGTCACAATTAACCGGTGAAGCTGATGAGGTTAAAAAAGGAGCGCAAGATGCGCTCATGTCAGGTAGCTTTGTGATTGCTGGTCAAGGACTGGCGCGATTGGAAAAAGTGGGGAATGACTCCTACATCAACCAATTGAGCTTGGAAGCCAAGCAGGTCAAGTCCCATGAGGAATCTGATATGGTTCATGCGGTTAACCGCATCGTAGGGATCATTGGTCTCCTTATCATTCCTATAGGTTCCCTCCTTTTTCTTCGGAGCTATGTCAGCCTAGGTGACAGCCTTAAGCTCAGTGTGACTTCAACAGTCGGAGCCTTGATCGGGATGATTCCAGAAGGTTTGTACCTCTTGATGACCTTGGCGCTGGCTCTTGGTGCTGTCAGATTGGCCAAGGAAAAGGTTCTGCTCAATAGCATGAAGGGGATTGAGACCTTATCGCGCGTGGATGTCCTTTGTGTCGATAAGACAGGGACCATTACAGAGCCGGGGATGGAAGTGACAGAGATTCGTCCGGTTAAAGGCGCTCAAGACTTGGAAGCTCTAGTTCAGTATGTCAAGGCTAGTATGGATCAAAATGACACCATGGATGCCATCCGTAAATTTCACAAGACTCCAGTCAGTCAGCCTTGGAAGACTCTAGACGTTCAGCCCTTTACATCCAAGAAAAAGTATGGGACCATTGCCTTTGAAGGCGGGATCTATGTATTAGGCGCACCAGAATTTGTTTTACGAGAGAGCTTCTCTGAGCTTGAAAAAGAGATCGCCCCAGCTACGCAGGCAGGTAATCGGGTCTTGGCCTTTGGAAAATATAGGGGAGAAGACCTTAGAGAGACGTTAGAGGCTCCTGTAGATTTGGTAGCCTGGATTATTCTCTCCAATCCTTTGAGAAAAAATGCCAAAGAAACCTTCGCCTACTTTAAAGAACAAGGTGTAACCATTAAGGTCATTTCAGGGGACAACCCTGCTACAGTCTCAGCTATTGCACAAAAAGCAGGCATTGAAGGAGCAGAAGACTTGATCGATGCCAGAACCTTGCAGACGGAAGAAGACTTGCACCAAGCGGCGAGCCAGTATACAGTCTTTGGTCGGGTGACCCCAGAGCAAAAGAAAAGCCTTGTAGAAGGCTTGCAGGCAAAAGGACACAAGGTCGCTATGACCGGAGATGGTGTCAATGATATTTTAGCCTTAAAAACAGCGGATTGTAGTATTGCGATGGAATCTGGAAATGATGCGACCAAAAAGATGGCACAAGTGGTCTTACTGGATTCCGACTTTGGGAAGATGCCGTCTATCGTGGCAGAAGGTCGGCGGGTGGTCAATAACATTCAACGATCAGCTAGTCTCTTTTTGATCAAGAATATTTTCTCCATTTTGTTGGCTATCTCAGTGACGCTCTTAGCCTTTACCTATCCCATCATGCCGTCGCAGATGTCTTTGATTAGTGGTTTTACAATTGGGATTCCAGGATTCTTCCTAGCGCTTGAGCCCAATAGCGAACGTATCAAAGGACGCTTTATCGAAACTGTCTTTAAAAATGCACTGCCTGCTGCCTTGACGGATTTTATACTAATCTTTAGTCTGGTTTTGCTCTCTTCAGCATTTGGTATCAAGTCGGAAGAGCTCTCGAGTGCAGCCATCTGCTTGATGGCCTTCGTCGGCTTTACCATCATCTATCAAGAATCCCAGCCTCTCAATCACTACAAGAGACTGGTTCTCCTAGGAAATATCCTGGCTTTTCTGATTTCAAGCAGTATCCTAGGGAGATTCTTTATCATGAGCCCCTTGAGGCTTCAAACGTTACTTATTTGTGCCGTCATGGCAGTTCTTTCTCTCTTCTTGATTCAATTCTTCAAGAAGTTAGTAGGCTGGCTCTTTCATCGAAAGAAATAAAAAAAAGACAACTCTTAAAGATAGAGTTGTCTCAGATTGAAGAAAAAGATAATTTTGAAACTTTCCTTAGGTGAGTACGGACGTCAGCGAACTTCCACGAAGTTCCATGACTTAGTTTTGAACCTAAAGTTTCAAAACTCCCGAGTGCTAGAAACAATCGTGTTTCTAGCACTTTTCTCACGTCGAAAAGTTTCAGTAAATATTTGGAGAATTTAAAATTAAAATGACTTCAGTCTATGCAGTATCATCAGGGTTATTTATAAAAAAACAACTCCAAAGATAGAGTTATCTTTTGGTATTAGATAAACAAACTAGCGGTTAGGATCAGATAGAGCAAGAAGGTGATCAGAAACCCAGCGCGCCAGAAGTATTTGATAAATTTAGGATAATAAAAACACTTTTTCTTTTTTAAGAAATAAATCGTTAGCCCCAAGGCCAAAAGCGAAAGGCTCAAGGCTAATAGTGGTAAGAGGCTGTGGTAAAAGGCGCTGTCTGAGATCAGGTAGTACTCCAAGGCAAATAAAGGAAAGGCAATATCGGTAGATCGCCATCCTCTTTTTTGGAGTTTAAAGAGGTGAATAATGATGCCGCTCAGAATCAGCGTTAAAAAAATAAATAATACAGAAGCAACTTTGATTAACATAGCTTCATTCTATCATAAAACGAAAAAAAAGTTTACTATATTTTAATTTTTTCTTGCAAAAAAAGAGAAATCGTGTATAATAGAAAGGTATGCACAAAGCATACTTGTGGGAGGTAAAAATCTGTAATTACCGCCAAAACCACAAAGGAGGATTTAAGAAATGGCTAAAAAAGTCGAAAAACTTGTAAAATTGCAAATCCCTGCTGGTAAAGCTACTCCAGCTCCACCGGTTGGTCCAGCGCTTGGTCAAGCAGGTATCAACATCATGGGATTCACTAAAGAGTTTAACGCTCGTACAGCTGATCAAGCTGGTATGATCATCCCAGTTGTTATCACTGTTTATGAAGACAAATCATTCGATTTCGTTACAAAAACACCACCAGCTGCTGTTCTTTTGAAAAAAGCTGCAGGTGTTGAAAAAGGTTCAGGTACACCGAACAAAACGAAAGTTGCAACTGTAACTCGTGCACAAGTACAACAAATCGCTGAAACTAAGATGCCAGATTTGAACGCTGCAAACATTGAGTCTGCAATGCGTATGATCGAAGGTACTGCTCGTTCTATGGGATTCACTGTTACTGACTAATTGTAACAATCCTATTTGCCCGCAATACACTTGATCAAATGACGAGTGACGTGGGAGATGAAAATCGATATGACCACATTACAAGGAGAAAGATAAAATGGCTAAAAAAAGCAAACAACTTCGTGCTGCTCTTGAAAAAATCGACAGCACAAAAGTCTACAGCGTAGAAGAAGCTGTAGCTCTTGCAAAAGAAACTAACTTTGCAAAATTTGACGCAACTGTAGAAGTTGCTTACAACTTGAACATCGACGTGAAAAAAGCTGACCAACAAATCCGTGGTGCAATGGTATTGCCAAACGGAACTGGTAAAACAGCTCGCGTACTTGTATTTGCACGTGGTGCAAAAGCTGAAGAAGCAAAAGCTGCTGGTGCAGACTTCGTAGGTGAAGATGACCTTGTTGCGAAAATCAACGATGGTTGGTTGGACTTCGACGTTGTTATCGCTACACCTGACATGATGGCTCTTGTTGGACGTCTTGGACGTGTCCTTGGACCACGTAACTTGATGCCAAACCCTAAAACTGGTACAGTAACAATGGATGTTGCGAAAGCAGTTGAAGAGTCTAAAGGTGGTAAAATCACTTACCGTGCTGATAAAGCAGGTATCGTTCAAGCGATCATCGGTAAAGTTTCATTCGATGATACTAAATTGGTTGAAAACTTTAAAGCTTTCAACGACACAATCCAAAAAGCAAAACCAGCTACAGCTAAAGGTACTTACGTAACTAGCTTGACTTTGACTACAACTCAAGGTCCTGGTATCAAAGTGGATGTTAACTCACTTTAATTGAAATGAAAAGCTGCCTTCGGGTAGCTTTTTTTGTACTCCATTTTTATTTGCTACAGTTGGTAAAACTAATCGGATGGAAAAAAGAAAATTTTGATGGATATGACTATATAAAAAACGTAATTTATGGTAAAATAATACAGATCAAAAAAGGAGAGAGAAAATGGTAGAACCTAAGTATAAACGTATCTTAATCAAGCTATCTGGTGAGGCTCTTGCTGGCGAACGTGGTGTCGGAATCGATATCAAAACTGTCCAAAATATGGCCCAAGAAATCAAGGAAGTTCATGAACTTGGAATTGAAATTGCCTTGGTGATTGGAGGGGGAAACCTTTGGCGTGGAGAACCTGCTGCTGAAGCAGGGATGGATCGTGTTCAAGCAGACTACACAGGTATGCTTGGTACTGTCATGAACGCCCTTGTGATGGCTGATTCGCTTCAACAAGTTGGCGTGGATACCCGTGTTCAAACTGCGATTGCCATGCAACAAGTTGCAGAACCATATATCCGTGGTCGTGCCCTTCGTCACCTTGAAAAAGATCGGATCGTGATCTTTGGTGCAGGGATCGGTTCTCCTTACTTCTCAACAGATACGACCGCAGCCCTTCGTGCAGCTGAGATTGAAGCAGATGCCATTCTCATGGCCAAAAATGGGGTCGATGGTGTTTACAATGCCGATCCGAAAAAAGATGCTTCAGCTGTGAAATTTGAGGAATTGACTCACCGTGATGTGATCAACAAAGGTCTTCGCATCATGGACTCAACAGCCTCTACTCTCTCCATGGACAACGACATTGACTTGGTTGTCTTTAATATGAATGAACCAGGCAATATCAAACGCGTTGTCTTTGGTGAAAATATCGGTACAACCGTATCAAATAACGTAGAAAAATAATAGAAAATAGAGGAAGATTATGGCAAACCCAATCGTAGAAAAAGCAAAAGAAAGAATGACTCAGTCTCACCAAAGTTTGGGACGTGAATTTGGTACCATCCGTGCTGGACGTGCAAACGCAAGTCTTTTGGATCGTATTTTCGTAGAATACTACGGAGTAGAGACACCATTGAACCAATTGGCATCTATCACCATTCCAGAAGCGCGTGTCTTGTTGATCACTCCATTTGATAAATCATCTTTGAAAGACATCGAGCACAGCATCAATGCTTTTGACCTTGGCATCACTCCAGCCAACGATGGATCTGTTATCCGCTTGGTTATCCCAGCTTTGACAGAAGAAACTCGTCGTGACTTAGCAAAAGAAGTGAAAAAAGTGGGTGAAAATGCTAAAGTAGCGATCCGTAACATTCGTCGTGATGCTATGGATGAAGCGAAGAAACAAGAAAAAGCAAAAGAAATCACAGAAGATGAATTGAAAGGTCTTGAAAAAGAGATTCAAAAAGTTACGGATGACGCTGTTAAGCATGTAGATGAAATGACAGCTCACAAAGAAAAAGAATTGATGGAAGTTTAATCCATCCCAACCATTACAGGAAAGATAGACTCAGTTGGCACTGCTGGCTGGGTTTTATTTCCATTATTCTTGTGAAGAGGCAAGAGGAAAGAAGGAAACATGAATACGAATCTAGCAAGCTACATCATGGGAATGGTCATTGATGAAAATGATCACTTCTATTTTGTTCAAAAAGATGGCCAAACCTACGCGCTTGATAAAGCAGAAGGCCCACACCAAGTCGGAGAAAGTGTCAAGGGCTTTGCCTATACAGATATGAAGCAAAAACTACGACTCACGACACTTGAAGTCACTGCAACTCAAGAAAGCTTTGGCTGGGGAACGGTCACGGAAGTGCGCAAGGATTTGGGAGTCTTCGTGGATACAGGGCTTCCAGATAAGCAGATTGTTGTCTCACTAGATATCCTACCGGAGATCAAAGATCTATGGCCTAAAAAGGGCGATCGTCTCTATATTCGTTTAGAAGTCGATAAGAAAGATCGGATTTGGGGGATCTTAGCCTACCAGGAAGATTTCCAGCGTTTGGCTCGTCCAGCCTACAACAATATGCAAAACCAAAACTGGCCAGCCATTGTCTACCGCTTGAAATTGTCTGGGACCTTTGTTTACCTTCCAGAGAATAATATGCTGGGCTTTATCCACCCAAGTGAGCGCTATGCAGAACCTCGTTTGGGAGAGGTCTTAAATGCTCGCGTTATTGGTTTTCGTGAGGTGGACCGGACCTTGAACCTATCTTTGAAGCCACGCTCCTTTGAGATGTTGGAAAACGATGCCCAAATGATTTTGACCTATTTGGAAGCCAATGGTGGCTTTATGACCTTGAATGATAAATCATCTCCAGAAGAGATCAAGGCAACTTTTGGGATTTCAAAAGGCCAGTTCAAAAAGGCCTTGGGTGGCTTGATGAAGGCCAAAAAAATCAAGCAGGACCAGTTTGGAACAGAGTTAATCTAAGAGGAGGCTTATGCGAAAATCGTTTTATACTTGGCTGATGACGGAGCGCAATCCTAAAAGCAATGCTCCTAAAGCCATTCTAGCAGATCTTGCTTTTCACGAGTCTGCTTTTCCCAAGCATACAGATGACTTCGACGAGGTCAGTCGCTATCTAGAAGAGCATGCGAGCTTTTCCTTTAATCTAGGAGAATTTGATGCGATCTGGGAAGAATACTTAGGTCATTAGTAACAGGAGATAGTGGTGAGCCGGGGATGGTCAATTCTCGGTCACTTTGTTATAATAGAGAAAACTTACAGAAATAGAGAGGTTCTTTATTTGAAAGAACATTCAATTGATATTCAATTAAGTCATCCAGATGATCTCTTCCATCTATTTGGATCCAATGAACGTCATTTGCGTTTGATGGAGCAAGAGTTGGATGTGATCATCCATGCTCGAACAGAAATTGTTCAGGTTATTGGGCAAGAAGAAGATTGTGAGAAAGCTAGACAAGTCATTGAGGCTTTGCTGATCTTGGTGAATCGTGGCATGACCATCGGGACACCAGATGTGGTGACCGCCATTCAAATGGTCCGTAATGATGAGTTGGATAAGTTTGTCGCCTTGTATGAAGAAGAAATCATCAAGGATAGCTACGGCAAGCCCATTCGGGTCAAAACGCTGGGGCAAAAGATTTATGTCGATAGTGTCAAGCACCATGATGTGACCTTCGGGATTGGACCAGCCGGGACAGGGAAAACCTTCTTAGCGGTGACCTTGGCCGTCACCGCCCTCAAGCGTGGTCAGGTCAAGCGGATCATTTTGACCCGTCCTGCTGTAGAAGCTGGAGAGAGCCTTGGTTTCCTTCCGGGTGACCTCAAGGAAAAAGTAGACCCTTATCTACGACCGGTCTATGATGCTCTTTACCAGATTTTAGGGAAAGACCAAACCACTCGGATGATGGAGCGGGAGATTATCGAGATTGCGCCTTTGGCTTATATGCGGGGGCGGACCTTGGACGATGCCTTTGTCATTCTCGATGAAGCGCAAAATACAACTATCATGCAGATGAAGATGTTCTTGACCCGTCTGGGGTTTAACTCCAAGATGATTGTCAATGGAGATACTAGCCAGATTGACCTCCCTCGAAATGTCAAATCCGGCTTGATTGATGCCCAGGAGAAATTGAATAATATTTCTCAGATCGACTTTGTGCATTTCTCTGCCAAGGATGTTGTTCGCCATCCGGTAGTTGCTGAAATTATCCGGGCCTACGAGCCCATCCCGAATCCAGTCCTCAAAGAAAAACTGGATGTGGAAGAAGAAGCAGAATAAAAAAGGGAGTGGGAAAGAACTCAGACTAATTAAAAAGAGTTCGTTTTCCCACCCCCGCACAGTTGATTAGGTCGTCTTTGGAGCTTTAAAAGCGAACAAAGATGCCAATCAACCACTGCGTCATGTAGTTATTACTATCATACAACGAAGGCTGGACACTTTTTGCCCAGTCTTTTAAATATTAGAAATTAAACCAATTCGTCGATTGGTGTGAAGTCACGCTCTAAACCGGTAGCAACGGGTTGGCTAGTGATGTGACCTTGGTAAGTGGTGACCCCTTGGCGCAGGCCTTCGTCGAGGGCAATGGCCTTGTGGAAGCCATTGTCAGCTAGGGATTCGACATAAGGAAGGGTCACATTGGTAAGGGCGATAGTAGAGGTACGAGCGACAGCCCCTGGAATATTTGCAACGGCATAGTGGAGCACGCCATGTTTTTCGTAAACTGGTTCCGTATGCGTTGTGACACGGTCTGCTGTTTCAATAACCCCACCTTGGTCAACGGCCACATCGACGATGACTGAACCGGGACGCATTTGTTTGACCATATCGTCTGTTACTAATTTAGGAGCTTTCGCACCAGGAATCAAGACAGCCCCGATGACAACATCAGCATCACGGACGCTGGCTTCAATGTTAAATGGGTTGGACATAAGGGTTTGGATTTGGTGACCAAAGACATCTTCCAGAACAGCCAAACGTTTAGCACTGATATCTAAGATGGTCACTTGGGCACCGAGTCCAAGGGCGATACGAGCTGCGTGGGTTCCAACGACCCCGCCTCCGATGATGGTAACTTTTCCTTTGGGAACACCTGGCACCCCACCTAGGAGGACTCCTGATCCACCTTCTTGTTTGGTCAGGAAGTGAGCACCGATTTGCACGGCCATCCGTCCAGCCACCTCACTCATTGGCACCAAGAGTGGCAATTGTCCATCTAAGTCTCGAACGGTTTCGTAGGCTACACCAGTTGTCTTGGCTGCAACCATGGCATCTGCTAATTCAGGAGCAGCAGCCATGTGCAAGTATGTGAAGAGCAAGAGGTCTTCGCGAAGGAAGCCATATTCTTCAGCGAGGGGTTCTTTGACTTTGACCACCATCTCAGCGGCCCAAGCTTCTGCAGCAGTCGCAACGATGGTTGCCCCTTGCTTCGTGTAATCTTCATCCGCAAAGCCAGAACCAAGTCCGGCATTTGTTTCCACCAAAACGTGATGACCTTTCTTCACCAAGCTTTGTACGCCTGCAGGTGTCAAACCGACCCGATTTTCGTTGTTTTTAATTTCTTTAGGAATTCCAATGAGCATTCTTGCCTCCTTGCTCAGATTTAGGTGTAAAAAGGCCATTGGTGTGAGATGGCTCTCTTGACTCAATGACCTTTTCACTCCTTATCTGATTGTTTTGATTGATTTAATTGTATAGAAAAGTGGGTTAAAAAGCAAGAAAAATTTGAGCTTGCCTTCCTTTATGTTATTTGCTAAACTAATCCCTAAAGAAGGAGAGTCAAATGGAAAATTTATATGTGAAGTTAGCGGCTTATCGAGAAATAGAGACTGAGCGCTTGCACTTGCGTCCGGTCACTCTTGAAGACGCACCGGCTATGTTTGAGTATGCTTCTGATGAGACAGTTACGCGCTATACCTTTGCAACCAATCAAAGTCTAGAAGAGACGCGTAATAATATTGCCCTCTTATACCTAGCGAGCCCACTTGGAAGATGGGGGATCGAGCTCAAAGAGAATGGAAAATTTATCGGGACGATTGATTTACTGGATTTGGATCTTTGTCTGAAGAAGGGGAGTATCGGCTATGTTCTGAATAAAGACTATTGGAACCAAGGTCTTGCGACAGAGGCTACCAAGGCAGTCATTGCCTTGGCTTTTGAACAGTTAGGGATGAACAAGCTCATTGCTGTTCATGATCAGGACAACCCAGCTTCTGGACGGGTGATGGCCAAATCAGGGATGAAATATTCTCACGAGGAGCCCTACGCGATGCTAGACTTGCATGAAGAAGGGAGAATGGTGACGAGAGTTCATTATGTCCTCACTAAAGAAGAATATTTGGCAGAAAAAATGAGTCAGGATATTGACAAAAGACCTATCTCCATGATATAGTAGATAGGTACTGCTGGTTTAGCTCAGTCGGTAGAGCGCATCCATGGTAAGGATGAGGTCGCCGGTTCAATCCCGGCAACTAGCATAGCAGAAGAGGGAAGCTTAGAGAGGGTCTAGGCTTCTTTTTTTGCGAGTCCATCTTTAAAAGTCCGGTTTTTTCAACAATTTTCAAAAAAACGTTGACAAGCAAGGAAATCCGTGGTAAAGTTAGAACAACAAAGAGAAAGGAGAAAACCATCATGAACAAAGTAGATGTTTTGATGACACAATTTAATACACAGCTTCTCCAATCTCAGTTGAGTTCGATGTAAACTATAAATGGAACCCAAGATGGAGGAGTTTGTCTTGGGTTTTTTGTATGCATTTTTACCTGCCTTAACTGAATTGGTGATAGGCATCAGAAGGCCCAAGTGTGGACTGAGCACGTACTCAGCTCCTTGCTTGGGTTTTTCTGTGCCATTTTGAAAAGGAGAATATATGATCAGAGCTATTTGGGAGTATATCAGGGAACGCAAGTGGCGATATGTGAAGATCGCTATGGTCCTGATTCTTTATGATTACACCTTATTGATCCCGACGCAAGTTATCCAGCGTTTAGTGGATCATTTGAGTCAGCAGACGCTGACGCAATCGAACTTTGTATGGGATATGGTCCTCTTGGTAGGATCAGCCATCCTCAATTACCTGACGGCTTTTTATTGGCAGTTGCGCCTCTTTCAGTCGTCAGTCCATTTCAAGGCGACCCTTCAGGGACAAGCGTTTCGTAAGCTAGTAGCTATGCGGCGTCCCTTTTTTGAGAAATTCCGTTCAGGAGATCTCTTGACGCGCTTTACGACAGATGTGGATGGGATGGCCGATATGGCTGGTTACGGGATGATGGTGCTCCTGTTTGGCGGTGGCTTGTTTGCCTTTATTATTCCGACCATGTTTTTCATTTCTTGGCAATTAACCTTGATTTCCTTTATTCCCATGATCTTCCTCGTCGTCTCTACCTATTTTTTGAGTAGAAAGCAGGAGGAGTATGTTGAGCAAAACCGGGAAGCAGTCGCTCAGTTGAACGATGAGGTCTTGGAGTCGATCGAAGGGATCCGGGTCATGCGGGCCTATAGTAGACGGGACCAGCAGGTCAAACAGTTTCAGAAAAAAACAGCCAGTCTATCCAAAACAGGGGACAAAATTGCCTCTATCCAGTATTCTTTTGGACCTTTAGCCCTGTTGTTTATTGGATTCTCGACGGTCTTGCTCCTGCTATTTGGAGGCCAGTCCCTGGCAAGCGGGCAGTTGAGCCTTGGTAAATTATTGGCTTTACAGCTGTATTTGGTCTTTTTAATTGAGCCTATGTGGATGATGGCGGACCTGATCTTGGTCTACCAGACAGGGCAAATCTCCTATAAAAAATTAAAAGAAGTGATTGATGAAACGGATGATCTGGAGCCAGATGGTTCTCACTACCTAGAACAGATTGATTTGGTGCAGTTTAAGGACTATTCTTTCAGCTATCCTGGTGCTGAGCGAAAGAGCCTGTCAGGCATTGATTGGACCATTCAGAAAGGACAGACGGTTGGAATTGTTGGTCGTACCGGTGCAGGAAAGACTACCCTGGTTCGACAATTCTTGCGGCAGTACCCAGTTGGTGAGGGAGAATTCTTGATCAACCAGCAACCGATCGTGGACTACAACCGACACTCCATTGAAGATAAAATTGGCTATGTTTCCCAAAAACATATTTTATTTTCCAAGTCTATCCGTGAGAATATAGCGCTTGGTAAAAAAGGAGCCAGCCAAGAAGACTTGGTAGAAGCAATAGCCCAGGCTGCTTTTGCGGATGATCTCGAGCGGATGTCTCATGGAATGGACACCTTGATCGGTGAGAAAGGGGTCTCTGTATCAGGAGGTCAAAAACAGCGGATTTCTCTGGCACGTGCCTTCTTAAGAGATGCAGAGCTCTTGCTGTTAGATGATTCCCTTTCTGCAGTGGATGCGAAGACTGAACAGGCCATTATTGACACGATTCAAAAGGAACGAAAAGACAAGACGACCATCATTGTTTCCCATCGCTTGTCTGCAGTTCATCAGGCGGATTGGATCATCGTCTTGGATCAAGGGCAGATTGTAGAAGAAGGCAGGGCTAGTGATTTATTAGCTCAAGAGGGCTGGTATTATGAACAATACCAACGGCAGCAAAAACAGGAAGGAGAATAAGATGAAAGTATTGAAACGATTATTATCGAGGATCACGCTTTATCCAACTGTCTTTCTTGCTGGCTTTATTTGCCTCTTACTAGCCACCATTTTTTCTGAATTGTCACCCTTTCTTCTCCAAAAGATGATCGATGGGCCTTTGACCGCACTGACCCACGGTGGCGGACAAGGGGACTTGATTCAGATGGGAGGATTCTATCTCTTGGTCTTGAGCCTGGGGCAGCTGATTAGCTACATGGGCAATCGGATCTTACTGCATGGAAGTAATCAAGTAACCGCTAGTCTGAGAGACCAAGCCTTTCAAGTCATGCAAGGACTGCCTATTTCTTATTTTGATGATAAGCCGGCTGGGAAGATCGCGACAAGAATTGTCAATGATACGGAGACCTTGCGGACCCAGTTTTATAACTCTTGTATGATTTTAGTCATCTACTTGGTGCGTTTCCTCTTTATCCTAGGGATTCTCTTTTACCTAAGTCCTATGATGGGCCTTCTCTTGTGTTTGGTCTTTCCAATTTTCTATGGGATTCAGTATCTCTACAAGGTCATGACGGACCAGCCGATGAAGGATTTCTTTGATGCGCGAAGCGAGGTCAATACCCAGGTCAATGAACTCTTGCATGGTGCCAGTATGATTCAGCTCTATCATCAAGAGCCTGGTGTGGTAGAGGAGTTTGAAGCCACTACTCAGAAGATGTTAGGAGCCAATGATCGAATCCTCCTGGCCGATTCTATCGCTTCTTGGACCTTGACGGAATTGCTCAAGTTTTTAGTGATTGCAGGCATTTTGACTATCGCTGGGATTTCTTTCCTACAGGGTAATATCGGTGTGACGGCTGGTTTCCTATTTATCAATATTAACTATGTGATTAATCTATTTGATCTCATGGCCAATCTTAGTCGTCAATTCCCAAATATTCGGCGATCCTTAGAAACGGGGAGCCGCGTCCTTGCTTTCTTAGACCAACCTTTGGAGGCCGATGGTGCATCGGAACTGAAGATAGAAAAAGCTCAAGTCGTGTTTGACGACGTTCAATTTGCCTATGATGAAGGCAAGCCAGTTCTGCGGGATATTGCCTTTCAGGCAAGTCCAGGTCAAACCATCGCTCTGGTGGGCCATACTGGATCGGGTAAGTCTTCGATTATGAACCTGCTCTATCGTTTTTATGATCCTCAAGAAGGAGCGATTTTGATCGATGGTCAAGATATTCGCCAAGTCTCTCGGGAGAGCCTACGAAGCCATATGGGGATTGTTCTGCAGGATCCTTATCTATTTACGGGGACCATTGCTAGTAATGTGGCCATGAGTCAGGATCACATTGATCGGGAGGCAGTCCAAGATGCCTTGAAAAAAGTCGGGGCTTGGCCCTTTGTAGAGCGCCTTGAAAAGGGAATCGACCATCCAGTCGTAGATAAAGGATCCGCCTTTTCAAGTGGCGAACGCCAATTGATTTCCTTTGCGCGGACGCTCTATATGAATCCGCAAATTCTGATTTTGGATGAGGCAACTTCTCACATTGATACGGAAACAGAAGAAATCATCCAGAAGGCTATGGCAGTCCTGCAAAAGGGCCGGACCACCTTTATCATTGCCCATCGCTTGTCCACTATTCAAGATGCGGATCAGATCTTAGTCTTATCTGAAGGACGCATTGTGGAACGTGGTAGACACGAGGAACTAGTCGCACAAGGCGGGATCTATGCCCAGATGAATGCTATCCAGCAAACAGTGGTGTAAGATTGTCCTGCAAAGAATAAGATTGAAAACCAGCCTGTATCTAGTATATAGGCTGGTTTTATGCTATAATGAAGTGATAATAGTGAGGTGATCCAGATGTATATTGAAATGGTAGATGAGACTGGTCAAGTCTCTGACGAAATCTTAAAACAAACGCAAGAAATTTTAGAATTTGCTGCTCAAAAAATTGGGAAAGAAGACAAGGAAATGGCTGTGACTTTTGTAACCAATGAACGCAGTCATGAACTAAATCTTGAATACCGTGATACGGATCGTCCGACGGATGTCATCAGTTTAGAATACAAGCCAGAGATGGAGATTTCTTTTGACGAGGAAGACCTTACAGAAAATCCAGAATTGGCAGAGATGATGGCTGAGTTCGATACCTATATTGGTGAGCTCTTTATTTCAATTGATAAGGCGCGTGAGCAAGCTGAAGAATATGGCCACAGCTTTGAGCGCGAAATGGGATTTTTAGCAGTGCATGGTTTTCTTCACATCAATGGCTATGATCACTATACGCCGGAAGAAGAAAAGGAAATGTTTGGCTTACAGGAAGAGATTTTGACAGCCTATGGACTCACAAGACAATAAGCGAAAATGGAAAAATCGGGACTTCACTTCAAGCCTGGAGTTTGCGATAACAGGAATTTTCACTGCGATCAAAGAAGAGCGCAATATGCGCAAGCATGCCTTATCAGCCCTCGTAGCAATTCTTGCTGGTTTGGTATTTAGGATTTCTGCGACAGAATGGCTCTTTTTATTGCTCAGCATCACCTTGGTGATTGCTTTTGAGATTATGAATTCAGCCATTGAAAATGTGGTGGATTTAGCTAGTAACTACCATTTCTCCATGTTGGCAAAGAATGCCAAAGACATGGCGGCTGGAGCAGTCCTTGTCGTATCAGGTTTTGCCCTACTAACAGGACTGGTGATTTTTGTGCCCAAATTCTGGGCCTTGGTATTTGGATAAGAGGGAGTATGCCCTCGTGAAAGGATAATATGACATTTAAATCAGGCTTTGTAGCCATTTTAGGACGTCCCAATGTTGGGAAGTCAACGTTTTTGAACCACGTCATGGGGCAAAAGATTGCCATCATGAGTGACAAGGCGCAGACAACGCGCAATAAGATTATGGGGATTTATACGACGGATAAGGAACAGATCGTCTTTATCGATACCCCAGGGATTCACAAACCCAAGACAGCGCTTGGAGACTTCATGGTGGAGTCGGCCTATAGCACCCTTCGAGAAGTGGATACCGTTCTCTTTATGGTGCCAGCAGATGAGCCACGTGGGAAGGGCGATGACATGATCATCGAGCGCCTCAAGGCTGCTAAGGTGCCGGTTATTCTGGTGGTCAACAAGATCGACAAGGTGCACCCTGACCAACTCTTGGCGCAAATCGATGACTTCCGTAGTCAGATGGATTTCAAGGAAATCGTGCCGATTTCAGCCCTTCAAGGAAACAATGTTTCGCGTTTGATTGATATTTTAAGTGAAAACTTAGAAGAAGGTTTCCAATATTTCCCTGCCGACCAAATCACTGACCACCCAGAGCGCTTCTTGGTCTCTGAAATGATACGAGAAAAGGTCTTGCACTTGACGCGGGAAGAAATTCCTCACTCTGTTGCTGTAGTGGTGGATTCCATGAAGCGGGATGAAGAAACCGATAAGGTTCATATCCGTGCAACCATCATGGTCGAGCGCGATAGCCAAAAAGGCATTGTCATCGGAAAAGGCGGGGCTATGCTTAAGAAGATCGGAACCCTCGCGCGTAAGGATATCGAACTCATGCTAGGGGACAAGGTCTTCTTAGAAACATGGGTTAAGGTCAAGAAAAATTGGCGGGATAAGAAATTGGATCTTGCCGATTTCGGCTACAACGAAAAAGAATATTAAGAAGAGGTGGGCAGAAGCCTGCTTCTTGTTTTTAGAGAAGGAGAAGCTATGCCTGAATTACCAGAAGTAGAGACCGTTCGACGCGGTCTTGAGAAATTAATTCTTGGAAAAACCATCCAGTCCGTGGAAGTAAAGTATCCTAAGATGATTCAGACGGATCTGGATGCTTTTTGTCAAGATCTTCCAGGTCAAGAAATTCGGGTCATGGGGCGCCGTGGGAAATACCTTTTATTTTATCTGACGGATCTGGTCCTCATCTCGCATTTGCGGATGGAAGGCAAGTATTTCTTTTATCCAGACGAGGTTCCTCTTCGCAAGCATGCCCATGTCTTCTTTCATTTTACAGATGGTAGCACCCTAGTCTATGAAGATGTCCGCAAGTTTGGGACCATGGAAGTCCTCATACCTGAGCTTGTCGACAGCTATTTTTTGGCGAAAAAAATTGGTCCAGAGCCGACGGAAGCGGATTTTAAAGAGCCAGCCTTCCAAGTAGCTCTTAAAAAATCAAAGAAACCCATTAAATCAGCTCTTTTAGACCAAAAATTAGTGGCTGGTCTGGGCAATATCTATGTGGATGAGGTCCTTTATCGAGCCAAGGTTCATCCAGCCCGTTTGGGTCAAAGCTTGACTGCTAGAGAAGCCAAAGCAATCCGCAATGAAACGATTGCTGTGCTTGCTCAGGCTGTTGAAAAGGGTGGCTCCACCATTCGTTCCTACAGCAATGCTTTTGGAGAAGACGGCACCATGCAGGAAGAACACCAGGTCTATGGGAAAACAGGGCAGCCGTGTTTGCGCTGCGGGACACCAATCGAGAAAATCCAGCTGGGGGGACGCGGAACCCATTTTTGCCCTCACTGCCAAAAGGAGAACTAGATGGCAAGAATCATCGGATTAACAGGAGGGATTGCTTCAGGAAAGTCCACTGTCACCTCCTATTTGAAAGAAAAAGGCTATCCGGTTATTGATGCTGATCGAGTGGTCCATGACTTGCAAGCACCAGGAGGAGCCCTCTACCGTGTCCTAGTAGATCATTTTGGTAGAGAGATCCTTACCAAAGAAGGAGAGTTGGATCGCGTCGCTTTGGGTCAGCGGATCTTTTCAGACCCTAGTGAACGAGACTGGTCCAATCGCGTCCAAGGCAGGCTTATTCGTGAGGCTCTAGCAGAGGTAAGAGATAGACAAGCTGCACAATCCGATCTCTTTTTTATGGATATTCCACTCTTAATTGAACAAGGCTATGAAGAGTGGTTTGAATCTGTCTGGTTGGTAGCTGTATCAAAAGAAACCCAGCTCAAACGCCTGATGGAACGCAACCACTTATCAGAACTGCAGGCCCAAGAACGCATCGCGTCTCAAATGCCGCTAGATGAAAAAAGAGTCCATGCAGATCTGGTCTTAGACAATAATGGCGATCTAACGGCCCTCTATGCCCAATTAGATGCAGCCCTAAAACAATTAGAAAGAAGATGATTTTATCACAAGAGAAATCAATTGGCGTAAAAATCTATATATTGCCTGGATCGGGTGCTTTTTCATCGGAGCTAGCCTTTCTTTAGTTGTCCCTTTTATGGCCCTCTTTGTGGAAGAGTTGGGTGTTACGGGTAAGGCTGTTCCCCTTTATGCTGGGATTGCCGTCGCAAGTTCTTCTGTAACCTCTGCGATCATGTCTCCCATCTGGGGGAGCCTGGCCGACCGCTATGGTCGAAAACCCATGATGCTTAGAGCTTCTATTGCCATGACGCTGACCATGGGAGGCATTGCCTTTGTTCCATCCGTCTTTTGGCTCTTGGTCCTGCGTTTGCTCAATGGGGTCTTTTCAGGCTTTGTTCCCAATAGTACAGCCCTGATTGCCAGTCAAGTTCCCAAGGACCAATCTGGCTATGCCCTAGGGACTTTGTCGACTGGTGTCGTAGCTGGAACCTTGATGGGCCCTTTGATTGGGGGACTCATTGCTGAAAATCTGGGAATGCGCAATGTCTTTCTCTTGGTCGGCTTCTTCTTATTTTTGGTTTCCCTCTTAACCTTCTGGGGTATCGAGGAAGACTATGAGCCCCTTCCAAAAGAAGAACAAAAATCCAGCTGGGAGTTGCTCATGTCTATTCAGCAAAAAGATATCCTCTTGGGCCTCTTTTTGACCAGCATGACCATTCAAATGATCGCCCAATCTATTTCTCCAATCCTGCCTCTTTATGTGCGGGCTTTGGGACAAAGAGACAACTTGATCTTTGTATCGGGGATGATTGTTTCAGCCATGGGAGTCTCCAGTATGCTCTTTTCAGGTTGGATGGGAAAACTCGGAGACCGAATTGGGAATCACAGGCTCTTATTAATCGCCCTTCTTTATAGTGGCTGTCTCTATATCCTTTGTGCCCAAGCGCAATCACCCCTTCAGTTAGGGATTTTACGCTTCCTCTTTGGGATCGGGACAGGGGCCCTACTACCAGGAGTTTCTGCATTATTGAATCGTTTAACCCCTCCTGAAGGGATTTCTCGGATCTTTAGCTACAACCAGCTCTTTTATTATTTAGGTGGCGTGTTAGGGCCAATGATGGGATCGAGTATTTTCATGCATTTTGGCTATCATTGGGTATTTTACGGTACAGCCCTTTTGGCCTTTACCGATTTGATGTTCCTCTTATTCTTATTTAGAAAGTATTTGAAAGTGAGAGACGTACGTGCGAATTAAAGTTCAATTGACCTGCACCAGCTGTGGGAGTCAGAATTATTTGACCAGTAAAAATACCAAAACCCATCCTGAAAAGATCGAGGTCTTGAAGTATTGTCCCAAGGAAAGAAAAGTAACCTTACATATTGAATCAAAATGATTTTCATGGTATAATAGTGAGGATTTTAAGGAGTTTTGAATATGAGCGGAGCATTAACAACTATTTTACTAGTATTATCAGTATTGATTATTATCGCAATTTTTATGCAACCAACAAAAAACCAATCGAGCAACGTCTTTGACGCAAGTTCAAATGACTTGTTTGAACGTTCAAAAGCGCGCGGGTTTGAAGCCGTGATGCAGCGTTTAACAGCTATTATGATCTTCTTTTGGTTATTGATCGCGATGATCTTAATGGTACTTTCTAGTAGATAAGATAGGCTCAGACAATGTCTTTGCCTATTTTTATTTTGTAAAACAAAGACACAAGTAGATAGAAAAAAGGAGGCTGGATAACCAGCAAATAAATCAATGAAAACAAGTATTAAAGAATATTTACAAGAGCATGACAAAGCCCAGATCAATGATCTGGCAGCAGCTCTAGGAAAGGAAGGGTCTAAGGATTTCCGTGACTTGGTCAAAACCATCTCTCTGATGGAACGCCGTCATGAGTTGAAATTCGAAGATGATGGCTCTCTTCGTTTGGCTCAAAAGAAGGCCCCAGCTATTACCCTCAAGGGGATCTTTCATGCGCATAAGAATGGCTTTGGCTTTGTCAGTTTAGAAGGCGAAGAAGAAGACCTCTTTGTTGGCCGAAATGATGTCAACCACGCTATCGATGGTGACACCGTTGAGATCGTCATTACCAAGGTAGCAGACCGAAACAAGGGAACGGCAGCAGAAGCTAAGATTATTGATGTCTTGGAGCATAGCATCAAAACGGTAGTTGGACAAATCGTTCTGGATGAGGAAAAGCCTAAATATGCCGGCTACATTCGTTCGAAAAATCAAAAGATCAGCCAGCTGATCTATGTGAAGAAGCCAGCCATCCAATTGGAAGGGACCGAAATCCTCAAGGTCGAAATCGATCAATACCCAAGCCGCAAGCACAATTATTTTGTGGCGACTGTGCGGGATGTGGTCGGTCATGTAACAGATCCAGGAATCGATGTCTTGGAAGTGTTAGAATCCATGGACATTGTCTCAGAATTTCCAGAAGAAGTGCTGAAAGAGGCTGAGAATGTTCCAGATGCACCGTCTAAAAAGGATTTAGAGGGACGCTTGGATCTGCGAGAGGAGATCACCTTTACCATTGATGGGGCAGATGCCAAAGACTTGGACGATGCGGTCCATATCAAGCTACTCAAGAACGGCAACTTTGAGCTGGGTGTTCACATCGCAGATGTTTCTTATTACGTTAAGGAAGGTTCAGCACTCGACAAGGAAGCTCTGAATCGGGCAACCTCTGTCTATGTGACCGACCGAGTAGTACCCATGTTACCAGAGCGTCTCTCCAATGGGATCTGTTCTTTAAATCCGAATGTGGATCGCCTGACCCAGTCTGCCATCATGGAGATTGATCCTCATGGCAAGGTTGTCAAGCATACCATTACCCAAACAGTGATCAATACAACCTTCCGTATGACCTATAGCGACGTCAATGATATCTTAGCGGGCGACGAAGAAAAGGCTCAAACCTTTAAGAAAATTGTCCCAAGTATTCATCAAATGGCCACCTTGCATGGCATTCTAGAAAGCATGCGGATTCGCCGCGGAGCCCTCAATTTTGATACCAATGAGGCTAAAATCCTGGTCAATAAAGAAGGGAAACCGGTCGATATTGTCCTTCGCCAAAGAGGAATTGCCGAGCGCATGATTGAGTCCTTTATGTTGATTGCCAATGAAACAGTGGCGGAGCACTTTACGCGACTGAAACTACCGTTCATCTACCGAATCCATGAAGATCCAAAGGCAGAAAAAGTACAGAAGTTTATCGATTATGCTTCTAGTTTTGGAATCCAAATCTACGGAACGGCTAGTGAGATGTGTCAAGAAGCCCTACAAGAAATTATGCGCAAGGTCGAAGGGGAACCCTATGCAGATGTCCTTTCGATGATGTTGTTGCGCTCGATGCAACAGGCTCGTTACTCAGAGCACAACCATGGCCACTATGGGCTTGCTGCTGAGTATTATACCCACTTTACCAGTCCCATCCGTCGGTATCCGGACCTGATGGTTCATCGAATGGTGCGCGAATATGGAAAATCCCAAGAAGTAGCTGAACACTTTGAACAAGTCCTTCCGGACATTGCCAGCCAATCCTCTAGTCGGGAACGTCGAGCTATTGATGCGGAGCGCGAAGTAGAAGCCATGAAGAAGGCAGAATACATGGAAGACTATGTTGGGGAAGAGTACGATGCCGTGGTTTCCAGTGTGGTAAAATTTGGCCTCTTTGTGGAGTTGCCAAATACGGTTGAAGGCTTGATCCATATTACCAATCTCCCTGAATTCTACCATTTTAACGAACGAGATCTAACCCTTCGCGGGGAAAAATCCGGAGTGACCTTCCGTGTCGGTCAGCAAATCCGAATCAAGGTAGAAAGAGCCGACAAGATGACCGGAGAGATTGATTTCTCTTATATTCCAAGTGAATGGGATGTCGTCGAAAAAGGCCTCAAGTCTAAAGGACGTGACCGAGATGGCAACCGCAGGGATCGCAGACGCAAGGACAAAAAAGTTTCTAAGGGATCAACCGCTAGAAAAGATGACAAGCGGAAAGATTCTTCCTCTAAAACCAAAAAGAAAAAAGGGAAGAAACCATTTTACAAGGAAGTAGCAAAGAAAGGAGCCAAACATGGCAAAGGGCGAAGGAAAGGTAGTCGCGCAAAATAAAAAGGCGAGACATGACTACACCATCGTGGATACGATTGAAGCAGGGATGGTGCTGACGGGGACAGAGATCAAAAGTGTCCGTGCAGCACGCATTAACTTGAAAGATGGCTTTGCACAAGTAAAAAATGGCGAAGTTTGGCTTAGCAATGTCCACATTGCTCCTTACGAAGAAGGCAATATCTGGAACCAAGATCCAGACCGTCGTCGCAAGCTCCTGCTTCATAAAAAGCAAATCCAAAAGCTGGACCAAGACACCAAAGGGACCGGAATGACCTTGGTGCCTTTGAAGGTCTATCTCAAGGACGGCTATGCCAAATTACTTTTGGGGCTCGCTAAAGGGAAACATGATTATGATAAGCGTGAATCCATCAAGCGTCGGGAACAAAACCGGGATATCGCACGGGTCATGAAACAATACAATACACGTTAAAGAAAAAGGCAGTTTTGAACTTTGTTTCAGAACTGTCTTTTTCATGGTTTCTACTTGTAATCGCTTGCAAAATAATTGCTTATATTATATACTAAAATTAAGGTGTTGGTATAGTTGTTTTTCTTAGGCTTGAAAGTTTTTCTAGCCTCTTTTGTAGTCAATAAGGAGAAAGACTATGAAGAAAATCCTATTCAAACTACTGTTTGGCCTCATGCTGATCGCTCTCTTCCCTGTGCAGGTCGCACAAGCCTGTTCGGCCTTCATTGTAGGGAAGGACTTAACCACGGATGGCTCTATGCTGTACGGTCGTACAGAGGACTATCCCTATGCACCAGATGGTGGACGCCACAATCAAAACTTTGTTGTAGTTCCAGCAAAGGACTACAAGGAAGGGGATAAGATCGAAGATGAGTCCAATGGCTTTACCTATCCTCATTTGAGCCATGAAATGAAGTACACAGCGACCTATGATGCTGCGCGTGGTGATGGAAGTAACGGGAATTTCGGAGCTCATGGTTTTAATGAAGTGGGCGTGTCAATGACAGCGACAGTATCAGCGACTCCTCATGACAAGATTTTGAAAGCCGACCCTTTGGTCAAGGATGGCCTACCAGAAGCTTCCATGATCGACTTGGTCTTGCCTCGTGCAAAAACTGCTCGAGAAGGAATCGAAATTGTTGCCAAGACCTTGGATGAAAAAGGTTCTGCCGAAGGGAACATTATCGTTGTAGCAGATAAAAATGAGCTCTGGTACATGGAAATCCTCTCAGGTCATCAATATGTGGCCATTAAATTCCCACAAGACCGCTATGCGATTTTTGCCAATACCTACTATCTGGGACATGTGGATCTCAAGGACAAGGACAATGTCATTGCTTCAAAAGATGTAGAAGCAGTAGCTAAGAAAGCCGACCATTACAAGACGGATAAGGATGGCAAGTTCCATATTGCGGACTCTTATGGTCCGGATGAATACACGGAACGCAACCGCTCACGGACCTATGCAGGGATTACCCTGATGGATCCAAAAGCGGATGTCAAATATGATGATCAACACTTTGATCTGCTTCGTAAACCAACGGATCCTTCTAAAAAGTATAGTCTAGAAGATGTCTTTGCAGAACAACGGAACCGTTTTGAACACCTCAAACAATTTACAGCAGATGACTTGGCCGAACCAGGTAAAAAAGTCGATACCAAAAAATACAAGTATGCTTTAGGAAATGAAAACGTCATTGATGCCCATGTCTATCAAATCAAGAAAGACTTGCCAAGTCCATTTGGTGGAATTGTTTGGTTGGGTCTTGCCCAAAGTCGGAATACCCCATATGTCCCATTCTATGGCTTGGTCAATGACACCTACGGTGCCTTTAAAGTCCGCTCTGCTAAGTACGATCCAACTTCATGGTATTGGGCTGTTTGGCATATCGACCAAATGGTCATGAAATATCCAGATCTCTTTGGCACCAGTATCCAAGATAAGTGGAAAGAAATGGAGGCTGGCTGGATCAAGGAACAAGCTGCTTTGGATCAAAAATACAGTGGCCTCACAGATGATCAAGCCAAAGCCCTTCAAGGTGAAGTCACCAAGGAATCCATGGATCGGGCAGATATGATCTTCAAACAAATCAAGGCTACTGAAAAGGAAATGGAAGATAAGATCCGTGAAGAAAAGGGCTTGGAAGCAGACTTTGTCTATGATGGCTATAATAAAGCGAACTTAATGGCTGCTGCTGAAAAAGATCCTTCAGATAAGAAGCCAGAAACTTGTCAGGAAGCTCTTGGAGATACCCCTAAAAAGGCTAGCCAAACCCAAGATTCAAGTGTGGTCTTCTCAGTCCTTCTTGGAGTATTGGCTGTTTGTGGATTTAGTTTAGCTGGATTCTTTTATAAAAAATCAAAAAATAAAGAGGATGAATAGATCCTAACAAGGAGGTTTCGCTAGAAAGCGGAGCCTCTTTTTCCAACTTGTAAAAAGGGTCTTTTTTCTGTATGATAAGGGTACTGAAAGAAAAAGGAGAAGCAGTATGACACAAAAATTGATCGCTTACAAACGCATGCCTATCTGGACCAAGGATACCATGCCAGAAGCTCTTCAAAGAAAGCACAATACCAAGGTGGGAACCTGGGGGAAGATTACAGTTTTAAAAGGTCAGTTACGATTTATTGAATTGACCGAAGAGGGGGAAGAAATCGCGAGCCACCTCTTTGAAACAGGAGCAGAGAACCCCATGGCCGAGCCCCAGGCCTGGCATCGTGTCGAAGCGGCGACTGACGATGTGGAGTGGTACCTAGAATTTTACTGTGAGCCAAAAGACTATTTCCCCAAAAAATACAATACCAATCCTGTCCATTCAGAAGTGCTAGAAGCAGTGGGAATTGTCCCCGCTGGAAAGGCATTGGATCTAGGATGCGGGCAAGGACGCAACGCCCTCTTTTTGGCCCAACATGGCTTTGACGTGACAGCTGTGGATCAAAATGAACTGGCTCTTGATATCTTACAAAGTATTGTCGCTGAGGAAGATCTAGATATGCCAGTGGGACTCTATGATATCAATGCTGCAGCTCTTACCCAAAACTATGATTTCATCGTATCGACAGTGGTCCTCATGTTTTTAGAGGCTGATCGGATTCCAGCGATTATCCGCAATATGCAAGAGCATACCAATCCAGGTGGCTACAATCTCATTGTCTGTGCCATGGATACGGAAGATTATCCCTGCCAGATGCCCTTCTCGTTCACCTTTAAAGAAGGAGAATTGGCGGAGTATTACAAGGATTGGGAGTTGGTCAAGTACAATGAAAATCCAGGCCATCTCCATCGTCGAGATGAAAATGGCCATCGGATTCAACTTCGATTTGCAACCATGTTGGCAAAGAAAAAATAAAGAAAAAGCAGGATGTTAAGATCCTGCCTTCAGATTGAAGACAAAGTCATATAAAAAACTTTCCTTAGGTGAGTACGGACGTCAGCGAACTTCTTCGAAGTTCCAAGACTTAGTTTTGAGCCTAGGGTCTCAAAACTCCCGAGTGCCTGAAATGTTATTGTTTCAGGCACTTTTCTCACAGCGGAAAGTTTCGGTATTTTCTTGAATCGATTTAAAAATTGGAACTCATTTTTATTTTTTTTTGCAAAATCGCTTAACTTATTTTACTTTAAAGTAATTTGTCTACATTCTAAAAGTAGGATGTTAGGATCCTGCCTTTTTGCTTTCTACAAACAAGTTGGACAAGGTGATCTGAATGTTGTTTATTTGCCAAAAAGAAAAACCTTCTCCATAAAGGAAGGAAAAGGTTGGGGAATTTAGTTCCAGTTAGCAAAGTCGCAGACGCTAAGAATGATCGTCCCGATTTCGATTGGCTCTTCCTTGGCACCAGATTCTAACCAGGTCACAATCACAGATTCGATTGTAGCGATGAAAATTTCTAGCCCATACTTGTATGGAACTTGAAAGTCTGAAATGATGTGTTCTTTCGCATGGGGAGTATCGTCTAATGCATGGAGGGTAAAACTTCTTATTAGTTTACGGAAGTCTGAGCAGCAGGATTGGGACAATGCATAAATAAAATCATAATTCTCTTTAATAGCAGTCAAGACATTGAGAAAGTTTACCTTGACAGGGCTTCCTTCAACGAAGAGGCTATCCAATTCTTGCATCATGTCCATTTTCATTTGCTCAAACATATCGTATTTATCGACATAGTGCAAGTAGAAGGTCCCGCGGTTAATCCCAGCGGTTTCAGTTAATTGTCGAATAGTGATGCTTTCAAAAGGTTGTTGCAAGAGGAGTTTTGAGAGCGCATTTCGTAAGTCTGACTTGGTTGTTGTTTGTCTTTGGCGTACCATATGTTCCTTTCTGTAGTTGTATCAATCTGTTTATATTTATTTGACGTTAAAATAATTTATATGTTAAATAATTTTACGGCACTAACAAATAGCATTATACTCCAAAAGAATAAATTAGACAACAATTCTAATTTTTGTACAGATAACGGAAAGTGTACAAAAATTTTACAAGTTTATGAATGACGGGCACTGACAAGATTTTGTGAAAATCTCACAATAATTAGTGATTTAAAATAATTCCCTCCTAAAAAAATGGTCAGGAAATTTTTAGGAAATGGAGGAGCAAGATGGAAAAGGGAGTGTAATAAACCAAAAGAGGCTGGGACAAAAGTCCTAGTCTCTCAATTATTTTTGGATTGTCGAGCAAGATGCAGTGGTTGAGTGGGCTCTACTACGCTGATTTCATCAGCTTTTACAGCCCTACTCAACTGTGCGGAGGTGGGACGACGAAATCGAATTCTAACGAATTACCGATTTCTGTCCCACTCTCTCTTTATTTGATAAAAGTTGTCACGATCAAATTGAAATTTAAGATGGTTAAGACAATCGCAACGAGATAGCCTAAGAACGTATTCCATTTCGCATTGACATGTTCTCCCATGATTTCCTTGTTGGAGGTGAAATAAACCAGAGGGAAGATGGAGAAAGGAAGGGCCACTGATAGGAAGACTTGAGAATATACCAGAAGGTCATCGAGGACATGTTCTTGGTCACCGAATAAAATTGCGACAATGATAACGGGAAGGAGGGCAATGATCCGAGTCATGAGACGCACCACCCATTGTGGTAGTCTAAATCGCAAGAAACCTTCCATAACGATTTGACCGGTTAGGGTCCCAGTAATGGTTGAATTTTGACCACTAGCTAACAAAGCGATGGCAAAGAGAGTGGACAAGAAAGGACTTGCGATGGCACCAGCAATATGGTTATCTTTGAGGGCATTGTACATGCTAGAGAAAGCACCAATCTTATCTCCGTGCCCGAAGAAGAGGGCCGCTCCAAGAATCAAGAGGAGGGAGTTGACGACAAAAGCCAAACTCAATTCAATATTTGAATCCCAGGTCATAAAGCGCACTGCCCGTTTGATATCTGCTGGATCCTTATAATCAACTTTTCGCGTTTGCGAAATGGAAGAGTGGAGGTAGAGGTTGTGGGGCATCACCGTTGCTCCGATGATTCCAAGTGCCAAGGTCAGGGCTTCATTTCCTTTTGGAAGCCCAATTCCCAGCACCTCTTTTTGAGGGAGGAAGCCAGCGAAGATTCCCCCGATATCTGGCTTCGAAAGAAAGACGAGATAACCAAAAATCGCAAGGATTGTGAGGATCAGGGTTGATACGATGGCCTCGATCTTTCGGAATCCTAGATGCATAAGGCCCAATAAGAGGAAAACATCAAAGATGGTGATCAGAATGGAAAAGAGCAAAGGCCAACCAAAGAGGAGGTGGAGGGCAATCCCTGAGCCGATGACTTCCGCTAAATCTGTCGCCATCAAGGCAAGTTCGATCACAATCCAAAGGGTATAGCGAAGCCATTTTGGCAAGTGATGGGCGGTTGTTTGGGCCAGGTCCTTACGATGGACAATCCCTAATTTCCCAGCCATTTGTTGCAACTGCATGGCGATTAAAGAGGAGAGAAGAACCACTGATAAGAGGAGGTAGCGGTATTGTGCCCCTCCGACCACACTGGTAATCCAGTTTCCCGGGTCCATATAGCCGACAGCTACCAGACTTCCTGGTCCTGAAAAGAGTAGAAGAGTCTTCCAAAAGGGGATGCCTTTTGGCACGTCAATAGACTGGTTGATTTCTTGAAGAGATTTCCTTTCAAACTGTTGTAAACTCATGATGAGCCTTCTTTCTAAGAATAAATCAAATTTCTCTCTAATTATAGCATAAAATTTATAATAGTTCATGATAATGAGGAAGAATCACTATTGGTGATGCCTCGATTTCTTTGTAATCTATACGAAAAGGACTATAATATAGATAGGAAATAGGAGGGAGGAGAGAAAAAATGGCCTACATCGAAATGCAGCACTGTTACAAGCGATACACTAGTGGAGAAACGGAGATTCTCGCTAATCAGGATGTTTCTTTTGAGATTGAAAAAGGCGAATTGGTCATTATTTTAGGGGCGTCAGGAGCTGGAAAATCAACAGTTCTCAATATCTTAGGAGGGATGGACACGAATGACGAAGGACAGGTCCTGATTGATGGGGTGGATATTTCTAAGCTCAATTCCCATCAACGAACGGATTATCGACGAGATGACGTTGGCTTTGTCTTTCAATTTTATAATTTAGTAGCCAATCTGACAGCCAAGGAAAATGTCGAATTGGCTTCAGAAATCGTCTCTGATGCCTTGGATCCGGAAGCCGTTTTAAGAGAAGTAGGACTTGGCAATCGTCTTGATAATTTTCCTGCACAATTGTCAGGTGGAGAGCAACAACGGGTGGCGATTGCTCGGGCAGTGGCGAAAAACCCTAAAATTCTCCTTTGCGATGAGCCTACAGGAGCCTTAGACTACCAGACAGGTAAGCAAGTATTGGGGATTTTACAGGCCATGTCTCGTAAAAAGGGAGCGACGGTCATCATCGTAACCCATAATGCTGCTTTAGCCCTGATTGCAGACCGTGTGATTCGCATGCATGATGCCAAGGTCAAGTCGGTAGAAATCAATGAGCTTCCTCAAGATATTGCTACACTAGAGTATTAGAAGAGGTGCTAGCATGAAACGAAAAGTCTATTGGAAGGATCTGTTTGGTTCTTTTACACATTCAAAAGGACGTTTTCTCTCCATCTTAACCTTGATGTTGTTGGGAAGCTTGGCCTTGGTAGGCTTAAAGGTGACTACTCCAAATATGCATCGAACGGCTAACCAGTTTATTCAGCAACAAAAGATGCTAGATCTTGCTGTCATGGGGGACTTGGGATTAGACCAGGTAGACCAAGAGGAGCTTTTAGGACTCAAAGGGACGCGTGTCGAATTTGGTTCACTGCTGGATCTGACGTTGAAAGGAACAGGAAAGGCAATCCGACTTTTTTCTCCCCCAAAGAGTCTCTCTTCTTTTCGTGTGACCAAGGGGCGTCTGCCTCAAAAAGAAGGGGAATTGGCCCTAGCGAGTTTTTGGGAGGATCGTTATCGATTAGGGGATACCCTCACACTTGAAGAAAAGGCGGGAACTAGGTCTAGTTTAAAGCAAAAGCAATTCACCATTGTTGGCTTTGTTCAATCCTCTGAGATGTGGTCTCAAAAGAATTTAGGCACTGCCATGAGTGGCAGTGGGAATCTGGATGCCTATGCTCTGGTTTCAAAAGAGGTCTTTACGACTAAACTCCCTGTGATGGCGCGGATCCAGTTTGATGATCTGAGATCTTTGGATTCTTTTTCGCAAGCCTACCAAAAACGGCTCGAAGCTCACCAAGAAGAGTTAGAAAAACTTCTGAAAGACAATGGAAAGGCTCGCTATCAAAGACTCAAGAAGGAGGCGGATGGGCAGATCCAAAAAGGCCAGAAAGAACTCAGTCGTGCCAAGGAAACCCTCCAGTCAGCCAAGAATCAGATCGATCAGGCTCAAAAGCAATTAGACTTGCAGGAGACGCAACTCAGTAAACTAGCTCCATTTCTGCCAGCTAAAGAGCATCTAGCCAGTCAAGAAAAAATCCATCAAGCTAAAGAACAACTGGATCAGAAAAAGAAGGACTGGACCGAAGGTGAAACGGAGCTTGCAAAAAAAGAGGAGGAGCTAAAAAAAGCCCAAACCGAGCGAGATCAGCTGGAAATTCCAACTTATCATGTCTATGACCGCAAGACCATGCCAGGCGGACAAGGTTACCTGATGTATAGCAATGCTAGTAGCAGTATCTCTGCTGTCGGAAATATTTTTCCGGTCGTTCTTTATCTGGTAGCAGCCATGGTAACCTTCACCACGATGACGCGCTTTGTCGATGAAGAGCGGACCAATGCAGGCGTTTTTAAGGCGTTGGGCTATCGAACCAAGGACATCATTCTCAAATTTGTCCTCTATGGATTCTTTGCTGGTACGATTGGAACCCTTCTAGGAACCTTGTTGGGGCATTATTTCCTATCGGGAATCATCTCCAACATTATTACGCAAGGGATGGTTATAGGAGAGAGCAGAGAGTATTTTTATAGGGATATAACTCTGATTGCTCTCGGACTATCTTTCATCGCGAGTGTGCTTCCAGCTTACTGGGTTGCTCGTAAGGAATTAAAAGAAGAAGCCAATCTTTTATTACTGCCCAAACCACCAGTATCTGGTTCGAAAATTTTTCTGGAGCGTATCCATTTTATTTGGAAACGTCTGAATTTCACGCACAAGGTTACTGCTCGTAATCTCTTTCGTTACAAACAAAGGATGATGATGACTATTTTTGGAGTGGCGGGTTCTGTTGCTCTTCTCTTTGCAGGGCTAGGGATTCAATCTTCTGTAGGAAGTGTTTCCAAACGCCAATTTCAAGAGATCCTATCTTATGAGTTGATTGTAGCCAAAAAAACGAATGCCTCCTACCAAGAAAGCAAAGAACTAACCAATCGTCTGGCAAAATCAGACATCAAGGATTATCGAGCTATCTATAGTAAGGTCATTGAAGCTTCTTTAAAAAATGGACACGACAAACAGACCGTTACGATGTTGGTTACGGATCGTGCAGATTTTTCTCCCTTTGTCAGCCTGCGTTCTTTCAAGCAAGGGGAGTCCTTGTCTCTAAAGAAAGGGGTTATCATCAGTAGCAAACTGGCACAACTAGCCCAGATTACAGTTGGGGATCGACTGACCCTAGATGGCCACTCTTTTAAGGTGGCAGGAATCACTGAAAATTATGTCGGCCATTTTATCTATATGGATCAGGCAAGTTACCAAAAAATCTACGGAGAGCGGACTTCAGAAAACAGCTATTTGGTACAGCTGCGAAATTCATCCACACAACAAGTGCAAGCAGTTAGTCGGGACATGATGGCTCTTGCAGCTGTGAAGGCAGTCAGTCAAAATGCTTCGATGATTTCCCTCTTTAACTCAGTTGCCAAATCGTTGGACACCACCATGATGATTCTAGTAGTTGTATCGGTTTTGTTAGCTATCGTGATCTTGTATAATTTAACCAATATCAATGTGGCAGAACGGATCCGTGAATTATCGACCATCAAGGTCTTGGGATTCCATAATAAGGAAGTGACACTCTATATTTACCGCGAAACCATCTTATTGTCTATCATAGGGATCCTCATGGGGTTAGTGGGGGGCTATTATCTTCATCAATTTCTTATTGCCATGATTGCACCAGATGCCATTCTCTTTTACCCCAAAGTAGGACTTGGTGTTTTCCTCTTCCCTGTAGGGGGACTGATCCTTCTTTTGGTCCTGTTAGGAATTTATGTTGACCATTATCTCCGAAAAGTAGACATGCTCGAAGCCCTCAAATCAGTAGACTAAGATACAAAGCCGTTAAGCAACTCAAAGGAAAATAGGAAATCCCACGACGAAGCGTCCGCTTCTAGTTGGATTTATCTTTTTCCAAAGAGTTGTAGGCGTGTTCGTTTATAAGATACAAAGCCCGTAGCTGATAGCGACAAAATGAGTCCTCTAACCTTATTTTTCATTTCACCAGCAACGAATGTTTATAAAACTTTCACCTCAGGGTGGAAGTTTTTCTTCTCTTTGTTATAATGGAGAGTAGGAGAAGATCATGACTAAAATTGCTTTACTTTCAGATATTCATGGAAATACGACAGCTTTGGAAGCTGTCCTAGAGGATAGTCGAAAAGCCAAGGTGGATGAATATTGGCTCTTGGGAGATAGTTTGATGCCTGGAACAGGTAGACGCGCTCTTTTGGAGCTGTTAGAGGAGCTTCCTATTACGGTGAAAGTCCTTGGAAACTGGGAAGATAGTCTTTGGCGGGCTATGAGGGGGATGTTGGATGAGACCAGACCCAGTCATCGCTACCTCATGCGCCAGTGTCAATATATTCTTGAAGAAATCACGCCCCAGGAAATTGAAGACATGCAGAAAATGCCCATGCAGGTTCATAGAGAAATCGCAGGTTTAAAGATCGGCATTACCCACCACTTACCTGATAAGAATTGGGGTCGCGAATTGATCCATATTGGTGAGCAGAAGGATTTTGATCGTTTGGTGACAAACCCGTCTTGTGATATTGCAGTATACGGACACATTCACCAGCAGTTTTTCCGTTACGGGACAGGAGGAGAACTGATTATCAATCCTGGCTCGATCGGTCAACCTTTCTTTTTGGAAAAGAATCTTCGCAAGGACCTTCGGGCCATGTATGCTATTCTTGAATTTGATCAAATGGGGCTAAAAGATGTAGATTTTAGACGGGTGAACTATGATGTCCAAAAAGAACTGCAACTCGCCAAAGACCTCCATCTTCCTTATTACCAAGTGTATTATGAAAGTTTGGTCAATGGCATTCATCATACCCACAATCATGAGCTACTTCATGAAATTGAGCAGAGAGAAGGTCATGATCGGGAAATCGATGCTTGGCTAGAGGACTTCTTCCAATAGTGTAACTGTTGACATTACAACTAAAAAGAGTATAATAGGAATAACGAAAGTCGTCCCTTGACTGTTGTTCAATAGACTCTACCTTCAAAACGGGTAGAAAGGAGTGAAGTTATGCAAATTTCGAGTCGCTTTACCATTGGGACTCATGTCTTGATCATGATTGCTCTACAAGGAGAAAAAACAAAAGTAACCAGTGATTTTTTGGCAGGAAGTGTCGGTGTGAACCCTGTTATTATTCGAAAGACCTTGTCTCAGTTGAAGAAAGCTGGATTGATCCATGTAGCGCGTGGGACAGGCGGAGCTGAGCTCGCAAAAGCATCCGATGAGATCAGCCTGCTGGATATCTATCAAGCGGTAGAATGCTTAGGTTCGACAGGTCAATTATTTGGTTTTCATGACAATCCAAATCCAGCCTGCCCAATTGGCCACAATATCCACAATGTTTTAGATGGGAAGCTTGAGGACATTCAGACTGCTATGGAAAAAGAAATGTCTCAAACCACTTTAAAAGACGTCGTAGAAGACACGCAGAAAAAAATGAATCTAGAATCGGTTTCATAAGAAAAATGAGAGTGGGACAGAAATCGGTAATTCGTTAGAATTCGATTTCGTCGTCCCACCTCCGCACAGTTGAGTAGGGCTGTAAAAGCTAATGAAATCAGCGTAGTAGAGCCCACTCAACCACTGCGTCTTGCTCGACAATCCAAAGATAATTAAGAGGCTAGGACTTTTGTCCCAGCCTCATTTTTTATCATTATTAACGAAACATTCTGTATGGTACGACTTGGACCTACAAAAGGATTAGTCAAAGTAAAGTAAGTCTTTGCTGGTTTCTGTGAAGAGTCCAAATCCGTCTTTTGTGACGTACCCACAATCTTCGATACGGACACCGACTTTACCTGGAATATAGATTCCTGGTTCGACTGAGAAGCACATGCCTTCTTCAAGTACCATGTCATTTCCTTCCATAATAGAAGGGAATTCATGCACGTCCATTCCGATCCCGTGTCCGAGGCGGTGGTTGAAGTACTCACCATAACCAGCTTTTTCGATGACGCTCCGTGCAGCACGGTCGACGTCATGTGCTGTTACACCAGGTTTGATCATGTCAATGGCTGCTTGTTGAGCTTCTAACGTCAAGTGGTAGATTTCTTTTTTGAAATCATCTGGTTTTCCAACTGCAACTGTACGAGTCATATCTGACGCATAACCATTCACCATACAGCCAAGGTCAAAGAGCAAGAGGGCATCGTTTTCGACTTTGTTGCTTCCAGGAATTCCGTGCGGGTTAGCTGCATTATTTCCAGTCAAGACCATGGTTTCAAAGCTCATTTCATAACCCAAGCGTTTGATACCAAAGTCGATTTCTGCTACGATATCAGTTTCTGTTTTATCCAGTGAGATGGCGTCGAATCCCATATTGACAGCCTTATCTGCATATTGACCAGCCACCAACATTTTTTGGATCTCATCAGCAGATTTGATCAAGCGCATCCGGTTAATTCGTGGTGTTAAGTTAGTAAATTCCGCTTTTTCAAAGACAGTGCGCAAGCCATTGTATTTGGTAAGGATCAAGTTATCATATTCAAGTGCAACAGTTTTGGCATCTGGTTTTGCGATAGCCCCTTTAATCTTTTCCCAAGGGTTTTCAGAATCCACATAGCCAACCACTTGGAAATCGACAACTGCAGTCGCCCGTTCCACTTCAAGGGCAGGAACGAAGAGAAGTGGTTCGTGGTCTGTGTAAACGAACAAGAAGAGTTGACGTTCGTGGGGATCACTGTAAAATCCAGTTAGGTAATTGATGGTGACAGGATCGGATACAACAGCGACATCTGTTTTTTCAGTTTCAAGAAAATCGACGATTTGATCTAATTTAGACATAATGCTACCTTCTTTCTATGGATCTATTTTGTCAAATTTTCCCCAAAAAAGCAAGAGTTTACAAAATTTTACCAAAATACTTGAAAGTGTTTACAATCCATGATAAAATAGGATTAATTAGAGAGTGAAAACGAAATTTTCAACAATGAAAGGAAATCTTATGAATACAGACGATACAGTAACAATTTATGATGTCGCCCGTGAAGCAGGGGTTTCAATGGCAACCGTTAGTCGTGTAGTAAATGGGAATAAAAACGTTAAAGAAAATACACGTAAAAAAGTTTTAGAAGTGATCGAACGCTTGGATTACCGTCCAAATGCTGTTGCGCGTGGTCTTGCTAGCAAGAAAACAACAACAGTCGGTGTTGTGATTCCAAACATCACGAATAGCTATTTCTCTACATTGGCTAAGGGGATCGATGACATTGCTGAAATGTACAAGTACAATATTGTTCTTGCAAATAGCGATGAAGACGATGACAAAGAAGTTTCAGTTGTAAACAACCTCTTTTCAAAACAAGTGGATGGGATCATTTTCATGGGCTATCATTTGACAGAAAAGATTCGCTCAGAATTTTCACGCTCTCGGACGCCAGTTGTCCTTGCTGGTACAGTGGATGTTGAACACCAATTGCCAAGTGTCAATATTGACTACAAGCAAGCGACTGTGGATGCTGTTACACAGTTGGCAAAACACAACAAGAAAATTGCTTTTGTAAGTGGCCCATTGGTGGATGATATCAATGGAAAAATTCGTTTGACAGGCTACAAAGAAGCTTTAAAAGCGAAAAAATTGAGCTATAGCGAAGGGCTTGTCTTTGAATCCAAGTACCGTTACGATGAAGGTTATAACTTGGCAGAACGCATCATTGCGTCAAAAGCAACAGCTGCCTTTGTAACAGGGGATGAATTGGCTGCAGGGCTCTTGAACGGCTTGTCTGATAAGGGAATCAAGGTACCAGAAGACTTTGAAATTATTACCAGCGATGATTCACAAGTAACTCGTTACACGCGTCCAAATCTATCAACGATTGGCCAACCCTTGTATGACCTTGGTGCGATCAGTATGCGCATGTTGACCAAGATCATGCACAAAGAAGAGTTGGAAGAACGCGAAGTGTTGTTGTCTCATACGATCAACCAACGTGGAACGACCAAAAAATAGGGATTAGTAGACTAGAGTCTCGACATGGGAAGACGTGTCTACTAGTCTGAGAGGTTAGAACAGAACTGTTCTAGCCTCTTTTTTATACTGCAAACAGGTAGAGACTTGCTGGGCACTCTTTATTTCGGTATAATAGAGGGTATGAAAGTTTTACTGTATTTAGAAGGAAAATCCGTCTTACAAAAATCAGGAATTGGTCGAGCCTTGCAGCATCAAATGCATGCGCTTGATTTGGCTGGGATTCCGTATACGACAGATATTTTAGGAGATTATGATGTGGTGCATATCAATACCTATGGCCCACGGAGTTTCCTTTTGCTCCATGCAGCAAAGCGTCGTGGAAAGAAAGTCATCATGCATGGCCATTCAACCCGTGAGGATTTTGAAAATTCATTTATCGGGTCTAACTTTTTTGCGCCCTTGTTTGGGAAGTATTTAGCTCACATGTACCAAAAGGCAGACTATGTGATCACGCCATCTGAGTATTCCAAACACCTGATTCAGTCTTATGGGGTGACTACACCGATTATCGCGGTCTCCAATGGGATTGATTTGGAAAAATACAAGAAGGATCCGAAAAAAGAAGAGGTCTTTCGAAAGCATTTTAATATCCAAGAAGGCCAAAAGGTTGTCATCTGTGCAGGGCTTTATTTTAAACGCAAAGGGATTGAAGATTTCGTAGAAGTGGCCCGTCGCATGCCGGATGTGCGCTTTATTTGGCTAGGTTCTATCAACAAATGGATCATTCCGCGTAAGATTCGTCGTATCGTGGAAAAGGATCATCCGAGTAATGTGGAATTCCCTGGCTACTTCAAGGGAGCGGTCTTCCAAGGGGCCATGACGGGTTCAGATGCTTTCTTCTTCCCATCTTATGAAGAAACAGAAGGAATCGTTGTTTTGGAAGCCTTGGCCAGTCATCAGCACACGGTCTTGCGGGATATTCCAGTATACAATGGCTGGATCGACGAGACGTCTTCTGAATTGTGCCATAATGTAGACGAATTTGTGGATTCCTTGAACAAGGTCTTGAACGGTCAAGTAGACAAGCGGGAGGCGGGCTACAAGGTCGCTGAAAGTCGTTCGATCGACTTAGTGGCTTATCAATTGGTCGAAGCCTATCAAACAGTTTTGGAGATGTAAGATGCGTGTAGGGTTATTTACAGATACCTATTTCCCGCAAGTTTCGGGAGTGGCGACCAGTATTCGGACGCTCAAAACAGAATTAGAAAAATTGGGTCACACAGTCTTTATCTTTACGACAACGGATAAAGATGTCAACCGCTATGAAGATTGGCAGATCATTCGGATTCCAAGTGTGCCTTTCTTCGCCTTTAAGGACCGCCGCGTTGCTTATCGTGGATTCTCAAAGGCGCTTGCCATTGCCAAGCAATACCAGTTGGATATTATCCATACCCAGACTGAGTTTTCACTGGGCCTTTTGGGAGTGTGGATTGGACGCGAATTGCGGATTCCAGTCATTCATACCTACCATACCCAGTATGAGGACTATGTCCGCTATATTGCAAGAGGCATGGTCATTCGCCCAAGTATGGTCAAATACATTGTGAGAAGTTATATGAATGATCTGGACGGAGTGATCTGTCCAAGTGAGATCGTCTATGACTTGCTCCAAAAGTACAAGGTCAAGGCAGAAAAACGCATTATTCCGACAGGGATTGATTTGGCCAAGTTTGACCGGCCAGAAATCACTCCGACAGAGACAGCAACCCTTCGTGAAAAATATGAAGTCGCAGAAGATGAAACGCTTTTACTGAGTCTGTCGCGGGTTTCTTATGAAAAGAATATTCAGGCTGTTATTGCGGCTCTTCCTGATGTCCTCAAGGTCAATCCAAAAGTTAAGTTGATCGTTGCTGGAGATGGTCCTTATTTGGATGATTTGAAAAAACAAGCGGCGAAACTGGGGATTTCAGATGCGGTTGTCTTTACAGGGATGATCCCACCAAATGAGACAGCTCTCTACTATAAAGCGGCTGACTTCTTTATTTCAGCTTCAACGAGTGAGACGCAAGGATTGACCTATTTAGAGAGTATTGCAAGTGGTACTCCAATCATCGCTCATGGCAATCCTTATCTCAATCATGTGATTGATGACCCTATGTTTGGAAAGCTCTTTTATGAAGAGAGCGATCTGGCACAAGCGATTCTTGAAGCGATTGACGAGATGCCCGCAATCGATGAGACCAAGTGGGCAGAAAAGATTGATGATATTTCTGCAGCAACCTTTGGCCGTCGGGTCTACGAATTTTACTTGGATAAAATCATCTCTAAAGACTTTTCAAATGATTTAAATCCTGAGCAAAGTCGAGTCAAGCGGATGTCTAAGACCATTGTGAAAATCCCGACCAAGGTGATTGCTCTTCCGGTCAATGGATCTGTGAAGATGATGAAGGCTTCGGTCAAACAAGTGAAGAAAATCCGTAAAATCACACATTTCTTTGATTGAAAATGAAACTTTTTCTTGCAAAATTTTTCAATCGTGCTATAATAACTGACAGAGACATATCAAATCTAGGAAATCTGATAGAGAGCGCGTGGGGCTGGAAATCGCGTAGAGGATAGGTTTGGGACTACTCGTGATTCTTTTATGCAAACATAAAACGGTGGCTACGTTAGAGCCAATCAGAGGTGTCCCTCTTTTTTGAGGAACATAAATGAAGGTGGAACCACGTTGCGACGTCCTTTTGAGGAGGTCGCTTTTTTGATTTCTTAATGAAGACATCAAAAGGAATGATGATTCCAATGTTCAAAGACACCTCCCACCCATTTAGCTACTAAAAACTTTATAAGGAGAAAATCATGATTAAGATTACTTTCCCAGATGGCGCTGTTCGTGAATTCGAATCTGGCGTTACAACTTTTGAAATTGCCCAATCAATCAGCAATTCTTTGGCTAAAAAAGCCCTTGCTGGTAAATTCAACGGCAAATTGATTGACACAACTCGTGCCATCACTGAAGATGGAAGCATTGAAATCGTGACACCTGATCACGAAGACGCTCTTCCAATCTTGCGTCACTCAGCGGCTCACTTGTTCGCTCAAGCAGCTCGTCGCCTCTTCCCAGATATCCACTTGGGTGTCGGTCCAGCGATCGAAGATGGTTTCTACTACGATACAGACAACCAAGCTGGTCAAATCTCTAACGAAGACCTTCCTCGTATCGAAGAAGAAATGAAGAAAATCGTGAAAGAAAACTTCCCATCTATTCGTGAAGAAGTGACCAAGGATGAAGCGCGTGAAATCTTCAAAAATGATCCATACAAATTGGAATTGATTGAAGAACACTCAGAAGACGAAGGTGGGTTGACCATCTACCGTCAAGGTGAATACGTTGACCTTTGCCGTGGCCCACACGTCCCATCAACTGGTCGCATCCAAATCTTCCACCTTCTTAACGTTGCTGGTGCTTACTGGCGTGGGAATAGCGACAATGCCATGATGCAACGGATCTATGGTACTGCTTGGTTTGACAAGAAAGACTTGAAGAACTATCTTCAAATGCGTGAAGAAGCTAAGGAACGTGACCACCGTAAACTTGGTAAAGAGCTTGACCTCTTCATGATTTCTCAAGAAGTTGGTCAAGGTCTTCCATTCTGGTTGCCAAATGGTGCGACCATCCGTCGTGAGTTGGAACGCTACATCGTTGATAAAGAAGTAGCAGCAGGCTACCAACACGTCTACACTCCACCAATTGCTTCTGTAGAACTTTATAAAACTTCAGGTCACTGGGATCACTACCGCGAAGACATGTTCCCACCAATGGATATGGGGGATGGAGAAGAGTTTGTTCTTCGTCCAATGAACTGCCCTCACCACATTGAAGTCTACAAACACCATGTGCATTCTTACCGTGAATTGCCAATCCGTATCGCTGAAATTGGTATGATGCACCGTTATGAAAAATCTGGTGCTCTGACTGGTTTGCAACGTGTCCGTGAAATGTCTCTGAATGATGGTCATACTTTTGTGGCTCCAGAACAAATCGAGGAAGAATTCAAGAAGATCCTTCAATTGATCATCGATGTGTATGAAGACTTTAACTTGACGGATTACCGTTTCCGCTTGTCTTATCGTGATCCTGAAGACAAACACAAATACTTTGACAACGATGAAATGTGGGAAAATGCGCAACGCATGTTGAAAGCAGCCGTTGATGATATGGGTGTTGAGTACTATGAAGCTGAAGGAGAAGCAGCCTTCTACGGACCAAAATTGGATATCCAAGTGAAAACAGCTCTTGGTAAAGAAGAAACCCTTTCTACCATCCAATTGGACTTCTTGCTTCCAGAACGTTTTGATCTTCATTACATCGGAGCAGATGGGGAAGAACATCGTCCGGTCATGATCCACCGTGGGGTTATCTCAACCATGGAACGCTTTACTGCGATCTTGATTGAAAACTACAAGGGAGCTTTCCCAACCTGGCTTGCTCCTCACCAAGTAACCCTTATTCCAGTATCGAACGAAAAACACGTAGACTATGCTTGGGAAGTGGCTAAGAAACTTCGTGACCGTGGTGTTCGTGCTGATGTGGATGAACGCAATGAAAAAATGCAGTTCAAGATCCGTGCTTCTCAAACTCAAAAGATTCCTTATCAATTGATCGTTGGGGACAAGGAAATGGAAGACAAGGCTGTAAACGTGCGTCGTTATGGCCAAAAAGAAACAGAAACCATGTCAGTGGATGCATTTGTAGAATTAATTCTTACAGATATTGCCAATAAATCTCGTGTTGAGAAATAAACCATTTAACCTAGAACAAAATCTCAGCCACCTAAAAAGCAACAACTGAAATAGTTGTTGCTTTTTTACATTTTGATTAAGCTGAGCTAGTAGTGATCGGTCAAACCACCACAAATAGTATCCTCATCAACAATCCTTTCTATCCATGAACTTTTGGATATAGGATATCCTCCCAAGATTTGCTTCCATGAGTTAGATAAGTTGACTATCCTCAATCCTTGTCTGCTTCATTTTCTTTTACGAGATCGTTTTGTGAATCTTTTTCAGAGAGTTTTTGATCGATATACTTGTCAATGTTTTCGTAAAATTCCTTGGTCGTCTCACTATCTAATTTTGTCGAATTATGGACTTGATTGACTTTCAATTGAACAGATTGAATACCGTAAGAGTCTTGTTTTTGGCGAATGGTTTCTAATTCTTCTTCTGAAATCGGATCTCCAACAACTGTCAAGACCAATTCATTGCTACTTGACTTGTAGACTTGATTAATGATCGTATGATTGGCAAACTCTTTTCCTACAAACTGTTTGATCCCTTCTTTTCGTGCTTGATCCATCGTCAGAGTGACTGCTGAATAGCTGGCTGGAAGAACCAATAATACAATCAAGGAGATCAACCCAATTCTCATTTTCATGTTTAGCTCTTTAAATGAACTTAAGGGAGATTGTCTCATCATAATTCTTGTTCCAACAATATTGATTAGCATGATAAAGACACAGTTGATCAAGAAAAGATAGAGAGCCCCAAATAAAAATCGTACATTTCCATTAGCTAAACCATAGCCTGCAGTGCAGATAGGTGGCATCAGAGCTGTTGCAATAGCTACTCCTGGCACGATATTGTTTGCTTCTTTTTTTCTTGAACCAATGACACCTGCTATCCCACCCGCAATAGCAATGAGAACATCCCAAATGGTTGGAGAGGTTCGTGCAATCAATTCGCTACTTGCATAAGATAAGGGAGAAATCCAGAAATATAGAGTCGAGACAAGCAAACTGACCAATACTTGAGTAAATAAAACCCCTAGAGATTGCTTGATTAAACGCGTATCAAAAATAGCTAAACCAAACCCCAGTCCAATAATCGGTGTCATAAGAGGGGAAATCAGCATGGCTCCAATAATGACAGCTGTTGAATTCATATTTAGACCTATAGAGGCAATAAAAATCGAACACATCAAAATCACTGTATCTCTTAATCGAACATGAAGGTCATCATATAGTTTCTCGCGGAATTCACGTGTTGAATAGTTTCCGGACATTGGTTACTCCTTTTATTTCATATAATCTTGTTTCTGCATGGATGATGGTAGAGAGACTTCTGTCCAAACTGACATGTTTTTAATTCTTACCTGTGATTCTTTTGAACATTATCTTTTAAATATCCATCAGTCCATCCTTGACATTATATCAAAAATTTTACAGTCTTTCTCTGAAGAAATCAATTGATTTAAAAGATAGAGAAAGGAAGTAATTTTTGTATCCTTATCCGAATAAGAAGAAAAACGATATCTCCTCTGAAAATAGATACCGTTTTAATGTTTAAACAGTATGAGTTTGTAGCAGCAATCCTAGCAGATATCGCCAACAAATCACGTGTTGAGAAATAATGAAAAAATAAAAAGATTAAGGATAAAACAATCTAAAAAACCTTCCCTTAGGTGAGTAAGAACGTCAGCGAACTTCTATGAAGTTCCAAAACTCCCGAGTGAGAGTGGGACAGAAATCGGTAATTCGTTAGAATTCGATTTCGTCGTCCCACCTCCGCACAGTTGAGTAGGGCTGTAAAAGCTGATGAAATCAGCGTAGTAGAGCCCACTCAACCACTGCGTCTTGCTCGACAATCCAAAAACAATTAAGAGGCTATGATTTCTGTCCCACTCTCACTTTTCTCACGACGGAAAGTTTTCTAAATATGATTTATTAGCTATAGCAAGTAGGAAATTAACTTTTTTTAGAATCACTCAAGTGATTTTATCTTCTACATATCATTCGTTTTTTCTGAGACTGAGATTTTAACTTCTCGGTCTTTTTTACCCTTTCTTATAGGAAAGTCCAGCAATTGAGGCTCCACATTTCTTCATAAGTTTGATATAATAAGAAGATAGAGATTGATTAGGAAAAGAAGCATTAGAAACAGGTATGTAAGATGAAAAAAATATTAGTAGTTGATGATGAAAAACCAATTTCAGATATTATCAAATTTAACATGGCAAAAGAGGGCTATGAAGTCTTGACAGCCTTTGATGGCCGGGAAGCTTTGGAAGTCTTTGCGGCTGAGAATCCGGATATTATTATTCTAGATTTGATGTTGCCAGAGATTGATGGTCTGGAAGTGGCGCGTACCATTCGCAAGACCAGCAATGTGCCCATCATTGTCCTTTCTGCCAAAGATACAGAATTTGATAAGGTTATCGGACTTGAAATTGGTGCTGATGACTATGTGACCAAACCCTTCTCTAATCGGGAATTGCAAGCGCGTGTGAAGGCCTTGTTGCGTCGTTCGGAGTTTGCGGCTGATCCTCAGCTTGAAAATGAGGCCGATACGGAAATTGTCATTGGTGATCTTCACATTCTTCCAGATGCCTTCTTGGTTCAAAAAGGCAACAAAGAATTGGACTTGACCCATCGTGAGTTTGAATTGCTCTATCACCTTGCGACCCATGTCGGTCAAGTGATGACCCGTGAACACCTTCTTGAGACGGTGTGGGGCTATGATTACTTTGGTGATGTTCGGACAGTGGACGTGACAGTTCGTCGTTTGCGTGAAAAAATCGAGGACACACCGGGACGTCCAGAATATATCTTGACCCGCCGTGGTGTCGGATATTATATGAGAAACAATGATTGATCAACTAAAACAATTTGTCATGTCGTCGAACTTTGTCTTTGTTCTGATTACGGTTGGGTTTATCATTGTGGTAGCCTTGCTTTTGCTAGAAAACCGTAGGGACAATATCAAGCTCAGACAATTAAACGCCAAAATTAAGGATCTGATTGCAGGGGACTATTCCGAAGTGGTCGACATGCAAGGAAGTCCAGAACTGACGGATATGACCAATAGTATCAATGATCTGTCGGAGGTTATTCGCCTGACGCATGAAAACTTGGAACAAGAAACCAAGCGTTTGACCAGTATCCTTTCTTATATGACAGATGGGGTGCTTGCGACCAACAGACGCGGTCAGATCATCATGGTCAATGAAATGGCAGCCAAGCAATTGAATGTTAATCCAGATGAGGTGCTCAATACCAGTATTCTGGATTTGCTTTCGCTTGGAGATGACTATGATCTGCGAAGCTTGATTACAGAAGTACCAGAGTTGACCATCGATTCCCAGGATGAAAATGGGGAATACATAAGTCTTCGTGTGCGCTTTGCCTTGATTCGTCGCGAGTCAGGTTTTATCTCTGGTCTGGTAGCTGTCTTGCACGATACGACGGAGCAGGACAAGGAAGAGCGGGAACGTCGCCTCTTTGTCTCCAATGTGAGTCATGAATTACGGACACCTTTGACCAGTGTGAAATCCTATCTAGAAGCCCTGGACGATGGCGCTTTGTCAGAGCCGGTAGCACCAGATTTTGTCAAGGTTTCGCTCAATGAAACCAACCGCATGATGCGCATGGTCACAGATCTATTGAGCTTGTCACGAATCGATAATGAAACCAGTCAGTTGGACATCGAGTTGACCAACTTTACGGCCTTTATCACCTTTATTTTGAACCGGTTTGATAAGATCAAGAGTCAATCGCAAGAAGATACCAAGAAGTATGAACTGATCCGGGAATACCCGATCACCCCGATCTGGGTTGAAATTGATACGGATAAAATGACCCAGGTGATCGACAATATCTTGAACAATGCCATCAAGTACTCACCTGATGGTGGAAAAATCAAGGTAGGGATGAAAACGACGGATGCCCAGTTGATTATTTCCATTTCAGATGAGGGCTTGGGAATTCCCAAGAAAGACTTGCCACGCATTTTTGATCGCTTTTACCGAGTGGATAAGGCGCGTAGCCGGGCCCAAGGTGGGACTGGTCTAGGCTTAGCCATTGCTAAGGAGATCGTTAAGCAACACAAGGGCTTTATTTGGGCCAAGAGTGAATATGGCAAGGGATCTACTTTTACCATTGTCTTGCCGTACGACAAAGATGCTATTAAAGACGACTGGGATACAGAAGAGGAAGAATAAGGAGTCAATGACAGAAGAGGGATTTAAGTATAGTATTTTAGCTTCAGGTTCTAGTGGGAATTCTTTCTACCTTGAGACGCCAAAGAAAAAACTGCTTATTGATGCAGGCCTATCAGGGAAAAAGATTACGGGACTATTGGCTGAAATTGATCGCAAACCAGAAGACTTAGATGCCATTTTGATTACGCACGAACACTCAGACCATATCCATGGTGTGGGTGTTTTAGCGCGGAAATATGGCATGGATCTATATGCTAATGAAGCAACTTGGAAGGCTATGGAAGGCACCAAGTATCTAGGCAAGGTTGATGATGCTCAAAAGCACATCTTTGAAATGGGGAAGACCAAGACATTTGGCGATATCGATATCGAAAGTTTTGGGGTCAGTCACGATGCTGCAGCCCCTCAATTCTATCGCTTTATGAAGGATGGCAAGAGCTTCGTCATGCTGACGGATACGGGCTATGTGAGTGATCGCTTGGCAGGAATCGTCGCAGATGCTGATGGCTATCTGATTGAGTCCAACCATGATGTAGAGATCCTTCGAGCAGGTTCGTATGCTTGGCGCTTGAAGCAGCGGATCTTGTCAGACCTAGGCCACCTTTCTAACGAAGACGGTGCAGATGCCATGATCCGAACCTTGGGAAATCGTACCAAGAAGATTTATCTGGGACATTTGTCAAAAGAGAACAATATCAAAGAATTGGCTCATATGACCATGGAGAATCAACTGGCTCGAGCAGATCTAGCTGTCGGCCATGATTTTGAGGTGTTAGATACCTCGCCAGATACCGCGACCCCTTTGACGAAGATATAAGATGGAAAACCACCTGCAGGTGGTTTTTTATATGTCTATTTGAGGAAATCTATATCTAGTAATGAATTTGCTCTTTACCAAAAATTCGTGTATGATAGGAAAGAATGAATTCTGAGTGAGAGTCACGAGAGTAGAATAATAAATGAAAAAAATGATGTTATTACTGGCTAGTTTGGTTGCTTTAACAGCTTGTAGTCAGTCTAAGCAAGATACGAAAGAGTCGACTTCCAATCAAACGACGAAGGAAACAAAAGTATCAGAGTCTTCTAAAGAAGAAAAAGGTTTGAAATTTGTAGTAGCACCTCAGTATGAAGGTAAAAAATCTGAGCTAATTGAGTTAGGAAAAAAATTGGTCAAGGACCATCCTGAACTCGGAAGTGAAGGTAATATGGCGCTCTACTTCACGGGAGCTATTTCTGAAGGAAGAGCAGCGCTCATGTTGGTCAATAAGACAGATATGGATATCAAGAAAGATTTGAATTTTTCAATTTCTTGGTCTTATGATGGAAAGACTATTTTTGATAATCAAAAGGTAAGTTATTTCATCACGGATAGCGGCGAATTACCTTCTCATACAGCAACTTTGATATTGTTGCCACTGAATGAGGAACAATTGGGAATTGTAGATGGAATGTCAGATCCATCTAAGATGAAGCTTCAAATGTCAGATGTGAACGCTGTAGAGTGATTACGAAAAAAGAATCATACAAAGGAGAAGTAAATGCGCCTTGTTTATCTTACGATTGGTTTTGTGTCTTTGGGATTAGGAATTATTGGGATTCCATTACCGATTTTACCGACGACTCCCTTTTTATTGCTATCGATGGCCTGCTTTGCTAAAAGTTCCAAACGCTTTGAAGAGTGGCTCTACCAAACCAAGCTTTATCAAACCTATGTAGCGGATTACCGAGAGACCAAATCGATTGCCAAAGAACGGAAGAAATGGATCCTTCTTCAGATCTACATTCTGATGGGGATTTCGATCTTTCTGGCACCGATTATTTGGGTGAAGCTTGCTCTAGGGGCTTTGACGATTTTTATCACCTATTATCTCTTAAAAGTGATCCCTAATAAGCCTGAAAATCCAACAGAAGAAAATCCTGATTAAAAATGGAGAATTCAGGCCCTAGAACTAGGAAAAGAAGTGCGTTCGTGCTTCTTTTTTGGTATACTTAAAGGTATGAATTTATTAGAAAGTAGGCTTCCTATGGAGAAATTACAAACCCTGTTATCGGAACGGTTTCAGATCGTTTTTTCAGATAGCAGTTTATTAGATACAGCTTTTACACACACGTCTTATGCCAATGAGCACCGCCTCTTAAAAATTTCACATAACGAACGTTTGGAATTTTTAGGAGACGCTGTTCTTCAATTAGTTATTTCCGAATATTTGTATAAGGAACACCCAAACAGACCGGAAGGAGATTTATCTAAATTCCGTTCCATGATTGTCCGTGAAGAAAGTCTGGCTGGTTTTTCTCGGGATTGCCAATTTGACCATTACATCAAACTAGGCAAGGGCGAAGAAAAATCTGGTGGTCGGGACCGCGATACGATTCTTGGCGATTTATTTGAAGCCTTTTTAGGTGCCTTGCTCTTAGATCAAGGTGTGGAAGCGGTCAAACGCTTCATCTATCAGGTCATGATTCCTAAGGTTGAGACGGGTCAATTTTCTCAAGTCATTGACTACAAGACCCGCCTGCAAGAACTGTTGCAGGTTCATGGGGATGTGGAGATCCAGTACCAAGTGGTCAGCGAGTCCGGTCCTGCTCATGCAAAAGAGTTTGAAGTGGAAGTGTTCGTGAACGGCAAAACCCTAGGACACGGTCATGGTCGCTCCAAGAAATTAGCGGAACAGGAAGCAGCCCGCAATGCAGTTGAAACGAGGAATGATGGCTCATGTATCTAAAAGAGATTGAAATCCAAGGCTTCAAATCTTTTGCGGATAAGACTAAGGTCGTATTTGACAAAGGGGTTACTGCCGTTGTAGGGCCTAATGGATCTGGAAAATCAAATATCACGGAGAGCTTGCGCTGGGCCCTGGGGGAATCCAGTGTCAAGAGTCTACGTGGGGGCAAGATGCCCGATGTCATCTTTGCAGGGACAGAATCGCGTAAACCGCTGAATTATGCTTGTGTCACGGTTGTCTTAGATAACCAGGATGGTTTTATCCAACAAGCGGGGAAAGAAATTCGGGTCGAACGGCATATCTATCGCTCGGGAGACAGCGAGTACAAGATCGATGGTAAGAAAGTACGTCTCAGAGATGTGCATGATTTGTTCATGGATACGGGATTAGGACGGGATTCTTTCTCTATTATCTCCCAAGGTCGGGTAGAGGAGATCTTTAACTCCAAACCGGAAGAACGCCGGGCAATCTTTGAAGAAGCTGCAGGTGTCTTGAAATTTAAGACGCGGCGCAAGGAAACGGAGACCAAACTCAACCAAACTCAGGAGAATTTGGACCGTCTAGAGGACATCCTCTATGAATTAGAAGGACAGATCCAGCCTCTTGAAAAGCAAGCGACGGTTGCTCGTCGTTTCTTGGAATTAGACCAAGAACGCCAGGTTCTCTTACTGGACGTTTTGGTCGCTCAAGTAGATCTGACAAAGGATCTCTATGAAAAGGTTGACCAAGAAGAAAAAGCCATTCAAGAACAGTTGGCCTCTTATTACCAACGCCGTCAGATTTTAGAAGAAGATAACCTCCGCATTAAGAAAGCCCGCCATCAGTTGGATGCAAGTCTAGCTGAGGACCAGGCGAGCTTGCTAGAGGTCACTCGTTTGATTAGCGATTTGGAAAAGCAAATCGAAGTCGCTAAGCTCCAATCAAGCCAAGCAGCCCATAGTCGCAAAGAAAATCTAGAGCGACTGGATGCTGTTTTGGCCCGTCTGGAAGAAGCGAAGCAAGAGCTGGCTCAAAAACAAGAGACGCTAGCAACTCTTCAACAAAGACTGATAGAGAACCGTCAGCAACAAGAAGAGCTGGAAAAAGAATTAGCCAACTATGAAGAAGATCCGGAACAAGTCATTGAGCATCTACGTGAGCAGTATGTGGAGCTCTTACAGAGAGAAGCTGAAAAATCTAACGAGCGGACAGCCATTGAAAGCCGGATCCAAGCGCTCCTACAAGAATCTAGCCATCGTCAAGAGGACTTGATCAAGGCGCAATCCAATTTTGAAGCTGCCAAGGAAAAAGAAGTTCGACAATTGGAAGAGTTGGATCAGGCACAAGCGACGGTCAAAGGCCTATTAGCAGAATACCAAGATCAATTGGTAAAAGTGGAGCAAGCCAAAGCTGCCTACCAAGAGGCTCAAACGGCCATGTTTGACTTGATGGATGAGAGCAAAAACAAACGGGCGCGGATCAATAGCTTGGAAGCCATTCAGAAGAACCATAGTAACTTCTATGCAGGCGTCAAGAGCGTCTTACAAGAAGCGGACCGTCTAGGAGGCATCTGTGGGGCTGTTAGTGAGAATTTGAGTTTCTCAAAAGACTACCAAACAGCGCTTGAAATTGCTCTGGGAGCTAGCAGCCAACAGATCATTGTCGAGGATGAAAAGGCGGCAACGAGAGCAATTGACTACTTGAAACGCAATCGCTTAGGACGGGCAACCTTCCTTCCGCTAACGACGATCAAAGCTCGTCAACTTTCTCCTCGTAATCTGGAGTTGATTCAAACCAGTCCAGGATTTTTAGGAATTGCGAGTGACTTGGTGACCTATGAGCATCGTTTTGAACAGATTTTTCAAAACTTGCTTGGAGTAACGGCCATCTTTGACACGACGGAACATGCGCGTGAGGCGGCTCGTACAGTCAACTATCAAGTTCGGATGGTGACCTTGGATGGGACCGAATTGCGGACCGGAGGATCGTATGCCGGTGGTGCCAATCGCTCCCAAAATACGGTCTTTGTCAAACCAGAATTAGATAGTTTGAAGCAGGAAATGCAAGCTCTGGATGCTCGTTTAAGAGAAGCAGAGCAGGAGGTAGAGACCAAGGACAATCTGCTCAAGCAGGCGCAAGAATACTTGGCCTCTATTCAAAGCCAGGGTGAGCAAGCGCGTCTGGAGCAACAGCGGGCCCAATTGGCCTACCAACAAAGCCAAGAGCAACTGAAAGAAATTCAGGAACTCTTAGAGGCTTTGAAGTCAGAATTGGCAACAGATGCGACCCAATCTCTACAAGAAGAGCAGGAGTCCCTTACTGAGCAATTAGCAGCGATTGAGCTTCAAAAAGAAAATTTGAATCGCGACATTGAAACCATGAAGTCGGACAAAGATGTCCTACAACAAAAGGTGCAAAACCTGCAAGAGCAATTGGCAGAACTGCGACTCCAACAGACGGAATATAAAAGTCAACAAAGTTACGAGCAAACAGATGCTCGTCGTTTGGAAGAAACGATCACTCAGTTGGAAGTAGAAGAGCATCAGTTACAATTGCTGATTGAACAAGGCGAGGCCCAAGTTCAGACAGTGGATGTGGAGCAGCTAGCCAATCAATTGACACAGGCGCAAGCCAAGAAGACAGATTTGGAACAAGGGATCATTCGAAAACGCTTTGAGCTGGATGATTTAGAAGGCCAGGCTGAAGATGTGGCAGAACAGATGGAGCAAGCGCGCAAGAAAAACGAAGAGTGGATTCGTCAACAAGCCAAGGCTGAAGCGACACGTGAAAAGCATGCGGATCGCTTGAACAAGCTCTTAACGCAAATTACAGATGAATTCATGCAAAGCTTTGACCAAGCCAAAGAACAGGCCAAACCGGTTGAAAATCTTGCGGTAGCTGAAAACCAGCTCAAGAGCATCGAAAAAGACATTAAGGCACTTGGTCCAGTCAATGTGGATGCGATCGAGCAATACGATGAAGTGAAGGGACGCTTTGATTTCCTTTCTAGCCAGCGGGAGGATGTCTTGGCCGCGAAAAACATGCTTCTGTCTACGATCAACGACATGAATGACGAAGTCAAGGAACGCTTTAAATCAACTTTTGAAGCTATTCGTGAATCCTTTAAAGTCACTTTCCGTCAAATGTTTGGTGGGGGTTCTGCTGATTTGATTCTGACAGAGCCGGATCTGCTGACAGCTGGTGTTGAGATTTCTGTGCAGCCACCTGGTAAAAAGATCCAATCTTTAAACCTCATGAGTGGTGGTGAAAAAGCCTTGTCAGCCTTGGCTCTCTTGTTCTCGATTATTCGTGTCAAGACCATTCCATTTGTCATTCTGGATGAAGTTGAGGCTGCTCTGGATGAAGCCAATGTCAAGCGCTTTGGTGATTATCTCAACCGCTTTGATAAGGAAAGCCAATTTATTGTCGTGACGCACCGGAAGGGAACCATGTCAGCTGCAGATTCCATCTATGGAGTGACCATGCAGGAATCTGGGGTTTCTAAAATCGTCTCAGTAAAATTGAAAGACTTAGAAAATGAAGAATAATGATATTAAATTGATCGCTACGGATATGGATGGAACTTTTTTAAATGACCAACATCAGTACGATCAAGAACGATTAGGCAAGGTATTAGCCAGCTGCAAAGAAAAAGGCATTTATTTTGCTGCTGCGAGTGGCCGTGCCCTCCTTTCGCTCAAATCCCTCTTTAAAGGGTTTGAAGACCAGATGATTTTCATTGCTGAAAATGGTAGTGTGGTAGAATTTCATGGAGAAGACCTCTACGAAGCGACCATGTCCAAAGACTTTTATTTGGGTGTTTTTGAGGCTTTGAAATCTTCCCCTTATGCAGATCCTAATAAACTACTTTTGACAGGGAAAAAAGGGAGCTATGTATTAGAAACAGTAGATCCCGACTATCTGGCCTTGAGTCAGCACTACAATGAAAACATTCAAAAAGTGAAAAGCCTAGTGGATATTCAAGATGAAATTTTCAAATTGACCACCAACTTTGATGCAGCTCTTGTACTTGAAGGTGAACAATGGGTCACTGAGAATATCCCAGGTGTCAAAGCGATGACGACAGGTTTTGAATCGATTGATATTGTACTCGATTATGTCGATAAGGGAGTGGCCATTACCGCCTTAGCGGATAAACTAGGGATCTCGATGGATCAGGTGATGGCTTTCGGGGATAACTTAAATGACCTCCATATGATGCAAGTCGTGGGCCATCCTGTAGCGCCAGAAAATGCACGTCCCGAAATCTTAGCGATTGCTGAAACAGTCATCGGCCACCATGCGACGGGCTCTGTCCTACGCTACATGGAGGAAATCCTATGAGTAAGATTTCCTTGATTGCGCTGGATTTAGATGGGACCCTTCTCAATTCGGAAAAAAAGATCTCCCCTCGCAATAGAGCAGCTCTCGTTGCTGCACAGGCCCAAGGTGTCAAGGTGGTTCTAACCACTGGTCGCCCCTTGAAAGCTATGGATTTTCTTTTAGAAGAATTGGGAACAGCTGGCCTCAAAGAAGAGTATACGATTACCTTCAACGGTGGCTTGGTGCAGCGAAATAATGGAGAAATCCTCTCAAAAGTGGTCTTGGCACCAGAAGATGTCGCAACCATCCATGATGAAACAGCTTGTCTCGGCCTTCCGCTGGATGCGATCAGTGAGGGAACGGTTTATGAGATTCATGCAGATCAAAAGTCTCTCTATTCCCTTTACAATCCCTACCTGAACTTTATTGAGACAGATTTTAAAGACCTGCCATCCACGATATCCTACAACAAGTGTGTGACAGCCGTTGATCAAGACTTTTTAGATGCAGCGATCAAGCAGATCAGGCCGGACTTATTTCAAGACTATGAAATTTTTAAATCTCGGGAAATGTTGCTGGAATGGTGCCCTAAAAATGTTCACAAGGCGACAGGTTTAGAGGCATTGGCAGCTATTTTGGGTCTTACATCTGATCAAGTCATGGCCTGTGGAGATGAAGCCAATGACCTGTCTATGATCCAGTGGGCTGGACTGGGGGTTGCCATGGGCAATGCGATTCCAGCAGTGAAGGAAGTTGCAACGCTTGTGGCCCCTATGACCAATGACCAAGATGCCGTCGCATGGGCGATTGAAAATTATGTGCTAAAGGAGAGTGAATAAATGGGATTATTTGATCGTTTATTTGGAAAAAAAGAAGAAACTGAAAAAGTGCTTCCGTCTTCGGAAGAAGTGACGGAAAGTACTGAGGTTGAAGAAACTGTCAAAGAGGAGCCTACGGCTACCCAAAATGACAAGGAAGAGCAAAAAATCGCTGATATGGAGGCTTACTACCAAGAGCTCAAAGCGCGAATTGCAGCCACTCATCAACCTGTTTCAACCGTTGCTCAAGAAGAGCCGGCAGAGGAACCTCTTGTTGAAGAAATAGGAACTTCAGAGACTCCTGAAGTTCAAGAACCGGTAGAGGAGTCTCCAGTTGCCTTTGAACCTGCTCAAACAGAAGCAATTCCTCAAGAAGTTTCACCACTAGCTGATGACACGGAGACTGAGCCTCTTGAAGAAGTGAAAATTGAAGCGGAAGTTACTGAAGATGGTGAGGAAGCAGATGGGGCTAACGGTTCAGAAATGGAAGAAGAGTCACCAATTGCCTCTCCATCATCTGACGCTGAGCTAGTAGAAGGGAGCACGACAGAAGAGGAGTCTCCAGAACTAGTAGAAGCTCAGGATGAGGTTTCAGAACCTGAAGTATCAGAAGCGATTGCTCAAGTGGAGGAAACTTCAGAAGTGGCAGAAGCCGAGTCCAGACTTCCTCAAGGAGAACCTGCATCAACCGTTGAGGAAAGAACTGTTGAAGAGGTAGAAGAGCCAATTCCAGACGAGATTGAGCCTCAGCAAGAAACCATTCAGGAAAAATACGATCGTAGCTTGAAAAAGACGCGGACTGGATTTGGAGCACGTCTCAATGCCTTCTTTGCCAATTTCCGTTCAGTCGATGAAGAATTCTTTGAAGAATTGGAAGAACTCTTGATTATGAGTGACGTTGGGGTTCAAGTGGCCTCTAATTTAACCGAAGAGTTGCGCTATGAAGCCCGTTTGGAAAATGCCAAAAAACCAGATGCTCTCAAGCGCGTGATCATTGAAAAATTGGTGGACTTGTATGAAAAGGATGGCCAATTTAATGAAGCCATTCGTTTTCAAGATGGTCTCACAGTCATGCTCTTTGTTGGGGTCAATGGAGTTGGGAAAACCACCTCTATCGGGAAGTTAGCCCACCGATATAAACAAGAGGGCAAGAAAGTCATGTTGGTTGCAGCAGATACTTTCCGTGCAGGAGCAGTAGCTCAACTGGCAGAATGGGGACGCCGCGTAGATGTTCCAGTTGTAACAGGTCCTGAAAAATCAGATCCTGCTAGCGTCGTCTTTGATGGAATAGAACGTGCGATCGCTGAAAACATTGATGTTCTAATGATTGATACGGCGGGTCGTCTGCAAAACAAGGACAACCTCATGGCCGAGCTTGAAAAAATCGGGCGAATTATCAAGCGTGTGGTACCAGAGGCACCACATGAAACCTTGCTGGCCCTCGATGCATCAACCGGTCAAAATGCCTTGGTACAAGCTAAAGAATTTTCAAAAATTACGCCTGTGACAGGGATTGTATTGACCAAGATCGATGGAACAGCTCGAGGTGGGGTCGTCCTTGCGATCCGTGAAGAGTTGGACATTCCAGTGAAGTTGATTGGATTCGGAGAAAAGATTGATGATATCGGACCATTCCATTCAGAAAACTTCATGAGAGGCCTCTTGGAAGGCTTGATTTAAGAGTCAAATAGAAAAAGACAAATTGTTGGAAGGACAATTTGTCTTTTTGTTTCCTTGCGCTATCAAAAAAACCACCCGAAGGTGGCTTTCCTTAATTCTTAGGTTCAGGTTTCCAAACCCATTCTGCTCCGTATTCTGCAAGGAGATCATCGGATGCAGTTGGTCCCATGGATCCAGACTTGTATTCATAGAGCGGTGCTCCATTTTCGGCCCATAGTTTTTCGATCCGGTCAATCAATTGCCATGAAGCACGAACTTCTTGCCAGTGGCTGTAATTGGTTGAGTCGTTGTTCAAAACGTCGAAAATTAATTTTTCATAAGGCTCTGGTGAAGCTCCAGTTGCCGTCGCATCTGTTTCGTAGTCAAAGGAAATAGGTGCGATGCTGAATTTTTCCCCGACCTCTTTTCCGTTGATGCTCAATGAGAAACCTTCATTTGGTTGGATATAAATGGTCAAGACATTTGGTTGCAAGCTATGTCCAAAGATGGAGTCGGTTTGCTTGAAGACCACATTGACCATGGTTCCTTTTTGGGTCAAACGTTTTCCGGTACGGAAGAAGAAAGGAACTCCACGGAATCGATCGCTATCAACAAAGAATGCACCAGAAGCATAGGTTTCTGTAGTAGATTCAGGGTCGACATTTGGCTCACTGCGATAAGAGATATCTTTTTTCCCTTCGATCGTACCTGAATGGTATTGACCACGGATAAAGAATTTCTTCAGTTCCTCATCTGTTGGATTGTGCAATTGCTCAAAAACTTTAACTTTTTCTGACCGAATCGCATCCTTGGTAAAGGTAGCTGGTTTATCCATGGCAAGCAATGACAAAAGCTGAAGGGTATGGTTTTGCACCATATCTCGAAGGGCCCCCGAGTGATCGTAGTAGCCACCGCGTTCTTCAACCCCCAAGCGTTCAGCAAAGGTAATTTGGATATTGTCAATAAAATCTCGGTTCCAGAGATTATCAAAAATAAGATTTCCAAAACGAATGGCAAAAATATTTTGGATCATTTCTTTTCCAAGGTAATGGTCGATCCGAAAGATTTGCTCTTCATCAAAGGTTTCTTCCAATTCCTTGTTGAGCTGACTAGCCGTTTCTAGGTCTGTACCGAAAGGTTTTTCAACGATCAAGCGCTCAAAGCCTTGCCCATCCACAATGCCTTCTGATTTGAGGTGTTTGGCAATAGTTCCAAAAAATTGAGGAGCCATGGACAGGAAGAAGACCTTGTTGTGTTCTGTTTGGTATTTTTCATCCAAGCTGTTTTGTAATTCGCGCAGGGCGATGTAATGTTCGGTATCATTGACATCGTGGCTTTGGTAGTAGAAATGACTAGCGAATTCTTGAGCTTGTTGAGGGCTATCGGCCAGATCTGTAATGGATTCTACCACGACTGATTCAAAGTATTCCTTGCTCCATGGTCTGCGGGCTGTTCCGATAACCGCAAAGTTTTCAGATAGATTTCCTGATTTATAGAGTCTAAAAAGGGATGGGTAGAGTTTGCGCTTGGCTAAATCTCCACTGGCCCCGAAAATGGTTACAATAACTTTTGAAGACATTTAAGTACCTATTTCCTATTTTATTAACCATATTTTACCATAAAATCTACAAGATTTCTTTGATGGAATCGTTGTTCCGAATATTTTCCGCTTGGATTAGAGGATTTGAGAGGAAAGCATAGAAAAAGCTAGAACCAATGTGGATTCTAGCTTGAACAGTTACAAGATGTTTGGATCTACAACAGAAGCTCCATCAGAATACGCGGTAGACATAAGGATTATCTGGTTGTGTAATGGTTTGACAATCCGTAATGTGGAGGACAGGCAAGCTTTGCTTGAGCTGCTTGTGGTATTCAATGGACAAGGTTCCTTTTGCATGGATCCAAGTATTATTTTCAAAATGTTGGGGAGCACCGGTTGTTAAAAGACCGTAGACACCGGAATCTGCGATACAGTGGATGATCCCAAAGCGAAAGAGGAATTGGCTGTCTTTGTTATTAGGATCATTGTAAACAAAACCGGTCAACTCGATGGTTTTCCCCGCAAATTGATCTGGATAATCATAAATGACCTCCATGACTTCCATATAATTCTCAGTGGTCACCTGGATCACCTTTTTATCAACATATTTCTTTGCTGCTTGCTTCATCTCTGACTCGTAGGCAGACTTAGTGAAATAGCTACTGGTATCCGGTTTGAGATACTGAGTTGTTGTCCCTTCATCCTGTTGGATTTCTTTGGAAGAACCTGCTGCAACCGGAAAGTGGTAGCCTTTGGCAGAGACTGTTTGGGAATCCAGTGTCACTGTAGGGAAAAATAGCCCGACAAACAAAGGAATACAGAGCAAGAAAATACTCGCCACTTTTGCCCAGAAGCCAGATAGATGACTGTGGATCTTCATTTGTTTGACCCAGATGATCAGCTGCACAAGAGCTAAAACAAAGGACAAGAACATGGAAATATAAGCCAAGTAAGAATAGTGTAAGTTGATGTATTGATTGAGCTTACCAGATAATTGCAGGTACATGGTGAGCTCAAAATAGCCAGCTAATATCAAGAAACGAATCATAGCACTACCCCCACAAACCAAGCATAAAGGAGCACAACTCCACTCACAATCCCGATAAAATGCCAGATGAAACGGGTCTTGAGATAATTTTTCATCATGAGGAGATTTTTGACATCAAGCATAGGCCCAATCACCAGAAAGGCAAGCACAGGCGCTACTCCAAAACTACTCAAAAGAGAAGAGCCGATAAAGGCGTCCGCCTCGCTACAAAGTGAGAGGAGAAAGGACAAGACCATGAGAAGGAGAATAGCAATAACCGGTGTCGCACTGATCGAAGTGAGGATCCGTGTTGGGACATAGACTTGGACGAGGCTGGCAAAGAGGCAACCAAATACCAGGTAGCGTCCCGTATCAAAGAATTCATCAATGGCTTGCACCAAGACTTGGAAAAGCTTTTGACCTTTGCTCAAGTCCCTAAAATCATGTTCATGTACAGCCTTACGATGTTCTTTTTGGATCGAATCTGTCTGAATAAAACCAAGAAAGATTCCTAGCACTGTTGCGACCAGTAGGGAACCAAGGGCGCGGTAGAGGGCCATCTTGACAGAATTTCCAAAGGCTGAGTAGGTCGCAAAGAGAACGATGGGATTGATGACCGGTGCTGTCACCAGAAAGGGAACAGCAGTATAACTTGGGACTTTCTTTTCTAGAAAGCGATTGATAATGGGAACAATTCCACATTCACAGGAAGGAAAGATAAAGCCGATAAAGGTCCCAAAGAAGATCCGACCAAATTTATTCTTGGGAAGAAAGCGGTAGACCCTCTCGGGGGTGATATAGACCTCGATAATCCCTGAAATGATACTCCCGATTAGGACAAACGGTAGGGCCTCGATAATAATCGAGAGAAAAATAGCCCCAGCCTGCAAGACGCTAGAGGGAAGGTGTTGAAAGAATGTCATTACTTAACCTTCTTTGCTTCTTTAGTTGTAGCAGTTTCTGCCTTCTTTTTTTCTTCGGGGAATTCGACTGTTTTTTCTACATCTGGAAAACTTGCAAAGTTTTCAAACATTTTATCAAGATCATCTGTTTTTGAGAATTTAATAGCCATTATTGGGCCTCCTTATTCATTTTCTATCATTATAACAAAAAGGGAAGAGCAAGGGGGAAATGGAACATAAAAGGAAAGATCAAGAGGGTCAAAATTATTCTATGAAAAATCCCTGAAACAGAGACCAGAACAGGCGATCTCACCCCTTGATGGCAGCAAAATATGCTATAATGGAAGTTATGGATAAATATGAAAAAATAGCCCAAGAATTGGGTGTTAGCTTAAAACAAATCGATACCGTATTGAGTCTGACAGCAGAAGGCTCAACCATTCCCTTTATTGCTCGCTATCGAAAAGATCTAACGGGAAATTTAGATGAAGTAGCGATCAAGGCCATTATTGACCGGGACAAATCGTTAACGGCTCTGGCTGAACGAAAAGAAACCGTCCTTGCTAAGATTGAGGAACAAGGCAAACTGACAGAGGCGCTCAAGCAGGCTATTGAAGCTGCTGAAAAATTAGCGGATGTCGAAGAACTCTATCTCCCTTATAAGGAAAAACGGCGGACCAAGGCGACGATTGCTCGAGAAGCAGGACTTTTTCCCTTGGCGCGTCTCATTTTGCAAAATAGTCCAGACTTGGAAGCAGAGGCTCAGAAATTTACCTGTGAGGCCTTCCCAACTGAAACCGCAGCTTTAGCTGGTGCAGTGGATATTTTGGTAGAAGCTATTTCAGAGGATACCCAATTACGGGCCCTCACCTATCAAGAAATTCATGGGCATTCCCTCATGACGTCAACCTTGAAGGATGAAAGCTTAGATCCTAAGAGAACCTTTGAAATCTATTATGATTTTTCTGAGAAGATCAAGAATATGCAAGGCTACCGGACTCTAGCTCTCAATCGTGGGGAAAAATTGGGCGTTCTCAAAGTCGGATTCGAGCACCAACTGGATCGAATCATTCGTATTTTTGAGGCTCGTTTTAAAACTAAAAATGCCTATGTCGATGAGGTTATTCAACAAGCGGTTAAGAAAAAAATCGTTCCTGCGATTGAACGTCGGATTCGGACAGAGTTGACGGAGGTGGCAGAAGACGGAGCCATTCAATTGTTCTCTGAGAATCTACGGAATCTATTGCTCATTCCTCCATTAAAAGGGCGCGTGGTCCTTGGATTTGACCCAGCCTTTCGGACCGGTGCTAAACTAGCCGTTGTCGATGAGACAGGAAAGATGCTCGCCACCCAGGTCATCTATCCAGTTGCTCCTGCAAAACCAGCTCAGATCGAGCAGGCTAAAAAGGAACTGTCTTCCTTGATCAAGGAGTTCGGAGTAGAAATTATTGCGATTGGAAATGGAACCGCCAGCCGTGAAAGTGAGGCCTTTGTCGCAGAGGTGCTTCATGACCATCCAGGAGTTCGCTATGTTATTGTCAATGAAAGCGGAGCCTCTGTCTACTCAGCTAGTGAGTTGGCCCGTCATGAGTTCCCAGAGCTAACCGTTGAAAAACGCTCGGCCATCTCCATTGCCCGTCGCTTGCAAGATCCGCTAGCAGAATTGGTGAAAATCGATGCCAAATCCATCGGTGTCGGTCAATACCAACACGATGTCAATCAGAAAAAACTGACAGAAAGTTTAGATTTTGTGATAGATACTGTCGTCAACCAAGTTGGGGTCAATATCAATACGGCTAGTCCCTCTCTCTTAGCGCATGTAGCAGGACTCAATAAAACCATCTCTGAAAATATTGTGAAATATCGGGAAGAAGAAGGAATGATTCTTTCACGAGCACAGATTAAAAAAGTGCCTCGCCTCGGCGCCAAGGCTTTCGAGCAGGCTGCTGGATTCTTACGCATTCCTGAAAGTAAAAACATCTTGGACAATACCGGCGTTCACCCTGAAAGTTACAAGGAAGTTGAAAAACTTTTTCAGCTTCTTGAAATTACCGAACTCGATGCATCCGCTCATGAAAAATTAAAAGCTGTGAACATAAAGGAGATGTCTACTCAGCTGGATCTGGGACCAGAAACCCTGAAAGATATCATTGCCGATCTCCTAAAACCAGGTCGCGATTTGCGGGATTCCTTTGATGCACCCGTGCTCCGTCAGGATGTCTTGGATATTAAAGACCTGCATATTGGCCAAAAATTAGAAGGGGTTGTGCGCAATGTGGTTGACTTTGGGGCCTTTGTCGATATTGGCATTCACGAAGATGGCTTGATTCATATCTCCCATATGAGCAAGCAGTTTATCAAGCATCCAAGCCAGGTCGTTTCAGTAGGTGATTTGGTAACCGTCTGGGTGAAGAGGATTGATGTGGAACGCGAAAAAGTCAATCTCAGTTTGGTAGCTCCGAATGAATCTGACTGAGTATGTACGCCAAGTATCCCTAGAAGATTTTGGGAGAGAATTCCGCCATCAAGCAGAGTGGAATTCACGTCTTCAAACCACTGGGGGTCGTTTCTTTCCCAAGGATCGACACCTTGATTTCAACCCGAAAATATACCAAGCTTTCGGGTTAGAGGTCTTTCGCAAAATCGTCCGCCACGAGCTCTGCCATTACCATCTTTACGATCAAGGTAAAGGCTATCGCCACAAAGATCTAGCCTTTAAGCAACTCCTCCAGCAAGTGGACGGTCTTCGTTTCACACCTCCTCTACCAGATAGAGCTGGGCGAGTCAAGCGGATCTATCTCTATCAATGTCCCCATTGTGGCCAAGAGTATAGACGAAAGCGAAAAATCGATCTGAAGAAATATGCCTGCGGTCGCTGTCACAGCCGCCTGCAATTCCTTGAAATGAGACAAGAGTGAGAATCGGTCTTTAGGCGGATCTCTTTCCAGTTAGACTCTGCTAAAATAGGTCTAACTAGAAAGAGGAAAATCAAATGACATCATCATTTTACAAATTAAAACGACATCGCCTGGTTTCAGGTGTGCTAGCTGGCTTAGCCGATAAATTTGGTCTTAGTGTAACTCTCCTACGCTTCTTGTTTATTCTTTTTACGGTTTCTCATGCCTTTATCGGTGTGATTATCTATTTACTGTTAGATACGACCTTACCTTATAAGGACGAGGAGGAGCAGGAAATGTTTGACTATGGCCCTCGACCTCGTCGAAGAAAAGAGGCTGAACCCATCCATGATCAGAATGATAGTCCATTTTTCTAAAGGGAGATCCGAGTGAAGCAGAAGTTCTATTCCCTTGCTTTTATTCTATATCTCTTCTTCAGTTTTATAGGACAGTTTTTCATTTTAAATCGTTTTTTTGGGGAAGGAGTTGGAACAGTTTTGATGGGAATGCTCCTTTTTCCACTGGGCATTTGGAATAGTCTCTTCTACCTCTTGTTTCTGCCAACAGAAATGGCTAGAAAGCCACAAATTTATCGGTTTTCGATTTTATTTTTGCCAGTTGTGTATCTGGTTTTCTCCTTATTGGGTGGAGGACCTTACGTCTTTATGCTCGGCTTGATCGCATTTCCTTCAAATGCGGTGGTCTATGCGGTCTCTACCGGAATCAAATCTATGATCAAAGATTTTTTGCAAGGCCAAGGCTAGAGCATTCTTTATATGTTCCCATCATTTCCTAGAGGTTGAAGACATTTGTCTTGGCCTCTTTTTGCTTGCCTTAAAAAGGAGTTGAAAATGGATCTTTCAAATGACACTTCAGTCTCTCGTCTGAAGAGAAAATCTGCTATAATAGAGAGAGAATTTGAAAAGGGAGAATGATATGGCAGTTACTGTTCGCGATATACAGGAAAAGCTTCGTCTATCGGTTGTTTATGGGGATGATAGCCTCTTAAGCAAGGAAATTACGACTGCGGACATTTCACGTCCAGGTCTTGAAATGACGGGCTATTTCGACTATTACACACCTGAGCGGATTCAGCTTGTAGGAATGAAAGAATGGTCTTACTTGGTGAAAATGAGCTCTCACAACCGTCATCAGGTCTTGCGCAAGATGTTCCAGCCAGAGACACCTGTCATCATTGTCGCGCGGAATTTAGAAATTCCAGAAGAAATGTTGCGTGCTGCGGAAGAGAAGCAACTAGCCATTTTGAAGAGCAATGTTGCAACGAGTCGTTTATCTGGAGAGCTTTCTAGCTATTTGGATAGTCGGCTAGCAGAACGTACGAGTGTACACGGTGTCTTGATGGATATTTATGGGATGGGTGTCTTGATCCAAGGAGATAGCGGAATCGGAAAAAGCGAGACAGGTTTGGAACTTGTCAAGCGGGGTCACCGCCTTGTAGCAGATGACCGGGTCGATATCTATGCGAGAGATGAGATGACCCTTTGGGGAGAGCCAGCTGAAATCCTACGCCACTTACTAGAGATCCGTGGTGTCGGGATTATCGATGTCATGAGTCTCTACGGTGCGAGTGCTGTGAAGGATTCTTCACAAGTCCAAATCGCCGTTTACTTGGAAAATTATGCTAAGGATCAGGTTTATGATCGTCTTGGTAATAATGCAGAAGAGTTGGAAATCGGTGGCGTGACCATTCCTCGGATTCGCATCCCTGTGAAGACTGGTCGGAACATTTCGGTCGTGATCGAAGCTGCAGCGATGAATGTTCGGGCCAAAGAAATGGGCTATGATGCTACCAAAACTTTTGAAGAACGTTTGTCCCAGTTGATTAGTCAAAATGAGGTGAAGGAATGAATCCAGTAGCCCTTCAATTAGGTCCGATCAGTATTCGTTGGTACGCGATTTGTATTGTCTCTGGCTTGATTCTAGCCGTTTATCTTTCTATGAAAGAAGCGCCCCGTAAAAAAATTGATCCAGATGCTATCATTGATTTCATTTTGATCGCCTTTCCTCTTGCGATTGTGGGGGCTAGACTCTATTACGTTATTTTCGAATGGGGTTACTATAGCCAGCACCTGGGTGAGATTTTCGCCATCTGGAACGGAGGAATCGCGATTTATGGTGGCCTCTTGACAGGTGCCCTTGTCCTCTATCTATTCTCTCGTAGACGTTTGATTGAACCGATCGACTTTTTAGATATTGCGGCCCCAAGCGTCATGATTGCACAGAGTATTGGGCGATGGGGGAACTTCTTTAACCAGGAAGCTTATGGAGCTGCTGTTAAAAGTCTTAACTACCTGCCCTCTTTTATTCGAGACCAAATGTATATAGATGGCAGTTACCGTCAGCCAACCTTCTTATATGAATCCAGTTGGAATCTGCTAGGTTTTCTCTTGATCTTGATTCTTCGTAGGAAGCCACAATTTTTGCGACAAGGTGAGATCACAGCCTTTTACCTTATCTGGTATGGTTTTGGTCGGATGATCATCGAAGGAATGCGGACAGATAGCCTGATGTTTGCGGGCTTACGTGTTTCCCAGTGGTTGTCGATGATCCTGATTCTAGTTGGACTCGCCATCATCATCTACCAACGTCGCAAAAAAGCCCCTTATTATGTAGAAGCAAAGGAGTAATATATGTTTATTGAAATTGCCTACGGCCTCTTAGGCCTTGCCTTAGTAGCGCTTGTCATTTATATGATTTTTTTCCTCTCAAAGATTGGAAAAGTTGTAGATGAGACGCAAAAAACCATCCAAGTTTTGACATCAGATGTCAATGTTACCTTGCATCAGACCAATGATCTATTGGCAAAAGTCAATGTTTTAACGGATGATTTGAATCAAAAAGTTGCAACGATTGACCCACTCTTTACAGCCGTGGCGGATCTTTCAGAGTCTGTTTCAGATTTGAATGATCAAGCCCGTCAATTGAGTGTCAAAGCAGTGTCAGCTGGTGAAAAAACAGTGAAAGCCTCTATCGGATTAAAAGCGATTAAGATGGCTTCAAAATTATTTAAATAGAATCGAGGAAGAATATGGGACGTTTATCTAGTTTATTAATTGGTGTGATTTCAGGTGCTTCAGCAGCCTACTATTTATCAACAGAGCAAGGAAAGAAAGTCACTAAAAAAGTGGTGCGCTTCGTAAAAGATTATCAAGAAGATCCTCAAGAAGTACATGAATCGGTAAAACAAACTGCTAAGGATGTTTCAAAACAAGCAGCAGAAGTGATCCAACAAACCAAAGAAAAAGTTGGTTCTGGAGAAATTACGACAGGAACTGTTTTGGAATCTGTCAAAGAAAAAACGCAAGATGTGGTTGAAAAATCTCAAGAAGTCTATCACTCATTTAAGGATAAACTTCAAAAAGAAAATCTAAGTGGCAATGACTTGGTTCAATCCATTCGCAAACAAACAGAATCTGAAGACATCGTGTTAGAGTTGGATGAAAAAGATTCTAAAGAAGCAGCTGAAGAAGAAACAAAAGAAGTATAAAAAAAATGAGGCTCAGTGAGCCTCATTTTTTATGGAAGGTAAGATGGCAATTGGCAGTTAAGTTTTGTCTTCCAACTGTTATTCCAATTAAAAAAATTCGAGTAAATAAAAAAATCAGGCGAACCTGATTTTTATTTTTTTCGTTTATTGTAGTAAATTCGGAATCCTTGAATACTAGCAAAGCTAGAACCAATAGCTAAGGCAAACGCAAAGAAGGTATTCATTTTCGTTGCTAAAAAGATAAAACTAAACACAACTGTCAACACACAGAAAATAGCGATATTTAAAAAATATAGCAATTCACTTAATTGAGGCGCGGGTTCAACTTCAGGAGCGTAGTCCTGAATAGGGGTTTCTTGGGTTTGTTTGGTTAATTCGATATAATCGAATTCTTCATCATAGTGTCTTAAATTTCTTACGGGCATTTTCTCTCTCCTAACAGTACTCTATTATTCTATCATGAATTCAGGTATATAAATGTTACAAAAATGTTACAAATTTTACAAAATGAATAAATTTTTCTAGAATATCGGAATTTTTGTTATAATGGTTCTATGAAAAATATTATTATTACAGCAACAGCAGAGAGTGTTGAGCAAGCGCAAGCCCTGATTGATGCAGGGGTTGACCGAATCTATGTCGGTGAAAAAGATTACGGATTACGATTGCCTCAAACTTTAAGCTATGACGAAATAAATCGAATTGCCCAATTAGTCCATGCTGCTGGCAAAGAATTGACAGTAGCTGTAAATGCACTCATGCACCAATCGATGATGGATTCAATCAAGCCTTTCCTAGATTTTCTAAAGGAAATTCAGGCTGATTATATTACTGTCGGAGATGCGGGCGTTTTTTATGTCTTGAAACGAGATGGCTATCCATTCAAAACGATTTACGATGCCTCAACCATGGTCACTTCTAGCCGCCAGATCAATTTCTGGGGAAAACAAGCAGGAGCTTCTGAGGCTGTTTTGGCTCGTGAGATTCCATCTGCCGAATTATTCGTAATGGCTGAGAATCTTCAGATTCCAGCAGAGGTCTTGGTCTATGGTGCTAGCATTATCCACCATTCGAAACGGCCTCTTCTTCAGAATTATTACAACTTTATCAAGACAGAAGAGTCTGTGACCAAAGCTCGCGATCTGTTCTTAGCAGAACCAGGAGATCCAAATTCTCATTATTCAGTCTATGAGGACAAACATGGAACCCATATCTTCTCAAATAATGACTTGAATATGATGACCAAATTGTCTGAGTTGGTAGAACATGGATTTGATCATTGGAAACTCGATGGTGTCTACTGTCCGGGGGAAAAATTTGTCAAGATTACAGAGTACTTTGTCAAGGCCCGTGATTTGATTCAAAAAGGAACATTTACACAGGATCAAGCCTATCTGTTTGATGAAGAAATCCGCAAATTACATCCAGCTAATCGTGGTTTGGATACTGGTTTCTATGATTACGAACCAGATCGTGTAAAATAATAAAAAAACTAGGGCTTCTTCGTTTGTGAGTTTTCCTTTTTCAGGGAACGAAGAGGCTATTCATCATATCGACAATCTTGTAAATTGGAGAAAACATGACAAATACAAAAAAACGTCCAGAGGTCTTGGTACCTGCTGGAACATTAGAAAAATTAAAAGTTGCCGTTAATTATGGGGCAGACGCTGTGTTCGTTGGTGGACAAGCCTATGGGTTGCGTAGTCGTGCCGGAAACTTCACCATGGATGAGCTTCGTGAAGGAATTGAGTATGCTCATGCCCGTGGAGTGGATGTGCACGTCGCTTCAAACATGGTGACCCATGAGGGAAATGAACAAGGGGCTGGTGAATGGTTCCGTGAATTACGGGATATGGGCCTTGACGCCGTGATCGTCTCAGACCCGGCCTTGATTGAAATCTGTGCAACCTATGCACCTGGACTCAATATTCACTTGTCTACGCAAGCTTCTGCAACCAATGTGGAGACCTTCCATTTCTGGAAAGAATATGGCTTGACCCGTGTCGTCTTGGCCCGTGAGGTATCCATGGAAGAGTTGGCAGAGATCCGTAAGCGTACCGATCTTGAGATCGAAGCTTTCGTTCATGGAGCTATGTGTATTTCCTATTCCGGACGTTGTACCCTTTCTAACCACATGTCTGACCGGGATGCCAACCGTGGTGGCTGTTCTCAATCTTGTCGTTGGAAATACGATCTCTACGATATGCCATTTGGCCAAGAACGCAAGAGTATCAAAGGGCAAGTCCCAGAAGAATACTCTATGTCAGCCGTGGACATGTGTATGATCGAAAATATTCCAGACATGATTGATAATGGGGTTGATAGCTTGAAGATTGAAGGCCGGATGAAATCTGTCCATTACGTATCAACAGTAGCCAACTGTTACAAGGCAGCTTGTGATGCCTATATGGAAAGTCCAGAAGCCTTTTATGCCATCAAGGATGATTTGATCAATGAATTGTGGAAGGTTGCTCAACGTGAATTAGCAACTGGATTCTACTACCAAACACCGACTGAAAATGAACAATTGTTTGGGGCACGTCGTAAGATTCCTCAATACAAATTTGTAGGAGAAGTGGTGGACTTTGATCCATCTACCATGACTGCGACGATTCGCCAACGGAATGTCATCAATGAAGGCGACCAAGTGGAATTCTACGGACCAGGTTTCCGTCATTTTGAATGCCAGATCCAAGACTTGCATGATAAGGATGGAGTGAAGATTGATCGCGCACCAAATCCGATGGAACTTCTCACGATCACCGTCCCACAAGAAGTCAAGCCAGGAGATATGATTCGTTCTTGCCAAGAAGGTTTAATCAATCTCTACTCAAAAGATGGGGCAAGTAAAACCGTTCGAGTATAACAAAAAAAGAGAGGGTTAAACCTCTCTCAGAATGTAGACAAATCCTATCAGGAAAAGAAAAACTTCTCCTATAGAGTTTGGTTACCATATAGTGAAAACTCTTTGAATGCCTACATAATAGCATTTGTAAGAGTTTTTTTTCTGTATAATCAACTTTTAAATTGAATGCATTCTGTTTAGTTTTATTCTTTTCCATAAAGGTAACGACTAGCAATTAACCAAGTAGCAATATACATTATCACGTTAACAAGAAATGCGACAATGATGACCATATTCCAATCATGGGATAAATTAGTAGTTATAATCCCCATAATTGTTGTACCAAAAAGTCCACCAATTTGTTTGTTAGCGTTTAGAGTTGCACCTGCAATTCCAGATAATTCTTGACCAGCAGCTTCCATAAGAATGGTTGTAGTCGCTGGAGTTAAAACACCGATACCTAGACTCATTAAAGAAAATAAAGGAATTAGGATGTATAGTTGAATTTCATGAAAAAAGACTCCCATTCCAAAAATTCCTGCTGCTCCTACAATGGCAAAAATAATTGAGACAGTAGCTAGGCTCCCCACGGAAAATCGTTTTACAGCACGTGCATAAAATAAATTACCAATAATTAAGACAATCATTCCTGGTAGAATGAGGAGTCCAGAAATCATTGAGGAGAGGTTTAAATAAGTTTGAAAATAAAGACCTAGCACCAAAACGATACCATATAATGAAATATTAACCACTAAGCCCAACAGATTAGAGACAATAAACTTAGCATTTTTTAATAGTTGGTGGGGAACAATAGGTGCTTTACTTTTTTTATCGTGGACTACTAAACCAATAGCAAATAATAAAAACAGGAGAAGAAACAATAAAAGATTTAGGTTAGTATAGCCATATTGATTCCCTTCAACAAGGTAAATAACTAGACTTCCGATAGTTGCAACAAGAAAGATATTACTGAAAATGTCAATTCTGGTCTTTGGATTGGCAATATTGTTTTTCACGAGAAGTAATATAGAAATTACTGTCAAAATTCCCAATGGAATATTGATTAAGAAAATACCCCTCCATCCGAAGTAGTTAATAATTAGTCCACCAATAAAAGAACCAGTACCGGTTGCAACAGAAATAATTGCTGTCCAAATTCCTAACATACGTGCTCTTTTAGTAGAATCAGGGTATGAAATGAATAAAAGTGCTAATGAACTAGGCATAAACAAAGAAGCACCGAAACCTTGAATGAATCTAAGTATAATTAATGTTTCAATATTTGGTGAAAAAGAGCACCCAAATGAGGCAAGTGTAAAAATTGTCATTCCAAATAATAAAATTCGTTTAGAACCATATTTTGTTGTTAGATTTCCTGAAAGTAGGAGTAAAGACCCTAAAGCTAGTGTATAGGCGTTAATAATCCAAATGGATTGCTCTAATGAGACGCTCATAGCTGTTTCAATATGGGGAACAGCAAGAACCACTCCGGTTGTATCTAGGACCGCCATAATGTATCCTAGTGAAAGAATAAAAAGTAGATAAGCTGGCGCTTTTGTATTTGTTTTTTTCATCAAGCTTCCTCCGTTATTTCATCAAACCAATTTTCATTTATCAATCAAAAGCAATATATTTAACTTTCTGAAAACATTTTACTTGAGTATATCCAGTGCCAAAGTATCTTCCATCAGCGCAACCGAGAATATCTTTGATACGGTCAAACTTAGTTATAATATCCATAGTAATTTCCCCTTTCAAATGATATAATTAGCTTATCATGTAATTATTTCTGAAACAAGAAGGGAAAAAAAGTATAGTAACTATCAAAAAAGGAGGAAACGAATGGAGACTTGCATGAAGCAATCTTTGAAAAAATCAATTTGTCCAGCAAGAAGGGTCTTGAATTTACTAAAAGGTAAATTTACTCTTGAGATCTTATCTGAAATTATTGATGGTAATATACATTATAGTAGTCTTTTGCGTAGTGTAGAAGGTATTAATCCTAGAATATTAGCTCAACGGTTACATGATTTCGAGCAAGAAGGTATTTTATCAAGAAAAGTTTTACCGACATCGCCTCCACAGGTTGAATATAAAATGACAAAAAAAGGTATTGCTCTAAGAAGTATCGTTGAAGAAATGAAAAAATGGGAGCAAACTTATGGTGATTAGAGATTAGATTGAATTTACGTAATTTATTACTAATATTTTTCTATAAATAGATAATGTAATTACGAAAGATTTGGTAACCTTTTTAATCAAGGCAACGTCAATACTAGTAGTATGTACTGGAATTTTTTTGATACTCTAATAAATATAGAAATGAGATTGAAAGTAATAAAAACAAACGCCAAAAATGACGTTTGTCTTCAATATAAAAGAGAGGGTTAAACCTCTCCTTTTTGTTGGGCGATGCGAATATTATTGGGGACCAAACTGATTTTCTGGATCTCAGAAATCCGAATAATCGTGGACATACTCTTTTTAAAATTTTTCACGATCAGTTGTCGGCGTTCTTGGTCATACTTGACAATATCACCTGTAAAACTCTTGTTTGAAAAAATAACATGAACCCCTTGTTTTTTTCGCAAAGCTTGTTGAATGATGTCAATAATTCTCTCATCTTCTAATGGGGCAGGGGTACTGACTTTTCCATTGAAAAATTCATTTGCTCGGTCTTTAACGATCTCGAGAAATTTTTTCATAGCTAAATTCTCCATAACTTGATACAATATATTATAGATAATTTCAACGATTTTGTAAATGATTTACGAATAATAGAGATGAGAAGGCAAGAAAGGAGTCGTGAAATGGCAGAATTTTCATTCCAAATCGAAGAACATTTACTGGTCTTGTCAGAAAATGACAAGGGTTGGACCAAGGAATTGAACCGTGTAAGTTTTAACGGTGCTCCAGCTAAGTATGATATCCGGACCTGGAGTCCCGACCATACAAAGATGGGGAAAGGCATTACACTCACGAACGAAGAGTTTCAAGTTATGCTCGATGCATTTAAAAATTAAAATAAAAAGAGGTCCTTCAAGGACTTCTTTTTTTGTTATAGTCTAAGACTATATAGATGTCAAAGATATTAGATTATCCCAAACCCTTGTTTGTCAGGTGTTGGACTGCTATAATGGTTGCATTGATGAATTAATGTAAAACTTATAGGAAAGAGGGAATCATATTGACACATACACATGCACCTTATCGCGTAGACCATGTTGGTTCATTTCTTCGTCCAGCAGCTTTGGTTCAAGCTCGTGAAGATTTCGCAGCTGGAAAAATCAGTCAGTCTGACTTAACAAAAGTAGAAGATCAGGCGATTCGTGACCTCGTTGAAAAAGAAATTGTTGCTGGTCTAAAGTCAGTAACAGATGGAGAATTCCGCCGAGCTTATTGGCATTTGGATTTCTTCTGGGGCTTTGGGGGCATTGATCATGTCCAAGCTGCCCAAGGCTATCAATTCCATGATGAAACAACCAAGGCGGACTCAGCGCTTGTCGTTGGAAAAATCACAGGAGCCAATCATCCATTTGTAGAGCATTACAAGTTCTTGAGGGATCTTGTGGCAGATGTAGATGGTGTAGAGGCTAAATATACCATCCCAGCACCTGCGCAATTCTATTTTGAATTGATCCGTGATGCAGAACATGTAGAACAATTGAATACCATCTATCCTGATTTTGCGGCTGTTCGTGAAGATATCAAGCAAGCCTATCTTCAAGTGATTCAAGATTTGTATGACGCTGGACTTAGGACCCTTCAAGTAGATGATTGTACTTGGGGTGTCTTGGTAGATGATAATTTCTTGACGGCTTGGGGAGCAGCTCAAGGCAAGTCAAAAGATGAGGTTCGCCGAGAACTCGCTGATCTCTTCTTGACCTTTAACAACGATGTCTACCAAAATGTTCCAGCTGGTTTGACCGTCAATACGCACGTTTGTCGTGGGAACTTCCATTCTACTTGGGCTTCATCAGGTGGTTATGCGCCGATTGCCAAAGAACTCCTTGGAGAAGAAGCCGTCAATGCTTACTTCCTAGAGTTTGACACTGATCGTGCTGGTGGTTTTGAACCACTTGCAGAAGTAACTCCTGGAAAAGGTGTGGTATTAGGCCTCTTGACATCTAAGAGTGGTCAATTGGAGAATAAGGACGAAGTGATTGCTCGTATTAAAGAAGCAAGTCAGTATGTACCGTTGGAAAATCTTTACCTGTCTACTCAGTGTGGCTTTGCTTCGACAGAAGAAGGAAACATTTTGACAGAAGAAGACCAATGGAAAAAAATCGGTTTGATTAAGGAAATTGTCGCTGAAGTTTGGGGCGAATAAGGAGGAAGAAACATGTCAGATTTACTAAGTATTTATAAAGAATTGCAAGCTAAAAAATGGGTGGACTTGAGTCACCAAATCAATGCGGAAAGTCCACACTTCCCAGCCCTTCCTGCCTTGCAACAAGAAGATCTTTTCACATTAAAAGATGGTTTCCATGTTCAAAAATTTACAGTGGTTGGTCAATACGGAACGCATATCGATGCACCGATTCACTTTGTAGAAGGGGGCCGTTGGTTGGATGAGATTGACCTCAAAGATCTCCTCTTGCCACTTTATGTTATCGACAAGTCTAAAGAAGTTGCTGCCAATCCAAACTTTATCTTGAGCAAACAAGATATCTTAGACTTTGAGGCAGAGCATGGACAAATTGCTGAGGGTGCTTTTGTTGCCTTCCGTAGTGATTGGTCAAAACGTTGGCCAGATCAAGATGCTATGCGCAATCTTGATGAAAATGGGGTTCAACAAAGTCCAGGATGGAGCCGTGAAGCCTTGGAATTCTTGATTCATGAACGCCATGTTAAGGCTGTGGGTCATGAAACCTTTGATACCGATGCAGGTATTCCAGCAGCAGAGCATGGCTTGGTCAATGAATACTACCTCTTGGAACAAAATATCTACCAAGTTGAAGTCTTGAACCAATTGGACCAAGTTCCAGCTGTAGGTTCTTTGATTTCGATTGCTTTCCCTCACTGGGACAAGGCAACTGGTTCACCTGTCCGTGCCATTGCCATCTTACCATAAACAAAGAAAAAGAGAGTGGGACAGAAATCGGTAATTTGATAGAATTCGATTTCGTCGTCCCACCTCCGCACAGTTGAGTAGGGCTGTAAAAGCTGATGGAATCAGCGTATTAGAGCCCACTCAACCACTGCGTCTTGCTCGACAATCCAAAAACAATTGAGAGGCTAGGACTTTTGCCCCAGCCTCTTATTTTTTATCTCATTGTCACAAATTCTTCGGATCCGGTTGGGTGAATGGCGACAGTTGCATCGAAATCGGCTTTTGTCGCTCCCATCTTGATAGCAACTGCAAATCCTTGGATCATTTCATCCACTCCGTAGCCAAGACCGTGAAGGCCAACGACTTTTTCTTCTGGTCCTGCTGTGATGAGTTTAAATTTTGCTTGCTGGCGGTGTTGGGTTACAGCAGTGTACATGGAAGCAAATTGAGAAGTATAGACTTTGATATTCTCTTTTCCATAAGTTTGATGGGCTTCTTCCTCCGTTAGGCCAACGGTTCCGATAGCGGGGTGAGAAAAGACAACGGTCGGGATGTTTGTATAATCCATTTTGGCATTCACTTTTCCATTGAATAGTCGTTCAGAAAGAGTGCGTCCAGCTTTAATAGCGACAGGAGTTAATTCTTTTTCTCCTGTGACATCCCCAAGAGCATAGATTCCTGGAATAACTGTATTCTGGTATTCATCTACTTCAATGAATCCCTTTTCATTTAAGGTGACGCCTGCAGCTTCTAGATTGAGATCCTGGACGTTTGGTTTTCGTCCTGTTGCCCAGATAACATGATCTGCCACGTGGCTGGTCATATCCTCAAAATAAATCTTCACACGACCGTCTTCTAATTTTTCAAGCTTCATGGGAACCTTATGTTTGTGAAGCGGAAGGTTTTGTTTTTCCATTTCTTCCATTAAGCCATCGACAATGTAGGAATCAAACTTTCTTAAGGGACGATCACCGCGAACGAAGAGATCGGTCTGAACACCAAGGGCATGGAGCACACCGGCTAGTTCCACTGCGATGTAGCCAGCTCCAATAATGGCAACAGATGTAGGAAGTTCTTCCCAAGCAAAGACATCATCAGAAGTTTCGCCAAATTCAGCTCCAGGAACAGAAGGAATAAAGGGATGGGCACCGGTCGCAATTACGATATGCTTGGCCTTAATGGTTTCTCCATTTACCTCAACCGTATGAGCATCCACAAAACGGGCACGTCCTTCAATTCGTTCAACCCCATTGCGTTTGAAACTGCCATCATAGGAATTACGGGAACGGTCAATATAGGCTTCGCGATTTTTTCTTAAGGTTGCAAAATCAAATTTTGTCTGTTCAGAAGTAAATCCATAGTCTGGTCCATAATCGCGAATTGCTTCTGCAATTTGTGCACCATACCACATAATCTTTTTAGGCACACATCCTCTGTTGACACAGGTGCCACCCAATTGTTTTTCTTCAATGACAGCAGCGCGCGCTCCGTACTCTCCAGCCCGGTTCATCGTAGCGATTCCTCCACTACCTCCACCGATTGAAATAATATCAAATTCTTTCATGTTTTCCTCCTAAATGGGACTTCAGTTTGATTGTAATATCAACTGTTACAAAAGTCAAGGGTTTAGCATGTTACCAAGCATTTAAATTTCATGTTGCCGTGTCAATTTTAGATAGAAAAGTAAGGAAATATGGTATACTATGGTATAGAATAAAACGCTTTCTTTGATGGAGAAAAACGATGAAGAAATTGAAAAAATGGCAACTATTTGCAGCTGCAGGTGCAGCTATTGCGGTGATTGGAACAGGAAGTGTGATGGTGTTTTCGCACCCAAGTACTCCTGATCAAGCAATCACGAAAGAAACTCCAATGGTGCAAACGGTCAAGGATGGATCGATCGCTTCTTCAGTCTTGTTAACTGGGAAAGTCACTGCCAACCAGGAGCAGTATGTCTATTTTGATGGAACCAAAGGGGATTTGCAGTCGATTTTGGTCAATGTAGGAGATCAAGTAACAGCCGGTCAGCCGATTGTTCAGTATAGCAGTACAGAGGCCCAAACCGCTTATGATGCAGCCGTTCGTGCTGTCAATAAGGCAGATCGTCAGTTAAATGATTTACTGACAAATGGTGTGACCATTGATACGACAGGAGATGAAGAAGCAGATGCCAAATCGGCTTCGCAGACCCAACGAACAGTCGATTCTCAAGCTAGCGATTTACGAGATGCTAAGTCAGATGCGGTCGATAATATGAACAAGGCTAAGGCTCTTCTGGATGCGACAACAGTCAGGAGTAATACAGATGGTACCGTGGTCGAAGTCAATAAAGATGTTTCAAAATCGACTACAGGGACCAACCAAACTCTGGTTCACATTGTGAGCAACGGGAATTTACAAGTTAAAGGGGAATTATCTGAATACAATTTGGCCAATATCTCTGAGGGTCAGGAAGTGGTCCTCACTTCCAAGGTTTATCCGGATAAAACCTGGACAGGAAAGATTTCTTATGTAGCGAACTATCCGACTGACGCGGGTCAAGCAGGTGCCAATGCAGCAGGTGGAACACAAGGAAGCGGTGGAGCCAAGTACCCATTTACAGTGGATATTACCAGTGAGATTGGAGAACTCAAACAAGGCTTTTCTGTCAATATTGAAGTCAAAAGTTCTACTCAACATCCCCTTGTTCCCGTGACAAGTGTCATGGCTGATGGGGATACGAGTTATGTATGGACGGTCGAAAATGGCAAGGCTAAGAAAGTAAAAGTAACTCTTGGTAACGCCGATGCTGAAAACCAGGAAATCTTGTCAGGCTTGAAGAAAGATGCTCAAGTTATTGTGAATCCTAATGAGAAACTGGAAGATGGAAAAGAGATCGGAAAATATGACAAAATTGATTGAGCTAAAAGGAATTAATAAAACCTATAAAAATGGGGATCAGGAACTTCGTGTCTTAAAAGACATCGATTTAGAAGTCGAAGAGGGAGAATTTGTGGCCATTATGGGTCCATCTGGCTCAGGGAAATCGACCTTGATGAACGTCATTGGCTTGTTGGACCGCCCGACCAGTGGAGAGTATTTCCTAGAAGGTCAGGAGGTTGGAAATCTCAGTGAGAAAAAATTAGCACGTGTTCGAAATGAACAGATCGGTTTTGTCTTTCAACAATTCTTTCTTCTCTCTAAGCTCAATGCCTTTCAAAATGTAGAACTGCCTCTCATTTATGCAGGGGTTCATCCTGCTAAACGGAAGGAATTAGCTGAGCAGTACCTTGAAAAGGTGGAGCTCCATTCTCGCATGCACCATTTGCCGTCGGAACTCTCAGGGGGTCAAAAACAGCGGGTTGCGATTGCTCGAGCCCTTGTCAATCAGCCAGCCATCGTCTTAGCAGATGAGCCGACTGGAGCCCTAGATACCAAGACGGGGGAGCAAATAATGGACTTGTTAACCAAGCTAAACCAAGAAGGAAAAACCATTATCATGGTTACACACGAGCCAGAAATTGCAGCCTTTGCGCATCGCCGCATCGTCATTCGTGATGGAGTGATCTCCTCAGATAGCAAGCTGGAAAGGGGGACCTAATGCAAAATTGGAAATTTGCGATCAGCTCGATTATGAGCCATAAATTACGGTCTTTCTTGACCATGGTAGGGATCATTATTGGGGTCGCTTCTGTCGTTGTCATCATGGCTCTGGGAGATGGTATGAAAGCTGGTGTCACCAAGACCTTCACCAAGGACCAAGAGTATGTACAAATCTCCTATTCTCCCAACAAGAGTGGCTATGTAACAGGAATCAATATTGGCCCTTCTGATGATACTGGAGAAGGAGAAGGCGGAGGCGGAGGCGAAAGTGGCCCTGCAGCTGAAGACCGAGGGATGGCTGCTCCATCGGATATCGATGGGGAAAACGCTGAAGATGTTGATGGTCAAGTCCAAGAAGCACCACCAGTTGTGCAAGAATCTTGGGTTAAGGAATTAACCAAGATTCAAGGCATCGATGGTTACTATGTTAGCAATACCTCCAATGCAACCATTGCTTTTCAAAAGAAAAAAGCAGAAGGGGTAAACATCCAAGGGGTAAATGAAACCTATTTTTCTGTCAAAAAGGTTGAACTCTTATCTGGACGAAAATTAACCCCTTCAGACTATAGTAATTTCTCCCGGGTGGTGCTCCTTGATGAAGGATTGGCCCAACAATTATTTGGAACGGAGAATCCACTGAATCAGGTGGTCTCTGTTGGGGACAACAATTATCGTGTCGTTGGTATTTTCAAGGATCCAAATGCAGGGACAGCCCTCTATGGAGCTTCTTCAGGTGGAAGCGCCTTGATGGCCAATACCCAGCTGGCATCTGAATTCGGAACGGATGAAATTCAAAATATTGTCGTCCATGTGCCGGATGTGAAGCAGATCAAAACCGTCGGGATCGAAGCTGCTCAAAAGTTAACAGAACTTTCAGGTGTTCGCCAGGGAGAATTTCAAATCTTTAATTTGGATAGCATCCTAGAGGAAACCAACAAAGTAGTAGGAATTATGACATCAGTAATCGGAGCTATTGCTGGGATTTCTCTCTTAGTTGGTGGGATCGGAGTCATGAATATCATGTTGGTTTCTGTCACTGAGCGGACGAGAGAAATTGGCCTTCGCAAAGCATTGGGAGCAACCCGAGGTAAGATTCTGGTTCAATTTTTGATTGAGTCGATGGTCTTGACCATCATTGGTGGGCTGATTGGACTTGGCCTTGCTTATGGTGTGAATAGCTTGATTACTACACTCGCAGCAGCCTCCCTAGAAGGACCACCGATTATTTCCTTAAATGTCGCCATCGGCAGTATTATTTTCTCTGCTTTTGTAGGCATCATCTTTGGAATTTTACCAGCGAATAAGGCTTCTAAGTTAAATCCGATCGAAGCACTGCGTTATGAATAAAAAATAGGAGCGGGTCAGGATGAATGGTTCAGGATTCACCACGCTCCTTTTTTGTACTTTTGTCGAACCCTTTTCAATCATATTGTCTTATACAGGTCAAGCTATTTAGGTAGTCAACGACGGTCTTCAGATGTTTTAGAGTATTCATTCAAGAAGCTGCATTTTTTCTTCCTTCTTATTTTTGTTTAATTGGTAAATATTAGTGAATTTCTGGCCTAAATATGATAGAATAGGAGAGAATAACTTAGGAGGTTCCAAATGACTACTGAACATATGGAAGAATTAAATGACCAGCAGATTGTCCGTCGTGAGAAAATGGCGGCCCTTCGTGAACAAGGAATCGATCCATTTGGGAAGCGATTCGAACGCACTGCAAATTCAGGTCAATTAAAAGAAAAATATTCAGAATTAGATAAAGAACAACTCCACGACTTGAACGAAACAGCTATTATTGCCGGTCGTCTTGTAACAAAACGTGGAAAAGGAAAGGTTGGCTTTGCCCATCTTCAAGACCGTGAAGGTCAAATTCAGATCTACGTTCGTAAGGATGCAGTTGGAGAAGAAAACTACGAGATCTTCAAAAAAGCAGACCTTGGTGATTTCCTTGGTGTTGAAGGGGAAATCATGCGCACAGATATGGGTGAACTTTCGATTAAAGCAACTCATATCACTCACTTGTCAAAAGCCCTTCGTCCTTTGCCTGAAAAATTCCACGGACTTTCAGATGTTGAAACCATCTATCGCAAACGTTATTTGGATTTGATTTCAAACCGTGAAAGCTTCGAACGCTTTGTAACCCGTTCAAAAATCATCTCTGAAATCCGTCGTTATTTAGATGGTCAAGGATTCCTTGAAGTGGAAACACCAGTGCTTCACAATGAAGCTGGTGGTGCGGCTGCCAAACCATTTATCACTCACCACAATGCACAAAACATTGATATGGTGCTTCGTATCGCGACTGAGCTCCACTTGAAACGTTTGATTGTTGGTGGGATGGAATGCGTTTACGAAATCGGACGGATCTTCCGTAACGAAGGAATGGATGCCACTCACAACCCTGAGTTCACTTCGATCGAAGTCTACCAAGCTTACGCTGACTTCCACGATATCATGGACTTAACAGAAGGCATTATCCAACATGCTGCGAAAGCGGTCCATGGTGATGGTCCAATTGACTATCAAGGAACAGAAATCAAAATCAACGAACCATTCAAACGGGTTCACATGGTTGATGCGATCAAAGAAATCACAGGTGTTGACTTCTGGCAAGACATGACCTTTGAAGAAGCTGTAGCACTTGCAAACGAAAAACATGTGCCAGTTGAAAAACACTACACAGAAGTGGGACAAATTATCAATGCCTTCTTCGAAGAATTCGTTGAAGAAACTTTGACACAACCAACTTTTGTTTACGGTCACCCAGTAGCAGTATCTCCATTGGCTAAGAAAAATCCAGAAGACCCACGCTTCACTGACCGTTTCGAACTCTTCATTATGACCAAAGAGTATGCCAATGCCTTCACGGAATTGAATGATCCAATCGATCAATTGCAACGTTTTGAAGCGCAAGCGCGTGCCAAAGAATTGGGAGATGACGAAGCTACAGGCATCGACTATGACTATGTTGAAGCCCTTGAATATGGTATGCCACCAACAGGTGGACTTGGAATTGGTATTGACCGTCTCGTTATGTTGTTGACCAATGTAACAACGATTCGCGACGTTCTTCTCTTCCCAACTATGAAATAAGCTAAAAGAAAACACTGATCGCAAGATCAGTGTTTTTTAGTCTTCCATATAAGAGGTGTCGTTCCAAGTATCTAAGTGATAGTGCTCAAAATCATCTGTTGTCAGAATCGTCACGCTGGCATTATCTAGTCCGCCATTTTTGCGGAGTTCTCCTGTTTCATAACCAAGCAAGGTTCGAATAGAAGCTGTCAAATTAGCCCCATGTCCAACGATGAGAACAGTATCGAGTTCTTTTCCTTTCAAACTTTTTACAAAATCGCAGGTCCGTTTGGTTGTATCATAAACCGATTCTGCATCAAAGATTTCATTTTGGAAACGGGCTAGGTTATGTCGAAAGGCATCCATTTGTTGGGGATAAATGGACGTGATTGTAGCGATCTTAGCTCCTTCCAATTTTCCTAACTTCCACTCACGAAGAGCAGAAGTTAGTTGCAATACTATAGGTTTCTCTAATTGATCAATGATGATCTGTGCAGTATGAACAGCCCGTGGAAGATCACTTGTATAGGCTGCATCAAATGGAACGCTAGCTAAGTGCTTTCCTAGTTTTTCAAGCTGATGAATAGAGGCTGGTAACAGCGGAGAATCGCCATTTGATCCCTGAAAACGTCCTTCTTCATTCCATTCTGTCCGTCCGTGTCGTATAAAATATAGTTTCACAATCTTGTCTCCTTCTCTGTCGTTATTCTAAAATATCTGCAAAAGTCGCTTGTACGAAGTCTGCTAGAAGTTGTGGTTTGATTTGAATACTATGGCCGATTTCCCCGGCAGATACGATCATGGTCTCTAACTGAAGGGCTGATTCATCGAAAAAGATTGGGAAAGGATGCTTTTGACGAATGCCCACGGGATTATTGGCACCATGAATATAACCTGTTGTTTTTTCGAGATCCTTTTGAGGAATCATTGCCACTTTCTTATTTCCTGATAATTTGGCCAATTTTTTCTCTGAAAGATGCTCTGTGATAGGAATGATCCCAATCACTGGACCCGTTTTATCACCTTTGAGAGCTAGGGTTTTGAAAATAGTAGAGCGATCAATCCCTTCTGGTAAGATCCCTTCTAAAGCGTTGATTTGTAAGCCTACGTGCTCAATTTTTGCTTTTGTTAAGATCTGCTCGACCAAGGTTTTTTTTACTTTATTTTTTTTTGCCATGGCTTTCTCCTTTTTTCATTTTCTCTACAAAATCAGATTTCATTAGACCATTATAACATATAATAGTGGCGATATTACCTTCCCCTTTGAAAATAGAAAACAGCAGAAAAAGTGAAGATCACTTGATCTGCTGTTTTAAGGCTATGAGGAAGAGTTATCTTTTTGTACCTTGAAAAGTTTCCGATAAATCGCTTCTTGGTCTTGCGTCGGAGCAATTTGGTTGAGATCCAAGTAGTGTGAGAATCCATTTAATTGCCCTTGAGAGGTATATTGATGCAAGTCGTATTCCGTATTGGTATCTGGCGCGGCATTGTAGTAGCCATCATCAAATCCATAAGTAGGAATCCAAAGAGCCGTAAATTTATCAGTGGAGATACTATGTTCTTCCATGAAGTAGGTTCCGATATAGAGTCCAATATTTTTTGCACCCAAAGCTTGTAGTTTTGCTCGGAAAGCTTCAACACCTGCGTTCATATCCTTCATGGTTTTTTCCTCAACGTCTAACCAATAGTAGGTCGGTTTGTAAGGAGAAGCAGCCTTGTAAAATTCTTCTGCTTCTTTTTCCATTTCTTTTTTATCCTTAGCCGCGACATAAGCATAGACTGCGACTGGGATATTTCGTTTTTGGAATTCTTGGATATGGGTTTTAAAAGATTTATCCAGACCATTTAAGTAGGTTGCTGCATTTTCCTTTTTAGCTTGAGCCCCACTATGGACACGAACGATCACACCTCCCACATTTTGGGAGAGGACATCGTAATCAATTTCACTAGGCAATTGCCAGCCTGAGATATCAATGATCGGGCGGTCAACCAGTTCTGGATTGATGTCTTCCTCTTTTTTAGAAGAAGAGCTTGCAGTAGTTGTTTTTCGAGGTGTATTGGAGTTCGGAATCGTTTGGGTTGTTTCTTGTTGTGCTCTTGCTTGCATATCAGCAATTGTTCGTGAAAGAACGAGAAAAGAAATGAAACTGATAAAAAAGACCAAGAGAACAACGGGTTTTATCCTTTTTCTCATACAGAATCATTTTACCGTAAAAAAAACGAAAAGGCAAAAGTTAATGCTTAAAAGATCCCAATTTCAGCCATTATTTTCAAAAAAAAGGAATCTTTTCATCGAAAAAGGATAAAAATATATGAAAATAAGAAAGATATTAAGAATATTTCTGGAAAATAGAGAAGAAGCCGAATCTTTTCTGGCCTTTCCTTGGTTTTGCTTCTTAAAAATGATATAATGAAGGTTGAACATTAGGAATATGGTGAATTATGAAAATTGAAAAAAGACATCTTTTAAATTATTCCATCCTCATTCCCTATTTGATTTTATCCATTATTGGTTTGATTGTAGTCTATTCGACAACAAGTGCCTTGGCAATTCAAAGTGGAGTGAGTTCTACTCGGATGGTGCGGACACAGGGACTCTTTTTTATCCTTAGTCTCCTAACCATCGCCTTGATTTATAAATTTAGCTTAAAGTTTCTTCGAAATAAAAAAGTGCTGGCTTTTGTCATCTTTATTGAAGTGATTTTGTTGATTTTGTCTAGGTTTATCACAGATACGGTCAATGGAGCTCATGGTTGGTTGACAATTCCTGGAGGATTCAGTATCCAGCCAGCGGAGTACCTTAAGGTGATCTTAGTCTGGTATCTAGCCTTGATCTTTTCTAAACGACAAGACGAGATACGCGATTATGATTATCAAGCCTTGACCCACAATGAATGGATCCCAAGGAATTTAAACGATTGGCGTTGGCTGACCTTGATTCTGATTGGAATCGTTGTGATTATGCCGGACTTGGGAAATGCAACGATCTTGGCCTTGACGGTCTTGATTATGATTACGGCTAGTGGAGTGGGCTACCGTTGGTTTACCTCTTTACTTGGTTTAGTTGTTGGAGCATCCACCATTGTACTTGGTTCAATATGGATCATCGGTGTGGATCGTGTCGCTAAAATTCCTGTCTTTGGTTATGTGGCCAAACGTTTTAGTGCCTTCTTTAACCCCTTTAATGACTTGTCTGGCGCAGGTCACCAATTAGCTAATTCCTACTATGCCATGAGTAACGGTGGTTGGTTTGGCTTGGGGCTAGGAAATTCCATTGAAAAACAAGGTTACTTACCAGAAGCGCACACAGACTTTGTGTTTGCGATTGTGATTGAAGAATTAGGTTTTGTTGGAGCTAGTTTGATCCTTGCTCTCTTATTCTTCTTAATTCTTCGGATCATTTTAGTCGGTATTCGAGCAAAGAATCCTTTTAATTCGATGATGGCCATTGGGATCGGTGGGATGATCTTGGTACAAACCTTCATTAACATCGGAGGTATTTCTGGTTTGATTCCGTCTACAGGTGTGACCTTCCCCTTCTTATCTCAAGGGGGAAATAGCTTATGGGTCTTATCCGTAGCGATTGCTTTTGTTTTGAATATCGATGCGAGTGAAAAACGGGCCAAGATGGAACAAGAAGGCATGGTTTTTGAAGAAAAAGGTAAAATCAAACCTTATTATTAAAAGGGAATTGTTGAATGGCTTTTCAAAAAGGAGAAAAAATGGTTTTAAAAAAATTAGAGAACTATAGGAATAAAGGCATTCTTACAGAAGAGGTCGAAATTCTAACAGATTTATTAGATGATATTACTAAAAATTTGGTTCGTCCGGAAACCTTTGATAAAATTACACAGTTGAAGGATTTATCAAAAACACAGAATTACCGCGACTTGAATCAACTAGTGGGACAACTATCTAATGAAGAGATGACAGTGATTTCACGTTATTTTGCGATTTTACCACTCTTGATTAACATCTCAGAAGATGTCGATTTGGCCTATGAAATCAATCATTTGAATAATGTGGATGGCGAATACCTTGGAAAACTTTCTTCAACCATTAAAGAAGTTGCGAAGAATGAAGATGCGCAAGAAATTCTTGAAAATCTCAATATTGTACCGGTTTTAACAGCCCATCCAACTCAAGTGCAAAGAAAGACTATGCTGGATCTGACTAATCATATCCATGCTCTTCTTCGTCAACACCGGGATGTTAAAGCGGGATTGATTAATGAAAACAAGTGGTATAATAACCTTCGTTGTAATATTGAAATTATGATGCAAACGGATATGATCCGTGATAAAAAATTGAAGGTGACCAATGAGATCACCAACGTCATGGAATATTACAATAGCTCCTTCTTGCAAGCTGTTCCAAACTTGATGTTGGAGTACAAACGCTTGGCAAAAGAGCATGGATTAGAGCTTGAACAACCACGTCCAATTACAATGGGCATGTGGATTGGGGGAGACCGGGATGGAAATCCGTTTGTAACAGCTGAGACCTTGAAACGTTCTGCAACCATTCAAAGTGAAGTCATTTTGAACTATTATATCGAAAAGATTTCTAAATTATACCGTCATTTCTCACTTTCAACGAGTCTTTCTAAAACAAGTGAAGCAGTAGCTGAAATGGCAGCCCTATCAAGTGATACATCTGTTTTTCGTGAAAAAGAGCCATACCGTCGTGCTTTCCACTATATTCAGTCAAAATTGATCCAAACCTTGGTCAACTTAAAAGAATGGACGATGGTTGGGGAAACTAGAGAAGATCGTTATGCTGTCGAGAGGTTATTAGGAGCAAACGCTCATCAACAAGGGCCAGTTTCTGATTATATCGGCAATCGTATCTCTGGAGCTTTAAAGAAAATTTCTGAGAAAGAAGCTCCAGCTTATGCCTCTGCTCAAGAATTTAAAGAAGACCTTAAAAAGATCAAAGATTCCTTGTTAGAAAACAAGTCAGAGTATTTGATTTCGGGTGAATTTACAGAACTTCTAGAAGCCATCGATGTTTTTGGATTCTATCTCGCCTCTATTGATATGCGCCAGGATTCTAGTGTGCATGAAGCCTGTGTAGCAGAATTATTGAAATCAGCAGGGATTAATGACCATTATTCTGATTTATCAGAGGAAGAAAAGTGTCAAGTTCTCTTGAAAGAACTCTTAGAAGACCCACGGATTTTATCAGCCACCCATGCTGAAAAATCTGAACTACTTGAAAAAGAATTGGCAATTTTCCAAACAGCTCGTGAATTGAAGGATCGTTTAGGAGAAGAAGTCATTCGTCAAAACATCATTTCTCATGCAACAAGTGTATCAGATATGTTGGAATTGGCTGTGATGTTGAAAGAAGTGGGCTTAGTTGATACGGAAAAAGCTCGCGTGCAAATCGTACCTTTATTTGAAACAATCGAAGATTTGGATCATTCAGAAGAAACTATGAGAAGCTACTTGTCTCTTCCAATTGCCAAACGTTGGATTGCTTCCAAGAACAACTACCAAGAAATTATGTTAGGTTACTCGGATTCTAACAAGGATGGTGGCTACTTGTCTTCTTGTTGGACCCTCTTTAAAGCCCAACAACAATTGACCGCTATCGGAGATGAGTTTGGAGTGAAGATTACCTTCTTCCATGGTCGTGGTGGGACTGTTGGCCGTGGTGGAGGTCCTACTTATGAAGCCATCACGTCTCAACCGTTGAAATCCATTAATGACCGCATCCGCTTAACTGAGCAAGGGGAAGTAATCGGCAATAAATATGGAAATAAAGATGCTGCCTACTACAACCTTGAAATGCTCGTTTCTGCAACCATTAACCGAATGATTGCCGAACAAAAGAGTCCATTTTCTATGTTTGATCGTTTCGGGGAAGTCATGGATAAAGTCGTGAATCGCAGTTACGATATCTATCGTGATTTGGTCTTTGGAAATGAGCACTTCTATGATTACTTCTTTGAATCAAGTCCGATCAAAGCAATTTCAAGTTTTAATATTGGTTCACGTCCAGCTGCTCGTAAGACCATTACAGAAATTGGTGGTTTGCGTGCTATTCCTTGGGTCTTCTCTTGGTCACAAAGTCGGGTGATGTTCCCTGGTTGGTATGGAGTAGGTTCTAGCTTTAAGGAATATATCGATGAGGATCCTGAGAATATCGAAACCCTTCGATACATGTATAAAAACTGGCCTTTCTTCCAATCTCTCTTATCAAATGTGGACATGGTCTTATCCAAAGCCAACATGGACATTGCTTTTGAGTACGCCCAATTGTGTGAAGAAGAAGAAGTTCGCAATATCTATCAGATTATCTTACATGAATGGCAATTGACCAAGGACATCATCTTGATGATTGAGGAACAAGACGAGTTGCTCGCTGAAAATCCTTATTTGAAAGAAAGTTTGGACTATCGGATGCCATACTTTAACGTCTTGAACTATATTCAGTTAGAATTGATTCGACGTCAACGGACTGGACAACTACCAGCCGATCAAGACAAGCTAATCCATATTACGATCAATGGAGTGGCTACAGGATTACGAAATTCAGGTTAAAAAAATCGGAACATTGTTCCGATTTTTTTAGTCCCTGATATTAAAGGACCAAAAGGTATGTAATGGCTTAAATAGAAGATTTAAAATGAGAATTTTCAAAGCTAGATCAGGATCTTTCAGCAAGCTGATAAAATAAAAGAAAAGAAGAGGAATAATTAAGAAAATATAGGTAAAAGGCTTGCAATTTTATCTAAAATTCGATAGAATAGTAAGGAAAGTTAGACTGTATTGCCTACTGTCTATCTATAAAATATATTTTATTGGAGGCTTTTACTCAAATGGCAAAAGAAAAATACGATCGTAGTAAACCGCACGTTAACATCGGTACAATCGGACACGTTGACCACGGTAAAACTACCCTAACTGCAGCAATCACAACTGTTTTGGCACGTCGCTTGCCTTCATCAGTTAACCAACCTAAAGACTATGCGTCTATTGATGCTGCTCCAGAAGAACGCGAACGCGGTATCACCATCAACACTGCACACGTTGAGTACGAAACTGCTAAACGTCACTACGCTCACATCGACGCTCCAGGACACGCGGACTACGTTAAAAACATGATCACTGGTGCCGCTCAAATGGACGGAGCTATCCTTGTAGTAGCTTCAACTGACGGACCAATGCCACAAACACGTGAACACATCCTTCTTTCACGTCAGGTTGGTGTTAAACACTTGATCGTCTTCATGAACAAAGTTGACTTGGTTGACGATGAAGAATTGCTTGAATTGGTTGAAATGGAAATCCGTGACCTTCTTTCAGAATACGATTTCCCAGGTGATGACCTTCCAGTTATCCAAGGTTCAGCTCTTAAAGCTCTTGAAGGTGACTCTAAATATGAAGACATCATCATGGAATTGATGGATACTGTTGATGAGTACATCCCAGAACCAGAACGCGATACTGACAAACCATTGCTTCTTCCAGTCGAAGACGTATTCTCAATCACTGGACGTGGTACAGTTGCTTCAGGACGTATCGACCGTGGTGTTGTTCGTGTCAACGACGAAATCGAAATCGTTGGTATCAAAGACGAAATCCAAAAAGCAGTTGTTACTGGTGTTGAAATGTTCCGTAAACAACTTGACGAAGGTCTTGCAGGGGATAACGTTGGTGTGCTTCTTCGTGGTATCCAACGTGATGAAATCGAACGTGGACAAGTTATCGCTAAACCAGGTTCAATCAACCCACACACTAAATTCAAAGGTGAAGTTTACATCCTTACTAAAGAAGAAGGTGGACGTCATACTCCATTCTTCAACAACTACCGTCCACAGTTCTACTTCCGTACAACTGACGTAACTGGATCTATCGAACTTCCAGCTGGAACTGAAATGGTAATGCCTGGTGATAACGTGACTATCGACGTTGAGTTGATCCACCCAATCGCCGTTGAACAAGGTACTACATTCTCAATCCGTGAAGGTGGACGTACTGTTGGTTCAGGTATGGTTACTGAAATCGAAGCTTAATTCGATCTAGTTCCCAGATTAACAATTATATAGACAGACAGAAAACCCCGTGAAGACGGGGTTTTTATTTTTGGCAAAAAGTAAAATGATCTTGTGCAATCTTTCATTATAACGAAAATTATGGTAAAATAGATAGTATAAAATTAGAAAAAAGAGGTATGTGAAATGTCACGTAAACCATTTATCGCTGGTAACTGGAAAATGAACAAAAATCCAGAAGAAGCAAAAGCATTCGTTGAAGCTGTAGCATCAAAACTTCCTTCAGCTGACCTTGTTGAAGCTGGTATCGCAGCTCCTGCAGTTGACTTGACAGCTGTTCTTGCTGCTGCTAAAGGTTCAAACCTTAAAGTTGCTGCCCAAAACACTTACTTTGAAAATGCCGGTGCCTTCACTGGTGAAACTAGCCCACAAGTTTTGAAAGAAATCGGTACTGACTACGTTGTTATTGGTCACTCAGAACGTCGTGACTACTTCCATGAAACTGATGAAGATATCAACAAAAAAGCAAAAGCAATCTTTGCGAACGGTATGCTTCCAATCATCTGTTGTGGTGAAAGCCTTGAAACTTACGAAGCTGGTAAAGCAGCAGAATTCGTAGGGGCTCAAGTATCAGCTGCTCTTGCTGGATTGACTGCAGAACAAGTCGCTTCAACAGTTATCGCATACGAACCAATCTGGGCGATCGGTACTGGTAAATCAGCTTCACAAGACGACGCACAAAAAATGTGTAAAGTTGTTCGTGACGTTGTAGCTGCTGACTTTGGTCAAGAAGTGGCTGACAAAGTACGTGTTCAATACGGTGGTTCAGTGAAACCTGAAAACGTTGCTGAATACATGGCTTGTCCAGACGTTGACGGAGCTCTTGTTGGTGGTGCATCACTTGATCCAGAAAGCTTCTTGGCATTGCTTGACTTCGTTAAATAATGACATCTAAAAGGCGAGAGGGTTCTCGTCTTTTTTATAGTAGAAAAGACCAGCTTCAGAGCTGGTCTTTTGAGTTAGGAACGTCCTAATAGTTTCTTAATGAGAGAAATCAGTTTGTATTTCAGAGGACTTGGGTAATAACGGAAGGTCCCCATCTTACGGACGATGTAGCCATTGAAATTCTGTTTGAAACGAAGCACACCATCTGACCCGTCAAAGATTCCTTGAATACCAAGGAAGTTATATCTTGGGATACCACGTTTGATGGTTTCAAGCATCATATATTCTTGGAGAACAGCAGGAGCATAGAACTTGTTAAATTCTGTATAAGAGCCACTGAATAAATAGGTGGATTCTTGTGGCATATAGACGAAGAGGCTTCCTGCAAGAATGACGTCTTGATCTCCATATTTTTCTATATATTCTTTCGCTTCCTTCTTTCTCACCTCAAAGGTATCAAACTGGCTAGAGAATTCACGAAGTTGATTTTGTTTTTTCTCTGAATGTGGGTTGACTTCAAGATCTTTCTGTAATTTCTCAATCTTCTGTGCTAGTTTTCCTTGGTCTTTTTCAAGATTGGTGTAGTATTGGTGAAAGTTCAGCGTTGCGATCATGAAATCTGCTTTGTCGCCAAAACTATCATAGAAGGTTTGGTAATAATCCAAGGTCTTATCTTGATAGTCTCGACGGTCACTAGTAGAAGAAGTAATATCCTTGAAAAGTTGTAGTTCATCCCGGTTTAATCGTTTCAGTTCAATACCGAAAGATTTGGCTTTTTTGACAAGTGGCTTTCCTTTTTTACTGAAGCTCTTGAGAAGATTTTTTTCGGTGATGCCCTCCATATCTTTTACATAGTGCCAATCACCTTCTCCTCCTGGATAACCTGTTGTTAAACCATCATGCTGATAGCCCAATTTTTTTAGGGTATCCATGAAATGGGTTTGCTCTTCACTGGTTGGATTGCCGTCACTGTCAAAAGTTTGATAGGTATCATAGGGCTTGATAACGAGTTCAATAGCTCCATTCTCTTTCGCATAGTCTTTTAAGGCTGCATAGAAGGGTTCTAGCATAGCCTCCTCTTGGTAAAGGGGACCAGAATTGATTTCCATATGGAGACCACCTGTCATAGGAAGACTGTACAAGATCGCTGCCACTTGGACTTGATCTTCTTGTTTCCAAGCGATAAATCGGACCGTGTTTCCTCGCTTTTCAAGCAGATCTGCCATTTCAGCAGACTGGATAAAAGAGCGATGGGAGACAGTATTTGCAAATGAGGTAAATTCTTCTTTTGAAATTGTCGTAAGAGTCATGTAACTTATTTACTCCTTAATTTTTTCCGAATCTTGTAGACCTTGTTTACAAGTGGATAGAGTGGACTGGTTGGGAGGTTGAATTCCCCAACAAATTCTTCAATGACAGGATTAAATTTTGATTTGAAATGATAGAGACCACCATCGAGTGAATTTTCAATGCCCCCCATATTTTGCCAAGAAGCACCACGGTCGAAAGCGTGTTGGGCAGTTTCATACCAAGTGAGGATAGCAGGTTGGTAACGGCGGAATTCTTCATCCATCCCTGCATAAACATTTTCAGACGTCCCACCGAATTCAAGGGTTAAGGTCCCGGATAAAGGAACGACCTGTCTACCTTCTTGGAGATGCTGCTCAAGAAATTGCAGTTCTTCCTCTATACGCTCTTTTTCTTTTTGGTTGTTCTCAACCTTGCCAGGCTTTGTTTTTTCTGTGAATTTTTCAGCCTCTGCCTTGTTTTTTTCAAGATCTTTTATAAGGGAGCTTTTCCGTTTCTCGAGATCTAGAGTAGACAAAGTAATGTAGGATTGTCCTTGGTAGGTTGTGAGTAGTTTTTCGTAGTAGTCTTTTCCACGTAAATGAATGCTTTTACGAGCCTCAGTCTTTTTCATGAGAGAAGCAAAGTCCTCTAACAATTCAGTCCCGCCAAATTGGACTTGGATCCCTTTGTTTCGAGCAGTTCGGATGGCTTGTCGAGTAGATTTTGAAAGATCTTGCTCGGTGAAAAACTCTTTGTGGATATTTGCTTGAAAGCGTGGTTGGATATTTTCTGCCATATCACTGGTTCGGCCAGTCCATTCAATCCCTTCTGTTGTTAGGGTATCGATCACCGCTTGCACAGCAGGAGCTTCCGTCTTTTCTTGTCCAATCAAGTGTTTACTCAAGAAAAGACTTGGATCAAATTTCACAAACAAGGCCTTGTATTGTTTGGCAATTTTTTTAAGGGACTGGATCACATATGAAACCAGCTCTTTGTTTTGGTAATCCATGATTGGGCCTCGAGGAATGTAAAGCATGGAAAAGCCAAGTGGCAGGGGTTGAATCAAGATGCTTGCAACAGCGACTAATTGGTCTTCTTGATAAAAACCAACCCGTTCATTTCCCCAATTATCTTTGATTTTTGCCCATGAGCTGCTTTGTAAGAGATTGGTTTGGTCACTCTGAATAACAAAGTCATCATGCTCACTAGCAGAAATTCCTAGCTGGTAATGGTACATTTCTTACAATACCCACTTTCTAATGGCGTATGCAACGCCAGATTCATCATTTGATTTGGTAATAGTTGTAGCAATTTTTTTAAGAGCTGGATTGCCATTCTCCATAACGACGGCATGTCCCACGACTTCTAGCATGGAACGGTCATTTTCCTCATCTCCGATGGCCATGGTTTCTTCTTGCTGAATTCCAAGTCGTTCAGCTAGATGAAGAACAGCTGATCCCTTATTGGTTGTTTTCCCTAGAATTTCTAAATAAAAAGGGGCTGATTTGACCATGGTGAAGCGGTCCTGAAATTCTTTTGGGATTTTTGCAATTGCAGTATCCAGAATATCTGGTTCATCGATATACATGGCCTTGACAAATTCTTTCTCTCGAACTTCTTCAGGCGTCCGGTAATAAACGGGCATATTGACCAGTTGAGATTCATGAATGGTGTAGCGTCCGATATCGCGATTGCTGGTATAGATGCCGTCTTTAGTAATAGCATGAGAGTGGATTTGGAGTTTGTTAGCAAGAGCCTCGATATCGAGATAGTCCTCATAATGTAAAAGGTCTTTGATGAGTTCTTTTCCCGTAGCAGTTTCTTGCACCAAACCGCCATTAAAGGTAATGACATAGTCTCCAGGATCCATCAAATGGAGTTCTTTTAAAAGTTTTGAGACCCCTGCGATAGGACGACCAGTTGTGATCACGATTTTAACGCCTGCGGCTTTAGCATCTTGAATGGCTTCAAATACGGAAGGTGTGATCTCTTTTTTTGAATTGAGAAGTGTACCGTCGATATCGATCGCAACTAATTTAATGGACATCCTTCTCTCCTGTAAAATAATCATTGGTGATATAGGAAGTAAATTCCTCTACCTGCTTACTGAAAAGTCCATTAACCTCCAGCATTTCTTTGGGGAAATAGAAGCGGTTGTCGCCATAGCGAGTTCCTGCTAAAGCAGCGACGAGTGGAGACAACTGAGACAATTCAGCGAGACTCCCATCTTTTCGGATCATCTCGATCTGGGTACGCGGTTTTTCAAGCTCTGGTCGATAAATATCGTAGGGAAGGTCGAAATTTTGATGAATAGCGGTGTAGTAGGTTGGATTAAACCCAACCTCTTTAATCAGTTTTTCAAGGATTGCTAAGTCTTTTCGCTTATCTTCTGTAAATAGAATCGATTTAAAGACTTTCCGATTAATATAGCGCTGAGCAAGATCAGACAAGATGGTATCCGGACTATCCATCCAGACTTGGAAATAGGTATTCATCACACCGTCATCTAGATTTAGGTAGTCTTGAATGGTGACCTCTTCTTCAAAAAATGGAATCAAGCGAGGTGAAGTCAGTTGAAAATACTCTTTCTGATCTGGATAAATGGTTCTAGCGCGTTTGAGAAGATTTTGAAGGAGGACTTCCATGGCACGAGTAGCCGGGTGGAAGTAGACCTGCATATACATTTGGTAACGGCTGACCACGTAATCCTCGACAGCGTGCATGCCATTTTGTTGGAAGGCAATGCCATTTTCAATCGGTCGAATGACGCGCAAAATACGGGTCAAGTCAAATTTTCCATAGGAAGCACCCGTAAAGTAGGCATCCCGCAGTAAATAATCCATCCGGTCCACATCGATTTGACTAGAAATCAATTGCACCACTTGTTTATTGGGATAGGTATGATCAATGACGCTGGCTACACGATTTGGGAAATCAGGAGCCACTTGCAAGAGGATCTGATTGACCTCCGTCTCTGGACTGGTGATGATCAGCTGGGTCATTTTTTCATGATCGGTCCCAAAGAGTCCTTCAAAGGTATGGGAATAGGCACCATGTCCAATGTCATGAAGAAGAGCGGCTGTCATGGTCAGTAAGTTTTCATCAGAATTCCATTGCTCTGCATACTTTTCCTCGAAAATAGACAGAATCCGTCTTGAAATTTCATAGGCGCCAAGACAGTGAGAAAAACGACTATGCTCCCCACCGTGGAAGGTAAAACCAGATGTCCCCAGTTGTTTGATGCGGCGTAGTCGTTGAAATTCTTTACTATTAATTAATTGATAAATGATGGGATGATCCACATGAACGTAATCATGAACGGGATCGCGAAAGACTTTTTCATTCATGGGTCTATTATAGCAAAAAAAAGCCTATTTTGCGATCTAGAGGCTAATAGGGGCAGTCAAAATGCGTAAAATTTGATAGAATAATAGGGCAAGAAAAGAAGAGAAGGAGACAAAGATGCAGATTCGCATTCAAAATACCATTCGATTTGGAGAAGAAATGGAAATCGTTGATCAGTACTATCAAGGTGAATGGAAGGAAAAAGCAGGTTTTCAATATCTCTTGTATACCAATGAAGAAGATGAAAAGGTTGCTTTGAAATTTTCCAACGATGAATTGGTGATGACACGATTCTCAAGTCCTAAATCCATCATGCGTTTCTACAAAAATGAAGATGGTGGGGCAATCATCCCAACTCCGATGGGCATTCAGCAGTTTTTGATTACAACAGACCTCTTTCAATTAGAAGCAGGTCATTTGCAAGTCTCTTATCGCTTGTTAACTCTCGATGGAGAACAGGAATTTGCCAATTATCAATTACTGGTGGAATGGGAAGAATAATCCTCATTAAATTATTCGAGATCCCGCTTGCTTTATTCTATAAAAATGGTATAATAAAACCACTCAAGGGAGTAGCTGGCGGTTTTCCGCGATAGTGTCGTCATTACGAAATTATTTCCGGCACTATATTAAACGGCGAGACTTGTTTTTTCAAACAGGTCTCTTTTTTGTGCAAAAGAGACCTAGTAGAAAGCTATAAGGAGGAAATTATTTTGTCAAAAGAACAAAATAAAGCTTTGTTTTATACACAGAGTAAAGAAGAAGTTCTAAAGGAATTGGACTCTTCAATTGAAGGCTTGTCAACTGCTCAAGCTCAAGAACGTTTAGCGACTTATGGTCATAATGAACTGGACGAAGGTGAAAAACGTAGCCTCTTGTCTAAGTTTATCGATCAGTTTAAAGATTTGATGATTATCATCTTGCTGATCGCCGCAGCTCTCTCTGTGATCACAGAAGGAATGGACGGCCTTACAGATGCCATGATCATCTTAGCCGTTGTTGTTTTGAATGCAGCCTTTGGTGTCTACCAAGAAGGACAAGCCGAAGCAGCTATCGAAGCACTGAAAAACATGTCTAGTCCATTAGCGCGTGTCCGCCGTGATGGTCACGTGATTGAAATTGATTCCAAAGAATTGGTCCCTGGGGACATCGTTCTTCTGGAAGCTGGAGATGTGGTTCCAGCCGATATGCGCTTGTTAGAGGCAGCTTCTCTTAAGATCGAAGAAGCAGCTCTTACAGGGGAATCGGTTCCAGTTGAAAAAGATGTAACTGGTCTTGTTGAGGCAGATGCTGGTATTGGGGACCGCGTTAATATGGGTTACCAAAACTCGAACGTAACTTATGGTCGTGGTATTGGTGTCGTAACAAACACTGGTATGTATACAGAAGTTGGTAAGATTGCAGATATGTTGGCTAATGCCGATGAGACTGAAACACCATTGAAGCAAAGCTTGGAACAACTCTCTAAAGCCTTGACTTACTTAATTGTTGTGATTGCGGTCATTACTTTCTTAGTTGGTGTCTTCGTTCGTGGAGAGCATCCATTGGAAGGCTTGATGGTTGCGGTAGCCCTTGCGGTTGCGGCCATTCCAGAAGGACTTCCTGCCATTGTAACCATCGTTCTTTCTTTGGGAACAACAACCCTTGCCAAACGCAATTCGATTGTTCGTAAATTGCCAGCCGTTGAAACACTTGGTTCAACAGAAATCATCGCATCTGATAAAACAGGTACTTTGACCATGAACCAAATGACGGTTGAAAAAGTCTATACCAACGGTCAATTACAAAGTGCAGCAACCGAAATTGGAGCAAGCAACAATACGCTTCGCATCATGAACTTTGCCAATGATACCAAGGTGGATCCATCTGGCAAGTTGATTGGGGACCCAACAGAGACTGCTTTGGTACAGTTTGGTTTGGACCACAACTTTGACGTTCGTGAAGCCTTGAAGGATGAGCCTCGTGTGGCTGAATTGCCATTTGACTCTGATCGTAAACTCATGTCTACCATCCACAAGGAAGCAGATGGTTCATACTTTATCGCTGTCAAGGGTGCGCCTGACCAATTGCTTAAACGTGTGACGCGTATTGAAGTCAATGGGGAAGTTCGTCCTATCACGGATGAAGATAAGAAAGCTATCCTTGCTACCAACAAAGACTTGGCTAAACAAGCCCTTCGTGTCTTGATGATGGCTTATAAGACAAGCAAGGAAATTCCAACTTTGGAGTCTGAAATTGTTGAGTCTGACCTGATCTTCTCTGGTTTGGTCGGCATGATTGACCCTGAGCGTCCAGAAGCAGCAGAAGCTGTCCGTGTCGCTAAGGAAGCGGGTATCCGTCCTATCATGATCACGGGTGACCACCAAGATACAGCAGAGGCGATTGCTAAACGTCTTGGAATCATCGATCCAAATGATACAGAAGACCATGTCTTCACAGGGGCTGAGTTGAACGAACTCTCTGACGAAGAATTCCAAAAAGTATTCAAACAATACTCTGTCTATGCGCGTGTATCACCTGAACACAAGGTTCGGATCGTGAAAGCTTGGCAAAATGAAGGAAAAGTTGTTGCCATGACAGGGGATGGGGTCAACGATGCACCATCACTTAAGACAGCTGATATCGGTATCGGTATGGGGATTACAGGTACAGAAGTTTCTAAGGGAGCTTCAGACATGGTCCTTGCAGATGATAACTTTGCAACCATTATCGTAGCGGTAGAAGAAGGACGTAAGGTCTTCTCCAATATCCAAAAATCTATCCAATACCTCTTGTCTGCCAATATGGCTGAGGTCTTCACCATCTTCTTTGCAACCCTCTTTGGTTGGGATGTGTTGCAACCAGTACATCTTCTCTGGATTAACTTGGTAACTGATACTTTACCAGCCATCGCTCTTGGTGTGGAACCAGCTGAGCCAGGTGTTATGACCCACAAACCTCGTGGACGTAAATCTAACTTCTTTGACGGTGGGGTTTTTGGTGCCATTCTTTATCAAGGTGTCTTCCAAACCATGCTGGTTCTTGGTGTTTATGGCTGGGCCTTGCTCTCTCCAGAACATGCGACTCGTGCAGAAATCCATGCAGACGCTTTGACCATGGCCTTTGCAACTCTTGGTTTGATCCAATTGCTCCATGCCTTTAATGTCAAATCGGTTTACCAATCGATCTTTAAAGTGGGACTCTTTAAGAACAAGACCTTTAACTGGTCGATTCCAGTTGCCTTTGTTCTCTTGATGGCAACTATCATTGTCCCTGGATTTAACAAACTCTTCCACGTGTCTCATTTGAGTTTGACACAATGGTTGGCCGTTTTGATTGGTTCGCTCTTGATTGTGCTCCTTGTTGAGATTGTCAAAGCCGTTCAACGTGCACTTGGAAAAGATAAAAACGCTATTTAAACATAAAAAAAGTCATCTTCGGATGGCTTTTTTATCTGACAGAAAATGACTGGGCATATTTCTTGAGGTAGGTGTGGATTTTTGATAAACTAGTCACCAGTTTGAAGAAAGGAAACTTAATTATGAAAAAGTTTTTTGCTGAAGTAATCGGCACATTTATGCTTGTCTTTATCGGGACTGGCGCAGTTGTTTTTGGAAATGGGACAGAAGGACTTGGGCATTTAGGAATTGCCTTGTCATTCGGTTTGTCCATTGTTGCAGCAGCTTACTCAATTGGGACTGTTTCTGGTGCCCACTTGAACCCGGCTGTTTCGATTGCCATGTTTGTGAACAAACGCTTGTCTTCAAAGGACTTGGTTAATTATATTGCAGCGCAAGTAGTGGGTGCGGTTCTCGCATCTGCAACAGTACTCTTCCTCTTGTCAAATTCAGGTATGTCAACAGCTAGTCTTGGTGAAAATGCCCTAGCGAAGGGTGTGACTCCATTTGGCGGATTCTTGTTTGAAGTAATTGCTTCCTTTATCTTTATTTTGGTCATCATGACAGTGACATCAGCTACCAAAGGTAATGGGAAAATCGCTGGTCTTGTCATAGGTTTGAGCTTGACTTTGATTATTCTTGTTGGTTTGAACATTACAGGACTTTCTGTTAACCCAGCTCGTAGCTTGGCACCTGCCCTCTTTGTTGGTGGTGCAGCCCTTCAACAAATTTGGATCTTTATTTTGGCTCCAATTGTCGGTGGTGTTCTGGCTGCAATCGTTGCAAAAAATCTCTTGGATACAGAAGAGTAAAAAAATGATTTCGGAGGAACAATTTTGAGAGCGTAGATAAAACGTTCTTCTTTGCAAATCTAATAAATTCTATAAAGACAAAAAAATTATCTGTTAGAGTTATTCAATCATCTACTGAAACGTTCCGCCGTGAGAAAAGTGCTAGAAACAAGATTGTTTCTAGCACTCGGAAGTTTTGGAACCTTGGGTCCAAAACTAAGTCATGGAACTTCGTAGAAGTTCGCTGACGTCCGTACTCACCTAAGGAAAGTTTTTAGATGACTTTGTCTTCAATCTGAAATTGGTTCCAGAAGGGCCAATTTTTTTATAGTTCAAGGATAGTCATGGCTTGAGAAAATTCATGAGCAAGCTGTTTTTTCTTGTATGCATTAAATTCGGGGAGGTCTTTGATTCTGCGATAGCGTTTGTAGGGATCGTATCGTTTTGGAAAATCATATTCAGGAAAAGCTTCGAAAAATTGTTTGCAAAGCTCCCATTCTCGGACATAGCCTAAAGGTCTGGCATGATAGGTGATGTTGTCAATGGTTGTTGCTGGCATTCGGTGATGGCTATGACCAAAAATCACTTCTCTGACAGGATATTGTCTAAACAGTTCATGAAAGGCTTGGCTCCCTAGAAAAGCATTAAAGCGTTCAAAATAAGGGTGGCGCAGGAGAAACTGACTATGAGGAACAAAGTGCATGGCGATGATCAGGGGTTGGTCTACTCGCATGAGCTCTTGTTCCAGCTCTTGCAACAGACGTTGGGTAATGGCTGGATCAGATCCCATTCGTTGGAGGCGTCTGTCAAACCAAAATAGATTTTTGGTTTGGAGATGTTTTTGGGGAGAGATGGCAGGAACAAAACTGTAGTCATACCAGCCCGAAAAGGCAAGAAGCGTATGATTGGAGAAGGGAATCTTTTGAAATTCAAAAGGTCTCATGGCTTCTTCTGATAGGCCCAGCATATCATGATTTCCTAGGCTAAAGGTCACTGGAAGGTGACATTGGAGTTGGTCTAAAAATTCCTGTGACCTCTTTTCAAAGCCGTTGGCAATATCTCCTGCAATATGGAGATGTTGAATTTTTTTGTCCTTGAAAAGAGTGATCAGGGTCTCTATTTCGTCTTTGCCGAAGTTGTTTGAATCAATATGTAAATCGGACATAAAAGCTACTGTTGTCATGCTACCAGTCTAGCATAAGAGGATCTTTTTTTCTAACAATTAGGTTACAAATGAATGGAAAAATGTTGAAAATTAGCTGGCTTGGCAGTGGTCAACCAGCAGACCCAATATTGGAAGGTGGGCAAATAGTGAAGGTTATGATATAATAGACTAGATACATAGAAAGAGGTACTTATGGACATTTCAGAAATTCGTCAAAAAATTGACGCAAATCGTGAAAAATTAGCTTCTTTCAGGGGGTCTCTTTGACTTAGAGGCATTGGAAGAAGAAATTGCCATTTTAGAAAATAAAATGACAGAACCTGATTTTTGGGATGATAACATTGCTGCGCAAAAAACATCTCAAGAATTAAATGAACTCAAGCAGACCTATGAAAATTTCCATCAAATGGTGGATCTCTTTGATGAGTCAGAAATCTTACTGGACTTTTTGGCAGAAGACGATTCGGTCAAGGAAGAATTGATCGAGAAGTTGGAGGAGCTGGATAAACGTATGACCAGCTATGAGATGACCTTGCTATTGTCTGAACCCTATGACAATAATAATGCCATCCTAGAAATCCACCCAGGTTCAGGAGGGACAGAAGCTCAGGACTGGGGAGACATGCTTCTTCGGATGTATACTCGTTTTGGAAATGCCCACGGCTTTAAAGTTGAAGTCTTGGACTATCAGGCTGGAGATGAGGCTGGAATCAAGTCTGTGACCCTATCCTTTGAAGGGCCACATGCATACGGTCTTCTGAAATCTGAAATGGGGGTTCACCGTTTGGTTCGAATCTCTCCATTTGACTCCGCTAAACGTCGTCATACCTCCTTTACATCTGTTGAGGTCATGCCCGAATTAGACAATACCATTGAAGTCGAAGTTCGTGATGATGATATCAAGATGGACACCTTCCGCTCTGGTGGAGCTGGTGGACAAAACGTCAACAAGGTCTCTACAGGGGTGCGCTTGACCCACATTCCGACAGGGATTGTAGTGGCATCCACCGTGGATCGAACCCAATACGGGAACCGTGATCGTGCGATGAAGATGTTGCAGGCTAAACTCTACCAATTAGAGCAAGAGAAAAAAGCAGCAGAAGTGGATTCTCTAAAAGGGGATAAAAAAGAAATCACCTGGGGAAGTCAAATCCGCTCCTATGTTTTTACCCCTTACACCATGGTTAAGGATCACCGGACCAACTACGAAGTAGCGCAGGTAGACAAGGTGATGGATGGAGATATCGATGGCTTTATCGATGCCTACCTTAAATGGCGTCTCCAATAACCTCGAGGGAATCAACCAGAAAAGAATGAAAGGAATTTCATTACATGTCAATGATTGAAATGAAAGATGTTGTCAAAAAGTATGACAACGGGACGACGGCCCTTCGCGGGGTCTCTGTCCAAATTGAACCAGGAGAATTTGCCTACATCGTAGGACCTTCTGGTGCAGGGAAGTCGACCTTTATTCGACTTTTATACCGTGAAGTCAAACACGATAAAGGAAGTTTGAAAGTAGCTGATTTTGATTTGGATAAAATCAAAAAACGCGATATTCCTATGTTGCGACGCAATGTGGGAGTGGTCTTCCAAGATTATAAATTGCTTCCAAAGAAAACCGTTTATGAAAATATTGCCTACGCAATGCAAGTTATCGGTGAGCGCCGTCGCAATATTAAAAAGCGTGTGATGGAAGTTTTGGATCTTGTCGGATTGAAACACAAGGTCCGCTCATTCCCGAATGAATTGTCCGGTGGGGAGCAACAACGGATTGCGATTGCTCGCGCGATCGTCAACAATCCGAAAGTCTTGATTGCGGATGAGCCAACGGGGAACTTGGACCCAGATAATTCATGGGAAATTATGAATCTTTTGGAGCGGATTAATCTGCAAGGGACCACAGTATTGATGGCGACCCACAATAGCCAAATTGTAAATACTTTACGTCACCGTGTCATCGCGATTGAAAATGGTCGTGTAGTGCGTGATGAAGCGGAAGGAGAGTACGGATACGATGATTAGAAGATTTTTCCGACACTTAATCGAATCGCTTAAAAGCTTGAAACGAAATGGTTGGATGACGATTGCAGCGGTCAGCTCGGTTATGATTACCCTTAGCTTGGTTGCTATTTTCGCCTCAGTTATTGCCAATACCATCAAGCTTTCAGATGATATTCAAAATAGTGTGCGGGTTGTAGTATACATGCGCAAGGATATTCAAGATCAGAGCGAGCAGATTGAAAAAGACGGTCAAACCGTGACCAATGAAAACTACCATAAGGTCTACGATGCTCTGACAGCCATGAAGCATGTCGACAAGGTTGATTTTTCTAGCAAGGAAGAGCAGTATGATAAACTGATCAAAACGGCTGGGAAAAACTGGAAGATTTTTGATGGAGATGCCAATCCTCTCTATGATGCTTATTATGTAGAGACAACAGCTCCTAAATATGTAAAGCAAGTTTCGGCTGATGCCAAAAAAATTGAAGGGGTCTCTGAAGTTAAAGATGGTGGGGTCGATACCCAACGCTTGTTCGCTCTTGGAACCTTCATCCGAAACTGGGGCTTGATTGGTGTAGCTTTATTGATCTTCATCGCAGTCTTCTTGATTTCGAATACCATTCGGATTACCATCATTTCACGTAGTCGTGAGATTAAGATTATGCGATTGGTAGGAGCAAAAAATGGCTATATTCGTGCACCATTCCTTTTAGAAGGTGCTTGGATCGGTCTTTTGGGAGCCTTGGTTCCTTCAGCTTTGGTCTTCTACGTTTATAATGTTGTCTATACGTCAATGAACAATAATTTGGCAGATCAAAACTTGTATCTCTATAGTCCTCATCTCTTGGTACCGATCATGGTCGGTGGCCTCTTTGGATTAGGAATTTTGATTGGAGCGATTGGTTCTTCAATCTCCATGAGACGTTTTCTTAAGATATAATAAAAAAGCAAGTTCACACTTGCTTTTTTTGTCTACTTCTATGAGGACAGGAAGGATGATAAGGACTCTTTAGGATTGTCTAAAGAAGGGATTGAACATCTTCTCGTGACCAATAGAAGTCTCAGGGCCATGCCCGGGATAGACAGTGTAGGAAGATGGAAGGGTAAAGAGCTCTTCTCTGATACTGCTAAGTAACTGTGTCGCGTTCCCTGTCGGAAGATCGGTCCGTCCGATGGTTTCGCGAAAAAGGGCATCACCGGATAGAACCAGGTGATCCTCAGGAAAGACGATAGAGACTCCTCCTGCAGAGTGGCCTGGTGTCTCCAGAACATAAAAGTGGAAATCGGCTATTTGGTAATCGGAGCGAATGTCATAAAGGAAGTCGGCCTCCTTGCATACAACATCTTCTAAATCCGCATGACGATCCAAACCAGATAAATTATCGAAAGGAGAAGACAACCAGCTGGCTTCTGCTGAATGGACATAAACAGGTGGGAAATGATAGGTCTGACGAACCTTTTCAAGACTCATAATGTGATCGTAATGGGTATGGGTTAAAAGAATCGCTACGATTGGTTTTCCGATGCGATCTATTTGTTTTTGAATAGTCGCCCAGTCGCTACCTGGATCGACAAGAATGAGGGAGTGGTCATTTTCAAGGTAGTAGGTGTTTTCATAAGCTACAGGATTAACAGTACGATAGATTTTCATAAGGACTCCTTTCTAGAATAGTGTATCAAATTGCAAGGAAAATAACAGGATTGAAGTCAACATGAAAGGAGAAAAAAATCTGCAGAGCTTGCTCAAACGTGATATAATTTTAAGTATTATGACAAGACAGAAACGGAAATATGCCATTGTGGATCTGGAAGCGACCAGTGCTGGAAGCAATGCTAAGATCATTCAGGTTGGGATTGTCATCATTGAAGATGGTAGGATTAGGCAATCCTATGAGACGGATGTGAATCCCCATGAACGATTGGATGAGCATATCAAACAATTGACTGGCCTGACAGATGCTCGCTTGAAAAAAGCACCAGAGTTTGCACAAGTGGCAAAAGAAATTTTTGAATTAATAGAAGATGCCGTCTTTGTGGCCCATAATGTCAAATTTGATGCGAATTTATTGGCAGAAGCCCTTTTTTGGGAAGGATTTGAGCTAACGACTCCTCGGATTGATACGGTTGAATTGTCTCAAATTTTCTATCCGACTTTAGAACGCTACAATTTAGGAGCGCTTGCGGCTGAACTGGAAATTGAGTTGCACCATGCTCACTCCGCTCTAGCGGATGCTATGGCAACAGCCCAGCTGCTGTTGAAATTGAGAGAGAAAATTGCGAGCTTGCCAAGAGGATTGATCGAAAAACTTCTTTCGATGGCAGAGTGTTTGATTTATGAATCACGACTCTTAATAGAAGATGCGCTTGAAGACAGTAGCCTTTTTTTACCAGCTCATTTAGTAGAAGTTCATGGTCTCTATCTGCGAAAGCCACAGCAGTTTTTAGAAAGTCGTCATTTGTCTGAACAGTTTGAACTCAATATGCAGCTGTTGGGAATGGAGGCTTATCCAGAGCAGAGAGAATTTGTTGCCTATATCGAGGACAGTTTGCAACAGCCACTTCCAAGTTTTATTGAAGCGCCAACGGGTATCGGGAAGACCTATGCCTATCTATTAACGCTTTTGGCGAAAACCTCCAAGCGCATTCTTGTCAGTGTTCCCACTAAAATTCTTCAAGATCAAATTATGAAGAAGGAAGGAAAGACCATCCAAGATCTTTTCCAAATTCCCTTTCATAGCCTGAAAAGTCCCAAGGATTACATCCAACTCGATAAATTTTATGAGGCCTTACAGAGTGAGTCAGATAATGGGATGATTCGACGCTTTAAAATGCAACTCTTGGTTTGGCTGACCATGACAGAAACGGGAGAGCTCAGTGAAATTGGCCAACTCTATCGTCATCTTCATTTTGTAGCTGACATTTGCCACGATGGTCAATTGTCGAAGCGTTCGCTTTTTTATCAGGAAGATTTTTGGCGCCTCGGCCAGGAAAAAGTGAAAACCAGCCGGGTAATTCTGACCAATCATGCCTATCTGTTAACTCGTCTAGAAGATGATAAGAGTCTACTTCAAGAGTCTGTTCTGGTAGTGGATGAAGCGCAAAAACTCTTCTTTGCTTTAGAACAGTTTTCACAGAGAGAAGAAACCTTGCAATCACTTCTTCTAGGCTTGCAACACGCCATCGAAGAGGAAAAAGATCTTCTGCAACGGCGTTTGCTGGAAAGTATTCAATTTGAATTAAATGCCTGCTCTAAGGAAGTTGTACAAGGAAAAACAGCGATCTTATCAGATCAAACAGTGGCAAAAATTCGACAGGATGTATCGGAATTAAAAAACGAATCTTTAGAGAATCTAAGGGAATTGTTTGATGAGCGATACCAGATTTTTTGGATGGACAAGGAAGTGGTCGAAAGCCACCAGATTCTTCGTCTCCATGGAGGAGTTGAGGACTTGCTATCCTTTAAGGAGTTTGTGCCTGAAGAAGTACCCGCGCTCTTTGTATCAGCGACGATCGCGATCAGTAAAAAGGTGCATTTACCTGCTCTTTTAGGATATCAAGAGCAGCAGATCTACCGGGTGCCAATAACAGTCAAACAACACCAGGAATTGTTGGTGCCGATAGATTTTCCAGATGTCGTTTCTTTATCTTCCGTGGAGTATGCAGGAGAGATTTGTCAGCTCATCGATGAACTCCTTCCTCTAAGAAAACCAATTTTTCTTTTGTTTACCTCAAAAGAATTGTTACTGGAGACGTCAAACGCATTGAAGTTTCCTCATTTGGCCCAGTATCGAAATGGCGATGCAGCTAATATTAAGCGACGATTTGACCGAGGAGAAAGCTCTATTTTATTGGGAACAGGAAGCTTCTGGGAGGGTGTCGATTTTTCCCAACAAAAAGAAGTGATTCAAATCATCACGCGCCTTCCTTTTGACAACCCCAAAGATTATATGGTTCAAAAGCTGAATACCCAACTCAGAGAACAGGGGAAAAATCCCTTTTATGACTATAGCCTTCCGGTCGCGATTTTAAGGCTCAAACAGGCTATTGGGAGAACCAGCCGTTTTCAAGACCAGGAATCGTTGGTCCTCTTATTGGATCAGCGAGTGGTGACCAAACGATATGGAAAACAAATATTAGATGGTTTGCAGCAAGTGTTGCCCCTTCATACGACAGTGAGAGAGCGGCTTGTTGAGCAAGCAGCTGCCTTTTTTGAAAGGAATTGAGAGAATGAAAAATAAAGGATTTGGACTTGCAATTGCATTTGTACTGGCTCTTTGCGCCATGTTTTTGGGAACTTTCTTTCCCATCATTGGCTCCAGTGTCTTTGCTTTGATTTTAGGAATTGTCCTCAATGAATTAGTAGATTTGCCGGAGAATTCACGACCAGGACTGAACTGGTCCGGTAAGAAATTATTGCAGTATTCGATTATCTTCATGGGATTTAGCTTGCCGATTGCGACGGTTGCCTCTACAGGCTTGTCTTCTTTGAAGATTAGTCTGCCAACGATAACAGTTGCTTTTCTTGCAGCGATGATCTTTGGGAAAGTCTTCCATCTGAAATCTCACTTACGGACCTTAATTGGATTTGGAACGGCTATTTGTGGTGGATCTGCTATCGCAGCAGCTGCGCCGATCATTGAAGCAGACGAAGAGGAAATTGCCTTATCTATGTCAACCATCTTTTTCTTCAACATTTTGGCTGTCTTTATCTTTCCAGTATTAGGGCATGTATGGCATATGTCTAATTTTCAATTTGGCCTCTGGTCAGGAACAGCCATTAACGATACGTCATCAGTTGTAGCAGCAGCGTTTTCTTATAGTAAGGCGGCGGGTGAAATGGCGACCATTGTTAAGTTGACACGCGCCCTGATGATTGTACCAGTTTGTTTGGGCTTGATCGGTTTAAAATGGTATCGGAGCAAGCAACAAGGAAGAAACAAAGGAATGTTAAAGAAAATTATTCCTTGGTTCATCATTTGGTTTATTGTGGCTTCTATTCTTTCATCTATCGGCTTTCTACCTAAAGTGGTTCTTCCTTACCTAAAGGACCTTTCTCACCTCTTTATGGCCATGGCCTTGGTCGGAATCGGAAGCAAGGTTTCTTGGAAACAGTTCCGTGCAGCAGGAGCAGCCCCTCTTTTAGTAGGGTTGATTGCTTGGTTTTGTGTAGCAGGATCTAGCTTGGTTCTACAAATGTTGTTCTATTAATTGATTTTATGATTCTCACAGAAAGGAACGTGAATGAAGAAACATCATTTTTGGACGATTCACCTGGATTATTCGATCATTGGGATTGTCTTCACCCTTCTTATGATTGGGATCTTATCTGTTTATGTAGCAGTTTCTCATGACTATCCCCAAATGGTGTGGCCTTTTTTAGGGCAGCAATTGGCCTGGATTGGTGTGGGATGCGTCATTTGCCTGATTGTGACGATTTTTAGCACGAAATTTCTTTGGAAAATCACTCCCTTTCTTTACCTGCTTGGCCTAGCCTTGATGGTTCTTCCTCTTGTGTTTTATAATCCCAACTTGGTAGCTTCAACAGGAGCTAAAAACTGGGTGGCATATGGGAAGATCACCTTATTTCAGCCCTCAGAATTTATGAAGATCCCCTTCATCCTGATGCTGTCACGCTCTATTGTCCGATTTTTACAAAGAAATAAGGGGCGTGAGCGATTATTACGACAAGATTGGTTTTTGATTCTAGAGTTGACCATCTATACGATTCCGGTATTTGCCTTATTGGCTCTCCAGCAGGACTTGGGAACGGCCTTAGTATTCTTGGCCATCTTTGCGGGCTTAGTGCTCGTTTCAGGAGTTTCCTGGAAAATTATCTTGCCGGTCATCTTGCTTCTAGCAGGTGGGCTAGCAGGCTTTCTCTTCCTCTTTCTTTCAGAAGGGGGACGGGCTTTTCTGCACCAACAATTAGGGATGCCAACCTATCAGATGAACCGTATTTTAGCCTGGTTAAATCCTTTTGACTATGCACAAACCACCACCTACCAGCAGGCACAAGGACAGCTAGCTATTGCTAGTGGTGGTCTCTTTGGGCAAGGCTTTAATGTCTCCAATTTATTGGTTCCCGTACGGGAAAGCGATATGATTTTTACGGTCGTCGCAGAAGACTTTGGCTTTGTTGGAGCTCTGGTGCTGTTGATTTTATATGTGACCCTGATTTACCGCATTTTAAAAATTACCCTCCAGTCCAATAACCAATTTTATACCTATATTTCCATCGGATTTATCATGATGCTGGTCTTTCATATTTTTGAAAATGTCGGAGCAGTAACGGGTCTTCTCCCTTTGACGGGGATTCCCCTCCCCTTTATCTCACAAGGTGGATCGTCTATTATTAGTAATCTGATTGGTATTGGTCTGGTCCTCTCAATATATAATCATAGTAGCAAAAAGAAAGAGCCAGAAGAAGGGCCTCCAATCCGTAAAAAAGTAGTCCTTAAAAAGGCGCAATAGATAGAAAGAAGAAATGAAAATGAAAAAAGTAGCAACGATTTTAGCAAACGGTTTTGAAGAAATTGAAGCCTTGACCATTGTCGATGTTTTGAGACGCGCTGGGATCGACTGTGACCTTATTGGCATGGAAGAAACGGTCACAGGTTCTCACCAGATCACAGTGCAAGTCGATCGCCTCTGGAATGGGGACCTGTCAGATTATGATGGAATCTTCTTGCCAGGTGGGATGCCAGGAGCTGCAAATTTGCGTGATAATCCGGAATTGATTGCAGCTCTTCAAGAAGAAAGTAGGAAGGGAAAAATCATTTCTGCGATTTGTGCAGCACCAATTGTCTTGGCGCGTGCCGGCCTCTTAAAAGATAAACACTATACGTGTTACGATGGTTTTGAAGAAGAGATTCAAGATGGACACTATCAGAAAGAAACAGTAGTGAAAGACGGGAATCTCTTGACCAGTCGTGGTCCTTCAACTGCGCTTGCCTTAGCCTATGCCTTGGTAGAGCAATTTGGAGGAGATGCCCAAAGCCTTCGTCAAGGAATGCTCTATCAAGATGTCTTTGGAGATGCTTAAAAGAGCTCTTTTGGGCACCATATTTTCTGGTGAAAGTTTACATTCTATGACGGGAAATGACTTCTCTATGATTTAAAATGAAATGACCGTAAAAAATGGCTAAAATCCCCCCTAAATGAGGGTTTTAGCTTATTTTTTTTGTCCATTTGTGGTATAATATTGACTATGAATTATCATGATTTTATATGGGATCTTGGTGGGACGCTATTGGATAATTACGAAACGTCCACAAATGCCTTTGTAGCGACATTGAAGGACTTTCACATCCAAGCCGATCATGATTCTGTTTATGCAGCATTAAAAATCTCAACACAGGATGCAATTCAAACCTTTGCACCTCATATTTCCAATTTTCGTACGGAATACAAGAAAAAAGAAGCCTTGGGCTTGCAAGAGCCGGTCTTATTTGAGGGAGCAAAAGAGTTACTAGAAGAGATCCAAGCACATGGAGGACGCCATTTTTTGGTATCTCATCGGGATCGCCAAGTTTTGACCCTTATTGAACAGACAGGCATTGCACCCTACTTTACGGAGATTGTAACGGCAGACGAGGGCTTTCCTCGAAAACCAGACCCAGCCTCTATGCTTTATTTGAAGGAAAAATATGGTATTCAAGACGGTCTGGTCATCGGAGATCGTCCGATCGATATAGAAGCTGGAAAGGCTGCAGGGCTTTCGACCTATTTATTTGATTCCATGCCACACTTACACCAGTTTATATTTGAATAGAAAAGGGAAATTATGACAGAGGATAAACAGCAAGAAAATCAAGCACAAGAATATGATGCCAGTCAGATTCAGGTCTTGGAAGGACTAGAAGCCGTTCGGATGCGTCCGGGAATGTATATTGGATCTACCTCAAAAGAAGGTCTTCATCATCTGGTCTGGGAAATCGTTGATAACTCGATCGACGAAGCCTTAGCTGGTTTTGCTAGCCATATTGAAGTTTTCATTGAAGCAGATAATTCGATCACGGTTGTCGATGATGGTCGTGGGATCCCAGTGGATATCCAAGAAAAGACAGGTCGACCTGCCGTTGAAACTGTCTTTACAGTGCTTCACGCGGGAGGAAAATTTGGCGGAGGCGGCTACAAGGTATCTGGTGGTCTTCACGGGGTAGGATCTTCCGTAGTAAATGCCCTCTCCACATCCCTCGATGTTCGTGTCTATAAAAATGGCAGTATCCATTACCAAGAATATCGACGCGGACATGTTGTAGATGATTTAAAGATCATTGGAGAAACAGACCGCACAGGAACAACCGTCCACTTTATTCCAGATCCAGAAATCTTCACGGAAACGACTGAGTATGATTTTGAAAAATTGAACAAGCGGATTCAAGAATTAGCCTTTCTAAATCGTGGTTTGCGTATCTCCTTGACGGATAAGCGAGAAGGCCTGGAGCAAGAAAAGCATTACCACTACGAAGGCGGGATTTCTAGTTACGTTGAATACATCAATGAAAACAAAGATGTCATCTTTGAAACTCCGATCTACACAGATGGGGAAATGGATGATATTACTGTTGAAGTAGCCATGCAATATACCACCGGCTACCATGAGACGGTCATGAGTTTTGCCAATAATATCCATACTCATGAAGGTGGGACGCACGAACAGGGCTTCCGTACAGCTCTCACTCGTGTCATCAATGATTACGCTAAGAAAAATAAACTCTTAAAAGAAAATGAAGACAATCTAACTGGGGAAGATGTTCGAGAAGGCTTAACAGCAGTTATCTCAGTTAAACATCCAAATCCACAGTTTGAAGGACAAACCAAGACCAAACTTGGAAATTCAGAAGTTGTTAAAATTACCAATCGACTCTTTAGTGACGCCTTTTCGGATTTCCTTTTGGAAAATCCACAAATAGCTAAGAAAATCGTCGAAAAAGGGATTTTAGCAGCGAAAGCCCGCGTAGCTGCTAAGCGGGCGCGTGAAGTGACTCGTAAGAAATCAGGACTTGAGATTTCCAACCTACCTGGTAAATTGGCAGATTGTTCTTCAAACAATCCAGAAGAAACAGAACTCTTTATCGTCGAAGGGGATTCAGCCGGAGGATCTGCAAAATCAGGTCGAAATCGGGAATTCCAGGCAATTCTTCCAATCCGTGGTAAGATCTTGAACGTTGAAAAAGCAAGTATGGACAAGATTCTTGCCAATGAAGAGATCCGTAGTTTATTTACTGCTATGGGAACTGGATTTGGTGCCGAATTTGATGTTACAAAAGCGCGTTACCAAAAATTAGTGATCATGACCGATGCCGATGTCGATGGCGCTCATATCCGAACCCTTCTATTGACCTTGATCTATCGCTATATGAAACCAGTCTTGGAAGCGGGATATGTTTATATTGCGCAACCACCAATCTATGGGGTCAAAGTCGGTAGTGAAATCAAAGAATATATCCAACCTGGTGCCAACCAAGAAGCCGAATTAGCTGCAGCTTTGGAACGTTATTCAGAAGGTCGCTCAAAACCAACCATCCAACGCTATAAAGGTCTTGGAGAAATGGATGATCACCAATTATGGGAAACAACCATGAATCCAGAACACCGCTTGATGGCACGAGTATCAGTAGACGATGCTGCGGAAGCAGATAAGATCTTTGATATGTTGATGGGGGACCGCGTGGAACCACGTCGTGAATTTATCGAAGAAAACGCTGAATATAGTACACTCGATGTATAAAATTCACCGAACGCTTCCCATTAATGGATATTTTATGGTATAATTACTAGGATTACGTTCAAGTAATACGATGAAGGAGTTTTTATATGTCTAGTGGACTAATTGTTCTCATCTTTATTGTCGCCCTTATCTTGATTGTAGGATATGTGGTTGCAGTCATTTTGAGAAAACGAAATGAAGCCTTACTGGCAGCACTGGAAGAACGAAAAGAAAAGTTATACAACCTTCCGGTCAACGATGAAGTAGAGGCCGTAAAAAACATGCATTTGATTGGTCAAAGTCAAATTGCATTTCGTGAATGGAATCAAAAATGGGTAGATTTATCCTTAAATTCATTTGCTGATATTGAAAACAATCTGTTTGAAGCGGAAGGCTATAACAATTCTTTCCGTTTCATGAAGGCTAAACAAGCCATTGATAATATCGAAAGTCAGATCCAATTGATCGACGAAGATATCAAGGCGATTCGCAAAGCTCTTTCTGATCTGGAAGAGCAGGAACAAAAGAATAGCGGTCGTGTGGTTCATGCCTTGGATATGTTTGAGGAACTTCAAAAAGAAGTCACTTCAGACCCAGATCGTTATGGCAGTGCGCTTCCTGAAATTGAAAAACAAATTGGAAATATTCAATCTGAGTTTTCACAATTTGTAACCTTGAATTCTTCAGGTGACCCTGTTGAAGCGGCTGAAATCCTTGATACAGCTGAAAATCATATTGTAGCCTTAAAACAAATTGTTGAGCGAGTGCCAGAAATTGTCACTGCCCTTCAAGTAAAACTTCCTGATCAATTAGAGGATTTGGAAAGTGGCTACCGCAAGCTTTTGGAATCTGGATACCACTTCACTGAAACAGATATTGAATCTCGTTTCCAACAGTTGCATGCTTCCTTGAAGAACAATATGGCAAATGTATCTGCCCTTGAATTGGACAATGCCATTTACGAAAATGAACAAATTCAAGAAGAAATCGATGCTTTGTATCACATCTTTACTCGTGAAATTGAATCACAAAAAGTTGTGAAGAAGTTAGTGAAACAACTGCCTGGCTATTTAAAACATGCCAAAGATAACAATAGCAAGCTTGCGGCAGAAGTGGAACGTCTCGGTAAAACATTCGTCTTGAATGAAAGCTTCAGCCAACAGTTAAAAGAGTTGGAAGCTGAGCTATCTTCACAAGAAAATGTGGTAGAAGATGCCTTAAAAGATTCATCTGAAACACAAAAGGCCTATTCTATCGTAGAAGAAGAGTTAGAAGCTATTCAAGCTCGATTGAAAGAAATCGAAGATGAGCAAATTGGCTTAAGTGATTCCCTTTCAAAAATTGAAAAAGACGATGCCAATGCTCGCCAAAAAGTCAACATCTATGCCAATCGTTTGCATGCCATTAAACGCTATATGGACAAACGGAACTTGCCAGGAATTCCTCAAGAATTCTTAGAAATTTTCTTCACTGCAAGTAACAATACAGAAGCTTTGATGGATGAGTTGGAAGGGGATAAAATCAACATCGAATCAACCAATCGTTTGTTGGAAATCTTGACCAATGATATGAATGAATTGGAAGAAGCGGCGTATCGAATTGTTCAAAATGCGACATTGACAGAACAATTGTTGCAATACTCGAACCGTTACCGTTCATTTGACGATCATGTACAGGCAGCCTTTGATGAGTCCCTTTATATTTTCGAAAGAGAGTATGACTATGCGGCTTCCTTCAAAGTCATCTCAGATGCTTTGGAAATGGTAGAAGCAGGCGTAACCGATCGCTTTGTTACTTCCTATGAAAAAACCCGGGAGCAAATTCGCTTCTAATAACAGAAAAATGACCTTTTAGGAGGTCATTTTTTTATCTTCAAATCATCATTGAAACTTGAAATTTAAACCCTATTTTTGTATAGTAAGGGGGAAATAAGAAAGGAAAGCGATGAAAAAAGTAACAGGTCTCCTCGTTATGGATGTGGATGGAACCTTGATAAGACAGGAAGGGATTGATCTACTAGCTCAAGAAGCTGGCGTGGGAGAAAAAGTGGCAGAGATTACAGCCCAAGCAATGAATGGGGAGCTGGATTTTGCAGCATCTTTAGAGGCGCGTGTTGCTTTATTGAAGGGATTAGAGACCTCTATCTTTCCGAAAATTTTGGAGCAGATGGAAGTCACACCGGGTGCTGAAAGCTTAATCACGGAACTGCATCAAAGAGGTTATAAGCTTGGTCTTGTTTCCGGGGGATTTCATGAAGTCATCGACCCCATCGCGAGGTCTTTAGGAATTGATCTAGTCCGAGCCAACCGTTTGCGGACTTCTGATGGCCGTTTGACAGGAGAAGTCCTCGGTGAGATTGTGACTCCTGAAATGAAAAAAGAGGCCCTCCTGACATGGGCGAAAGAAAATCATGTCCCACGAAGTCAGACGATTGCGATGGGAGATGGTGCCAATGATCTTCCGATGATTGAAACAGCCGGTATCGGGATTGCCTTTATGGCTAAGCCACTCGTCGCTGAGCGAGCCCCATATCGTATCGAGAAGAGGGATTTAAGCCTTGTTCTTGAAATTTTAGACCAGCATAGAAAGGAAACAGCGTGCATATCCTACTAGCCCCGGATTCATTTAAAGAATCCTTATCTGCCAAACAAGTAGCAGAAGCCTTGAAAAAAGGATTTCAAGAGGCTCTACCAGATGCAACTTTTGACCTCCTTCCTATTGGGGATGGTGGCGAAGGCACCATGGAAACTCTAGCTGGTGTTCTGGATGTAACGGAGTACCAAACTCAAGTAACCGGACCATTTGGACAGCCTGTTTTAATGTCTTACTACCAAAAAGATGAGATGGTTTTTTTTGAGATGGCTTCACTTGTCGGTTTAGGCTCCATTCCAGCTGAAAAACGAAATCCTCTTGAACTGGAAACACGAGGAATTGGTGAACTTATTTTGCAATTGGTTGACCAAGGGGTTAAAACGATCTGTGTGGGAATTGGCGGTTCTGCAACGAATGATGGTGGGATTGGGATGGCAGCAGGACTTGGGGTAGCCTTCTATGATGACCAAGGTCATCTGCTTCGTCCTGTTGGGGCTTCGCTCGGTCGTGTGGCTAGAATAGATACCAGTGCGATTCCAAAAGCTTTAAAAGACATCGAGCTCCAAGTCTTAACGGATGTAACCAATCCTCTCTGTGGCAGTCAAGGAGCGACCTATATCTTTGGTGGGCAAAAGGGATTGAATCCCCTTCTATTTCCAGCTGTTGATCAGGCTATGCAGGATTTTTACCAGCTAGCAAATGCACGAATATTGTCCATGGCTGGCGCCGGAGCTGGAGGTGGCATGGCTGCTGGCTTGGTCGCTTTTGCGGGAGGTCAGATTTCCTCAGGAATTGAGAAAAGTTTGGATCTAATCGACTTCGATCGTAAGGTTCAAAAAGCGGATCTGGTCGTCGTAGGAGAAGGTAGGATGGACCTCCAATCTTTGTCTGGAAAAGCTCCTGTCGGGGTAGCCAAACGAACACCAGAGAAGATCCCAGTGCTTGCTATTTGTGGCGGCTTAGCAGAGGATTTGCCAGCTTTCCCAAGTCATCATATTGAGGCTGCCTTCTCTATTGTACCAGGTCCTTGTGAGGTGGCAGATGCACTTACTCATGCTGAAAAAAATCTGATTTCCTGTGCTCGAAATATTGGTAACCTCTTAAAAATGAAAGCAAACTAAAAAACCAATTGAAAAGGAAATTCCTTTTCAATTGGTTCTTTCTTTAGCCAAAGAGGCGTTTCCAAAATGATTTTTTTTCAGGTGCTGTGCTCTCTTCTTTCTTTTCAAACAAATTTGGATACTGGAGGCTGATATCGGTTGGAGAAATTCCAGATGGATGATCCGTATGGATGATGAGACCAAAGGGAGAGTGGCTACAGTCATCTGAAACAATGCTTGCCACAAGACCAAGATCCTTTGTTTTTTTCAAATATTGAAGTTGGCTACTTTCATCTAAGGCAGGCGAAATCTTGACCAATACAGGTTCAAAGCGTTCTGAAATGTTCGTAAGAATTGAAGAATAGTGCTCCAAATAGAGATTGTCCCTTGCCTCCTCCAAGGTACATGATGCAATCACACGCTCCTCATATGTCTCCAAAAATCGACGCTGTTCATCAGGATTGAGCCGAGTAGGACCAGCAGCTTTTTCTAAAATCGTTTTATTAATATCTGTCATAAGTTTAGTATAGCATAAAGCGTAGCAGAAGAGTAGAGGAATGCTAAAAAATTAAATAAGGAGGGGAAATGGAAGAAAATAAGGCAGTGGAACCGTTTTCTTGTTAAAAACTTCTCAATTTTCGTAGATTTCCTTGTTTTTTCTTGAAAAAATAGCCTAATTACGATATGATAGAGGAGTAAAAAATATAACTCAATAAGGAGAGTAAGAAATGTCAATTATTACTGATGTTTACGCTCGCGAAGTCCTAGACTCACGCGGTAACCCAACACTTGAAGTAGAAGTTTATACTGAATCAGGTGCTCATGGACGTGGTATGGTTCCATCAGGAGCTTCTACTGGTGAACACGAAGCAGTTGAACTTCGTGACGGTGACAAATCTCGTTACGGTGGTCTTGGTACTCAAAAAGCTGTTGACAACGTAAACAACATCATTGCTGAAACTATCATCGGCTATGATGTACGTGATCAACAAGCTATCGACCGTGCTATGATCGCTCTTGACGGTACTCCTAACAAAGGTAAATTGGGAGCAAACGCTATCCTTGGTGTGTCTATCGCCGTTGCTCGTGCAGCTGCTGACTACCTTGAAATCCCACTTTACAGCTACCTTGGTGGATTCAACACTAAAGTTCTTCCAACTCCAATGATGAACATCATCAACGGTGGTTCTCACTCAGATGCTCCAATCGCTTTCCAAGAATTCATGATCGTACCTGCTGGTGCACCTACATTCAAAGAAGCTCTTCGTTGGGGTGCTGAAATCTTCCACGCTCTTAAGAAAATCCTTAAAGGTCGTGGTCTTGAAACAGCCGTAGGTGACGAAGGTGGATTTGCTCCTCGTTTCGACGGAACTGAAGATGGTGTAGAAACTATCATCGCTGCTATCGAAGCTGCTGGTTATGTTCCAGGTAAAGACGTATTTATCGGATTTGACTGTGCATCATCAGAATTCTACGATAAAGAACGCAAAGTTTACGATTACACTAAATTCGAAGGTGAAGGAGCTGCTGTCCGCACTGCTGCTGAACAAATCGACTACCTTGAAGAATTGGTAAACAAATACCCAATCATCACTATCGAAGATGGTATGGATGAAAACGACTGGGACGGTTGGAAAGCTCTTACTGAACGTCTTGGTGGTAAAGTTCAATTGGTTGGTGACGACTTCTTCGTAACAAACACTGACTACCTTTCACGTGGTATCGAAGAAAAATGTGCTAACTCTATCCTTATCAAAGTTAACCAAATCGGTACTCTTACTGAAACATTCGACGCTATCGAAATGGCGAAAGAAGCTGGTTACACTGCCGTTGTATCACACCGTTCAGGTGAAACTGAAGATTCAACAATCGCTGACATCGCAGTTGCAACAAACGCAGGACAAATCAAGACTGGTTCACTTTCACGTACAGACCGTATCGCTAAATACAACCAATTGCTTCGCATCGAAGATCAACTTGGTGAAGTAGCTGAATACCGTGGATTGAAATCATTCTACAACCTTAAGAAATAATCTAGTTTACTAGACTAAAAAGATCCTTGAGTTTTCTCAAGGATCTTTTTTGCTTGTGGTAAACAAAAATTCCTCAACCAGATAGTTGAGGAATCGTCTTATTAGAACAAGCCTTTGATTTTGTCCAAGGCACCGCTGACCATTTCATTTCCAGATACAAGCCCTTTGGCTTGTTCAAGGTAGTCGCCAAGGTTGTCTTTGTTGTCATCAACAAATTTCTTTGCAGCGTCGAAATCTTTCTTTTCGATCATTTCTTTCACTTGGTTAAATAAGTCCAATGGATTCATGTTAGGATCTCCTAAAATATAAGTTGTGAAGTCAGGCTCACGCCTTTTTCTCATCTATTTAATCATTTTTTTAGAGGTTTGACAACTAAAACGACTTAATGAAAAACCGTACAAACGGCCTCTGGAACATAGAAGTCGTCGGATAGAAGGGTCAATTTTCCGCTAGCAGAATCCCGCTTGAAGACGGTGGCATTAGGTGAATCTTGATGGGCTGCGATCAAATAGTTTTGATCAGGACTAAGCGTGAAATCACGTGGATTGAGCCCTTGAGTTGGAACAATTTCAATGAGTTCTAGGCTACCATCAGCCACGACTTTGAAGACAGCGATGGAATTGTGAGCACGGTTAGATGCATAGAGGAATTTTCCATCAGCTGAGAGCTTGATCGCAGAAGCCCATTTTTGACCATCGTAGTCTGATGGAAGTGTAGAAACAGTTTGGAAGTGTTCGAATTCACCCATACCGTCATAAAAGAGCACATCGATCGTAGCATTTAACTCATTGATGAGATAAGCAGTCTTATAGTGAGGATGAAAGACCAGGTGACGAGGTCCTGCCCCTGGAGCTGTTTGATACTGATTGATCAGGGTCAGTTTTCCTTCCTCACTGACATCATAGACATGTAAACTGTCTGTTCCTAGGTCACACGTGATCAGGTACTGATCTGGTGTAAGGTCTGCATAGTGGGTATGTGGACTTGCTTGATTGGCATGAGGACCACTTCCTTGGTGGGTATCTTGATCGACAAAGGACAAACGCCCATCTGCCTCTATCTTATATACGAGAACTTGGCCTTTGTGATAGTTGGCTCCATAGACCAGTTGACGCTTGTCATCGACAGAGACATAGCAGAGTGGTGCTCCCTCTTCAACGACGTGATTGAGTGGCTGAAAATCAGCTGTAAAGCTTGCGATTCCTCCTTTACCCTCTTCAGCTCCGACACTGTAGAGGTTGCCTTTTTCAGAAAAAGCGATATAGGTTGGATTGGGCTCAGCTGCCACTAGTTCAAGATGGCTCAATGTCCCTGTTTCAGGGTCAAATTGTGCCTTGTAAATTCCTTTGGATTCTTTTTTGGTATAGGTACCGAAATAAATGGTTTGAGACATAGGTCACCTCGTATGATTTGTTAGGTTTATTATATCAAAGGTCCTATTGGAAGGCAATTGCTAGTTGAAAAGGGGAGGGTCTTTCTTTCTTATTTTGCTAGTTTTTTCGTAACTTCAAGCTCAAAAAATGCTAAAATAGAAACAGATTGAAATGAAAAGGAGTTCTCTGTGGATAATAAAGAAAAACAGTTTAGTTTGTCCTGGTTTTTTAGATGGTTTTTAGACAACAAGGCCATTACCGTATTTTTAGTTACCTTGCTGTTGGGCTTGAATCTTTTGGTTTTGAGTAAAATCACATTTATTTTTATTCCTATTTTTGAGTTTGCAGGAGCCGTCATGCTGCCTGTTATTATCTCTGGTTTGCTCTATTACCTGCTCAACCCCATTGTTGACTTTCTTGAAAGAAAAGGACTCAAGCGGATTTTTGCGATTTCCTTCGTCTTTTTCTTGATTGCAGTGCTTTTAATTTGGGGTCTAGCTGTAGTGATTCCATCCGTCCAACGACAAGTGGTGAGTTTCTTTCATAACCTGCCAACTTATTTGGAAAAGGCCAATGCAACCATCGATGATTTTCTAGATAATCGCGTCTCCTCAGATATCAAACCCCAATTAGATGAGATCACTAAGGAATTGTCAGCAAACATTACTTCTTGGGCGAGTTCGATCTCTGGGCGGGCTGTCAATTGGGTCAGCAACTTGATCGGAGTGGCTTCGCAAGTCATTGTTGCCTTGATCATCATGCCTTTTATTGTCTTTTATCTTCTTCGAGATGGAAAAAATTTAAAGGGCCACATTGTTCGCTTCTTACCGACTAAGATTCGTAAATCGGCTGAACAGGTTCTCTCAGATGTCAACACCCAACTCTCCAACTACGTTCGAGGGCAAATTACGGTAGCTATTGTCGTCGCCATTATGTTCATCATCTTCTTTAAGATCATTGGCTTGCGCTATGCGGTGACACTAGGGATCTCTGCAGGGATCTTGAATTTGATTCCTTACTTGGGTAGTTTCTTAGCCATGTTACCTGCCTTAGTATTGGGCTTGGTAGCAGGACCAGAGATGTTTATCAAGGTCTTGATTGTATTTGCAGTGGAGCAAACCATTGAAGGACGTTTTGTATCACCTTTGGTTTTGGGAAGCCAGTTAAATATCCATCCGATTACCATTTTATTTGTGCTCTTGACATCAGGATCTATGTTTGGAATCTGGGGAGTTTTCCTTGGAATTCCAGTCTATGCATCTGCTAAGGTGGTGATCGGAGCTATCTTTGAATGGTATAAGGTCGTCAGTGGCTTGTATGAAGAACATAATGAAGTAGAAGAGGAAACACAGAGTGAGTCATAGTCAACAAATGGTAGAGGCTCTCGATCGGCAAGAGCTAGAAGAGGCAGAAGTTCAATTTCAACAGGCCTTGTTAGAAGATAGTGAAGCACAATTATTGGATTTAGGTCAATGTCTTGAAAGTATCGGTTTTTACCCTCAGGCAAAAGAGATCTATGAACAGATTGCAGAAACCTATCCAGAAGTGTATCTAAGTTTGGCAACCATCCTTGCAGAGGAAGGCCAAACAGAAGAGGCCTTTGCTTATTTAGAAGAAATTGCCCCAGACTCTAACTGGTATGTGGCCAGTCTCTTGGTTAAGGCGGATCTCTATCAGATGGAAGGCCTAGCAGATGTGGCGCGTGAAAAATTAGTTGAAGCTGCTCATTTGTCTGATGATCCCATCATTCAATTAGGGCTAGCTGAAATTGATCTGGAATTGGAACGCTACCAAGAGGCTATCCAAGAGTATGCCCAGTTAGACAATCGGGAGATTTTGGAAGCAACAGGAATTTCCACCTATCAACGAATTGGTTTTGCCTATGCCAATCTTGGTAAGTTTGAAGCAGCTGTTCCCTTCTTAGAGAAAGCTCTGGAGATTGAGTTTGATGACCAGATTGCTTACGAATTAGCGACCCTATTGTCTGACCAAGAAGAATTCCAAAAAGCCCTGATCTACTACAAACAAATTGATACCTTGTCGCCTGATTTTGAGGGCTATGAGTATGGTTATGCTTTGGCTTTACAGGCTGAAAATGACCGTGAAAAAGCGCTTGAGATTGCTAAACAAGGGATCCAGAAGAATCCATTTGATGCCCAATTGAAGCTCCTTGCTTCTCAGCTTTCTTATGAACTCCACCAACCTGAGCAAGCAGAAGCTTATCTATTAGAGGCTAAAGAAGTGGCAGATGATCTCGAAGAGATTGCTCTTCGCCTGACCACTCTTTATTTGGAACAGGAACGCTTTGACCAAGTCTTGGCTTGGCAAAATGAAGAAGTCGAAACAGTTGTCACTCGGTGGAACATTGCCCGTGCCTTGGCTGCCTTGGAGAAAACAGAAGAGGCCGTCTCAGCCTACCAAGAGCTCTATGAGGATTTAAAGGACAACCCAGAATTCCTCGAAGCCTATGTTTATTTGTTGCGTGAGGCTGGAGATGTGACGAAGGCGCGTGAAGTGGCTAACCAGTATTTGGCCATCGTACCAGACGATGTGCAGATGCAAACCCTCTATGATAGCCTCTAATCAAAACCATATCGTGAAGATTCGGAATAGTTTGTGGTATACTGGTAGAAGATAGAATGAGGAGAGAAAAACATGGAACCAGTGAAACTTTTTCAATACAATACCTTAGGTGCCCTAATGGCGGGTCTGTACGGGGGTTCATTTACGATTGGAGAACTCTTGGAACACGGAGATCTCGGAGTTGGGACGCTTGATTCTATTGATGGAGAGTTGATCGTTTTAGATGGTAAGGCATATCAGGCCAAGGGATCAGGGGACCATCCTGAAATAGTCGAAGTTTCTCCGGATGCAAAGGTTCCTTATGCAGCAGTCGTCCCTCACCAAGCAGAAGTGATTTTCCGCCAACGTTTTGAAATGACAGACGAGGAATTGGAAGCCCGTATTGAGTCTTATTATGATGGGGAAAATCTTTTCCGCTCCATTAAGATTCATGGTGACTTTGCCAAGATGCATGTCCGTATGATTCCAAAATCAACACCTGAGATGAAGTTTGCAGAGGTTGCCACCCATCAGCCAGAGTATACACGAGAAAATGTTACTGGAACCATCGTCGGTTTTTGGACACCAGAAATTTTCCATGGCGTGAGCGTGGCTGGTTATCATTTGCACTTTATTTCAGATGACCACACCTTTGGTGGCCATGTCATGGATTTTGTCATCACAGAAGGGATTGTAGAGGTGGGGGCCATCGATCAGCTGGATCAACGTTTCCCAGTTCAAGACCGTCAGTACCTCTTTGCCAAATTCAATGTTGATGAGGTCAAAGAAGACATTAATAAAGCAGAATAAAAAGAGGCTGGGACAAAAGTCCTAGCCTCTCAATTATTTTTGGATTGTCGAGCAAGACGCAGTGGTTGAGTGGGCTCTACTACGCTGATTTCATCAGCTTTTACAGCCCTACTCAACTGTGCGGAGGTGGGACGACGAAATCGAATTCTAACGAATTACCGATTTCTGTCCCACTCTCTTTTATTTTTGAAATCAGTCTGTTAGTTTCATGGCTTTGATTTTTTCTTCTTCTGGGGTGACCCGCAGAGTCTTTTGGCCGGTGTAGGTGACAAAACCTGGCTTTCCACCAGTTGGTTTATTGAGTTTCTTGACTTCGATCATATCTACTTGGACCAGGTTTGAGAGACGGGCCTTGGAATAGTAGGCGGCCAACTCTGCAGCATCGGTCTTCACTTCATCCGATGGATTTAGATTTCCTGTAATGACGACGTGGCTTCCCGGGATATCTTTGGCATGGAACCAGAGCTCATCTTTCTTAGCGATCTTAAAGGTCAGTTCATCGTTTTGCAAATTATTGCGACCCACTAAAATGATGGTTTTTCCATCACTAGCTAGGTATTTCTCAGGTTTTTTCCGTTTATGAATTTTTTCGCGATTGCGCCGTTTGATAAAGCCGGTCTGGATTAGCTCTTCTCGAATTTCTGCCACCTCAGCTAGGCTCGCTTGAGAAAGGGCTGTTTCAACCGTTTCAAGATAAGAAATGGTTTCCTTGGTTTCTTGAATGAGGATGGTCAAATGTTTGACGGCTTCTTTTAACTTCTGGTAGCGTTTAAAGTAGCGTTGGGCATTTTGATTGGGGGTCAGGGCCTTGTTGAGTTGGATGGTGATCGGTTCATTGGTATAGTAATTATCTAGGACAACTTGGTCTTGGTCGTTTGGTACCTGATGGAGGAAGGTTGTCAGCAATTCTCCTTTTTGGCGGAATTCTTCCGCATTGTCGGTCGCCGCTAACTCCGCCTCTTGTTTGGCTAATTTTTTCCGGTTCTTTTCAAGATCGTTTTCGACCTTGCGGATCAACTCACTGGCCTGTTGTTGCACCCGATCGCGCTCAGCCTTGTCTCGGTAATAGTCATCCAGCAGATCGGAAAGTGTCTCAAACGTTTGACTAGTCGCATCTGCAAAGGGGATAGCCGAGAAGGATTTGGTTGTTAGGCGTGGCTCAGTTGGAGCTTGGAAAAAGGCACGGAAGGTCTTTAATTTTCCATCCGTCTCAAGTCGCTTGGCTAATTCTTGAGCCGTATCTCGCCCCAAACCTTGGAAACATATTTGAAGGTTCTTTGGACTTAACTCTTCCTTGTGAAGAAGGGCAAAAAGGGCTTCATCTCCAATAGTAAAAGGATTGACAGCGTCGGTTTTCGGAGGAGCTACATAAGTTGATCCAGGGAGAATGGTCCGGTAGCTATTTTGTGAGAAGCCGACGTGTTTGATAGCTTCGATGATTTTATTGCTGGTGCGGTCCAGGAGAATAATATTACTGTGCTTGCCCATGATTTCGATCATGAGGCTGACAGAAATAGCATCTCCAATTTCATTTTTATTGGAGACACGGATTTCGAGAATCCGGTCGTTCTCCATTTGTTCAATCCCTTCGATGACAGCGCCTTGAAGATATTTGCGCATAACCATAATAAAGGTATTGGGAAAGGCAGGATTTTCAAAGTTGGTCTGGGTCCGTTGAATCCGTCCAAAGACAGAATGGGCTGAGAGTAAGAGTTTTTGGTTTTTCCGATTGCCTCGGATTTGGAGCACTAATTCTTGCTCGAAGGGTTGGTTAATTTTTTGAATGCGGCCACTCAAGAGTTCGGCCTTCAATTCTTGCACCATATGGTGTAAAAAAAATCCATCAAAAGACATGGGATTCCTCATCATTCTAGCGTTTATTCTAGTAAATTATAACAAAATTAGTGCGGAAATCCCAGAGAGAAGCAAGAGGATGTTGAATAGAAAATGCGAACGTTTCCAAAAAAATGCAGAAAAAGTATTGACATTTTTGAAAGAAAACTTTAAAATGTAAGAAATTAGAAAAGTAGTAAATGAAAGTTTCAAGAGAGCCTACGGTTGCTGAGAGTAGGTAGCGGCAGTTTATGAAATTGGACTAATGATGAGATGAATTTGAAACAATAAAAATTCGGTTGGCACACCTTATCGTGCAACTTGTTGCTAGACAAGACAGAGATATGGGGGAGACTATCCTTTTCCCATAAGTGAGGTGGTACCGCGATGACACGTCCTCACATAGCTTTTGCTATGTGTGGGCGTGTTTTTTGTTTTAGATGAGAAGGGAGAAAAGATATGAAGAAACGATGGCGTCTCATTCTTTAGAGGATGAAAAATAGAAGAAAATGAAAAAATAGAAGAGGTATTAAAGATGAAAAATAAACGGTTAATGGGAATTATTGGTTTGATTGCAGCAGCAGTCATTGGGACAGCGATCTATTCAGCTACAGCAGGCAAAGACAACAAGGCAGCAACTAGCAATGAAAAGGCTAAAGTTGGGGTCTTGCAGTTGGTCAGCCACCCTTCGCTTGATTTGATTTACAAGGGAATTCAAGATGGTTTGGCTGAAGAAGGTTATGACAAAGACAAAGTGGACATTGATTTCCTCAATGCAGAAGGCGACCAAAACAAGGTTGCAACCATGAGTAAACAATTGGTAGACAAGGATAACCAAGTCTTGATTGGAATTGCAACCCCATCTGCTCAAGGTTTGGCTAGTGCAACCAAAGACAAACCAATTGTCATGGGTGCTGTAACCGATCCAGTCGGCGCAAACTTGGTCAAAGATTTGAAAAAACCAGGTGGCAATATCACTGGGGTATCTGACCACAATCCAACTGAGCAACAGTTGAAATTGATCAAAGAGTTGACTCCAAACGTGAAAACAATCGGGATCCTTTACTCAACCAGTGAGGATAATTCTAAAACGCAAGTAGAAGAATTTACAAAATTAGCTGAAAAAGCAGGTTACAAGGTGGTTCCTTATTCAGTCCCTTCTACAAATGAAATTGCTTCTACCGTGTCTGTAATGTCAGGCAAAGTCGATGCCATCTGGGTTCCAATCGACAATACTATCGCATCAGCCTTCTCAACTGTTGTCGAAGCTAACAAAACAGCTAAAAAACCAATCTTCCCAAGTGCGACAGCTATGGTAGAAGCTGGTGGTCTTGGTTCAGTCGTTGTCGACCAACATGATCTTGGAGTAGCAACTGGTAAAATGGCTGCGAAGATCTTGAAAGGTCAAAAACCTGCGGATACACCTGTTGAAATCTTTAGCCAAGGAAAATCTGTCATCAATAAAAAAGTCGCAGATGAATTGGGCATTACTATTCCAGAATCTGTCTTGAAAGATGCTGGACAAGTCATTAAATAAAAAGGAAACGAATCACAAGAATGGCAGGGGAATTTGGCTTTGGCAGGTCTTTAAATCGTGACCTTTAAAAATGTCTACCAGTGCTCATGACCAACTATGTTACTCATGGTAGAGGAGAAAGATATGGAAGTTAAGATAACAGATCTTCATCCGACCCAACTATATTTATCAGAAAAGAAGTTACAAGCTATCCAGATGCTGGATCAGTCGGCAGACATCATCAATGTGGATCCAATTAGTGTTCTTGCATTTGGAAATCGCTTCTTGATTACAGACGGGCATCACAGGGCTTATCAGGCTTTATTGGCAGGTCGGGATACGATTACTGCTGAGTTTGATAGAGATGGTGGCGATGAGTTGTATGCTCTCTATGCGCAAGCTTGCGAGGAAAGAAAGATAACCTCTGTTTTGGATTTGAAACATCGTATCTTACCTCAAGATGAGTATGAAGCAAAATGGTATAACTGGTGTGATGGTTTTAACCAAGCAGCCACTCTTCTATTGAAGAGGCAAGCAGATGCAACAGACAAGGCAAATAGATAATGCACTGCCTCTTGTTCCTTTTTCTATTGAATTAGTCTCATCTAACTTGTTTTTTAACTAAAAATCTGATAAACTATGTAGTAATTGAATAGAAATCTGCAAGACTAGTATCTCAAGGGAAGTGCGACAGGGAGAAGAGCCGTGACTGAAAGCTCTTTGCATGAAAGCTGAGTGAATTCACTTGCGTAAAGGATTTAGAAATTAAGGTCTGGTTTACGGATAAAAAACGGATGGTACCGCGTGTCAACGCTCCGAATGTGGGTGTTGGCGCGTGGTTTTTTCTATGTCTGTAGAGGGACCATGATGGAGGAAATATGTCAACGATTGAAGAACAATTAAAAGCGCTTCGTGAAGAAACGCTGGCAGCTTTAAAGCAGATTTCTGCTGAAAATGAAAAAGAATTGCAAGAACTACGGGTCTCTGTCCTTGGGAAAAAAGGATCTTTGACCGAGATCCTCAAAGGGATGAAAGATGTCTCTGCTGAGATGCGTCCGGTTATCGGGAAACACGTCAATGAAGCCCGCGATGTCTTGACGGCTGCCTTTGAAGAAACAACCAAACTCTTGGAAGAAAAGAAAGTCCAAGCGAAACTAGCTAGCGAAAGCATCGATGTGACCCTTCCTGGTCGTCCGGTTGCTAGTGGTTACCGTCATATCTTGACCCAAACCAGTGAAGAAATCGAAGATATCTTTATCGGTATGGGTTACCAAGTCGTCGATGGGTTTGAAGTTGAAAAAGACTACTACAACTTTGAACGCATGAACCTTCCAAAAGATCACCCAGCGCGGGATATGCAGGATACCTTCTACATCACAGAAGAAATCTTGCTTCGGACCCATACATCACCAGTACAGGCGCGTGCTATGGATGCGCATGACTTTAGCAAGGGACCTTTGAAGATGATCTCTCCAGGGCGAGTGTTCCGTCGGGATACAGATGATGCGACCCACAGCCACCAGTTCCATCAAATCGAAGGTTTGGTCGTTGGGAAGAATATTTCTATGGCAGACCTTCAAGGAACGCTTCAGTTGATCGTGCAAAAGATGTTTGGTGCAGAACGCCAAATTCGTTTGCGTCCTTCTTATTTCCCATTTACCGAGCCATCGGTTGAGGTAGACGTTTCTTGCTTCAAGTGTGGTGGAGCTGGATGCAACGTATGTAAGAAAACTGGTTGGATTGAAATCATGGGAGCCGGTATGGTTCACCCACGCGTCCTTGAGATGAGTGGTATTGACCCAACAGTTTATTCAGGATTTGCCTTTGGACTTGGTCAAGAGCGTGTGGCTATGCTTCGTTACGGAATCAATGATATCCGTGGCTTCTATCAAGGAGATGTTCGCTTCTCAGAACAGTTTAAATAATCATGTTAGTTAGAGTAAAAATCGACCAGGCACAGACCCTGCGTGACCTAGAGGTGGAAACCTATCGGGATACCTTTGGTCCCTACATCGCTGATGCCGATATGGAAGATTATTACCAGACGGTTTTATCGCTAGAGCAAATCCAAAAGGATTTGGCAGAACCTGAATCAGAGACCTATTTTGTCCTTGATCACAATCAGGAAATTTGTGGTTTTCTCAAGTTTAACTGGGGAGAGGCACAAACAGAGCCAGTAGAGATGAACAATGCTTTTGAAATCCAGCGGATCTATGTCAAAAAAGAACATCATGGCAAGGGCTATGGCAAGGAAATGTTTACCTTTGCCTTGAAAGAGGCTCAAAAACGTGGATTTGACTGGGCCTGGCTGGGTGTCTGGGAACGAAATTATAAGGCCCAAAACTTTTACAAACAATTCGGATTTGAACGTTTTAGCGAGCACCACTTTATCACAGGGGAAACCGTGGATACAGACTGGTTGCTGCGCAAGCATTTGAAGGAGAATCCGCAAACTTAATTGTGGGTCCAAATTGAGAGAAAGGAATTGAAAAGGTCTCACCTAGTGGGATCTTACGATCAGAATTATGTTAGTATCATATAAATGGTTAAAACAATTGGTGGACGTGGATGTGCCATCAGAAGAGTTGGCTGAAAAAATGTCAACCACAGGGATCGAGGTAGAAGGTGTGGAATCGCCTGCTACTGGTCTCTCAAAAATTGTCGTCGGAGAAGTCTTGTCTTGTGAAGATGTGCCAGAGACACACCTTCATGTCTGCCAAGTTAATGTGGGGGAAGAAGAAGCGCGTCAAATCGTCTGTGGAGCACCAAATGTGCGAGCAGGCATCAAGGTGATGGTGGCTCTTCCAGGTGCTCGCATCGCAGATAACTACAAGATTAAAAAAGGGAAAATCCGTGGTTTGGAATCCCTTGGGATGATCTGTTCACTTGGTGAGTTAGGCATTTCTGACTCAGTTGTACCGAAAGAATTTGCGGATGGCATCCAAATCTTGCCAGAGGATGCTGTTCCAGGAGAAGAAGTCTTCTCTTACCTAGACTTGGATGATGAAATCATCGAGCTTTCTATCACTCCAAACCGTGCAGATGCTCTTTCGATGCGTGGGGTAGCACATGAAGTAGCAGCCATCTATGACAAGGCAGTCAACTTCAAAGAATTTACTTTAACAGAAACAGACCAAGTTGCAGCGGATGCTCTTTCTGTCAGCATCGACACAGATAAGGCTCCTTATTATGCAGCTCGTATCTTGGACAATGTAACCATCGCACCAAGTCCACAATGGTTGCAAAACCTCCTCATGAATGAAGGCATCCGTCCCATAAATAATGTGGTTGACGTGACCAACTATATCTTGCTTTACTTTGGTCAGCCCATGCATGCCTTTGACTTGGATACCTTTGAAGGAAATGACATCCGTGTACGTGAAGCGCGTGCAGGTGAGAAATTAGTGACCTTGGATGGGGAAGAGCGTGAGTTGGAAACAAGTGACCTCGTGATTACGGTTGCTGACAAACCTGTTGCCCTTGCAGGTGTCATGGGGGGAGAGGCTACAGAAATCTCTGAAAAGTCTACTCGTGTAGTTCTTGAAGCGGCTGTTTTCAATGGCAAATCGATCCGTAAGACTAGTGGTCGCCTCAACCTACGCTCTGAATCATCTTCTCGCTTTGAAAAAGGCATCAATGTGGCAACTGTTAATGAAGCCCTTGATGCCGCAGCAAGTATGATTGCTGAATTGGCTGGTGCAACCGTACTTAAGGGCATCGTTTCAGCAGGCCAGTTAGACACTTCTGATGTAGAAGTTTCTTCTACTCTTGTAGACGTTAACCGTGTCCTTGGAACAGAACTTTCCTACGCGGATGTCGAAGATGTCTTCCGTCGTCTTGGTTTTGGCCTTTCTGGAAATGCAGAAAGCTTCACAGTCAGCGTTCCTCGTCGCCGTTGGGACATCACTATCGAAGCGGACCTCTTTGAAGAAATTGCTCGAATTTATGGTTATGACAAATTACCAGCAACCCTTCCAAAAGATGACGGGACAGCAGGTGAATTGACAGCGACTCAAAAATTGCGTCGCCAAGTTCGGACTATCGCTGAAGGGGCTGGATTGACTGAAATCATTACTTATGCACTGACAACTCCTGAAAAAGCAGTGGAGTTCACGACTGCACCAAGCAACTTAACGGAGCTCATGTGGCCAATGACTGTGGATCGTTCGGTCCTCCGTCAAAATATGATCTCAGGAATCTTGGATACTGTAGCTTATAATGTCGCTCGTAAGAACAAAGATTTGGCCCTCTATGAGATCGGAAAAGTCTTTGAACAGACAGGTAATCCAAAAGAAGACTTGCCAAACGAAATCAATAGCTTTGCCTTTGCTTTGACTGGCTTAGTTGCTGAAAAAGACTTCCAAACTCCAGCTGTTCCAGTTGACTTCTTCTATGCCAAGGGAATCTTGGAAGTCCTCTTTACTCGCTTGGGTCTTGAAGTGACTTATACAGCAACACAGGAAATCAAGAGTCTCCACCCAGGACGTACAGCCTTGCTCTCACTTGGTGACCAGGTGATTGGGGTCTTGGGACAAGTCCACCCTGTAACAGCTAAGGCTTATGACATTCCAGAAACCTATGTGGCAGAATTGAACTTATCTGCTATTGAAGCAGCTCTTCAACCAGCCGCAGCCTTTGTGGAAATCACCAAATTCCCAGCTGTGAGCCGTGATATCGCCCTTCTCCTCAAAGCAGAAGTGACCCACCAAGAAGTGGTTGATGCGATTCAAGCTGCTGGCGTGAAACGCTTAACAGATATCAAACTCTTTGACGTTTTCTCAGGTGAAAAACTAGGACTTGGCATGAAGTCTATGGCCTACAGCTTGACCTTCCAAAATCCAGAAGATAGCTTGACAGATGAAGAAGTCGCACGCTACATGGAAAAAATCCAAGCTTCACTTGAAGAAAAAGTCAATGCAGAAGTGCGTTAAGATGTAAAAAGATGAAACAGTTGAGAATTTCTCAACTGTTTTTTTCTTCCAGGATTTGCAAGTTATAGGCCTTAAAACCCTATAAAAATAAAGAAATTCCTTTAAGTACTCAAAATATCCATGTCAACCATCCTGCTATTATTGACAAATATTTTTATTTTTTTGACAAATATGCTTGTCAAAAAGGAAAAGAAGTGTTACAATGATTTTAGTTGAAAGAAGGAGAGGTTTTCTTATGGGAGCCATATGGATTCTATTTATCCCTTTTCTGGTTATCATTTATGCAAGCTCAGAAAAGAAGATAAAAAAGTTGAACAAACGTATTAAAAGATTAGAAAAACAAGTGAAAGGAAATCAAGACATGTCTAGACTTTTAGAAGAATTGAAAGGCCAAACGGTCACTGTCACAGTAAATGGTTTTGGAACCAAATATGAAATTATGGATATCGACGAAGATTGGGTCAAATTGAGTTGTGATACGATTAATCAACAAAGAGAAACCAAATTAGTCCGTATCGAAGATATTCAAGATATTCAACTATAAGGGGGCGAAAGCCATGATCTTAAAAAATCGACTGAAAGAGCTGAGGGCGCGTGATGGACTCAACCAATCAGAACTAGCCAAGCTAGCAGGGGTCTCGCGCCAGTCCATCAGTCTCTTGGAGCGGGGGGAATACACCCCATCGGTTATCATTGCGATCACCATCGCCCAGATTTTCAAGGAACCGGTGGAGAATGTTTTTAGTCTAGTAGAGGGAGAAGAATAACAATGAAAAAGCAACAACAAGAACAATCTGCTCGTTACCGTTTTTGGAGAAATGTCGGAATAATCACAGGTTCTGGCTTGATTGGAGGAGTCATTGGTTTTTTGACAGTCATGTTCGGATCCGAAAAGCCCCTTGAAATCGAATCCTTCTTTAGTAAAGAAATACTCCTTTTGGGCTCAATACTTTTGTTTCTTATCTTGTTTATGGTCACGATAGCCTTACTAATAAGCGCGAGAAAAGTCCATCAAAAAATACTCCAGATAGAAGACGAAGACGAAGCCTATCACTATGGCATCCAGAAGGAAAAACTGTATGGGTTAGCGACCATTTTTAAAGGTATCATGATCTTGCCATACTTTTTAGTCGTCATCTTTTATAGTCAATTGGTGTATATGGATAGACCTTCCACAGGGCACTTGGCTTTTATCTTTGGCACTTTTACCATGCTCTATCTCTTTCTTGTTTTGATTGCCCTATTTTTCTTATCGGATATCTTCTTTCGCAAGACCTTCCATTTGCTTTATGGAAAACCGATTCCCCGCAATGCTAATGCCAAGGAAGTGCGTGAATTTATGATGAGTATGATGGATGAAGCAGAAAAGCAGATTAGCTACGAGGAAAATTTCGAAGTGGTGGTTAAGTTAAGCAATTATATCTTGCCTTTTGCTTTAATTGGAATTTTCTTGATTGGTACCTTTTTCCATACCGATATCTTATTAGCCTTAGTAGTTGTATCACTAATTTATATCTATATCTTGGTCTCACAATACAAGATTACCAAACGTTATTATAAAGAGTAAAGGAGTCATTCATGTTAGAAATTAGACATTTAGAAAAAAGCTTTGGCAATAAGCAGGTCCTCTTTGGAGTGGATCTAACAGCTCAACAAGGGCATATCCTTGGTTTGGTTGGGAAAAATGGGGCTGGGAAAACCACCATTTTCCACAGCATCCTGCGCTTTTTGGACTACAGCGGTGAGATCCGCCTAGATGGCAAAGCGATTACGCAAGAAACTTACAAAGAAATTGGTTATTTGCCTGAAGAGCGTAGTCTCATGCCAAAACTCACGATTTTTGAGCAGGTCCGCTATTTGGCTGCCTTAAAAGGAATGAGCACTGCCGAGGTCAAGGAAAAATTACCGACCTGGATGGAAAAACTCCAAGTAAAAGGGAAATTGACTGATAAAATCAAGAGCCTCTCAAAAGGGAACCAACAGAAGGTGCAACTGATCATCACCTTGATCCATGAGCCTAAATTGATCATTTTAGATGAACCCTTTAGCGGACTGGATCCGGTCAACACAGAAGTGCTCAAGCAGGTCATCTTTGAAGAAAAAGAGCGTGGAGCCACCATTATCTTTTCTGACCACGTCATGACCAACGTCGAAGAGTTGTGTGATGATATCCTAATGATCCGTGATGGTTCGGTGGTCCTTTCAGGGCCTGTCCAAGAGGTCCGGAATAGCTATGGCAAGACTCGCCTCTTTGTCTCTAACGACTTTAGCAAAGAAGAGCTAGAAGCTCTGCCACACGTGACCAAAGTCAGCATGACCAAGCAAGGGACTTGGAAGCTGATCTTGGATGATGCGTCAGCGGGTCCAGAATTATTTGATCGCTTAACCAAGGGCCACTACCTTGCGACCTTTGACCACCAAGCCCCAACTATTGATGAGATCTTTAAACTTGAATCAGGAGTAGAAGTATGAAACAGATGTTTGTCGTAATGAAAGAAACCTATATCAGACAAGTGAAATCATGGAGTTTCCTCTTCATGGTCTTCGGTCCCTTCCTCTTTTTGGGATTGAGCATTGGAATCGGTTATCTGACAGGTTCTTCTACAGATGCCAAAAACCAGGTGGCCTTGGTGACAGAAGTTCCAGCTGTCAAAGAAAGTCTCAAAGGAACTGATGGCTTGACTTTTGACTACAAAGATGAAGCTGCTGCTAAAAAAGCCATCAAGGATGAGAAAGCCGCTGCTTACTTGACGGTCGATGAAAAAGATGGCCAGCTAGAGGCCACTTATGTGGGTGATCAAGCCATGAAAATGGAATTGAAAAGCCTTGTTGCTGCTAAATTAAGTCAGGTCCAACAAGGGATCAATCTAGCGCGTGCCAATCTAAGCAAAGAGCAACTGACAGCCTTGTCTCAACAGGTTTCTCTCAAAGAAAAAATTGACGAGAAAAAAGAAGGCTTGAAAATGGTGCAAACCATGGTTGCAGGTGGTCTGGGAATGCTGCTTTATATGATTTTGATCTTCTACTCTGGTATCACAGCCCAAGAAGTGGCCAGTGAAAAGGGAACCAAGATCATGGAAGTGGTCTTCTCTAGTATCAAAGCAACCGACTATTTCTTCGCACGCATGCTCGGACTCTTCGGTGTGATTATTACCCATATTTTTGTCTATGTAGTTGGGCTAGTAGCTGTTTGGATCTTTAGAGCAGATATCCCTGTTGTCAAGGATATTCTTGCTCCAAACTCTCCAATTACCCAACACCTAGCAGAAGCGATCTCGCTCAATACCGTCTTCTTCATTATCCTTGGGGTCTTTATGTATGTGGTGCTCTCTGCCTTCTTAGGATCCACAGTAGCACGACCTGAAGATTCAGGAAAAGCGATTTCGCCACTGATGATGTTAGTCCTCTTTAGCTTCTTTGGGGTAACCACCTTGGGAAGTGCCGGTGATGTCTTCTTATTGAAGATCGGTTCCTACATTCCATTCATTTCAACCTTCTTCATGCCTTTCCGTACCATTAATGGCTATGCGACTGGTCTTGAATCTTGGGCTTCATTGGGAATTGCGGTTCTCTTTACCATCGTGGGAACAGTGCTCATCGCCCGTATCTATGCCAGCCTGATCCTTCAGACCGATGACCTCGGACCGTGGAAGACCATCAAACGTGCTCTTAGCTATCGTTAATTAGGTAAGCTCTCGGTTACAGCTGAGGGCTTTTTGAATGGAGGTTACAATTTTTTTGAAAGACTTGTCTCTAACTATTAATAAATTGCAGAAAATTTAGTATGTTTTTTCATGGAAGAAAGAGTATTTTTCTTCAAATTATGATATGATGGAGAGGAATAATAAGATTTGAGGGTGAATATATGGATAAACTCCAAATAAAATCCAGCCCAATGGATGCGCAAGCGGCTATTGGTGAGTTGACTGGTGTTGATGTATCACAAAATGAGAATAAACAAGTAGAATTTAGTTATTCTGCTGGTATAGCAGGTATGGAGAAGGGAAAAGAGGTAAATAATCACTTACTTCAAGCTTTGGGTAAATTTAGTGAAGCTGTTCTGATTCAAGCTAATAAATTTCCTCAAATTGCCGCTGTGCTTGAAAAACGTGATGTAGAACAGGCTCAAATATGGGGAAGCTAACCATGATGGAGGATGTTAATAAAAATAAGCGAGATAAACTATTCCAGGAAATTGTGAAAACAGAGCGACAAGAAGATCTTATTTTTAATTTAAGTCGTGAGTATCAACAAAGTTTAGATGAATTTTTAGAAGATCTTTCGATGATCACACGAGAAGCAGAAGAAAAGTTGTCTATTTCATCTCAAAATATCTTATTTTTTCAAGAAAAGAATGAAATGGATTTAATTGCAAGAAATTATGTGGTTAGACAGATGGATGGTGTCAGTGAAGAGTTTCGGAATGTTTTAAAAAACTTAGACATTCAGAGAGAAAAATTGATAAGAGAAAGGAATAGTTTGCCGTGGGAGTGAGATACAGTTCATCAGAATCTGCTGCTTTGATTGAAACTATGAGCAGTAATATTCAAATTGCTACTCAGATTACAGAAAAACTTACTAGTGGAAGTGATCATTTAATTGCAGAAATCGAAGCAGGTAGACTTCAAGGTGCTGCATATGAGGCAGGGAAAAATTTATTTGGGAATATTATTATCCCATGTATCCAAAAATTACAAGAAGCGATCGACGATATTCAGATTGAATTAAATTCATACAAAAACGCAGATGCAGTTGTATCAAAATATGGAGAATTAGATTTAGATGATTTGAAGACACAAAAACAGAGTTGGGAAAAACAGCTTTCAAAGTATCAAGATCTAATCAGAAAGAATGAGGATTTTTTCAATCGTGTTGGAGCATTTCTTACCGCAAATCTGGATCAAAATTTATCAGAAAATAGAGTTCTTCATGAACTGGCTGATAAAACACGGATGCAAATCAAAGATGTTGAAGAAAAAATTGAAAAATTAGAGTGGTTTGTTGAGCAAGTCAATCAGTATTTTTCAGACAGTCTTGAAATTCTTAATTTAGCGATTGAAGGAGCAGGACAACTAAGTCAAATTATAGTTGATAGCAACGGAAATTACTATGCGGATGGTGTCGACATGACTTGGTTTGACAAAATGAAACAAACAAAAGTTGTTTCCTACGCTAAAAGAGACTATCAGGATGCCTTAACAAGGACTTTAAATCAAGCGTCGAGAGATATGTTATTATCAGATGATGGTGATACCTATTATCGGGAAGAGTTAAAAAAACGCTTAAAAGGACATGATCGGTCACAGTGGAAAAAAATAATTGATGATTATAACCATACTCTAAAAATTGACAATGAAGGGAATTTAATTGAAATTTTTGATAATAGTGCTTATAAAGATCGACATTATCAAAAAGATGATAACTTTTCTGTTCTAAAAAATGGGAAGTATGATAGTGCTTCTACGAGATTGATCAACGAAAAATATCAAGAACTTCTTCAAGAAAATTTTGAAGCTAATTCTGCTGAATTTTGGGGTGGAGTTAGTCAGATGTTATCAGGTTTACTACTTGACTTTGCTAGCGTAGCAGCAGAAACTGGAGGTTTAGCTTTAGCTCCTGAGACAGGTGGGGCAAGCTTTATTGCTGGAACAACTGCAGCAGAGGTTGCTTTAGATGCAGGCAACGCACTCATATTTAGTGGGGTAGTATCTGTAGGATCCGCTATTAGTAAAACAGGTAGCGCAAACGCTGAAATTCAAGTTAATTATTCTAGCAACTACGATAGCTGGCAGGCAAATAAACCGACGAGTAAGACTTTTGGGAAAAAGGTTTCTGGACGAGTTAAAGGTAAAAAAGTCGATAATATTCGAGTTGATGCGGAGCCAGATAGTGGGAAAATCCAAGTTCAATCGGGAAGTGGGAAATCGGGTTATGGCCTCGACATAGATATCGAGGTTTCAAGGATTTCAAGTAGGCAGGATATTGTAGACTGGGTAAGCAAACATTCTGAACTAAAAGGACTTGGAAAAGGAGCTAAAGAAGAAGTTATCAAAAATATGTGGAAAGCTTTTAAATACTTAACGCAATAAGGAGTGAACAATGAAATTATATTTAAAAGGCGATTATACAAAAAGAGTACCTTATGGTTATTTAGAACTAGCTGGCAAAATGTGGTTTCCAGAAGAAAAGCAAGTATCTTACTCAAATGCAGGAGACAATGATGCATTACAAGAAGATTTTTCTGTAAATTTATCCCTGAGGAAAGGCACTGCCGATAAGAGATGGTCTAGTGTCCCCCTAAAGGAAGGGGTACGAAGACTCTTTTCACATCTTGACGAATGTATTGAGATAGAGTTTGAAAATGCATTCGCTACGGATTATAATGAAAAGGGAGACTATCTCCGTATTTTAACCAGCCATCTAGAAGTTTTAACAGTTGATAAACGCGCCATGTACATTATGGCGCTTGAGATTGCAAAGGTGATTGACGGGCAAATTAGCGAGGATAATAAGAAGACATGGCTAACAGTCGAGGAGTTTAGGAAAAAGCACGAGGCTATTCTATCTCTAACTTTTGAAGAAGCAAATGAACGAAGTTTGACTGAAATTCAAATGATGGATGTGGTAGATGACCCTCTTTGGGAGGAAGAAGCCACTCGTCGAAAAGAATATATACTAGCACATGGAGGCGATATCTCAGATTTATGAGACTATACATCAAAAGTGATTTTACGAAAAAAATAGACTTCACAACTAGAGAGCTTGTTTGGAAGATGTGGTTTAAGGAACGGAATGGCAAGAAAATAAGTTTCTCCAATGTTGGTGATGATGCTATGTTACAGGATGATTTTTACTTTGGTGTTCGGTTACACAAATGGTCTTCAGTTGACGAAAGATGGGATAAGGCTCCTTTTATAATTCCTAGTAATCCTTGGTTGTCTTTGGAATATGAGAGTATAACACTTGAATTTGAAAAAACTTTCATTACAGAGTGGAGAGAACGTGGAGATTATCTACGTATCGCAACATCTCATATAGATGTTTTAACTGTAGACAAACGTGCTTTATACATTATGGCAGCTGAAGTAGCATCTGCCATTGATGGTCAGATTAGCGAGGACGGCAAGCAAAATTGGCTAAGTGTAGAAGAATTTAAGGAATATCACAAGGATGTTCTTTCACTGACTTATGATGAAGCTGTTGAAATCAGTTTGGAAGAATTAAAGACAATGGTACCGGTAAGAGATCCTCTATGGGAAGAGGAGGAACGGCTTCGAGAAGAATACACCAAAATCCATGGTGAACGTGTTTATGACGATGAGGAAGACGATTGAAATTATATATCAAAGGCGATTACACCAAAGAAATTCCGTTTGATTATTTAGAACTAGCGAAGAGAATGTGGTTCGAAAGCTATCAAGGAGAAGGTATATCTCTCTCCTATTCTGGTTTTCTTCAAATCAGAGATGGGAATGATATAGCCATTCATCTAAAACTAAATAAACAGGATTATGACGAACGTTGGTTGTGTATTCCGATACAAGAAGGGATAAAATATCGTTTTTATTCACAAATTGATGAAGACCTAAATTTGGAATTTGAGAATGCTTATGTAACAGATTTTCGAGAAAATGGAGACTGTTTGCGTATCGCTTCTACCCACCTTGAACTGCTCACTCTTGATAAAAGAGCGTTCTATATCATGGCCATTGAGATTGCCACAATCTTTAATGGACAAATCAGTGAAGACGATAAGAAAACATGGCTAACAGTCGAGGAATTCAAGGAAAAGCACCAAGATATCTTATCTCTAACTTTTGATGAAGCAAATGAGATGAGTTTGGAAGAAATTCAGACGATTGACGCTATTGATGATCCCATCTGGGAAGAATTGGATAGGAAGCGTGAAGAGTACATCAAAATCCATGGCGAACGTGTTTATGACGATGAGGAAGAAGATTGAGAATTTATATTAAAGGTGACTATACAAAAGAAATCCCGTTTGATTACTTAAAACTAGCAAATAGAATGTGGTTTGGGGAAAAAGATGGAATAGAACATGACTTGTCGTATGCAGGGTATCTAGATTTACCAATCGAGAAACTTTCTATCCACTTAAAATTAAATAAGTGGATGCATGATAATAGATGGAGTAATGTTCAGATTAAGGAAGGGATAAAATATGATTTTTTATCCCATAAATATGAAGATATAGAGCTAGACTACGAAGATGCTATGATGTCGGACTTTCGTGAGAAAGGTGAATGTTTAAGAATCGCTACTAAGCACCTTGAACTCCTCACCGTTGATAAACGTGCTTTCTATATTATGGCCATTGAAATTGCGACTGCTATTGATGGTCAGATTAGCGAAGATGATAAAGAGAGCTGGTTAAGTGTGGAGGAATTTAAAAACCGGTATGAAGATATCCTATCGATGAGTTATGAACAGGCTAATGAGATGAGTCTGGAGGAAATTCCGTTTATGGATGATGTGAGAGACCCGGTTTGGGCAGAAGATGACCGCAGAAATGAAGAATACATCCGAATCCATGGAGAAGTGGAGTTGGATGACGAGGACGACGAGTGAAACTATATCTTAAAGGTAACTACGAAACTAACATCTATCAAGCCTGTATGGAATATCCTTGGAAAATGTGGTTCAAGGAACGTAAGGGAGTGCAGGTTGAGTTTTCTTATGCACGTGATGATGACTTCTATTTTAGTGTTAGTTTGGATAAATTTTCTTCAAATGATGAGCGTTGGGGAATGGCTGATTTTAGAGTAGGCAACGATCCTTGGGCGACTTTTAAGTATGAAGATATAAATTTAAATTTTGTAGATTCCTATGAAAGTGATGGACGAGAAAAAGGAAACTATCTACGAATCATCACGACTCATAAAGATATTCTAACGGTTGATAAGCGAGCTCTTTATATCATGGCAATTGAGGTAGCCTCTGCCATTGGCGGTCACATTAGCGAAGATGATAAGGAAACATGGCTGAGCATTGAAGAATTTAAAACAAAACATGCAGATTTGTTGCATTTAACCTACAATGAAGCGGTTGACATTAGCTTGAAAGAGATAGAAGCAATGAAAGCTGTTGATGAGCCACTCTGGGAAGAATTGGATCGAAAGCGTGAAGAATACATCCGAATCCATGGAGAAGTGGAGTTGGTTGACGACGAATGAGGCATTCTACTTCAATCTGTAAGCCTTCAGTTGTTTCTGAGGGCTTTTTGATTTCACATTGACTTTTGCAAGCCTTTTCACTACAATAGAACTACAGAAAAGGAGGCGGACATGAACTATATTGAGTTTGCTGAAAATGAGCGTCTGTCCACGATTGTCCTTGGGATGATGCGGATCAGTCAGATGAGTGAAGACGAGGTGGAGGCCTTGGTGGAGGCGGCCTTATCGATTGGGATCAACACTTTTGACCTGGCGGATATCTATGGCAATGGTCAGTGTGAGATCCTGCTGGGGAAGGTTCTCAAGGGCCGTCCGGATCTTCGGGATCAGATGTGGATCCAGTCTAAGTGTGGGATTCGCAAAGACGGCTTTACCTATTTTGATTTTTCTAAGGACTATATTTTGGACTCCGTCAATGGCATCCTCGAGCGTTTGCAGATTGAGCGCTTAGATAGTCTCCTCCTTCACCGACCGGATGCCCTCATGGAGCCGGAAGAAGTGGCGGCAGCTTTTGATCACTTGGAGCAAGCGGGCAAGGTCCGTCATTTTGGGGTGTCCAATCAAAATCCTATGATGATGGAATTGCTCAAAACGGCTGTCAAACAGCCTCTCAAGGTCAACCAGTTGCAGTTGAGTGCCGCCTTTACGCCTAGCTTTGAGGCTGGTTTTCATGTCAACATGGAAGGGCCAAAAGCAGCCGTGCGAGATGGCAGTGTCTTTGAATATTGTCGCTTAACCGATACGGTGATTCAAGCCTGGTCTGCCCTCCAGCATGGCTATTTTAAGGGGAACTTTGTCGGCAAGGAAGAGTTTGCGGCCCTCAATCATGTCCTCAATGACTTGGCGAAGAAATACCAGGTCACTCCGACAGCCATCGCCCTTGCTTGGGTCCTCCGCTATCCGGGTAAGATGCAGGCTGTCATCGGAACGACCAAACCCCAGCATGTCCTTGAAGCAGGGAAAGCAGCAACAGTCACTCTAACCCGCAAGGAATGGTACCAAATCTACTTGGCTGCAGGAAATGATTTGCCTTAGAATCTTGTTAGTAGACCAGACTTCACTTGTATCAGTGGGCTGGTCTTTTGTTTTATACTTTACGAATTTTTCTTGACAAGTCTTTCTTTTTTATGGTATTCTTTATGCAACAAGTGTTGCGCAACAACTGTTGCGCGAAAGGAGTCTTATGCCACCCAAGGTTAAATTTAGTAAAGAGGCTATCATTGGGACAGCTTTACAATTGGTGAGAGAAGAGGGAATGGCTAGTTTGACGGCTAGAGCATTAGCGGAGAAACTGGGAGCTACACCGAGAGTCATTTTTGGGCAATTTGCTAATATGGCTGAGTTACAAGCAGAGGTTATTGGTGCTGCGGAAATGGTCGTGGTGGAGTATATTCGCAAGGCCTTAGAAGATGAGAAGCCTTTTCGATCTGTCGGGGTTGCTTATATCCTTTTCGCCTCAAAAGAGCCCCAACTATTTCAATTGCTTTTCCAAAATCCTAGCAAAGAGCCGATTCGTCGCTTTCAAGATTTTCTTCCTATGAAGGATTATAGTTACCAATTGGTTCTGGAATCGATTGTCGCAGACTATCCATTGACGTTAGAGGAGGCTAGTCGCTTGTACCAGCATCTATTTATCTACTCGCACGGGATGGCCTCTATGGTTGCTTCTGGTATTTATCAGTTCAGCATGGAAGAAGTGATTGGATTACTGACAGAGGTTTGTCAATCTCTCATCAAAGAAATGGTAGGAAAGAAATGATTCAACTAGAAAATGTGCACAAAAGTTACGGCCAAACTAAGGTTTTAAAAGGGATTGATTTGCAGATTCAAGACCAGGATGATGTGGTTATCCTCGGTCCTTCTGGATCTGGGAAATCAACTCTCTTAAATGTGCTGTCAGGATTAGAAAAGGTAGACGAGGGGCATATCCTCATTCAAGGACAAGATTTATCACAACTCACGGATGCTCAATTGACAGCCTTTAGACGTGAGAAGATTGCCTTTATTTTCCAGCAGTATTATCTATTGCCGAATCTAACGGTCAGACAAAATGTAAAGATGGGAGCTGACCTGGCAGACAATCATGATTTTTTGCAGATCATCGAGGATTTGGGACTTGGCGATAAGCTGGACAAATATCCGAGTGAATTGTCTGGTGGGGAACAGCAGAGAGTCTCCATTGCTCGGGCCTTGGCCAAAAAGCCAGAGATTCTCTTCTTAGATGAGCCGACGGGAGCTCTCGATGAAGAAACAGGGCGCAAGATTCTGGACTATATCTGGAAGTTAAAGGAAAAGCTGGGCTTCACCCTCATCATGGTGACGCACAACCAAAATATTGCGGATATGGCCAGAACCATCATTCGTGTCAATAGTGGCAAAATTACCGAAGTTGTGACCAATGATCAACCTCAGACTGCCTATGAGATTGGATGGTAAGCCATGTTTTCAGTAAAAGATATTCGAAAATTAGTTGTCGTCAGTATCATTGGAGCCTGTGCGGTCTTTGTGGCTAATCTCTTCTTGAATTTTTACCTAGATATCGAGCAGTTGGAGATTTCGAAAATCAATCCCATGATTCAGACCTACTATGATGCCCAGGTTTCGCTTTCCTGGATGGTGGCCATGGTCAGTGGAGTCGTCTTGTCCTTGACGTCGGTCCTTCTCATGTGTTTTTATATCAAACAATTTGTCGATGACCACAAGGAACAATTAGGAATTTTAAAGGCTTTGGGCTACAGCAATGGCCAGTTGGCTAAACGATTTTGGTCCTTTGGACTGAGTTTTGGAGCTGGAGCGCTTCTTGGCTATTTCGCTTCATTTCTCATGATGGGACATTTTTACGACTTCCGTAATGAGAAGGGGATTTTGCCAGAAATTACCATTCACCTTCACTGGCAGCTCTTGCTTGCTTTGGTGATTCTTCCAACAGCATTTTTTATGCTTCTCGCGATTGGTTATGCTAGAAGACAACTCCAAACGCCGGCACTTCGCTTATTGAAAAAGTCCCCAAGTCTAATCAAGGTCAAAAGGAGAAAGAGGGTTCCCAAGAAAGACAAAGCCTTTTTAAAAGAGCTGTCCTCGTCACTGATTTGGGGGAGAAAATCGATCTTGTTTTTTGTGGTCTTTGGCTCCATGTGTTTCGCGGCTATGGTTCAATTGTCCTTTGGCCTCAGGGATTACACAGATGATATCATCCAAACCATGATGATTATGATTGGCTTAATCCTTTCTTTCTCGATTCTCTTTTTGTCATTGGGGATTGTGGTCTCTGAAAGTCGCGAAACTTTGGCTCTTATGAAGGCTTTTGGCTACACCGATCGTGAATGCCAAGGTCATATTCTCGCTCCCTATCGTTTTTGGGCTTATTTAGGATTTGTTCTTGGGACGGTTTACCAATACGGCATCATGGAAATCTTGATCGGTGTGATCAAAGATACGGTTCCTGAAAAGATTGAGCATCACTTTGATGGGAATGTGTGCTTCTGGACTTTGATCGGTTTTGCGGTGGTTTATGAAAGCCTCTTTTATCTATCCAACAGAAAACTCCAAAAGCAAACCATCAAAGAAGTGCTTTTAGCTGAATAAATAGAAGAAAGAGTGGGACAGAAATCGGTAATTCGTTAGAATTCGATTTCGTCGTCCCACCTCCGCACAGTTGAGTAGGGCTGTAAAAGCTGATAAAATCAGCGTAGTATAGCCCACTCAGCCACTGCGTCTTGCTCGACAATCCAAAAACAATTGAGAGGCTAGGACTTTTGTCCCAGCCTCTTTTGTACTAGATCAACAGAAAAACGGATGCTGTCTGAAAATCTTGCATTTTTTTGCAATTTAGGTTACAATGAAAACTATAAAAAACGCGTAATCCCTAGGGTCTTTCCCTCAGGGAATTTTGTGTGTTTTGACCTATTTTCGATGGAAAGAAGCTTTGCTTCTACCGCAGGAAAAAGTATGAATAACATTGGAGGTAATAATGATTCGATCCTTAATTTCCGAGATCAAAGAATTCAAGAAGCCCTCGATTTTGGCTTCCTTGTTCATGGTCTTTGAAGTCATGTTTGAGATTTCGATTCCCTTTGTCATGGCGAGTCTTTTGGACCAAGGTGTTCAACAAAGAAACATGAACAATATTTTGTTTTACGGTGGGCTCATGCTGGTCTGTGCCTTTCTCTCCCTCTTTTGTGGGATGCAGTCTGCCCGTTATGGCGCCTATGCATCGGCTGGTTTTGCCAAAAACCTTCGTCGGGCCATTTTCAAAAAGGTTCAAACCTTCTCATTTGAGAGTATTGATCAGTTCTCATCAGGTGGGTTAGTCACTCGGATGATGACGGACGTGACCAATGTGCAAAATGCCTATCAAATGGTGATCCGGATCTGTGTACGGGCACCGCTCAATTTGATCTTTGCCATCGTGGCTTGTTTCATGATCAATGCGGAAATGGCCATGATCTTTGTCTATGTGACCATCTTTTTGGCAGCTGTCTTAAGCATTATCATGAAGATTGTGTATCCGCTCTTCACAGAAGTATTTGAAGCTTATGACAATCTCAACAACAGCATTCAAGAAAACATCACCAATATGCGAGTGGTGAAGTCCTACGTTAAGGAAGCAGATGAAACCGTTAAATTCAAAAAAGCTTCACGCCGGATTTATAACATGTTTATGAAGGCTATCCGTGTCGTTGTCTTGAGTAGCCCAGCTATGATGCTTTCCATGTATGCTTCTTTCCTTTTGATTTCTTGGATCGGGGCTCATCTGATCGTTGGTGGTCAACTCTCTACTGGGAATTTGACTTCTATGTTTAGCTACACCATGACCATTCTCATGTCGCTCATGATGTTTATGATGATCTTTGTCATGTTGTCGATTTCTATGGCCTCTGTCGAGCGGATCAATGAAGTCTTGACGACCAAAACGACGATTGACTCTCCAGAAAATGGGATCAAAGAAGTTGCTGATGGATCCATCAACTTTGAGGATGTGACTTTTGCTTATACCGATGAAAATGGCGACAAGACCCATGTCTTACAAGGGATTAATCTTTCCATTCGTTCAGGGGAAGTGATTGGTATCTTGGGAGGAACAGGATCAGGAAAATCAAGCTTGGTTCAGTTGATTCCTCGTCTCTATGATGTCGAGTCTGGTCGGGTGACAGTAGCAGGCCACGATGTCAAAGAATACGATCTTGATTCCCTTCGTAAGCAAGTGGCCATGGTTCTTCAGACCAATGTCCTTTTCTCTGGTACGATTAAAGAAAATATGCGCTGGGGAAATAAAGAGGCGACGGATGAAGAGATCATTGCAGCTTGTAAGATTGCCCAAGCCGATGAATTTATCCAAGATTTCAAAGAGGGCTATGATACCATGATTGAGCGTGGGGGATCCAACGTCTCTGGTGGGCAACGCCAGCGTCTCTGTATCGCGCGTGCCCTTCTCATGAATCCGAAGATCTTGATCTTGGATGATTCGACTTCAGCGGTCGACACCAAGACAGATAGTTTGATCCGTCAAGGATTGGCAACCAGCTTGAAAGATACTACCAAAATCATCATTGGTCAACGGATTTCCTCTATTCAAGATGCAGATCGCATCATCGTGATGAATGATGGCCAAATCGATGCGATCGGTCGTCACGAGGAATTGCTTGCGACCAATGCCATCTACCAAGAAGTATATGAAATGCAAACGCAAGGGAAAGGAGAAGCAGATGAAAACTAAGAAAAAAGCAAATCTAGGCTCCATCCTTCGCCTGCTGGACTTCCTTTGGAAAAACTACAAGGTATCCTTGATTGTTTCCTTTATCTTAATCATTCTATCGTCTCTTGCGACGGTCAATGTGACAGCTTCGATTCAGTCCTTGGTCGATGTCTATGTGGAGCCTATGCTAAAGTCAAACAGCCATGATTTTGGACCGCTCTTGTCCTTCTTGACACGGGTTGGTTTGATCTGTTTGATCGGGGTACTTGCCAACTATGGATTTACCTTGATTATGGCGACTGTTTCACAAGATTCACTTAGAAGTCTTCGAAATCAGTTGTTTGCCCGCATGCAAAAACTGCCGGTACGTTACTTTGATACCCACCAACACGGGGACATCATGTCTATCTATACCAATGATATTGATGCTCTTCGCCAAGCGATTGAACAATCCATTCCTCAACTCTTATCCTCAGCGATTACCATCCTTGGGGTAACGATTACCATGCTGACGGTTAGTCCACTCTTGTTCTTGATTGTTCTCTTCATGGTTATCGTCATGGTCTTTATCATCAAGGATGTTTCTGGCAAGTCAGGTCGTTACTTTGGCGCCCAACAAAAGAACTTGGGGATTGAGAACGGCTTTATTGAAGAAATGATGTCTGGTCAAAAAGTGGTCAAGGCCTTTGTGCATGAAAGAGAAAGCATTGAGGATTTTGATCGGATCAATGACCAACTCTTTGAGTCTTCGTACCAGGCCAACCGCTATGCCAATGTTCTCATGCCAATTCTTGGGAACTTGGGAAATGTTTCCTTTGTTCTGACAGCCTTGATCGGGGGACTCTTTGCGCTAAACGGCGTCGGTGGTTTAACCATTGGTGGTCTTATGGCCTTTCTGCAATTGAACCGTTCCTTTACAGGTCCGATTGCCCAGGTCTCTCAACAATTGAACTTTGTCCTCATGGCCTTGGCTGGTGGAGATCGTGTCTTTGATCTCTTGGATGAAGAAGAAGAAGTCGACCAAGGAAAAGTGACGCTGGTCAATTATGAACTGGTCGATGGAGAAATGGTCGAAACTGATCAGAAAACCAACAAATGGGCTTGGAAACACCCACGTCCAAATGGGGATTACCAGCTTGTTAAGATGGTTGGAAATGTGGTCTTTGATGATGTTGATTTCTCTTATGATGGGAAGAAACAAATCCTTCATGGCATCAACTTGTACGCGGATAAAGGTCAAAAAGTGGCCTTTGTCGGAGCGACTGGTGCAGGAAAGACAACCATCACCAACTTGATCAACCGCTTCTATGACATCCAGTCAGGAATGATCACCTATGATGGAATCGATATTAAATTGATTGAGAAAGATTCTCTTCGTCGTTCCCTCGGAATCGTTCTTCAAGATACCCACTTATTCACTGGTACGATTGCGGAAAACATCGCTTACGGTCGTGCTGATGCAACACGGGAAGAAATCCTTGAAGCAGCTCGAATTGCCAATGTGGATTCCTTTGTCAAGCACTTGGATCAGGGCTATGAAACAGTCTTGACGGATGATGGGGCTGGCCTATCTAATGGTCAACGACAATTGATCGCCATTGCCCGTGCAGCCCTAGCCAATGCGCCTGTTTTGATTCTGGACGAAGCGACGTCTTCTATTGACTCACGGACAGAGAAGATGGTGCAAGAAGGGATGGACCGCTTGATGGAAGGCCGGACAGTCTTTGTCATTGCCCACCGTCTATCGACAATTGTCAATTCCGATGTGATCATGGTGATGGACCACGGACGTATCATCGAACGAGGCAACCATGCTTCCTTGATGGCAGAACGTGGCACCTATTACCGCCTCTACACCGGTGGACTTGAAATTGATTAATAATAAAAAAAGCTTGAGCGTTGGCTCAGGCTTTTTGCTTATTTCTCAAGTAATTCTTGGATCAAGTCTTCCATGGCAGCTGGCTCTGTTTTGGAGGAGAAGCGTTGGGCGACTTGGCCTTGTCGGTCGATGACAAATTTTGCAAAGTTCCATTCGATGCGTTTGCCTAGTGGCCCGGCTACTTGGTTTTTGAGCCAGTCATAAAGAGGAAGGGCTTCTTTACCATTAACCTTGGCTTTAGCGAATCGTGGGAAGGTGGTCTGGTAGTTGAGGCTACAGAAGCTATTGATTTCATCTGCAGTTCCTGGTGCCTGCCCCATGAATTGGTTGCAGGGAATGTCTAGGATTTCCAGCCCCTTTTCCTGGTAGCGCAGGTAGAGATCTTGCAATCCTTGGTATTGCGGGGTCAAGCCACAGCCTGTTGCTGTATTGACCACGATGAGGACCTTACCTTGGTAGTGAGAAAGGGGAATCTCCTCTCCTTGTTGGTTTTCTAAAGAAAAATCATAAATGCTGGTCATAGGTGGTATCCTTTCTGTCTCTTCAACTTTTATTGTAGCACAAATCTTCTAAAATTGGGCCAAGAGGAGCATGACTTCTTGCTTTAGTCCCTCCTGTGAAAATGATATAATAAGAAGATAACAAGCTCTCAAGAAAATGCCAAAAGGAGAACGGATCGGATGAAATTACTCTATACGGATGTTCGGACCCCCTTGACCCAGGTCCTGACACAAGAAGCCGTAGGGTTAGTAGAAGATGGCAAGCGTGTGTTTTACATTGCCCCCAACTCTCTTTCCTTTGAAAAAGAAGCCAAGGTCTTGTCCTATCTAGGAGGTCAGGCTTCTTTTGCCATTACCGTCACGCGCTTTGCCCAAATGGCCCGTTATTTCATCCTGAACCAGGTCTTTGAGGAGCAACCCTTAGATGACATCGGTCTCGGCATGCTATTTTATAAAGCTCTTTCCCAGATGAAGGACCAGGATCTCAAAGTTTACGGGGCTCTGCGCAAGGATCCTCAGTTTATCCAGCAACTGGTCCAGCTCTATCATGAATTGCAGACAGCCCAGATGGATTTTACAGATTTGGAGTTGCTCGAGGAAGCTGAAAAAAGAGAGGACCTCTTGGCGATTTTTGAAGCGGTCTCTGAGATGCTGGTCCAGCACCGGTATGAATCCCAGTCCAAGATCGCCTTTTTCCTCAATCAGGTTGAAGAAGGACAGCTGGAAGAGCAATTACAGGATGTGGCGATCGTTGTCGATGGCTTCACGCGTTTTTCTGCGGAAGAAGAGGCCTTGATTAGTCTCCTTCACCGAAAAGGAGTGGAGATTGTCATCGGGGTCTATACCAGTGAAAAAGCCTATCGGGCAAGCTTTAGAGAGGGCAATCTTTACCAGGCCAGTGTTGACTTTCTCCTTCAGCTGGCAAAGACTTTTGAGATACAGCCTCAGTATTGTGGGCAAGCGATCGAAGACTCTTTTAGTCGCATTACCCGCATGCTAGAAGCGCGCTACGATTTTTCACAAGTAGAAGATGAGCTGGAGGACCAAGATCGAACCGCTGTTCAACTCTGGCAAACCAACACGCAAAAAGAAGAGTTGGAATTTGTTGCCAAATCCATCCGTCAGCGTCTTCATGATGGGGCCCGCTATCGGGATATTCGGGTCTTGTTAGGCGATGTGGAAGCTTATCAACTGCAACTCAAGACCATTTTTGATCAGTATCAGATCCCCTTTTACTTGGGACGAAGTGAAGCTATGGTCCACCATCCCTTGATTCAGGTCATTGAATCGCTAGGGCGGATCAAACAGTTCAATTACCAGACAGAAGATGTCATCAATCTATTGAAAACGGGTCTGTATAGTGATCTGACGCAAGCAGAAGTCGATGCTTTTGAGCAATACCTTCGCTTTGCGGAAGTAAAGGGTGCTACAAAATTTCACAAGCCTTTTACTAGCAATCGTCAGGGCAAGTTTAATTTGGAAAAGCTTAATACTCTCCGAGAACGTGTCGTAGAACCTCTAGTCCCTTTCTTTTCACAACGCAAACAAAAGGTGACCCAACTCTTAACCGCCTTTACAGAGTTTCTGCAAGAGGCTCAGCTTTCTCAGAACCTACAAGCTTTGATCAAGGATCTATCCTTGGAGGAGCAGGAGCGCTATGATCAAGTCTGGAAGGCCTTCCTTCATGTCTTAGAAGAGTTGAACTTGGTCTTTGAGGACCAAGAGCTGACAGTGGATGACTTTTTGGCCCTCCTCTTATCGGGGATGCAATTGTCACAATACCGGACAGTTCCTGCTACGGTCGATGTAGTCACGGTTCAGTCCTATGACTTGATTGAACCCTTGACAGCGCCTTACGTCTACGCGATCGGGCTGACCCAGGAGCGTTTTCCAAAGATCGCTCAGAACACCTCTCTACTCAGTGAAGAAGAGCGCCAGCAGCTCAATGAGGCCACCCAAGAAGGAGCAGAGCTCCAGGTGGTGACCAGCGAAAATCTCAAGAAAAATCGCTTTGTGGCAGTTTCGCTCCTCAATGCGGCGACCAACCAACTGGTCCTATCGGCTCCTAGCTTAGTCAATGAAATGAAAGACAGTGTCTCTCCTTACCTTGTCGAATTGACCAAGGAACCTATTGCCATCGAGTGGACGACCAAACAAGCCCAAGCTTCGAGTGATGACATTGGGACCTACCGAGCCCTCTTAGCGCGCGTGATCGAACTCCATCAAGAGGAGATCGCTAGTGAGTTGTCTGCTGAAGAAGCCAGCTTTTGGGGTGTGGCGGTACGGGTTTTGCGCAAAAAATTAGCCGCTGAAGGCATCCAGATTCCTCAGATTTCAACGGAATTAAAGAGCCGTCAGCTTCAGTCGGATACGCTTCAAGCGCTCTATCCAGAGGGCAAAGCCTTGACCTTATCCGCTTCTGCCTTGAATGAATACTACAAGCACCAGTATGCCTTTTATCTGCGCTATGTCTTGGGCTTACAAGAGGATGAAACCATCCGGCCAGACGCTCGCAGTCATGGGAATTTTCTGCACCGGATCTTTGAAAAAGTCTTAAAAGATGGCTCCGATCAAGCGTTTGATCGGCGTTTAAACGAGGCGATTCGAGAAACCAGCCAAGAAGCTGAGTTCCAGCAATTGTATGGAGAAAGTGGAGAGACCGAGTTTATTCGTCAGTTGCTTCTTGATACCGCGAAAAAGACAGGGCGTGTCCTCGCCCAGCAAAATGGGATCGAGACCATCGGTGAGGAGACCCTCTTTGGCGGAAGCACCCATACCTCTTATCCATTGTCCGATGGCCGTCTCCTGCAGCTACGAGGCAAGGTGGACCGCATTGATCAATTGAGGGATCGGGGAGCCCTCGGAGTCGTGGACTACAAGTCCAGTCTGACGCAGTTCCACTATGACAAGTTCTTCAATGGACTGAATTCTCAATTGCCGACCTATCTTTCTGCCATTCAGGATTTGAAGGAATACCAAGAGGAGCAGGGGATTTTCGGAGCCATGTATTTGGAAATGGGAGATCCTTTAGTGGATCTGAAAAAGACCAAGACAGTAGAGGATGCCATCAACCAAACCATGAAAAGTCAACAGTACAAGGGGCTCTTTATGGCAGATCAGGCGCCTTATCTGGGCGAGGCCTATGATAAGAACAAGGCCATGATGCTGAGTAAGGAAGAACTAGACTTGCTTCTCTTGTACAACGCTTATCTTTATAAAACAGCAGCAGAAGGGATTCTCAAGGGGCAATTTGCCATCAATCCCTATAGTGAAAATGGGCGCAATATCGCACCATTCGTGGAGCAGTTTAAATCCATCACGGGATTTGAAGCGGATCGTCACCTAGGTCAGGCACGATTCTTGACCAAACTAGACCAAAAAGGAATACGCGGTGAAAAGGTGAAAGCCGCTTGGATCGAGAAGATGAAGGAGGTCTTGAACAAATGATCAAACAAGCATTTTTGACAAGAGAAGAAATCAAGGCCCTTCAGGCCCAAGAGGCAGCTTCTACCAAAGAGCAAAAGCGGACGCCAGAACAGATCGATGCCATCTATAGTTCGGGCACCAATATCTTGGTGTCGGCTTCTGCTGGTTCAGGAAAGACCTTTGTCATGGTGCAGCGGATACTGGATCAGATGCAGCGTGGCATTTCGATTAAGGAGCTCTTTATCTCGACCTTTACGGTCAAGGCAGCAGGAGAGCTCAAGGAGCGTTTGGAAAGTGAACTTGGAAAAGCCCTTCAAGCGAGCGATGATCCAGAGCTCAAGCAACACCTAGCCCGTCAAATCGCAGATGTCGCCACCAGCGATATCGGAACCATGGACTCCTTTACCCAAAAGGTCCTAACGCGCTATGGCTATTTGCTTGGGTTGGCGCCTCAGTTTAGGATTTTACAAAACGCTAGTGAGCAACGCCTCTTACAAAATGAAGTCTTTCAAGCTGTTTTTGACCGCTATTACCAGGGGGAAAACCAAGAAGCCTTTGTGCAGATGGTCAAGAATTTCACGGGACAGCGCAAAAATTTAACCTTGTTTAAAGAACAGATCTACCAGATCTATGACTTTCTTCAGTCGACCAGTGATCCGGAGAAATGGCTGGAAGAGCATTTCCTAAAAGGTTATGAGGAGACTGATTTTGAACAGGTTGAAGGCGATCTGATGGAGAGCATCCAGCAGGCCCTTTATGAGGCAGAAAGCTTTTTTGCCTTTCATTTGTCCAATGAGGGCCAAGCATTTGGCAAGGCCAAATATTTGGAAGCTGTCGAAGAGGTGCTCGATCAGATTGGAAGCCTGACAGGTAGTGTCAATAAAGAGCAACTGACCTCTGTCCTAAAGGCGGTCGTGGCGATTAGTCGGGCTTCAAATGGGGGAGCCTTGACCAACAGGGCTCGAAAAGAAGAACTGAAAGACTTAGTCACGGCTTATAATCAGGATAAAACCATACATATCAATCGCCTCAGAGACTTGGAAAATCAGCTCTATCAGCTGGAATTTCAACAAGCCTTCCACCAAGAAGAAGGCCCCATGCTCTCCTTGCTAAGGGACTTTATTAGAGACTTTGCTCGCGCTTATCTGGAGCGAAAAATCCAAGAAAAAGCTTATGAATTTGGGGATATCAGTCATTTTGCGATTCAAATTTTAGAGCAATTCCCAGAGGTGAGACAAGCCTTTCAAGAGCGTTATCATGAGGTCATGGTCGATGAGTATCAGGATACCAATCACACCCAAGAGCGGATGTTGGACTTGCTGTCAAATGGCCACAATCGCTTCATGGTGGGGGATATCAAGCAATCCATTTATCGCTTCCGTCAGGCAGATCCACAGATTTTCAATGATAAATTTAAAGCCTACCAAGAAGAAGGGGCGAAAGGGCGGTTGATCCTCCTCAAGGAAAATTTCCGTAGTCATGTGGAAGTATTAGACGCGACCAATGATGTCTTTCGCCATTTGATGGACGAAGAGGTGGGCGAGATTGACTACAATCAGACCCACTATCTGGTTGCAGGAAGCGACAAGCAGCGGATGGCCTTGCCACAACATCGGGCAGAATTTTTGCTCTATGATGGCAGCCAAGATCAGGAAGAAAAGACCGAAGACGAGGAAGCTGCCCTTGGAGTCGAGACGATTTCCAAGGGAGAAATTCTCCTTGTCATCAAAGAAATTTTGCGTCTCCATCGGGTAGAAAAAGTGCCCTTTAAAGAGATCACGCTCTTAACGGCGACTCGAACGCGAAATGATGCGATTCTGGAAGCTTTTGACCAGTACCAGATTCCGATTGTGGCAGATAGCGGACAGGCGCATTATCTTGAGTCACTGGAAGTGATGGTCATGTTGGATACCTTGCGGACCATTAACAATCCCTTGCATGATTATCCCTTAGTAGCCCTTATGAAATCCCCTATGTTTGACTTTGATGAAGATGAGCTGGCACGGATTTCCTTGCAGACCCTTCCAGAGCAAAAGCAAGTGGCCTTCTATCACAAGGTCCAGTTAGCCCTTGAAAAGACTGCAGAGCAGGCGCGGTTGATCGATGCCAAGCTTTCAGCTAAAATCAAGAACTTCCTCAAAGTTTTATCTACTTGGCGGGCCGCTGCCAAGACCTCTTCGCTCTATGATTTGCTGTGGAAAATTTATGAGGATCGTTATTACTATGACTATGTCGGGGCCCTTCCAAATGGGGCCCAGCGCCAGGCCAACCTCTATGCCTTGACGCTTCGGGCCAATGATTACGAGAAGGCCAGCTTTAAGGGCTTGTCGCGCTTCATTGCCATGATCGACAAGGTGATCGAAAATGAACACGATTTGGCCAGCGTCCCTCTTGCAGCACCCAAAGATGCCGTCCAGCTCATGACCGTCCATAAGAGTAAGGGGCTGGAATTCAAGTATGTCTTTATTCTCAATATGGACAAGGCCTTTAACCGTAAGGATCAATCGGGGCCAATCATTCTCAGTCGCCAAAAAGGGATTGGCTTTAAATATGTTGCGAGTCTTCCGGTTGAGACAGAGAATCCAGCTGCTCCAGAAACCATTCGCCTGCAGATCGAAACGCCTTGCTACCAACGGAACGTGGAAGAAACAAAATTGGCTACGATTTCGGAGCAGATGCGTCTTCTTTACGTCGCCATGACACGGGCTGAGCTCAAGCTCTATCTGGTCGGAAAAGGCCGGGAGGACAAACTGCGTGATACTGATTGGGGGACCAGTCGCAATGGCAAGCTAGATCCAGAGAAGCGAAAAGAATGGACCTCTTATCAGGACTGGCTCTTTGCTATTCAAGATGTATTTACCAAGAATACCCTAGCCTATGACACGCGTTTTGTGACAGACGAAGACCTGACACCAGACAAGCTGGAACCACTAGAGAAGGAGAAGGATTCCCGGCTTGATCAGCTCAAGGATGTCCGTCAGTCAGAGGATATTCGTCGGGCCTTGGATATCTTGGAAAATGTTGATCGGCTCAATCAGCTCTATGCTCCGGCCATTCATTTACCAAGTGTCCGTACTCCTAGTCAGATCAAGAAATTCTACGAGCCGGTCATGGATGCCAATGGCGTCCAAATCATGGATGCGAAGACTGTAACGCCTGACTTTGAGCGTCCTACTTTTGGGCAAGAAGAAGCCGTGACGGGAGCCCAAGTTGGTAGTGCTGTCCATGAACTCATGCAGCGCGTGCCTCTTGGAGAAGCAATCACCCTTGAGACGCTGCGTCAAGCCTTGGAGCAAGTCCAAGCAGCCCCAGCGGTCAAAGCCCACATCAAACTAGAAGCCATTCTCGCTTTCTTTGAGACACCTTTGGGGACCTTACTTCAAAGAGAAGCCACTCGTGTTCATCGTGAAGCCCCCTTTGCCATGCTGAAGAAAGATCCAGCTAGTGGTGAGGACTTTGTCGTGCGGGGGATCTTGGATGGTTACGTGGTGCTAGAAGACCGGATCCTGCTCTTTGATTATAAGACGGATCACTACAAGGTTCCTAGTCAATTGGTCGAACGCTACCGGGATCAGCTCGATCTCTATGCAGAAGCTCTTCGTCGTTCTTATGGCAAAGAGCAAGTAGAAAAATACCTCGTGCTTCTAGGTGGCCCCCATCTAGAAGTGGTGAAAGTGGAGTAAATCATGGCAATTGCACAGAAAAACATCGAACGGATCCAAAGAATGGAAGGTTATTTGAATGACTATGCCAAGACTTTGGAAGAAACCAAAAAAGCAGTGGATCAGCTAAGAGAGCATCAAGAAAGCTATATCCAACTGCGCGATTATTATAGTAGTCAGGCCTATTTTGATGATTTGGACTTGTCCAATCAAGCTGACTTTCCAGCAGATCTTCCTTGTGGTGTCTTGTCCGAAGATGCCGTCTATGATTTGTTAGACGAGCATTTTCAGATGGGAGTGGAACTCTTGGAGATCGCAACGAAGATGATCAAAGAACGGTGAAATTTCAATCTAAAAGCTCAGGTTTCCCGAGGCTTTTAGATTGAAGACAAACGTCATCATAGAAACTTTCCTTAGGTGAGTACGGACGTCAGCGAACTTCGAAGAAGTTCCATGACTTAGTTTTGAACCTAAAGTTTCAAAACTACCGAGTGCTAGAAACCGTAGTGTTTCTAGCACTTTTCTCACGGCGGAAAGTTTCAGTATATGTTTGAATAAGTATAATATATATCATTCTAATTCTTTTAGCATTACTTGTGTTAGCATATCGTGACAAACCCTACCAGTAAAAGAAAATTTTCCAAAATGGACTTTTTCTTCAGCAAAAAAAGCTCCGGAAAACCGGAGCTTTTTGAATGATTAGTGTGAGACACGGCGACGTGCTGCTTTTTTGCGGTTTTCTTCGATGAAAGCTGCTTTTTGTTCTTCTGGTTCGATTACTTTTTTCTTGAATGTGTAAACTGCACCTGCGACAGCAGCAACTGTACCAGCAACACCAGTAACAAAACCTTTACCAAATCCTTTAGCCATGAGAATTTCTCCTTTTCTGAACTTTAAATATTTATGTTATAATATATGGTAACGAAAAAACGTGAATTTTGCAAGGAAAAACGATGAAAACCAAGATAATTGTGATTGTGGGACCGACTGCTGTTGGAAAGACAGCTCTTGCGATCGATTTGGCGCAAGCCCTCAATGGTGAAATTATCAGTGGCGATAGCCAGCAAGTCTATCGCAAGCTGGATATTGGAACGGCCAAGGCGACACCAGAAGAGCAAGCTGCAGCTCCCCATCATTTGATCGATGTGCGGGAGGTGACCGAGTCTTACTCGGCTTTTGATTTTGTAAGAGAAGCCAAGACTGCCATTGAAGAGATCACAGCTCGAGGCAAGCTTCCTATCATTGCAGGTGGGACGGGTCTTTACATCCAAAGTCTGCTCGAAGGTTATCATCTAGGTGGTGAAGTTCCTCATGAAGAGATTCTGGCCTATCGCGCTCAATTGGACGTGCTGTCGGACGAAGACTTGTACCAAAGAGTGGCGGAGCAAGGACTTGTGATCCCTCAGCTTAATCGCCGTCGGGCTATGCGGGCTCTTGAAATTGCGCATTTTGGGCAGGACCTCGCAAACGAAGAGACCGATTATGAACCCTATCTCATCTGTCTAGATGATGACCGGTCCTTGATCTATGATCGCATCAATCGCCGAGTAGATCGCATGCTAGAGAAAGGCTTGCTGGATGAAGCCCGTTGGCTCTATGATGACCATCCGGAGGTTCAGGCAGCTAAAGGGATTGGTTACAAGGAACTCTTTCCTTACTTTAAGGGAGAGCAGAGCTTGGAGGAAGCTAGTGAGATCCTCAAGCGCAACACCCGTCGCTTTGCTAAACGGCAGCTGACCTGGTTTCGAAATCGAATGGAAGTGACCTTTTACGCCATTTCTGCCCCCCACTTCAAGGAGCAGGTTCTTGCAGATGTAAAGGAGTTTTTACAGCATGATTGAAACAGAAAAAAAACAAGAACGTATCCTTTTGGTCGGTGTGGAACTACAAGGCATGGACAATTTTGACATGTCTATGGAGGAGTTGGCGAGCCTGGCTAAAACAGCCGGTGGAGACGTCCGGGGCTCCTATACACAAAAGCGGGAGAAATACGACACCAAGACCTTTGTCGGCTCAGGAAAACTCGAAGAAATCGCTCAAATGGTCGAAGCAGATGAGATTACGACCGTGGTGGTCAATAACCGCCTGACCCCGCGTCAAAATGTCAACTTAGAAGAAATCCTTGGGGTCAAGGTCATTGACCGGATGCAGTTGATTTTAGATATCTTTGCTATGCGGGCTAGGAGTCATGAAGGGAAGTTGCAGGTACACTTGGCCCAGCTCAAATACCTCTTGCCACGCCTTGTCGGTCAAGGGATCATGCTCAGCCGTCAAGCTGGGGGAATTGGTTCTCGTGGTCCAGGGGAAAGTCAGTTGGAGTTGAACCGCCGGAGCGTTCGCAATCAAATCACCGATATTGAGCGTCAGCTCAAGGCAGTTGAAAAGAACCGGGAAACCCTTCGTGAAAAACGCTTGGAATCACCTGTCTTTAAGATTGGTTTGATCGGCTATACCAATGCAGGAAAGTCGACCATTATGAATCAGCTGACCAGTAAGAGCCAGTATGAAGCCGATGAACTCTTTGCGACCTTGGATGCCACAACCAAGAGCATCCATCTAACTGGTAATCTGCAAGTGACGCTGACCGATACGGTTGGCTTTATCCAAGATCTACCAACAGAGTTGGTATCAAGCTTTAAGTCGACCCTGGAAGAAAGTAAGAATGTAGACCTCCTGGTCCATGTCATCGATGCGTCTGATCCTAATCATGAAGAGCATGAAAAGACCGTGCTTTCGATCATGAAGGACCTGGATATGCTGGAGATCCCTCGCTTGACGCTTTACAACAAAGCAGATAAGGTAGCAGACTTTACACCAACCCAGACACCTTTTAGCTTGATTTCAGCACGCTCTGAGACAGCCCGTGAAGATCTCCAGGCTTTGCTACTAGAAAAATTGAGAGAACTCTTTGTTCCCTTTACCATTCGCGTTCCCTTTTCAAAATCTTATCGGACACATGATCTAGAAACGGTTGCGATCATTGACCAGCGCGAATTTGAAGAGGATGTCGAGGTCATTCAAGGCTATATCGCAGAGAAAAATAAGTGGAAGTTGGAAGAATTTTATGACGGATTACGTTGATTTAGCAATAAAATATGGAGGCTATACCAGCCTCGATCGGGTCTATCTGACCAATCTTTTAAGCACGATCCCTGAGGAATTGCGTCTCCGTGTGATTACGCCTCCCCCAAGTGTGATCAACGCCTATTTCGCAGAGCTCTATCAAAAGAAGAGCCCCAAGGAGGCCATGGATTATTTCTTGGACTTGAGTCGGGCATTTGACTTATTCACAGTTCAGCAAAGCTTTGATGAACGGAAGCCTTTTATTCGCCTCAACTTATCTGGGAAGTCTTATGGCTTGGCTTACGTAAATGAAGAGCTAGCCTGTGTCTTTGCTGAACATCCAGCAGAGGCTATCACCCCTGCCATTTTATTTGAAGTCGCAGAGATCTTTCCACATTGTTTGGTCTTTGAAAAAGATGGCAAGATTTGCTTGCAAGAGGCTGAACCAGAAGTGGTCACTAAAACAGAAGCCCTCTCTGCCCTGACGGATTTGATGACCTTGGAAGATGGACGCTTGAAACTGTCAGGATATAACCAAGAAGAGCTCCTCGAGCTAGCGCAAGCCTACCCTGGCGACCTTTCTTTCCGTTCAGAGAACCGGACGGCCATGATTTATATAGATAGAAAGTAGACAATGGACATTCAATTTTTAGGAACGGGAGCTGGGCAACCCTCAAAAGCCCGTAATGTATCGAGCCTAGCGCTCAAATTGCTGGACGAGATTAATGAAGTCTGGCTCTTTGATTGTGGCGAAGCGGCACAGAATCAAATTTTAGAAACGACCATTCGTCCGCGAAAGGTTAGCAAGATCTTTATTACTCACCTACACGGAGATCATATTTTTGGTTTGCCAGGTTTCCTCTCTAGTCGGGCCTTTCAGGCCAATGAAGAGCAGACGGATCTGGATATCTATGGACCAGTAGGAATCAAATCCTTTGTGATGACCAGTCTTCGCGTATCAGGCTCTCGCCTGCCTTACCGCATCCATTTTCATGAATTCGATGAACATTCTCTGGGTAAGATTTTAGAAACCGATAAATTCACGGTTTATGCGGAAGCTTTGGACCACACTATTTTCTGCGTGGGTTATCGGATCATGCAAAAAGACCTCGAAGGGACGCTGGACGCAGACAAGCTGAAGGCAGCGGGTGTTCCCTTTGGACCGCTCTTTGGCCAGGTCAAAAATGGACAAGATGTCACCCTGGAGGATGGCACTAAGATCATTGCAGCGGATTATATTTCAGCCCCTCGACCTGGTAAGATTATCACGATCCTTGGAGATACCAGAAAGACTGATGCCAGCGTCCGACTTGGAGTCAATGCGGATGTCCTCGTCCATGAGTCTACCTATGGCAAGGGCGATGAGAAGATTGCTAACAAACACGGTCACTCGACCAATATGCAGGCGGCAGAAGTAGCGCGTGAAGCTGGAGCCAAGCGCCTTCTTCTCAACCACATCAGTGCTCGCTTCTTATCAAAAGACATCAGCCAATTGCGCAAGGATGCGTCCAGCATTTTTGAAAATGTCTATGTCGTCAAAGATTTGGAAGAAGTGGAGATCTAAGATGCGAACCATTCTCATAACAGGAGCAAGTGGAGGTTTAGCCCAAGAAATGGTCAAGCTCCTCCCTGAAGATCGGCTGATTCTCCTAGGTAGAAATCAAGAAAAACTGGAAAAGCTCTATGCCAATCATCCTCAAGCTGAATGCATCGGGATCGATATCACTGATTCCTCAGCCGTCCAAGATTTGGTAGAAGAGCTCTATCAGCGCTATGGACAGATTGATATCTTGGTCAACAACGCAGGCTATGGGATTTTTGAAGAGTTTGACCAGATTACCAATGAGCAAATTCATGCCATGTTTGAAGTCAATACCTTTGCCCTCATGCAGCTCTCACGCTTGATGGGTGCGCACATGAAGGAAGCAGGCAAGGGGCACATCGTCAACATCGTCAGCATGGCGGGTCTCGTCGCAACTGCCAAATCCAGCCTTTATTCGGCCACCAAGTTTGCGACCATTGGTTTCTCCAATGCCCTGCGCTTGGAACTGATGCCCTTTGGTGTCCATGTGACGACGGTCAATCCAGGCCCCATTCGGACCACTTTCTTTGATCAGGCAGACCCAGACGGAAGCTATGTCAAGGCTGTGGACCGCTACATTTTGGAACCAGACTTTGTAGCCAAGAAGATTGTGAAGAACTTTGGAAAAGCAAAACGTGAGCTCAATCTGCCTTGGCTTTTGAACTTGACCCACAAGCTCTATACCCTTTTCCCACGCATCTCGGACAAGCTAGCCAGCAAGATGTTTAACTTCAAATAGGAGGAGATCGATGGCCGCAAATATTCAAGCCTATTTAGAGAATCTCCGGCAACCCTGGGGACAGATCTATTATGATATCCTTTTTGAACAATTGAAAGACATCAAAGGCAAGCGAGTGCTTGATTTTGGCAGTGGCTTCGGTCTCGTGGCCAACCACCTGGCACAAGACAATGAAGTCCTTGCTGTGGAACCTAATAAGGAAATGGTGGCTTTGCGGGCCCAGGACCATCCCTACCAGCAATTCGTCGGAAGTCTGGACCAGTTAGAAAGTTTTGAAGATGCTAGCTTTGATGTCATCCTCTGCCACAATGTCTTGGAGTATGTAGAGGATCGCAAGGTGATTCTTGAGGAATTCACCCGTCTCTTGAAACCAGGAGGCCTGCTCTCTATCGTCAAGCACAATGAGGTTGGCCGCGTTCTGCAGACGGTGGTCTTTGAAAATGATACTCAGAAGGCGCTTGATCTCCTAGCAGGTCAGGACTTGGAAACTCACTCCATGGGCTTGGCTCAGGCCTATGATCTAGATAGAGCAGTAGACGATCTAGCCCTCGAAGTTCAGGACTACCAAGGGATCCGTGTCTTTTATGCCTTGCAGGACAACCGCTTCAAGGGCCAAGAAGGCTGGCGAGAGTCTATGCTCAAGATGGAGCTGGCAGTCTGCCAAGAGTCCCCTTATCGGGATATCGCCTTCTTCCAGCACTATAGGTTAAAAAGGAGTTAAGATGTTACATTACAAACAAGAAATTCCAGCAATGGCAGACTTACTCGCACTCTACAGCTCGGTCGGTTGGACCAATTATACCAACAACCCAACTATGCTAGAAGAGGCCGTCAAAGCCAGTCTCTGGCAGTTGGCCGTCTATGATGAGAAAGAGCTCGTCGCTTACATTCGCTTGGTAGGAGATGGCCACTCTGTCCTTTTGGTGCAGGACCTTTTGGTAAGACCAGATCACCAGCGCCAAGGCATTGGAAAGAAACTCTTAAAAGAGGCTTTAGCGACCTTCCCTACTGTCTATCAACGGCTCCTTGCCACTGAACGTAGCGAGAAAAATCTAGCCTTTTACCAATCCCTGGGCTTTGTTGAACTTTCAGAGCAAGCCTGTACAGGGATGATTTATATGAAATAAAGAGAGTGGGACAGAAATCGGTAATTCGTTAGAATTCGATTTCGTCGTCCCAGCTCCGCACAGTTGAGTAGGGCTGTAAAAGCTGATAAAATCAGCGTAGTAGAGCCCACTCAACCACTGCGTCTTGCTCGACAATCCAAAGACAATTGAGAGGCTAGGACTTTTGTCCCAGCCTTATCTATTTGACTGACAAACGGGGAGATTGATGGTAAAATGAGGAAGAGATTAGGAGGAGATGGAATGAAGAAGAAAATAAAATGGGGCCTTTTCTTATGTTCGGTACTTATACCAGTATGTTTGAGTGCCTGCAAACAAGGAATTGTAGAAAAACAAGGTTCTTCGAATAAAGAAGTACAGAAGAAAATCGATCGAAAAAACATTCATTTTGACAAAACAGGACCAGCTGCATCATTTGATTGGAATGCTAAGAGTGGTATTAAATACATAACGTTTGAAAAACTTCCACAATATATGAAGCCAGATGATAGCGATGGTATTTCTATATATAGTCTGCAACAGAATGAAACTCCTCTCGATGAAGAGGGAAAAGTCCAAAAGGCTTTGCAAGTAGTTGAAGCGATTTATATTGACCAAGATGAAATGGACACAGTAGTCAAGGCTAGTGGAGTAATGAGTCAGGAAGAAATGTATAACAGGATCTGGAATGACTATATTATTCCTAAAATAGAAAAAAGTAATAGTTCTTTTGATTCAAATACTTATTTTGAGTACCTAGGAGAAAAATATCCCCTCAAAATCTATGGTCCCATGTATTTAAAATTAATGACCAATGCTCTCCCTACTGAAAAGAGTTACGAATTAAAGGGATATGCAGTTAAGGGGAATAAGGTAATCCTTAAAATTCAAACACCAGCCTATAGCTCAAGGCAATTACCAAGAGGAAAAGGGTACAGATTGAGTGTTGATCCCAAGAATCCAAATGAGACCATGTATGCTTGGTTAGATGAACTACACGAAAACTATGCTGAAAAAGACAACAGAGGAGACCATCTTTCTTATATAATGCTTTCTACCATCTTACAACATTTAGTTAAGGAAAATTTTAATGCGAGTTTTTCAACAGGTGATATGATTGGTAGTACGGAAATGACGATCGAAATGGAGGTGACCAACCAAGGTCAAGTCCAAATTGATACTAAAAATTTGGCACTATTGTTACAAATTCCTCAACAAATGCAGAAAGCTAATCAATCTGGAGGTGGAAATGATAATAGTATCTTTTGGCCCATCATTACTGATAGCATCACTGATGAAGGAAAGGTAAGTGAAAAACTAAAAGATTTTAACCCACAAAATCCAGTCAAAAAATATGCAATTGGAGAGCCAGTTGTATTTGCTAATGGCTTAGAAGTTACACTGAATAGTGTAACAGACGATCCAAATTTGGATGTTCAGGATGATCAAGACCGTATCGATACAAGGAAAAAACAACATCGATTGATCGTCGAATTCACCCTATCGAATACAACACCTTTCCGTATTGAAAATACTCCAGATTATACAAATGTAGATCTCTATGATGGACATGCAAAATCTGCTTATATGTTGAATAACACTTTAAATTACAAACAGCCAACAGTCCTTGAAGCAGGAGAATCTGGTATATATAAAATTAACTATTTAACAGATGGGGATGGACCATTTACGGTTGTTTATGGTGATGCAAAATGGGTCGTTCAAAAATAGAGAAAAATCCAAATCTTTAATCAGCTTATTGTAAAAGCTAGTGAGTTTAAGAAATTATAAGAAGCTTCAGTTGTCAATAAATTATTAAAGAAATTTATTCATATGTGGTTGGAAAAGTCGGAAGACTTTTAAAGAAAACTGACGAACAAATAAGGGGAAAAATGCGGACAGGAAGTAGAAAAGAGAGTATGAAGAAGGTTTTTAAATCAATTAAGTTTTGGATATTTGTATTACTTGTTACTCTAGCAGGTGGATGGTTTATCCAATATGAAATTCATAAGCGTGATATATCACAATTTGTAACTTGGAAACCTCGTCCAAACATAGTTGACTCCCAATTTATTGCAGGTGGGAAAGCAGTAGCCATTCAATGGGATAATAAAGAGGAAGTGGATGAGGCGCTGGAAGCATATTCGTATAATTCAAAAGTTAAAGTAGAATGGTTTATAAATGGTGGAAATAGTGAACGGTACATTGCACAAGAAAGTTACAAATTAAAATCTGACCCACGTCTCTATTTTCAATATTATATTCGTGGTAATCAAGTTCCTTACCTAACTACAAATAAAGCAAAAAAGGGAGAGTACTGGCTCATTGATGTCTATGATACCAAGGACAAGCGCTTAGTGAAGAAAACATATGATGTTTTTAAGATAGTACGAGATATGGATAAGAATTATATCCCCGTATCTGTTAAAGTTTCTTCTATGTTGTTGGATACAGATGATGGAGAAACATACATTCCGATTGATATTCTTGTCGATAAGAAAGACAAATATATTGTAGAACCTGGAAATATCTATGTACAAACAGAGTATCAATCTCGTACAGGGTTAATGAATGTTAAGGATGGAAAGATCGCTTGGAAAACCTCATCAGGCAAAGATTATAAACAAGTTCAAAAAGAAAGTCGAGAAAACGACAAAGACTTGCATCCATTTGAATACAATTTTGAAAGAGGACAATTGCAGCTCCAACATTCACGTTTGTTATTTACAGATCGTAGTGATGAGACTAAGGACATCCCATTGAAAACACTCTATCCGAAAGTATATTCGATTTTAAGCAAAGGGAATAATCCAACTACTGTAAAATGGGGTGAAGAATATACAAAAGGGGAGAATGCCTACCTATACTTCCTCGGACCAGAAGATCTCAACTTTGATATTTCATTTTTGGAACTGCTTTATAAAGTTCCAGAGCAGCGTTCAGGTGGATGGTATGATGTCCTACGGTATCATAAGATACCAGCAGAATTTTCAAAAGATGGGCAAGAGCATCTTGCGAATAATAAAAAAGAATTTTTCCAATATTTTAAAAAGGAATTAAATCAAAGTCAGGATACTACAGAGTTCTCATTGCTGAGACGCTTATATGAAGTACAGAACTACGTGGTCTCTAGAGATTTTGGTCAGTCCTTCGGTGATCTGACCATACCAGCTGAGTATACTAAAGATGGGAAGGTTCATGTCGTTCAAAATGATGAAGAATTCTTCAAATATATGGATTTAGAGAAAATTCCTAATAAAAAGATGAAAGAAGATATTAAAAAATTGTTCTCATACGATATAAAAAATTAATGGATTAGGTTGAATTTCGCAAGGAGGTCAGGCTATGAAGCTCAATTATTTCAAACTATTCGTAGGAATTCCACTTGTTCTTTGTTGCCTGTTTCTTTCCAGTTGTAAGATCATGAAACCGAGTGATTATAAAAAGGCGAAGGAAGTAGTCAGCAGTGAGCTTGCTAAGGTTGGTCTGCATGGGGATGTGACCATAAACAAACTGGATTGGACAGCTTTGGAAATCCCAACTTATCATGTGTCTTATACCTACTCTGAGAAAACCTATGATGGACAAACAGTGACATTAGAAACGGATACGGTGTTTCATAATGATTGGACAGATACAACTAGCGACCATTTTCCAGAGTATAAGGAAGCGTACTTGAAGCAGCAATCTGTCCAAAAGAAGGAGAAGGAAATTGAGAGTCAATTAAAGAAGCAATCTCTAGGTCTTTCTATTAATTTCTTTGGTTTTTTATCTAACTCCAACCGTGATGAGAAGGAGCAAATTCTAGATAGTATCGCAAGTCAAAATCTCAAAGAAGGGAAAAAGGACTTTGCTGGTTACTATCAAATCCCTTTTCAGACCTTAATCGATCAAGAGTTAATCCGTATGACTATTTATATAGAGGATGGTGTCTCCGTTAAGGAACAAGACTTAAAAGCAGCAGCCAAAAAATTAGACGCTAGCAAACTACCGGATGGTGCCTATGATTTCTACTATTCCAAAGGCAGTTACGCTGATTCCATCAGTTATTCCTTCAAAGTGAAAGATGGTAAAGTTATTTTTTATGAGGAGCAAAACAAACCAGAATAAGAGAAGCAGATACAAAAAAAGATCTAGTCACGTTTGACTAGATCTTTCATGTTGCTTAGAAGTCTTCTTTCTTCTTAAGTTTCATAGAAGCAATAGCTGTAGCGACGAATGTCAAACCAGTTACAAGAAGTCCTAAATGATCTGCAGTTCCTGTTGAAGGAAGAGATCGTTTACCTTCTTTAGGCTTGTCACTAGATTTAGGAGTTTCATTTGATTTAGGTTTGTCACTAGGCTTAGGCTTATCTCCATTTGGTGATGGAGGTGTTGATGCTTTCGGTTTATCTGTTGATGGTGGAGGTGGAAGAAGTTTATTCACCACGTTTCCTTTATCAACTTCAAGATTGCTAGCTGAAGCAAAGTCGCTTGCAGAAACCTTGATGACTTCATTTGAAAGTTGGTAACCACTTGGAGCTGAGAGCTCTTTAATGACATACTCTTTAGCTTCAAATCCAACAAACCTTGCAAGTCCATCTTGACCAGAAATTGCTTGCGCTTGGCCTTGTCCATATGGGTTGGCAACAGGTGTCACACCATCTGCTTCAAAGAGTCCAAATACTGCACCAGCTAGGTAATTACCCTTTTCATCCACTTTACGAACCTTAAGGGTGTAGAGTTTCAGTTCAGGAATATCAATAGTTGGTGGAGTTGGTGGGATCACCTTGTTGATAAAGGTTTTCTTGTCACCATAAGAAACCACTGCTTGGATAGCATTTGATGCTTCATCTTTTGTGACGGTAACTGTGACATCCACTTGACCTTCATCATATTGGATGTTTGCCTTATCAGCTGGTACGACTTCTTTAACGGTATATTTATGAGTACCAATCATCGCTTCCGTGTAGGCGATCGCATCAAATGTCACTGTACCATCTGCAGCATTTTGTTTTGTTTGAAGAACAGTTCCATTTTCGTCCAAGAGGTTAAAGCTAAATTCACCACCTTGAAGGTCACGACCTTCTAAAATCTTGCTTGTGGTAATTTGTTTTTCACTTGGAGTTGGAGGTGTTGGAGGTGTATACGTGTTGGTAAAAGTAGGAGTTTCCATCTTACCGTCGTATTGCACATCCGCATTCAATTGTCCAGTTGCATCCTTTGTGACAGTCACTGTTACAGTATGAACAGATTCATCATAAGTGATCGCTGATTCTGGTGTAGCTGGTTTTTGTTCAACAATTGTGTAGGTGAACGTACCAGCTTCATTAAAGCTTACTGGATCGAAGAGAATATCACCATTCTCACCATTTGTCTTAGTATCAACGAGCGTACCATTTTGATCCTTGAGAAGGAAAGTATACTCATTCGCTTTCAATGTACGATCGCTTGAACCATTGATCGCCAATACTTTTTTAGCCTTGAATTGAGCTGACGTTGGTTTCACTGTTGGAGGAACAGGTGTCGGAGGCGTATAAGTGTTGGTAAAAGTAGGAGTATTCTTTTTACCGTCGTATTGCACATCCGCATTCAATTGTCCATTTGCATCCTTAGTGACAGTCACTGTTACAGTATGAACAGATTCATCATAAGTGATTGCTGATTCTGGTGTAGCTGGTTTTTGTTCAGTAATTGTGTAGGTGAACGTACCAGCTTCATTAAAGCTTACTGGATTGAAGAGAATATCACCATTCTCACCATTTGTCTTGGTATCAACGAGCGTACCAGCTTGATCCTTGAGAAGGAAAGTAAACTCATTTGCTTTCAATGTACGATCGCTCGAACCATTGATCGCCAATACTTTTTTAGCCTTGAATTGAGCTGTCGTTGGTTTCACTGTTGGAGGAACAGGTGTCGGAGGTGTTTTCGTATTTGTAAACGTATCTCCTTTTTCAGCATCCCCACCTGAGTAAGTCACAGTAGCAACGAGTTTGTCGTTTACTTTCTTCACCTCAACAGTAGCAGTGATGGTTTGTGTGCTATAGTTGATAGAAGCATCCGTACCTTTATTTTCGGTAATGGTGTATGTGTGTGTTCCTTCTGCAGTATAAGAAAGTTCCTTAAAGGTTACAGTACCATTTGCTTTGTTTTTAGCAGTTTCAAGGGTATTATTTCCTTCTTTCAAGACAAATTCAAATTGATCATCTGTCAACGGTAAGTTTGTTTCACCTTCTTTAAGGAGCTTGTTCACTTGAAGTGTAGCTGTTACACTTTCTGTTTTAGGAGCTTCTTTTTTGTTGGTGAACGTATCTGTGTCAGTTTGACCATCAGAGTAGCTGATTTGTTCTACAACCAAGGCGTTGTCTTTTTCAACCACTACAACCGTGGCCGTGATGGTTTTATCGCTGTAGGTAATGCTCTTGTCCGTACCTTTTGTTTCAGTGATCGTATATTTGAATGTTCCTGCTTTGTCTACAGTGATGTTATCAAAAGTAATTGAACCATCTTTTTTGTTCTTGGTTGTGCCAACAACTTTATTGTTTGAATCTTTTGCAACAAACTCAAAGTCATCGCCCTTGAGTTCGCCACCTTCAAATGCCTTATTAAGTTTTAAGGTCACCTTAGCATTTGAAACTTTTGGTTTATTTGAAGTGTTTACAACTTTAATAACATTCGATTCATTGATTGGTTCAACTTTTGAAGTATAACCATCAGGTGTATTCGTTTCTTCTACCGTATAAACAATAGGTTTTCCATCTTTAATCCCTGGTAATTTAGAAAATTCAGCAGACCAACCAGAATCTTTTGTTAATGTTTTAGTCATTCCATCTAATTTTTGACCATTGGCCAATAATTGAACAGTAATGTCTTTACGATCAGATTCGCTATCGCCAACCCATTCTTTTTGAACTGTAACAGTCTTGTCACCAGTTACCCAGAAGTTCAATTCTGTATTGTTCCAAAATGCAGGATCTGTTTGTGGTGTTTTGATTTCATCAGCAGTCAAAGTAGCGTTGTTATCAACACGGATAGTTGTCTTAGGAATTAATGTTTGGTATTCAACGATCAATTCATCGCTAGATGCTGTTTTAAAGACATCACTGACATCTGATAAATTCACAGTAAATCCATTGCCGTCCGCATCGAATTTCACATGTTTCCAGAAGTCCCAACCAGAAGCAACCACTTGTCCACCTTTTCTCAAAGTAAAGGAAGGTTTCAAGTAAGTTCCCACAAAGAATTCATTTGCAGCGTGGTTTGCAGCAGGAGCAAAAGTGATTTTTGAGTAATCGACTGCTGGAGCTTGGATTTTATCTGACACAACAGGGTTTGTGATGGCTTGTTTCTTACCATCCCCGTTGATACGGATGAACCATTTTGTTAGATAGTAGTCATCTCCAACATTCATCCAAGCATAGTTTTCAGATACATCTAATTTGAATGTCTTAGCTACATAGTCACCTGTAAGGTTGTATTTATTTAAAACTGATTCAAATACGCCAGGACCATCAGGACGTGTGATGACAACGGATTCGGAACCAACCTTAGAAGTGGCAGTTTTGTTGCCAGGATTTCCTGGTGTGCTATCCCATTCTGCTTTGTATGAGAAACCACCCTTAACGTTTTGGTTCATGGATTCGATTGCTTTTTTAAAGGTGAAAGTAATCTTTTTGTTTGTCATCGAAATGGTTGCGACTTCAGCTCCATTTGCTTGGAGTGATTGAGTTGCAATTTCAGTGATATTAACACCTTCTGGAGCGTCAATAGTAAATGTATCACCGTCTTTAACTGATTTACCAGTTAAATCCCAGTCAAATGAAAAGGTAACCTTTTGTCCATTTGTTTGGGCCTTTAAGTTGGTGACGGTTGGTGAAACAGTGGCCGCGCTTACGGGTTTGATCACAGACAAGCCCAAGGCTACCACACCGATGATAGCTACAAATGCAACTATCTTTTTATAAAGAGATTTCAATTGGCCTCATTTCCTTTCTTCTGCCTGCCCTTTCCGAAGCTTTTCTATATAGTGATATATCCCAAAATAGAAAGGCTTCTAATTTCTACTCCATGAAACCAGCTGCCTCAGTTTAGGATAGATCGATGAATTATATGCTCCTCTTTATGCATTAAAAGAAAACAAACCCACCGACAAAATCAGCTCAAACCCTCTAACTACGTTTGTTTAGATAGAAAAACAAGGGAAATGACAAGCGTCATAATGTTAAAGTGATAATAAACGTTGCAAATTTTAACAGAATAATCATCCCATTGCATATTTAAAAGATTATTATCATCATTATTATATTCTTTTAGTATGATAAGTCAAGTTAAATGCAACAAAAATAACGAAAAATGTTGATTTTGGTTTTTGTATAAGTCGACCTTTTATTTCCCGCCATTTTAGCCTTTCATGTTATAATATTCAGATAAGAAAAAGAGGAGACCAAAAGCTAGATGATCACTTCAAAATACGATTGGCAGTTAGCTTCGCCAAGTGCAGATGAGGCCTTTTTAGCCCTTGCCAAAAAAGCAGGCCTGGAAGCGTCCGTAGCAACCTTGCTGTATGAGCGTGGCATTCAGACCAAAGAGGATTTAGAAGACTTTTTAGAACCCAAGCTGGAGAAGCTACACGACCCTTATTTGCTCCATGATATGGACAAGGCAGTGGAGCGCATCCGACGGGCCATCGAAGATTATGAGCAGATCCTCATCTACGGAGACTATGACGCGGACGGGATGACCTCGGCCTCTATTATGAAGGAAACCTTGGAGCAGATGGGTGCAGAGGTGCAAGTCTACTTACCTAACCGCTTTACAGACGGCTACGGTCCCAATGAGAGTGTCTACAAATACTTTATCGAGCAGCAAGGCATTTCCCTGATTGTCACGGTGGACAATGGGGTCGCGGGCAATCAAGCCATTGCCATGGCCCAAGCGATGGGAGTCGATGTTATCGTGACCGACCACCACTCTATGCCAGAGGTTTTACCGGATGCATATGCGATCATTCATCCAGAGCATCCAGATGCGGATTATCCCTTCCATTATCTAGCAGGATGTGGTGTGGCCTTTAAGTTGGCCTGTGCCCTCTTAGAGGAAGTACCAGTCGATCTCTTAGACTTGGTAGCAATTGGGACCATTGCTGACATGGTCAGCCTGACAGATGAGAATCGGATCCTGGTCAAATACGGTCTGGGTGTTCTCCAACATACCCAGCGCATGGGCTTGCAGGAGCTCTTGGAGATCGCAGGGATTCGTCCGGAGGATGTCAATGAAGAAACGGTTGGTTTTCAGATTGCTCCTCGTCTCAATGCCCTTGGCCGCCTCGATGATCCCAATCCGGCCATTGAACTACTGACTGGCTTTGACGATGAAGAGGCGCACGAGATTGCCCTCATGATTCATCAAAAGAATGAAGAACGTAAAGAAATTGTCCAAAGCATCTATGACGAAGCTAAAACTATGGTCGATCCGAGCTTGTCCGCCCAAGTCTTGGCCAAGGAAGGCTGGAATCCAGGGGTCCTTGGTATTGTAGCTGGCCGTCTATTAGAAGAGCTTCATCAGCCAGTAGTTGTTTTAAGCATCGAAGATGGGCGTGCTAAAGGAAGCGCTCGGAGTCCTGAGTCGGTCAATATCTTTGATGCCCTCGATCCCCACCGGTCGCTCTTTGTCGCCTTTGGCGGGCATGCCGGTGCAGCAGGGATGACCTTAGATGTGGACCAACTCCCTGCCTTGTCTCAGGCCCTTACGGATTACATTGCAGAACAAGAGATTGATCTCAGCAGCAAGTCTAGCTTAGCCATCGACGAGGAACTGCATCTAACAGAGCTAACGCTTGAAACCTTGAAAAGCTTTGATCGCTTGAGTCCTTTTGGCATTGACAATAAAAAACCAGTCTTTCTGGTCCGTAATTTCAAGGTAGAAGGGGCACGCTCGATGGGAGCTGGCAATACCCACTTGAAACTCAAGATCTCTCAAGAAGATGCTACCTTTGAGGTGGTCGCCTTTGGCTTGGGAAGTTTAGAGGCAGAGTTTGCGCAAGCGCAAGACCTAGAGCTAGCCGTGCAGTTGTCGGTCAACCAATGGAATGGCCAAACAACCCTTCAGCTCATGTTGGTTGATGCGCGTGTGGACGGCGTGCAGCTCTTTAATATCCGCTCTAAAAATGTCAGCCTCCCCGCAGGTGTTCCCGTTCTGGATTTTACTAAAGAATTGCCAGATCTATCTGGGGCATCTGCTGTAGTGGTTGGAAATATCCCTGAGAATTTAGAGGAATTACGGAAAATTTTCCAAGAGCATGATTTCCAGGCTGTCTATTTCAAAAATGAGATCGCCAAAGCCTACTATCTGACAGGATACGGTAGCAGGGACCAGTATGCCAAACTCTATAAAACCATCTACCAGTACCCAGAGTTTGATGTCCGCTATAAACTCAAAGACCTAGCAGCCTATCTCAAAATCCAGCAGATCCTCCTGGTCAAAATGATTCAGATCTTCCAAGAGCTGGGCTTTGTGACCATTGAAAATGGCATCATGAAGGTCAATAAAGAAGCAGAAAAACGCGAAATCGCAGAAAGTAGCATCTACCAAAACCTCAGACAAACGGTGAAAGAGCAGGAGTTGATGGCCCTTGGAACAGTTCGTGAAATCTACGACTACCTGACAGGTCAGGCCTCATGAAAAGATACCTAAAAAAATTCCTCTGGCTCAGCCCCTTCCTGCTTGTTGCTCTTTATTGGTTGGGAATCTACCTGAGCTTGAAGAACCCCATGGAAGAAATTAACTACTCCGAAAATGGTGGGATGATGCGCTATGTGATGTTTAGGCCTTATACGCAGATCATTGGAAGTGATGATACTTTTCAAGAGGGTGAAGGACATAAAACTTTCTCTTTTTCCAAAAATATTGTCAATGATAAGCAACATCTTTCTGTAACGGTATTTAAGGGAACTTCTGATTGGTTATATTTGTATGATCATGAGTTGGCTAGTAAAACCATGATTGGATTTGGATTTGTTTATGACTCTCATAAAAAAGCTATAGTGCAAGAAAAAGTATATCTAGAAACAGATAACAAAATCTATAAAGACCAGCAACTTCTTGATCAACTTGCCACCTATGGCAAAGACCGTGCTTGGCTTCGAGACCAAAGCAAGAAGGTCGCCGAGCAATATATCCTGGGTACTTGGTTCAAGAATGGAAGCTCCCGCTATTCCTTGAAAAACTTAGGGGATATGAAAATTGAATACAACAAATTGATAGAAGAATAGTAAGTTTTTTTCGGATTCAATCCCACATCTTTTTTTAGATGTGGGATTTTTGCTTTTGACGCGGGGGCTTGGGAAAATGATTTGGCAAAAAATGATGCAAGTTAGTAGAATTCATGATATAATGGAATGTAAAAAATTTTTTATGAAAGAAAGTTAACCATGAATTTAAAAGATTACATTGCAAGCATTGAAAACTATCCACAAGAAGGAATTACCTTCCGTGATATCAGCCCTTTGATGGCAGATGGCAATGCTTATAGTTATGCGATTCGTGAAATCGTTCAATACGCGACGGATAAGAAGATCGACATGATCGTTGGTCCTGAAGCGCGTGGGTTCATCGTTGGATGTCCTGTCGCTTTTGAGTTGGGAATTGGATTTGCGCCTGTTCGTAAGCCTGGTAAATTGCCACGAGAAGTCATCTCTGCTGACTACGAAAAAGAATACGGTGTTGATACCCTCTGCATGCACGCCGATGCTATCAAACCAGGTCAACGTGTCCTCATCGTTGATGACCTCTTGGCGACTGGTGGTACGGTGAAAGCAACCATCGAAATGATCGAAAAACTCGGTGGGGTCGTTGCAGGTTGTGCCTTCTTGATCGAGTTGGATGAATTGAAAGGTCGCGAAGCGATCGGCGATTACGACTACAAAGTCTTGATGCATTACTAATATAGTCTAATACTATAACTGGCTACAGAAAAACCATAATTGAAAACTATAAGCTCCTATCATATAATGTTAGTTAAGAACTTGCACGATGGGAGCTTTTTATGCCAATTACACTAGATAAAAAATTACCTGCAGTAGATATTCTTCGTTCAGAAAATATTTTTGTCATGGATGATGTTCGAGCAACTCACCAAGATATTCGTCCTATAAATGTTCTGATTTTGAATCTCATGCCGACTAAGGAAGCAACTGAGACTCAACTGCTACGCCTCCTGGCCAATACGCCCTTGCAGATCAATGTAGATTTCCTCTATATGACTAGCCATGAGTCTAAGAATACAGCGGCAGAGCATATGGAGAGCTTCTACAAGACGTTTGAGGATATCAAGGATAATTACTATGACGGCTTGATTGTGACGGGGGCGCCTGTCGAAAAGATGGACTTTGAGGAAGTGGACTACTGGGAAGAATTGACCCAGGTCTTTGAATGGTCCAAGCGGCATGTCTTTTCTACCTTGCACCTTTGTTGGGGAGCCCAGGCTGGACTGTACCACCGTTACGGGATTCAAAAAGTAGAGCTCTGTGACAAGCTATCGGGTATCTATGACCAAGCAGTGGTGCGTCCCGATAGTCTGCTCATGAGAGGCTTTGACGATCGCTTCCTTGCCCCTCATTCTCGCTATACAGATATTCCTTTGAAGGAAGTCCTTGAAAAGAGCAATCTTCAAGTGATCGCTCAGGGAAATGAAGTTGGGCTTTCCATCATTGCTAGTCCAGATATGCGTGAGGTCTATAGCTTTGGCCATCTGGAATATGATCGCGATACACTGGCAAAAGAATACCACCGAGATGTCAAGGCAGGCTTGGATCCGGATGTTCCCAAGAATTATTTTGATGGGGATGACGCTAATACAGAGCCTCGCATTCGTTGGAATCTAGCTGCAACGACCTTCTTTAGTAATTGGATCAACTATGCGGTTTATCAAGAAACACCTTACCGCTTGGAAGAATTGGAAAAAGATATTTCATTTTATGGTTACCTATAAAGGGGAATTATGACATATTCACAAGCATTTAAGTATGGCAACTTGGTTCTTCCGAGTGCCTTGCTTTTTCATTATCATGAGTTGTTTGACCAAGCAGATGACTACTTGGTTTGGCAGTTTTTCTTCCTTCAAAATACGACCGGCCAAGAGGCCTTAACTCCCAATCAGATTGCTAGTCATCTGGGAAAAACGGTGACAGAGGTCAATCGGATTATGTCCAATTTGACTACTAAGGGACTCCTTCAATACCGGACCATTGAGCTCAATGGTGAGATTGAAGCCATCTTTGATGCGACCATTGCCCTGGAGCGCTTGGATGAGATTTTAGAAGCCCAATCACAAGGGAAGGCACAAAGCGCGCCTGCTAAGGGAAATGTCATCAAGGACTTAGTGGAAACCTTCCAACAAGAACTGGGACGACTCTTGACGCCTTTTGAGATTGAAGACCTGACCAAGACTGTGCGCGAGGATCAGACAGATCCAGATGTGATCAAGGCAGCATTACGAGAAGCTGTCTTTAACGGCAAGCCTCACTGGAAATATATCCAAGCCATTTTACGCAACTGGCGCAGTGAAGGCATCAACAGCCTGGCCCAAGTAGAAGCGAAACTACAAGAACGCGAGCAAGCCAACCCACGCAATGTGACCGTTTCAGACGATTTCTTGAAGGCCATGGATTTGTGGAAAGATTAAAAAAACTAGTACTTTATAAAAGTGCTAGTTTTTTTCGTTTATAGATAGTCCGCGTAGGCTTTTTTTAGTTTGGTAAGGAGTTCTTGTTTTTCCTCCTCACTAGCAAAGGAAGCCTGGATGGCATCGATATTGTGTTGGTAAAAGTCAGTTTCCTTGGTTTGGAAATGCTGATGGTAGAGGGCATATTCCTTGGTAAGATCGGTATCAGATACAGTCCGGTTATCGGTATTGATACTGATCCGAGCTCCGGCTGCTTTCATCTTCAGATAAGGGAAATCTTCTATAGTCGGCGCTGCTTTTGTTTGGAGGTTGCTGGTCAAGCAGAGTTCACCAGTGACCTCATTTTCAATAAAGGATTGGAGTAAGGCTGGTTCATGAGATAGAGCCGTCACGTGGCCATTGCGTTTGATTCCAAATGCAATCGATTGGGCAACAAAGTGTGGGCAATGACACTCACCTGCATGAAGCGTCATGGGCCGATGGTAACTCTTGACTTGCTCGATTAAAGGTCGAATATCTTCTGGAGAGTAGTTGTGCTCATCCCCGGCAAAGTCAAAACCAACAAAATCCTGATCGCTAACTTGGTTGGCTTCTGCAAGAATGCGAGAGGTGACTTCTTGATCTGACTGGCGCATGCCGCAGACCAAGGCTTTTGCAACAATGCCAAATTCCTCCTGGGCTTGGCGTAGACCATCGCAGACAGCATCGATAGTTTCTGGAACGGTAAGCCCTTGGTCCATGGACAATTCTGGTGCGAAACGAACCTCAATATAAAGGACATTTTCGAGAGCAGCTTGCTTGGCCACATCGTAAGCAGCAAGCGTCAAGGCTTCCTTGGTTTGAAGGAGGGGCCTAATGTAGTCAAAAGCCTCTAAATAGTCCAAAAGATTCTCACAGTGGGCAGGCGCAGTGACATGGTGCTTGAGCTCCTCATCGCTAGCGGGTAGGTCAATATTGGCCATAGCTGCCAACTGGCGAATGATTGGAAGCGACAAGGAACCGTCTAAGTGACAGTGAAGTTCTGTCTTTGCCAAACTATGAAAATCGATCGTGGACATGATTTTCTCCTTAAAATTGTATTTTTTCTATACTATCATTTTGACAAAAAAAGTCAAGTAGCCTTCGCGTAGCAGATCTTTGAAAGGGAACCCAATATTTGATATGCTAGGAGTAGCGAAATAAAGGAGAAGAAAGATGTCAAACTATCAATTACCAGAAGTATGGGAAGCACCAAGTCAAATGGGAGGAGCCTGGGGTGGCTTGAACCAACCAACAGCAGGTGCCCGCTTTGAACAAACTCTTCCAAAAGGCGATCAACCTTTCCAACTCTATACCCTTCCAACACCCAATGGGATCAAGGCTACCATTATGCTGGAGGAATTGAAAGAGCTGGGAGTGGATGCAGGCTATGACGCTTATCGGATCAAGATTGGTGAGGGAGATCAGTTTGGTAGTGACTTTGTAGCCATCAATCCAAACTCGAAAATTCCGGCCATGTTGGATCAATCAGGCGATCAAGCCATTCGTGTCTTTGAATCGGCCAATATCCTCCTGTATCTAGCGGAGAAATTTGGCAAATTAATCCCGACTGATCGGGCTAAACGGACAGAAGTGCTCAACTGGCTCTTCTGGCAGACAGGGGCTGCACCTTTCCTAGGGGGAGGCTTTGGTCATTTCTTCCACTATGCGCCGGAGAAAATCGAGTATGCCATTAACCGATTTGCCATGGAAGCCAAACGTCAATTGGACTTACTGGACAAAGAATTGGCCACTAAACCTTATATCGCAGGGGATGACTATACCATTGCAGATATTGCCATCTGGTCTTGGTATGGCCGTCTAGCTCAAGACAAGGTCTGGGACCGTGCAGGGATTTTCTTGGATGTGAAGGAATACAAGCATCTGCAAGCTTGGACAGAGAAAATTGCCAATCGCCCAGCTGTGAAACGTGGCTTGGAAGTAGAATATAAGGAAATTGATGCATAATGAAAAGGCGCCGTTGCGCCTTTTTTTAATGGTGCAAACATGGTATACTAAAGGGTGGAATAAAAGTTTAGAAAGTAGCACATGGAATTTACAAAATTATCAAATCGCTTGGACTTGGTGGCTAGCTTCGTCCCAGCTGGAGCGCGTCTGTTGGACGTGGGGAGTGACCATGCCTATCTCCCAATCGCCCTTTTACAGGAAGGTAAGATTGAGGCTGCCATTGCAGGGGAAGTGGTAGAGGGGCCCTATCAGTCTGCCCTGCAAAATGTCGCCGATAATGGTTTAGAGGACAAGATCGAGGTCCGTCTGGCCAATGGTTTGGCTGCATTTGAACCAACAGATGGCATTTCCTGTATTACCATTGCTGGCATGGGGGGACGCTTGATTGCAGATATCTTAGCGGCAGGTCTTGAGAAATTAGCCAATGTCTCTCGCTTGGTCCTCCAGCCCAATAATCGGGAAGATGAACTGCGGGCTTGGCTAGTAGAGCATGATTTTCGCATTGTTGATGAAGCTATCTTGGAAGAAAATGAGAAGTTCTATGAGATCCTCGTGGTGGAACAGGGTTCTCAAGAGTTGTCAGCCAAGGAACTACGCTTTGGTCCCTATTTGATGCAGGAGCAAGCTCCAGCGTTTGTCCAAAAGTGGTCCAAGGAAGTAGAGAAATTAAGTTTTGCCTTGGAGCAGGTCCCAGTTGAGAATCAATCTGCCAGAGCATCGTTAGAAGAGCGCATCGCTCACATCAAGGAGGTTCTACATGTTAGCAAGTGAAGTCATCAAACGCTATGAAGACTACTGTCCTCAGGAGCTTTCCATGGAGGGAGATGTCCGTGGGCTACAGGTCGGTACGCTGCAAAAAGACATCCATAAGGTCATGGTGGCCCTAGATATCCGCGAGCAGACGGTTGCGGAAGCTATCGCCCATGGAGTGAACTTGATCATCGTCAAGCACGCGCCCATTTTCCGTCCGATTAAGGATTTGGTAGCCGATCGGGCCCAAAATCAGATTTATATCGATTTGATCAAGCATGATATCGCAGTCTACGTCAGCCATACTAATATTGACATTGTCTCAGATGGTCTCAACGATTGGTTCTGCCAGCTCTTGGACATTGAAGATACAGAACCCCTCAGTATGACGGGAGAAGGGCTCGGAATTGGTCGCATCGGTCGGGTAGCTACTCAAACCTTTGGACAGTTGACTAGCAAGGTTAAAGAGACCTTTGGCTTAGATGCTTTGCGCATAGTCAGTTATGATCAGGAGGATTTGGATCGGGTCATTGAGCGCGTCGCCATCTGTGGAGGAAGTGGTCAGTCCTTTTACAAGGATGCTCTTGCTAAGGGGGCAGAGGTCTATATCACAGGAGACATCTACTACCATACGGCTCAAGACATGCTGAGCGATGGCCTCTTGGCCTTGGACCCAGGTCACCATATCGAAGTTCTCTTTGTGTCGAAACTAGTAGATAAGCTCAATCAGTGGAAGGCTGAGGAAGCGTGGGAGATTGAAGTGATTGGTAGTCAAGCCAGCACCAATCCTTTTTATCATATCTAAGGGGTCATGATGAAAGTTGCCATTATCGGTGCAGGGATCGTAGGATCCACTGCAGCCTATTATTTATCCAAAGAAGCACAAGTGGATGTGACCGTCTATGACCATGGTGTCGGCCAAGCGACTAAGGCGGCCGCTGGCATTATCAGCCCTTGGTTTTCCAAACGGCGGAATAAGGCTTGGTATCGCCTAGCTCGTCTGGGAGCAGATTTTTACCAAGAATTGGTAGAAGACCTGGCCAAGGACGGAATTAAAACAGATTTTTACCAGCAGACCGGGGTCTATCTCCTTAAGAAAAAGGAGGAAAAATTAGAGGAACTCTATCAGTTGGCGCAGAGTCGTCGGGAAGAATCTCCCTTGATTGGAGACTTGGCGATCTTGACCAAAGAAGAAGTGGGGCAACAATTCCCAGGTCTACAAGGCTTTGAAAAGCTTCTTTATGCCTCAGGTGGTGCTCATGTGGAGGGAGCACAATTGACTGAAACCCTTCTTCAGGCAAGTGGGGCAAGAGTGGTCCAGGAAGAGGTTGCTCTCTCAGTCTCAAGTGATGGCTATCAGATTGCAGGAGAAAGTTATGACCAAGTCATCCTGGCAACAGGAGCCTGGTTGGGGCAAATGCTCGAGTCGCTTGGCTACCAAGTTGATGTCCGTCCGCAAAAGGGGCAACTGCGGGATTATCAGCTAGATGTAGATACTGATGATTATCCGGTGGTCATGCCTGAAGGAGAGCTGGATATCATTCCCTTCCACAATGGCAAGATCAGTATGGGAGCGACCCATGAAAATGAGATGGGCTTTGACCTGACAGTGGATCAGGCTTTGCTGAATCAGATGGAAACAGAAGCCTTGACCTACTATCCTGAACTCGCTCAAGCGGAAGTTATCGGGGAGCGCGTGGGAACTCGTGCCTACACCAGTGACTTTTCACCATTCTGGGGAGCTGTTCCTGATCAAGCAGGCCTCTATGTTGCCAGTGGACTTGGTTCGTCTGGCCTCACAACAGGTCCCCTCATTGGTTGGCATCTAGCCCAACTCGTGGTAGGAGGAAACCTGCGCTTAGATCCAGCAGATTATCCAGTTGATCAGTATGTGAAGAAGTAGGCTGGGACAAAAGTCCTAGCCTCTCAATTGTCTTTGGATTGTCGAGCAAGACGCAGTGGTTGAGTGTGCTCAACTACAAGGTAAGATTTTCAGACGGCTCAGTCAAGGAGCAGTAATCTATTTGAATCATGAGTAAGACCAATGCTAACAATTCTACAACTCTCATCTCCTGTCATCACCTTGTAACACAAATGCAAGGTGACTTTTTTATATAAACATGATAAAATAAGGGTAATGACTACGTAGAAAGGCCTAACATTATGAAAGGTATTATTTTAGCAGGGGGCTCAGGAACTCGCTTGTATCCATTGACACGTGCGGCTTCTAAGCAGTTGATGCCCATTTATGACAAACCAATGATCTACTATCCGCTGTCAACCCTTATGTTGGCTGGGATCAAAGATATCCTGATCATCTCGACTCCTCAAGACCTTCCTCGTTTTGAAGAGCTTCTTGGAGATGGCTCTGAGCTAGGAATTTCTCTCTCTTATGCAGAGCAACCAAGTCCAGATGGTTTGGCGCAAGCCTTTATCATTGGGGAAGACTTTATCGGTGACGATCATGTTGCCCTCATCCTTGGGGACAATATCTTCCACGGAAACGGCTTAACCAAGATGTTGCAACGGGCAGAAGCAAAGGAAAAAGGAGCGACTGTCTTTGGTTACCAAGTCAAAGATCCAGAACGCTTTGGTGTGGTAGAGTTTGACGCGGATATGAACGCTATCTCTATCGAAGAAAAACCAGAACATCCAAAATCCAACTTTGCGGTGACAGGACTTTACTTCTATGACAATGATGTGGTAGAAATTGCCAAAAACATCAAACCAAGTCCTCGTGGGGAGCTTGAAATCACAGATGTTAACAAGGCCTATTTGGAGCGTGGAGATCTCTCTGTTGAGCTCATGGGTCGTGGTTTTGCCTGGTTGGATACTGGAACTCACGAAAGCCTCTTGCAAGCTTCTCAATATATCGAAACTGTTCAACGCTTGCAAAATGTCCAAGTGGCTAACCTTGAGGAAATCGCCTATCGCATGGGTTATATCACCAAAGAACAAGTCCATGAATTAGCGCAATCACTGAAGAAAAACGAATACGGACAATACTTGCTCCGTTTGATTGGAGAAGCTTAATGACAGAACAATTTTTCGAAAAAGAATTAGCAGCTCGCAAAATTGAAGCCATCCCAGGCTTGATGGAGTTTGATATTCCAGTGCGCGGGGACAACCGTGGTTGGTTTAAAGAAAACTTCCAAAAAGAGAAAATGCTTCCCCTTGGTTTCCCTGAAAGCTTCTTTGCGGAAGGTAAGTTGCAAAACAATATTTCATTCTCTCGTAAGAATGTTTTGCGTGGCTTGCATGCAGAGCCTTGGGACAAGTACATCTCTGTAGCAGATGAAGGCAAGGTTCTTGGAACTTGGGTAGACCTTCGTGAAGGCGAGACCTTTGGAAACACCTACCAAACCGTGATAGATGCTTCAAAAGGCATCTTCGTCCCTCGTGGTGTAGCCAATGGGTTCCAAGTTTTGACAGACAAAGTTGCCTATACATACTTAGTCAATGATTACTGGGCATTGGAACTCAAACCAAAATATGCTTTTGTCAACTACGCAGACCCAAGCCTAGACATCCAATGGGAAAACTTGGAAGAAGCAGAAGTCTCAGAAGCAGACAAGAACCACCCACTGCTCAAAGATGTCAAACCCCTAAAAGCAGAAGATTTGTAAAAACGAACTTTGCGTAGCAATATCGCGACTGCAAGGAGCGTTATAAGAGAGTTTCTGCCCTAGTGAAAACAAGATTCCCTCAGGGAATCTTGTAGGGAAATCCGGAGATTTCGGCTTCGGATTTAGCCATGAAACCGAAAGGTTGCTGGCTTGCCTCACTAACTAAAGGAACAATCAAAACTAAAAATTATTTGGAGAAAAAATGTCAGAATATAAACATATCATCGTAACCGGTGGAGCTGGTTTCATCGGTTCAAACTTCGTCCACTATGTATACAACAACCATCCAGACGTGCATGTGACTGTCCTTGATAAACTTACTTATGCTGGAAACCGTGCCAATATCGAAGAAATCCTTGGAGATCGTGTCGAGTTGGTTGTGGGGGACATCGCTGATGCTGAATTAGTTGACAAATTGGCTGCCAAGGCTGATGCCATTGTCCACTATGCGGCTGAAAGCCACAATGATAACTCCCTCAAAGATCCATCTCCATTTATCTACACAAACTTTGTTGGAACATACACACTCTTGGAAGCGGCTCGTAAATACGACATTCGTTTCCACCACGTGTCAACAGACGAAGTGTATGGAGACCTTCCATTGCGCGAAGATCTTCCTGGACATGGGGAAGGTCCTGGTGAAAAATTCACTGCTGAAACCAAATACAACCCATCATCACCTTATTCATCAACTAAGGCTGCTTCAGACTTGATTGTGAAAGCTTGGGTACGTTCATTTGGTGTCAAAGCAACGATTTCAAACTGTTCAAACAACTACGGGCCATACCAACACATCGAAAAATTCATCCCACGTCAAATCACCAATATCTTGTCTGGCATCAAGCCAAAACTTTATGGTGAAGGGAAGAACGTCCGTGACTGGATCCACACCAACGACCACTCAACTGGTGTTTGGGCTATCCTCACTAAAGGCCGTATCGGAGAAACTTACTTGATCGGTGCCGATGGTGAAAAGAACAACAAAGAAGTGCTTGAATTGATCCTTGAAAAAATGGGTCAACCAAAAGATGCTTACGACCGTGTAACAGACCGTGCTGGTCATGATTTGCGTTACGCCATCGATTCAACCAAATTGCGTGAAGAATTGGGTTGGGAACCACAATTCACAAACTTCGAAGCAGGTTTGGAAGATACCATCAAGTGGTACACAGACCACCAAGATTGGTGGAAGGCTGAAAAAGAAGCTGTAGAAGCCAACTACGCGAAAACACAAAAAGTTTTGAAATAAGGAAGAAAGTCCAAGTGGAAAACTACTTGGACTTTTTTCTTTTATTTTCTGAAAATGAGTGAGAGATCTTCTATGTATGGTATAATAGGATCAGTTTGAAAACAATTATCGATTAGGAGGAATAGATGAATCAAAAAGATTGGGTTGACTATTTTGAAGCACTCCATAACCGGAAGCCGAGTCTGCAAGAGTTTCAAGATGCACGAGCGAATGGTGAGTTTGTAGTGGAACGAAAAGAGAACGATCCTGAAGCACAAGTTCCATCAGCGGTATTCTCACCAGAGAAGAGTGAGCAGGTTCAAATGCCATCGCAAGTAGAGTCGAGGCATGTGGCACCAGCTATCAAACGCTTTGGTGTGAAATGGAATAAGCAGACAAAATGGGTTTTATCAGGTGTAGGAATACTAGCCTTTATTGTACTGGCTTACTTCTTTTTCTTCCAACCGACTCCAAGTTTGGAAGGAATTTGGGTTGGGCCTTCTGATTCAACAGCAGTAGTTTATGAATTAAATCAAGAAGAGCCACGATCTAATGGTAAGTATAAGATTGAAAAAGTTTATAAAGGAAATGAAGCAAAACAAGAGTTTCAGAAAGCTTTAAACCAGTTAAACTACTCCAAGCTGAAAACTTTAGCTGATGTTGATAGGAAATTAGACCTCCACACGAGGGAAGTTGTCATCATCAAAGACGAGCATGGGCTTGTTTATAATCTACTCCAAAGCAATGGGACCAATGTGATTTTAGCTAATGACTTGATGGATTTGGTGACCTATAGTGATCATTCAGAGAGCTTTAAGAAAAATGCTATTTTTCACAAGACAGAAATTCCTAAAGTGTTAGTTGGGAAATGGAAAATTGAACGTTCTTATGACGATGAAACCAATTACCTTGAATTAAATGATCGTGGAATTCTTACTTATAGTGAATTTGATAGCAGCGAAGGTACGGCTTTTTATACCCTAGAAGAGCTCCAAAAGATGCCTTCAACTAAGTTTGATCAGGAAAAGACAGCTGACAAAGTGAAAGAGGACTTTGAGGATCTTCAAGATGCGGTGGATTTTCAAGATTATCAGCTAAATAGTATGAAAGACGTGTACAAGCAACTAGGATCTGATTTTTATTATATCCCTGTAAATGGAGGAAAGACAGTTCTTGTTTTCACAGAAGACTATCATTTATTTGAAAAATTGGAAAAAGTGAACTAAATCAGAAGGGCCGGAAGGTCCTTTTCTTTTATTTTCTGAAAATCACAAAATATACCATTGATTTGTGGTATACTATGATTAGTTTTTATGATGAATCAATAAGGGGGATATTATGAATCAAAAAGATTGGGTTGAATACTTTGAAGCGATCAATGGTCGTAAGCCAAGTATGCAAGAATTTCAAGAAGCGCGTGAAAAAGGGGAGTTTGTCGTAGAGCGCAAAGAAGCAACGACTCCAACAATTGAAGCGCAGGCTCCAGCTCAAGAAGCACCTGTTGCACCTAGCGCACCTCTTTCACAAGAGCAGACTGCTTTTGTCCAACCACAACCATCTGCGAAAACCTTGCAACCTGTTCCAAGACCGAAAAAATTGACATTTTCTTTCAATAAACAAGCACAGATTGGGGGCGCAGTTGGAGGACTTGTCGCAGTGATTGCTTTTGCTTGGTTCTTTTTCTTTTCAGGTGGACCAAGTGTAGATGGCGTTTGGTTGCGAGATACGGATTCAAGTCCGGTCACTTATGAACTAAGCGGAAAGAAACAAAGAGTCAATGGCGATGAGACCATCAAAAAGGTTCTCAAGGGCAATGAAGCGAAAAAAGAATTTAATACAGCACTTTCTTTGTTGAATGCATCTGACTTGCATTCACTTGCGGATGTCGATAAGAAATTTAACCTGAAGACGACGGAAATAGTTGTTATTAAGTCTGGTGGGAACACACGTTATAACTTGCTCCAAAAAGATGGAAGCAATATTATTTTAAGAAATGATTTATTCGACTTGAAAACTTATAAATCATACAAAGGAAACTTTGAAGATAATTTGGTCTATCACAAGGTTGAAACACCAAAGGCCATGGTTGGAAAATGGAAGAATGTGACAGAAGGAAGTAATACAACTGTTCAGATTTCAGATCACGGAATTATTAGTGATAAGTATTACGATAGCAAGGCTTACGCATTCTATTCTCTAGCTGATTCAGAAAAGTATGATGGAGACACGACTTCTAAAGAAGAGATCGAACACACATTTGAAGTAATTCAAGAAGCGGTGAAATCAGAAGGCTATCAAGTGAAGAGCGCGAAGGAAGTCTATATACAAGCTAATTCAAATTATTGTTTCGTACCTGTCAACGGTGGAAAAAATATACTCGTCTTACATGGTGGGAATGAATTTGCCGCAAAATTAGAAAAAGTGAAATAATCAAAGGACCGCAAGGTCCTTTTCTAGTCCAAATTTCATCGGGAAAAATGATTCAAGTCTAGGCAAAAATATGGTAAAATGAATAAGATGTAGTGGAGAGGTTAGGACCTTTTCAAGCGATTAGAGGTAATGGAGTAGAAAATGCAAAATAGACCTATTATTATTGGTGTTACTGGTGGTTCTGGTGGTGGAAAAACCAGCGTGTCTCGTGCCATTTTGGCTAATTTTCCGAATGAAAAGATTGCTATGATTGAGCATGATTCTTATTACAAGGACCAGAGTCATTTAACCTTTGAGGAGCGGATCAAGACCAACTATGACCATCCTTTTGCCTTTGATACGGACTTGATGATTGCGCAGATCAATGAACTCTTGGCAGGTCGTCCGGTGGATATCCCAACCTATGACTATGCAGAGCATACGCGCAGCAGCAAGACCTATCGTCAGGAACCTCAAGATGTCTTTATCGTGGAAGGGATCTTGGTCCTTGAAGACAAGCGCCTTCGAGACTTGATGGATATCAAGATCTTTGTGGATACGGATGATGATGTTCGGATCATTCGCCGGATCAAGCGCGATATGGAGGAGCGTGGACGGAGTCTCGATAGCGTTATTGAGCAGTACCTTGGAGTGGTGAAGCCCATGTACCATCAGTTCATTGAGCCAACTAAGCGCTATGCGGACGTGATCATTCCTGAAGGAGTGACCAACACGGTAGCGATTGATTTGATCACAACCAAGATTGAGAAAATCCTCAACGAAGCGCGTGAGGGAAAATAAAAAAAGAGAGAAGAAGGGCAACTGGTCACCAAGTGTCTACGGATAGGAGGAGTGACGGAATAACGCAGTGGCTGATTTTGCTATTTAAGCTTGGAAGACTTCTGGATCAGCCTTGCGGGGGAGGTACTCGTGACGTTTGGGAACGTTCTGTATCACTCCCTCTTTTTCTTAGGGAGAATGGAAATGAAAAGGGAGTTTCATTCGCGGACCAAGGCGTTCGCTTGTTTATTGACCATGTGTGCTGGTTTTTCAGATGCTTATACCTTTATTTGTCGGGGTGGGACCTTGGCGGCAGGCCAGACGGGAAATGTGGTCTTTCTATCGGTTGGTTTGATTGGCCAGCAGATCTCAGATGTAGAAGTGAAGTTAGCCACGATGCTGGCCTTTATGCTGGGAATCTTTTTGATGACGGTTTTACGTCGCTTGATTGACAATTCAGTCTGGCGCTTGAGTACCCTGGTGCCCTTTATCCTCACGACATTGGTGACGGGATTTTTACCAGCATCGGTAAAAAATGTCTTCATCGTGCCTTTTTTTAGCCTGAGTTTGGGAATCGTAGCGACCTCATTTGGAGAAGTAGATGGCTATGCCTACAACCACTCCTTTATGACCGGAAATCTCAAGAAAACCATGGTAGCTTATGGAGATTTTGTTAGAGACAGGGAGATGAAATTCCTCTGGGAAGCCATCTTTATGACCTGCCTGATCGGGAGTTTCGTCTGTGGGGCCATCTTTTCGACCTACTTGATCCAGTTTTATGGACTAAAGACGATTTGGCTGGTGGCCATCATCTTGACCATCTTTTTAATCTACCGGGCCATTCAATATTTTGAAGTCTTTCACTTCAATCGACGACATGAATAGATAAAATGATTTTAAAAAATAAGTTAAATGATTTTGCAAAGAAATAAAACTGAAATTTCATTTTTAAAATGAATCCAGAATATATTGAAACTTTCTGACGTCCGTCCTCACCTAAGGAAAGTTTTTAAGAGAACTTATCTATATTCCAGAGGCTGGGACAAAAGTCCTAGCCTCTCAATTATCTTTGGATTGTCGAGCAAGACGCAGTGGTTGAGTGGGCTCTACTACGCTGATTTCATCAGCTGTTACAGCCCTACTCAACTGTGCGGAGGTGGGACGACGAAATCGAATTCTAACGAATGACCGATTTCTGTCCCACTCTCTTTTCTTTCGCTGTTTGAAGCTTAATTTTTGGGCAAAGATTTGGTATAATGAAAGGTATGAAACATTCGGAAAAAGAATCACAATACCAACTTTTACTGGCACAGTTAGACGCTCTCTTAACAGGTGAAAGCAATGCCTTAGCCAATTTGTCTAACGCCAGTGCTCTCTTAAATCAAGCCCTACCTCGTTCTGTCTTTGCGGGTTTTTATTTGTATGACCAGTCAGAATTGATCTTGGGACCCTTTCAAGGTGGCGTCTCTTGTGTCCACATCGCACTTGGAAAGGGTGTTTGTGGAGAAGCGGCCCAGAAGCAAGAAACCATGATTGTCGATGATGTCCGCCAACATGCCAACTATATTTCCTGTGATAGTCGGGCTATGAGTGAAATTGTGGTGCCTATGGTCAAGGCCGGCCAGCTCCTTGGGGTTTTAGACCTGGACTCAGAATGCGTCTCTGACTACGATCAGCTGGATCAAGAGTATTTGGAAGAGTTTGTCGCTCTCTTGATCGAAAAGACAAACTGGGACTTTAAGATGTTTGGAGTTAAGAACTAATGTATCAAGCTTTATATCGGAAATACCGTAGCCAGACCTTTGGTCAATTGGTTGGCCAGCAAGTGGTGGCACGGACATTGAGGCAGGCCGTCGAGCAGGACAAAATCAGCCATGCCTATCTCTTTTCTGGACCTCGTGGAACTGGGAAAACGAGTGTGGCCAAGATCTTTGCTAAGGCCATGAACTGTCCTAATCAAGTCAATGGGGAGCCGTGTAACAACTGCTATATCTGTGAATCCATTACCAATGGGAGTCTTGAGGATGTTATCGAGATCGATGCAGCCTCTAACAATGGGGTCGATGAAATTCGCGATATTCGCGACAAGTCGACCTATGCTCCAAGTCTAGCCAAGCACAAAGTCTACATTATCGATGAGGTCCACATGCTCTCGACAGGGGCCTTTAATGCCTTGTTGAAGACGCTGGAAGAGCCGACAGAGAATGTGGTCTTTATTCTCGCTACGACAGAATTGCACAAAATTCCTGCAACTATTTTGTCACGGGTCCAACGCTTTGAATTCAAGTCCATCAAACTGCCAGATATTGTCCAGCATTTGGAAAATATCCTAGCTACTGAAGGAATTGCTTATGAAGCAGATGCGGTTCAGATCATCGCCCGGCGCGCTGAAGGTGGGATGCGGGATGCTTTGTCCATTTTAGACCAAGCCCTAAGTCTGACTGCGGGTAGTGAGTTGACGGCCGCGATTGCCGAAGAGATCACGGGCTCTATCAGTCTAGCCGCTCTTGATCAGTATGTGGCCGCCATCCTGGACCATGATGCGACGGCTGCGCTGGACCAACTTGCGATTATCTTTGATAATGGCAAGAATATGGCTCGTTTTGTCGCGGACTTACTTCAATACCTGAGAGATCTCTTGATTGTTCAGACAGGTGGAGAAAATACCCATGCTAGTGATTTATTCGCGGCCAACCTTGCAGCCGATCAAGCTCGTCTCTTTGCTCTGATTGATCAGGCGACGACTAGTCTAGCAGATATCAAAAACAGCCTGCAACCGCGCATTTATACTGAAATGATGACCATTAAATTGGCGGAAAGTACGGCTCAAGATTCTAACTCAGTAGCTGTTGAACTTCCTTCCAATGTGCTAGCTCAGCTGGAAGACTTGAAGAAAGAAGTCGCTCAACTCAAGCAACAATTGGTCCAGGCCGGTGCTAGCCTTCCTGCCTCAAAACCTCCAGTAACTCGTCCAACCAAATCTAGTAAAGGCTACCGAGCAGATCGCAACAAGGTCAACGCGATTTTGCAAGAGGCAGTCGAAAACCCAGAACTGGCTCGAACCAACTTGATCCGTCTCCAGAATGCATGGGGGGAAATTATCGAAAGCTTGGCAGGTGCAGATAAGGCTCTCTTGATCGGATCTCAACCGGTTGCTGCCAATGAAAATCATGCGATTTTAGCTTTTGAGTCTGCCTTTAATGCCGAACAGACCATGAAGCGGGACAACCTCAATACCATGTTTGGAAATATCCTCAGCAATGCTGCAGGCTTCTCTCCAGAGATTCTAGCGGTTTCTCTAGAGGAGTGGACTCAAATCCGGGCAGAGTTTTCAGCTAAGACGCGTGGACAAAAATCCGAAGTGGTGGAAGAAGAGGAAAGCGTCATTCCTGAGGAATTTACCTTCCTATCTGATAAAATTACCCTTCAGGACGATTAATACATGAATCTTTTACTGAATCATGGTAAAATAATGATATGAATAGAAAACAATTTGCAGTGATAGCAGTCTTTACTGCTATGGAGACTTATTTTTTCAATGAAGCGACCATGGCGGGTCAGATGCTCTTTGCATTCTTTTGGGCCCTCTTGATCTTGCGCAATCTCCAAACGGCCTATATGGTGGAGAAAATTGCTAATGCTATTGAAAAAGAAATGAAGAAGAAAAGAAAATAAAACCTTTGAAAAGAAATCTTTTTTCAAAGGTTTTTTCTATGGCGATAGATGAAGTAACTCTGAACGACTGCTCAGCTTTCCTAGATTTTTCTAGGAAATTTTTTCTATTTCATAAACATTTCACATTTCTCCTCTATAATGAAAGCAACAAATGATGAAAGCGTCCACATTGCATCACTGTGGACCTTGAAATGGAGGGTAAGATCATGCTCTTACAACAGGCAATCGCCTATATTTCTCGAAAAAGAACGAGGAATCTGGTCCTCTTTCTGATTCTCCTCTTGATCCTCTCTTGCTTGTATTTCTGTTTTTCACTGATGCAAGTGGGAGAAAGGTTGGAGGACCATATCAAGCAGTCGGCTGGGACCAGCTTTGCCCTGACCAGTAAGCAGGGGAATGCTCCCTTTGCGCTGAAGGAGGCTGAAAAGGTGCAGCGACTAGCTGGGGTTGGAGCCATGGTTCCTCAATATGAAAGTCCCGTTCGCATTCTTGATAAAGAAGCGGTGACGGGGCAGCAGTCGGTAGAGCGGGATGATCTGGGTCAGGAAGCAAAGCAAGCACTAGGCGCTGTCTTTACCCAGAAGACAGACCAGCACCTGGATTTCCGCAGTGGCAGTTTCCAACTGGTGCAAGGCAAGCAGTTATCTGATAAGGCTCGCGGCCAGATCTTGATCCACCAAGAGTTGGCTAAGAAGAACAAGCTAAAGGTCGGAGATTCCTTGACCTTATCCAGCTTTCAGATGGGAGAGACTCCTGCCAAAGAGCAAACCTTTGAAATCGTTGGGATCTTTTCGGGTAAGAAACAGGAAAAATTCACAGGAATGACCTCTGATCTGAGTGAAAACCAAGTCTATCTCCCTTATGAGGATGCGACCAAGCTCCTAGGTCTCAGTCAGCAAGAAGTGACCCAGGTCACCTTTGGAGTCAAAGATCCTGAGAAAATAGATGCCCTCTTGAAGCAAGTTAAAAGCTTGGATCTGGATTGGCAATCGCTGCGCGTGGTCGAAGATCGCAAGGCCTTTGACCAGATGAAGGAATCCTCTCAGACCTTAGAAGGCCTGGTACGGATCATGATGATCGTCCTCCTAGTGACTGGAGCCGGTGCCCTATCGCTCTTACTCAGTCTCTGGACACGGGAGCGGATCCATGAAATCGGGGTGCTCTTATCCATTGGGAAGAGCAAGGGCCGGATCTTTAGACAGTTCCTCTTGGAGGTGGTGCTGGTATCCTTACTAGCGGTGATCCCAGCCTTTCTCATCGGACGGATGGTCAGCCATCGTTTCTTAGAGCAGTTTGTCGGACAGACAGGTCAACAGCAGACCCTAGACTTGCTCAACCAAATCCCTCAAGGCCTTTCCTTAGGAATCGCCTATGCTAGCCTCTTGTGCTTGATCCTTTTGTCGCTCGGTGTAACTACCAGCATGATTTGGCGCAAGACCCCAAAAGAAATATTAACAAAAATGAGTTAAGGAGAAATGACACCTATGTTAGAACTCAAACATGTAGCCTATAGCTATCAAAGTTACCAAGAAGAGATCCTCTCAGATGTGAACTATCAGTTCGAAAATGGGACCTTTTACAGTATTATTGGTCAGTCAGGAACTGGGAAATCAACCCTTCTCTCCCTCCTGGCTGGTCTAGACAATCCTAAGAAGGGGCAGGTTCTCTTTGATGGGGAGGACATTCAGACCAAAGGGTCTAGCTACCACCGCAAGCACCATGTTTCCCTAGTCTTTCAGAATTACAATCTGATTGATTATTTGACGCCACTTGAAAATGTCCGCCTGGTCAACAAACATGCTGGGAAAGACATTCTCTTGGAATTGGGATTGGATGAAACGCAAATCAAACGCAATGTCCTCCAACTATCCGGAGGGCAGCAGCAACGGGTGGCTATTGCGCGTGCGCTCGTTTCAGAAGCACCAGTCATCTTGGCAGATGAGCCGACAGGAAACTTAGATGAACAGACAGCGGGTGATATCATTGCCATTTTGAAGAAATTGGCCAAGGAGCGCCAAAAATGTGTCATCGTCGTCACCCACAGTAAGGAAGTGGCAGAGGCCTCCGATGTGATCTTGGAATTGAGTCGCCGTAGCCTCGTTGAGAAGAGTAAGTAAGGAGGGAATGTTATGTTGCGCAATGCTTTTGCTTATATCACACGTAAATGGCCCAAGTCCCTCTTGCTCTTTGCCATCATTCTCCTCATGGGGACCTTGAGCTTGATCGGACTCTCCATGAAGGGAGCGACCCAAAAAGCTTCATCGGAAAGCCTGGGATCCATTACCAATAGCTTCTCCATGCAGATCAACCGACGGACCAATCCGGGAACCCCTCGGGGAGCTGGGAATCTCAGAGGAGAGGATATCGAAAAAATCAGCCAGGTAGAGGGGATCACCTCCTCCATCAAGCGGATCAATGCCATCGCGGATATCCTAGACCACGAGATCATTGAGACCGAAGAAACCCTGCAAAATCAATCTCCAGAGCGGGCCAAGCACTTCAAGAATACCTTGATGGTGACAGGGGTCAATGACTCTTCTAAAGAAGATAAGTTTGTCTCTGGAGCCTACAAGCTGGTCCAAGGGGAGCACCTGACGAATAAGGACAAAAACCAAATCCTCATGCACGAAGATTTGGCGAAAAAGAATGGCCTCAAGGTAGGCGATAAGGTGCGTCTCAAGTCTAACCTCTACGATGCTGACAATGAAAAAGGGGCCAATGAAACTGTCGAAGTGACCATTAAGGGTCTGTTCTCAGGGAAGAACCAAGCTCCTCTAACTTACGCCCAAGAATTGTATGAAGATACCCTCATTTCTGACCTGGATACAGCTGCTAAACTCTATGGCAATACTGTCCAAACAGCTACCTATGAGGATGCAACCTTCTTTGCCAAGGGGGATCAGGACCTGGATCAATTGATCGAAAAAATCAAAGCCTTGGATATCCCATGGAATTACTTTGACTTGGTTAAGAGCTCTTCCAACTACCCGGCCTTGCAAAAATCCATCAGCAGCATGTTCCAAGTGGCGGACTACTTGTTTATCGGTAGCCTCATCTTTGCTAGCTTGCTTCTCACCCTTCTCCTTATCTTGTGGCTCAATGCCCGTCGCAGAGAAGTGGGAATCTTGCTGGCTCTGGGGCTCTCCAAGGTACAGATTGCAGGACAATTCGTGGCAGAATTGGTCATGATCTCCATTCCAGCCTTCCTCCTTTCCTATGGAGTCGCAGGTCTTCTTGCCAAAGGAGTCGGAGATACGGTGCTTAAAAACGTAACCAGTGGCATTGCCAAACAAATGGCTCAAGAATCCTCTGCAGCCAACCTTGGTGGAGGAGCTGAGGCGGAAAGCTTCAGTAAGACCCTGACAGATCTCCATATGGACATCCAACCGAGCCAATTGCTGGTGATTGTTTTGGTCGGTGGGCTCCTCTTGATTCTCGTATCCATCCTTTCTTCACAATGGCTCTTGCATAAGAAACCAAAGGAACTTTTGGTGGATGTCGAATAAGAGATTGTTTCCTAAAATAGAAATAGGGTATAATAGGAGGTAGAAGTTTCTTAGATAAAAAGGAAAGTGTATGAAGATACTAATCGTAGAAGATGAAGTCCTGATTCGAGAAGGGATGAGCGACTATCTCATGGAATGTGGCTATGAGGTCTTTGAAGCAGGCGATGGGCAGGAGGCCCTGTACCTCTTTCACAGAGAAGCGCCGGATCTAGTCTTGCTGGACATCCAGCTTCCTATCCTCAATGGCTTGGAAGTCCTCAAGACTATTCGCAAGACCAGTTCAGTCCCTGTCCTCATGCTGACGGCCTTTCATGATGAGGACTATAAGTTGACGGCCTTTGGAGAGATGGCAGATGGCTACCTGGAAAAACCCTTCTCCTTGTCCCTCTTGAAGGTCCGTATCGAAGCCATTTTTAAAAAGCTCCAGCCTTCACGGGTCTTCACCTATGGAGAGGCACGGGTGGATTTTGAGAGTTATACAGCCAGCCTAGCTGGGCAAGCCATCTCCATGAATGCCAAGGAGTTGGAAATCTTGGAATACTTGCTCCAGCATGAGGGCAAGGCCCGGACCCGCTCTCAGATCCTCGATGCCGTCTGGAAGGAGACGGAGGAGATTCCTTTTGACCGGGTGATCGATGTCTATATCAAGGAACTACGAAAAAAACTAGAGCTGGACTGTATCGTTACGGTACGCAATGTCGGCTATAAATTGGAGAGACCATGACCAAACGGAGTATCTTTGCAAAAATCTTTCTGATCACCTTTGCCCTTTTTAGTAGCTTAGTCATCCTTCTCCATGCTTCGGTTTACTTTATTTTTCCATCGACCTATATCGAGTCCCAGCGCCAGACAATTTTGAAGAAATCGCAAGCCCTGGCCAAGAGTTTCCAGGGCCAGGAAGAAGGGACCATTGAGTCGGTCATCGACCTTTATTCCAAGACCAATGATATCAAGGTGTCTATCAAAGGAAAGCAAAAACAAAATGCCATAGAGGTCAAGGATGACCTGCTCCTGAACCCTGACAGCCAGAACAATTCCCTGGTCATTGAAGAGCGAAAGATTCAGACCAAGGAAGGGAAAGACTTAACCTTGCAATTCTTAGCGACCGTCGATTCGCAAAAGGAAGCGCGGGACATCAGTCTGGGCTTTCTTCCCTATAGTCTTCTGGCTTCCTTTGTTCTGTCACTCCTTGCCTCCTATCTCTATGCCCGCATGATTTCTGCTCCGATCCTGGAGATCAAGCAGATGACCAAGCGGATGAAGCGTTTGGATCGGACGGCCAGTCTTCCCATTCATTCGCAGGATGAGATCGGCGTCCTCAAGCAACAGATCAACGACCTCTATCATCATCTCCTAGAAGTGATCGACAATCTGGAGCAGCAGAAACAGGAAAATCTGAAATTGGAGCAGATGAAGGTCGAATTTCTACGTGGGGCCTCGCATGAGCTCAAGACGCCTCTGGCCAGCTTGAAGATTATCCTAGAAAATATGCGGGATAAGATCGGCCGCTACAAGGACCGGGACCGCTATCTGTCGGTCTCCCTCGATATCGTCGATGAGATGAACCAGATCGTCCTAGAAATCCTGTCCCTGTCCTCTGTCCAAGAATTGGCCGGAGACAAGGAATGGATCCAGTTGGATCAGGTCGTAGAGCAGATCCTCGACCAGTACAAGGTCTTGGCTCAATCCCGCGCGCTCACGATTGATAATCAGATCCCTGACAAAGCAGTCTATATGGACCCAGCGATTCTGAAATTGGTCCTCTCAAATGTCATCAGCAATGCCGTTAAGCATTCGGATGCCGGTGGAGAGATCCAGCTCCGGCTCGAAGAGGAAGGGACGCACTTGGCGGTTGAAAATACCAGCCAGGAAATGGTAGAGACCGCTGAGCTGCCTATGACCGCTAGCCACCAGAAGAAGGAAGGTGGCTTGGGACTCTTCGTGGTCCAACACTTGCTAGACCATGAGGAACTGGCCTACCAATTTGACAAAACGGCTATGGGCTTGCGCTTCCGTATGGAACTGCCCAAGGAGCCACAAGAATAAAAAGAGGCTGGGACAAAAGTCCTAGCCTTTCAATTATTTTTGGATTGTTTAGCAAGACGCAGTGGTTGAGTGGGCTCTACTACGCTGATTTCATCAGCTTTTACAGCCCTACTCAACTGTGCGGAGGTGGGACGACGAAATCGAATTCTAACGAATTACCGATTTCTGTCCCACTCTCTTGTATTTAATCAACCTTTTCTACCTTTAGTAACTGGCCGTGTTTTAATTCATAAATGGTATCCACATAGGTCAGGATAGAGCGGTCATGGGTCACCATGATGGCGCTCTTGTTTTTGGATTTGACTTCTTTTCGGATTAATTGGGCGATTTCTTGCCCTCGATCTGGGTCTAGGCTAGCCGTTGGTTCATCGGCTAAGATGACCTGTGGATTTCCGATGAAGGCTCGAGCAATGGCTGCCCGTTGCTTTTGTCCACCGGACATCTGATTTGGGTATTGGTGGTAACAAGCTTCGATACCCAGATCTGCCAACAAGGCTTTGACTTCCTCTTGGCGTTTTTTCTTGTCCTTTTCCCCTTTTAATTTGGCCACCAGTTCTAACTGGTCACCGATTTTCATATAGGAGAGGAGCTGGTGATCTTGAAAGATAAAGCCGAGCAATTCCAGCCGTTTTTGCGTCCATTGGCCTTGGTTGAGGCCGGTCAAGTCTTGGCCAGCGATACGAATCTGCCCCTCATCTGCTGACAAAAGCAAGCCAGCGATGGCTAAAAGCGTGGATTTACCAGATCCTGAAGGGCCCAAGATGGCGACGAATTCGTTGGGTTCGACGCTTAAATTAAGCTGGTTGAGGACATGGTGCATCTGGTTGCCATCGGCGTAAGATTTTCTGATATTTTCTAATTCGATAATGGCCATCTTATTCTCCATTTCCACCAATGACTTCGATTGGATCTACTTTTTTGATTTTAACAAGGGACAAGGCACCACACAAAATAGAAGTTAGGATAAAGCTAACCGAGATGGTGAGATTGTCCTTCAGGGTCATAAAGGAAGGGACGCTATTAGGTAAAAATGGCGCCATTATGGTTGCCAAGCCAAGCCCCAGCAGCACTCCAATGAGGGAGATGATGGTGAGCTGGGATAGTTGGACATAGGTAATCTGGCTCATGGACATGCCAATAGCCTTCAAGATACCGTACTGTTTCAACTTCTGCAGGGTGAGGATATAGAAGAAGACCCCAAGGATAGCAGAAGAAGCGAGTAAGAGAACCCACGTGATCATCCGTAGCGTCAGGTTTTGAGCCTTGTAGCCAGGGATTTTATCGATCACTTGCTTCTTATCCGCCACCATTAAGTTGCTGGCTAGATCGTTAGAAGGGATGTTTTTCTTAGTCACAAGGGTTTGGGCTTGCCATTGATAGCTTGGATCTGTTTTTTGTCGCATGCCTGTGTAGGTATCCGAGCTGATAAAACCAATCTCGCTGTAGCCGTATTTGGCATTTTTCGCGAAGGCCACGACCTTGAGTTTTTGCTTAGAAGTTTTGTCGATCACTTGATCGCCGACTTGGATCCCTTCATCCTCTTTGAAAGAACTGTCCAAAATGACCTCGTTTTTCTTTAGGTCGGAGATCTTGAGGTCTGTACCTTCCATGATTGGATTGAGGATCTCTTCTTCGTTGTGATCGGTCGCGAAGTAGGTGATATCCAGAGTATTGGAATCCTCTGTTTTTGAGACGGTTGCCCGCTGGATGGACAAACCCGAATAGCCCATTCCCTCTATCTTTTGGACCTCATCTAAATCCTTCACCGTAATAGTTGAAAAGGGGATAATCCCTTCTGAATCCGTCGAAAGGATGTAGTGCAGCGACCCATAGTTATCGATTTGGGCCGATACCGACCGCCCCAGTCCATTTGTCAGACCGGACAAGAACACCACCATAAACATGAGAATGGTAATGAGGAGTTCAATCAGGATAAACTTCTTGGGCTGGTATTTAATTTCATTCCATGCGATTTTCATATTCGTTCTCCTTTTAGCACGGAGGTGCTCAAGTAGCTTGGCACCTAAACATACTCTACCATCATACCACAAGTGGGGGGAGAATAGGGGGATGGTGTTTGGGGAGTATGAAGGAATCGGATTTGTTTCTCAATTATTAATTATTAATTGTTAATATATACAAAAAAGAGATATGCTATAGACAAACAAAAAAGCTTTGATTTCAAGGCTTTTTCCTGTTGATTTAGATGCCCCCTGCATGAAATCCTTCATTTTAGTGTAGAAGAAAATAGCAATAGAAGCTTGAAATTGAGGGGTTTTATTAAAATCTTTCTTCGAATAAAAGTGATTTGAAATACAACTTGGTACAAATAAACTTCAATTTTATGAACATATAAGTTTATAAAGTTTATAATTATATGTTTCCGAAAAACATATCTTTTTCAGAAAGTGGAACAATAAGCAAAAAAACAGCCCCAACGGTTGGGGCTGTTGGTGTTTCTGATGAAATATCTTAATCATTTCATTTTAAAATGTTCCAAAATAATTATTTCAACATTAATTTTTGATAATTTATACAAAAAAATTCTCAATGAGAAAAAATAGTTTGAAAAAATCTGTTTTTTTGTGTATAATGTACACAAAAAGATGAGGTGATTTAAATGGCTATTACAACTACAAAAGCAAGATTGAATCTAAGTATTGACTCTGAATTAAAACAGGAAGTTGGTGAGGTCTTGAAGGAGATTGGGCTTGACTATACTACAGCAATTAATTTATATTTCAATAAAATCAGACGTGATCGTAAAATTCCATTTGAACTTGAAGCACGAAAAAATTTAACTGTCGATGAATTTCTTGGTTCAAATTGGCGTGAAGGTTTGGAAAATGTAGAGGACGGTTGGGATTGAGTTATAAAGTTGAATTGATTCCTGAAGCGCAAGATGATTTTTATAAATTAGATAATAGTCAACGTCTTCATGTTAAAAAGTCACTTATCAAGTTAGAAAATCAAGGGATGCTTGCCGGAGAGGCTCTTCACGGTAATTTAGCAGGTTACAGGAAGTTAAAACACAAAAAATTGGGCCTGAGAATTGTTTTTCATGAAACTGTCAATGCAATTGAAATTATTGAAGTCATTGCTATTGGTAAGAGAAGTGATAACGAAATTTATACAATTTCTGAAAAACGTATAAAAAACAGATGAAGCTATTTTAACCAACCTGCATAAAAGAAAGAAACACCTACTAACATATTCAAGAAATTAAAAGTAAATGAGATAAGAAAACTGGAACTACTTTCACATATAAAAAATGGAATTTCATTCAAATTAAAGTATAATAAAATAAGAAAAAGTTGTTACTAAAGATAAAATTTTTAGAATAAAAAATTACCGTAACTAATTAATATTTATATAAGAAAGTGGATGATTCCAATGTGCAAACTATAATTATCAATTCTTAAGCTGTAAATAGTAATGCTTCAGGTCAAATTAAAGCAGAGTTGTTAGGAGCTGGTTTTAATTTTGGAGGTACTGTTGGAGGCAAAACTTATTATAGAGTCCCATTTAATCAAAACGGAACTATTAGTCTATACTAACTTAGGAGATAATCGATATTATGAATGAAAAAAATCGTACATATTTTATTTGTGCAAGTATTATTATTTCATCTATAATTTTAGGACTCTTTATTTATAACGGAATTTATAACGGATTTGACGTTTTGGGTCAATATATAAACGATGGCCTCAGGGTAATTAATAGTAATTTACCTAATATTTTTAGGTAGTTAATAGTAATAGAATTTAAATAAAAAACGGTAATTTAGTGAATGCTGATTGCCGTTTTTTGTTTGCTAATTCCAATAACCATTGATAGTGTAAAAAAGAATGTAAATGTTTAACAAAAGATTTGACAAATGGCTTGTACCGAAAAAGTCAGATTGGTTTTAGGAAATTATTCAAAGAAAATTAAAGTTACGTTGAAACATGATGATATTGGGGGGCATCAAATCTTTCTTCTTTTAAATTTTACAAAACAACATTTCAATATGTTCTACTAATTGACGGCTATTTTTTAGAAAACAACCGTTGCCACCAGCTTTTTTAGTTTCTAACAATAATGTTTCATCGTGAGAGCTCCAATAAGCTGCAGCTGGCTGTTGCTTATCCAATCATGACGAAGTATTAAAAAAAGCTTCCAACACTATTAAAGCAATTAAAAGTGGGAAAACTTAATCCGTTTAGAAAGATAAACATTTGTCTTTTTTCACATTTTTGCATCGTCTAAATTAACTATTAAATAGTGAAAGGGGGTAGTAAATGGATAAAGTGATAAAAATCGTTGGCGTGTCTTAACGCTTTTATCGGTTGGCTTTTCGTCTTCTTCTATGAGACTGACCTAGTTTATAGTGTCACAGTGCCTCAGATATGAACGATAGCCTTCAAATAAAGATAATCAACAACAAAATAAACAAGAATAGGGAAAAGTCTTTAGGATCAAAAAACGCATAATATTAGGTTTTGAAGAACCTTGATACTATGCGTTTTATTGTGGGGAGATTTACTTTATTTTCTCCTGAAATTGAGTTTTTACCTAGTATCGTTTTACTTCCGATTAGAGATAACAAATTTATCAATGAATAGTAAGTGATATAATGCAAGTACAAATCCCCAGAAACTACCACGAAGAGAGAATTCTTGATGATTAAGAGGAAGCAAATCACGGTTTCCTATATAGATGCATGTTAAAATCACAAATAGAATCCAAAATAAATCAGTCCATTTATATTTTGAAAAATATTTTTTTAACATAATAACACCTTCTTTCTTTGCTATAATAACATTATATAATAAAATGTAAGCGGATACAAATAAGAAAGGAGAAAAGCTCATAAAAACTACTAAATTTTTTGTAGTTGCTATTTCTACAGGTATCTTAACTTTTAGTCTCGCTTCGACGTCTCTTGCCTTTGCGCAAAGTTTGGCACACCACCAAAATCTCATGATGCAAAACTCCAGACTAAGCGAGTTGTTCTTGAAGAAAGTAAAATTTATAGTTTACAGGATTTATTCAATTCTTCTAATTTAAGTGTTGAAGAACAAGAATAAATTACTAAAGAAAAACTAAAAATTTATGTACAATTGACTAAACTAAAGCTAAACCATTGATACAACTAATTTAGAAGCATAAAATACATTCTTTAAAAAGTGTATTTTATTTTTGTTTTGTAAATTATTCTGAAACTACTTTCACATATAAAAAATTGAATCCGAATTACTGCAGGCCTATAATAAAGATAGGAATAATAAGAATTCTTCCTAGAAAGGAGTATATTGTATCATATGTGACAGTATTATTAATGAATCATGAAAAAAATAATTACTATAGTACAGTGCATTTTGTTTCCCGTGTCTCCTTATATAGCTAGAGAACTATGCTTGATGAGTAAAAATCTAGTCGATAATATGTTCCTTATATTCTTTATCATGCTAACAATTTCTTTTTGGCTTGGTATTTGGAAGTTGGGAGATCTTGTGGGAAATCCAAAATAGAAAGTAAAAAGTTGTGCTAGAGATGAGATTTTTATTTATTTTAATTATTAATACACCTTATTTCTTTTATTTAAAATGGAAGGATAAGCCTAAACAAAAAAATAAGTCCTTTTGTTATCTTTATAAGTTTTACATGATTTACTTGTGGTTTATCCTCATAATTTCCGTAATGGCTATCGGTATTTTATCCCTTGGAGTAGTAGCTGGTATGGGAAGAAAACTTCCGTTTGGTTTCTTTGTTATATCTTTTTTATGTATAGTTCTATTTAGTTTCTATATTTTTAGTATTCTAAAAGAGATAAAGGACTTAAAGCAAATAAAAGGTAAGTAAATATTAACTAAGAGAACTAGCTAACTAGCTTAAGTAAAATATAACACGACCATGATTCATGAGCCGTGTTTTTGTATGAATGTACAATTGAAAAATTTTTAGTTTTCACTTAAATAAAGTACATAATTGACAATGATTAGCTAAAAACATTTTTTGGTTATCTTAGAATTGAATGTTTAGAATGTGTGGTGGAGGATAAGAAGCCTTATTCATATTTGGATAGGCAAAAGGTTTTTTAGAAAGTAAAAGTATCTAACAACATCTTATGTCGTGAGCAATTATAAAATTAGTCAATTTCTTATAATTAATTTTTGAAATTTATTAACTATTATATAGTAAAAAAGGAGACTATGCGCTAGTCTCTTTTTTGTCGCTTAGATTTTTATTAGAAAAAATAAATTATTCTTTTGGTAATGAGTATACTTCGATATGATTTCCAAGTATTTTAATCTTGACTGGAAGTTTATCTGATTTATCACCGTCAACATCTGATTCTAACTCAGTATCAGAAGAAATTCTAATATTTTTTGCTTTAATATATTCGATGTGATCATTTGACACAACATCTCCTTTTAACAAATCTGGAATTGCAGATAGTTTAGAAAGGATGGAGGCATCTTTTAAAATTAAGATATTTCCATATCCATCTTTATTTTCGTCAAATAGTTTTTTATCAGCGTAATAGTTGGATAATAAGACTAAGACTTGACTGGCCTCACCGTTATAACTTCCATTTTAAGTTTCAATATGAATATTAAACACATCGTCTTTTATGATTGACTTCATTGTATTTAATGCATATGCGAAGATCCCAAATTTTGTTTTATTTTCTATATTTTGAAAAATTTGAACACAAAAATAATGCCATGTTATTAACTTTTCCTCTTAATACACTGAAAAAATGGTAATGAAGATATTAAAGATTATTAGTTATCATTTTCTCTCTTTTGCATAGAGAGAAACTCTTGAAGGAATAGTTTTTTAGCCTCTCCATCTGATGAAGTATCTAAATCCTCGATAATCATTCTGGCTACCTCTTCGCGTGAGGTTGTTCCATACTCTTCTAACAATTTATAATCAATCCGTTCTTCAACGTTTGTATACGGGTAACGATCAAGTAAGTCATCGATACGATTATCAAATTCATACTCAGTCCATAACTCTTCAAAGACATCCCTATAATTCTCTATATTAGACTCTGAAGCAATTAAAGATAATGTATCCAGAAAGCCAGATTTATATCCTTTTATTTCTGAACAAAGAGCGATGACTTCATCTTTATTAATTTTGGTTAAATCTTCTCGGATGTCTAATAAGTCCTTATCTCTAAAAAGTTTTTCAAAACCTTCAAGTTGAGTATTGAAGCTGCTTAATTTTGAATGCTCTGGTTGAACCAATATTTCTCTAAAATCCATAATAATCTCCAAATTTCTCTAAATAAAATATTAGAGTGTCATGAATAGACACTCTTGGAATGGAAGCTAAAAGTCAAATTAACTTGGAAAGGCTTACATATAAATATTATACATTTTATAAAAGTATACGTCAAATTTTATAAAAAATTCTCTATAAAATATAGTATTTTAAAAATTTTTTTTAAAAAAGCTCAAATTTCTATCGAATAGAGACTGATATATCATCTTAAATTAAACATAAAATACAATAAAGTTATTTTTTTATTCATTATATTGGCGATCGAGATAGAATAAATAATATAGAAAACAAACAAAAATAAACACGCTTTTATAGATATATAAACAAATGAATATATAAATTAACATAAATTAAAATGTTGTGAAAACGCAAACAATCTTACTATATAAAGGTTTATTGTCGTGTAAGAATATTTATGCTTTTTAAAAATACTCAAGCATTTTAGTTGACTTTGTTTGGGTAAAGGTTTATAGTTATATTAATCATAGAAAAATATTTTGGAAAAAATATCCGAAATAAGATTTTAGCTAAAATTCTACTATTTATTTTATCAATCCAAATTGATAATATTATTAATCAATGGAGATAGATAATATTTAAATAAATATTCTTTGATTTAGAAAGGTGGCCCATTATGCTATGGTCTATTATTGTAGGAGGCCTTATTGGTCTCATTGCAGGAGGAATTACTAAAAAAGGTGGTTCAATGGGTATCATTGCTAATGTTTTAGCAGGTTTAATTGGTTCATCAGTTGGACAATCCCTTTTGGGCACTTGGGGCCCATCTTTAGCAGGTATGGCATTACTTCCTTCAATTGCGGGAGCTGTCATTGTTGTTTGTGTAGTTTCATTCTTCTTAGGGAAGAAGGAATAAATTTCTTTTTTCAAAAATAGATCATAATCTTTATAACAGGAAAAGATTATGATTTGATTCTATTTATGAAAAGATTCCATATTTTGAAATCACAGAAGAAAAAGGCAACTAAGTAAAAGATGCAGTTGATATAAAATAAAATATATTACAACAGATGGAGGTAATAGTATGTCTACAGAAGAAAAAGTAAACCAAGCAAAAGGCGCAGTCAAAGAAGGATTCGGTAAATTGACTGGCGATAAGAAAACAGAGAAAGAAGGAGCTGCTGAAAAAGTAGTTTCTAAAGTTAAAGAAGTCGCAGAAGACGCAAAAGATGCTGTTGAAGGAGCAATCGAAGGTGTTAAAAATATGATTAAAGGTGACGATTAATAGTTGTCAAGATAAAAGATGGTAAGTGGTCATAATGTAACTTGTTTTTTATAATAGGTTAAATGACAACCAGATTTAATTCGAGTAAAAATTATTCTTAGAATAAATAAATTATAATGGAGGTAATAGTATGTCTACAGAAGAAAAAGTAAACCAAGCAAAAGGTGCAGTCAAAGAAGGATTCGGTAAATTGACTGGTGATAAGAAAACAGAGAAAGAAGGGGCTGCTGAAAAAGTAGTTTCTAAAGTTAAAGAAGTCGCAGAAGACGCAAAAGATGCTGTTGAAGGAGCAATCGAAGGCGTTAAAAATATGATTAAAGGTGACGATAAATAGTTGATAATAGTCATCTTTTAGTCCCTAATGACGCATTCTAATTAGCTCCACTATGGAGAATAGAGTGCGTTTTTGATTTTGTGAGATTAATTTGCTATTGTAACAGACATTTTTAAAAATTGCTGTTATCATAGATAGTTTCGTAGTATTCCTGTAATGGTATTTTGTTATAACATTAACAATTAAGGAGGTATTACAATGAATAAAATATTGATTCTACTATTTTTAACGATTTTGAGTATGCCTTTAATTTCATGCTCTAATCAAAGAAATCAGACTTTGGATGGGGAATATTATTGGGTTAGTGAATCTAGAAATGAACGAGCATTTACTATCTCAGGAAATAAAGGGATACTTGATAGTAGTGTTGCTGACAACTTTGTAATTGATCGAAAGAATGAAAAAATTGAGTTAATGGGCTCGCAAATGTTAAACCGTACAACAAGTTATACATATGAAGATGGCGTCTTTACTGTAGATATCTCTGGTGTAGAGCGTGATTATTATAAGAAAAATAGTGAGGCTTATAAGAAGGCACTGAAGGATTTAGATGAAAATTGACCACAATAATTAATCTTTTCTTTTGCTCTTGTCATTTAACGCTTATCCTATACAAAGGGATTAAGCGTTTTTATATTGTGTATCTCCTAGGTCAAGATTTGACTCTCAGTTATCCTAGTGTGTACTAAATCTGACAAAATTGACAAAATTACATAAATTTGATATAATAAATTTATATAAGGATTTGAATCAAATTACTACAACTAAGAAAGATCCTTTAAATAACAAGCTAGCCTTGTTGCTTGCTGTAAAATAGAAACAAGTTGTATAAATAGAAAGTGAGAATACTATATGAGAATAACAAGTTTTAGAGATATGGACACCACTGAAGATTTTGAATTTGTAGAAGAAAAAATGGGAGAGTACTTCCGTTGGGGGATTGCTGATTTCTATTCGCTTCAACAAGCAACTTATTGGATTGGGGATATCTTGAGAAAAGAACCTAGCGCTAATTTTGAAGTAAGAGCACGACTTTCAGAAGGTGATGATGTAGATGAATATGAAAGAATCGTGTTGTACGAAGGAGACCAGTGTTTTGATTCTTGGTTTTTAGAAGAGAAAGCAAGCTTCATGGCACCATATTCTATGATACTATTTCTCAATAAGGATACAAATGTGGCGTATGCTATTGAGAAAAATGAATTTGATGAGCCTGGACATGTGAAATATTTATGTGAGATAAGAAAATAAGAGAGTTGAAAAACTCTCTTTAAATTTAGTTATTAGTATATTGATAATTATATTTTTGAAAACTTCTTGATAAGAAAAGGAGGATCAGAATATAGGTATGAGAATTAAATACATTAAAATAATTGTATTGCTATTTATTAATCTTTTTTTAATTGGAGCTGGTATTATTACATACCCAAGAATGTAATAAAACAGTATGAGCAGATATTGTTTTACTAGAAGCATTTACTTTTTCTGCGGATTTATTTTCATCAAAGGAGTCTCAGGCTATAGAAGAAGAGCAGTATATGGTCATACACTACAAGAGAAAATAAGTGAAGAATTTGATAACGTTAGAAAACTTTTATAATTATTTGGTACAAAAAACAAAATGACAAGCCAAAAAGCCTTGGTTACCAAGGCTTTTTCCTGTTGATTTAGATGCCCCCTGCATGGATTTGGAAAGAACTTTCATATTGAGAGTAATTAAAAATGTTGAAATTTAATTGAATTTCGGAAGGCGCTTTTAGGTATTTTCAATATCATGATTAAAAAGTAGGGCAAAAAACATACTGAATTGAACTGTTTAGTAGCTTAAATATATCACGCTGTTATCTAAAAAGTTAATTTTATAGAGTTTACTAAGATAGTTGCTGAGCTTTTATTTATCACTCCAACTTTATTATTATACCATAAAAATAATTAGAAAAACAGACTTGTATTATTTTGAAATTTGTATATGATTAAGGTGTAAGAACTATAAAATAGCCTGTTAGAAAGAGGAGGAAAAGAATGAATCAGGCTATATAAAATTGGTGATTGGTATTTAATGTTGTAAAACAAGAAAGGGTAGGGTAAAAAATGCAAATACATAAAAAAATTTTTATAGTGGCGTTGGTTTTATCTATTTGTATCTCACTATATTTTCTTATCAATCCGTCTAATATCTTCACCTTTCCGATTCCTGTGAGTGAATTTGATGACACCACATTTAAATATTACATGTTTGTGAAGATTGGAATAGTATTATTATTTATCAAATTCTTACTGGATATATGCTTAGAATTTATCAAGAATTGGTTTAAAAATTTTTGATATTTCTTCACACAAAAGAGTCTGAGACAGCGTTTTGTTCCAGACTCTTTTGTGAGTTGTGAGCTCTGTTTTATAGATTCCACTGCTTGAGGGAGATTTCTCCGCTATTGAGCCAGATTTCTTCTTGCTTGTCTAATTGGACCAAGAGTTGGCCAGTATCAGAGATATCTTTGGCGAGGCCTTGATAGGTCTGTTGGTTCTGCTCAAAAGTGACAGTTCGGCCTAAAACCAGGGAGCGCTCTTTATAGAGGTAGACCAGTTCATCGACATCCGTTTGGAAGAATTCCTTCCAGATCTCACTGATGAGGTCATTGCGGGTGATGGGACAAGGCCCTTCAAATAAGGAACCAGCCTTGCTTTCTAGCTCTTCTGGAAAAGTAGGGATGGCTAAATTAAGACCGACTCCGATAATGACATCCGTGACGAGACCAGTCTCGATCGAGGTGATAGCCTCGGTGAGGATTCCCCCAATTTTTTTATGGCGGTAGTAAATATCGTTGACCCACTTGATATCGATATCGATCAGGGTCAGGTTTTTAATGGCCTTATAGATGGCTCCAGCTACCATGAGGGTATATGGTGGGAGCTCTGCAGGGGGCAATTGTGGCTTGAGGTGAAGGGACATATAGATGCCCCCTTGATCGGGGCAGTAGTAGTCACGACCAAAGCGGCCCTTTCCAGCGGACTGCGAATTGGCCAGATAGAGCGCCTTGCCGTCTTGATGGGTTTCTATGCCTAATTTGGCGTCCAATTGGGTGGAGCTACATTCTTCATTCAAGGAAACGGTCAATTGGGTATTTTTTGCGATCACTTCAGGAAGCAGAATATCGCCTGAGACCAGTTTGTAGCCCTTCTTTTTGAGGGATTCGATGACGACCCCATCTTTTTCTAGTCGTTGGATGGCCTTCCAGATAGAGGTGCGGGAAACACCTAGTTCTTTTGCCAGCTGCTCCCCGTTGACATAATCAGCTGCCTGAGAAAGGGTTTGAAAGAGGATTTCGTGTGTTTTCATAAGACCTCCTAGCGACTGCTGTCTCGAATCGTCAGTTTAGTGGCTAATTTGACCATATAGGGAACACTTGGTTGAGCCCCCTGAAAGGTTTGTCGCAACAGCTGAATGGCTTGCTTGCCCATTTCTTCTGTGTAGACGGTCACTGTAGAAAGGGCAGGAAAGACATACTTAGCAATCGATGTATCATTGAAGGAAATGATACTGACACGATCAGGAATTGCGATTTGGTGCTCCTGAAGAGAGCGAAGGGCTCCGACAGCCAAGGCATCACTGGCCATGAAAAAGGCAGTTGGTAAGTCGTCGCCCAAGTCTTGAATCAGCTGCTCCATCATCTGATAACCTGACTCAGTTGAGAATTGACCAACAGAGACAAAGCGCTCCTCATAAAGTCTTTTTTCCGTGAGAAACTGTTGAAAGGTCCGTTGACGGGGATCCATCTGAAGTGGTGTCGCATCTGCTGTCTCTTCCTGCCCGACCAAGAGCCCGATCTCCTTGTGGCCGTGCTCAAGGAAATACTCGAGAGCGGTGATGACAGAATCTTCTAGATCGGTCGTCACACAGGAATGCCCTAAATAGAGGGTATTGCTATCGACAAAAATCAGGGGTTTGCTGTAGCTTTCTAGATCTCGAATGGTCTTAGGACTGAATTTCCCAAGAGCGACGATGCCGTCTGCCTCTTGAATCAAGGACCAATCGTCATTATTGAAGATACGAAAGATCTCATAGCCTAATTCCTGGGCTTGTTTTTCTAACCCCATCCGAATGGCATAGTAGTAGAGGTCATCTAATTCTTCTTCGCGCGTGTACCATTCAAAAATGACGATTTTATGAAAATCCTCAACTGGTTGAGGCGCTGTTTTGCGGCTTTTCTTTTGGTAATGCAGGTCCTCGGCGATGCGAAGAATCCGACTGCGCGTGTCTTCACTGACCGATAAGGTCGCATCCTGGTTGAGGACACGAGAAACCGTTGCCTGAGAAACGCCTGCTTTTTCCGCAATGTCTTTAATCGTTGCCATAGTTCATCCTTTATTGATTTCTACTTCCAGTATACTCTAAAAACTAGTAAAAAGAAATAAAATTTTACTAAATTTTATGTTTGCTGCGATATTGGCTAGGAGTCAGTTGGCTATAGGCCTTAAAGGCTTTTGAAAAATAGAGGGGATCTGAAAAGCCCACCGAGTAAGCTACAATCTTAATGCTTTCGTCCGTATTGGTCAGTAACTGTTGGGCACGCTGCATGCGGACAGAGTGCAAGAATTCCTTGGGAGAGATCTGGTGAAACTCCTTAAAGACAGTTGTCAGATAGGAGCGATGAACATTGAGGTCATCAGCGATTTCTTGAATACTCAAGTGTTCTTTACCGTAATGCGTCTCAATCACATGCTTGCAGGTCAGATAGAGCTGATAGGTTGGAGAGAGATAGCTCTTTTGTACGTTGGGAGCTATTTCCCCAATGAGATAAAGGAGTTCATAGATCTGCGAGAGAAGGTGGAGTTGGTAGTGAGAAGTCATTTTCGAAGCCTCTGCCTTGTGGACGAGTCGCTCCATAAACTGGCCGATCTTTTCTGTTACCACCTCTGTTTTCTTTAGAAAACCTTTTTCATGCAGGGTTGAAAAACGCATGAAATCACTCACCTTGGTGCCACTGATGCCAATCCAGTAGTAGGACCAAGGTTCTTCGGCATCGGCCTTGTAGTAGGTCACTATATTTTTAGGGAGGAGAAAGAGATCCCCAGCCTCTAGGTGGATTTCTTTTTTATTGAAGTGGAAGACTCCCTTTCCCTTGGTAATAAAATGCAGAACAAAATTATCTCGGACGCTAGGGCCAAATTCATAGTTCTTCGGGCAATCTTCGTAGCCATAAAAATCAAGGGCTAGGTCAATGGTATCGGTTTGGTATTCAGAAAAGACTAACATCGGTAAACCTCCTACCTAACATTTTACCATATATGTCCAACAAAATTCTATTTTAGTAAGCGTATACATCAAGTAAAATAAAGACATGCTAAAAAAGAAAGTTATTGGAACTGAAATTAAAAATACATAGTGATATTTTTTCGGGTCCAATGGAGGAAGATATGGCAATTCGTATCGAACAAAATTTGTTCTATGTAGAAAGTAAGGGACTGAGCCTGATCCTTGAAAATCGAGATGGCTACCTAATGCTCAAGCATCTGGGATGTCCGATCCCGTCTTATCATTTTTCCAATACGGTGCATGAGAAGGATCATGCTTTCTCTGGAAATCCAACACCTGACAATCGGACCTTCAGCTTGGATACCCAGCGTCAGATTTTAGGACAGCACGGGCTTGGAGATTTTCGAAAGCCGTCTATTCAAATCCAGCACGGTGCCACAGAGGTGACGGATTTCCTCTATGTCGGAGCCAATATCTACTCTGGCAGTGTTGAAGCGTCTGGTCTTCCCAATCCCCATACAGTAGATAGCGCTGAAACCTTGGCCTTGGTTTTTGAAGATGATCAAGCGGCCCTTCGGTTAACCCTCTATTACACGGCTTACGAGGATCGGGCAACCATCACCAGCTTTTTAAAGATTGAAAACTGGAGTGATGAAACCGTCGTGATCCACAAGGCCCTCAGTGTGTTGGCCGATGTCCCAGCAGGTGACTATGATGTCATCACCCTTCAAGGGGCTTATGCGAGAGAAAAAACAGTCCGCCGTCAGCAAGTAGAGCAAGGAATCTTCTCCATCAGCTCCAACCGTGGTGCTTCTGGACACGCGCAGACCCCAGCCCTCATTCTTGCTGAGCATGAAGTGACCGAAGATGCCGGCTCTGCCCTTGCCTTCCAACTGCTCTACAGTGGGAATTTTGAAGGATTTGTTCAAAAGAATCAACTCAATGAAATTCGGGTTGGCTTGGGAATCAATCCAGAAAACTTCTCCTGGGAGTTGGCTCCAAATCAGAGCTTTGATACGCCAGTGGCCATGATCAGCTACTCCCATAAGGGATTGACCGGTCTCAGTCAAGAAAGTCAAGCATTTGTCCAAAACCATATTATTCCTAGCCCCTTTGCCCACAAAGAACGCCCGATTCTTATCAACAACTGGGAAGCCACCTACTTTGATTTCAAGAAAGAAAAATTATTGGAGCTGGCAGATGAGGCTCAAAAAGTGGGAATCGAACTCTTTGTTCTTGATGATGGCTGGTTTGGCAATCGCTATGATGATAATCGGGCTCTCGGTGACTGGACTGTCAATGAAGAAAAATTAGGAGGCACTCTAGCAGAATTGATCCAAGGCATCCACGACAAGGGGCTTCAATTTGGCCTTTGGGTGGAGCCAGAAATGATTTCTGTTGATAGCGACCTCTATCGGGCTCATCCGGATTGGGCTATTCAAGTCCCAGGCTATGAACACACCTATTCACGGAATCAACTAGTACTCGATTTCGCAAATAAAGAAGTAGTGGCTTATATCAAACAGGTCTTGGATGACTTACTTGGAAATCATGAGATCGACTATATCAAATGGGATATGAACCGCAATATCACTAAACTTGGAAATGGTAAAACCTACCTTGAAACCAAGATGCAATCCCATGCTTATATCTTGGGTCTCTATGAAGTGGTTTCTTACTTAACAGAGAAGTACGAGAACATCCTCTTTGAGTCCTGCTCCGGAGGTGGTGGCCGTAATGACCTCGGTATGATGCGTTACTTCCCTCAGGTCTGGGCAAGTGACAATACGGATGCCATTGCCAGACTTCCGATCCAGTACGGTTCTAGCTACCTCTATCCTACCATTTCTATGGGGGCTCACGTATCAGCTGTTCCAAATCACCAGATGGGACGGATGACACCACTTGAAACGCGAGGTCATGTAGCTATGATGGGAAATCTGGGCTATGAATTGGATCTAACCAGTCTTCCGCAAGAAGAGTTGGATAGGATTGCAGCTCAAGTCGCTCATTACAAAACGATTCGACTACTTGTTCAGTTCGGAAAACACTACCGCTTGATCAATCCAAGCCAAGGTAGCAATCAAGCAGCCGTCCAGTTCACTTATCAAGACCGCACGGTTGTAACCTATGTACGGGTCTTATCAACGGTTGAGGAGATCGAGCCGACCCTGAAACTCAAAGGGTTGGAAGAAGATGCGCTCTATCGCTTAGAAGGGACGGATCAAGTCTATTCAGGAGCCGAGCTCATGTATGCTGGCTTAACCGTCATTCTTCCTCAGGGAGATTTCCTCAGCAAACAATATGTTTTTGTCAAAAAATAAAAGGAGACAGCCAAATGAAATGGTATAAAAAAATCGGACTTCTTGCGACTACAGGCCTAGCCTTGTTTGGGCTCGGTGCTTGCTCCAACGATGGAAAATCTGCGGATGGCACAGTGACCATCGAGTATTTCAACCAGAAAAAAGAAATGACCAAAACCTTGGAAGAAATCGCGCGTGATTTTGAAAAGGAAAATCCAAAGGTCAAGGTCAAAGTTGTCAATGTACCAAACGCTGGTGAGGTGTTGAAGACCCGTGTCCTCGCAGGAGATGTGCCAGATGTGGTCAATATTTACCCACAGTCTATCGAACTGCAAGAATGGGCAAAAGCGGGTGTCTTCGAAGATTTAAGCAATAAAGACTATCTCAAACGCGTGAAAAACGGCTACGCTGAAAAATATGCTGTAAACGGAAAAGTCTACAACGTTCCTTTCACAGCCAATGCTTACGGAATCTACTACAACAAAGATAAATTCGAAGAATTGGGCTTGAAGGTTCCTGAAACTTGGGACGAATTTGAACAGTTGGTAAAAGACATCGTTGCCAAGGGACAAACTCCATTTGGGATTGCAGGAGCAGAAGCTTGGACACTCAATGGGTACAATCAATTGGCCTTTGCGACAGCAGCAGGTGGAGGAAAAGAAGCCAACCAATACCTTCGTTATTCTCAGCCAAATTCCATTAAATTGTCTGATCCGATTATGAAGGATGACATCAAGGTCATGGATATCCTTCGCATTAAAGGTTCTAAGCAAAAGAACTGGGAAGGTGCAGGTTATACAGACGTTATCGGTGCCTTCGCGCGTGGAGATGTCCTCATGACACCAAATGGGTCTTGGGCCATTACCGCGATCAATGAACAAAAACCGAAATTTAAGATTGGGACTTTCATGATTCCAGGGAAAGAAAAAGGACAAAGCTTAACCGTTGGTGCGGGAGACTTAGCATGGTCTATCTCAGCTACTACCAAACATCCAAAAGAAGCCAATGCCTTTGTGGAATACATGACCCGTCCAGAAGTCATGCAAAAATACTATGATGTGGACGGATCTCCAACAGCGATCGAAGGGGTCAAACAAGCAGGAGAGGATTCACCGCTTGCTGGGATGACCAAATATGCCTTTACGGATCGTCACTTGGTGTGGTTGCAACAGTACTGGACCAGTGAAGCAGACTTCCATACCTTGACGATGAACTATGTCTTGACAGGTGATAAGCAAGGAATGGTCAATGATTTGAATGCCTTCTTTAACCCGATGAAAGCGGATGTGGATTAGGAGTAGAGAGACGATGAAAAAAGTATTACAAAAATATTGGGCATGGGCTTTTGTGGTCATTCCCCTCTTATTACAAGCAATTTTCTTCTATGTGCCAATGTTCCAAGGAGCCTTTTACAGTTTTACCAACTGGACAGGTTTGACCTATAACTACAAGTTTGTTGGCTTGAACAACTTTAAGCTCCTCTTTATGGATCCAAAATTCATGAATGCGATTGGCTTTACTGCGATCATCACGATTGCCATGGTGGTTGGTGAAATTGCCCTTGGGATCTTCATTGCGCGTGTCTTGAACTCTAAAATCAAAGGGCAAACCTTCTTCCGTGCTTGGTTCTTCTTCCCAGCTGTTTTGTCTGGTTTGACAGTGGCTTTGATCTTCAAACAAGTCTTCAACTACGGTCTACCAGCCATTGGGAATGCCCTTCATATTGAGTTTCTCCAAACCAGTCTTTTAGGGACTAAGTGGGGAGCGATCTTTGCGGCTGTCTTTGTCCTTCTTTGGCAAGGGGTGGCCATGCCCATCATTATCTTCCTAGCTGGTCTGCAATCTATCCCAACTGAGATTACAGAAGCAGCAAGAATCGATGGTGCAACGAGCAAGCAAGTCTTCTGGAATGTTGAATTGCCTTACTTGCTACCAAGTGTCTCTATGGTCTTTATCCTAGCCCTAAAAGGTGGGCTTACCGCCTTTGACCAAGTCTTTGCCATGACTGGTGGGGGTCCAAACAATGCCACAACCTCACTTGGGCTCTTGGTTTATAACTACGCCTTTAAAAACAACCAATTCGGATACGCCAATGCCATTGCCGTAATCTTGTTCTTCTTGATTGTAGTGATTTCGATCATCCAATTGAGAGTATCTAAGAAATTTGAAATTTAAGAGGAGAAGCACGATGAAACAAGATGAAAAAAAAGCCTTGATTGGCAAATACATTCTATTGATTCTAGGATCGGTTCTGATTTTAGTGCCGCTCCTTGCCACCCTCTTTAGTTCCTTCAAACCCACCAAGGATATCGTAGACAATTTCTTTGGATTCCCAACGAATTTCACATGGGACAACTTTAGCCGTCTCTTGGCTGATGGGATCGGAGGCTATTATTGGAACTCTGTCGTCATCACTGTCTTGTCTTTACTTGCAGTAATGATCTTTATCCCTATGGCAGCCTACTCCATCGCTCGCAATATGAGTAAGAGAAAAGCCTTTACCATCATGTACACCCTCTTGATCCTGGGGATTTTCGTACCTTTCCAAGTCATCATGATTCCGATTACGGTTATGATGAGCAAACTTGGTTTGGCTAATACCTTTGGTTTGATTTTGCTCTACTTGACCTATGCGATTCCACAGACCCTCTTCCTCTATGTAGGGTATATCAAAATCTCTATCCCAGAAAGTCTGGATGAAGCAGCAGAGATCGATGGGGCTAATAAGTTTACAACTTATTTCCGCATCATCTTCCCAATGATGAAACCCATGCATGCGACAACCATGATTATCAATGCCCTTTGGTTCTGGAATGACTTCATGTTGCCACTCCTTGTCTTGAACCGCGATTCAAAAATGTGGACCTTGCCTTTGTTCCAATACAACTACGCAGGCCAATATTTCAACGACTACGGACCAAGCTTTGCCTCTTACGTGGTCGGTATCATCAGTATCACCATTGTCTATCTCTTCTTCCAACGCCATATCATTGCAGGAATGAGCAACGGCGCAGTGAAATAAGATACAAAGGGACGATTCAGCTTGCTGAAAATTTCTGTAGTACCCTAGGGCATCCACATCCGTAGACTACTGAAGTAGTAACGGCTGTGGAAATATAGGAAATCGACGTAGTGTGCTTGCACACAAGGAGATTTATCTTTTTTCCTAAGAAATTAGTCCCGTGTTCAATTCCAGATACAAAGTAACGATTCAGCTTGCTGATTTCAATCGTATCCTAGGAAGTAATTCTAAAATAGAAAAACTCATGAAAGCCAGGTCCTCAAAGACTTGGCTTTCAAAAAAGAAAGGGAACCATTATGCCAATTCAAAACAAAACCATGTTAATTACTTACTCAGATAGCTTAGGAAATAACCTTAAGGATCTCTATGAAAATCTGGAGAAACATTTTGGGGATGCAGTAGGTGGGGTTCACCTCTTGCCATTTTTCCCATCAACTGGTGACCGTGGCTTTGCGCCTGTAGACTATGACCAAGTGGATCCAGCCTTTGGAGATTGGGAAGATGTCAAACGCTTGGGCGACAAGTACTATCTTATGTTTGACTTTATGATCAATCACATTTCTCGTCAATCTAAATACTACAAGGACTACCAAGAAAAGCATGACCAAAGTGCCTATAAGGATCTCTTTCTCAACTGGGACAAGTTCTGGCCAGAGAATCGCCCAACTCAAGCAGATGTAGATTTGATTTATAAGCGCAAAGACCGGGCTCCAAAACAAGCTATCACTTTTGCGGATGGGACGACCGAGCATCTCTGGAATACTTTCGGGGAAGAGCAGATTGATCTAGACGTGACCAAGGACGTGACCATGGACTTTATTCGCAAGACCATCGAACACCTGGCGAGCAATGGCTGTGACCTGATTCGACTAGATGCCTTTGCCTATGCGGTGAAGAAATTGGACACCAATGATTTCTTCGTGGAGCCAGACATTTGGGATTTGTTGGATAAGGTGCGCGATATGGCGGCAGGCTACGGCGCTGAGCTTCTTCCAGAGATTCATGAGCACTATTCCATCCAATTTAAGATTGCCGATCACGACTATTATGTCTATGACTTCGCCCTTCCAATGGTAACCCTCTATACCCTCTATAGTTCAAAAGTGGAGCGTCTTGCCAAGTGGTTGAAGATGAGTCCGATGAAGCAATTCACGACGCTCGATACCCATGATGGGATTGGGGTGGTCGATGTCAAGGATATCTTGACGGATGAAGAGATTGACTATGCTTCAAATGAGCTCTATAAGGTAGGAGCAAATGTTAAACGCAAATATTCCACAGCAGAATACAACAATTTGGACATCTACCAAATCAATTCGACCTACTATTCAGCGCTTGGAGATGACGATCGTAAGTACTTCCTAGCCCGCTTAATTCAAGCCTTTGCACCAGGCATTCCACAAGTTTATTATGTTGGATTCCTAGCTGGGAAGAATGATTTGGAACTCTTAGAAAACACCAAAGAAGGCCGCAATATCAACCGTCATTACTACAGCAATGAAGAAATTGCTCAAGAAGTGGAGCGGCCAGTCGTGCAATCCCTTCTCAAGCTCTTTAGTTTCCGGAACAACTCGCAAGCTTTTGACATAGAAGGAAGCATTGAGGTGGAAACACCAGATGAACATACCATTGTCATCACGCGCCAAAATAAAGAGCAGACTGTCACAGCAGTAGCCCGAATCGATCTTGCTGAGGGCACTTACCAAGTGACAGAAAATGGTCGAGAAAAGGTGTTTTAAAATCTTTTAAAATCTCAATTGGGTGTCCTCCCAATTGAGATTTTTTGGTAAAAATTTACTAAAATTAACTTAAAATAGACAAAAGTGACTAGAGGTTGAAATAGGACAAAACCCTCTCTTCTATGCTTTTTTAACTTAAAATAAAAAATTAATAAAATTTTACTAAAAATACTTGAACTTTTACTTCTGATCAGATATAATACAAGTATAAAAACGTTTACAAAACTAAAGGAGTTTCTCATGACGACAACAATCACATCTCAAGATTTACAAGCAAAATTCCAGGCTGTCTTTGGGGAAAAGGCTGACCACACTTTCTTTTCACCAGGACGGATCAATCTGATCGGTGAACACACGGACTATAATGGTGGTCATGTTTTCCCAGCAGCCATCACACTTGGTACCTACGGAGCTGCAAGAAAGCGTGAGGATAAGGTCTTGCGTTTCTTCTCAGGAAACTTTGAAGACAAGGGGATCATTGAAGTTCCACTTGAAAATCTCCACTTTGAAAAAGAGCACAACTGGACCAACTATCCAAAAGGCGTGCTCCACTTCTTGCAAGAAGCTGGTCATGTCATTGATAGCGGTATGGATGTCTATGTCTACGGCAATATTCCAAACGGATCCGGTCTTTCTTCTTCAGCATCGCTTGAGCTCTTGATTGGCGTCATCGCTGAGAAACTATATGATCTTCAGTTAGATCGTCTAGATCTGGTCAAGATCGGGAAACAAACCGAAAATCACTTCATCGGAGTTAACTCTGGGATCATGGACCAATTTGCCATCGGTATGGGAGCTGATCAACGGGCTATTTATCTCGATACCAACACCCTAGAGTATGATCTGGTACCGCTGGACCTCAAAGACAATGTCGTGGTCATCATGAATACCAACAAACGCCGGGAATTAGCGGATTCAAAATACAATGAACGCCGTGCGGAATGTGAAACTGCCGTCTCTGAACTCCAAGAAAAATTGGATATCCAAACCTTAGGGGAATTGGATCTCTGGGCTTTTGATGCCTACAGCTACTTGATCAAGGATGAAAATCGCATCAAACGAGCTCGCCATGCTGTACTTGAAAACCAACGGACCCTCCAAGCTCGTAAGGCACTTGAAGCAGGTGATTTGGAAGGCTTTGGCCGTCTCATGAACGCTTCCCACGTATCCTTGGAGCATGACTACGAAGTGACAGGTCTAGAATTGGATACCTTGGTGCATACAGCCTGGGAACAAGAAGGCGTCTTGGGCGCTCGTATGACTGGAGCAGGCTTTGGTGGTTGTGCCATTGCCCTCGTAAACAAAGATAAGGTTGAAGCATTTAAAGAAGCTGTCGGCAAACGCTATGAAGAAGTCGTTGGCTATGCGCCAAGCTTCTATATTGCAGAGGTTGCGGCAGGAACACGGGTGCTTGATTAAAAAGGAGATAGGATGACAGAACAGGTATTAGATGCATTTGTCACAGCCGTCATTGCGGCGAGTGACTACGAAGAGATGGATCGGATTTATCTAAAAAATCGCATCATGAGTCGCGTTGGAGAAGAAGGGCTAGATGCTCCAGCCCAAAAAGAAGAGTTGATCGCACTCAAAGATCAGCTGGTAGAGATCGCTGTTGCAAATAGCAAGATCCAGGATGGTATGGCCGCAAAAGACAGTTTGGGTGCGGAGTTGATGGATTGGATCACCCCTAGCCCTAGTCAGGTCAACCATCGCTTTTGGGAGACCTACCGTCAGTCCAAAGAAGACGCGATTGCAGATTTCTATGCCCTCTCTAAGCGCAATGATTACATCAAAGTCAAAGCCATTGCGCAAAACATTGCCTTTGAGGCAGAAACTCCCTACGGTTCTCTTGAAATCACCATTAATCTGTCAAAACCTGAAAAAGATCCTAAAGACATTGCGGCGGCCAAGCTTGCCAAAGCTAGTCATTATCCAGCCTGCCAATTGTGTTTTGAAAATGAAGGCTATCAAGGTCGCCTAGACCATCCAGCCCGGGCTAATCACAGGATTATTCGCTTTGATATGGACGGTCATGATTGGGGCTTTCAATATTCCCCTTATGCCTACTTCAATGAACACTGCATTTTCCTCGATAGCCAGCATGTTCCTATGGCCATTAGCCGCAAGACCTTTGAGCGACTCTTGACCATTGTCGAGACTTTCCCAGGCTATTTTGCAGGGTCCAATGCAGACCTGCCCATTGTAGGGGGATCCATCCTGACTCATGACCATTACCAAGGCGGACGCCATACCTTCCCTATGGAGCTAGCTCCTGTTGAGGAAAGCTTTAGCGTTGAGGGATTTGAGGCTGTATCGGTAGGAATTGTCAATTGGCCCATGTCGGTTCTCCGGTTGCAATCGGACAACAAGGCGCAATTGATTGCCCTGGCAGACCATATCCTAACAGCCTGGCGAGGCTACTCGGATCCAGCCGTTCAAGTCTTAGCGGCATCCGACGGTCAGCCCCACCATACCATTACCCCCATTGCACGAATTCGTGATGGGCATTATGAACTGGACTTGGTGCTCCGTGACAACCAAACCTCACCAGAGCATCCCGATGGCATTTATCACCCACATGCGGATGTGCAACACATCAAAAAAGAAAATATCGGCCTGATCGAAGTCATGGGCTTGGCCATTTTGCCACCTCGCCTCAAGGAAGAGCTCAAGCAGGTTCAAGACTATTTGCTTGGACGTGAGAGCACGGTAGCGACCTACCACCAGCCTTGGGCAGATGATTTGAAAGCCACTCACCCAGCTATCACAGAAGAAGCAGAGGCAGAGGCCCTTGTCCGTGAATCAGTTGGCCAGATCTTTGCGCGCGTGCTGGAAGATGCTGGAGTCTACAAGAGAACATCAGAAGGACAAGCTGCCTTTAGACGCTTTGTTGCGACACTTTAAGTGTGGAGAAGCGGCAGAAATTTGGTACAATAAGAGAGAAGACAATAAGCGAAAGGAAAACAAATGGCAATACTCGTACTCGGAGGAGCTGGTTACATCGGTTCCCATATGGTGGACCGTTTGGTCAATGAAGGACAGGAAAAAGTCGTCGTGGTCGATAGTCTGGTCACAGGTCACCGTGCAGCGGTGCATCCAGATGCCGTCTTTTACCAAGGAGATCTGGCGGATCAAGACTTTATGCGCACTGTTTTTAAGGAACATGCAGATATTGACGCCGTCATCCACTTTGCGGCCTACTCACTGGTCGCTGAATCCATGGCCGATCCATTGAAATATTTTGATAACAATACAGCAGGCATGGTCAAGCTCTTGGAAGTCATGCATGAATGTGGGGTGCACTACATCGTCTTTTCTTCAACTGCTGCCACCTACGGCATTCCAGAAGAAATTCCGATTCTTGAAACCACTCCTCAAAAACCAATCAACCCTTATGGCGAAAGCAAGCTCATGATGGAAACCATTATGCGTTGGGCTGATCAAGCCTACGGCATCAAGTATGTGCCCCTTCGTTACTTTAATGTAGCAGGTGCCAAGCCTGACGGATCTATCGGAGAAGACCATGGACCCGAGACCCATCTCTTGCCAATCGTCTTACAAGTAGCCCAAGGCAAACGCGAGAAGATCTCTATTTTTGGAGATGACTATAAGACACCAGATGGCACCAATGTTCGGGACTATGTCCATCCATTTGACTTGGCAGATGCTCATCTTTTAGCGGTGGAGTATCTCCGAAAAGGGAATGAATCGACCGCCTTTAATCTGGGCTCATCGACCGGATTCTCCAATCTTCAAATCGTTGAAGCAGCTCGCAAGGTGACGGGACATCCGATCCCACTTGAGCTGGCCGATCGCAGACCAGGTGATCCAGATACTCTGATCGCATCCTCTGAGAAGGCGCGTGCCATCCTTGGCTGGCAGCCAAAATTTGACAATATCGAAACCATTATCCAAACAGCCTGGGCTTGGCATTCCAGCCACCCAGATGGCTACAATGATCGATAAGGAGGGACTGGGGACATCATTTTTGAGACTTTTTTAATAACATCTAAAACGACAGTTGATCTTGCTAAATGACTCGTTTCAGACGTCAGTCATTTCCTTAACCATCATAAAAAAGTGAGGTATTCAAAATGAATAAAACCACAAAAATGTTAGCCGTCTTCTTGACAGCGGGTCTTCTTTTAGCTGGTTGCGCACAAAAAGAGAGTACAAAATCTACTAGTCCATCGTCTACTAAGGCGACAAGTAAAGCAACAAGCAAATCATCCGCTAAAGAAAAGACAAAAGAGTCATCAACTGATGAAAGCAAAAAAGAAGATGCGCTAGCAGGTGCACAAAAAACTGTTCTCGAAACGAGTGATGAAGCAGGTAAGTCAACTATCACCTTGTATTACAAGGGAGATACCTTGTTATTACAAGAAAAAGTTGATGATTACGACGTCTCAAAAGTGCCTGGTGAGAACCCTCTTGAAACCATGAAAGAAGCCGTCGCTAAGAGCCAAGAAAAATTCAAAGATCTGATGGGCCATGGATTTGAACTAACATCAGAATACAAAGACGGAATCTTTTATATCCGCAATACCATTGATTACACAAAAATCGATTTTAATAAATTAAAAGAAATCGTACCAGGATTTAATCCCCTAGATGACAAAACAGTTAGTTATTCAGTAACGAAAGACAGCTTGATTAAGGGCGGTATGGTCGAAAAATAAATAAAATGGGGAGCAGCTACGTTTCGTGTACTGACCCCAAAAAGTTAGACAATTAATTCATCCAAAGGATCTAGTTCTGTATTGCACAGGACTAAATCCTTTTAGTTTTACCTTAATGCGTTTGTTGTTGTAGTAATCAATATAGTCTACAATAGCTTGTTCCAATTGCTCAAGTGAGTGAAACGTCTTCTCATAACCATAAAACATCTCAGACTTAAGAATGCCAAAGAAGGACTCCATCATACCATTGTCTGGACTATTTCCCTTACGTGACATGGACGGTTGGATCCCTTTATCCTCTAAAAATTGATGATAATACTGATGTTGGTATTGCCAACCTTGGTCACTATGGAGAATTGTATTTTCGTAATGCTCCTCTGTGAAGGCCTGGTCTAACATAGCTTTCACTTGTTCTAAGTTTGGTGAAGTTGAGAGATTGTAGGCAATAATTTCGCTGTTAAAGCCATCTAAAACAGGCGGTAAATACAATTTCTGTGTGCTATTTGGAATGGCAAACTCTGTCACATCTGTGTAGCACTTTTCCATTGGTTTGGATGCTTCAAACTGGCGTTGAATAAGATTATCTACTTTCTTGCCAACTTCTCCTTGGTATGAAGAATACTTGCGTTTACGACGAATACGAGCTGTTAAACCAAGAATTTTCATCAGACGCTGCACCCTTTTGTGATTGACCGCACGACCACGATTCCTTAATTCAAGAGTAACTCTACGATAGCCGTAATTTCCCTTATGTTCAACATAAATGGCTTGTATTTCCACTTTGATAGCTTGATCTTTATCTACTTGATTCAGTTGCTTTAAGTGGTAATAATAGGTTGAACGAGCAAGTTTGATAATGTTTAGAAGGATATCTAAAGGAAACTCTGTTACCAATCCTTGAACAATTTCTGTTTTTCTTCTTGCTCCTTTTCGTCCCTCAATCGGAGTTCTCTCAACTTTTTTAGAATAGCATTCTCCGCTCTCAGGTACTCATTTTCTGCTTGAAGACGTTCTAACTCTGTCATCTCTTCAGGTTTTTTCTTTGGTTTACGTCCCATTTTAGGCGGTTTCCCTCTTGTTTTCTCAACAATAGTATACCCGTTTTTCTTATATTGTGCTATCCAATTAGGCAACATTCCAACACTTGGAAGAGCATAATCTAGAGACACCCTTATTTGTGAACGACCTTCAATCAGAACTTTATCAATGATTTCTCGTTTTAATTTAGGAGAATAATAACGATTCCTCCCCTTTGTAACAAACTCTATTCCGTAACGATCCATCAATTTAATCATGTACTGAAGATTGGGAATTTTTATCCCAAATATATTTGAAAGCTCTTTGAAGCTTCTCCCTTGTTTTCTAAGTTCATAGACCTGAACTTTATCTTCATAAGTTAATTTCATTATAAAACACCCCAAAAGTTAGATTTTTTCTGTCTAACTTTTGGGGTGCAGTTCATCGTTGCTCTCTTTTTGTTTTAGATGTTGCGGAGAAATTAATGATTATTGTGAAAAAAAGAATGGATAGATGAAGAGGTTAAAGAAGTGGAGATTACTTTATCGTATAACCAATATGAGTTTGTATGTTTTTCAGACGAGCATTTTAGAAGATTTATGGGGCAGATAACTTCTCTTCTCGAGCTATTTCACTTAACCCCCTAGGCTTGGTAGGGCCACCAACCAGATGATTACAATGATCCATAAGAAGGAACTCAAGTGAGTCAGCTTGAGTTTTTTGTGTGGGTGAATGAGCTGGGGATACCACTAACTAGGCTTTTTTCTAGCTGTGAAAGATGTTATAATATGAAAAAATTTAAAGGAGACATGAATGGGAGATAAATACACAGTAAAAAGTGATCTTTCGGTGGCTGCTCAGCATGCTACTGCAATAGGATCTGCAAATGATCATCCAGCTATTACAGTTCAAAGAGATGAACAAACGACAGTTGCTGGTAATACTAGTGCTAAAAATGGTATTAGTCAATTTGAGACTCTTCAGGCTCAATTATCGAATCATATTGTGAATATGATTCAAAATATCCATAGCTTGGCCGACCAATTTGAAGATAAAGATGCCATGATTCGTCAAAATTTAAATATTTTGAATACTATTCAGTCTAAGCCGTCATTCTCGAATGAAGCGAAATCAAAATACTTAGATGTATTAGAGGATTAGATATGAGTGCAGAAGATACTTGGAATAAGCTCCATAAGAAAGAACGACAACTTTCAGAGAAGGAGTGGGACTTATATCAGCGGATAGAAAAATTAGATTTGAAAAAAATGGAAGTAATGGATCAGCTGTTGAATGATTCACATTGGTTAAATGATCTAGATTTTCTTTTCGAAGGTAGCAGATATCAAAGTCAAATGATAGATGACCAGTTAGAATTTCAGCATCAAGTGAGAATAATGGAATACAGTTTGGATGAAGAATTAGAAAAACTTCGGAAAGAACATAAATCTATTGAAATGAAGTTAGATTCAATTCACCAAGAAAAAAGACGATTAGTGACGGAGGAAATCACATGAGTATAGATATGTATCTAGAATCCGCCAGAAGTCAGGCAACTAGTTTATCTAGTATATCCACCCAGTGCGTGCAACAGAATATAGGATTGATTAAAGTTCTTGAAAATTTTGTCGCTGAAGAAAAATTAAAAGGGCATGCTTACGACTCAGCAAAGGCGCATATTACAAGTACTGTTATTCCTTTAATTCAAGGAATTGTCTTATACCAAGAATCTCTGGCGGAGGAGTGTCAAAAATTTGTCAGTCAGTATACCTCTGACGTAGATAGTAAAAGTTGGCGTCAAGTGGATCTAGAAGAAAAAATTAGAGAAGCAGATCAAAAGATTTCCAGTCTACGACAGTTAATGGAAACAAAATCGGATAATAAGATTTCAGCTTTTCTAAATCTTTCGGTATCCATAGCCGTATTTGAGGGAGTAAAACAAAAATTACAGAAAATATTAATTAGCCTGCTTACTTTTAATGCAGTCTCTCCAACTATCTTTTTAAATTCAGAGCGGTATTTATTGGCCGTTCAAAATGGTTTTGCCCAAGCTGCACAATCATGGGATGCTGCTAGTGGAACCTACTTGCCTCCGAGTAGTGGAGTGGATCTATCGTGGAAGCAAACAGTCTCTTTAGGATGGCAAAAACGTCAAGCAATCCTAAACAAAGTGAAGAATCCGAAGGTTGAAACGTTAGAAGACAAACTCTCAAAAATGTCACATGCAGAACTGGAGGAAGAGTATGGAGGGGTGATTCAAGCCTATAAAAGATTTACGACTATGGGGCAGGGTGATGTGGTTCTCTCCAAGTGGGATATGAATGATCTCAAATTGTTATGGAAGAGATATAATGAAGTTAAGGATGATCATTTAGGGTTATCACCTTCAGAATTAGCCAAGGTGGACTCCAAATTTAAGAAACGTATCGATGCAATGGATCAAGAAGCGTTAGAAGAGGCCTACCCTGAACTTAAAACATTGATCTCCATGGCTCATGTGAATCCATATGCACAACTATTTAAATCTGAAACAGAGCGAGCTAATTATCATTACCTACTAGACCGTTATTTCTTTTTAGATAGTCAAAAAATGCTCAGTTGGCGAGATCCTGCTTTTCAAACTAAATATGATTATTATATAATTGAAGAAGGTATTGATCCTTTTACAGGTAAACCTGCTACACAGGAAGAAATCAATCGTGCAAAAAATATCAAGAAGGTGAGAGGTTTTACTGATAGCCTCCAACTAGCAAGTACCTTGTATACATCTTATGTTGGATATAATCAGTACTACAATAAACCCTATACAACGTTCTTGGATGTATATAGTAAGGTAAAAGGGAAGATTCCTGTCTTCAATAGGAAACCAGTAATTCCTGTTTTTTCAAATAGATATTCAAAAATAGATTTTACTCAAACTGACTTTGATGTTGAGTTAATAAGAGGTAGATTGAAAACTGATCCAGATACGGCTTTTTTCTGGTCAGGACGAACAGATGGCATTGGAGGAATGGATGTTGCGAAAAAAATAGCAAAAAATAAAGGAGGAGTTACATTAGAATCTACGATTGATGATACGAACATTGTAATGCCTGAATGGGATTTTAATACTCCTTCAAGTGTAACAGCTTGGGAGGAAGCTTCGAATGTTTACGCAGAGCAAGTATCTGGTGAAATAAGAGCTGTAGTTGGTAGCGAACTACGACCAGGAAATATTTGGGAAAACATCGAACTACCAAGATTGAAGGCCAATCCAAATGTTACTAAGGTTACAACAATAGATCCTAAAACAGGGGTAGAAAAAATTATATTCGAGAGGTAGAAATGAAAATTACAGGAACAAGATCAACAATTACTTTTGATTTAGAGAATGGTTTCCTCTTAAAAGCACAAGGAGAATTGCTGATCAATAAAAAATTTGTTGTTTATAAAGATAGTATGACACAATGGGAGCCTCCTCATGAGAATCTTCCGATAACTCAAAGAGAAATAGAAAATATTATTAATACAGCTAAAAAAATGGAGAGCAATCAAACTATTCAATTAGACTTTGTATAATTATATTGTATTCTAAGAGAAATAAATCTCTATACAGGTGGTCAGGTTGTCTATCATGGGACCAAACTCCTAGGTGGAAGCGAAGAAGATGTTCAAACCGCAAACTTTATCGGGAACATCGTAGGAGGTTATGTGGCCTCCTCAGCAACCAGCAAGTTTAGTTTGAATCAACCTATTTTTTCAAATCGATATTCAAAAATAGATTTTACTCAAAACAGAAGACCATTATAAAACATTTTAAAAAAATAGAATAGAGGTTTGAAATCCTGAAAAATAGAATTCATTACATTACGAAACTTGAAATGCAAGATAGATTGCCTTTCAGTGGCTTTGTAGCAAATTTTGATGGGAAGCAGATCCAAAACAAAGAAGAACTATTTCGTTTTCTTGAAAAAAATGTCGGACTTCCTGATGCCAATAATTGGTCATCTATTACAGATTGGCTGACAGACTTATCATGGATAAAAGCTGAAGAATACAACTTTATTCTTGAAAATTATGATAGCTTCTTAAAAGATGACTTATCATCTAAAGACTTATTTTTAGAAATTTTGGAAGAAGATATTCTTCCTTGGTGGGAATGCGATGTTGAAAAGCATGTTGTTGGCAGTAAGGTCAAGAGTTTTCAAGTTTACATAGTAGAAAATTAAAAATAGGACAAAGTTTTAAGGAGCTACCTTAAGGTAACCACTTATGTTGGATATAATCAGTACTACAATAAACCCTATACAACGTTCTTGGATGTATATAGTAAGGTAAAAGGGAAGATTCCTGTCTTCAATAGGAAACCAGTAATTCCTGAGGTGAACCATAAGGTAGATATCAATGGTAAAACTATAACAGAAACCACGAGACCTTATGAGCGTGAACATATTTTACGAAATATAGAAGAAAGCAGGCTTGCGAGGGAGAGTTCAGGGTTTAAAGACTTTTCAACCACGAGGCTTCAGCCGGTAGTCAAGCCTCAGCCTGCACCTAAGAATTTAGATGTTGAGGGACCAGTAGTAAATAATATTCGATCTAAATATCCCGATTTGCAAACTTATGAATATAATTCATATACAAATCCTGGTCCACTAAATGATTTAAGAGGTCAGCCTAATGTTAATTTTTATGGGGGACGGTATGATGTTGAAGTTTTGAAGTCTCCTAAAATATTATACCGAGCTGGCGACCAAAGCAATCCGCTAGGGCAATGGTTTACAGAATCAGCCCCACATTCTGAGATAGAAGTTAGAATAAATACGGCAGTAAAACCAATTTGGACAGATCGTTCAGGAAACTACACTGGCAGCTCTCCTTTAAATACAGTTTACGAAATAAAAATACCAGCTGGCACAACAATATACAGAGGACCTGTTGCGAGTCAAGGAGGCATCTATCAAGGTGGTTTGGAATATGAACAAATTTTTATTGAAACTCCGTAGAAAATAGAAGGTGTAGAGGTTATTAGCTCAAAACCATTAAATTAGTGAGGAAAGAAATGAAACGAAAAGAATTATTAGATAATATCAAATTAATATTACCACTATTAAATCAGTACAATGATGGGACAATTCATGTACAAATTTCATTTTTACAAGGATTAGAATGTGCATTGGAAAATGGTGACTCACTCCCTACAATAAGAGAAATTAAAGATATCCTTTATCCTCCAAGAGGAGGTCTATCAGACTTTTTTGTTTGGAAGAATGATTATTTGGAACGACTAAAAATTAATGAAGAAATTGAAGCCTACAATAATAGATTATGGGAGCTTTTAAATCAAATAGAAAACTTGGAATCATAGTAAATGCATCAAATTTTAAAATTAGAAGCATTTCATCAATCTCATACAAGAATTCCAAGCGGAAATGAAGCATCTGCTTTTGAAGATTTTTGGAAACCAGGAGGACAAACCTTCCCAGGAAATATGCCAGAAGCAAGGGTCATTATGATATTTCAAAGTTATACCATTTAGTCAAAAAAGAAAAATTTACAGAATACATCCCCTACCTGAAACACTTCCTTTCAACCATTATGGACAAACCTGAAGAAAATTATTGGCGAATTCATGATACTTTGAAGCTATTCCTCAAAGTAGATCCTGATTATGTGACACAGTTATTAAAAGAAAAGCAAAAATCATTATCAGATTTTGGAATCGAGGACGAAGATGAAAGAAATTACATTTTATAAAGTACATGATGATTACGGTTTTATGTCCAATTTCGCCCCCTACCCTTTTTCAGATGGTAGTAAAATCTGGCCTACATCGGAACATTATTTTCAAGCCCAAAAGTTTTTAATACCCGAAATTCAAGAGAAAATTCGTCAGATAGCCTCTCCAATGGATGCTGCTTTGGAGGGACGCAATCGTCAGAATCCCTTGAGATCAGATTGGGAAGAGGTCAAAGATGAGGTGATGCATCAAGCCCTTCGAATGAAATTTAGCCAGAATCCAGATATCGCTAAAGAATTGCTAGCGACAGGAGATGCCATCATCATCGAACATACGCGAAATGATGACTACTGGGCTGATGGGGGAGATGGCTCTGGGAAGAATAAGCTAGGCCTTCTCTTAATGCAAGTGCGGGAGGAGTTAAAAAACTCTACCCTGTAACCTCTCCTCTAGCTATTCCACCTATTTCATGCTAGAATAAAGAAAAACACATTTGGAGGCATTATGAATCAGACAGTGACTTATTTGCAGGAATTGACAGCCATTCCTTCCCCGACCGGTTATACACGTGAGATCGCAGACTACTTAGTCAAAACCATTGAAGGCTTTGGGTACGAAGTAACTCGGACTGCTAAGGGCGGCGTGAATGTGACCGTGCCTGGTGTGATCACAGACAAGCAACGCTACATCACAGCCCATGTGGATACCTTGGGAGCTATTGTCCGCGCGGTGAAAGCAGATGGCCGCCTCAAGCTAGACCGTATTGGCGGTTTCCCTTGGAATATGATTGAAGGGGAGAACTGTACAGTCCATGTAGCCAATACAGGAAAAACCCACTCGGGTACGATTTTGGTCCATCAGACTTCTTGCCATGTCTACAAGGATGCAGGGACTGTCGAGCGGACCCAGGACAATATGGAAGTCCGTCTGGATGAAAAAGTAACCAATGAAAAAGAAACCCGTGCCCTTGGCATTGAAGTGGGTGATTTTGTCAGCTTTGATCCCCGGACCATTGTGACAGACACCGGCTTTATCAAATCTCGTCACTTAGATGACAAGGTGAGTGCGGCGATTCTCTTGAATCTTCTGCGCGTGTACAAGGAAGAACAGATCCAATTGCCAGTAACGACCACCTTTGCCTTTTCAGTCTTTGAAGAAGTGGGGCATGGTGCTAATTCTAGTATTCCAGCTGAAGTGGTCGAATACTTGGCAGTGGACATGGGAGCTATGGGAGATGACCAAGCGACGGATGAATACACGGTATCCATCTGTGTCAAAGACGCTTCTGGACCGTATCACTACGAATTCCGTCAGCATTTGGTGGCTTTGGCAAAAGCCCAAGAAATCCCTTATAAGTTGGACATCTATCCTTTCTATGGATCAGATGCCTCTGCAGCCATGAGTGCAGGAGCAGAAGTCAAACATGCCCTCCTCGGAGCTGGGATCGAGTCAAGCCACTCTTATGAGCGGACTCACTTGGATTCTGTAGCCGCAACAGAGCGCATGGTCGATGCCTACCTCAAGAGCGACTTGGTAGAGTAAAAAATGGAACTACTCCACGGAGTAGTTTTTTTATAAACTAAAATTTTCTGAAAATTCCTTTTCTTCTGAAAATCTTTGTGGTATAATCTTAAAATAAACTTAAAATTTCTTAAGGAGTTTTACATGAAAAAAAGAAATGTCATCGCACTTGCGGGAGTTGCTCTCCTTTCAGCAGGTATCCTAGCGGCTTGTTCTGGTGGTTCTAAATCATCTAGTTCAAGCAACGGCCAAAAATTCTCATATGTCTATGAGACGGAGCCTGAAAACTTGAACTATATCACATCTGGTAAAGCAGCAACCCATGAAATCACTGGGAACTTGATTGATGGTTTGTTTGAAAATGACAAGTACGGAAATTTGGTTCCTTCTCTTGCTAAAGATTGGACAGTTTCTAAAGATGGTTTGACTTATACCTATAAACTTCGTGATGATGCCAAATGGTATGATTCAGAAGGGGAAGAGTACGCAGATGTAACAGCTAAAGATTTCGTAACAGGAATCAAATATGCGGCTGATAACAAATCAGAAATGCTCTACATTATCCAAGATTCTATCAAAGGTTTGAACGACTACGTCAGCGGAAAAAATAAAGATTTCTCTGCTGTAGGAATTAAAGCAGTTGATGATCATACCCTTCAAGTTACTTTGAACCAGGCAGAGCCTTTCTGGAATTCTAAATTGACTCTTGGAATTACCTTCCCAGTCAACGAGAAATTCGTGAAATCAAAAGGGGATAAATTCGCTCAAGCAAGTGACACCAGCTCTCTTCTTTACAATGGTCCTTACATCTTGAAGAGCTTCACTTCAAAATCTTCTATCGAAATGACCAAGAATGAAAACTACTGGGATAAAGACAAGGTCTACATCTCAGATGTGAAATTGGAATTCTACGATGGACAAGACCAAAGTAAATTGGCCAAATCATTCGGTGAAAATGCTCTTAGCTTGGCCAAACTCTTCCCAACTGGATCTGGTTACTCAGAGCAAGCCAAAGAATTCAAAGACGAAATCACCTACACTCCTCAAGACGCCGCTTCTTATGTTATTGGTACCAACATCGACCGTCAATCTTACAAACACACTGCTAAGAAGACCGATGAGGAAAAACAATCTACTAAGAAAGCCCTCTTGAACAAGGACTTCCGTCAAGCGATCAGCTTTGCCTTCAACCGTGAAGCGTATGCTGCTCAATTGAACGGAAAAGACGGAGCAAGCAAGATCATCCGTAACCTCTACATTCCACCAACATTTGTCCAAGCTAATGGCAAGACCTTTGGTGAAATGGTGAAAACTCAATTGGACACCTACGGAGATGAGTGGAAATCTACTAAACTAGATGATGGTCAAAACGGTCTCTTCGATGCTAAGAAAGCGAAGGAAGAGTTTGCAAAAGCGAAGACTGCCTTGGAAGCAGAAGGTGTGAAATTCCCAATTCACATCGATATGCCTGTGGACCAAACCACACCATCAAGAGTTCAACGGGTACAATCCTTCAAACAATCAGTTGAAGAAGCACTTGGTAAAGAAAATATCGTCATCGATATCCAAATGCTTTCGAAAGAAGACCTTCAAAATGTGACCCTCTTTGCACCAAATGCGGCTGGCGAAGACTGGGATCTCTCTGATAATGTTGGATGGAGCCCTGACTACCAAGACCCATCAACTTACATGGATATCTTGAAAGCTTCATCTGGTGAAAATACTAAGACTTTCCTTGGATTTGACCCAAGTGAAAACAATGAAGCAGCTAAAAAAGTTGGTCTGTACGACTTTGAAAAGATGATCAAAGATGCTGGTGCAGAAACACAAGACGTCAACAAACGCTATGAAAAATATGCGGCTGCACAAGCTTGGTTGACTGATAGCGCCCTTGTTATGCCAACTTCTTCATCAACTGGACGTCCATTCTTGACACGTATCGAACCATTCTCAGCTCCATTTGCATGGACTGGTGGTAAAGGAAAAGACCACGTGATCTACAAAGGAATGAAACTCCAAGATAAAGCTGTGACAACTGCTGACTACAACAAAGCCCTTGAAAAATGGCAAAAAGAACAAGCAGAGTCAAACAAAAAAGCACAAGAAGATCTTAAGAAACACGTTAAATAAGGATCGATAACCGAGGCTGATGCCTCGGTTTTTTTGTGGATCAGATGAATATCTGTTTGATATTAAAACGCTTACATAGTATAATAGGAGTGTTGATTACAAAAAGTGAGGAGATTGACATGAAAAAGAAAACAATGGTTTCCATTGTCGCATCGAGCTTACTGATCGCGCCGATGGTCTTGCACCAAGTAGTAGCAGCAGACGAGCAAACGGAAGAGTTAGCCCCATCGACAGAAGTGGTCCATGCTCCATCTACTGAAGCAAGACCGACAACAAGTGACGCAAGTACTGTCACTAGTGAAGAAGCAGCAAACTTGAATGATGCATCGCTGGATCGGACAGCAGTTGCCAATCAAGCAAACCCTGCTACAGAAGAACACACAAGACAAAGTGAGCCTACGGTCCCAGTAGCAACTCCAGCAGCAACAAACAGGGAAGCTGGGCCTCAATCTGCTCCTCCTTCAGAAGCTTCGGCAACAAGTCAGGATTTGGCAAAGGTCACAGGTAGCACCCTTGCAGAGGATCAGACCTCTAAAGAGTTGACGGTCCAAGATGCTGTTAATGGCTTGCTCCAATGGGCAGCAACAGATCCTAGCCAATTGGGCCAAAGCCAAGCAGATCGCGAACGCTTTGCCAAGAGTTTAGGCTTGATTGAAAAATCAGAAGATCTGACTCGTAAGGTTAGTCAGCCAGAATTGGCCAAGATGTATGAAACAGCTAAGAAACTCTACGATGCCTACCGGGCTGAAAAGAAAAGCCCGCTCTTTTTAAATGGTCGTGCCCAGCCTATTTTCTCTTATACGACGGGAGAAAAAGCAGACCAAGACTACAAATATGAAAACAGCCAAATTGTACGCTTCCCTGTCTATGTCGAAACGGACTACGACACCGACGCAGATGGCAAGCCTGACTTAGTCAAAGCCATTGTTCAATTACCAAAAGCAGTCGCGCAAGGCGATTTTAAGGCAGCCACCATTCTGGAAGCGCGCCCTTACGTAGCGGGGACACTTGATGAAAACTACGTGACCCTTGAAAGTCTGGGGCTTCCAACGGACGGTAGCTATGATATGAAGAAACTTCACAGCCAACCTGCAAAGAGACAGCCAGTAAGCAGTGAAACAACAGTAGAAGCAGCCAAAAAAGCTAAGGCATCGGATTGGTATTACTACAGTCCCTACGAGTATATCTATGACTACGAAGATCTGAACTGGTACGACTATTTCTTGGTCAGAGGCTATGCCTTTATCTCGAGTGCGGGACTTGGTACCAAGGGATCAGAAGGATTTAACACCACAGGTTCTGATCTCGAAATCAATGCCTTCAAGAATATCATCGAATGGGTCAATGGCAAACGCAAGGCCTACACCGATAAGACTAGCAATGTTGAAATCAAGGCAGACTGGGCAACAGGCAATGTCGCTATGACAGGTCTCTCCTGGGCTGGAACCACGACCTTTGGTGTGGCAGCGACAGGCGTAGAAGGCCTAAAGACCATCGTTCCAGCAGCAGGGATTGCCTCTTGGTATGATTATTTCAATAGCCAAGGAACCCAGTTTGGCAATGCGCCTTATAGTGATCTTTCATGGCTATCCCTCTACGTTAGCACGCGGATGCTGGACCAAGACGACTGGGCAGGGATTTGGCAAAACTATTCCAACTACATCAACCAATTGAACAAAGACCAGTACGCCCATGATCGTAACTACAGTGATGTCTGGAAGGAGCGGGATTATACCCTTCATCCGGAAAATCTCAAGACCAGCGCCCTGATCGTCCATGGCTTGAATGATGACAATGTTAAGACCAAACACTTTGAACTTATGTACGATGCCCTCAAGAAAGCAGGACAAGATGTCAAGCTCTATCTTCACCAAGGAGATCACGTCTACCCAGCGGCTATGTCAAGGGGATACGGCATCACCGCCAATGGTCAGGACTTTTATGATTTGCTCAATACCTGGCTGACCCATTACCTCTACGGAGTGGACAATCACGTCGAAAGCTTGCCAGCGGTCCTAGCTCAAAACAACTATGATCCAAGCAAGTGGACCAGCTATGATAACTGGAAGAGCAGTCAACGTCTCTTCTTGAATGCAAGCTCGAAACGGCTAGAAGAAACCATTTCTAGTGATTATGCGGCTGCAGGTGTTGAGATCGCTAACCGTAATGAAACAGTCAGCAAAGCCTCCTCTAAGGCTAATCTGACCTTCGTTTCTGATGTTACTGAGGACACTACGATCAAGGGACACATCCCCGTTCATTTCAAGGCAGCTCTTGCCAAAGGTCAAGGAAAGAATTTCCAAATCAACGCCCTCTTGGTAGATGTGGCAGATGAGGACTTTGACGTGGTAGGAAATGGTAGCGTCAAGCAAGATAAAACAGCAGACGCTTTCTGGATGGGAAGCAATTTAAGCAACCTATCTGTTGCCGAATACGAAACCATTAAGACCAAGTACAAGGTGATTGCTAAAGGGTGGATCAATCTTGCGAACCCTGAGTCTGGCTACGATTCAGCAAGCTCTCGCGCTAGCATTGAGCCAAAAGTTGGGGAATACCACGATTACACGGTTTATCTCCAACCAAATCTCTATACAGTTAAGAAAGGTCACAAGTTAGCGCTTGTTTTCAACACCTATGACCCGTCTGATTTAACGGTGGAGCATCCATATGAAGTGACCTTCAAGACAGATTCTATCCAGGCGGCGATTCCAATTGTCGAAAAGACACGTACTCAAAAGGCAGCCTATGTGCCAAATGCAAGAGATACTGACTATGCGAAATTGCCAGAAGTTGAAGGAGCTGCTCTAGTTGCTCCAGAAGTACACTACAAGGAAGAGTATACACTGTCAAGCCCAGAATCCTTTGTCCAATCAAGCCAAACTCTTCCTGAAAAAGAAGAGCAGATGCAAACAGGATCAGCAAGACAAGAGCAATCTCATCTTACACTAGCTGTATCTTATGGACCTCAATTTGTTTCACAAGGATTTGTAGAAGATCCTCAAGAAGTGACTCCTGCAGTAGGAGGAGAGCAGGTAGACCATACCCTTCCTCAAACAGGGAGCAAAGACCATGCTCTGGGTCTCTTAGGGGTGATCAGCCTTACAGCTTCTAGTCTCATCTTTTGGCGCAAAAAGAGAGAAGATGCCTAAGGAGTCCCCGTAGCAAATATTTCTAAAATGACATCTTTTAGTGTAAAATAAAAGTAGAAATGCAGAATCAGTAGTCACTACTGAAAAAGGAGGAAATATGGCACACGTAATCACAGATGCAACTTTTGAACAAGAAACTAGCCAAGGCCTTGTCTTGATTGACTTTTGGGCAACTTGGTGTGGCCCATGCCGCATGCAAGCTCCAATCTTGGATCAGTTGGCAGAAGAAGTAGATGAAGATGATTTGAAAATCTGTAAGATGGATGTCGATGAAAATCCAAATACAGCACGTCAATTCGGTATCATGTCGATCCCAACTCTTCTCTTTAAAAAAGATGGACAAGTTGTCAAACAAGTGGCTGGAGTTCATACGAAAGCCCAATTGAAAGAAATCATTGCAGAATTGAGCTAAAAAAAAACTCGTTTTCCAAACTGGAAAACGAGTTTTTTTGATATTCTTTATTTCTTTCAAATAGGCGTGATACCCATTGACAGCGCTTTCTTATAGTGCTAAAATGAAGCTGTATTTCCTATAAAATTTTTACAGGAAAAAATTCTCCTAGGAAGATGTAGATCCTAGGAGAAAATTACATATAAAGGTTATTGGCCCTCTGTATCTTGGGCTACCCAGACGCTGACGGAGCGCTCTGCCACTGGAAATTCGGCGCTACCGTCTTCTTGGACTTGGACGGTTTCGCTACAATTTTCTAGTACATCATAGTAGGAGAGGCCTGCGTAGGATGAGCCGATCTCCATGACTTTTGTAGCAGCTTGGTTATTGGAAATCAAGCAGGCGATTGGTGCTGATTCTTCTGAACCTGAACGTGTCCAACCGATGCAATTAGGATCATCGAAATAGTCCGTTTGTTCCCCATAAGCCAGATCTTTACGAACCCATAAGAGGCGATCGAGGACCCCTTGGAAACTTTCTTGCGCAAATTGGCCCTCGATACCGTAGTAGTCTCCATAGAAGACACAAGGCAAACCAGCTTCACGAAGTAAGATCAAGGCATAGGCTGCAGGCTTAAACCATTCTTGGATCGTAGATTCCAAGGCTTGCCCTCGTTGGGTATCATGGTTGTCCACAAAGGTTACGGCCTGTTCAGGATGATTGAGCGCTAGTGTTCCGTCAAAAATAGTTCGCAGGTCGAAATTTTCACCTTCTTGACTAGCTCGGAAGAGATTTTGGTGGAGGGCCACATCGATCAAGTCGTATAAGTAGTCAATGCTTTCCAAGTACTCATCGTTGGTTTCTGTGTCCCCATTCCAAAATTCACCAAAGACGTAGAAATCTTCACCATATTTTTTGGTGATATTGTGGATGAAATTCTTCATAAAGAAGGAGTCAATGTGTTTGACTGCATCCAGACGGAAGCCCTCAACCCCTGTTGTTTCGATAAACCATTCAGCCCATTGGTCGAGATTTTCTATAACCTCGGGATGTTTGAAATCGATATCGGCGTACATGAGGTAATCGTAGTTTCCGTTTTCCTTGTCAACCAGATCTCCATGGGCCCAACCTTTGTTGTCCCCTTGGATTTGGTAGATCCCACTTTTATTACGTGAAGCATCGTAGTCCGTACCGGTGAAATGGTACCAATGCCAGTGGAAGTCATTATAGGCGCCATTTCGGCCATCAAAGGTGAATTTGGTCCATCCTTGAATGGTGAAGGGCTCAGTGAGGACCTTGTTTCGATCCATTGGATCCACCTCAACGACCTCGAATTCCTCTAAGCCATCGGCAGCAGCTTTATGGTTGAGAACGACATCGGCCATTGGTTGAATCCATGCATCTTTGAGGGCTTGAATGGCTTGAAGATAATCGTCTTTGAAACCGTATTTGGTACGAACTGTTCCTTTTTGATCGAACTCGCCCAAATCAAAGAGGTCATAGACTCCGTACCCAACGTCATTGTTAGAAGTAGCTTTAAAGGCAGGCGGCATCCAGACCTTGCGAATACCCAAGTCTGCTAAGTGTTGCGCATCCTCAGCAAGACGCGTCCAGTGGTTCCCATCAGCGGGCAAATACCACTCAAAATATTGCATTAAGGTTTGATTTTCCATTTTTATTTCTTCTTTCATGTGAATGTCCCTATTTTACCAAAAATAGTTGGATGCCACAAACGTTTGCGCTGGAAGCAAGCCCTTTCTAAAAAAGAAATCGCATACATGAAAGAAATGAAGTGAGAATATAAAAAGTAGTATTTTATTTACGTAGAAATATCAGTCTGATACATATATTTCTATTCATTTTATAGTTTGATCATATCAAAGGAGGATTGGTTTGAAAGTGAAAACCACCAATAGAGAGAGCATCGAAAAGATTTTTACCGAAGCCTTGGCGATTCCGAGCTTCACCAATACTGAGACCGAGCAAGGGATCGAAGCCTACCTGGATCAACGGATTGCCCAGATCCCTTATTTCAAGGAACATCCGGACCATTTTGGGCGCTACCAGGTGCCACAGGATCACTTGCATCGGTCGGTCAATTGGGCCTTGGTTGATAAGGGCAAGAAAAAAACAGTGATCCTTTTCCACCACCATGATACAGTCGATTTAGAAGACTATGGAAACTTGTCGGAAATCGCACTCGATTCTGATAAAGTAGCAGAAGCCTTGAAAACACTGGATAGACGTCCAGATATGCAGGAAGATTTAGCTTCTGGGGATTGGAAATTTGGCAGAGGATCTTGCGATATGAAAGCAGCCCTAGCCCTTCAATTGGGGGTTCTGGAAGCCTATGCAGCAGACCCCTCAGAAGGTCAGGTCAATCTGCTCTATCTCTCTGTTGGAGATGAGGAATCCTATTCACGTGGGATGCGAGGAGCCTTGGGCCTCCTCACAGATTTGCAGGAAACCTTTGATCTGAATTATGTATTGGCAGTGGATTCAGAGCCCTTTGAATCAGAGGTAGGAAAAGAAAAGGTCCTTCACATTGGCACAGTCGGCAAACTCATGCCGGTCGTTGTGGCGCAAGGTGTCTTGTCCCATATGAAGGAGCCCCTCAAAGGGATCAATGCCTTGTCGCTCCTAGTAGCCATCGCAAGCCAGCTAGATCTTCATCCCGATCTGGCAGATCAGGCCTTGGGAGAAACGTCTCCCCTTCCTTCTTGGTCCTATCTCAGAGATTTGAAGGAGCAGTACGATGTATCGACCGTGCTGTATGCGGCTGGTTATTTCAGTGTGTTGCATTTGAAGAAAACACCCCAAGAGCTCTTGCAACGAATCTATGAGCATAGTCAAGAGGCCTTGGACGCCTTTTACAAGAAGTACGAGCATTTGCAGGATCAGGCAGGACAAGACCACATTATTGCAAGGCCAAGAGTCATCACCTATCAAGAACTAGAGGAACGTTGCCAAGCCTTAGAGGGCTACCAAGACTTTAGAGAAGCTTCTAATAAAAAAGCGGAGCAAGATTTTCGTAATGGGACCAGCTACCAAAGCCTTGCGATTCAGCAAATCCAGCGATTCCTTGAGTTTCTCGGAGATAAGGATCCTATGGTGGTCATCGGTTTTGCGCCCCCATATTATCCTTCCATGAATTGCCGCTTTTTAGACAATACCGATTTCAATATTGTGTCCCTCATCACTGATTACCGTGAGTATCTGGACACAAGAGGTTACCTCTTAAAAGTCGAAGAATACTTTATGGGGATTAACGACACCAGTTATTGTGCCTTGGAAAAGGATGTGGCTTCTTATCAAGTCGTCCTAGATAGCCTAGCCACACCAGCCCAGGTCTATGATCTGGATCTGGAAAAAATTGCCCAAATTCAGGTTCCAGCGGTCAATCTAGGCCCTTGGGGCAAAGAATTGCATAAGCGAGGAGAGCGGGTCTACAAAGAAGACTTCTTGGAGACCATTCCAAACTATCTGCTAGAATTGCTCTACCATTTCGATGATCGCTTATCAACAGAATAAGAAAAAACGGTCCCAATGAGGATCAATTAGGGAGTTAACATGATTACATTTCACGGAGTTACCAAAGATTACGATGGGCATATTGCCCTCAACCACTTGGATCTGACCATCGAGGATGGGCAAATTGTCGGCCTGATTGGCCACAACGGAGCCGGTAAGTCAACGACGATTAAGAGCCTGGTTAGTGTCATCACCCCAACAACTGGATCAATTGAAGTGGATGGTCAGGACCTCTATAGCCATCGACTGGCGATCAAAAAGAAGATCGGTTATGTGGCGGATTCGCCAGATCTTTTCTTGCGTCTCACAGCCAATGAATTCTGGGAGTTGGTTGCGACCTCTTATGATATGAGTCAGAAAGACTGTGATCAACGCTTGGAAGAGCTTCTTAGGATCTTTGATTTTCAGAGCCACCGCTATGAAGTGATTGAATCCTTTTCACATGGGATGCGCCAGAAGGTCTTCGTCATTGCAGCCCTCTTGTCAGATCCAGATATCTGGGTCTTGGACGAACCGATGACCGGTTTAGACCCACAGGCTTCTTACGATTTAAAACAAATGATGCGCCAGCATGCGGATCGGGGCAAGACGGTTATTTTCTCTACTCACGTCTTAGAAGTAGCTGAACAACTCTGTGATAAAATCGCCATTCTCAAAAAAGGAAATCTCATTTTCTATGGGACGATCGAGGAATTAAAGGGCCAACACCCCGAACAAAGTCTGGAAAGTATTTATCTCAGCTTAGCGGGTCGGAAGGAAGAAGGTGGCGGTCATGCGTCTTAAGATCATCCAGCAGCTGGTCAATGTTAATATCATCTATGCCAGTCAGCCCGCTCAGATCGCAAAATTACGTGCCAAACAGGCCAAAAAACCGGACGTTAAACTCAATGTTGCTCGTAAATCGGTGCTCAACTACCTCTTTTTAGGATTGGTCTATTTCCTCATATTTGGCTTGCTCTTTAGCATCTATGATTTTGTGAACCAACCAGCCTTCTTTGTCAATATGGTCGCCCTTTTTTCCTTGATGACCATTTCTCAAGGCTTTATGAGCTTTTACAATGTCTTTTATGAAAGCAAGGACCTCCAGTTTTACCGGCCCTATGCCTTCTCAGATGCGGAAGTCATTGCTGGAAAGAGTATCTCTGTCATCCTGACCCTCCTCATGGCTATCCTTCCCCTGGTCAGCTATTTTCTGATCCTGCCTGTGCAAGCAGGCGGCTTTAATCCGTTAGGGATCCTGCTAGGCCTCTTTTGTGCCTTGATTCTCTTAGGAGTTCTCTTTTTAGCGACGATCATCCTAGCTCATTTGATCACTAAGACCCTCTTTTTCAAAAAACACACGACCCTGGTCTCCAACATCATGGTCGGAATTGGTTCCCTTCTGAGTCTAGGAGCTTATCTCTATCTGAATCTAGTCCAGACCCATCGGGTAGAAGTGACAGGGGGCGCAGATATTCCCATTCTATTTCCACCTTTTACTGCCTTTCATCAGTTCATTCTCCATCCTTTTGATGGAGAAGCGATCCTTGGCCTTCTGGGCTGGATCCTGCTCCTTCTGGTCTTGATCGGCCTGGTTCGAAAAATTGTGATCCCGCAGTTCTATGATGCAGCCCTTGCAGTTGCGACCAACCAAACCGTCAAAGAGCGCGTGAAAGTGCTCCATGTTGGTCAGAAAGATTCCTTTAGGCGATTTGTCATTCAGTATCATCGCAGACTCTTGAGCGATGGAACCCTTATGGTGCAAGTCCTCTTGATGATGAGTATTCTGCCATATATTTTCCTCCTCAGTGGAGCAGCAGGAGCGTCTAAAAATATAGGAGGACTCAGTTCTTACTTGACGCCCCAGTATCTGGTGCCACTGACCCTTGTTGCCATCTTGATCGGTGTTTTCAACAGTTTTGGAGGTTTGACCAGTATCGGTATTTCGCTGGAGCGCGAAAACTTTGAGTACCTGAGATCGCTCCCTATTGATTTCAAACGCTATCTCTTCATGAAGTTTTGGTTGCTCTATCTGGTGCAATCCATCCTTCCTGTCATTCTTCTAGTTGGCGTTTGTCTCTATTTTGGCGTCCATCCCTTGGCTATCCTTGCCATGTTACTGATCTGGATCGTAACCACCATTCCGATCTGCATTCGAGACTATGTCAAAGATTTTCAGAACTTTAGCACCAATTGGACCAATATCACGGAGTTGATGACCCGTCATCGTGGGAATGCAGTTCTTCAGTCTATTTTCTTGATTGTCTTTCTCTTTGTGATGTTTCTCTTGATCATTGTCAGCTTCATTTGGACCTATCATTCCGTCAGTACCTTGCTAGCTGTGATCCTTTATAGTGTCATACTGCTAATTGGTGCTGGGATCAGCTATACCATCTACCGCAAAAAAATCCGCACTCTCTACCAAGAGATCGGAGAATAAAAAGAGAGAGTGGGACAGAAATCGGTCATTCGTTAGAATTCGATTTCGTCGTCCCACCTCCGCACAGTTGAGTAGGGCTGTAAAAGCTGATGAAATCAGCGTAGTAGAGCCCACTCAACCACTGCGTCTTGCTCGACAATCCAAAAACAAAAAAGAGGCTAGGACTTTTGTCCCAGCCTCTTTTTAGTGGTGATTAAATTTCATAGCCCATGAGGAGCCCGCCTTCTTCGGCATAGAAACTACAAAGTCCAGAAGTAGGAAGGACTTCAATCATTGCATGGGCAAATTTTTCTCGAATCAATGCAGAGAATTGCTCGATAAATTTTTCATTGTTGCGGTGGGCGATGGTGATATGTCCGCCAGCATAACCCGCCTTGATTAATTCATCAAAAGCCGCCTTGATCGCTTTCTTTTGGCCCCGTGCTTTTTGAAGCAACTCAAGGGTACCCGTCTTACTAGCTTCGCCGACCATACGGATATTGAGGAGCCCGACAACAGTTCCGAGCAATTTGCTGAGACGCCCATTTTTGACCAGATTATCAACTTTAGCCAAAACAAAGAGCAACTTTGTCTTAGACTGGTAGGTGGTGATCACATCGACCACTTGATCAAAATCGAGGCCTTCAGCGACCAACTGGTTGAGTTTGCGAACGATCAGGTCTACCTCGCCCCCAGCTGACAAGCTATTAATCACGTGAATATTGGTATTCGGATGCTCTTCTAGATAAATCTTCTTAGCTACCTCAGCACTATTGTAGCTACCTGAAAGGGTTCCAGTGATGGTGACTACGACAATATTTTCAGCCACTTCAAAAGACTTCATGTAGTCATCAGGACTCGGACAGGCAGACTTAGAAGCTGTCGTAGTCGCATACATCTCTTCCATCATCTGATCGATATTGAGGTGGGCGTCGTCTGTATAGATGGTCTCCCCCACTTGGATGGTCAATGGGACACTGACAAACTCCGTATCCGGTGCCAGATTGTCCAAAGAGCGGTAGTCACAGCCTGAATCCGCAATAATTTTCCATTTCATCAGTTCATACCTCATAATTGTATAAAAATGTACATTGACAAGTAGTATGTCTTCTTTTACAATTATATCATGAAGTACAATGCTATCCAAGCAGATATCATCAGGTGAGACAGATAGAAAGTAAATGTTATGGCAGAAAGAAAAATATCCGAGAAATCCTTGGAAAATCTCAAACGATTTAACCGAGAAAACAATGCGATTACACGAGAATCCATCGAAATCTCTCTCCTGCAATTATTGGAGAAAAAAGATCTGAATAAGATCACCATATCTGAGCTGGTTCAGCGTGCCGGTGTCTCTCGCGCAGCCTTTTACCGAAATTATGACTCCAAGGAAGAGATTCTAGAGTCCATCTTTCAGTCTAGTATCGCAAAGATTACCAAGTCTTTAGATGGCTACAACCTCAAGACAGATCTCTACCAGGTCTGGGTCTACCTCTTTAAGGAAGTCAAGAAAGAAGCCAAAATCATTAGCTTGGCCATTGATTATAATTTTGAGCGACTCTTGACCAAGGCAGTCTATGACTTTTTAGAAAAACGAAATGGCAGCTCCTCGAATGGCGCTGGCAGCTACCTCAATTCTTTCTGGAGCTCAGCCATTGTCTCTGTCATCTCCAAATGGATCAAGGATGGCATGAAGATCCCCGCCGAGAAAATCGCGACCCTAGGGCTGCCCCTCTTTCCACAAAAGAAAAAGTAATCACCACCGAGAGGTGGTTTTAAAGTAAACTGCACATCTCCATAACTAGTTCAAATGAATAGATAAAACTGAGCAGAGATTAAACAAAGGACAAGAACGATGATCGAAGAACGAATCCAAGCTGCTAAGCAGTATGTTAAAACCTTATTTGCTGATCGAGCGGATGGCCATGATGTAGAGCATACCCTCCGCGTCTATACCAATGCTATGAGAATCGCACAAGCAGAAGGTCCATGTGATCTGGAGATAGTGGGCCTGTCAGCTCTTCTTCACGATGCTGATGATGATAAATTGTTTCATACAGAGAATAATGCGAATGCTCGCATGTTTCTAGAAGAGCTGGGTACCTCTAAAAAGCAAATCGACCAGATTTGTCGGGTTATCAATGCTGTTTCTTTCAGCAAAAATCGTGGGAAACATCCAGAAACCTTAGAAGGCAAGATTGTCCAGGATGCAGACCGCCTGGATGCGATAGGAGCTGTAGGTATTGCGAGAACTTTTTCCTATGGTGGCCACAAAGGGAGGTCCCTCACTGATACCGTCCAACATTTCCATGACAAGTTGCTCCTCTTGAAAGATGAAATGAACACGGAGACTGCTAAGCAAATAGCAGAAAGTCGCCATCAATTTTTAATCACCTTTCTAAAAGAACTAGAGAAGGAACTCTAACAAAAGAGAGTGGGACAGAAATCGGTAATTCGTTAGAATTCGATTTCGTCGTCCCACCTCCGCACAGTTGAGTAGGGCTGTAAAAGCTGATGAAATCAGCGTAGTAGAGCCCACTCAACCACTGCGTCTTGCTCGACAATCCAAAAATAATTGAGAGGCTAGGACTTTTGTCCCAGCCTCTTTCTTTAATCTTGCATCATAGCTAAAAGGTCCTCTCCTGTAGTGGTTGGAAGGATCCGGACTCGTTTGAGGGAATAGAGTCCATCAGCGGAGCTGGCTAGTCCATTTTTAGTAGTGAGGCCTAGTTTGTAGTCAGCTTTCTTGGCTTGGTCGATTGTGACCTGGCTGTAGCGACCAGATGGGTAGACGATAACGCTGGTATTTTGATCCAGCACCTTATCTAGCAGGCGTTTAGAAGCAACCAGCTCATTCTTTTGGGTCTCAAGACTGGAATTGGCTAGGTCTGGATGATTGACCGTATGGCTTTCAAAGGTCAAGCCAGCACTTTTCATCTCTTTGATTTGGTCAAAGGTCAGGACATTTTCTTTTTCTTTTTGGGTAAAGTCCGTGATGATATTGTTAGTGGCGGTCATCTTGTATTTCTTAAGAAGCGGATAGACGATGGTATAGAAATCCTCGACACCATCATCAAAGGTCAGCCAGACATATTTCTTTCCTTTGGGGACTTCATTTTTAGCGAGGATGCGATAGGCTTCCTCTGGCGTCAATGTGTAGTAACCCGCATTTTTCAGGGCCTTTAGTTGGCTTTCAAAGGTTTCTGGATCGACAATCAGATTGGCATTGGCAGCTTCAGACTCGGCCATATTGTGCACGGAGTGGTACATGAGGATGGGCAGTTTGACCGGTTTTTTCACTCGGGTCCACTCGATAGAGGAACTGTGTTCATCTAGCGAGCGCGTCATGGCAGTGCCGCTGGTATTTCCATCACTCGGCTGAGTGATCCGCTTGATTAGAAGAAAGCTACAAATAAAGATACAGACCAAGAGGAGTGCATTGATTCCAAGTAGGACTTTGATTTTTTTAGGTACTCTTCGTTTACTCATAGTGTCACCGCTTTCATTATTTTCTTTATTGTACCACAAATTCTATGTTCTTTTCCAGAACTTGCTACAGGCAGATCCTGTCATGAAAATTCAGAATTTTTAAGGCAATTGGCTGTCAAACGCTCAAGTTTTTGTTATAATGGAGCTACTATAGAAAATTCAAGGAGTCAATAGGATGTCTGTTAAGATTGCCTTACTAGGATTTGGTACTGTTGCTAGTGGCGTACCATTTTTATTAAAAGAAAACCATGAAAAAATCACCCAGGCAGCTCAAGATGAAATCGAGATCGCCAAGGTCTTAGTTCGAGATGATGCGGAAAAGGAAAAATTGCAAGCTGCTGGTCATGACTACAACTTTGTGACCAATGTTGATGAGATCATTGAAGACAAGGACATTGCCATCGTGGTCGAATTGATGGGTCGTATCGAGCCAGCGAAAACCTTTATCACCCGTGCGCTGGAAGCAGGCAAGCACGTAGTTTCTGCTAACAAAGACCTTCTTGCCGTTCATGGAAGCGAGTTGCTAGAGATTGCTCAAAAACACAAAGTGGCCCTTTATTATGAAGCTGCCGTAGCTGGTGGGATCCCAATCCTTCGGACCTTGGTGAATTCTTTGGCCTCAGACAAGGTGACCAAAGTGCTCGGTGTGGTCAATGGAACCTCTAACTTCATGATGACCAAAATGGTCGAAGAAGGCTGGACTTATGAGGATGCTTTAGCAGAAGCGCAACGTCTTGGTTACGCTGAAAGTGATCCAACCAACGACGTTGAAGGAATTGATGCTGCTTACAAGATGGTGATCTTGAGCCAGTTCGCTTTTGGAATGAATATCCAATTTGACCAAGTAGGTCACAAAGGAATCAGCCAAATCACTCCTCAAGATGTCTCAGTTGCTCAAAGCCTTGGCTATGTCATTAAGCTTGTCGGCTCTATCGTTGAAACAGAGTCAGGGATCGCAGCAGAAGTGACACCAACCTTCCTTCCAAAACAACATCCACTCGCAGGAGTGAACGACGTTATGAATGCGGTCTATGTGGAATCCATCGGTATTGGGGAGTCTATGTACTACGGACCAGGTGCTGGTCAAAAACCAACTGCGACCAGTGTCGTAGCCGACATCGTTCGCATTGTCCGTCGACTAAAAGAAGGAACAATCGGTAAAGCCTTCAATGAATACAGCCGCCCTCTTCAATTGGCTAAACCAGAAGACGTGAAGAACAATTATTACTTCTCAATCAAGGCACCAGATGCGACTGGTCAAATCTTGCGTCTTGCGGAGATCTTTAATGCAGAAGGAGCTTCCTTCAAGCAAATCCTCCAAGAAGATTCAGATGGTCACTATGCAAGTGTGGTGATCATTACCCACCAAGTCAACCAAACACAATTCAAGAACTTGGTTGAAAAATTGGATTCAGAGGCGAATTTCGAACTCTTGAATACCTTTAAAGTCTTGGGAGAATAAGCATGAAAATTATTGTTCCAGCAACCAGTGCCAATGTAGGGCCAGGTTTTGATTCTGTTGGGATTGCCGTGACTCGCTATTTGACTATTGAAGTCCTTGAACCAGCTGATGCTTGGTTTATTGAGCATGATCTTGGAGCAGGGATTCCGACAGATGAGAAAAACCTTTTGCTCTCAACAGCTCTTTCTATCTCAACTGATATGCAACCCCATCGGATCAAGATGACTAGTGAAGTGCCTTTGGCGCGTGGTCTGGGTTCTTCTAGCTCGGTCATTGTCGCAGGGATTGAATTGGCTAACCAATTAGCCAACCTCCAGCTATCAGATGCTGAGAAATTGCGCATCGCGACCGAGATCGAAGGTCATCCGGATAATGTAGCTCCAGCTATCTTTGGGAATATGGTCATTGCGAGCTACATCGGTGAAGATGTCCAATATGTCACGGCTGACTTCCCAAGCTGTGACCTTGTGGCCTTTGTACCGAGCTACCAATTGAAGACCAGTGATAGTCGGAATGTCCTACCGAAAGAATGGTCTTATAAGGAAGCTGTTGCAGCTAGTAGCGTAGCCAATGTCGCTATCGCAGCTCTCCTCAAGGGAGATTTGCTGACGGCTGGTCGCTCCATCGAGTCTGATCATTTCCACGAACGCTACCGTCAATCTCTTGTCAAAGAGTTTCCTCAGGTCAAAGAAGTCGCCCATGCGCATGGGGCTTACGCCACCTATCTGTCGGGAGCAGGCCCAACGATCATGAACCTCTTAGCGCCAGAGCATACAGCAGCCTTTGTCGCAGCTCTCGAAAAACTCGGGCTAGATGGTCAGATTTTCCAACTTAAAATTGACACATTTGGCGTTCGTGTTGAGAATTAAACCCGAATGTAACACAAATGAAAGAAGGATGTATACGAATGTATATGTCCTTTTTGCTTCTCCTATGGTAGAATGTGAACAGTATGGGGAAAAGCTCAAGCTTTCCTGAAAATCTAGGGGGAAACATGAAACCAGAATATTTATATAGTATTGCTACCGATCTTGGTCTGCAATTTGATGGCGAAGCTCGTGTGATGTACGGGGAGCGTGAAGGCTTCTTGTTAGTCATTGAAGGCGCTCAAACCAAGAATGTATTTACCATTTCACTCAGTGTGAAACAAGGTTCCGAAGGAGACTTGATCGAAGATAGTGAAATTCTTTGGAATGAATTAAAAGAACAATCAAAAGCCATTAATGCTATCTCTTTTGATGGTTACTTGACCTCGATCGTTGTCAAAGGCGGAATGACCAAAGGCAAGGCTGTCGAAACCTTATGGACAGCCATCCAAGATATTGTTGATTTCTTGCTCAACCACCAATTTGTGCAAGTGAATGCGCAAACGGGTGAGGAAGGACCAATTGGTCTGTATCAAATTGGAGATGCGATCTTCTTAATCGACGATGCAACCTTTAGAGCTTACCAAGCCGAAGTGCAAGATACAGTTGAGGCTTATGAAGCGCGGGAAGAAAACTTCCTCTTAGGGATTGTAGGTGCTGTGATCGGTGTGATCATCGGTGGAGCAGTTGCCCTCTTAGTAGCGCGTCTTGGCTATGTGTCTGTTTTGGCAGGTGCAGCCCTCGGTTATTGTACCATCAAAGGTTATGAGATTCTTGGTAAGAAATTGACTAAAAAAGGTGTGGTAGTTTCAGCTATTTTGATGGTCTTGACCGTCTTTTTGGTCAACCAATTAGATTATACTTTGGCGCTTATGAGTGAACTGGATTTGCCATTTGATATGTCCTGGACGCTTCTCAATGAAGCGACATTCTCAGGGGATGTCCCTGATAAATTTTACTTGAATCTAGCACTCTTAGCTGTCTTTACTCTTGGTGGTGCTTGGATTTCGGTCAAATCAGCTCTGGATGGACAAAAGAATCGTGCCATTGCTCGTAAAATTGCATAATGAATGATAAAAGGAAGGTCTGAATATTATAGGTCTTCTTTTGTTTTTTAGGGTCGAAAAATAGTCAAAAATTTGGTATAATAGTTTGTATTTTTATAGAGAGAGAACAGACAGAAAGATGAATGAAAAAATGAATCAAATTCTTGAAGGGATTGATATCCGTTTTCAAGAACCTTTAAAACATTATACCTTCACAAAGGTAGGTGGGAATGCTGAATTTTTAGCCTTTCCCCGCAACCAATACGAATTAAAACGCATCGTTCAATTTGCCAACCAAGAGCAAATTCCATGGATGGTCCTGGGCAATGCATCCAATATCATTGTCCGCGATGGGGGCATTCCGGGATTTGTCATTATGTTTGATCGCTTGCGTGACATCAGTGTGGATGGTTATGTGATCGAAGCAGAGGCAGGTGCTAAACTCATCGACACCACCCATGTGGCCTTGCACCATAGTTTGAAAGGCTTCGAGTTTGCTAGTGGCATTCCAGGCAGTGTTGGTGGCGCAGTCTTTATGAATGCTGGAGCTTATGGAGGAGAGATCGCGCATGTCCTCGTATCCTGTAAGGTCTTGACCAAAGACGGAGAGATCGAAACTCTGTCAGCGAGTGAACTAGCTTTTGGCTACCGTCATTCTAAGATTCAAGAGACAGGTGCTGTTGTCATCTCTGCCAAATTTGCTTTGTCACCAGGCAATCACGAGGCGATCAAGCAGGAGATGGATCGGTTGACCCATCTTCGTCAGTTAAAACAGCCCCTTGAATACCCTTCTTGTGGATCCGTCTTTAAGCGTCCTGTCGGTCATTTTGCAGGTCAATTGATCAGCGAAGCAGGTCTGAAAGGCTATCGAATCGGTGGTGTTGAAGTTTCTGAAAAACATGCCGGCTTTATGGTCAATGTCGATAATGGAACAGCTAAGGACTACGAAGACCTGATCGCCCATGTCATTGAGGCAGTAGAAGCTCACTCAGGCGTCCGTTTAGAAGCAGAAGTTCGCATTATCGGCCAAGCCTAAGAACTTTAGTATTGAAGAACAATTGATTGTGAACCATCGATAGCATCAGTCGGAGAGGGGGTGAGTGCCTATCGATACCGTAAATAGGTGGGGCAGTCTAGTAAGTCCCCGAGAGGTATTGGTGGTCTGACAGGTCTTCCTGTCAGCCGCTGCATTTTCGTTTGAAAAGCAGTTTGCTAATCGCAGTAAAGAAGGAATTTATGTGAATTGAAAAAACCAATTATTGAGTTTAAAAATGTTTCAAAGGTCTTTGAAGATAGCGGTACCGTTGTCCTAAAGGATATCAATTTTGAATTGGAAGAAGGGAAGTTCTATACCCTGCTTGGTGCGTCTGGATCTGGAAAATCGACCATCCTTAATATCATTGCCGGTCTTTTGGATGCGACGACTGGAGATGTCTACCTTGATGGGGAACGGATCAATGATGTCCCTACCAACAAACGGGATGTCCACACCGTCTTTCAGTCCTATGCCCTGTTTCCACATATGACGGTCTTTGAAAATGTGGCTTTTCCCCTTCGTTTGAAAAAGGTGGATAAGGCTGAGATCGAACGTCGGGTTTCAGAAGTCTTGAAAATGGTCCAGTTAGCGGGATTTGAAAAACGTTCGATCCAAAAATTATCCGGTGGTCAACGCCAGCGGGTAGCGATTGCACGGGCTATTATCAATGAACCACGAGTGGTCCTTTTAGATGAGCCCTTGTCTGCCCTTGACTTGAAGCTGCGGACAGACATGCAGTATGAGTTGCGGGAATTGCAACAACGTTTGGGGATTACCTTTGTCTTTGTTACCCATGACCAAGAAGAAGCCCTTGCCATGAGTGACTGGATCTTTGTCATGAATGAAGGGGAAATCGTCCAATCTGGTACTCCTGTGGATATCTATGATGAACCGATCAACCACTTTGTAGCCACCTTTATCGGGGAGTCCAACATTCTGGATGGTCGCATGATCGAGGACTACTTGGTTGAGTTCAATGGCAAACGCTTTGAAGCTGTCGATGGGGGAATGCGTCCAAATGAACCAGTTGAAGTTGTCATTCGTCCTGAAGACTTGCAAATCACTCTTCCTGAAGAAGGCAAGCTCCAAGTGAAGGTGGACACCCAGCTCTTCCGTGGTGTGCATTACGAGATCATCGCCTATGATGATTTGGGAAATGAGTGGATGATTCACTCCACTCGTAAGGCCATCGTGGGAGAAGTCATCGGGCTAGACTTTGAACCAGAAGATATCCACGTTATGCGTCTCAATGAAACCGAAGAAGAATTCGATGCTCGGATCGAAGAGTACGTTGAAGTGGAAGAGCAAGAAGCTGGTTTGATTAATGCCATTGAGGAGGAAAGAGATGAAGAAAACAACCTCTAATCTATTTATCCTCCCCTATTTCTTGTGGATTTTTCTCTTTGTCTTGGCTCCTGTAGTCATGATCATCTTTCAATCCTTTTTTAACGTTGAAGGGCAGTTTTCACTTGAAAACTACAAAGAGTTCTTTACTTCGCAAAATCTGACCTATTTAAAGATGAGCTTTAATTCGGTCCTTTATGCCGGAATCGTCACCCTGGTGACGCTCTTGATCTCCTACCCGACTGCTTACTTTTTGACGCTGCTCAAACACCGGCAGTTGTGGTTGATGTTGATCGTCTTGCCAACCTGGGTCAATCTCTTGCTCAAGGCCTATGCCTTTATCGGAATCTTTGGTCAAAACGGCTCCATCAATAGCTTTTTAAGCTTTCTCGGAGTCGCTCCCCAGCAGATCCTCTTTACCGATTTCTCCTTTATCTTTGTAGCTAGCTACATCGAGTTGCCTTTTATGATCTTGCCGATCTTTAATGTCTTAGATGACTTAGATCCAAACTTGATTAATGCCAGCTATGATTTGGGAGCCAATCGTTGGGATACCTTCCGTCTTGTGGTCTTCCCCTTGTCCATGAATGGAGTCCGCTCAGGTGTACAATCTGTCTTTATTCCTAGTCTGAGCCTCTTCATGTTGACACGGATGATCGGTGGAAATCGCGTCATTACCTTAGGGACTGCGATTGAACAGCACTTCCTGACAACACAAAACTGGGGAATGGGTTCTACCATCGGAGTTGTTCTGATCCTTGCCATGCTCTTTACCATGTGGGCAACAAGAGAAAGGAGAGAACGATGAAAAAAGTATCTCATTTCTATCTAGGTTTCGTCTTTCTGATCCTCTATCTTCCCATCTTCTATTTGATCTTTTATGCCTTCAATAAAGGGGGAGATATGAATGCCTTCACGGGCTTCACGCTTGAGCATTTCAATGAATTGTTCGCAGATAGTCGCCTCATGCTGATCTTATCAGAGACCTTCCTCTTGGCCTTCTTGTCAGCCTTGATTGCGACAGTGATTGGAACCTTTGGAGCCATTTATATTTACCAATCCAAGAAAAAGTTAGAAGGACCTTTGCTCTCCATTAACAACATTCTCATGGTAGCGCCAGACGTTATGATCGGGGCCAGCTTCTTGATTCTCTTTACGACGGTCAAGTACCAGCTAGGTTTCCTATCTGTTCTGGCTAGCCACGTAGCCTTCTCGATTCCCATTGTGGTCTTGATGGTCTTGCCACGTCTCAAGGAAATGAACCGAGATATGGTCAATGCTGCCTATGACCTGGGAGCTACTCAAGTGCAAATGCTCAAAGAGATCATGTTGCCCTATCTGACACCAGCCATTATTGCGGGATACTTTATGGCCTTTACCTATTCTCTTGATGACTTTGCCGTAACCTTCTTTGTAACCGGAAATGGTTTTACAACCTTGTCTGTAGAGATCTACTCACGTGCGCGTCAAGGGATTTCCCTCAGTATCAATGCCTTGTCCGCCCTTGTCTTTCTCTTTAGCGTGCTCTTGGTCATCGGTTATTACATTATCACCCGTGAAAAGGAGGAAGCAGCATGAAAAAACTTTATTCATTCCTAACTGGGATTGTCCTTGTCATTCTGGTCCTCTGGGGAATTAGCCACCAGATCGAAGCAAACATGAATACCAAGAATAGTGACAAGTTGGTCATCTACAACTGGGGAGATTATATCGATCCAGAATTGCTCAAGGAATTTACCAAAGAGACAGGGATTCAGGTGCAATATGATACCTTTGATTCCAACGAAGCCATGTACACCAAGATCAAGCAAGGGGGAACCACCTACGATATTGCGATTCCTAGTGAATACATGATTGCCAAGATGATGGATGAACATCTGGTAGAAAAGTTGGACCAATCCAAGATCAAAGGGATGGAAAATATCGATCCAAAACTCTTGAACCAATCGTTTGATCCGGGCAACCAATATTCTGTACCTTATTTCTGGGGGACCTTGGGGATCGTCTACAATACCAAGATGGTCAAAAATGCTCCGGAACATTGGTCGGATCTCTGGCGTGAAGAGTACAGAAATGACATCATGATGTACGATGGTGCGCGTGAGGTCATGGGAATTGGTCTCAATACCTTGGGCTATAGCCTCAATGAAAAGGATCCAAAGAAATTGCAAGAGGCAGTAGATAAACTCTACACCTTGACGCCAAATATTAAAGCTTTGGTGGCTGATGAGATGAAAGGCTATATGATCCAAAACAATGCGGCTATTGGGGTTACCTTCTCAGGAGAAGCCAGCCAAATGCTCGAAGCCAATAAGGATCTTCGCTATGTCGTCCCAACTGAAGCCAGCAACCTTTGGTTTGATAACATTGTCATTCCAAAAACCGTGAAAAATAAAGAAGCAGCATATGCCTTTATTAACTTCATGCTTCGTCCTAAAAATGCTTTGAAAAATGCTCTTTATGTCGGCTACTCTACGCCAAATAAAAAAGCCAAAGCCATGTTGCCAAAAGAAATCCAAGATGACCAATCCTTCTATCCAAGCGATGAAACACTGGACCATTTGGAAGTCTATCAACAATTAGGCAAGAAATTGCTTGGAGTTTATAACGATCTTTACCTTCAGGTCAAGATGTATCGTAAATAACACAAAAGGAACCTTCGGGTTCCTTTTTGATTGCTTTTGAAAAGCTCTAACTAGTGAGTTAGATTGAGATTCAAATGAAAGATGCTATAATAGTAAGGAAAGTGACTGGCCCATTCAGTCATGAATGGAACGATTGGAGAAGAAGAGATGAAGAGACGACTGGAACTATTTTTGATCATTCTGTTACCGATCTTAGGACTGTTTTTTCTTGGAGGAAAAATCATACACCTAACCAAAAGGCCCGAACAGAAGATAACGGCATCTTCCTCAAAGAAAGTTGTACAAAAAACAGAAGAAGAGATAAAAAAAGAGCAAGTAGCCTATCTCAAAGAGCATGAAAAAGAAATCGTGGATTATGTGAAAGCCCAAAGTCCGAAAATTGAATCCGTTCAGATTGATTGGAGTGATGTGAGATGGAGTGATGGAGGATTCTTGCTTCCTGATTATTCAATTGAAGTTTATGGAACAGTGAATCATATTGAAAATTCTGGATGGAGTGCCTCTATGCCGATTAATGATGATGATTCAATCGATTTGAAAAAAATTTCCATATTCAAGGATATAACCATAGGAGAAGAGATATTGGAGTAGTAGTTTTTTTGATCTATGTTGAAATTTAAGGATATATTATGAGGAAACATACTAAAATTATTTTGCTAACTGTACCATCGATAGTTGCTTTATTTATTATCGAAGGGTGTACTATAAAACTAAAAGAACAAACGAAACAAGTACCAATTGCAACCTCTTCCTCCACCAAAGAAGATATAGAAGTGATCAAACAAAAACAGCTCGCTTATCTCAAAGATCACGAGCAAGAAATCGTCGATTTTGTGAAATCAAAGAGTTCAAAGGTTGAATCTATTCAAATTTATTGGGACGAAACGCAATGGATTGAGGGTGGAAATGGGACACCACAAGGTGGAGATGAGGTCATAGAAATTTTTGGCATCGTCAATCAACTTGAAGATTCAGGATGGAGGGTGGATGTCGTATTGGATTCTGATCAAAAGATGACATTCAGTATGGGCCAACATATTAGTATTAAGGGTGATTATATCGAGTAAGAGTTGGAAAATTTAAAACCTTTAAGTTTTTGTAGTCAATGTTATTGAATTAGTTATTTTACTAGAATATCTAAATGACTTTACTGGAGTTTATCAAAAACGAAAAAAATGAGTAAGATCCACTTATTTTATTTAATAAATACTACAATAAAAGCTGACATCAAAAGCCAAAAAAAATCAGTAAGGTTGCCCTTAACTGATTTTTTAGTTGGTTCCGGATGATGCTGTATCTGCGCCACTGTCTGTTGCTGTGGAGCCTTGGTCTTGTGCGGCAGACGAACTAGATTCTGTAGCGGATGAGCTATCGGTTTCTTTTTGTGAACTGGTATCTGTATTGCTTGAATCGGTTTGCGTATTGGCATCTGTATTGGTAGCGCTTGAGTCAGACTCCTTATCGTGAACCACGACGACGCTGGTGCTGCTAGATGGCTTATCTTCTGTTTTTTGATTGTCTTTATTAAGCAGACTCATAATCGTAATAGAAGTGACGATAATCCCTAAAAGACTAGCAATTGTAGCTACAACCGTTTGAAATAGTGATAGACCTTGTTTGACCTTTTCACCGCGAGAAGGTTTGGTATCTACTTGTTCCTCAGTTTTTTGATTCTTGTTACTTCTTGAATATTGTGACATGTTTGTTCTCTTTCTATCATGAATTTTTTTAATACTTTCCTATTATAAGTCATTTTCTGAAAAATGTCTAAAAAGAACTGAATTTTATAGAGGGATTTCACCTCATCTATCTTTATCAAATCCTTGTCCCAAGCTGCTAGAAATGATAAAATAGAAGTTACGTAAAAAGAAAGTGATGGATGCGTAGGACATGATCTATTTTGACAATTCAGCAACGACTAAACCCTATCCAGAAGCCCTTGCGACTTATACAGAAGTAGCGACTCGGATCTGGGGCAACCCTTCTAGTTTGCACAATCTAGGTAGTCAAGCGACTCGTATTTTAGAGGCTTCTCGGAAACAAATTGCGGAGCTAATTGGCAAGAAAGCTGAGGAAATTTACTTCACGTCTGGTGGGACAGAAGGAGACAACTGGATCCTCAAGGGTGTCGCCTTTGAGAAAGCCCCTTATGGCAAGCATATCATTGTCTCTGACATCGAGCATCCTGCCATCAAGGAATCAGCTGCTTGGTTAAAGACGCAGGGATTCGAAGTGGATTACGCTCCAGTGGATGAGCGTGGCTTTGTCAAGGTGGATGCCTTGGCTAACCTACTTCGTCCGGATACGACCTTGGTCTCTGTCATGGCCGTCAACAATGAGATTGGTTCTATCCAGCCCATCCATGACATCGCGACTCTCCTAGAAGATCGGCCAACGGTTAGTTTCCATGTCGATGCGGTTCAAGCCTTGGCAAAGGTAGCAACAGAAGTTTATCTACCAGAGCGCGTGGACTTTGCAACCTTCTCTAGTCACAAATTCCATGGTCTTCGCGGGGTTGGATTTGTCTATATCAAAGAAGGCAAAAAGATCACCCCTCTCTTAACGGGTGGGGGCCAAGAAAAAGAAATGCGCTCGACAACTGAGAACGTGGCAGGTATCGCAGCAACCGCAAAAGCCCTTCGCTTAGCTATGGAAAACCAAGAAGCTTTTGTCAGTAAGACCCAGCAGATGAAAGAAGTTATCCGCAAAGAATTGGCCAACTATCCAGATGTCACTGTCTTTTCTGGTGAGGATCACTTTGCCCCTCATATCTTGACTTTCGGGATCAAGGGAGTTCGTGGTGAAGTAGTGGTCCATGCCTTTGAAGAGTTTGATATTTACATCTCGACCACTAGTGCCTGCTCGTCCAAGGCTGGAAAACCAGCTGGTACCTTGATTGCCATGGGAGTGGACAAGAGTATTGCCCAGACAGCTGTTCGCTTGAGTCTCGATCTGGAAAATGACATGAGCCAAGTCGAGCAATTCTTGACCAAATTCAAACTGATTTACGAAAAAACAAGAAAAGTACGTTAATTTTAGAAGGAAATCAACATGACCTTAACCTATTCAGAAATTATGATTCGCTATGGAGAGCTTTCTACTAAAGGGAAGAACCGCATGCGTTTCATCAATAAACTTCGCAATAATATCCAAGATGTTTTATCTATTTATCCAGCTGTCAAAGTGACAGCGGACCGCGATCGGGCCCATGCTTATCTACATGGGACAGATTATGAACCAGTAGCAGAATCGCTCAAGCAGGTTTTTGGAATCCAAAATTTTTCACCTGTTTACAAGATTGAAAAATCAGTACCAGCCTTAAAAGCGGCAGTGCAAGGGATTATGAAGGAGATATACAAGGAAGGCTTGACCTTTAAAATCTCAAGTAAGCGGAGTGACCATACCTTTGAGCTCGATAGCCGTGAACTCAATCAAACCCTAGGTGGAGCTGTCTTTGAAGCCATCCCAACGATTCAGGCTCAGATGAAAAAGCCAGATATCAATCTGCAAGTCGAAATCCGAGAAGAAGCAGCCTACATCTCTTATGAAACCATTAAGGGGGCAGGAGGTCTTCCAGTTGGGACTTCTGGAAAAGGGATGCTCATGCTATCTGGTGGGATCGACTCTCCAGTAGCTGGCTACTTAGCCTTGAAGCGTGGGGTGGATATTGAGGCCGTCCATTTTGCTAGCCCGCCATATACCAGCCCAGGTGCGCTGAAAAAAGCCCATGATTTAACACGGAAGTTGACCAAGTTTGGGGGCAATATCCAATTTATCGAGGTGCCATTCACAGAGATCCAAGAGGAAATCAAGGCAAAAGCGCCAGAAGCTTACCTCATGACCCTGACTCGTCGCTTTATGATGCGCATAACAGACCGTATTCGCGAGGTTCGCGGTGGTTTGGTGATTATCAATGGTGAAAGCTTGGGACAAGTGGCTAGCCAAACCTTAGAGAGTATGCAGGCCATCAATGCAGTGACCAATACGCCCGTGATCCGTCCGGTGGTGACCATGGACAAATTGGAGATTATCGATATTGCCCAAGAGATTGATACCTTTGAAATCTCTATCCAACCGTTTGAAGACTGTTGCACCATCTTTGCACCAGACCGTCCGAAGACCAATCCCAAACTCAAAAATGCAGAGCAGTATGAGCAACGATTGGATGTGGAAGCTTTGGTCGAGCGTGCTGTAGCAGGCATCGTCGTAACGGAAATCACACCAAAATCAGAAAAAGATGAGGTCGATGACCTGATTGAGGACCTTTTATAATAGAGACTGGGATTTTCCAGCCTCTTTTTAAAAAGAACTAGAAGGAGAGAAAATGAAAAAAATTATCGTGTTAATAACGAGTTTGCTTCTTTTGACAGGCTGTGTCAAAGTATCTTTTACGAGCTCAAATAAAGAATCAAAATCTAGCCAAACCTCAAGCAGTAAGAAAGAAGCCCTAACATTTGTTAGAGCTGACCAGTACAAAGATCAGGACAATGAGATTTTAGAACTTGCTGAAAAGTTTATCAAAGACAATCCGACGCTTGGGGATGCTGATAAATTATTTGTCTTTTTCCCAGGTTATACGTTTGGAGATGAGGAAACTCGCTTGGCCCTGTTCTTAATGGTGAATCGGACCACTACAACAATTGATCGAGACGCTTCCTTTGTTGTGAACTTGGAATATGATGGAGCACCGATTCTTGAAAATATTACCGTAGATTATCAGATCAGCGAATCAGGTGTTTTAAAACCGAATATGGTTTCAGCTATTCCTCTCAAAATCACCAAAGAGCAAGAAGAAAAATTGAATAGCATGACCGATTCGTCCAAAGCTAAAATGAGTTTTAAAGACTTTAAATATAAAAGCAAGGGATAACAGGAAGAAGATAAAAAATAATTAGACTTCAATCGCCCTTCAACCTAGAGCTGTCTTCTAGATTGAGGGGCTTTTTCAAGATAAAGAAAGGGATCTAGTCTGTAATGGGAAGGCTAGATCCTTTAAAATATAGAGGGTTTCAAGAGATATTTAGTCAGCAAAGCTTAGTTTTTCGTTTGAAGCGCTGCTTGAGCGACGGCTAATCTAGCAGCAGGAACCCGGTAAGGAGAGCAGGAAACGTAGGTGACTTGAATGTCTTGGAAGAAGGCAATAGAAGAAGGATCTCCACCAACTTCACCACAGATACCAATAGTGAGGTTTGGTTTTACTTGACGGGCCTTGCTGATAGCAATTCTCATTAATTCACCGACTCCCTCCCTATCGATTTTTTGGAAGGGGTCAAAAGAAAGAATATCCTTGTCCTTGTACTGGCCAATGAACTTGCCAATATCATCCCGAGAGAAGCCATAGGTCATCTGGGTCAAGTCATTGGTGCCAAAGCTGAAGAAATCGGCTTCTTGAGCCAATTTATCAGCAGTTAGGCAGGCACGGGGCAGTTCAATCATGGTACCAATTTCATAAGGAAATGGCTCCTGACCATACTGTTTGAAAAGTTGTTCAATATGCTGAACAAGATACTCTTTGATGCATGCTAATTCTTTTTGATCAGCAATTAAAGGAACCATGATTTCCGGCTTGATCTGTTGGCCTTCTTGATGCAATTTGATAGCACTTCTAAATATAGCTTCCGTTTGCATCTTGTAGATTTCAGGTTTGCTTATGCCGAGACGGCAACCCCGGTGTCCCAACATCGGATTGCTTTCCTGCAGACTTTCAATGCGCTCGGCAAGTTTATCAGGAGATTTTTTTAGTTTGCTTGCTAATGCTACAATTTCTTGGGAATCCTTAGGTAGAAACTCATGCATGGGTGGATCGAGCAGGCGGACAATCATTGGTTTATCTTGAACGGTTTGGAACATTTGATAAAAGTCCTCTTCTTGGAAGTCTAGGAGTCTAGTGAGGGCTTCTTTTGTTTCCTCTTCGGAATCCGCTAAGATGAGGCGACGCATCTCAAGAATCCGTTCTTGTCCAAAGAACATGTGTTCTGTCCGGGCCAGTCCGACTCCTTTGGCTCCAAAGTTCATAGCGGTTGTCAAGTCTTTGACAGTTTCTGCATTGGCTCGAACTTGGAGGATGGCGACTTCATCTGCCCAAGCAAGTAAGCGCTGGAGGTCTTGGTTATTTTCTACTAGAACAGTTGGAAGTTCGCCACGATAAATGCGACCAGAGTAGCCGTCGACCGAGATCAGATCTCCCTCCCTTAGGACCAGACTACCACAGGAAAGGCTTTTATTTTCTTCACTGATGGTCAATTCTCCGCAACCAGCGACACAGCAAGTTCCCATGCCACGCGCTACAACAGCAGCATGGGATGTCATTCCCCCTTGGCTAGTGACAATGGCTTGGCTGACAATCATCCCTTCAATATCTTCTGGAGAAGTTTCTTGTCGAACAAGGATGACTTTTTTCCCTTCTTGATGGATTTCTTTAGCTCGGTCGGCCGTAAAGACGATTTGGCCAGAAGCTGCACCTGGGCTGGCGGGTAGGCCTTGAGCTAAGAAAGGTGCTTTCTCTAAAGCAGTTTCCTCAAAGACTGGATGAATTAGTTGACTGATAGAAGAAGGAGCGACTCTCAGGAGAGCTTCTTCCTTACTAATCAGACCTTGGTCTACCATATCTAGAGCAATCTTTAAAGAAGCTTTGGCTGTTCGTTTTCCATTTCGGGTTTGGAGGATGTAGAGCTTGCCTTTCTCAATGGTAAATTCAATATCCTGCATATCCTTATAATGGTTTTCAAGGATCTTGGCATAGTCTCTGAAAGCCTGATAGGTTTCAGGTTGGATTTCTTTTAAGGCTGCAATTGGCTCAGGTGTGCGGACACCAGCAACGACATCTTCCCCTTGAGCATGAAGCAAAAACTCACCAAAAAGTTCTGCTTCCCCAGTTGCAGGATTTCTAGTGAAGCAAACCCCTGTTCCACTGGTTTGGTCACTATTTCCAAAGACCATGGCCTGGACATTGACAGCTGTTCCTAAATCATGAGGGATCTGATGAAGCTCCCGGTAAATTCTAGCCCGCTTGTTATTCCAGGATTTAAAGACTGCTTGGATGGCTGCGTAGAGTTGTTCATGAGGGTTCTCAGGAAATTCTTGCTTGTGTTTGGAGTAGAGAGTTTTATAGTGCTGGATCAATTTTTGTTGCTGGGCTAGGTCAAAATCATGGACCTTTTTATTCTGTTTTTGTTCAAAAGCTGCTAGTTGATCATCAAAAAGTCCCTTATCGATGCCGTAAACTACATCAGCAAACATCTGGAGTAGACGGCGATAGCAGTTGTAGGCGAAATCAAGATTGGTTTCTTTAGCCAGTAATTGAGCCCGTTGATCATTGAGACCAAGATTGAGAATGGTATCCATCATCCCAGGCATAGAAAATTTGGCCCCGCTCCGGACAGAGACTAAGAGTAAGTGAGGATTTTCTCCGCTAAAGGACTTACCCGTTTTGTCTTCCAATTGAGCAACCGCTTTCAAAACTTCCTCTTTTAAAGAGGAATCAAAGAAGTCAGGATGATCGAGATAGTGGATACAACTTTTTGTGGTGATGGTAAATCCAGGAGGAACCGGTAGTCCCAGATGGCTCATCTCAGCTAAATTAGCGCCTTTTCCACCCAGGAGATCATTGGCCTTCGCACTTCCTTCTTCGAAGGAGTAAATCCATTTTGTCATATAAGCCTCCAAAAATTCTAAATATGTGTCATATTTAAGACAAGATCATTTTAATATACATCATATATATTTGTCAAACAAAACATACATCTTTCTCTGTTGACTAATTGGATTTTTCTGCTATAATACTCAGTAAAAATGATGATTATTTGAAACTGAAGGATAGAAATATTATGAATATTACTTTTGGTATGTCTGATATCATCATGGATAGAAAAATAGAAAGGATAGGAAATTTTGAAATTAAGTGAACGTCAAAAGAAAATAGTTGACATTGTAAAAATGCATCAGCCCTTAAGCGGAGAGAAGATTTCTGAGTTATTGGATATTTCAAGAGCGACCCTTCGCCCGGATTTGTCCTTTTTGACCTTGGTTGGAATTTTGAAAGCTACACCAAAAATTGGTTATACCTACTCTGGATTAGATCTCGAAACGCTTTTCTTTTTTGATACTTTTCAAAAAGAAGTGGCAGAGATTATGACCTCTCCTGTTTTAGTCACCCATGATTCCTATATTCAGGATGCCATTATCACCCTATTTATGTATGATGCTGATGTCCTCTATGTTATCGATGAAGGCAAGCTCTTACTGGGAATTATGTCCCGTAAAGATTTATTGAGAGCATCTCTTAATTCGAGTATCCAGACGACCCCTGTAGCAGTTTGTATGACTCGAATGCCACATATCATTACCTGTACTAAAGATATGAATATCTTAGAAGCGGCTGCCCTCCTACAAGATCATGCCATCGATTCCTTACCAGTAGTCGATGAGGAGAATGACCGAAAAATTGTGGGAACGGTGACCAAATCAGCCTTGCTCGATTATATTATCCTACAAGCAAGAAGTGCTGAACTGAAGAGTGAAGAGGAATAAATATGAAAAAAGAGATCATTGTATATAGTATTTCAGATTCTTTGGGAGGGACTTCCCAAAAATTATTGTCAGCAGTTACCGCACAGTATCCAGAGATCATTTTTAATAATAGTTATCGTTTCCCTTTTATCAATCAAGAAGAGGAACTCTTGGATATCTTATATGATGCCTTGAAGGATGATGCACTTGTCATCAGCACCTTGGTCAATAGTCAGTTAGCATCAGTAGCCAGAGAATTTAGCCAAAAAAATGGTTTGGCTTATTTGGATCTCATGCATCCATTTTTTGAAATCATCCAAGAAAAGACTGGTACCAGACCAATAGAAGTTCCAGGAACCTTGCACCGCTTGGACAGTGATTATTTTAAGAAAATATCAGCCATTGAATTTGCTGTGAAATATGATGACGGTAAGGCACCCCAGGGTTTTTTAGAAGCCGATTTGGTCCTACTTGGTGTTTCCCGTACTTCAAAAACGCCCCTTAGTATTTACCTGGCCAATAAGGGCTACAAGGTTGCAAATCTACCTTTGATCCCAGAAGTTCCTTTACCTCAGGTCTTAGATAAGGTTGATTCTCGTCGCTTGATTGGGCTGATCTGTGAGCCTGAAAAATTAATGAAAGTTCGAAGCCATCGCTTGGATTCTTTAGGATTAACACAAGAAACAAGCTATACGAATTTAGAAAAAATCTATCAAGAATTGGATTATTCCAAGAAGGTCTTTAAACAATATGGCGCTCAAGTCATCAATATGACAGATAAATCGATTGAAGAGACAGCTTTCCTAATTGAGGAGCAATTAAAGAAGATGAACTGATTCTTGAATCAGTCTAGATTGGGTTGTAACTGCAGATTCCTTGGAGAAATGATATGGAGCAATATAAGCGTATTTTACTAGAGAAATTTGATTCTCGTCAAAAAGTCATTACTGAACTCACTAATCTTGAGGCCATTTTAAACCTACCAAAAGGGACAGAGCTCTACATAAGTGATATTCATGGAGAATTTGCGGCTTTTGATTATATTTTGAGAAGTTGCGCTGGAATTTTAAATGAGAAAATTAATGATTGCTTTGCAGCTTCCTTGTCACAAGAGGAAAAGAATATACTGTCAGCTCTGGTATCTTATCCAGAGCTAGTTTTGGAAGGAGTGAATAAGGAGAAAGAGTGGTATAAATCAACGATTTCTCAACTCTTGACTCTATTGAGTTTTGTAGCAGCTAAATATAGCCGTTCCAAACTGAGAAAGGCCTTGCCCCAGGAATATGCCTATATTATAGAAGAACTGATCTATAGTGATCTTACGCTAGCTGATAAACATTCTTATTTCCATACTATCTTAAGTTATGTTATTGAACTAAGAGAAGCGGATCCCTTTATCTTGGGAATTGCCAGCAGTATTCGTCGCTTATTGATAGATCACCTGCATGTGGTAGGAGATATTTTTGATAGAGGGGCTGGAAGTGCCCAGGTAATGGATGAGCTTCTTCAGTTTCATTCCATAGATATTCAATGGGGCAATCACGATATCATTTGGATGGGAGCTTTTTTTGGATCCAAGGCGTGTTTATTGAATGTATTGCGCATTGCAGCACGCTATGGTTATTTATGGGATATCGAAAAAGCTTATGGCTTAAACATTCGATCCTTAACCTTATTTGCGGATAAAACCTACAAAGCCAATCCTAAGTTTAGGCCTATCCTGGGGACAAGAGCGGAGGAATTTACAGCAGAAGAAATATTACAGCTGGAAAAGGTCCATCAAGCGCTGGCCATTCTCCAATTTAAGATAGAAACTCAATTGATGAAGAGACGGCCAGAATTTCAGATGGACAATCAAATCCTGCTGGATAACATTGATTATTGGAAGAATACAATTACTATTGACGGGAAGAGCTATTCCTTGCAAAATACCTGCTTCCAAACCATAGATCGGGCAAAGCCTTCTGAATTATCCTCAGAAGAAAAACAAATAGTAGACAGTATTCTGGCTTCCTTCCAAGGATCTCCAAAAATGGCCAAACATATGGAACTGTTGATGAAAAAAGGTTCCATGTATAAGGTTTACAATCACCACTTGCTGTTTCACGGCTGTATTCCCTTGAAACCTTCTGGGGAATTTCAACCTCTGGTTCTTCATCAAGCTCAGTATGCGGGAAAAGAATTACTAGACTTTTTCGAATATCATATACGCCTTGCAGCAAAAAACAAAGAAGTTGGGAACGACCTTTCAACGGATTTAATGTGGTATTGCTGGCGAGGGCAATTATCTCCTCTCTTTGGGAAGAATAAGATGACGACTTTTGAACGGTATTTTATTGAGGAGGCAGAAACGCATAAGGAAATAGAAAATGAGTATTTTAGCTATCGCAATTCAAAAAAGATTTGCCAATTAATTTTAGAGGAGTTTGGTCTTGAAGCCAAGGTATCTCGCATTGTGAATGGACATACACCAGTGAAGACAGGAAAAGGGGAATCGCCCATTCGGGGTGAAGGGCTACTCTTTGTCATTGATGGGGGTCTTTGCGAAGCATATCAAAAGAAGACAGGTACAGCAGGCTATTCACTCCTTAACAATTCCTATGGTTTTCAACTGGTAACCCACCAGCCCTTCCAAGACATTCAAAAGGTAGTAGATTCGCCATTTGAGCAAACTTCCTTGAAGAGGGTTATTGAAGACCTGGAGGATAGGACCCTCATCCAATCAACCACTATTGGTAAGAACTTACTAGAACAACAGCAAGAACTGATCCAATTGCTCCATGAATTTTATGATGGGTGAGATCATTCATCAAAGGAAACAACTAAATCATAAATAGCTTCTTTATAAAGATAGCTGAGATTTATAGAAGTCATTTAATTCTAGTAAACACTTAAAAGAAATTTTTAAAAGAAAATTCGTTTTCAAAGCGCAAAAATGCTTGTCTTTGTCTGATAGAAGTGATATACTAAGAGAGTTGACTATGCACATGCCTGTGCAACCGCTCGATCATCGTCGCTCATCCCTTGAGCTTAAGTGGTTCGTCCCACGATGCTAGGCGAGTCTTCACAAAAATACGGGGAAACCCAAAAATACATAGGAGGTGCATAATGAGCACATACGCAATCATTAAAACTGGCGGAAAACAAGTTAAAGTTGAAGTTGGTCAAGCAGTCTACGTTGAAAAATTGAACGTTGAAGCTGGTCAAGAAGTTACATTTAACGAAGTTGTTCTTGTTGGTGGTGAAAACACTGTTGTCGGAACTCCACTTGTTTCAGGAGCTACTGTTGTTGGAACTGTTGAAAAACAAGGAAAACAAAAGAAAGTTGTTACTTACAAGTACAAACCTAAAAAAGGTAGCCACCGTAAACAAGGTCACCGTCAACCTTACACTAAAGTTGTCATCAACGCTATCAACGCTTAATTTTTAGGAGAACACATGATACAAGCAGTCTTTGAACGAGCCGAAGATGGCGAGCTGAGGAGTGCAGAAATCACTGGGCACGCTGGAAGCGGTGAATACGGCTTTGATGTCGTGTGTGCATCGGTTTCGACTCTAGCCATTAACTTTGTCAACTCTGTTGAGAAATTTGCAGGCTACGAACCGGATCTAGAATTAAACGAAGAAGAAGGTGGCTTCCTGCGGGTGACGATCCCGACGGATATTCCACCACATCAAAGAGAAATGACCCAACTATTCTTTGAATCATTTTTCTTAGGGATGGCAAACTTATCGGAGAACTCATCGGAGTTCGTCCAAACAAGAGTTATCACAGAAAACTAACATGGAGGAAAACAATTATGTTGAAATTGAATCTTGCTAACTTGCAACTTTTCGCCCACAAAAAAGGTGGAGGTTCTACATCAAACGGACGTGATTCACAAGCAAAACGTCTTGGAGCTAAAGCAGCTGATGGACAAACTGTAACAGGTGGATCTATCCTTTACCGTCAACGCGGTACTCACATCTACCCAGGTGTGAACGTTGGACGTGGTGGAGACGATACTTTGTTCGCAAAAGTTGAAGGCGTAGTACGCTTCGAACGTAAAGGTCGCGATAAAAAACAAGTTTCTGTTTACCCAATCGCAAAATAAAAAGGTTCAGTGAACCTTTTTATCCCGAGCCTTGAAATATTAAGGTGAGGAAGCTAGAAATAGCATAAATCAAAGCTTTCCGGATTGACGGAAGGCTTTTTTCTTTTATTTATTCAAAAATATCGTGTTTACTCTTGTTAATATAATGTTTGAATTTGTGTTTTTTGAAAAATGTAGTATAATAGAGACAAATATAGTAGGAATGGAAGTAGTACCATGAAAGATAGCAGACATGTTGAAATTCTTCAGGAACTGGATCGAAAAAGTGTGGTATCGGTCAAAGAGCTCAAGGAACTTTTTGGGGTGACAGATATGACCATTCGTCGCGATCTGATTGATCTTGAAAAACAAGGTCTTTTAGTTCGTGTACATGGTGGGGCCCACAAAAAAGTCAAAGATAGCTTATTAGAAGCTTCTCACAGTGAAAAAAATCTGATCAATATTGATGAGAAACGAAGCATTGCCAAAAAATGTGCAGACTTGATCGAAAATGGGGATACCGTCTTTATTGGCTCTGGTACAACAACAGACTTTATCGGAGATTATTTGGAAGGGAAAGAAATTAGCATCGTCACCAACTCCCTGCCTATTTTTGAGAAGCTCAAGGATTTCCCGAATTATGACTTGATATTAGTTGGTGGTCGCTACCGGGTAAAGACACAAACCTTTGTCGGTCAATTTGCCAATAAACTTTTGAAAGAAATCAAGGTTTCTAAGGCCTTCATCGGGGTCAATGGGATCGATGGGCATAGTGTCTCCACAGCCAATGAAGAAGAAGGAAATGGCAATGCCATTATTCTGAACAATGCGATAGAGAAATATGTGGTAGCTGATAACAGCAAGTTTGATAGTTATTCCTTCTACAGTTTCTATCGTGTGGAAGATCTAAATGCCATTATTACCGATGATAGTATTCCAAAGAAAATCAAAGACAAATACGCCTTGTATACGAAAATCATTTAAGATCAAGTGGTCTCAAAAAAGAGACCACTTTTTACTTTTTTAAGGATGTTAGAAAATGACGGTTAGGAAGCGCTTTAAAGATGAATATAAACAAAAATAAACAAAATACGACAAAAAATGATTGACAATCAATCAATATAGTGATATACTCTAACCATAAAATAAATAGTTAGATAAGGAGGTGGCAACAATGGGATTAAATCAACTCTTTAACAAAGATCTTGTATTTTGCCTACATGCCAAGGATCAAACAGATCTCTTTGAGCAGGTAGCAAGCTTATTGGAAGAGCGACAGATTGTGACACCAACCTATCGTTCCGCTTTGATTGAGCGTGAAAAGTCTTTCCCGACTGGATTAGACATGGAATTTCTTGGTAAAGACTTACCAAATGTGGCGATCCCGCACACAGACATTGTCCATAATCTCACTGAGAATGTGGTCGTGGTTCGTTTGGATCAACCCGTAACCTTCCATAATATGATTGCTCCAGATAAGGAAGTTCAAGTTTCGCTTTTATTCTTCATTATCAACAATTCAAGCTCTAGCCAAACCAATATTTTGGCCCAGCTGATGGATTTCTTTACATCCAATGGAAATCTCGAAGCTCTATCAAAATTAGATAGTGAAGATAAGCTTTATCAATACATTACGGAAACTATTTCCTAAAACATTCGTAAATATTTATAATGGAGGACATCCAAATGATTAAAATTTTAGCTGCCTGTGGTGCAGGTGTTAACTCTAGCCACCAAATTAAGAATGCGTTGGAAGAAGAGTTGTCAAACCGTGGTTATGATGTGCGTTGTGACGCTGTCATGGTCAAAGATGTCAATGAAGATTTGATTTCAGGTTATGATATCTTTACTCCAATTGCTGCAACTGATTTGGGATTTGATCCTGGTATTCCAGTGGTAGAAGCAGGACCAATTTTATTCCGTATTCCAGCGATGAGTGCGCCAGTCTTTGATAACATCGAAGCTGCCATTAAAGAACATGGATTAAGTTAATATTTTTTTAAACAAGTTTGTAAGCGTTATCCAATGATAAAATTGGGAACACTTTATGCCGTAAATTACAAAAAAATTATAAATCGGGAGGATTTATTATGAATGGCATTATTGATTTTGCCAATAAATTTTTCAAACCCATCCTAGACATGGGTGCTCCGATCATCATGTTGATCGTCTTGACTTTATTGGCTCTCTTGTTTGGAGTGAAATTCTCTAAAGCCCTTGAAGGTGGTATTAAACTTGCCATCGCCCTTACTGGTATCGGTGCCATCATCGGTATGTTGAATGGAGCTTTCTCAGCGTCTCTTGCAAAATTCGTTGAGAACACAGGTATTCAATTGAATATCACTGACGTTGGTTGGGCGCCTCTTGCGACCATCACTTGGGGATCTGCCTGGACACTTTACTTCTTGTTAATTATGTTGATCGTCAACGTTATCATGCTTGCGATCAAGAAAACAGATACACTTGACGTCGATATCTTCGATATCTGGCACTTGTCTATCACTGGTCTTTTGATCAAATGGTATGCTGACAACAACGGTGTGAGCCAAGGTTTATCACTCTTCTTGGCAACTCTTGCAGTTGTCCTTGTAGGGATTATGAAAATCATCAACTCAGACTTGATGAAACCAACATTTGATGATCTTTTGAATGCACCAAGTTCATCACCTATGACTTCAACTCACATGAACTACATGATGAACCCAATCATCATGGTCTTGGATAAAATCTTTGACAAATTCTTCCCAGGTCTTGATAAATACGACTTCGACGCTGCTAAGTTGAACAAGAAGATCGGTTTCTGGGGATCTAAATTCTTTATCGGTTTCCTTCTTGGTATCGTCATCGGTATCATGGGTACTCCACATCCAGTTGCTGGCGTCGCAGATGCTGACAAATGGGAATTGGTTATTAAAGGTTGGTTGAGCCTTGGTTTGACTGCCGGTGTCTGCTTGGAATTGTTCTCATTGATCGGTTCTTGGTTCATCGCAGCGGTAGAACCATTGTCACAAGGTATTACAAACGTTGCTACTAAACGTCTTCAAGGACGTAAATTCAACATCGGTTTGGACTGGCCATTTATCGCTGGTCGTGCTGAAATCTGGGCTTGTGCCAACGTACTTGCACCAATCATGTTGATCGAAGCAGTGCTTCTTTCTAAAGTCGGAAATGGTATCTTGCCACTTGCAGGTATCATCGCTATGGGTGTGACTCCAGCCTTGTTGGTTGTAACACGCGGTAAATTGATCCGTATGATCATCTTCGGAAGTCTTCTCTTGCCACTCTTCCTTCTTTCAGGAACATTGATTGCACCATTTGCAACTCAATTGGCTAAGAGTGTTGATGCCTTCCCTAAAGGGGTAGCTTCTACTCAATTGATCACTCACTCAACTCTTGAAGGACCAGTTGAAAAATTGCTCGGTTGGACAATCGGTAACGCTACAACTGGTGATATCAAAGCTATCCTTGGTGTAGTTGTCTTCTTGGCATTCTATATCGGAATCTTCGCTTGGTACAGAAAACAAATGATCAAACGTAACGAAGAATATGCTGCAAATGCAAAATAATCGTCAATTGTAGTTTGAAAACTGACACCATATCTGTTGTGGATATGGTGTTTTTATTTTAAAAAATGTTTGAAAATAAACAATTTAATGTTGACTTTCGTTCAAAATAGGTGTAATATAATATCAAAAGTAAGAAAATGTTTCTTTGTGAAAATTTAACAACAGGGATATTTGCTGAAACGAACAAAAGGAGGACAGGACATGTCTATTGTAATTGGTGCAGATGCTGCAGGATTAAGATTAAAAGATCTCGTGAAAGAGTTTCTTGTAAAAGAAAACTTCGATGTTGTGGATGTAACTGCTGAAGGTCAAGATTTTGTAGATGTGACACTTGCAGTCGCGAGCGAAGTGAACAAAAACGATCAAAATCTTGGAATCGTAATTGATGCTTACGGAGCTGGTCCATTTATGGTTGCAACTAAAATCAAAGGAATGGTAGCAGCAGAAGTTTCAGATGAACGATCTGCTTATATGACACGTGGCCACAACAATTCTCGTATGATTACCATGGGTGCTGAAATTGTTGGGGATGAATTAGCCAAGAACATTGCCAAAGGCTTCGTCAATGGTAAATACGACGGTGGTCGTCACCAAATCCGTGTCGATATGTTGAATAAGATGTGCTAATGAGAGGAGAATTCAAATGAGAATTGCAATTGGTTGTGATCACATTGTGACAAATGAAAAAATGGCTGTTTCTGATTTTTTGAAATCAAAAGGATATGAAGTGCTCGACTTTGGGACTTATGACCATACACGTACCCACTATCCAATCTTTGGTAAAAAAGTCGGTGAAGCCGTAGCAAGTGGCCAAGCAGATCTTGGTGTTTGTATCTGTGGTACAGGTGTTGGGATCAACAATGCTGTTAACAAAGTACCTGGTATCCGTTCTGCTTTGGTACGCGATATGACAACTGCTCTTTATGCTAAAGAAGAATTGAATGCGAATGTGATCGGCTTTGGTGGTAAAATTACTGGTGAATTGCTCATGTGCGATATCATTGAAGCATTCATCCACGCTGAATACAAACCAACTGAAGAAAATAAAAAATTGATCGCGAAGATCCAACATGTGGAAACCCATAATGCCCATCAAGCGGATGCTGATTTCTTTACAGAATTCCTTGAAAAATGGGACCGTGGTGAATACCACGACTAAGAGGTGACATATGATATTAACGGTCACGATGAACCCTTCGATTGATATCTCTTATCCTTTGGATGTACTCCAGTTGGATACAGTCAATCGAGTAGCTGAGGTGAGTAAGACAGCCGGTGGGAAGGGTCTCAATGTTACCCGTGTACTTTCTGAGATCAAGGATCCAGTGGCAGCGACCGGCCTACTTGGTGGTCGAACGGGTCAATTCATTCTCGATCATTTAGGAGAAGGGATAGAGGAACGTTTCTTTGAGATTGCTGGAGATACACGAAATTGTATCGCCATCCTTCACGAAGGCAAGCAAACAGAAATCTTAGAAAAAGGTCCAACCATTTCTGAGAAAGAAGGGCAAGGTTTCCTTGACCATTACCGTCACTTGATCGATCAAGTGGAAGTTGTTGCCATCTCAGGTAGTCTCCCTGCTGGTTTACCAGTGGATTATTATGCTAGCCTTGTCAAGATTGCGAGGGAAGCTGGAAAACCAGTCGTACTCGATTGCTCGGGGGCTTCTTTAGAAGCTGCCATTCAAGCAGATGTCAAGCCTACAGTCATTAAACCCAACAATGAAGAGTTGTCTCAATTGTTAGGGAAAGAAGTGAGTAAGGATGTGGAAGACTTAAAAGAAGTTCTTCAGGATGCTCTCTTTGATGGCATCGAATGGGTGATAGTCTCTCTTGGAGCAAATGGTGCTTTTGCGAAGCACGGCGATGTCTTCTATAAGGTAGATATTCCTAAGATTGATGTCGTCAATCCAGTTGGATCTGGTGATTCGACTGTTGCAGGGATTGCATCTGGTCTCTATCATCATGAGAGTGACGCAGACTTGCTCAAGAAAGCAAATGTTCTTGGAATGTTAAATGCACAAGAAGCACAAACAGGACATGTCAACATGGGGCACTATGATGCCTTGTATCAACAATTAATCGTAAAAGAGGTATAAAATGGTATTAACAGAACAAAAACGCAACTATTTGGAACGTCTTAGTACAAAAGACGGTGTCATTTCAGCTTTGGCCTTCGACCAACGTGGAGCTTTGAAACGCTTGATGGCCAAATATCAAGACACAGAACCAACAGTAGCACAAATGGAAGAATTGAAAGTCCTTGTAGCAGATGAATTGACAAAATATGCTTCATCTATGTTATTGGACCCAGAATATGGTCTACCTGCTACAAAAGCCTTGGACAAAGATGCAGGACTCTTGCTCGCATACGAAAAGACAGGCTACGATACGTCTAGCACCAAACGCTTGCCTGACTGCTTGAACCTTTGGTCAGCAAAACGCATCAAAGAACAAGGCGCAGATGCTGTGAAATTCTTGCTCTACTATGATGTAGACAGTGCAGATGAACTCAACCAAGAAAAACAAGCTTATATCGAACGCATCGGTTCTGAATGCGCTGCTGAAGATATTCCATTCTTCCTTGAAATCTTGGCTTATGATGAAGGAATTGCAGATGCAACCTCTGCTGAATATGCGAAAGTGAAACCTCGTAAGGTGATTGAGGCTATGAAAGTCTTCTCAGATCCTCGTTTCAATATCGATGTCTTGAAAGTGGAAGTTCCAGTTAATGTGAACTTCGTGGAAGGATTTGGAGAAGGAGAAGTAGTCTATAGTCGTGAAGAAGCAGCTGCTTTCTTCAAAGAACAAGAAGAAGCAACCAACCTTCCATACATCTACCTCAGTGCAGGTGTATCAGCTAAGCTCTTCCAAGAAACCTTGGAATTTGCTCATGCATCTGGTGCAAACTTCAACGGTGTTCTTTGTGGACGTGCGACATGGGCAGGTTCAGTAGAAGCTTACATCAAAGATGGAGAAGCAGCTGCTCGTGAATGGCTTCGTACAGAAGGTCGACAAAATATTGAAGAATTGAACGCAGTCTTGGCTAAAGTAGCAACACCTTGGACAGAACGCGTATAAGATTCAAATGAAGATTGCCTCCTAAAGCAACAGTTAGAGAGTGGGACAGAAATCGGTCATTCGTTAGAATTCGATTTCGTCGTCCCACCTCCGCACAGTTGAGTAGGGCTGTAAAAGCTGATGAAATCAGCGTAGTAGAGCCCACTAAACCACTGCGTCTTGCTCGACAATCCAAAGATGATTGAGAGGCTAGGACTTTTGTCCCAGCCTCTTCATTATTTCAAGGTCTTGTTCATTTTTTATAAAAAAATGTTTAAAAATTTTCGCTGTAAGGGTTTACAAAACAAAAAGTTTATGATAGAATAAGTTTATAAGTTGAATAGCAGTGAGCGTTACTAAGTTAGATTAGGCGTGACCACAAGTAGATTGAATGATTAGCATAGGCTAGTTTTTTCAGTTGCTTCGTGGTCATTTTTATTTGCTTTTAACAAATTTTACAAAGGAGAGCCTCATGTATCGTATTATCCATCCAATGAACAATAATGTTGCTTTGGTTCAAAATGAACTACAACAAGAGTTAATTGTTGTTGGGAGTGGGATTGCTTTTGGGAAGAAGAAAAATGATCTAGTGGCTGATGATAAGGTCGAAAAAGTATTTCGTTTAAATACGGATGAGTCAAGAGAAAACTTTATGGCCCTTCTAAAGGATGTTCCTCTTGATTTCATTACAACCACTTATGAAGTGATTGATACCTTGTCTAAGAAATATGCCTATCCTGTTCAAGAATATATCTATGTGACATTAACAGATCACATCTTTTGTTCTTACCAGGCAGTTCAACAGGGAAGATATAAATACAGTGACCTTCCTGATGTGTCTGCTATGCATCCGATTCCCTATAAAATCGCAAAAGAAGCGATTGAGATCTTTCGAAAGCGGCTCTTGGATCAATTTCCTGACGATGAAGTGAATCGCATCGCTTATCATTTCATTAATGCACAAGGGGAAATAATTCATGAGCAAGATCCAGATGTCCAGGACCGACAAGTTATTTTGAAAGCTGTAGAAGAAAAACTAGCTCAAAATGGCTTGAAACGGAAAGAAGAAAACAGTCATTTCTATGATCGCTTTATGATCCATCTCAATTATTTCCTAGATTCGCTAGATAAGGGAAGAGAAGATCCAGAAGGTTTGAGCGAGATGGAACAACTGATTCAGCTAAGTTATCCAAAGGCTTATGAGATTAGTCATCAAATCTACCAAACCATCGCTGAACAGACAGGAGCCAAGATATCTCCTAATGAAAAAGTCTATTTAGCCCTTCATATTCAACGTCTATTATAAAAATTTTCAAAAGGTATCATAAGGAGGAACCAACATGAATAAAGAAGAAGTCCAATTACTTGGCTTTGAAATTGTCGCTTATGCCGGTGACGCTCGATCAAAATTAGTGGAAGCCTTAAAAGCTGCTGAAAATGGTGATTTTGCTAAAGCAGAATCCTTAGTAGAAGAAGCAGGGTCTTGTATCGCTGAGGCTCACAAATCTCAAACGACCATGCTAGCGCATGAAGCAGCAGGAGAAGAAATCCCCTATAGCATTACCATGATGCATGGTCAAGACCATCTCATGACAACGATCCTATTAAAAGACGTGATTCACCATCTGATTGAACTATATAAAAGAGGAGCGAAATAATGAATAAACTGATTGAACTGATTGAAAAAGGGAAACCATTCTTTGAAAAGATTTCTCGAAACAAATATTTGCGAGCGATTCGGGATGGCTTTATTGCAGGGATGCCTGTTATCCTTTTCTCATCTATTTTCATCCTAATTGCGTATGTACCAAACGCTTGGGGATTCCATTGGTCTAAAGATATTGAAACTTTCTTGATGACTCCATATAGCTATTCTATGGGCATCTTGGCCTTCTTCGTTGGTGGGACAACGGCTAAGGCTTTGACTGATTCAATGAACCGTGACCTCCCAGCAACCAACCAAATCAACTTCATTTCTACAATGTTGGCTTCTATGGTTGGCTTCTTGCTCATGGCTGCTGAACCTGCTAAAGATGGCGGATTCTTAACAGCATTCATGGGGACTAAAGGGTTGCTAACAGCCTTTATTGCAGCCTTTGTTACCGTTAATGTTTACAAGGTCTGCGTGAAAAACAATGTGACGATTCGCATGCCAGACGAAGTTCCACCAAATATCTCTCAAGTATTTAAAGACTTGATTCCATTCACTGTATCAGTGGTTCTCCTTTATGGACTTGAATTGATTGTTAAGGGCGGTCTCGGTGTAACAGTAGCTGAATCTATCGGTACGCTTCTTGCTCCTCTCTTCTCAGCAGCAGATGGTTATGTTGGAATTACGATCATTTTCGGTGCTTTTGCATTCTTCTGGTTTATTGGTATTCACGGCCCATCTATCGTTGAGCCTGCGATTGCAGCGATCACTTATGCAAATGCCGAAGTAAACTTGAACTTGATTCAACAAGGAATGCACGCTGATAAGATCCTTACTTCAGGTACTCAAATGTTTATCGTTACTATGGGTGGTACTGGTGCGACTCTTGTCGTTCCATTCATGTTCATGTGGTTAACGAAATCAAAACGTAACCGTGCAATTGGACGTGCATCTGTAGTTCCAACATTCTTTGGTGTTAACGAACCAATCTTGTTCGGTGCTCCATTGGTATTGAACCCAATCTTCTTCATTCCATTTATCTTTGCTCCAATTGCAAACGTATGGATCTTCAAATTCTTTGTTGATACCTTGGGAATGAACTCATTTACTTCTAACCTACCATGGACAACTCCTGGACCTCTGGGTATTGTTCTTGGTACGAACTTCCAAGTACTTTCATTCATCCTTGCTGCACTTCTTGTTGTAGTAGACGTGATCATTTACTACCCATTCGTTAAAGTTTACGATGAACAAATTCTTGAAGAAGAACGTTCAGGTAAATCAAACGATAGCTTGAAAGAAAAAGTTGCTGCAAACTTTAACACTGCAAAAGCAGATGCTATTCTTGAAAAAGCTGGTGTTGAAGGTGAACCAGTTCAAAACAATATCACAAAAGAAACAAACGTATTGGTTCTTTGTGCCGGTGGTGGAACTAGTGGACTTCTTGCCAATGCTTTGAATAAAGCTGCTGCAGAATACAATGTTCCTGTGAAGGCTGCTGCTGGTGGTTACGGTGCTCACCGTGAAATGTTGCCAGAATTTGACCTTGTTATCCTTGCTCCTCAAGTAGCTTCAAACTATGAAGATATGAAGGCTGAAACAGATAAACTTGGAATCAAATTGGCTAAGACTGAAGGAGCTCAATACATCAAGTTGACTCGTGATGGTAAAGGCGCTCTTGCATTCGTTCAAGAACAATTTCAATAATAAATACATTTACTGTTGATTAAAGTGAGATGGAGAAGGATTGCTCACTTACTCCTCTCCATCTTGCTTTATTTTTATTTTATGATTGAGAAGGGGAAACTTATGTCAAAAACATTACCTAAAGATTTTATTTTCGGTGGCGCAACAGCAGCTTACCAGGCAGAAGGTGCGACTCATACTGACGGAAAAGGACCAGTTGCATGGGATAAATATTTAGCAGACAACTATTGGTATACTGCTGAACCAGCGAGTGATTTCTACCATAAATATCCAGTAGACTTACAGTTGGCGGAAGAATATGGCGTAAACGGAATTCGTATTTCTATTGCTTGGTCACGTATTTTCCCAACTGGTTATGGTGAAGTCAATCCAAAAGGGGTAGAATTCTATCATAAGTTATTTGCAGAATGCCATAAACGTCATGTAGAACCATTCGTAACTCTCCATCACTTTGATACACCTGAGGTCCTTCATTCAAATGGAGATTTCTTGAATCGTGAAAATATCGAACACTTTGTAGACTATGCTGCTTTCTGTTTTGAAGAATTCCCAGAAGTCAACTACTGGACAACCTTCAATGAAATTGGCCCAATCGGTGATGGTCAATACTTAGTCGGTAAATTCCCACCAGGTATTCAATATGACCTTGCCAAAGTCTTCCAATCTCACCACAATATGATGGTTTCTCATGCACGTGCTGTGAAATTGTACAAAGACAAAGGCTACAAAGGTGAAATCGGGGTTGTTCACGCCCTTCCAACTAAGTATCCATTGGATCCTAAAAATCCTGCAGACGTACGTGCGGCTGAGTTGGAAGATATCATCCACAACAAATTTATCTTGGATGCGACTTACCTCGGACATTATTCAGATGCAACCATGGAAGGGGTAAACCACATTTTGTCTGTTAATGGTGGTAGTCTGGATCTTCGTGACGAAGACTTTGCAGCGCTTGAAGCAGCTAAAGATTTGAACGACTTCCTTGGAATTAACTATTACATGAGTGACTGGATGGAAGCCTTTGATGGTGAAACTGAAATCATCCACAATGGTAAAGGGGAGAAAGGAAGCTCTAAATACCAAATCAAAGGTGTTGGACGTCGTGTAGCTCCTGACTATGTACCTCGTACTGACTGGGACTGGATCATTTACCCTAAAGGTTTGTATGATCAAATCATGCGTGTCAAGAAAGATTATCCAAACTACAAGAAGATCTACATCACTGAAAACGGACTTGGATACAAAGATGAATTTGTGGACAATACGGTTTACGATGATGGCCGGATTGATTATGTGAAACAACATTTGGAAGTCTTGTCGGATGCGATTGCCGATGGTGCAAACGTCAAGGGCTACTTCATTTGGTCCCTGATGGATGTCTTCTCATGGTCAAATGGTTATGAAAAACGTTACGGACTCTTCTATGTTGACTTTGAAACCCAAGAGCGCTATCCGAAGAAATCAGCTCATTGGTACAAGAAAGTAGCAGAAAGTCAAGTGATTGAATAAGTGTCAACTGGAACTGTTTTAGTTCCAGTTTTTTTATTTTCACTTGATGAAGGTCTCTTAAACCCATCTCTTCTTTCAGCCCCTAATTTATGGTATAATAGATCGATACTGTAATAAGGAAAATAGAATGAATATACAACAATTACGATATGTAGTGGCGATTGCCAATAGTGGTACTTTTCGTGAGGCTGCTGAAAAAATGTATGTGAGTCAGCCGAGCTTGTCCATCTCTGTCAGAGATCTGGAAAAAGAATTGGGCTTTAAGATTTTTCGTCGGACCAGTTCTGGGACTTTTTTGACCCGTAGGGGAATGGAATTTTATGAAAAAGCGCAGGATGTGGTCAAAGGGTTTGATATTTTTCAAAATCAATATGCCAGTCCTGAAGAAGAGAAGAAAGAATTCTCTATTTCTAGTCAACACTATGACTTCTTGCCACCTTTGATGACGGAATTTTCGATCCGCTATCCGGAAAATAAAAACTTCCGCATCTTTGAGTCAACGACGGTTCAAATTTTGGATGAAGTGGCTCAAGGGCATAGTGAGTTGGGGATTATTTATCTCAACCGTCAAAATACCAAGGGGATTATGCAACGGGTCGATAAATTAGGGCTTGAAGTGGTGGATTTGATTCCTTTTCAGACTCATATTTACCTTCGCAAGGGACACCCTCTGGCTAAGAAGAAAAAACTGGTCATGGAAGATCTAGCTCAGTTGCCAACTGTTCGCTTTACGCAAGAAAAAGATGAGTACCTCTATTATTCAGAGAATTTTGTCGATACCAGTTCGAGCTCCCAAATGTTCAATGTAACCGACCGGGCTACCTTGAATGGGATCTTGGAGCGGACAGATGCTTATGCGACAGGATCAGGCTTTTTAGATAGCCAGTCAGTGAATGGCATTACCGTGATTCCTTTAGAAGACAACTTGGACAATAAAATGGTCTATGTCAAACGAGAAGAGATGGATCTCTCCCCTGTAGCAGAGAAGTTTGTCGAGGTTATGGTAGAATATTTTGATCAAAAGAGGTAAGAAATGAAGAGAAAAACAATGGTTCCAGTAGCAATCGTGCTATTGGTCCTACTGGATCAGTTGGTCAAATGGTATGTAGTTAAGAACATTCCACTGGGTGTCGTTAAGTCTTTTATTCCCCATGTGGTCAGCCTGACCTATCTTCAAAACACAGGTGCAGCTTTTTCACTTCTTGAAAATCAGCAATGGTTCTTTACCCTCATCACTCTAGTCGTGATGGTGGGGGCCTTTTACTATCTTTATAAGCACCTCAAGGGGTCGCTTTGGATGGTGACGGGCTTGACCTTGGTTATTGCAGGTGGGTTGGGGAATTTTATCGATCGTCTGCGTCAGGGATTTGTGGTCGATATGTTCCACCTGGATTTTATGAATTTTGCCATTTTTAATGTAGCAGATAGTTATTTGACAGTGGGAGTTTTCTTGCTCCTGATCCTGATGTTGAAAGAGGAAACGCATGGAAATTAAAATCGAAGTAGCCGGTGCGCGACTGGATAAGGCTTTGGCGGATTTGACTCCCTTGTCACGAGCTGTAGCCAATGAGCAGATCAAAGAAGGAAAAGTTCTGGTCAATGGAACTGTGAAAAAAGCTAAGTACACGGTCAAAGAAGGAGACATCATCCAGTATGAAGTCCCAGAAGTGGAAGAGGTCAGCTATGAAGCAGAAGATCTGCCCTTAGACATCGTCTATGAGGACCAGGATGTCGTCGTCGTCAATAAACCCCAAGGCATGGTTGTTCACCCCAGTGCGGGCCACACCAGTGGAACCTTGGTCAATGCCCTTTTATACCATGTCAAAGACCTTTCAGGGATCAATGGGGAATTGCGTCCAGGAATCGTCCATCGAATTGACAAAGACACGTCAGGCCTCTTGATGATCGCAAAAAATGACCAAGCCCACGTCGCCTTAGCAGAGGAACTCAAAGACAAAAAATCTCTCCGGAAGTATTGGGCCATTGTCCATGGCAATCTTCCTAACGATCGGGGCATGATCGAAGCACCAATTGGTCGCAGTGAAAAGGACCGGAAAAAACAAGCAGTGACGGCGAAAGGAAAACCTGCAGTGACCCGTTTTCAAGTTTTGGAACGCTTTGGGAATTACACCTTGGTAGAGTTGCAACTGGAGACTGGTCGGACCCACCAAATTCGGGTGCACATGGCCTATATTGGCCATCCCGTGGCTGGAGATCCTGCTTATGGTCCTAAGAAGACACTTAAAGGACAAGGACAGTTTCTGCATGCACGGACACTTGGCTTTACCCATCCCCGTACAGGCGAGACCTTGGAATTTACAGCAGAAGTACCAGCGATCTTTGAGAAAACGCTGGAAGACCTTCGAAAAGGATAATGAAGATGGCTGAATGAAGATTCAGTCACTTTCATTACATACGAAATAAATAGTATTAGAAAGAATCATAGCGATGAAAGCAAAACGAATCGTCTTTAAAGTAGGGACCTCGTCGTTGACCAATCCCGATGGGAGTCTCTCCAGACAGAAGGTCAAGGTCATTACGCAGCAGTTGGCTCTCTTACATGAATCGGGCCATGAGTTGATCTTGGTCTCATCAGGGGCGGTTGCTGCTGGATTTGGTGCCCTTGGTTTTAAGAAACGGCCGACCAAGGTGGCAGACAAGCAAGCTTCTGCGGCAGTTGGACAAGGCTTACTGATGGAAGAATACACAGCTAACCTGCTCTTACGCAACATTGTTTCTGCGCAGATTTTGTTGACCCAGGATGACTTTGCGGATCAGCGCCGCTATAAGAATGCCCACCAGGCCCTTTCTGTCTTGCTCAATCGTGGGGCCATCCCGATTATCAATGAAAACGATACGGTCTCGATTGCTGAGTTAAAAGTAGGAGACAATGATACCTTGAGTGCGCAGGTTGCAGCCATGGTTCAAGCTGATCTTTTGGTGCTTTTAACAGATGTCGATGGTCTCTATACAGCCAATCCTTCTCAGGATCCAACAGCTAAGCGCTTGGATCGAATCGAACACATTTCCCGTGAGATGATCGAGATGGCGGGTGGTGCTGGCAGTAGCAATGGGACTGGCGGTATGCTGACCAAACTCAAGGCAGCGACCCTTGCGACCGAGTCAGGGGTTCCTGTCTATATTTGCTCGTCTCTCAAGTCTGATGCCTTGATCGAAGCAGCAGAAGAGCAAGCAGATGGCAGTTACTTCCTTGCAGAGGACAAGGGCTTAAAAACCCAGAAGCAATGGCTAGCCTTTTATGCAGAAAGCAAAGGTGCTGTTTGGGTGGATGCTGGAGCAGCGCAAGCCCTGTTGGATCATGGAAAGAGTCTATTGATTTCTGGTGTGACCAAGGCAGAAGGGGATTTTTCTTATCACGACATCGTCAGCGTCTATCATCAAGAGACTGGTCAATTACTAGGAAAAGGCAAGGTCCGTTTCGGCCAATCAGCTGTGCGCGATCTACTCCAATCTAAAAAAGCTAAGGGAATCCTCATTCACCGGGATGATTGGATCTCGGTAACTCCTGAGATTGAACTACTCTTTACAGAATTTTAGAGGAATTGTATGGAAACAACACAAGAACAATTAAGCTTAGCGAGATCAGCTAAGAAAAGTATCAATACAGCCAGTACAGCTCTTAAAAATCAGGCCTTGGAGGCCATGGCCAGCCAGCTTCTGAAAGCGACGGAAGCTATTTTAGCAGCCAATCAAATCGATATGGAAGTAGCACGTGGGAAGATCTCTGACGTCATGCTAGATCGCCTATTTCTTGATCAAGAGCGGATTGCCGGTATGGCACAAGGAATTCGTGCTTTAATAGACCTGCCAGATCCGATTGGGGAAGTGCTGGATACTGAAGTCTTAGAAAATGGCCTTGAAATCCAGAAAGTTCGAGTCGCCATGGGTGTTATTGGCATCATTTATGAAAGCCGTCCAAATGTAACGTCTGATGCTGCAGCGCTTGCCATCAAGAGTGGAAATGCAGTAGTCCTTCGTACTGGAAAGGATGCCTTTCATTCTGCCCAAGCGATCGTGACAGCCCTCAAGGCTGGATTGGAAGAAGCTGGACTGAATCCAGATCTTCTCCAACTGATCCAAGATACGAGTCGAGCTTCTAGCCTTGCTATGATGAAGGCTAAGGGCTATCTAGATTTGCTCATTCCACGTGGTGGTGCTGGATTGATCCAAGCGGTGGTTGAAAATGCCATTGTCCCTGTGATCGAGACAGGAACTGGGATCGTCCATGTCTATGTGGACAAGGAAGCTGACTTCCAGAAAGCCCTCGCCATTATTGAAAATGCTAAGACCAGCCGCCCATCCGTCTGCAATGCCATGGAGGTCTTGTTGGTGGATCGAGCGATCGCGTCTGATTTCTTGCCTTTGGTCAAAGAGCGTTTAGTGGATGATCGGGAAAGATCCGTTGAGTTGCGCCTAGATGAGCAAGCTCAGGCAATCATTTCTGGGACAGCAGCACAGGAACAGGATTTTGATACCGAATTTTTAGATTATATTTTAGCAGTCAAGGTTGTTGACGGAGTGGAGGAAGCGGTGGACCACATTGAAGCTCATAGCACCCATCATTCGGATGCCATTGTGACTGAAAATCCTGAGACAGCCGCTTGTTTCACCAAGCAAGTAGATTCAGCAGCGGTTTATGTCAATGCTTCTACACGCTTTACAGATGGGGGTCAATTTGGCCTAGGTTGTGAAATGGGGATCTCGACCCAAAAACTCCATGCGCGTGGACCAATGGGACTACGGGAAATGACCAGTTACAAATATATCGTCAGTGGAAATGGTCAAGTGAGGTAAGAAATGAAAGTTGCATTTATCGGTCTTGGAAACATGGGGGCTAGTTTAGCCAAAGCAGTCGCAAAAGAAGTGGACGCGCAAGACCTGCTCTTGGTCAATCGTTCTCCTCAAAAGGTGCAAGAGTTTATCAGCCAGTATGGGGGAACGGCGTCTGATCTTGGACAAGTCTTTCAAGAAGCTGAAGTAATCTTTTTAGGGGTCAAACCCTATCAGATCTGCCCTCTTTTAGAAGAGTACCAGGGCATCTTGGCCCAACGCTCTAATCTCTTACTGGTTTCCATGGCTGCAGGTTTGGAACTAGAAAAGATGGCTGACGTGATCCAGAACGACCAGCTAGGACTCATTCGCATCATGCCCAATACGCCTGTGGCCATTGGTCAAGGAGTCATCAGTCTGGCCCGCTCCCAAGCAGTGACAGACCAGCAAGTAGCTCAAGTCAACCAGCTCTTATCAGGAGCAGGGGCCCTCTACGAAATTGAAGAAAAATTGATGGATCCTGCAACGGCTGTCGCAGGCTGTGGACCAGCCTTTGTCTATCAGATGATTGAAGCCATGGCAGATGCAGGAGTAAGCTTGGGACTTTCACGAGAGCAAGCCTTGAAGATGGCTGCCGAGACCTTCCACGGCGCTAGTCAAATGGTCCTAGAGACAGGCGAACATCCAGCCCGCTTGCGAGATGCAGTTTGTAGCCCAGGTGGCTCTACCATCGCAGGAGTCAATCGCCTGGAACAAGTCGGCTTACGGGGCGACATTATTGCAGGAGTGGAAGCAGCCTATAAACGCACTCAAGAATTAGGACAAGAGACGAAAGAATGAGAATCGAAATGGGTCAACCTGTTTCGGTTTTTTTTCTTATTTTGAGCCATCTTTGCCCCTATTTTTACCATCAGTTTTAAGCCATTTTATGGTATAATTAAAGGTATGCATACAAAACCAACGTCCGCTTATGTCCACATCCCATTTTGTACCCAGATTTGTTTTTATTGTGATTTTTCGAAGGTCTTTATCAAGAACCAACCGGTCGATGCTTATCTAGATCATTTGATCCAAGAATTTCGTCGGGAAGAAATCACAAATTTACGGACTCTCTATATCGGGGGTGGGACACCGACAGCCTTAACTGCGGATCAGCTAGCCTATCTGCTCAAGGAGCTGACTAAGTCGCTTGATCTGTCTCAGATGGAAGAGCTGACTATCGAGGCCAATCCTGGTGATTTGGATCCGGATAAGATTGCTGTCTTGAAGGATTCGCCGGTTAATCGGGTTTCATTGGGCGTACAGACCTTTGATAATCGCTTGCTCAAAAAGATTGGTCGGAGCCATCAGGAGCAGGATATCTATGACAATATCGATCGTCTGAAGCTGGCTGGTTTTGACAATATTTCGATCGACCTCATCTATGCGCTTCCGACGCAAACCATGGAGCAGGTCCAGGAAAATGTCGCTAAGGCTCTTGCCCTTGATATTCCCCATATGAGTCTCTATAGCTTGATTCTGGAGAATCACACGGTCTTTATGAATCGCATGAGACGGGGCAAGCTTCCTCTACCTAAAGAGGAGATGGAAGCGGAGATGTTTGAATACATTATTCAGGAGATGGAGCGTGCGGGCTTTGAGCATTACGAAATTTCTAATTTCTCCAAGCCTGGTTTTGAAAGTCGGCACAATCTCATGTATTGGGACAATGCCGAGTATTATGGTTTGGGAGCTGGAGCATCCGGCTATGTCGATGGGATTCGCTACAAGAATCATGGCCCCATTCGTCACTATATGCAGGCTGTCGAAGAGGGAAATGCGCGTGTCCAAGAAGAGCATCTGACTCAGACAGAAATGATGGAGGAAGAGATGTTTCTAGGACTACGTAAGAAAACAGGCGTTTCCAAGAAGCGTTTTGAAGAAAAGTTTGGTGTGAATTTTGACCAACAATATGGATCAGTGGTTGAGAAATTGATCCAGCAGGGCCTTTTGGTACCTGACAAGGACATTGTACGAATGACCAAGAAAGGTCTCTTTTTAGGAGACACTGTAGCAGAGAAGTTTATTTTGGAGTAGAAAATGGCAAAAACATTTGAATACAGCATGAAAATTCCGTTTGATATGAGCGATGTCAATGGATTTATAAAAATTCCGCAATTGATCTTGCTGTCTTTGCAGGTATCAGGCATGCAATCGATTGAGCTGGGCATGAGTGATATGTACATTCTAGAGAATTACAATCTAGTCTGGATTATCACGGATTACAATATGAAGATCGAGCGTCTCCCTGTTTTTGATGAGAAAATCACTATTGAAACCTATGCCAAGAGTCACAATCGACTTTTCTGCTACCGGGCCTTTAATATCAAGGATGAAGCAGGAAATACTATCATTGAGATGGTCGCGACCTTTGTCTTGATGGATCGTGATACACGCAAGGTTCATCCTGTTATGAGTGAAATCACGGATGCCTTTGACTCTGAATTTTCAAAAACCATGCTCCGCGGTCCCCGTTTCAAAGAATTAGAAGGTGGCGTGGAACAAGAATACCGAGTTCGGTTTTACGACTTGGATATGAACGGACATGTCAACAATAGCAAGTACTTGGACTGGGTTTTTGAGGTGATGGGAGCAGACTTCTTGACCCATCATGTCCCTAAAAAAGTTCATCTAAAATATGTCAAAGAAGTGCTAGCAGGAGGTCTCATCACCTCTCAATATGAACAAGAGGGCTTGAAGACCCAGCACCAAATTACTTCAGATGGTCAGATCAATGCCCAAGCTGAAATTGAGTGGGAAGAAGTAGAAGAAAAGGGTTGGACTTATGGAAAGTAGAAGATTAAAAAATAAAAAACAGGAACTTGAAAGCTATCAAAAACGGGTTGTGGCCTATGCCAAGCGTCAAAAGAATCCTTTGTACATGTTGGGAGATTGGCTCTTGACTCTTTGTGCTTTGGGCATCATCCTGGTAGAGGAAATTTATAAATTTTTCCGCTATCGCTTGAATTTAGATAGTTTTAGTCGCTTTTTAAGAGAAGATATACGCTGGTACCGGGTCTGGATCCATTTCACCTTGGCCTTTCTTTTACCGGTCATGATCTTCTCGATTGGGATTACTAGCCAATCAGGATCCTTCTGGTCCAATTTCTATCACCGCTTGTCCCAAGGCGTGCTCTTTAGCACGACAGTCAGCCTCGCTGCGACCTTGGTGACGGATTTTGTGGAGAATTTGCAACCAGAAACTAAGTCTGACGGGAAAAATCGGAGCACTAAACGCACGGTTTATCAAATCAGTGTGGATCAGGCAACCGTGATAGGCTTGTTATTGACCATTGTGATCCTCATGGTAGCATCCTTCTTGTTCACCCAATCGGGAAGTCAAGGGATTAATTTTACAGGTTTGGTGTTACAATTTGTCCTCTATGCTGGAGCATTGCTCTTATATGGTTCTGGTGGACGAGTCGATGCAGAGAAGTTTCATGAAGAAGCTGACACAGAAAGGGAAGAATAAATGCACTATAAGGGCTATTTGATTGATTTGGATGGCACTATTTACAAAGGAAAATCACGAATTCCTGCAGGAGAAGCTTTTGTTCATGAACTGCAGGCGCGTGAGATTCCCTATCTCTTTGTGACCAACAATACAACCCGCACACCAGAGACTGTTCGGGATATGCTGGCCACTCATTTCAATATTGAAACCCCAGTTTCGACTATCTATACAGCTACCCTTGCGACCATTGACTACATGAATGACCAAAATTTGGGCAAAAAGGTCTATGTGATCGGCGAAGCGGGGCTCAAAGATGCCATCGAAGAAGCTGGTTATGTCATGGATGAAGAAGCACCTGATTATGTTGTCATTGGCCTCGATTGGCAAGTCGACTATGAGAAGTTTGCTATTGCGACCTTGGCGATTCAAAAGGGAGCGCACTTTATCGGGACTAACCCTGACCTCAACATTCCAACAGAGCGTGGCTTGCTGCCAGGTGCAGGATCCTTGATTGCGCTTGTTGAAGCAGCGACACGGGTCGAGCCTGTGATCATTGGCAAACCAAAGTCCATCATCATGGACAAGGCCATTGAACACCTGGGTCTTGCAAGAGAAGAAGTGGTTATGGTTGGCGACAACTACCTAACAGATATTCGTGCAGGTATTGACAATGGGATTCCAACCCTTTTGGTGACGACAGGTTTTACCAAACCAGAAGAAGTGTCAACCTTACCAATCGCACCGACACATGTTGTTGCCAGTCTAGCGGAGTGGGATTTTGATGCTTAAAAGTCTGAAATCAATTAACCTATTTTTCTTTATCTTGTCAGCTGCAATCTTTCTTACCATTGCTCTCGCTTGGGCCCTCTATCCCATGGAAATTCATTGGTTGGGGATTCAAAGCCGGACTGGTTTTTCGGCATCTGTCATCATGAAGAATTTTAATGTCTTGATGAACTACTTGACCAACCCTTTTCAATGGGTGTTGAAGATGCCTCAATTCCCCTCTTCAAAAAATGGACTGCACCATTTTGAGGCTGTCAAGTACCTATTTCACTTAGTGACAGTTGTTTTCGTGGTGACACTACCTGGTTTTATCCAGTTTATGCGGACAGTCGTCAAAAAAGGCTACCTGGCCTTGTACCGTAGTTTCTTCTTTTGGATGATGGTTTTACCAGTGGTGATTGCAGTGATAGCTGTTATGATTGGCTTTGATCAATTCTTTACACTCTTTCATCAGGTCTTATTTGCTGGAGATAATACTTGGCTCTTTGATCCGCGCGTGGATTCGATTATTCTTGCATTACCAGAAGACTACTTTATGCATGCCTTTTTGATTTTCTTTGTCTTATACGAAGGAATGTGTGCGAGTTTTTATCTATTTTCTAGGAGGAAGAAATGAACCAATACAACCGATTATTAGACCCTAAAAAAGATATAGGAAGGTATTCCGGGACACTTGCCATTTATCTCTTGATCATGACCTTGGTAACGGTCCTGTGGGAAGTCCTCCTTGGATTGACCATAGCAGGCTCTCTCAGAAAAGATCCAAGTCAAGTAACGGAGAAACTCAATGCCCTGAATGTTTGGGCAGGTATTCCCTACCTTATCTCTATTTCCATTGGACTCTTTCTCTTTAATGCCTATCGCAAGAAGGCCCTTTATAAATATGATCTTAAGCACAAGGGACGTAAGATGACTCTTTCAGTCTTCTTTATTCTTCTCGCCTTTCTTGGCTTTTCTCAAGTCTTTTCATCTGTGATGACACAAGTGATTGAGCGCATGTTTGAGACCATTGGCCTTCATTCTCCAACACCAGATCTAGGTGATACGATTGAGCGATCATGGACTATGCTCTTGTATGCTGGCTTTTTTGGTCCAATAACAGAGGAATTCTTCTTCCGTGGGGCAGGCTTGCGAGGCTTGGAACGGTATGGGAAGATCTTTGCCATTGTCATGACGGCTATCTTGTTTGGACTCTTTCATGCCAATTTTGACCAGCTCTTTTTCGCAAGTATCATTGGTCTAGGATTCGGCTACATTGCCTTTGAATACAATATCTGGTGGGCTATTTTCTATCACATTTTCAATAATTTTGTGATTTCCCAAGGCTTGCATTATGTGGCCTATCATGTGGACGAGGGACTAGCGAATTGGCTCCAAATCGGTGTTTTAGCCATTGGTTCCATTGTCATGATAGTGGTTCTTGCGACTAAATGGCCAGCTATCAAGGCTTATATACAAGCCAATAAACCTCAACCGGGAGTTTTCCAGCGTGCCCTCGCTTCCTTCTGGTTCTGGTTCTTCGTGCTATTCACTATCCTGATGTCTATTGTTCCTTATGTGATTCCGATCTTCCAGATGGCTAATCTCAAAGGCTGAGGATGTAAAGTTGGATACATACAATTGAGAGGTAAGCGCCTCTCTTTTTTGATATAATAGAGAGTATGAATAACTTGATTAAATCCAAGCTCGAGCTTTTGCCGACGAGTCCGGGCTGTTACATTCACAAAGACAAGAACGGTACTATCATCTATGTGGGGAAGGCCAAGAATCTTCGCAATCGGGTGCGGTCCTATTTCAGAGGGAGCCACGATACCAAGACGGAAGCCCTGGTATCTGAGATTGTGGATTTTGAATTTATCGTCACTGAATCCAATATTGAGGCCTTGCTTCTTGAGATCAACCTCATAAAGGAGAACAAGCCCAAGTACAATATCATGCTCAAGGACGACAAGTCCTATCCCTTCATCAAGATTACCAATGAGCGCTATCCGCGCCTCATCATCACGCGCCGGGTCAAAAAGGACGGTGGTCTCTATTTCGGTCCCTATCCGGATGTGGGAGCGGCCAATGAGATCAAGAGGCTTTTGGACCGAATTTTCCCTTTCCGCAAGTGTACCAATCCGCCTTCCAAAGTCTGCTTTTACTACCATTTAGGACAATGCATGGCCCACACAGTCTGCCACAAGGACGAGGCCTATTTCAAGGGTATGGAGCAGGAGGTTTCTGATTTCCTCAAGGGGCAGGATGATAAGATTATCGATGAGCTCAAGCTCAAGATGAATACTGCTGCGCAAAACATGGAATTCGAGCGGGCAGCCGAGTACCGCGATCTAATCCAGGCCATCGGGACCCTGCGGACCAAACAGCGGGTCATGGCTAAGGATTTGCAGAACCGGGATGTCTTTGGCTACTACGTGGACAAGGGCTGGATGTGTGTGCAGGTCTTCTTTGTCCGTCAGGGCAAGCTGATCGAGCGCGACGTCAACCTCTTTCCATACTACAATGATCCGGACGAGGATTTCTTGACCTATGTGGGGCAGTTTTACCAGGAGAAATCTCACCTGATCCCTAATGAAATCCTGATCCCTCAAGATATCGATGAGGAAGCGGTCAAGGCCTTAGTGGATACCAAGGTCCTCAAGCCCCAGCGCGGGGAGAAGAAGCAGTTGGTCAATCTGGCCATTAAGAATGCGCGTGTCAGTCTGGAGCAGAAGTTCAATCTCCTTGAAAAATCCATGGAAAAGACCCAAGGTGCTATAGAAAACCTTGGAAAACTTCTGCAAATTCCAACTCCTGTGCGCATTGAGTCCTTTGACAACTCCAACATCATGGGGACCAGTCCGGTCTCAGCCATGGTGGTCTTTGTCAATGGGAAACCAAGCAAAAAGGACTACCGCAAGTACAAGATCAAGACCGTTGTCGGACCAGATGACTATGCCAGCATGCGGGAGGTCATTCGCAGACGCTACAGCCGGGTCATGCGGGATGGCCTGACGCCACCAGATCTGATCGTTATCGATGGGGGTCAGGGCCAGGTCAATATCGCTAAGCAAGTCATTCAAGAGGAGTTGGGTCTGGACATTCCCATTGCAGGTCTGCAAAAGAATGACAAGCACCAGACCCATGAATTGCTCTTCGGTGATCCCCTTCAAGTCATCGAACTCTCTCGAACCTCGCAGGAATTTTTCCTCCTCCAACGGATCCAGGATGAAGTCCACCGTTTCGCCATCACCTTCCACCGCCAGCTTCGATCCAAGAATTCCTTCTCCTCCCAGCTGGACGGCATCGAAGGTTTGGGACCAAAACGAAAGCAGTTGCTGATGAAGCACTTCAAGTCACTGACCAAGATCAAAGAAGCTACTGTGGATGAGATCGTCACAGTCGGCATCCCACGACCAGTCGCGGAGGCAGTGCAAGCCAAGCTCCTTCAAGGAAAGCAGGAAGAGGCAAGTTCCTTGATGGAAGTGGCGGAACCGGTAAAAGACTTACAGTAAAGGGACGTATTTTTAGGAGAAAAATGAAGAACAAGGTATAGAGCAGGTGAAACAGATTCTATCCAAATCGCCTTATTTTGAGAGCTGAGCATATCATATTTTATAAAGTCATTGTTTCAATTAGATATAAACTGGATGAGTAGATGAAATTAGATATTAGAATTGAGCAAGCTTTGCAAGCAATAAATTTTGTTGCACGATACGAGCAACTATCCAACTATTACAGTAAAGATAGGACACCAGAGGGTCAAGAACTTGATTATTTTGACGGTGATTTTTTAATGGAAATCGTAGAATCATTGGGCTATGATGTTCAGTATGATAAGCGAGAACGATTTTTCCATATTAACTTGCAGCAAGTTGAGAATTTTCGTTTTGGTTTTCATTTTGCTTTTGAACATGGTAGATTGGAATTGATTTGGGTCATATATGAAGGAGATAAAGCTATTATGGGTAGTCCCTTTGCATCTTATGCTAAATGGCTAATTTCTAGAGAGTATATTATTCTAGATCCTGTTATTTCTGATTATATTGATTTTCGGGATGTTATGAAAATTGCTTTTGAAATGTATGAGGATTTTAAAGAAGCATTTTTGAAGATTGCTAAAGATCAATAATTTAAAAATTTCAATTGGCCATCAGGCTCGTTCCATGCCAAAATGTGGTAACTAAGGTGTTATCGCATTTTTTATTTTTGTGAGTTTTTGTTATACTGGATTTAAACTTCTAAACTTTATTACCAGTCAGCTACTGGCCAACTTGGAAATAAATACAAGTCCTATAGAGCAAGTCAAGCAGCTAATGTAAATATCCACAGTGGGGAAGGACTAACTTTAAAGAGAGAGTGAAAATAACTTATCAGACCAGAATAGTGAGGTGATTGAATGGTTAAATTTTCAAAAATAGATAAACAATTAAAAAAAGAACTGAATCAATGCGTCCGCGTGGCAGCTAAGCGATTGAAACTTAAATCAAGAAGTGAGAGGTTTTTTGATAAAGTAGGAGACTATCTAGTTAAATATATGATCGATATTAAATTTCCAGATAATCAGTTTTCTATAACAATTCAACCTTCAATAAAACCCTATATGATTGATGATATCTTTTGGGAAGTTTTTGATATGGACAGTAATTCGCAGGAGCCAATGAGTCTTCGAGCAGTAGGAGCCTTTACAGTCGATAGTTTATCATTACCATATAAAATATTCAAAGAAGAATGGACGATGGAGGATCTTGACATAGAAAAAGTAGAATCTAAGGTTTTTGAGGTACTCTCAGAAGTGCATGAAGAAGTCTTAAAACTAATAAATAGCTTTCTAACATTTGAAGATTTTTACGTCTATGCAGTCGAGAATGGACCAAGCCTTGTGGGTTATGATTTAATAGGAATGCTATTATTGATCCACCGGGAGCAGTATGCAGAGGCACTACAAATGGCTGAAGGTTTGATCGCAAATCGTAAATTCGGAGGATTCCAAAATAAGGGTAAATGGATCAATGAATATATAGTTGATTATTGTAAAGAAAGGCTAGGAAAATGAGTGTATTTGAAACTGAACAAATTGATACAATGGGGGTTGTGGATGGGAATCTGGAGTTATTGATTATAGATACCTGTGACTGGAAATATGAAGATGAACATTTTGATTTGCTTGAAGACAAGCTCAATCATTATCTTCTTTACCTTGATAGTAAGCAGTATGTTCAAAAGTATGGAGACAACTTTAATGAAATTATCATTTCAATCCATTTTATGTATGATTTAGTTGAGAATGCAGTGAAGTATTTAAATGTCGTATCACAACAACTAGCTGAATCTGGATATACCTTACATATTCACTTACCTGAGTAAATAGTAAAGCCACCTTTTATGGTGGTTTTCTTGTACCGGAAGATGTTATAATATGACTTATATTACTATCTATTTATTGTAAACAGAAGCAAAACTTAAAGCGCAAGAATGGCTAGATACCCAAGCTACTCTTCACAATTCTGATCAGATATCTGGAGGTTATCCAGATAAGATTGGTGGTATGGGCGATACAGATGTCAACTCAACTATTGGAAATCAATGGAGAAATAGTCTTGATTGTATTGATGAGCAGATTCAGACAATGGCGAAAACAATGTCTCCAGAACAACTACAGAGTACATATTTAAATGTTAGACTGACTGATTGAAAGGAGATCCAATGATTTCAGATTTTGTAAAAGTTGCAGACATGCCTAAAGAGGTGATTGAAAATTATAAGGATAAAGTCCCTGTTGAAGTGCTTGAGATTTGGGAAAACCAAGGTTTGGGTACTTTTTTGAATGGCTACCTAAAAGTCATAAACCCAGATGACTATAGTGAATTAGTGAGAGATTCGTATTTTAGGGGTGATATTGCTATTCCTATATTTGCTACGGCATTTGGAGATATCATAACTTGGGAAGAAAATGAATTTTTAGGATTTATAAAGTATAAATTTGGAACTTTTGATAGCTTTTTAGAAGACTTGTCTATGTTCTTACGTTTTCTTTCTGATCAAAGTTTTACAGACGATTATTTTGAATTGCCACTCTACACTGAAGCGATTGAAAAATATGGTTTGTTAGATTATGATCAGTGTTTTGGCTTTGTACCCTTGTTAGCATTAGGTGGATTCAAAGATGTAGATCATCTAGATAAGGTTAAGATGTATGAGCATATCTTATTAATAACCGCATTGGTAGGGAAGATTGAATAGGGGAATATTCTGCAAATACGTAATGATATGATGGATAATTTTCAATAAGAGGAACTAGTAATGAGTACAGTAGATCTAATTATTAATCACATTACAAATCAAACAATGACATATAAGTTGTTAAGAGAGTTTACCCCATTTTCTTTAAGTGAAATAAAGTCTAGAATAGAAAAAAATGAACCAGTCATGTCAGTCAATGATTTGAAACTAGATGAATTAAAGAAAATAAGAGAAGTTTTAAAAAGATTAAACAGTTTAGGAACTATAGTGACTATAAAGGATGTTACGGGTGAAATAAATTTAGAGGTATTGAATAATATGATTGCTAGTTATGAAGGGATCGCAGAAGACACAGAAGAACTAGATGAACTCATGTTATTTGATGAGGAATAGAATTCTATATACAAATTCATAAAAGGAGAAATTGTGCATAAATTTATCGCTAAAATAAAATCAGATTGTAATGAGATAAAAATCATGAAAATTATACGAGATTTTAGTCATGAACCAATTGGAATCATAAAAGAAAAAATGGCCAATAATACATTTGTAGTTGAAACAGAATATTTGAATTTAGATCGATTAAAGGTTTTTAGAAAAACACTAGAAGAAATAATTGAATTGGGTGGGAAGGTTCAATTATTTTTTGATGACGAAATTGTATCTATGCAGTTTTTAAGTAATGTAGTAGAATCACAGGAAGATACAAAAAATCAAATTGAGCAAGGTGACTCTTATATGTTTTATGAAGAAGATTGAAATTCATAAAATGAAGCAGATTTATTATTTTTAAAATAAACAATCTCCTATTATATTTAATAATCATTTTCGTGGATGGTATGGAGGAAATTGGAAGATGAGTTTACCGGGTGAACGAATTAATATAATGCAAGATTTTTAAAAGGATGGAATGATGTCAGTAATCTATTCAAAAGTTAAAATGACAGATAATATTTTTGAAGCCTGTAAATTGATAAGAAACTTTATTGGTTTACCAATTGCTGAAATAAAAAATAAGATTCAAAAGGGAGATGTTTTATTAGAATGTGATTATCTTGATTTAGAGGAATTAATAAAAATGAAGGACCTCTTAAATAGCCTTAAAGCATTAGGTGCTCAAATATATTTATACAAAGGCAATCACGAGGTAAATATGGACTTCCTTAGTAATACAATTGAGTCTTACAAAGGAATTACTGAGGACAGAGAAAAAATAGATGAACTTATGTTTTCTGATGAGGACTAGTTAACTCATAATTCTACACAAATTTATCATCTCTAACACGTATAATAACTTCTAATAAGATAAACCATCCAATTCAAATGGATGGTTTTCACTTTTTTTATTTGTTTTTGTTATACTTAAGGCACACAGATTTTTCAATCCATAAAGGAGTAGTTATGAATCATCGAATCGCTATTTTATCTGATATCCACGGAGATACGACAGCCCTTAAGGCAGTGATTGCGGATGCGCGTGCTCTAGGCGCGACGGAATACTGGCTTTTAGGGGACATTTTGCTTCCGGGGCCTGGAAAAGAGGACCTTTTTGAGTTGCTGGATGCGATACCTATTACAGCGGCTGTTCGAGGAAATTGGGACGATTGTGTCCTAGAGGCCTTGGATGGCGAGTATGGTCTTGAGGATCCGCAGGAGATCCAGCTTCTTAGACTCACTCAGTACCTCATGGAAGGACTAGATCCTAAGCGGATCGATTGGCTTCGGTCCCTTCCTTTGGTAGAGAAGAAGGAGGTCAATGGTATTCGCTTTTCACTGACCCACAATTTGCCAGAAAAGAATTACGGTGGAGACTTGCGTCCAGCAAATGCGACGGAGAACTTTGACCAATTGCTGGATGATCAGACGGATATGGCGATCTACGGTCATGTCCACAAGCAGTTGCTTCGCTATGGCAGTCAGGGCCAACAGATCCTCAATCCAGGAACTATTGGTATGCCTTATTTTGACTGGGAACCAATTCAAAATCACAGAGCCCAGTATGCACTGATTGATGTCGAAGAAGATGGGGTGACCAACCTGCAATTTCGTAAGGTGGCCTATGACTATGAAGCAGAGCTCCAAGATGCCAAGGACAAGGGCCTTCCCTTTATTGAGATGTACGAAGAACTGAGACGCAAGGATAACTATCGGGGCCATAACATCGAGCTGCTAACTGGCTTAATTGAGAAATACGGTTATGGCAAAGAAGTAGCTGCCTATTTCAATCTTTCCAATGAATCATAGGTAGATCTCTTGTGTATTCAACCTATAAAAAAGAAGCGGATCTTCAAAATGTCCGCTTCTTTTTTCACAATCTTAGGCTGTAAAACCCTGCAAGCTCTTTCATTTTGTGTTAAAATAGAGGTAACAGAAATAGAAAAGGAAGAAGCTTATGAAATTTCTAGAGCTCAATAAAAAACGCCATGCGATCAAGCATTTCACTGACCAACCGGTCGATCCAAAGGATGTACGGACTGCCATTGAGATCGCAACCTTGGCCCCTAGTGCCCACAATAGCCAGCCTTGGAAATTTGTGGTCGTTCGTCAAAAAAATGCAGAATTAGCAAAATTAGCCTATGGTGCAAACTACGATCAAGTCATGGAAGCACCTGTGACCATCGCCCTCTTTACAGATACTGATTTGCAAAAACGGGCTCGTAAGATTGCACGTGTCGGTGGGGTTAAAAACTTCACAGACGAGCAGTTGCAATACTTTATGCAAAATCTTCCTGCTGAATTTGCGCGCTATGATGCCCAACAAACAAGTGATTACTTGGCTTTGAATGCCGGTCTTGTGGCTATGAACTTGGTACTTGCTTTGACGGATCAAGGCATTGGAACCAATATTATCTTGGGATTTGATAAATCAAAAATCAATGAAGTATTGGACATCGAAGAGCGTTTCCGTCCGGAAGTCTTGATTACGGTTGGCTATGCGTCTGAAAAAGTAGAGCCAAGCTATCGCTTACCAGTGGACGAAATCATTGACAAACGCTAAGCCATTTAGCAAATAAAATATTGAGGAGGAATTCATGACAACAGTTGACTTTAAAGCAGAAGTAGAAAAACGTCGCGATGAGATGATGGCTGACTTATACAGCCTCTTGGAAATCAATTCTGAACGCGATGACAGCAAGGCAGATGCGGAGCATCCTTTTGGACCTGGTCCTGTAAAAGCTCTTGAAAAATTCTTGGAAATTGCCAAGCGTGATGGCTATGAAACTAAGAATGTCGACAATTATGCCGGTCACTTTACCTTTGGTGAAGGAGAAGAAGAGCTTGGAATCTTTGCCCATATGGACGTCGTGCCTGCTGGTAGTGGCTGGAAGACAGACCCATATAAACCAGAAATTATCGATGGTAAGCTCTATGCGCGTGGTTCGTCTGATGATAAAGGGCCTACAATGGCCTGCTACTATGGTTTGAAGATCATTAAAGACTTAGGACTCCCTGTTTCTAAGCGCGTGCGCTTTGTTGTCGGTACGGATGAAGAATCAGGCTGGGGCGACATGGATTACTATTTCAAACACGTCGGACTTCCTGAGCCAGATTTTGGCTTCTCACCAGATGCGGAATTCCCAATCATCAATGGAGAAAAAGGAAACATCACTGAGTACCTTCATTTTGGAAATGATAACACAGGAAGTGCTCATCTCCATAGCTTTACAGGTGGACTTCGTGAAAACATGGTACCAGAGTCAGCGACTGCAGTAGTTTCTGGACAACTACCAGATCTTGCTGGCCTCTTAGATGCCTTTGCCAAGGAACACCAGCTTCAGTATGAAATCTCAACTGTTGATGAAGAAACTTATACTGTTACGATCGTTGGGAAATCTGCTCATGGATCAACTCCTGAAGATGGGATCAATGGTGCGACCTACTTGGCTCTCTTGTTGACCCAATTTGATTTTGGTGGTGCTGCTAAGGCTTACCTTCATGTGACAGCTTCACTTCTTCACGAAGATTTTGCTGGTGAAAAATTAGGAATTGCCCATACAGATGCCAAAATGGGACCATTGAGTATGAATGCAGGTGTCTTCCATTTTGATGACAGCCAAGCAGACAACACTATTGCCCTCAATATCCGTTACCCTCAAGGTACAGATCCTGAAACCATCAAGTCCACCCTTGAAAAGATTGAAGGAGTAGCTACAGTAAGCTTGTCCGCTCATGGTCACACACCTCACTATGTTCCGATGGATGACGAATTGGTATCCACTCTCTTGCGTGTTTACGAAAAACAAACTGGACTCAAAGGACACGAACAAGTGATCGGTGGTGGTACCTTTGGTCGTCTCTTGAAACGTGGGGTTGCCTTTGGTGCTATGTTCCCAGACTATGTCAATACCATGCACCAAGCTAATGAGTTCGCAGATGTCGAAGATCTCTATCGTGCAGCTGCAATTTACGCAGAAGCTATCTATGAACTAATCAAATAATCCACTACTCGGCCAGTTTTTCTGGCTGAGTTTTTCCATAGAAGGAGGACTTATGTCAACGATTGAAAGCATTAAACAAGCCATTATGGCAGATCCTCAAAATAAAGCATATACGGATAAAGGGATCGAGCCACTCTTTGCAGCCCCAAAGACAGCTCGTATCAATATTATCGGACAAGCTCCAGGGATGAAGACGGAAGAAGCTGGTATTTACTGGAAGGATAAGAGTGGTGACCGCCTGCGCGAATGGTTAGGAGTTGACGAAGACACCTTTTATAATTCTGGTTTGTTTGCGGTCATTCCTATGGACTTTTATTTCCCAGGGCATGGAAAATCTGGTGACCTTCCACCTCGCAAAGGCTTTGCGGAAAAGTGGCACCCTCAACTTCTCAAGGAGTGTCCGGATATTGAGTTAACCCTCTTAATTGGACAATATGCCCAAGCATACTACCTTCATGAAAAGGTTAGTGGCAAGGTAACCGAACGGGTTCACCATTTTAAAGATTATTTGCCAACCTATTTTCCACTTGTTCACCCTTCCCCTCGCAATCAAATCTGGATGGCTAAAAATCCTTGGTTTGAGGCAGAAGTGGTGGCGGAATTGCAAACCTTAGTACAAGAGATCATTCAAAAATAAAGGAGAGCGACGATGGATCCTTATCAACAAGTTAAAGAGAAATTAGACGAGTTAGGCATTTCATTTGACGTGGTGGAACACCCACCCGCATTCACGACTGAGCAGGCGGATTCTTATATTGAAGGCTTAGAAGGTGTCCGGACCAAGTCCATGTTTTTGACCAACAAGAAGAAAACCCAGTACTATCTGCTCATCATGGATGACCAGAAACCCTTGGACATGGATGATTTCAAAGAGCAAGTAGGAGCCAATCGGATCCGCATGGCTTCAGCTGAATCGCTAGCTGAAAAAATGCAATTACCAGCAGGGACGGTATCTCCATTTGGTTTATTGAACAATGAAGAAAAAGATATTCTCGTCTATTTCGATCAGGACATTGTGTCAGAGGAGATCATGACCTTCCATCCCAATACCAACGAAAAAACGATCTTTATTAAAACCCAAGACTTGTTCCGATTTTTAGAGGCTATTGGCTTTCATTATGAAATTCTAACCCTTCCATAACAAAGGAGAAATCATGAAAGAAATTCCATTTAATGACTTTGTAGCAAAGTACCAAGCAGGAGAAATTAACGTCGTCGATGTCCGTGAGCAGGAGGAATATGATGCCCTTCACTTAGATGGGGTTCGTCTTCTTCCCTTATCTGAGTTAGCAGATCGCTACCAGGAATTAGAGAAGGATCAACCCTATTATGTCATCTGCAAGTCTGGTCGACGCTCAGCACGTGCTTGCCAATTTTTGGAAGAGCAAGGCTATGATGTGACCAACGTCCAAGGTGGCATGGATGCATTTGAATCCTAAGAAACGGGAGTGGGAAAGAACTCCTTAAAATAAAAAAAGTTGAAAAGGTTCCCCAAACCTTTTCAATCTTCCCACCTCCGCATAGCTTCAACAGTCTGGGAGACTGTTGAAGGTTGTGGATAAAGGAAACTTTGTTTCCCTCATTAGGTCATCTTTGGAGCTTAAAAGGCGAACAAAGATGCCAATCAACCACTGCGTCTTGCACTTATTCCTATCAAACATCAAAGGCTGGACAGTTTTTGCCCAGCCTCTTTTTCTTTACTAATTTCTAAAAATGAATAGAATTTGTATGTTTTTCAAAAGATCTTGCAGGGATTTTCCAGTCTTTCATTGAAAATGGTTCAGAAATTTTGTATAATACCCTAGTATAAACAATAGTTAAGGAGATTCATTATGTCAAAACAAGATTGGCTGGATTATTTCGAAGCCGTAAATGGTCGTTCTGCTAGTGCAGAAGAAATTGCTCAAGCACTGGCTGCAGGAGAATTTCAAGAAGAAGTAGTGGTTCCAGAAACCCCACAAGCCCCAGAATTTGTCGCAGCACCAACTGCACCTGTGGAAGAACCAGTTGCTGCTCCACAAGCCCCAGAGTTTGTTGCAGCGCCAGAAGCCCCACAAGCTCCAGAATTTGTCGCAGCGCCAGCAGCTCCTCAAGCTCCAGACTTTGTCGCAGCGCCAGCAGCTCCTGCAGCGCCAACTGCTCCTACAGAAGAACCAGTCGCAGCTCCAGTTCAAGAGCCTGCCCCTCAAGCTGCTCCAGCGAATGGACCTGCTTTCCAACAAGCTCCACAGCAAGCCTACCAACAACCGACTCAAGTAGCTTATCAACAAGCACCTTACCAAGGTCAACCAGGACAAGCTTATCCTGCCCAACCAAGTCAATTTGGTGTAGCCGTTGGTGGTTACTGGAATTGGTTCCTTTCAGCTTTGAAACGTCCAACAGCTGTAGAAAATCCAAAAGCTCTCAACGGAATTTTACAGTATGTCTTAACTGCCTTTGTCTTGACCCTATCAACTTTCTTCACAGCTAGTGGAGCTACAGGTGGTTATGGAATGGATTTCCGTGCCTTTATGTTGACATTGATTTCCCTATTCTTTAGCGTTTACGCCTTCCAAGTAGCTGGATTCTTTGTTCGTCGTGTGGTTCTTCAAGACAAGGAATATAGTTACGGTCGTTCATTTGAAGAGTTTGGACGTTTGTCTGTTTACACTTTGCCACTTGCCCTTCTTGCTTTCTTAGTAGGTCTTGTAAAAGTTTATGAATTTTATGGCTTTGTAAACTTCCTTATTTTCTTCTTGTTCTTTGTTGGAACATGCTATGTCGTTCATCAAGGATTGAACAAGACAAGCTTTAAAGCAGATAAATTCTTGCTTCTAGTAGCATCATCTGTTGTCTTGCTTCTGATTGCGATCTTTGTCATTTATGTGAATGCTCGTATTTTAGAACAAGTAGCTATTGGATTTATTCCAAGTGCTCCAAATTTCTCTAACTTTGGATTCTAACAATATCACAAAACGGAAGGTGGGGGAACCCACTTTCCCTATTTTATAATGAGGGAGAAGAGATCCATGCAAAAGAAATGGGTTGAATTATTTGAAAAAGTGATCGGTCGCAAACCGTCACCAGAAGAGTTTATGGCTGGGAAAGCCTGTGGATTTGATTTAAAACAAATTCAGTCTATCGCAGGCAATGCTCCAGAAGAAGTAGCTCCTGTAGAGGAACCGGTGCTTGAACCAGTTGAAGTAGTGAAGAATGTCGATCCTCTTCTAGCAGCTCGTCAGGCTTGGTTGCAACATTTTGAAGAAACCTATGGCCGCAAGCCAAGTGCGGAAGAATTTACCGCGGCTAAAAGTCAAAACTTCGAGTTTTTTGTAGAACCTGTGCCTGAAGCAGAATTTGCGAACCCAGATTCAACAGAAGAAACACAGGAATATGTACCTCAACAGCCGACTCAAGAGTATACGACTCCACTTGCCGCTGAGCAAACGCAGGTCTTTGCTGGTCCAAATGTTACAGAAGCAGGTCCAGCTCAGAAAAAACAAAAGGCCCCTAAAACGAAGGGTGGAAAGAAACTTTCCAAGAAGAAAATTGGGATTATTTCTGCTATCGCAGTCCTTGTGATCGCTTTGGTAGCGGCCTTCTTTTACTTCCAGTCTACAACACGTGTCGAAGTGACTGCAGATAAATTCATTAAGGCAGTGGACACCAAAGATTATCGCGAGGCAGCAGACCTTCTTTCAACCGATAACGACAAATGGACGAAGGATGAAGCCGAAAACTTTATTACCAGCATGGAAGATCAAGGGGTCGATATCGGCACAGAGTTGAACAAGATCATCGATAATGGTGGAGAAGGTAGCTATACGGATAAATCTGGAAACAAGATTTTTGGTTTGGAAAAGGCGGACAAGAAATTTGGAATCTTCCAAGAATACCGTGTGGCCAGCTATCCAGTGCAAGTCAAGGTCAAGACCAATTTGGACCAAGCCAAACTCAAAGTGGCTGCCAATAAAACGGTAACCTTGAAGAAAGATGCAGTGACAGACCTTGGTTCTTTCCATTACAATACAAAAGAAATGGAATTGACTGCTAAAACTGAAGTCGGAAATGTCACTTCTAAGATCCATCTCAATCCTAAAAAAGCAACTAAGAACAACTTAGAATTGCAGTTGAATTCTGAAAAACGCAATTTAGAAGTTGAGTTCCCAGATGAAGTTGAAAACCCAACGGATGTGAAGGTTGTAGTCAACGGCAAAGAAGTCGGAACCAGCACGACCTTTGAAGTAGATAGCATCCCTTATCAAGAAATTGAAGTACATGCTGTCTTCAACATGAATGGGGAAACCTATACAACTGAGAAGGCTAAGGTGACGATTGAAGAGGGTGAGAACGATCCGATCGAACTCAAACTAGCCAAAGATACCCTAAAACGCATCAAGAGTGCACAAGATGCTAAGAAAGCGCAAGCTGCCAAAGAAGAACAAAATCGGACCTTGGCGGAAGAATTCTTGAAAGAGTACCGCGACGCTGTCTTTAGCTCCGTTTCAAACCGAAATAACACCTACTCTAAATACTATGACACACAAAGTCAAGCTTACAAGGACATGGTTGAGTTCACAACTGGTGATGGTGTTCGAAAGGCTAAAATTGATTACTATACTCCAGGAGCTTTGGATATTCAAAGTGTCACTGAAGAAAATGGTGTGGTGACGATCAAGACTTATGAAGACTTTACCGTGCATTATACAGATAGTCATCCAGATTCACAAAACCGTAAGTACAAGACCTACACCTTGAAAAAAGTAGGCGCAAGTTATGTGATTACAGATATTGTCGTAACAAAAGAATCATAGGAGATTCCCCATGAAAGCAAGATTTTCCAAATTAACTTTGGTGACAGTTGCCTTGTTAACCCTGACAGCTTGCTCCCAATCTCAATCCACTAGTTCTAAATCTTCTGCAAAAGAAGAAAGCAAACAGACTCAAACCAAGTCTTCCAAAGAAACGTCTTCTGCAAAGGATACGTCAAAAGAGACAGGAAAAGAAGAGTCGTCAAAAGCTGGTAAGTCAGATGTGAAAGTGGATTCTGGTGTGAGCTATAATGGTTCCTACTATAGTGTCAAAGGGAAATATGGTGAGGTCATGATCGCCAACAAACACTATCCCTTGTCGCCTGACTTTAACCCAGGTGAAGATCCTGAAGCTGTTTCAGCCCTTCATGAATTGATCGCAGCCATGCAGGCAGAAGGTTATCCGATCAGTGACCAATATAGTGGTTTTCGTAGCTACGATACCCAAGTTGGCCTCTATCAAAACTATGTCAATCAAGATGGTCAGGAAGCAGCAGATCGTTATTCTGCAAGACCAGGTTATAGTGAACACCAGACAGGTTTGACCTTTGATTTGATCGATACCAGTGGGAATCTGGTGACCGAACCTGGACCAAGTAAGTGGTTGCTCAAGAACGCCGCTAAATATGGATTTGTGGTTCGTTACCAAGAAGGTAAAGAAAAAGTAACAGGCTACATGCCTGAAAGCTGGCATCTCCGCTATATCGGAAAAGAAGCACAAGATATCGCTGACTCAGGTTTGAGTCTAGAAGAATACTATGGCTTCACCGGTGGCGATTACGTTGATAAATAAAAAAGGTTGGGATTGACATCCCAACCTCAGATTGAAGACAAAGTCATATAAAAAACTTTCCTTAGGTGAGTACGGACGTCAGCGAACTTCTACGAAGTTCCATGACTAATTATTGAGCCTAAGGTCTCAATAATTCCGAGTGCCTGAATCGTTATTGTTTCAGGCACTTTACTCACAGCGGAAAGTTTTGGTATTTTCTTGATTCATCTAAAAAATGGAACTCAATTTTATTTCTTATCAGAATCGCTTAATTTATTTTACTTTAAAATAGTTTGTCTACATTTTAAGGTTGGGATAGATATCCCAACCTTTTTATTGTATGTTTTTTAGAAACTCATCCAGCTCTTTTTGGTTCTTGAGAGAGATAAATTTTTCGGGGTAGGTGGAGTGGATGTTTTGATACCTTTCTCTGGCAGTTTTTGTTCGTCCGTCCCAAAGAATCCAACGGATGAATTCCCAATCGAAGCGTTCAGGGCACCCTGCTGCCATACTCTCACGGACGTGTCCCTTATAACGGCGGTATCGTTTCCACCCTCTATAGAGGCAGTTCCAACGAGAGAAGTTGAGAAAGATGATCTGGTCGGCTTGCTCCATTCTCTCCTCATAGCAGCACCAAGAGTAATTGCCATCAATGACCCAGTCTCTATGATCGCTGAGAAACTGTCTCATCTCTTTCTCCATCCAATCCCGATCACTGTCTATCCAACCCGGTTGAAATTGAAGGGTGTCCATATGTAGCTTGGGAATGGAGTAGTAGCGAGCTAAGTTTTCAGCCAAGGTAGATTTTCCAGATCCAGAATAGCCGATAATAACAATTTTCATAAGCACCTCTCAAAATTTTAGGAACAAAAAAAGCTCCGGAGAGCTTGATTTTTATGCTGTTCTTGATTAACCAAGTTTCGCTGCAAGACGTGCTTTATCACGGCTAGCTTTATTCTTGTGGATCAAACCTTTAGTTTCTGCTTTATCGATAGCTGAGCTAGCAGCGCGGTAAAGTTCTTCAGATGGGTTTGCTTCAAAAGCTTTGATTGCAGTACGCATAGCTGATTTTTGAGCTGAGTTTTTTTCGTTTTGTTTAACGTTCAATTCAGCGCGTTTGATAGCTGATTTAATGTTTGCCAAGTTATTCACCTCCATTGATAATCTAACTATCTCATTATATATGAAAAGTTAAGATTTGACAAGCCTAAAATAGCTTTTCCTTAAAAAAGTACCGTTAAAAGGCCATTTTCTCTAGCGTTTGAGATAAATTTCGTCGATTTCATGGTTGGTTGCCTTATGGAGAATCAGATCAGCTCGGTTTCTGGTTGGTTGGATGTAATGTTGCAAGTTGACTAAATTAATGGATTCCCAGACCTGATGGGCCATGCTTAAAACTTCTTCTAGGGGTTGCTCTGTAAATCGATAGTAGTAGTTATTAGGATCATTTTGAGCTAATGCAAGTAGTTTTTGGAAACGATCGATATACCAAGATTCGATATCATCAACTGCGGCATCCACATAGATTGAAAAATCAAAGAAATCGGTCATATAGAGACTGTCATTTTGCGGATTTTGAAAGACATTGATTCCTTCGACAATGACAAAATCAGCCGGTAAAATGGTTTGCTTCTCATCTGGGACAATATCGTATATTTCGTGGGAATAGACAGGGATTTCTACGCTCTTGTTGTTTTTAATTTGATTGAGAAAATCAAGGAGCAATTCCATATCATAGCTTTCTGGAAATCCTTTTCGATTGAGGATCTCTTGTTCTTTTAAGATAGCATTTGGATAGAGGAAGCCATCCGTTGTCACCAATTCTACTGTCGAGCCTTCGAAGGTTCGCGATAGCAGGATTTGAAGTAAACGGCTAGTGGTGGATTTTCCAACCGCAACACTCCCTGAAACCCCAATGATAAAGGGTTGGCGTTCACTCGTTTTTTGGAGAAAAATACCTTTTGAGAAGGCCAAATCTTCTTTGGAACGCTTGTAGATTCCAATCAAGTTTGTCAAAGGCAGGTAGACGTCTCGTACATCTTGGAGGTTGATGCGGTCGTTAAAACTTTTAATAGAATTGAGCTCTGTTTGAGAGAGTGGTGGGGTGGTTTTGCGGTGCAAATTCTGCCAAGTTTCCCGATTAATTTTTTCAAAATGTAGAAATTCTTTGTCCATATGTCACTCCTATTGTAGTCTTTAGTATACCAATTTTTAGAGGTCGTGTAAACGATTTAAAAAAGGAATGAATTATGTTAAAATAACCTTATGAGTAAAATGTATTTCGATGTAAACCCAGATGCAGCCCATGATATTCATGATCTGGCTGTTGTTTTATTGGGGCAAAAGATGAATTTCTATACGGACGCGGGCGTCTTTAGTAAAAAAATGATTGACTATGGAAGCCAGGTGCTCTTATCAACCCTGGATTTTCAAGAAGGGGAAAGTGTCCTTGATGTTGGCTGTGGCTATGGTCCGATCGGCCTCTCTCTAGCTAAAGCCCAGGGAGTTGCAGTGACTATGGTCGATGTCAATGAGCGGGCACTAGACTTGGCTAAGAAAAATGCCAGCAGAAATGGCGTGGAAGCTCAGATCTTTTCTTCGGATGTCTATGAAGCAGTAGAAGGGGTCTTTGACCATGTGATCAGTAATCCGCCGATCCGAGCTGGAAAGAGAGTGGTCCACCAAGTGATCACCGGTAGTTTTGAACATTTGAAACCAGGTGGAGATTTGACCATTGTCATTCAGAAAAAACAAGGGGCTCCGAGCGCTAAGGCCAAGATGGAAGAGACGTTTGGCAATTGTGAAATCGTAAAAAAAGACAAAGGCTATTATATTTTAAGAAGTGAGAAAGAATCATGAGAGCAGTAGATATCATTCAGAAAAAAAGAGATGGTCTTGCCTTAAACAAGGAAGAAATTGAATGGCTGCTTGAGGGCTATGTGGCTGGAACAGTACCAGATTACCAAATGTCTGCTTTTGCTATGGCCGTTTATTTTAAAGGGATGACGACGGAAGAAATTTCTCATATGACCATGAAGATGGTCCAAACGGGGCAACAGTTTGATCTGTCAGCTATTCCAGGGATCAAGGTGGACAAACATTCGACTGGTGGTGTGGGAGACAAGGTAACTTTGGTCTTGGTGCCTTTGGTTGCAAGTTTCGGAGTGCCGGTTGCCAAAATGAGCGGTCGTGGCTTAGGCCACACAGGTGGAACCATCGATAAGTTGGAATCCATTAAAGGCTTCCAGATTGAACGGACCCAAGAGGAATTTATCCAACAGGTGCAGGAGATCGGCTTATCGGTCATTGGGCAGTCTGACCAACTCGTAAAAGCAGACAAACTCTTGTATGCTCTGCGTGATGTAACGGCGACAGTGGATACCATTCCTTTGATTGCTAGCTCCGTCATGAGTAAGAAAATTGCTGCTGGTGCGGATGCTATTCTTTTGGATGTGACAGTGGGCGAGGGTGCCTTTATGAAGAATATTGAGGATGCTCGTCGCTTAGCACGTACCATGGTGGATCTTGGAAATGCAGTGGGTCGGAAAACCATCGCTGTCATTACAGATATGAGCCAACCTTTGGGAACCAGTATTGGTAATCGTTTAGAAATTTTGGAAGCCTTGGATATTCTGAAAGGGCAGGGCCGAGCTGATGTCACAGAGTTTATTTGTGAATTAGCGCAAATCATGTTGAAATTGGCCAATGTAGAACAATCGATTGAAGCCATCCATGAACACTTGAACAATGGTCAGGCTTTAGCGAAGTTTGAAGAAATGGTTGTGGCTCAAGGTGGAGACTTAGAAGATTTGCATCGTCCCGTCAAAGTGGATCAGGTCCTTGAAGTAACAGCGGACAAAGATGGCGTCATTGCTGCTTTACCTGCCATGGAGTTTGGCTTGTTTGCCATGCGCTTGGGTGCTGGCCGTGCTGTCAAATCAGATCCCCTCGATTACGAAACAGGAATTGTGTTTGACAAAAAAGTGGGAGAGCACGTCAAAAAAGGGGAACGCATTGCCCGTATTTTCATGAATGAAAAAAATTCACAAGAAAGAGTTACAGAATTCAAAAAAAATGTTAAAATACTAGAAAGGGCTGAAAGCGTTAAAGAAATTATTGAAATAATATCTTAAGCAGCTCAGGAGATTGTATGAAGTTAAATAAATATATCGATCACACTCTTTTAAAACCAGATGCGCAACAAGAACAGATCGAAAAGCTGATCGAAGAAGCTAAGGCTTATGATTTTGCGAGTGTCTGTGTGAACCCGACATGGGTGAATTTTGCGGCTGAGGGCTTGCGCGATTCAGACGTTAAAGTTTGTACCGTCATTGGTTTTCCTTTAGGAGCAAATACACCATTTGTCAAAGCGTGTGAAACAAAAAATGCGATTCAAAATGGTGCCGATGAGATTGACATGGTCATTAATATCGGGGCTCTTAAGTCTAAGAATTTAGCACTAGTTGAGGAAGATATCCAAGCGGTAGTCGAAGCGAGCGGTGATAAGCTGGTCAAAGTCATCATTGAGACTTGTCTCTTAACCGATGATGAAAAGATCGTTGCTTGTCAAATTGCTAAGTTAGCTGGCGCAGACTTTGTGAAGACTTCAACTGGCTTCTCAACTGGAGGAGCAACGGTAGAAGATGTTGCCTTAATGCGTCAAACTGTTGGACCCGACATGGGTGTTAAGGCTTCTGGTGGTGCTCGCTCTTATGAAGATGCTCTTGCTTTTATCGAAGCTGGTGCGACCCGTATTGGGACTTCTTCTGGTGTAGCCATCATGGAAGGTAAGGTGGCTCATGGCGACTACTGAGTTGATTGACTTAGCAGTTGAAGTGAGTCAACAAGCCTATGTGCCTTACTCTCATTTCCCAATTGGAGCTGTACTGCTAACGAAGGATGGAGAAATCTATACAGGTGTCAATATCGAAAATGCCAGTTTTGGTTTGACCAACTGTGGAGAACGGACAGCCATTTTTAAAGCTGTTTCTGAAGGAGCTCGTGAGTTTCAAGAGCTCATTATCTACGGGCAAACAGAAAAGCCCATCTCTCCATGTGGTGCTTGTCGCCAGGTCATGGCTGAATTTTTTGAGCCAGACCTTCCTGTAACCTTAGTATCTAAAGATAAATCGACGGTCGTGATGACGGTCAAGGAATTACTTCCATATTCCTTTACAGACCTGACTTAATAGGTCTGTGAGGCGGTCTTTTGACCCTTTCAATACTTCGCAACAATGTTGCACAATAATTTAGGAGGTTCAGTAATGAACAAGAAACAATGGCTAGGCCTTGGTCTAGTAACTGTCGCTGCTATCGGACTTGCAGCATGTGGAAATCGTGCGTCTAAAAAAGATAGCGCAAACTCAGAATCAAAAACTGATTTGAAAGCTGCTATCGTTACCGATACTGGTGGTGTGGATGACAAATCATTCAACCAATCTGCTTGGGAAGGTTTGCAAGCTTGGGGGAAAGAAAACGGTCTTTCTAAAGGGAACGGATTTGACTACTTCCAATCAACAGATGAATCTCAATATGCGACAAACCTTGATGAAGCTGTTTCTAACGACTACAAATTGATCTTTGGTGTTGGTTTTGCCTTGCGTGATGCAGTAGAAAAAGCGGCTTCTGACAACGAAGAAACAAACTTTGTTATCATTGACGACCGTATTGAAGGTAAAAAGAACGTAGCATCTGCTGTCTTTGCCGACAACGAAGCTGGTTACCTTGCTGGTATCGCTGCTGCGAAAACTACAAAAACTAAACAAGTTGGTTTTGTAGGTGGTATGGAAAGTGAAGTTATCACTCGTTTCCGCGCTGGATTTGAAGCTGGTGTTAAATCTGTTGACCCATCTATCAAAGTTCAAGTAGACTACGCTGGTTCATTCGGTGACGCTGCTAAAGGTAAAACAATTGCTGCTGCACAATACGCTGCAGGTGCAGACGTTATCTACCAAGTAGCTGGTGGTACTGGAGCAGGTGTCTTCTCTGAAGCAAAAGACTTGAACGAGAAGAAAAATGAAGACGAAAAAGTTTGGGTTCTTGGTGTGGACCGTGACCAAAAAGCTGAAGGTGAATACACTTCTAAAGATGGTAAAAAATCTAACTTTGTCTTGGCTTCAAGCTTGAAGAAAGTCGGAGAATCTGTAAAAGACTTGGCTAAGAAAGCTGCTGACGGTAAATTCCCTGGCGGTAAAGTGATTACTTATAGCTTGAAAGATGGTGGAGTTGATTTGACAACTGACAACCTTTCTGCAGATGCTAAAAAAGCTGTCGAAGATGCCAAAGCTAAAATCCTTGATGGATCTCTTAAAGTTCCTGAAAAATAATATTTGATTGGGCGGCCCTCCCTTTAAGGGCCGTTTCTTTTAAAGTGAGACATTTTTGTCTCAATAAAATCTGTTAGTTCTCTAGCAGATTTTATTGAAATAAAAAATTTTGAAAGGAAAACACCCACATGACACATGAATATGTCATCGAAATGCGTGAGATTACCAAAAAATTTGGTGACTTTGTAGCAAATGATAAGATTAATCTTCAGTTGCGCAAAGGTGAAATCCATGCACTTCTTGGAGAAAATGGTGCAGGGAAATCTACCCTGATGAATATGCTGGCTGGTTTGTTGGAACCAACAAGCGGAGACATTGTGGTAAATGGAAATACTGTTAACCTAGACTCACCTTCAAAAGCAGCTTCTTTAGGAATTGGAATGGTGCACCAACACTTTATGTTGGTTGAAGCCTTCACTGTTGTTGAAAATATCATCCTTGGTTCTGAAACCACTAAACATGGTGTTTTGGACCTTAAAAAAGCCAGCCAAGATATCCTTGATTTGTCTAAAAAATATGGCTTGGCAGTAGATCCAAATGCTAAAGTTGAGGATATTTCCGTTGGTGCGCAGCAACGTGTGGAAATCTTAAAGACGCTTTATCGTGGAGCCGACATCCTGATCTTCGATGAACCAACTGCAGTGTTGACACCAGCTGAAATCGAAGAATTGATGACAATCATGAAGAACTTGGCGAATGAAGGAAAATCCATTATCTTGATTACGCACAAGTTGGATGAAATCCGTGCTGTTTCAGACCGCGTAACGGTTATTCGCCGTGGGAAATCTATTGAGACAGTAGAGATTGGTGGAGCTACTAACCAAGACTTGGCCGAAATGATGGTCGGCCGTTCTGTTTCCTTTAAGACTGAAAAAGGTCCTTCTCAACCGAAAGAAGTGGTCTTGTCGATCGAAAACTTGGTTGTAAACGAAAACCGTGGTGTCCCAGCTGTTAAGAATTTGTCACTGGAACTTCGTGCTGGTGAAGTCGTTGGGATCGCAGGGATTGATGGAAATGGTCAGTCTGAGTTGATCCAAGCCATTACAGGTCTACGGAAGGTAAAATCGGGTTCAATTAAGATTAAAGGCAAGGATGTTGTAGGACTACGTCCACGTCAAATCACAGAAATGAAGGTAGGGCACGTCCCTGAAGACCGTCACCGGGATGGTTTGGTCCTTGATATGATGATCTCTGAAAACATGGCTCTTCAAACTTACTACAAAGAACCTCTTAGCAAGAATGGTATTTTAAATTATCCAAATATCACCTCTTATGCCAAGAAGCTCATGGAAGAGTTTGACGTTCGTGCAGCCAGTGAAGTGGTACCTGCTAAGGCTCTCTCTGGAGGGAACCAGCAAAAAGCCATTATCGCTCGGGAAATCGATCGCGATCCAGATCTCTTGATCGTTAGCCAGCCGACTCGTGGATTGGACGTTGGAGCGATCGAATATATCCACAAACGCTTGATCCAAGAACGGGATAATGGAAAAGCCGTTCTGGTTGTCAGTTTTGAATTAGATGAAATTTTGAATGTTTCTGACCGTATTGCGGTTATTCATGATGGGAAGATCCAAGGGATCGTAACCCCTGAAACAACGAATAAGCAAGAACTTGGAATCCTCATGGCAGGAGGACAAGTAAAGGAGGGAGCATCAAATGAATAAGAATTTAAAACAAATTGCCGTTCCATTGGTGTCTGTCCTTTTAGGATTGGTCTTAGGTGCCATTATTATGTGGGCCTTCAGCTATGATGCCCTTTGGGGATATGAATTGCTGTTTAAGAAAGCCTTTGGTTCGATTAAGAGTTGGGGTAATATTTCCCGTGCTATGGGGCCACTGATTTTAGTTGCTCTTGGATTTTCGGTGGCTAGCCGGGCCGGCTTCTTTAACGTTGGACTTCCTGGTCAGGCTTTTGCAGGATGGATCATGGCGACTTGGTTTGCCCTTTCCTTCCCAAATATGCCTCGCTTACTGATGATTCCGATGACCGTTTTGATTGCGGCTATCGCAGGTGGATTTATTGGAGCGATTCCTGGTTTCCTTCGTGCCTATCTTGGAACCAGTGAGGTCATTATCACCATTATGATGAACTACATTGTTCTCTACGGTGGGAATGCCTTGATTCATAGCTTCCCAGCTTCCTTGATGAAAAACAAGGACTCAACCATTGATGTGGGAGCCAACGCTGTCTACCAGACGGAGTGGTTGCGTAATTTGACGGACAAATCACAAATGAACATCGGGATCTTCTTTGCCATCATCGCAGTGGTGGTCATCTGGTTCTTGATGAAGAAAACAACACTTGGTTTTGAAATCCGTGCCGTTGGTCTCAATGCCAATGCGGCGGAGTATGCAGGGATGTCTGCAAAACGGACCATTATCCTTTCTATGATCATTTCTGGTGCTCTTGCTGGTATCGGTGGGGTAGCAGAAGGTCTGGGGATTTACTCAAATGTCTACGTTCAAACCAGCTCGATGAGTGTTGGATTTAACGGAATGGCCGTTGCCCTTCTTGCGATGAATTCACCAATTGGTATTCCATTTGCTGCCTTCTTGTTTGGAGCACTTCAAATTGGGGGAGTTGGTATGAAGCCAGCTGCCATCCCTGAAGAAGTCGTTCAAATTGTGACAGCATCCATTATCTTCTTCGTATGTGCTCACTACATTATTGAAAAGATGATCTCGATGCGTTCAGCTAAAAAAGGAGGAGCAAACTAATGAGTATTGTAACGATTTTAAGTATTCTTGTTTCCTCTATGATTGTGTATGCAGCGCCGCTGATCTTCACAAGTATCGGAGGAGCATACTCAGAACACGCTGGGGTTGTTAACGTTGGTCTGGAAGGAATCATGGTTATGGGAGCCTTCTCAGGTATTATCTTTAACTTGACTTTTGAGCCTGAGTTAGGAAGTTTGACACCATGGTTGTCCTTGATCGTTGCTGCAGGGATTGGAGTACTCTTCTCCTTGATTCACGCGGTGGCAACCATTCATTTCCGTGCTGACCATATCGTCTCAGGTACAGTATTGAACTTGATGGCACCTCCACTTGCGGTCTTCCTTGTTAAAGCGATGTACAACAAGGGGCAAACTGATAATATCAAAGTTGCCTTCGGGAAAACGTCCATTCCAGTCTTATCTAAAATTCCGGTGATTGGGGATATTTTCTTCAACAATGCCAGCATCATTGGTTGGGTTGCGATTCTCTTCTCATTCTTTGCTTGGTTTATCATGTTCAAGACGAAATTTGGATTGCGTCTTCGTTCAGTTGGTGAACACCCACAAGCAGCAGATACATTGGGAATCAATGTTTATAAAATGCGCTACTTAGGAGTGATGATCTCAGGTGCCCTAGCTGGTATTGGAGGAGCCATATACGCTCAATCTATTTCCGTTAACTTTGCGGTGACTACTATTGTTGGTCCTGGGTTCATTGCCCTCGCAGCTATGATTTTCGGGAAATGGAACCCAATCGGGGCCATGCTTGCTAGTCTCTTCTTTGGAGCTTCGCAAAGTTTGGCTGTTATCGGGAATCAATTGCCTTTGCTTAAAGGTATCCCATCCATCTACTTGCAAATTGCGCCTTACGTCTTGACCATGGTTGTCTTGGCAGCCTTCTTCGGACAAGCAGTCGCACCAAAAGCAGATGGTGTTAATTACATTAAATCTAAATAATGCACAGAGAGAGGTTGGGACAAAAGTCCTAGCCTCTCAATTGTTTTTGGATTGTCGAGTAAGACGCAGTGGTTGAGTGGGCTCTACTACGCTGATTTCATCAGCTTTTACAGCCCTACTCAACTGTGCGGAGGTGGGACGACGAAATCGAATTCTAACGAATTACCGATTTCTGTCCCACGCTCTCTTTTGCTTTGTAAAGGCCCCTCTTAGTCGCAATTTCTTTAGATTTAGGGTACAATAAGAATACAACTTTTCATGTATCGGAGGAGCAGATGTTTAAGTGGATAAGACCCCTGATTGGCATGGTGATCGTTTTATTTATTTTATTAGTGATCCTGTTGGTTCCTGGATCAATTCCTGAAGGGGAGCAGCTGAGAAATGTGCAGGCAGGGAGTTCTTTGATTGAGCTGGCTCAAAATGCAGTTTCAAACGCTTCTGTGAGCACCGAAGGGCTCTCAACTGAGCTAAGTCTCAATTCTGTGCAATTGAGTCAGGTCGTCAAAACAAGTGCTGGATCCGCCCTTGACAATTCTGACTATCAAAAGATGGCACTAGGAATGGATGGCAATGACCTTCACGTCAAAGTTCCTGTATCATTAGGGCCAGTTGATAGCTATCTAGATTTAACCATGACTGGTCAAGTCGAAAACAATGTCATGAATTTGACCGTGACCGGTGCTAAATTAGGGAAAATGCCTATTCCAAAATTCTTGGTTCTCAACTATTTGAAGGATCAATCCAATCAAAATGGAGGCGGCTTTACAGTGAATGGTGATCAAATCACCCTTGAGATCCCTCAAGCAGGCTATAGTATCTCAAAAGCGAGAGTGGAAAATGGCAATGCGAAGGTAACCGTTAGTATCTCCTTGTTTTAAGTCTTTGTAATTGGAGTTGTCATGCTTGTCTTTGAATTTTGTGCAGAGAATTTAACTTATATTGATAAGGCGATTGCTGCTGGGGCAGGTCGCATTGAACTGTGCGACAACCTGGCAGTAGGCGGGACCACACCGAGTATAGGTGTGATCAATGAAGCAATCAAACTGACAAGAGCGAAGTCTGTGGATCTATGTGTGATCATTCGGCCCCGTGGTGGAGATTTTGTCTACACTGATCTGGAAGTCGAAGCTATGCTGACGGATATTCGTGCTGCGAAAGAAATAGGGGTTACTTGTTTTGTTCTGGGTGCGCTGACGAGCGATCGAAAGTTGGACCAGAAGGTCATGCAGCTTTTACTAGCAGCCTGTGGAGAGGCAGAGGTGGTCTTTCATATGGCCTTTGATGAGTTAGCTCATACAGATCAGCTAGAAGCGATTGAGTGGCTTTCTGATCAGGGTGTGGCCCGCATTTTAACACGAGGTGGAAATCCAGGTGACCCACTAGAGCAACGTTTTGCCCACTATCATCGTTTATTAGCTGCGGCTAAGGGAAAGATTCAGATCCTGCCAGGTGGGGGTGTGACCCTTGACAATCGTCAGCTCTTTTTGGAGCAATTGGGTGTTTGTCAACTGCATGGCACGCGCATCGTGTTTTAAAGAAGAAACGATCACTGCTTGAAGTAGTTTTGAAGATCCGTTATCAAGGTTGGGGACGTTGTTTCCAGCCTCTTCTAGTGCAAAAATGAATAAGGGAGAGAAAATGTTTTTAGAGCATTATTTTGACCGATACACCTTTCAGCCAGAAAAGGGATTGGCTTACGGATTTGAAAAGAGAGGGGCAGGCTATGAGTACCAGTGTCCCGTCTTATCGGACTCTTTTCTCTTAAAGGTCCGTGTCTGCGACCAGAAGATATCTTTTCAGGTCTATGATCAGGATACAGGGGACGAGTATATCCAGATCCATCAGGAACAGCTACAAGGAAATTTCGTTGGCCAAGTCAGAGAAGCTTGTCAGGAAAGTCTTGCAAGGATTCGCCAAGCTTGTTTTGAGGTAGAGAAATTTCTCTATCCTCAAGCCAAGCGTCTCATGGCCTATATCTCTCTGTACTATCAGGGAACGATTGAGTATTTGTGGGAGAGATCTCCAGAATCTGGTGCCATTCGCCACCGAGACACCCTCAAGTGGTATGGTGTCTTTATGACCATTGATTGGAAAAAACTAGATGCTGGCAAGTCTGGGAAAATAGAAGTTTTGAATGTTAAGTCTGATCAAGTAGCCCGTTTCATCCAGCAGAAGGGGATTTATCCAGCTTTTCATATGAATAAAAAATATTGGGTGAGTATCCCCTTAGATGGAACAATTGCTGATGAGGAGTTGTTTGCTCTAGTGGATAGTAGTTGGCAACTCACAAAAAAGGGGAAATAAGATGAATCTGTTGAGGAAATTATCTTGGTTTTTTAATTTAGAGAAGAAGCGATACTTGATCGGGATAGGGGCCTTGATCTTGGTTAGCTTTTTAAATCTCATTCCTCCAAGAATCATGGGCCTTGTGATCGATTTGATCGATAAAAGAAAGCTGACACTGGGGCAGTTAGTTATGGATATTGCCCTTTTGGTCCTCGCAGCTCTAGCCATGTATGGCCTTCGTTTTGTCTGGAGACGCTATATTTTTGGAACGGCTAATAAGTTGGCTCGAATCTTGCGTTACCGTTTGTTTCAGCAATTTACGCTCATGTCTCCGTCTTTTTATCAGCGTTATCGGACAGGGGATCTCATGGCCCATGCTACTAATGATATCAATGCGGTAACCATGTTTGCTGGTGGCGGGGTTATGTCTGCAGTGGATGCTTCCGTGACAGCCTTGGTGACCTTAGTCAGCATGTTTTTCATGATTGATTGGCGCTTAACCCTCTTGGCTATTTTGCCTCTACCGGTTATGGTGGTAGTGACTTCCGCCATTGGACGCAAAAACCACAAAGCCTTCAAAGAGGCCCAAGAAGGCTTCTCAGAGCTGAACAACTTTGTCCAGGAATCCGTATCAGGAGTCAAAGTGACCAAATCCTTTGGCTTTCAGGCAGATGAGATTCAGGCTTTTGAAAAAACCAATCAAATGGTCTTTTCAAAGAATATGACTTCAGCCGGTTACAATGCTTTGTTTGATCCGACCACTCTTCTTTTTGTCGGTCTCTCCTATGTCTTGACGCTCTACTTCGGGGGGCTATTTGTTCAGGAAGGGAGCCTGACGGTTGGACAAATCGTAACCTTTATTACCTATCTCAATATGCTCGTCTGGCCCCTTCAAGCTATGGGCTTCTTGTTTAATATTAGTCAGCGGGCTAGCGTCTCTTATGATCGGATTGAGACACTTTTAGCAGAAATACCTGATATCCAAGATCCAAGTCAACCAGTCACAGACATCCAAAACGGCGATCTGGAATATGACATTAAAGAATTCGCCTATGAGAAAGAGCCTGTCCTTAAAAAGGTAGCCTTTCATTTAGAAAAAGGGCAAACCCTTGGGATTGTTGGTCCAACTGGATCTGGAAAGACCACCTTGTTGCGTCTCTTGCTTAGAGAGCACGACTTGGAGCAGGGAGATATCTTGCTCAATGGAATCTCTATCAAAGACTATCGTTTAGAAGATCTTCGAAGCTTGATCGGCTATGTCCCTCAGGATCAGATCCTTTTTGCCATGACCATTCGTGAGAATGTAGCTTTTTCAGATCCACAGATCGAGGAAGAAGAGGTGATGAAGGCTCTGAGAACTTGTGGAGTCTATGAGGATATTCTGGTCATGCCAGACCAGATGGAGACAGTGTTAGGAGAGAGAGGGGTCTCTCTTTCTGGCGGGCAAAAGCAACGGATTGCCATGAGTCGAGCATTGGTCATGAATCCTGAGATCTTGATTCTGGATGATTCCCTGTCTGCAGTAGATGCTAAAACGGAGCACCAAATCATTGAAAATATGAAGCTAGAACGCAAGGGGAAAACAACGATCATTACAGCCCACCGCCTATCAGCGATCGTTCATGCGGATTTGATTCTGGTAATGGAGAATGGACAGATCAAGGAGCGCGGAAATCACGAGGAATTAATGGCTCAAAAAGGTTGGTACTATGAAACCTACCAAGCCCAACAATTATCAGAAGAAATGGAGGGAAAGCTGAATGAAAACATCTGAAGCTCATGTTATGAAGCGGCTCTTGACTTACATGTGGCGTTATAAATGGCTAACAGCCCTAGCCTTAGCCTTTACCTTCCTAACTAGTCTGTTATTGACGGCGATCCCTCTTGCAGCCCGCTGGTATATTGACCACCTAGTGGATCCAACAGAAACAGACTCACCAGTTCTGACAGCTTTTCAGTTTTTGATTCTCTACTATGGGTTATTCATTGGGCGTGTGCTGGCAACTTACCTGAGCCAGTTAACCTTTGCGCGTGTATCCAATTCTATCGTAAGAGACATCCGTCTAGATATTTTCCAAAATCTTCAAAGGCTGGGCATGTCCTTTTATGACCAGACAGCAGCAGGTTCAATTGTTTCGCGGGTGACCAATGATACCCAGGCAGTCGCAGATATGTTTTCTACGGTCTTTTCAAGCCTGGTTTCATCCTTTTTACTCTTTCTAGTCACCCTAGTAACCATGTTTAGCTTGGACTGGCATTTGACCATTTGGATCCTGCCTTTTCTTCCCATCATTTGGTTTTCCATCCGTCTCTATCGCAAGTTATCCAATCGCTTGGTCAAGATGACCCGACAAAAATTATCAGATATCAATGTGAAATTATCGGAATCCATTGAAGGAATGCGGATCGTCCAGGCCTTTCGTCAAGGAAAGCGCTTGACGGATGAATTCGAACAGATTAATGGGGAACATTTGGATTACGCCAACCGATCTGTGGATGTCAATTCCCTCTTTTTGAGGCCAGCTATGACCCTGTTACAGGTTCTGGCTTATGCGGTTATTCTAACCTTTTTCGGCCTAAATTGGCAGTCCTCTGGCTTTACAGCAGGACTTATCTATGCCTTTATCCAGTATGTTAGTCAGCTTTTCCAGCCCTTGATTGATGTCACTCAAAATTTTGCAACCTTGCAGACCTCAACCATTTCTGCAGGTCGTGTCTTTGAAATGATGGATCGAGACGACTATGAGCCCAAGCAAGCTGGTAGCCTGAAAGAAATTGAGCGGGGGGATATTCGTTTTGAGCATGTATCTTTTTCTTATGATGGCAAACGGGATGTCCTAAAAGAGATCTCCTTTGAGGTCAAAAACGGACAAACCATCGCTTTTGTTGGCCATACTGGTTCTGGTAAATCCTCTATTATCAATCTCTTCATGCGGTTTTATGAATTTGATCGTGGCCAGATCTTGATTGATGGACAGGATATCAAGGACTACAGCCAGGAAGCCTTGCGCAAGTCCATTGGTCTAGTGTTGCAGGAACCCTTCCTATATCATGGAACCATTGCTTCTAATATCCGGATGTACCATGAAGAACTGACAGATGAGGAAATCCGACAAGCAGCCGCATTTGTGGATGTAGCAGACTTTATTGAGAGTCTACCTGGTGGCTATGATCATCCGGTAACAGAGCGGGGTTCTACCTTATCGACCGGTCAGCGTCAGCTTCTGGCTTTTGCCCGGACCATTGCTGCTCAGCCTAAGATCCTCATTTTGGATGAGGCCACTGCCAATATCGACCAAGAGACGGAAGAGATGATCCAAAACTCTCTGAAGAAGATGCGCCAAGGGCGGACAACCATTGCCATTGCTCATCGCCTTTCTACCATCCAAGATGCCGATTGCATCTATGTTCTAGATAAGGGAAAAATCATCGAATCGGGCAATCACGACCAACTCATTGCTCTAGGAGGAACGTATAAGAAAATGTATGACCTCCAGGCTGGTATGATGAAATAAGGACAAACAAGGTCTAAATGCAAATTTAACCTTGTTTTTCTTCTTTGAAAGCTGTAAAATAAAGAAAAGAACAGAAAAAGGGAGCATACACCATGTCAAACGATCTGATCCTGATGGGAGTTGTCATTGTCTTATTTGGACTCTATTTCACTCTTCAAGTCGAGCTTAATAAAGTCAGAAATCAATTCACCCACTATCTTCTAAAACCAGGTAGTATTTCCAAGGAACAAAGAGAGAAGTACCTCAAAGAACCAGAGATGGAAGCGATTCGCCTGATTCGTCTCGATTATCGGATCGGCCTTCAAAATGCCAAACTGATCTATGAGCAATTGAAGAAATAAGAAAGACCCTCGTATAGTCTATACGAGGGTTTCTCTTTCAAAAAAAGGCGTAAGCTTTGGTAAAACATTGGCCACATCTGCCGATTTGATCTTGGCGAGTTGATAAGGACAAGTAGTAATGTAGGCTGCTTCAAAGAAATCAAGCGGGAGTCCACTGTGTTTTAAGGCAGCGAGGGATTGAACTTGTCTGAGTTCTAGAAGGATCCCATCGTGGGTCAGGGTCAGATGAGGGAGAAGAGAAGACTGATCCATCAAGGTCTTTAGACTAGCTTCTTCCTCTTTTTTTCTGGCTAGGAGTCGCTTTTTATTGGTCAGATACATACCGTTATCAATGTAGAGACTCAAGGCCTTTTGCATGATCAGATTGCTATCATAGTCCAGAATCGTCTTATAGGTTAAGACCGGCTTTAGAAGGTCTTGGGGAAGGATCATGGAAGTGATGCGAAGAGCAGAAAAGAGATTGGTCGAAAAAGATTTGATGTAGATCACCCGGTTCTTTTGATCCAAATAATGAAAAGATGGAGCATTACTGCCATCAAGATCTCCCAAATAGTCGTCCTCAACAAGGTAGACATCATATTGGTCAGCTAGTTGCAAGATCGCTTCTTTTTGCTTGGTAGAATAGCTATGACCGAGCGGATAGTGAAAACGGGGGATCGTGTAGAAGAATTTGATATGGCCACTTTTGAAAATCTCCTCAAGTTCTTCGAGATCAATCCCCGTTAAATTACGTTGAATGGTACGGTAGGCAAGTCGCTGCGAATCTAAGAGTTGGTTCATCCGATGATAAGTCGGTTGCTCGATCAAGATCTGCGATCTTTTATTGGGAAAGTCAATCTGGCTGAGGATATTGAGCGCCTGCTGGGTACCAGCAGTCAAAACAATCTGATCCGCAGTCGTATAAATACTTTCTTCCTTTAATAAGCCTTGAATCGATTGGCGTACTTCGAGTAAGCCTGCTTGGTCCGAAAAGTTATTAAAGAGATAATTCTCCCGACCAATCAAGGTTTCATTGATACAGGTCCGGAAGTCCTCGAAAGCCTGGTTGCGGTCTTTCTCTAATTTTAGTGGAATATCCTCATGTCGATCAGGTTCTTGCTCCAAAACATAGTAGCCACTCTGAGGCTTAGCATAGAGGAAGTGCTGGTAAGTCAAGTCCAGCAAGGCACGTTGCACCGTGTCCTTACTACAAGAAAATTGACTAGCTAACTGGCGAACAGAAGGAATTTTTTGTCCAGTTTCCAGTTCTCCATCTTGAATAGCTTCTTTTAAGAAATCGATAATTTGTTGGTATTTGCTCGTCTTCATTCCGACTGTCCCCATACAGTTTTTTTCTATTGTACAGAAAAAATCACAAAAAAACCACTCATAAGAGTGGTGAGCGTATTACATAAAGTATACAATCGCTAAATACTGAAGAGCAGAAGCTGCAAGGATGAAGAGGTGCCAAATCATGTGGAAGTATGGTTTTTTCTTAGCATAAAAGCCAGCTCCAACCGTGTAGCACAGACCGCCCATGAGCATGAGACCCCAGAAGATCGGATTGGTTTGGCTAACGATTTGGGGAATAATAAAGATGACCAACCAGCCCATGATCAAGTAAAGAGCCAGACTGAATTTTTCATTGACTTTTTTGGCAAAGATTTTGTAGAGAATACCAAAGAAGGTGGTTCCCCATTGGATCAAAATAATGCTGTAGCCCATCCAGTTGTTCATCAAGGTAAGGACAACTGGCGTGTAACTGCCTGCGATCGCAATGTAGATCATGGAATGGTCGATAATGCGAAGCACATACTTTTGAGGAGAATCATAAGACATAGCATGGTAGATAGTCGAAGACAGAAACATCAAAAATAGGCTAACGACAAAAATAGAAGTCCCAAAAGCGCTAAGAAGACCGTGCTGCTCAAAGCTGTAGACTGCTGAGATCGGAAGCAGGATGAGCATAAGGAGGGCTCCAACAGCGTGGGTTACACTATTTGCGATCTCCTCACCAAAAGATAATTTTTTACTTAGTTTCATGGTATAATTCATCAGTTTCTTCCTCCTTGTTTGCTGGTTGTATATAGGATAAGGTTTCTAGATAAAGTTGAACTGTCTGACAGGCAGAGCGAATAATGGGAGCGATTGGATCTTTTTGCTCATTGAGATAAGCGACAAAGCTATTATAGAGAAGATCTGAGCTCGCCTGGTCCTGCAAGAAGTTTAAGGTAGAAGCGATCTCCTGAATAGAAAAGACCGTTTTTAAGGTTGTAATAGCGATCAAGCGAGCCACCTGTCTACGCTGGTATTTCTTCTTATCTGGTTTTTCGACATAGCCATGTTTTACGTAATTGTTGATCATGGCAGCCGTCAAGCCCTTGTCAGAAGAAGAGAGAACAGGTGCACAGGTTTTATTGACATAAAGTAGGACCTGATCGAGATAGAGGTCTAGCTCAGGTAGTTGCTCCCACGTTGGATAGGAAAAAGTGGACACGAAATCTTCACCTTTCTTTTATCTAGTTTTCATAACTAGATAATAACATTAATAAAAACTCCTGTCAAGAAAATTTGAAAAATATGGTACAATAGACCTATGAAACTATTAATTCCATCCGCTAAAGAACTGAACGAACAGGCTCGTATCGTCGAGCCCCAACCCTTGTCAGAGAACACAAAAACTATCCTCCAAGCTTTGAAGGCATTCTCCCTAGAAGAATTAGCGACCTTTTACGAGATCTCAGAAGAAAGAGCCCTAGTAGAAAAGGAAAGAATTGAGGCTCTGGTAGATGGGAGTGCCAAAACCTATCCTGCTTTGGAACTGTTTGATGGCCTTATGTACCGTAGTATCGAGCGTCAAGACTTATCCGAAAAAGAGCAGGCTTATCTGCAGGAACATTTGTTGATCACGACTGCTTTATATGGTGTACTACCTGCCTATGAAGGGATTGCGCCCCATCGCTTGGATTTTATGATGAAGCTAAAACCAGCTGGAAAGGCTCTAAAGGCATTCTGGAAAGAGGACTATGATCGGGCAGTAGAAGGTGAGGACCAGATCTTATCCCTTTTGTCTTCTGAGTTTGAACAGGTCTTTTCAAAAGCCATTCGTGAGCGAATGACTCGGATCAAATTCATGGAGAATCGTGGGGGGACCCTGAAGATTCACTCGACGATTTCAAAAAAAGCACGTGGGGCCATGGTGACAGCTATGATGAAGGAAGAAATCACCCAGCTAGAAGATCTGAAATCACTAGAAGTGGCAGGTTTCTCTTATCGTAAGGATTTATCGCAAGAGAAGGAATGGGTCTTTGTGAAAGAATAAATAAAAATATTCCTGAGAAGCGTCAGGAATATTTTTTTTAACTGTTAGATAAAGAGAATGCACGATGAAAACTCCAAAATAGAGGATTTTGGAGTCAGAATCGTCTTGAGCAGTAGGCTTAGGCGATATGTTTGAATTTCTTCAAGAGTTCTGTCAACTCAGCTTGCTCGCCACTATTAAAGACTTGCATCAAGCGTTGAATATTTTTGATATGATCTGGAAGAGCTTCTTCGATCTTTTTACGACCGGCATCTGTAATAGATACAAGATAAGCACGGCGGTCTTCTGGATCGGTTTCGCGTGTAATCCAACCATCGCGGACCATATTGCGAATAACCACAGTCATATTTCCAGAGGTCGCAAGAATGCTATCAATCAGATCTTGAATGCGAAGATCGCCTTTGCTGTACAAGGTCTCAAGTACAGAGAATTGAGTTGGTGTCAACTGGTGCTTTTTAAAGATATGAGCCTCAGACGCACGGATCAATCGTTCTGCCTTGTGGAAGACGATCATGGTTTTTAAATCTACGTTTGCTTCTTTGAATAATCTCTTTAAATTTTCCATATCTATATTTTATCAATAAATAGTATTTCTGTCGTTTAATTTTATTTTCAAATTAGTTACAAAATTGTGACAAATTTATTAAACTATGAACAAATGATAGCAAAGGTGTTAATTTTACTTTGCTTATCAAACAATTTTATACTAAAACATTGTAACAGGTATGAAATATTAGTAACAACTCTTTCTTGAAAATCTATAGAATTCTAGGTGGCTTTGGTGTATAATGAGGGAGTGAAACAGAAAAATAATCTTTTTATAGTATGGCAACATATAATAGGAATCTGTATCTTAGTGTTGACGGTCCTTTTTTCTTGGCTATTTCTTGCTGAAAAAACTTCTGATCGCTTGCAGGATCAGATTGCACAAGCAAGAAAAATAGCTCTGTCTCACTCTTCGATTGCGACCATTGAGACGGATAGTTTCTTTCATGGCAAAGAAGCCTATCTTTCCTTTATTGGCAAGGACCGAGAGGGGCAAGAACTAGCGGTCTTGGTGGCGCAGGCGGATGATGCAGTCTATACCTACCCTTTGAAAGAAGGAGTTAGTTCCAAAAAGGCAGCTTCCGTCGTCAAAGAGAAGAGTCAGGACGCTATTGATCGGGTAACTTTTGGACGCTTTAAAGGCAAACCGATCTGGGAAGTCAAGGTTGGGAGCTCTTATTATGTGGTGGATTTCAAGACTGGGAAAGTCACCGGTGTTTTTTAAGATTTGAGGAGGAAATATGAAATTATCAAATCGTGTATTGGAAATGGAAGAAAGTGTGACCTTGGCTGCAAATGCGCGTGCCAAAGCTTTGGCAGCAGAAGGTCGTGATATCTTAAGTTTGACCCTGGGTCAACCTGACTTTGCGACTCCAAAAAATATTCAAGAAGCAGCAGTCGCATCGATCGAGGATGGTCGCGCTAGCTTTTATACGGTAGCATCTGGACTTCCAGAATTGAAGGATGCCATTAGCGACTACATGAAAGAGTTTTATGGCTATGCAGTGAATCGAAATGAGGTTGTGGTCGGTACTGGTGCTAAGTTTATCATCTATGCCTTCTTTACTTCTGTCATCAATCCAGGTGATGAAGTCATCATTCCAACCCCTTGCTGGGTTTCTTATGTAGACCAGGTGAAGATGGTAGAAGGCACACCTGTTACTTTCCAAACAACAGAAGAAAATCACTTCAAGGCAACGGTAGAGCAATTGGAAGCAGCACGGACAGACAAGACCAAGGTTGTCTTGCTGAATTCGCCATCCAATCCAACAGGAATGATCTACAGTAAAGAAGAACTCGAAGCAATCGGAAACTGGGCTGTCGAGCATGATATCTTGATTTTGGCAGACGATATCTACGGGCGATTAGTCTACAATGGCAATACCTTTACGCCCATTTCTAGCTTATCAGAAGCGATTCGCAAGCAAACCATCGTGATTAACGGAGTTTCTAAAACCTATGCTATGACTGGTTGGCGGGTTGGTTTTGCTGTAGGAGATTCTGAGATTATCGGAGCTATGGCCAAGGTGATCAGCCAAACAACTTCCAACTTAACAACCGTTTCCCAATATGCCGCAATCGAAGCCCTCACAGGAGACCAATCTTCTATTGAGATCATGCGTCAAGCTTTTGAGGAACGCTTGAATACTATTTATCCTTTGTTGAATGAAGTACCTGGTTTTGAAGCCATCAAACCTCAAGGAGCCTTCTATCTCTTCCCAAATGTCAAGAAGGCCATGGAGATGAAGGGCTATACGGATGTGACGGAATTTACCACTGCAATTTTAGAAGAAGCAGAGGTTGCTTTAGTAACGGGAGCTGGCTTTGGTGCCCCTGAAAATATTCGCTTGTCTTATGCGACAGATTTGGACACCCTGAAAGAGGCTGTTCGCCGACTCAAGGCCTTTATGGAAAAATAAAATCGCAAGATCCTTAGTAATGAGCTGAGGATCTTTTTCTTTAAAAAAAATCTGGTTTTCACAGGTAGAGCCTAGCACTGAAAGCCTTTTTATGATACAATTAAGAAGATAATGTCTTCGGACAAGTTTAACGAGAAAAGGAAGATGAATGATGACAAAACGGATTACTATCATCGAAGTAAAAGACTATGTTGGTCAAGAAGTGACCATCGGTGCTTGGGTGGCCAACAAATCAGGTAAAGGAAAAATTGCTTTCTTGCAATTGCGTGACGGGACTGCCTTTTTCCAAGGTGTGGCTTTTAAACCAAACTTTATCGAAAAATTCGGCGAAGAAGTGGGGCTTGAAAAATTTGATACCATCAAACGCTTGAGCCAAGAAACATCAGTGTTTGTGACTGGTATTGTCAAAGAAGACGAGCGTTCTAAATTTGGTTACGAATTGGATATTACAGACATCGAAGTGATCGGTGAATCTCAAGATTACCCAATCACTCCTAAAGAACACGGGACAGACTTCTTGATGGACAACCGCCACTTGTGGTTGCGTTCACGCAAACAAGTTGCCGTTATGCAAATCCGTAATGCCATTATCTATGCAACTTATGAGTTCTTTGATAAGAATGGCTTCATGAAGTTTGATAGCCCAATTCTTTCAGGAAATGCGGCAGAAGATTCTACAGAACTTTTCGAAACAGACTACTTTGGAACACCAGCCTATTTGAGTCAATCAGGTCAGCTTTATCTGGAAGCTGGTGCTATGGCCCTTGGTCGCGTCTTTGACTTTGGACCAGTATTCCGTGCTGAAAAATCTAAGACTCGCCGTCACTTGACTGAGTTCTGGATGATGGACGCTGAGTACTCTTACTTGACACACGATGAGTCACTTGACTTGCAAGAAGCTTATGTCAAAGCTTTGCTTCAAGGTGTTTTGGACCGTGCTCCTCAAGCTTTGGAAACCTTGGAACGTGATACAGAGCTCTTGAAACGCTACATTGCTGAACCATTCAAACGGATCACCTATGATGAAGCCATTGATCTCTTGCAAGAGCATGAAAATGATGAAGATGCGGATTATGAGCATTTGGAACATGGTGATGACTTCGGCTCACCACATGAAACTTGGATTTCAAACCACTTTGGTGTGCCAACATTTGTCATGAACTACCCAGCAGCTATCAAGGCCTTCTACATGAAACCAGTTCCTGGAAATCCAGAGCGCGTGCTTTGTGCAGACTTGCTTGCTCCAGAAGGCTATGGAGAAATCATCGGTGGCTCTATGCGTGAGGAAGACTACGATGCCCTTGTTGCAAAAATGGATGAACTTGGCATGGATCGTACAGAGTATGAATTCTACCTTGACCTTCGTAAATACGGTACAGTTCCACACGGTGGATTTGGTATTGGGATTGAGCGTATGGTAACCTTCGCAGCTGGTACAAAACACATCCGTGAAGCTATTCCATTCCCACGTATGTTGCACCGTATTAAACCTTAATAGACGTAAAAACGCCATTAGGCGTTTTTCACTTTTATCTGCTTCAAAAAACTATGAAAGGAATTTCAATGCTGAAAATAGACATCATTGATGGGAAAGAATACGAAGAAGGCCAAGGATCTTTGATTGCGGATCTGGACCATTCCATTCAACAGATGCTCAAGACATCCTATCCGGAAAGTCAAATGGATGATTTTATCACGTATAAAAATTTGAGCCAATATTGTATGGATTATCTAGGTTAGATTATTGAGCGTGCCAATGATAAAAACGAAGCCATTAAACAGCAGGTGACAGGTGTCATGCCCGAAAGCGAGCGCCCCTTTAACGTTGAAGACCGCTTGACAGCCAGCTATACCTTCGGTCAGCGGGTAGCAGATTCTGTTGCGCGCTTCGGTGGTTCTTGGACCTTTATTATTAGCTTCATCATGATGATGGCTATCTGGATGTTGATCAATGTCTTGCATCCCTTTGGCTGGAATTTTGACCCTTATCCTTTCATCTTGCTCAATCTAGCACTTTCTACGATTGCGGCGATTCAAGCTCCTTTGATCATGATGAGCCAAAACAGGGCAGCAGATTATGATCGCCTGCAAGCGCGAAATGACTTTAACGTCAATATGGAGTCTGAACGGGAAATTCGCTTGTTGCATACGAAGATTGATCATATGGTGCAGCAAGACCAGACGGATTTACTGGAAATTCAAAAGTTGCAAACCGAATTGTTGGTGTCCTTGTCTAATCAAGTGACCCAATTGCGTCAAGAACTGAATCAAGAAAGAATGAAGGAGGTGGAGAAAATGTAGGCAACTCTAAGTAAGTCTTTTAGAAACACTTATATAATCTATTGAAAGAGGAAAAACAATGTTTAAAAGAACTTACAAACGCAATATTTCACTCCTAGCAGGTCTGGAATTTACATCTTATTTTGGAATCACCAGTTTTTGGATTCTCTTTTTTATTCAAAATGGTCTTTCTTTGCTTCAGATTGGTTTATTAGAGAGTATCTTTCATGGGACGAGCCTTTTATGCGAGATCCCATCTGGTATGTTGGCCGATCGCTTTAGTTACAAGACCAATCTTTATTTGGCTCGCTTGTCCAGTATTGGATCCTCGATCTTGATTTTATTTGGTCAGGGGAACTTTTGGATCTATGCGATTGCTATGATGGTCAATGCTTGGTCTTATAATTTTGACTCGGGGACTAGTACAGCTTTCTTATTTGATTCAGCGGTAGAAGCAGGTCAAAAAGACCGTTATCTTCAGATTTCTAGCTTCTTGTCTGGTGTGGCCGAAGTCACCCGAACGTTAGGTACAGTCGTGGCAGGCTTCTTTATTCACGGAGCATTGGCTTGGACCTATTATATTGCTATTGGGCTTTCCTTGCTTTCTATTCTTTTGATCTTTCTGATGAAGGAGCCAGAGAGCAAGAGTGATGAAAGAAATCATTTGACCTTAAAGCGGATATTGGAGGTAGTGAAACAAGAATGGCTGGAAAAACCAGTCTTATTTTACTGGATGCTCATCTATCAGTTGGTAGGGACCATCATGTGTATGTTTTATTTTTACTACCAACAGAAAATTAGTGACTTAGCTAGTTGGCAAGTTTCGCTCATCATGTTAATTGGTAGTGGATTCAATCTCCTAGCGGTTTATTTGGCCAGTCAAATCGGGAAAAAATGGAATAGTAATCAAGTCTTTCCGATTCTAGTTGCACTGACAGGGTTGGCCTTGCTTTTAGTAGGTGTAAAGACCCCATTCGCCTATCTGAGTGTCTATCTCTTGACCAATGCCCTTTATGCAGTTTATCAACCCATCTACTACAATGATTTACAAGCTTATCTGCCATCTAGTGTACGAGCAACGATGCTGAGTATCAATTCCATGATGTTTAGTCTATCTATGATTGTCATTTTCCCACTGACTGGTTGGTTCATTGATAGTTGTGGCTTTGTAGCAGTCTTTCTTGTATTAGGCCTTATAACACTATTTTCTTTCCCACTACTAATGATTGGATTGGGGAAAATGGGTAAGACCTTAAGCAAGGTAACAAAGAAGGAATAAGATTTCTGACCTTCATCTGGTCAGTATTCAACTCTCTCTGCTCTGTAGGGGGAGTTTTTTCATCTTAAGAATTTGTGGTAAAATATGTATATCCATTAAAAAAAGAATCGAGTCGTATGAAATCATTATTGAAGTATTTTAAGGGCTATCTATGGGAAACTTTTCTAGGGCCCGCGTTTAAACTTTTAGAAGCTATTTTTGAATTGTGTGTCCCCTTAATCATCGCCCACTTAGTCGATCAGGTCATTCCGAAAAAGGAAACGAGCGCAGTGGTGATGACGGTCGGTGTTTTGTTTTTATTTGCGAGCTTTGGGGTCGTCGTAGCCATTACGGCCCAGTATTTTTCTTCTAAAGCAGCTGTCGGCTTTACCCGCGAGATGACCAAAGATTTGTATGAGAAGATCTTATCGCTTCCAAAGGACAAGCGCGATAGGATCGGTACTTCTAGTTTGGTAACCCGTCTTACTTCTGATACCTATCAAATCCAGGTTGGGATCAACCAATTCTTGCGCCTCTTTTTGAGAGCACCGATTATTGTCTTTGGTTCTATCATCATGGCCTTCACCATCAGTCCTAAACTCACTCTTTGGTTCTTGGGGATGGTGGCGATTTTAACCCTGATTATTGTCATCATGTCTCGGATTGTCAATCCTCTTTTTGCCAAGATTCGTAAAATTACAGACCGAATGGTCACGGTGACGCGTCAGCAATTTCAAGGGATACGGGTGATTCGGGCCTTTGGACAAGATGCTAGTGAATTAGAAGATTTTAGAGAGGTCAATCAGGACTACAAGATCTGGCAAATTCGCGCTGGTATCTGGTCTAGTTTGGTGAGTCCCTTGACATTCCTTGTGGTCAATACGACCTTGGTTTGTGTTATTTGGCAAGGACAATTGAATATCTCTGCTGGCCTTCTAACCCAAGGGATGTTGGTCGCTTTGGTCAATTATTTATTACAAATTTTAACAGAATTGATCAAACTGGCTATGCTGGTCACGTCTTTAAATGTCAGCTATATTTCAGCCAAGCGTGTCCAAGAGATTTTCGATTTGAAGGAAGAAGACCTCTTAGAAGCTTTGCCAGAAGAAACTGCAAGAGAGCAAGAAGCGATCAGCGCAGAGAAAGTTTCTTTCACTTATCCAACGGCTTCAAGCCCAGCACTAGAAGATATTTCCTTTGATCTGGATCATGGACAGATGTTGGGAATTATCGGTGGTACAGGATCTGGGAAGTCTACCCTAGTTCAGTTATTGAGTCATTTGTATACTGTGAGTCAGGGAAAATTAGCCCTCTATCATCAAGCTCACTCTCCTAAAACTCTCAAGGAGTGGCGGGACTGGGTAGCTGTTGTTCCACAGAAGGCAGAGCTCTTTAGAGGGACTATCCGCTCGAATCTCTTACTAGGGATGGAAGAAAATCTATCGGATGATGATTTGTGGTGGGCACTAGAAACAGCTCAGGCAGCTGATTTTGTCCGTGAAAAAGAAGGACAACTCGATGAGCCAGTGGAAGCCTTTGGTCGAAATTTCTCAGGAGGCCAACGTCAACGGTTGACCATTGCGCGTGCCCTTTTGAAGAAGGATCCTTTCTTGATTTTGGATGATTCAACTTCTGCCTTGGATTATTTGACGGAAGCTCGTCTCTTAAAATCGATAAAAGAAGAATTGAGTGATACGAGTTTGATCCTAGTATCTCAACGAACCAATAGTCTCAAGTCTGCTGATCAGATTTTAGTCTTGAACAAGGGTCATCAAGTAGGAATGGGAAATCATGATTTCCTCTTGTCTACCAATGAGATTTATCAAGAAATTCATTATTCACAACACGGGAGGGAGGAAGCATGAGTCAAAAACGTTCTAGTTATGTAAAACGTCTGTTTAGAGATTTTGCCAACCATCCCGGGCTCCTGATTCTAGCCAGTATCGGAACCATCGTTCAAGTGGCCTTAACGGTTTGGCTACCGATCCTGATCGGACATGCGGTTGATTTAGTCATCAATCCTCAAGGGATGAAAGTCTTATGGCCCGTTTTGATCCAAATGGTTCTGGTCATTGTGGCCAATACCTTGATCCAATGGATCAATCCTCTTGTCTACAATCAATTGGTCTATCGGTTTAGCCAAAGCCTAAGAGCAGAGGTGATGGAAAAAGTACACCGATTGCCCTTGTCTTATCTAGATAAACAAGGGAGCGGGGACTTCGTCAGTCGCCTCACGACCGATGTAGAGCAACTCAATAGTGGTCTTCTGATGGTCTTTAACCAGTTCTTTGTTGGCCTCTTAACCATTCTTGTCACCATCGTGACCATGGCAGAATTGGATTTCTTTATGATGGTAGCAGTTCTGGTCTTGACTCCATTATCTCTCTTGATTGCTCGTTTCATTGCCAAGCGTTCTTATACGCTTTTCCAAAAGCAGACCAAGGCGCGTGGTCTTCAAACTCAATTGATCGAAGAGTCTTTGACCCAGGAAAGCTTGATCCAGTCCTTTAGCGCTCAGGATCAATTCCGTAAGGCTTTTAAGGGGACGAATGAAAGCTATGCCAATTATTCCCAATCCGCTGTCTTTTATTCTTCAACTGTCAACCCTGCCACTCGCTTTGTGAATGCCTTGATTTATGCGGTAGTGGCTGGATTTGGTGCTGTACGCATTATTTCGGGATCTCACTTTACTGTCGGTCAATTGGTGACCTTCCTCAATTATGTCAACCAATACACCAAGCCTTTTAATGATATCTCCTCTGTCTTGTCAGAACTCCAAAGTGCCCTTGCCTGCGCAGAGCGCTTGTACAGCGTCTTGGATCAAGCTGAGGTCGAAGAGACAGGCCATCAGATTCTGGAAAGTCAGGATGTCAAAGGTGCGATTGGTTTTGAGCATGTCTCATTTGGCTATGATTTGGGGCGGACTTTGATTAAAGATCTAAGCATTCAGGTTCCAGCCGCCAGTAAAGTGGCCATTGTAGGGCCTACAGGAGCAGGAAAGTCGACATTAATTAATCTGCTCATGCGTTTCTACCCTGTTAATTCTGGAGAGATCACGATTGATGGGGTGCCAATTACGGACTACACCCGTGCTTCTTACCGCCAACAGTTTGGTATGGTTCTGCAGGAAACCTGGCTCAAGGTCGGGACCATTCATGAAAATATCGCCTTTTCTCGTCCAGATGCAACTAGAGAAGAAGTCATCGAAGCAGCCAAAGCAGCCAATGCAGATTTCTTTATCCGGCAGTTGCCACAAGGGTACGATACCTATCTTTCAGATGCTGGAGAGTCTTTGTCTCAAGGACAACGCCAACTCTTAACGATTGCGCGGATTTTCCTTTCAGTTCCTAAGATTTTGATCTTGGATGAGGCGACATCATCCATCGATACTCGGACGGAGGTCTTGATTCAAGATGCCTTTAATCAGCTCATGAAGGGACGGACCAGCTTCATCATTGCTCACCGCTTGTCGACCATTCAAAATTCTGATATGATCCTTGTCATGGTGGATGGCGATATTGTTGAGCATGGCACTCATGAAGAGCTAATGCAAGCGCAAGGTGTGTACTACAAGATGCAGACAGCTCAGCAACAGATTAGTTAAAATGTAGACAAATTATTTTTAAAGTAAAATAAGTAAAGTGATTCTGCAAAGAAATAAATATATGTTCCAATTTGTATAACGAATTAAGAAAACATTAAAACTTTCCGCCGTGAGAAAAGTGCTAGAAACACGGTTGTTTCTAGCACTCGGAATTATTGAGACCTTAGGCTCAATAATTAGTCATGGAACTTCGCAGAAGTTCGCTGACGTCCGTACTCACCTTAGGAAGGTTTTTAATAAGTCTTTATCTTCAATCTAAGCATTTTCAGATTTGAAAATGCTTTTTTCGTCAAAAAAAGCATCTAGCAAAATTGCTAGATGTTTCAAAAACCACTATTTTTTTAAACGTTTAGAACCTTATCCAAGAATTCTTTCAAACGTGGGTGTTGTGGGTTGTCGAAGATTTGATCTGGTTTGCCGTCTTCGAGGAATTCACCATCAGCCGTGAAGATGACGCGGTTGGCTACTTGGCGGGCAAATCCCATTTCATGAGTAACGATGATCATGGTCATGCCTTGCTCTGCCAACTCTTTCATAACGTTCAATACATCTCCAACCATCTCAGGGTCAAGGGCAGAAGTAGGTTCGTCAAAGAGCATAATATCTGGATTCATGGCGAGTCCACGGGCAATGGCCACACGTTGTTTTTGACCACCGGAAAGGCTGTTTGGATTGGCATCGGCTTTATCTGCGAGACCAACTTTTTCCAACAATTCCATCCCGACTTTTTGAGCTTCTTCACGTGTCATTAGTTTGTGCTCTACTGGCGCAAACATAATGTTTTCAAGGACGCTCATGTGAGGGAAGAGGTTGAAGTGTTGGAAAACCATCCCGATATTTTCACGGACCAAATCAACATTGGTTTTTGGATCGGTTAGATCATATCCATTTACGGTAATTTGACCTTTTGTCACTTCTTCGAGGAGATTGAGACTACGAAGGAAGGTCGATTTACCAGAACCGGACGGTCCGATAATGCAGACCACATCCCCTTCGTAGAATTTTGTTGAGATTCCTTTTAAGACCTCATTTTCACCATAGTATTTGTGGAGGTCATGGACATCAATTTTTAATTTAGCCATTAGTTAACCTTCTTTTCTAATTTTTTTGCAAATCGTGTTAGCAAGGTGATAATCACGAGGTAGAAGACGGCAAGGATCGCATACATCTTGAAACTTTGATAGTTTCGAGCGATGATAATCTTACCAGTTTGGAAGAGTTCTACCAATCCGATCGCAGACACAATAGTCGTATCTTTCAGGGCAATGACGAATTGGTTAACAAAGTTTGGAAGCATGAGTTTGGTTGCTTGTGGCAAGATGATCTTGCGCATGGTTTTGCCATAAGAGATCCCCAGGCTTCGGCTGGCTTCCATCTGTCCAATCGGTACAGCTTGGATCCCTCCTCGAACAATTTCTGCAATATAAGCAGCCGCATTGAGAGAGAGGGCAATGGTACCTGCGACAAAGTCGTTGATTGGGGATTGATGACCTGTGACCGATTCAATCAAGTTTGGAATTCCCCAGAAGATGAAGGCAGCAAGGATCATGAGTGGGATCCCGCGAATAACATCGACAAAGATTTCTGCTGTCCAGCGGAGCCATTTATAAGGGCTAACACTAAACATCCCAAAGATAACACCGATCACCATAGCAATGGCGAAGGAGAGAAGTGCAAGGGCAAGAGTCACACCCAAACCACTTAACAATTGTTTGTAGTTGTTTTGAAGTAAGCCCCAGATCGTTGTTTCATCTGCTGTTGTACTTGAAGTACTTGATTTGCTATCTGCTTTAAGGTATTTATCGAGAATCTTTTGGTATTGACCGCTTTTCTTCAAGTTTGCAAGACCGTTATTGAACATTTCGATCAATTCAGGATTTTCACCCTTCTTAACGGCAAATGCTAGTTGACCACTTGGAGTTCCTTCGATAGGTGTTTTGAATTTACGTCCTTGTTTAATAGCGTATTTGATAACAGGTTCGTCATCCATGATCGCTGCGACAGAACCAGAATTCAAACTATCGTACATAGAAGCTCCGTCAGAGAACGTTTTGATCTTGTAACCATATTTCTTTTGGTTTTCTTCAAGGAAGTTTTGTGAGGAAGTACCGTTTTTAACACCGACTGTCTTTCCTTTTAGGTCATCATATGAATCAATCTTGCTGCTTTCTTGAACAGCTAGAATAGAATTGGCTGTGTAGTATGGTTCAGAAAAATCAAATGTTTCTTTCCGAGCATCTGTTACGGTCATCCCTGCAATCATTCCTTGCGCATGGCCGGATTGGACATCACTTACCGCTGCGTCAAATCCAGGATTATTAATCTCGATGGTAAATCCTTGGTCTTTGGCAATAGCCTTGATCAAGTCCATATCGATCCCTGTGTATTTGTTTTTTCCATTTTGGAAGACAAATGGTGCAAAAGATGAGTCACTTGAAATTACATATTTTGATTTTTTAGGAGTTGCTTTTTGACCAGCAGGAGTAGTTGTTTCTGGAACGGCACTGTTACTTGATGATTGGCTTTCACCTGTCCATTTCTTGATGATCTCATCAAGTGTTCCATCAGCTTTCATTTGAGCGAGAGCCTTGTTAAATTCAGTGATCAACTTTTCATGATTGCCACCTTTTTTAACACCAAAGGCAAAGCCACCGACTGCTTCCCCGTCCATATTGATAGCTAGGTCCTGACCCTTTTGGATGGCGTATTGAATAACAGGTTGGTCATCCATGACTGCATCCACTGCACCAGCTGATAAACTGTTATACATGAGATCACCGGTATCAAAAGTCTTGATCTTGTAGCCGTACTTGTCCTTGTTTTTATCGAGGAAGCGTTGGGCTGCAGTTCCGTTTTTAACACCGACTGTCTTCCCTTTTAATTGGCTGTACTTCGTGATTTTATCGGCTTTCGTAGTCGCGATGACAACTTTTGTATCGTAGTAAGTATCAGACATGGTGAAGACTTTTTCACGTTCTGTTGTTTTGGTCATACCGGCCATGATGGCATCTGCTTGACCAGCTTGAACTGCATTGACCGCTGCATCAAATCCTGGGAAGGATTTGTCCAAATCCCAGCCATTGATTTCAGCGACCTTGTCCAAGATCTCTACGTCAATTCCTTTATAGGTTTGATCTGAATCCTTAAATTCAAATGGTGCATAAGCTGTGTCGAAAACGACCTTGATCGTTTCAGCATGAGCATGACCAGCGAATGCAACGAATGGAAATAAGAACAGCAAACATGCTAGTAATTTTTTCTTCATTTCTGTCTCCTTTTAATTCTTTTCTCTTTGGGTATTTGACCCATGAGCACATTGACCAAAGGATGGCCTTAAAAAAACAAATCATTCATACCAAAACGAGTATGAATGGTCTTATGTTTTTCTACAGAAGCTATTATATCAGAAAAGACTTTACTTTGCAAGAAAAATCGAGTTGTCATGTTAGGTTTTCTGACATGAAACGATATTGCAGCTCTTGATTTTCTTTGCTACAATGGACCTATTAGATAAATGGAGGTTGATCATGAAGAAAGGAAAGATCATTCAGGATATAAAAACAAACACATCTATGCCAGTTCTTATTTCTACACTATTCTATGTATTTTTAGCCTCCTTCTTTATAGAAGGGGGACTATGGCTTAGTAGTGAATTGGTGGGACCATTTTCCTTAGTGATAGGTTTTCTGGCGGAGTTCTTTTCACCAGGAAATGGGACAGCAAGTATTCAAGAATTTTTCTACCATTATCTTCTCTATTATGAGCTTTTCAGTTTTGTAATCATACTATTTCTCTTTATTTTTTGGGTGAAGGTCATAGAGAAGAATACTTTATCAAGCTTAGGCTTTGTAAAAAGAAATTGGCTCAAGTATCTAGTCTGGGGGATCGTGATTTCACTTATTCAAATGGGAGTGATCGCGCTTGTCTACCAAGTAAGTGGCATCGGGTCTTTTGTGTTAAATGAGCTCAGTTTAGAGCCCTTGCTTTTTATCCTAGGATTATTTCCATTTTGGCTTCTGCAAGGGGGGACGGAAGAAGTAGCGACGCGAGGTTGGCTTCTGACTCGGATTGCTGCAAGAACTAATCTGCCTTTAGCGATCGCGATTTCTAGTAGTCTCTTTGGCATTCTGCATATGGGAAATGCAGGAGTGACCTTCTTATCCGTTCTGAATATCATCCTCGATGGAGTGCTGGCTGGTCTGCTTTTTATCTATACGGATAGTATCTGGCTAGTGGTCGCCCAACACGGCACTTGGAACTATGTACAAGGAAATCTCCTTGGTTTTCAAGTCAGTGGTACGGGCGCAGATGCCTCGATTTTTAGCTTTAGCATGGGATCTGGTCCTGATTGGTTGACCGGAGGGGCATTTGGTGCAGAAGGATCGATTATCACTACTTTGGTTCTTCTTGTATCCCTAGTGATTGTCTATCGCTTAGGTGAGAGGAAAGAAAAGTTTGATGACTAACCTCTGTGTAATGTCTGAAAGTCATATATGAAAAAGACAAACACCAAAAATGACGTTTGTCTGCATTCTGAGTCGAACACATATTGATGAGTTCGGCTTTTTCTATATAATAATGGGAATGATTAGCTTGACTTGTGCACCATTATGAGTATTTTCTAAATGCATAGTTCCATTATGAAGTTTCATGACGCGTTTCACGAAAGATAAACCAAGTCCAAAGTGACTTTCTTGAGAAGGTGTTCTTGCTTGGTCATCTTTACAGAAAAGATTTCCAGCATGTTGTAGTATATTTTTTGAAAAACTAGATTGATTATTCCATATAGTTAGAACTAATCGATTATTTTCTTGTGAAATTGTTAGGTGGATTTGCGCATCATTTTCATTTTGATGTTGTGTTGCATTATTAATAATATTTGTGATTGCACGGATAAATAGATTGGAATGAATTGCAATTTGGGTCGATGGGGTTACTGTGTTTGTAAAAACAAATTGTGTATTTCTAGGGAGTAAAGGAGTGATTTGATTTTTCAATTGATAAGTTACTTGTTTAATTGATATGTTTTCAAGTTGAATATCATGGTCATAAAAGGTTTTGGAGTATTGGATGAAGTGATCAAAATACTCGTTTAACTGAATACTTGCTTGCTCAAGATCTTTTAGACATTCCATTATTTGGGGTGTTTGCTTGGTAGATTGTAAGAATTCAGCATTTCCTCTGATGACAGTTAGAGGAGTTCGAAGATCATGTGCAGCGCTAGATACTTGAAACATGAGTTCTTTTTTTTGATCTTTTTCATTTTGAATTCTATTTTTTATTTCAGATTGCATTTTTTCGATCAGATCGTTTGTTTCAATGAATTCTTTAATCTGCAAATGGTGATGTTCATTTTTGGTGAAATATAGACCACTATGATAAACCATGTTCATTTCTTTTTGAATCTTGGTTAATAACCGTCTAATATTTATTACAATGATAAAAATTAAAATGATGCAAAGATAAATCCAAGAACTGACGCTAAAAAATAAAGCAAAGTGATTGGCATTTTTCTCATTAATTCCAGATACAGAAGATAGAAGAGCTGGAACTACGTAAAAAAGTATCAGACATAGAAGAAATTGCCAAATGATTTTAAGGTAGGTACGCTTAATGAGTTGCTTGATTGTCAATTCTTTTTCCATTTGTATCCTCCTCCCCATACTGTTTTAATAGGATCAATTTGATGAATCTTAAATTTTTGTCTGATTTGATAGATGTATTCAGTAATGGATCGTAGTTGTGCATCAGAGTCTACAGGATAGAGGTAATTGTAAAGTTCTTCTATGCTAAATATTCGGTTCTCATTTTTTGCTAAAAGATAAAGTAAATCAAACTCTCGCTTAGTTAATGAAATTCTCTTTGATTGATAATAAACTTCTTGACTATCTCGATAAAAAGTTATATTTGAATCTATCTCTTCTTTAGAGGCATGATTTGATCTTTCTTCTCTACGAAGATGCATTTGAATTCTTGCAATGAATTCTTTAATGCTGAATGGTTTTGTGATGTAATCATCTGCCCCAGCTTGAATCCCTTTTAGTAAATCTTCTTCAAAATCTTTAGCGGTTAGAAATAGGATTGGGGTAGCAATTTGTGGACGAATGGAGCGACAGATTTCTAAACCAGAAATAGGCATCATAACGTCAAGTAAAATTAGATCGAATCCAGTAAAGTCACAGATATTGATTTCCTCTATATATTTACGAGTTTCCACGTGGAAGTTGTTCGCTCTTAATGCATTCGCTATTAATCGTAAGATTTTTTCATCATCGTCAATGGCTAAAATTTTATACTTCATAGTTCCTCCAATTATATGAGCATATTATAGCAAATATGGAATGCAATTTGTTAGAAATGAAAAAAATTATTATTCTGAGATTTTCCTGATTTTCTCCTGTTATACTTGCTCCAAGTGAAGGTGGAATTTCACTAAAAGTCAGAAAGGAAAAAGAATGAATGATAACAATTCAAAAGCTACATAAGGAATATAATAATAAAATTGTCCTTCAAAACGTGTCTTTCAAAGCTAAGAAAGGTGAGATTACTGGATTGATTGGACCAAATGGATCTGGAAAATCAACTTTAATTAGAATTTTACTTGGTTTAGAAAATAGTCAAATGGGAATGGCGTTGATCGATGGAAAAAAATACTCTCAATTGGGAGATAATCCTTTTTGTATTGTTGGATCGTTCCTTGACAGTTGCCAACCTTACCCAACCAGAACTGGATTTCAGCATCTTCGGTGGATTGGCTTGGCCTGTGGGGTTGATAGAAATAGGTGCAAGGAATGTTTAGAGTTGGTGGGGTTAAGTGAAGCTAAAAATAAAAAAGTAAAAGACTATTCATTAGGAATGAAGCAACGTCTTGGTTTAGCAACAGCCTTATTAGCAAATCCTGATATCTTAATTTTAGATGAACCAATCAATGGACTAGATCCAGAGGGTATACGCTGGGTACGCAATTTTTTACAATCTTTTGTCAATGAAGGTAAAACTGTCTTAATGACAAGTCATTATATGAGTGAGTTAGAATTAACTGTAGATCATTTGGTTGGTATTTCTAATGGGAAGATCGTTATTGATGCTCCTACAAAAGACATTTTGAAAGAGTTTGGATCTTTTGAGGAAGCATATTTTAAGGCGCTCGAAGGGAAAGAAGGTGCATAATATGTTGAAGCGTTCCTTTTTTAGTGACCTCTATAAATATTGTAGTTTACCTACTTTTAAATTTACTTTTTTTCTTATTTTGGGAGTCAGCATATTTTTTACAATTCAAAATATCCAGGTGATAAATGCCTTAGTAGAAGGAAATGGCCGAGCGGTTAACCTTGATCCATCTATGTTATCATCGAATCCAGTGTATACAGTCAGGGATGCTCTCTTATCTTCACCCTACCAAGCAAGTGTTATTTTCTTGCCAATTATTGTTTCACTTGTTTATTCAACCCATTATCAATTTGGTGATGATTATTTTAGCCAGTTATTGATTCCTAACTGGAAAGTTCGTCTTACTGGGTTTATTGCAAGTTCGATTGTCCTATCGTTACTCTCTACTTTAATATTTTCTATAGTAAACGCTGTTATTTTATTCGTTTTTCTAGATTCAACTCTAAAGAATTTTTTAGAATTGACATTGTTTTTAGATGTCACGGTAAGGGTTATGATATTTGCAATCGTTCTTACTTTATTAGCTTTACTTTTCGTAATCATAACGAAAAAATCAATGACTGCATTAATTGCAGACGTTTTATTATTGGTAATCACCTTATCAGGTATTCTAAGAGGAATTTCCTCTAAAATAGAAAATCTATTGCCTTTGATTGGAGCAAAGTCATTTGCATTTGGTCGAATTGAAGGGACTCAAACGAGCCAATTGTACGGTTTTACACTTTTAGTAGTAGAAGGGTTCTTGTTCTTGGTGTTCATAATGGTTGTAGAAATAATTCGAATGAGGAGGAAGAATGGCAAGAATATTATTTAGTCTTATCGTCAAAAAATATAGTTTAAAACCCGTAAAGTACCAGATAGCTATACAGTCACTTTTGATAGGTTTTGTGTGTCTCTTCGGTGTGTTACCAGTTTCAATCAATGATACTGTTGTACAATTATCTATAAAGCAAGCTCTTGTTTTTGCCTCAATGCTCTCTGTTAGTATTGGGTGTGTTAATGCATTTGTTGAGTTACAATCACACGAAACAAAACTAGTTTATTTGGTAAGTGGAAAAAGGATCTTAAGTTCAATTCGGATCCTGTTCGTAGAGTTATGTGATGTAGTACTACAATCAACCTTGTATTTCATTGTATTGCTTATATGGTTTCATTTTTTTAGTAGCGAAAATGGTGTCAGTTTAGAAATTTTCAGCTTCTATTTGATTGGCTCCATCCAATACTTTTTGATTTCTTACTTTTTAAGTTATTTTTTCAAAAGTCCAATGGGGAGTTTAGCTATTTTATTGCTATTTCCTATTTTAGTACAACCATTCATAGAAAGAGTAGTGGAACCATTGACTAGTTACCTATTTTATAATATTGTTGCAGATACAATATTAGGGAGAGCTTCCTATTTGCAACTCTGTACTTACATTATTGGATTTGTATGTTCACTTGGAGCAACTCTCTACCTCTTGATAAGGAATCAAGAAGTTAAGTAGTAAATAAAAATGATACTGATGAGCAAACTTTTCTAATTTTGGGATAGTGGGACAGAAATCGGTCATTCGTTAGAATTCGATTTCGTCGTCCCACCTCCGCACAGTTGAGTAGGGCTGTAAAAGCTGATGAAATCAGCGTAGTATAGCCCACTCAACCACTGCGTCTTGTTCGACAATCCAAAAACAATTAAGAGGCTATGACTTTTGTCCCAGCCTCTTGTTACGTATTGCATGGTTTTAGAATAAAAGACAAGACTTTCGAAGTAATTGCGAGAGTCTTGTTTAGTTTTTATGCTAATGCGTGTCCAATTAATTAGATTGTAATTCGCTCATGTACCAATTTAATGGATCGTTCTGTAACATATTGTCTTCTCTCTTCATTCCTCATCTCAGAGAATTCTGGTGATTTATGGTAAAATAAGGTCTATATATGTGAGGACAAAGAGATGATTAATCGAGTAACAGACAACAAATTTAAACTAGTCTCCAAATACCAACCGTCTGGGGATCAACCGCAGGCCATTGAACAGTTGGTGGATAACATCGAGGGTGGTGAAAAGGCCCAAATCTTGATGGGGGCAACTGGTACGGGGAAGACATATACTATGAGTCAGGTCATTGCCCAGGTCAATAAGCCGACCCTGGTCATCGCCCACAATAAAACCCTAGCGGGCCAGCTCTATGGGGAGTTTAAGGAATTTTTCCCTGAAAATGCGGTCGAGTACTTCGTATCTTACTACGATTACTACCAGCCTGAAGCCTATGTGCCATCGAGTGATACCTATATCGAAAAAGATAGCTCGGTCAATGATGAGATTGACAAGCTTCGTCACTCAGCAACCTCCGCTCTTTTAGAACGAAATGACGTTATTGTAGTTGCGTCTGTTTCATGTATCTATGGGTTGGGTTCGCCTAAGGAATATTCCGACAGCGTGGTCAGCCTGCGTCCAGGTCTGGAGATTTCTCGTGATCGTTTGCTCAATGACCTGGTGGACATCCAGTTTGAACGCAATGATATCGACTTTCAACGGGGGAAATTCCGTGTCCGTGGAGATGTGGTCGAGATTTTCCCAGCTTCGCGTGATGAGCATGCCTTTCGAGTCGAGTTTTTCGGGGATGAGATTGAGCGGATTCGTGAGATTGAAGCTTTGACCGGCCAGGTTCTAGGAGATGTGGACCACTTAGCGATCTTCCCAGCTACTCACTTCGTGACCAATGACGACCATATGGAAGTGGCCATTGCCAAGATTCAGGCGGAACTAGAGGAGCAGTTAAAAGTCTTTGAAAAAGAAGGTAAGCTTTTAGAAGCCCAACGCCTGAAACAACGGACTGAGTATGATATTGAAATGTTGCGAGAGATGGGCTATACCAATGGTGTCGAAAACTACTCTCGTCATATGGATGGCCGGAGTGAAGGAGAGCCACCGTACACCCTTTTGGATTTCTTCCCTGAAGATTTCCTCATCATGATTGATGAAAGCCACATGACCATGGGCCAAATCAAGGGTATGTACAATGGAGACCGCTCACGCAAGGAGATGTTGGTCAACTATGGCTTCCGTTTGCCGTCTGCCTTGGACAACCGGCCACTGCGTCGTGAAGAGTTTGAAAGCCATGTCCACCAGATTGTCTATGTGTCAGCGACACCAGGTGACTATGAGATGGAACAAACGGACACCGTCATCGAGCAGATTATTCGTCCAACTGGTCTTCTGGATCCAGAAGTGGAAGTGCGCCCTACCATGGGACAAATGGACGATCTCTTGGGAGAGATCAATGCGCGTGTAGAACGTGGAGAGCGGACCTTTGTCACTACCCTGACCAAGAAGATGGCAGAAGACTTGACCGACTACTTCAAGGAAATGGGTGTTAAAGTCAAATACATGCACTCGGACATTAAGACCTTGGAGCGGACGGAGATTATTCGTGATTTGCGTTTAGGGGTCTTTGATGTCTTGGTCGGTATCAACCTGCTTCGGGAAGGGATTGACGTACCAGAAGTTAGTCTGGTGGCCATTCTCGATGCGGACAAGGAAGGTTTCCTCCGTAATGAGCGTGGACTGATCCAGACCATCGGTCGTGCAGCCCGTAATAGTGAGGGGCACGTGATCATGTATGCGGACACCATAACCCAGTCTATGCAAAAAGCCATCGATGAAACGGCCCGCCGTCGCCAGATTCAGATGGCCTATAACGAAGAGCATGGCATTGTGCCACAAACCATCAAAAAGGAAATCCGAGATCTTATTTCTGTTACTAAGGCTGTGGCCAAGGAAGAAGACAAGGAAGTGGATATCACCAGTCTCAACCGCCAAGAGCGCAAAGAACTGGTCAAGAAACTGCAAGGTCAAATGCAAGAAGCCGTCGAAGTGCTTGATTTCGAATTGGCAGCCCAAATCCGCGATATGATGTTGGAAGTGAAGGCCTTGGATTAGAAAGGATAAAGCGAATGAAGATTATCATTAAAGCAATGGAAACTCCTGAAGAGATAGAAGGAAAATCTCTCGTTCATTTGCAAACGTGGAGAGAGGCTTATGACGATCTTTTACCCGCGGATTTTCAGGAGACGATGACATTAGAAAAATGTCGATTCTTTAGTCAAAAATATCCAGAAAATACCTTGATTGCGATGGATGGAAAGAAGGTCGTTGGATTTATCAGCTATGGAAATTTTCGTGATGAAGCCATTCAAGCTGGTGAAATCATCGCCCTATATGTTTTAAAAGATTACTATGGAAAAGGTGTGAGTAAACAGTTAATGCATGCTGCATTTGTTGCTCTTGATCAATTCTCTGAAATTTATTTATGGGTATTGAAAGATAATAAGCGAGCCATTGCTTTCTATCAAAAAATGGGTTTTACTTTTGATGGCCAAGAACAAATACTTAAACTTGGAAAACCTGTTAAGGAATTGCGGATGATATGTTCTTCAAATAAAAATTCCTAAAGGACGTATCTATCAATCTTTGAACCATTATCAATTAATCAAGTAAAAATATAAAAGAGATAGAATGAACCAAAGAGATGAAGGAGAAGACGAATGAAGATTCTAGTCATCAATGGGCATCCGGATAAGGAAAGTTACTGTCAGGCTATTTTCCAAACCATTGTAAGCAATTTGGACACAAGCCGTCATGAGATTATAACTATTAATCTCAATGAAGAAGACTTTGATCCGGTCCTTCGCTATGGCTATCGAAAGCGGATGGAGGAAGATCCTTTTATCCTTCGTTCTCAAGAATGGATCCAGTGGGCGGATCACCTGATCTTTGTTTATCCCATCTGGTGGAGTAGTATGCCGAGCCTTATGAAGGGCTGGATCGACCGGGTCTTTACACCGGGGATTGCCTACTCGGCCAATGATCAGGGAAGCTTTATCTGGAATTACCTCAGAGGCAAGCAATTCAAGAAGTTGCTCAAAGGAAAAACAGCCAGTATTTATGCGACCTCCATGGCGCCTACTTGGTGGTACAAGATCTTTTCAGGCCCTCTCAACATTCCTGATAGTTATGGCATTTCTGTTTTGAAAAATGCCGTCTTGAACCACTGTGGGATTAAAACCAAACGCGTGTGTATCTTGGGAGAGGTTGGACGGGATGTGAACACTGCTAGCATTCGGGAACAGCATTTCCAAAAGGTCGCAGCAGAAGTGAAGAAACTTTGATCAGAGATGGGAGACTACTGATAAGTTAGTGTCTTTAGTTGTATTTTGAATAGGTTTTAGTTAAACTATTAATATAATTTATAAAACATAGGGATGATTCAATATGCTGCTATTTATCTATATGATCTATGTCGTTCTTTCACTATCCAAAATGAAAAATGAAGGAAAAAGGGTCTCTATTTTTACTAAGGTAATTGTTTACGGCCTATTGATTCTCTCTTTGTTTATGTTCTATTTCAGATTTTTGGCATTTTTATTTAGTCCATTGCCATTTTTTGGCTTTCTAGCGGCTCTTGCTATTGGAGGTATGATGCTATCTCTTAAACTAGTTATTGCCCTTGCTTTGCTTTTGTTATCTCTTAGCCTATTCTTAGATAGCAAAAATAGTAATCCGGAAACGCCTCTCATTGATCATTGGCTACGGTTGGCAGTCCATATTCTGTTGATCTTTATTTAAGGGAAAAACTCCACTTTCAACCTTGAAAGCGGAGTTTTTTTTGTCCTTAGAAATTAGTAACCCACCAGAAATGGAAGTGAAAATTCTCAAATGAGGGTATCCACTCAATGCACATTGACGAACCTCTGAATTAACTTTATAATATAGTTAGTTACAGCATTTCTAAATAAGGAGGCTTCTCTATGCTTAAGCGGTTAAATGGTTTTAAAATGTTTTATTTATTCTCTCTAATTTTTTTAGTCATTGAATTACTATTGGTTGTTTTTGGTCTATCCTTTATTCCGATTCTCTGCAGTTTGTGGTTTGACTCTCTGTTTTTCGTATTATTTTGCCATATTTGGAGCAACTTTTATAAAAAGAGTGGAGCTGAATCGGTTCATGCTTTCTCATTCATTTTTAGTTTCATTTTTACTTTATTTTTTTGGGGTTTTCTATGCCTGTCCTTTTCCGATAATGAAAATACTATGATCCCTCCAATCTATCATAGTGCGGAAATCCAAGGGAATTATGTTGAAATTCCCCATGGGGTGATCCCTATAAGAAGTCGTGATTACTATGAACTAGTCAATCCTTTTATTATGAAAATAAAAGCGAAATATAGTGATGAAGGGTACTAATCAGAAAGTTGTTTTTTCTTATTCATTATTTCATCTATCTCATTTGTATGTACAGATTACGGTTAAGATTGTCATTAGGAACCAAGAGAATGTAGAAAGTATTTTTAAACTTTTGCTGTTTTTTCCCGTAAGGGATAGAAGTATAATGAAAAAACAAAGCAATGGTATAAATGAGCTTCAATCATGTAAAAGTGACTAAATGTGTTTTTTATTGTATTATATCTCCTATTTTTTGTGATTTGGATTGGACAGATATATTTGCAAAGTTTAGGTTTATCGTTTATTCATTTTTTGTTGAACAAATGGTTTTCTTTACTATTTATCACTATATTTTTTCACCCATGGTTTTTTTATAAAAAAGGTCATTTAAAGAAACTCATACCTTTCTCCATTTCCTAACTGTTATAGTTGGATTTGGTATTTTTATGGTTAGTTTCGCGATATTTCAGGTAGCCTCAACTGTTGAATTTTCAATCATGAACTATCGTTTGGAAGGTGATGTAATTTTTTTATACGAACAGCCTTTATTGCAATTCCCAGCTTACCATGAATTAATCAATCTCTTTGGCACGAAGAAAGAAATAGAGAAGAAAGTTTATATTGATTAATTGTCAATATCATAGAAAGGAAATATATGTCACGTACAACGCCTACTATACTGTGCAATCTTTGCATGGTCGAAGATCTTGAAAATAGGAAAGTAGTCCTCCAATACCGCTCACCTGAAAAGACTCACTGGGCTGGCCATGCTTTTCCAGGTGGCCATATCGAGGAAGGAGAAAGTCTTGCTGAATCCGTCATTCGTGAAGTCTACGAAGAGACAGGACTGACAATTGCAGATCCAAAACTGGTTGCAGTCAAAGACTGGGAGCCAGATGAGGGAGGACGCTATATTGTCTTTTGCTACAAAGCAACAGAATTTACAGGCCAGCTCAGATCGTCTGAAGAAGGAGAAGTTTCTTGGGTTGAGAAGGACCAATTAGAAAAGTTGGACTTATCCTACGACATGCTTCCTCTGCTGGAAGTGATGGAAGACCCAGATTTATCCGAGTACTATTATCGCAAACGGACAGACGACGACTGGGAAAAATTAAGATTTTAAGTAAAGGGGCTAGAGGTATCTAGTTCTTTTTTCTCTTCAAATTTCTCTTCAAAGATAAAATGTTGCCTAAAGCATTGAGAATGTTCCATTAGTGCTTGAATCTGCTTTAAAAAAGTACTATAGTATAAGCATAAAATACAATTGTAATCTTTCATACTGTGAATAGAAAGAAGGCAAGATATGAAATTACAATTTAGAATCCTTATAGGAATTTGCTTCTTGATCGGTGCCTTAGTCTTTACCTTTCAAAAGGAATGGTTATACGCTTTGCTGTTGCTTTTAGTTGGGGCTTCTTACCTTTATAAAGGAGTGCGTCGATGAAGAGTGAGTGTTTAAACATCAAGGGGCTAAACGTTTGGTATAAAAAAGACAAGCCCGTTATAAAAGACACGAATCTGCTTGTACCCAATCATTCTGTAGTAGGGTTGATTGGTCGAAATGGAGCTGGGAAGACAACCTTGCTAAAAGCTTTAAGTAGTGTCTTTGATCATCGGCAGTATGCAGTTGAGACTGTTACCATTGAAGACAAGGTGACATCTTTTCATACGAATTTCTATAGGAGCCGTACCTATACAGTTTTTACTGAAAACAATAGTTTTTTAAACTGGGATTTTGTTCATTATTTTAATTTTGTCTGTCGTTTGTATCTTCGAAAGAGAGATGAAAAGGTATTGCAGGACCTGATCTCAGGTTTTCATTTTGAAGAATTTCTCAACACCGATATCGGTAGTTTGTCAACGGGAAATAAGAAGAAAGTCTTCCTGATCACAGCTTTTTATCTCAAACCTTCCCTCCTTATTTTGGACGAACCATTTGATGGCCTTGATTTTGATGCGACAGAATTTCTATATGGTTTGCTATTGCAGTATAAAGAAGAAGGCTCTATTCTGATGAGTTCGCATATCGCAGAGAGTATCGTTCGAGTCTGTGATACAGCTTATTACATTGAAGATGGTCACCTAGACGCGATCGAATCGAATTTAGAAGATTGGTTTCATGACGTCAATCGTCAGAGGAGGTAGAGCATGCTACTAGCAATTTTTAGAGATTTGGTATCCAAAAATCGGTTCTTCTTGTTCTTGACTTCCTTAGCCTTTGCTCTTTATTACCATGTTGTTGGGGCCAAATTTTCTACGAGCTTTCAAGTCTTATTCATCAGTACGGCTATTGTCACTGCTCTATCAACCTTTCAATTGCTCTATTCCTACTTTTCGATGGACAGGGTCCAGGCCTATTACCAGCTTCCTTTGTCTCTCAATAGTTTCAAAGGTTCTTTTCTGACGGTAACCTTTCTTCTCAATTTGTTAGAGCGCGTGCTGTTATTGATCCTCTTTTTGGGAGTCAAGTTAGACCTGCCACAATCCTTTAAGCTTGCCCTCCTATCTTTACTGGTGGTATTGAGTATGTTTTATATCTTTATCCAGTTCAATACAAGGCCCAGTTTTCTAGGAGGGGTGCTCATTTTTGTAACGACTGTTCTTACAGTCTCTTCTTTATGGGTCCAACAAGTGTCCTATATGATCTTACTGTCAGTCCTCCTTGCTGTCTTAATTTTTAAAAATGAGGACTTGATCGCGATTTCAAAAAATGATCAGTTGCTCGTCGCAAAGAGAAGAAGTGGCAATTATTTTTGGCTTTCCTTGTTTCAAGAGCGCTATTTTTCCATCAATTTTGTCTTTACTCTCATATTCCTCCTTCTCATTCTGATACAGGATTATAATGCTCCTTTAAAAATCATCATTCTTTTAACGATGGCTTCTGTCAATACGCCATTAACCACCCTCATTTCCGCGGATAAAGATTTGATTGATCATGTTAAGTCACTTCCTAAGAGTCGGTTCTTTTACTTGATGTATTACCGTGTATTGCTGACTTATTTCTTAGCTGTGAATCTATTTGTTGCTCTATTATTAAAAATGGTGGTCATGCCTAATTTGGGGATTCTATTTTTACTAGGAGTCATGATTCTAGCAGTAGTGGAAGCTTTTTTGCACTTACTTATTGAAATCTATTTCCCTTTAAGAAAATGGAATTTAAAGAGGGAATGTTGGAAGCACCCACGAAAATACATTGTTCCTAGTATCGTCTTCTTACTTAGTTGGAGTCTCCTTTTCTGTTTCTAAGGAATTGCTCCTTCGCTTGTATCTAGATCTTAATTGTAGTATGATAGAGGAGTTGAAAAGATGCTAGAAAAGGTGGCAAGTATATGAAAGATTTTCACTTTGATGCAATTGCTGCATTTGAAAATTACGAAATTGAAAAGATGAGAGATGGCCATGTAGTGGTGTCAACCAAGGTCGTTGAATCATCCCTCAATTATTATGGAAATGCGCATGGAGGCTACCTCTTTACCCTGTGTGACCAGATCAGTGGTTTGGTCGTGATTTCTCAGGGAGTCGATGGTGTGACCTTGCAATCCTCCATCAATTACTTGAAAGCAGGGCGTCTGGGGGATGTCCTCACGATCCATGGCGAATGTGTCCACAGTGGACGGACGACTCGAGTTGTGGATGTTGATATTACCAATCAAGACGGTGTCAATGTCTGCAAGGCAACCTTTACGATGTTTGTTACGGGAGTGAGAGATGAATCCGCACAAGTACGCATTTAAAAATTATATTTTTGATTTTTATGGAACCTTGGTCGACATCGAAACCGATGAGTCAAGTCCAGTTTTATGGGATACCATGGCTCAGATTTACCAATCCTACGGGGCAAGTTACACAGGAGAAGGTCTGCGCCTGCGTTATAGAGAGTTGGTGCAGCAAGCCGAAGCAGACTTGGCCAAGGAAAAACAAGTTGCCCATCCTGAGATTGATCTGACGGTCATTTTTGTGCAATTGTATTTAGAAAGTCTTCCTAGTGGAAACAGTGTTGCCCACCTCAAAGAGTGGGGACGTTTGATTGCACGGACTTTCCGTGTCCTTTCTCGCAAACGATTGGAGCTTTATCCTCACACAAAAGAAGTATTAGAGGATATGAAAACTGCAGGTTGCCGGATCTATCTCTTATCCAATGCCCAAGCAGAATTTACCAATCCTGAGATTGATTTAGTAGGCTTGAGAGAACTTTTCCATGCCATTCACTTGTCATCAGATGCAGGTGTTCGCAAACCTCAGCCAGAGTTCCTCTTGGAAGTGCTGAAAGAACACCAGTTGAACCCTGAAAAAACGGTCATGGTGGGGAATGACTTTACAACAGATGTCGCTGTCGCCCAAAGTATCGGCATGGAGAGTATCTTGATCAATACCTTTCCATACTCTGATACTGAACTGCGCGAGAAGAATCAAACAGGCGTGCGCGTGATTCGGGATATTCAAGAATTGCAAGAAGATTGAAAGATATCATCTATGTAAGGAGGCCGAGTTGCCTCCTTTTTATACAGTCGAGCAGGATTTGTCAAATTTTTGCTTTCATGGTATACTATGAAAGTTAATTTGAATAAGGAGATAAAAATGAATAACTTACCAAACTGTCCAAAATGTAACTCTGAATATGTCTATGAAGATGGAGCGCTCTTGGTGTGCCCAGAGTGTGCGTATGAATGGAACCCAGCTGAGGTCGAAGAAGAAGAGGGTGTCGTAGCGATTGATGCCAACGGAAACAAATTGGCTGATGGCGATACGGTGACCTTGATCAAAGATTTGAAAGTGAAGGGTGCACCGAAAGATTTGAAACAAGGTACGCGCGTGAAAAATATCCGTATCGTTGAAGGAGACCACAACATAGATTGTAAGATTGATGGCTTTGGTGCAATGAAACTCAAATCAGAATTTGTGAAGAAGATTTAAAGAACAGTACACAAATTAATAGAGTTGTTTAAGTTTATAATGGAACTTTCCGCTGTGAGAAAAGTACTTGAAACAGTATTGTTTCAAGTACTCGGGAGTTTTGAAACTTTAGGTTCAAAACTAAGTCATGGAACTTCGTAGAAGTTCGCTGACGTCCGTCCTCACTTAAGGAAAGTTCCTGATTAAACTAAAGGGCCTAGCCCATTTTCTTTCAGGAGAATACTATGAAATCCAAACTATTATTTAGCTATCGTTTTCTATTGCTTATTTTGAGTGTACTTGGCGTTTATCTACAACTGACCAAGCATGGTGGTTTTGGCATGATGCTCTATTACACCATTTTATCCAACATGTTGGTCATGTTCTTTATGGGAGACATGGTTTGGCGCATGGTTCGAGGTCGTTCGACCCAGACTCAGGGCTACCTTCGTATGAAAGGCGCAGTTACCATGTCCATTATGATCACCTGTGTCATCTACCACTTTATGTTGGCGCCTCTTGCGACGCCAGAGAAGTTTTATCGTTTGGAAAACTTCCTTTGTCATTACATCGTTCCTTTGATGTTCTTCTTTGATACTCTAGTGATTGATAAAGCCAAGCAATACCGTAAGCTCGATCCCTTCCTTTGGACCTCGATTCCCCTGGCTTACATGCTCTTTGCCCTTCTCAATGGGTTAGTCTTGAAGTGGCCGATTCCAGGTGCAAAAGATAGTCCCTTTGCCTATTTCTTTATCAATGTTACTAAATACGGCTGGGCCTTTGTGGGCAAATGGGTGGTGATCATTTTTATCGCTTACCTCTTAGCTGGCTATGTGCTCTATGGGATTAAAAATATCAAGCGGAAATCGGCTGTTTCTTAGTAAAAACCGAACGTTATTCGGAAGAAAAGTCATGTTTTTAAAATTTTTTGAAAAATGTTGAGTTTTTTCTTGCATGTCGTTTGAAACTGTGATATAGTTATCTCAATTAAATAAATCCTTTAATCCTGTCCCGTGAGGCAGGCAAGGAGACTGTGAAAAACAATGGCTAGGACCATAGAGCGAGACTCTATCCTCTTAGACCATTCATTTGCTGAACCTCCTTGAAAAAGGAGGTTTTTCTTTTACAACTAAGGAGGACTGAATGAAAACCAAAGAAGTCGTTGATGATTTGACGATGAAACGGGCCATTACCCGGATCACCTACGAAATCATTGAACGAAACAAAGATTTGAGCCAGATTGTGCTGGTGGGGATCAAGACGCGTGGTGTTTACATCGCTCGCCGGATCCAAGAACGCCTCTCTCAGCTGGAACAAATCGATGTCCCTGTAGCAGAACTAGATACCAAGCCTTTCCGAGATGACATGAAGGCGACTGAGGATACGACGGTCTTACCAGTTGATATCGCTCATAGAGAAGTCATTTTGATCGATGATGTCCTCTATACAGGTCGCACGATTCGCGCTGCCATTGACAATCTGGTCAGTCACGGTCGTCCTGCTCGAGTGAGTCTTGCGGTTCTCGTCGACCGTGGGCATCGGGAGTTGCCGATTCGTCCGGACTTTGTTGGGAAAAATATCCCGACAAGTAAGTCAGAGGAAATCATTGTCGAGATGGTGGAGCTAGACGGTCAAGACCGCGTCCTCATCAAAGAAGCTTAAACAAATTGTAAATTATTTGCATTCACATTATAAAAGGAGAATCAACATGTCTGAAAATCAAATCGCTCTTAAAAACCTTGTCTCAATGGAAACTCTTACCAATGAAGAAGTAATGGCATTGATCAAACGTGGGATTGAGTTCAAAAACGGAGCTAAAGCATCCTACGAAGACCAACACATCATCTCAAACCTTTTCTTTGAACCTTCAACTCGTACCCACAAAGCCTTTGAAGTGGCAGAGTTGAAATTGGGATGTGATCTCCTTGACTTTGATGTGAAGACAAGTTCTGTGAACAAAGGGGAAACACTTTACGATACCATCTTGACCATGTCAGCTCTTGGTGTAGATGTCTGCGTCATCCGTCACCCTGAAGTGGACTACTACAAAGAATTGGTTGAAAGCCCAACGATCACAGCCTCTATCGTCAACGGTGGGGACGGTTCAGGTCAACACCCTAGCCAAAGCTTGCTTGATTTGATGACCATCTACCAAGAATTCGGTCACTTTGATGGCTTGAAAGTTTGTATCGCTGGGGACTTGGATCACTCACGTGTGGCAAAATCAAATATGCAAATCTTGAAACGTTTGGGAGCAACCCTCTACTTTGCAGGTCCAGACGAATGGAGAAGTGCGGAATTTGAAGACTATGGAACCTTCGTCACTATCGATGAAGTCATTGAAGAAGTAGATGTGATGATGTTCTTGCGTGTACAACACGAACGTCATGATTACGAATCACTCTTCTCTAAAGAAAACTACCATCGTCTTCATGGCTTGACTCAAGAACGTTATGACCGTATGAAAGATACAGCGATCTTGATGCACCCAGCACCAGTCAACCGTGACGTTGAAATTGCGGACCACTTGGTAGAAGCTCCTAAATCACGTATCGTAGAACAAATGACCAATGGTGTCTTTGTCCGTATGGCCATCATTGAAGCCGTCCTTAAAGGTCGCGGTGCAAAATAAGATAACTGACAATTCATTGAAAGGAAAGAAAGAGGACAGAGTAGACAGCTACATGGAATCTGACTTTCCTTTTTTTGAGGAACTATGATAAAATTGGATTAGTGTAAAAGAAGGGAGGGGTTCGATGAAACGATTATTGGTCCTAGAGGATGGGACTGTATTTGAAGGAGAAGCCTTTGGTGCAGACTTATATGTGACTGGTGAATTGGTCTTTACGACTGCCATGACAGGCCATCAAGAATTGATTACGGATCAGGCTTTTAGTGGCCAGATCCTCTCCTTTACCTTTCCAGTTATTGGCGCAACAGGGATCAATAGAGATGATTCTGAATCGATTACGCCGACATGTTTGGCAGTAGTCGTTCAGCATTTGGTGGAAATGCCAAGTAATTGGCGGCAGCAGATGACCTTGGATGAATTCTTGAAGCGAAAAAAAATCCCTGGTATTGTAGGGATTGATACAAGACAGGTAGCAAAAATTGTCCGCAAGTATGGACGGATGAAGGCGACTGTCATTAACAAGGGGGATTCGATAGAGCATATCCTGGATCAGTTGCGAGCAACGGTCCTTCCCAAAGACCAAGTGCGTCAAGTCTCGACAAAAACGGCCTATGCTGTACCAGGTTTTGGAAAGAGTATTGCCTTGATTGATTTAGGTGTCAAACACTCTGTCTTACGCCAGCTGAGTCAAAGGGACTGTAATGTTACGGTCTATCCCTATGACATCTCTTATAATGAACTGATGGAACAGCAGCCCGATGGCGTTATTTTATCCAGTGGGCCTGGCGATCCCCATCAGGTGAAAAAACTCTGTCGCTTGATCCAAAAAATCAATGGTCAAATTCCGATCTGGGGCATGGGCTTGGGAGCACAGGTACTGGCTCAAGCTTACGGGGCTGAGCTAGCTCCCATGGAAGTCGGGCATTTCGGCTTAAATATTCCTGTGCGTGAAATTGCGACAGGAAAAATCGAGATAACGAGTCAAAATCATTTGTATAGTATTGCCAGAGATAGTCTGCCTCATGATTTATTGGTCACGCATGAAAACGTAAATGACCATAGTATTGAAGGTTTTCGTCATCGTTACCAACCGATTTTAGGGGTTCAATTCCAAGTGGATGCTAGTCCAGGGCCAAGGGACAATCTCTATTTTTACGATGAATTTTTAGAGTTGATTGATGCCAAAATTCACGAAAGTAGAAGGGAGAAGGAATGATGAAAGAAAACCAGAAATTGCTTCTCCTATGTGGAGATTCTTATCAGGATATTAGCCTCTTGGCTGCGGTAAATGAAGCACAAAAACTTAATGTCAAGGACGGGAATGCTCTTGTCCTTTATCTGGGTGAAGAAAATGCTATCACACAGGAAGCTGGAGAACAGGTTGTAGTCAGTAAGCTCAAGTTGGATGCTCTTAGGACGACTCTTCTTTCTTATACTGGATCTCGCTTGCTCTTAGCCTTTGCGGATAAACAGATTTTGAATCTCTTGTTTCGTTTGGAAGAAACTGGATTTTTCAAAGACGAATCGATCATGATTATCGGACCGAGCCTCCAACGCTACCGTAGTTTTTATCAGCAGGCGGATCAACGACGCCTCTTTCAAGAGTTGGGCTATCAGGTACCCGCTTCCGCACTGGTTGGTTCGGTTCGCGAAGCCATCGAGTTTTCTGAAGGCATTCAATTTCCTATTATGATCTGGCCGGTAGCGAGTAAGCAAGGGCAGGGGCGAAAGATTGCTCATAACTTGGATGACTTGTGCGAAGCAGTAGAAACAGGACTTTCAGTCTCTCCAAGTCAGCAGTGTTTGCTAGAATTTTCGACCTATGGCTTTAAGGAATTGGATTTTGTCGTCATGCGGGATCGCGAAGAAAATCACTACCTGGCGGCCTCTATTGAAAGCATTGATCCTGTCGGAATCCACTCTAGTGACTCTTATCAATTTATGCCAGCGGTCACCCTGACTGACCGGGAGTTTCAAAATCTTCGTGAAGCAGCAATCCACATTAGTCGCTATTTGAAGCTGACAGGAGCTGTTTCCATCAAGTTTGCTCTTGATCCGACGAGCTATGCTTTTTATATCCTAGAAGTTAACCCATTTGCTTCAGACAGTATCTCGATGGCCTCTATGGGCTTGGGCTATTCCTTGTTTGAGCAAGGAGTTCAGTTACAATTAGGGCGCTCTCTCGAGCATTTGCCTCACCCCTTATTAAAGGATCTAAAGGCTGTTTACGAACCAAGTTTGGACTATATCTTCTTTAAGATCCCGATTTTTTCTGATGCTGCTAAAAATGCCCGCCTCAATACCCAAATTCACTCTTATGGGGCAGTTTATGGATTTGGGAAGAGAATCGATGAAGCTTATCAACAAGCCCTAGAAACCATTAAAGACAAGAACTTGCTGACCATTCTTCCTGAGGAAATGAGCGATGATGAATTAATCCAGAAAATTGCTCGTCATATGCCCCATCGGCTCTTCTATATCTTAGAAGCTTTGAAACGTGGTTTTGAGTTTGAGGAACTCTTGGATTTGAGTAAATTAGCACCTGTCTATTTGCAGGTCCTAGCCAATCTTGTAGCAATGGAAAAAGAAGCAGAAGTTGCAACAAGCCCAGCCTTTCTTCCGGTTGAGCCATCAGCCGGCTTATATGAGGTCAAAGCGGGCGCAGCCTATTATCTGACACAGAATGGAACCAATGAATCATTGGGTTTGGACGCTGCTTGTGTCTTGGTGGATGATCTAGAAATCTGCGATGAGCGTTTTTACCAAAAGGTGAGAAAGCAAGTGAAAGAGCTGAAAGAAAAAGGACAACAGGTGATCTTAGTCACGAATCGTCCTTTTACAGAATCTTTGGCAGATAAAGTCTATTATCTTCCTATTAATGAGACAAGCCTTCACCTGATTCAGACCATTGATCAGGTCAAAGAAATTGTCAAGCTTTCAAACATACAATAAAGGATCCGGACAAACTATCCGAATCCTTAGATTGAAAATAAAATTATATTTTAAAACTTTCCTTAGGTGAGTACGGACGTCAGCGAACTTCGAAGAAGTTCCATGACTTAGTTTTGAGCCTGAGGTCTCAAAACTCCCGAGTGCTAGAAACAAGTGTGTTTCTAGCACTTTTCTCATAGCGGAAAGTTTCGGTACATTCTCAATGATATTTAAAGGATTTGGATGTATAATCCGAATCCTTTTTTGTTTCTTATTTTTTGGTCACAATACCGATAATGGTATCAACTGAGCGTTCCATGGTTTGGAGGCTAACGTATTCAAAGCGACCATGCATGTTTTCACCGCCGGCAAAAATATTTGGTGTTGGAATCCCCATAAAGGAAATTTTAGATCCATCTGTACCACCTCGGATTGGTTCAATGATTGGAGTGATTCCAAGATCTTCCATGACTTCCTTAGCAAGGGTAATCGGTGTCATATCTTTTTCAATCACTTGCTTCATGTTGTAGTACTGGTCTTTGAGGGTGAGGAGAACGCGTTCGCTACCGAGTTCCGCATTCATTTGATCGGCAATAGATTTCATGAGGTCTTTGCGTTTTTCAAAGCTTTCGGTTTCAAAGTCCCGAATGATGTAGCTGGCACTTGCTTCCTCGACAGTTCCATCGATGTTCATCAAGTGGTAGAAGCCTTCATAGCCTTCGGTTAATTCTGGACGTGCTCCTTCAGGGAGTTTGTTATGGAAATCAATGGCCAATTGAAGAGCGTTGATCATTTGACCTTTGGCTGTACCTGGGTGGACATTGCGCCCTTTGAAGGTGATTTCAGCCCCAGCTGCTGAGAAGGTTTCGTATTGAAGCTCTCCGAGAGGACCACCATCGACAGTATAGGCAAAGTCTACATCAAAATCCTCTGCATCAAATTGATCTGCACCGACTCCGATTTCTTCATCGGGACCAAAGCCGACACGGATTTCTCCATGTTTGATTTCAGGATGAGCTGTCAGGTATTCAATAGCTGTCATGATTTCAGCGATACCTGACTTATCATCTGCACCCAGAAGGGTAGTACCGTCAGTCGTGATCAAGGTTTGTCCCTTGTAGTTGTTCAAATGGGCAAAATCGGCTGGATCGAGTGTGAAACCAGAGTCACCAAGGGCAATGACACCCCCATCATAATTCTCAACGATTTGAGGATTGACATTTTCGGCATTGAAGTCAGCGGTATCCATGTGAGAAATAAATCCAATCTTGCGTGTAAAGCTTGGATCATTGGCTGGAAGTGTTCCAATAGCATAGCCGTTTGGTAAATAGTAGACGTTTTGAAGGCCCACGCGTTTCATTTCAGGGATCAAGACGTTTGTTGCAAAATCAACTTGTGATTGGGTACTTGGAGTGGTTGTAGAATTTTCGTCTGAACGTGTGTTAACCTTTACATAGGTAATAAAACGGTCCAACAAATTTTGGTATTTCATGATCATTCTCCTTTTTCAGTTTCAATTAATTTGTGAATAGCATGGGCCACGCCATCCTCATCATTGGTCAGGGTGATGAAGTCTGCGATTTCCTTGACAGCAGCATTGCCATTTCCCATAGCGACGCTGTAACCAGCAAAACGTAGCATTTCAAGGTCATTATTGGCATCTCCAAGAGCCATGACCTGGTCTCTCCTGTAACCTAATGTTTGACTTAATGTTTGAAGAGCAGAAGCCTTGCTCGCGCCTTTTGGCAGGATTTCAAACAGGATATCCTGTGAACGAACAGTGTTAAAATCGGCCTCTAATGCAGCCTCGTGCTGAGTTTGGAAGTCATCAATAGCAGAAGGATCTCCTACATACATGGCTTGAAAAATAGGAACAAGGTTGGGCAGATCTTCTTCTGAGACAGGTGTCGGTTTACTATTAACAATGCCCGCATCCATCGTGACAAGTTCACTGGCTTCAGGTGCGACCACTAAGTAGTGATCCATGTCAAATAAGGTTAGCTGGACGTCTGTATCTTCCGTCAAAACTTGCAACCGGTGCATGTCCTTAAGACTCAATTCTTCCTTGCCAATGATTTCCCAATTCTGAGTAGACAAGGTTGTACACCCGTTATTGATAATCATATAGTAGTTGCCGTCAGGGAGTCCAATCTCTTCAAAGATAGGACGGACACCCGCTAAGGGACGCCCAGTACAGATCACAATGTCATAGCCGGCTTCATGGGCCCGGTGAAGAGCTTCAATATTGCCTTTAGAGAGAGATTTATCTTCATGCAAGAGAGTTCCATCCAAGTCAATCGCGATTAATTGAATCATTTGAGCTCCTCCAAATCAAGAGGAACAAAGCCATCAATCACTTTCCCAATCACCCCAGGTTCCTCATCTAGTGGAATGATTTGATCACTATATTTCTTATTGAGGGATACCAGTCGAATACCGTTGGCCTCACGAAATACCCGTTTGATCAAGGTCTGCCCATCAAAATCAATGGCATAAATAGCTCCTGCCTGATCGTAATAGGTTTGCTTGATTAAGACAACAGCTCCTTTTTCGTATTTAGGCTCGAGGGAATCCGTATGAATCCAAAAAGCCAAATCGTAAGGAATCTTTTGATCAAACCAGACGATATCAGCTTGCTTCTGATTTTGGTAAGCTGCAAAAGAATCATAGACAGAATACGAGTGGTATTGCTTTTCAATTTTCTGTCTTTCTTTTTGATGGGTCAAGAGACTCTTTCCATAAGAAAGAAGATTTTCTTGATTTCCTTCATCGAGCTGTTTATACAATCGTTCGATCTCTGAATCAATGACCACAAAATCATTGCGCAATCGAGGGTCAATATCAGCAACTGCTACCTGGAAAAAGGCTGCAATCTTCTCTAAATTTTCGGGAACGGGAAGAGAAGTTCCTTTTACATATCCAGTCAGGGTACTTGCAGGGATTCCAGTAATACGAGATAATTCGATCTGTTTTTTTCCTTGTTCTTTCAGTAATTCTCTAATCTTTTCCGATATAATCCGTAATGCCTCTTTGTCTTGAAGGCTTGCTTTTCCACGACCTCTGGCCAACGTACTCACCTCCTTGTATTTACCCTTACTATTATAATGAATTAAATCGAAAAAGTAAATAGAAATCCCTGAGAAATGCGAAAAAAGATGAATTTGATCTAAATCGGATTTTCTTTTTAAAATTTATCAGCTCTTCCTTTACTTTTTGAGGAAAAAGGTCTAAGATAAAACCAAAGAGTTCATGGAGGTGGAGCTATGATTCGTACTGTTCAAGTCAAAGATGCAGGTCAAATTAGAGATTTATGTCACCAAGCATTGGGGTATGATTCGACCCTTGAAAAAGTGGCAGCTCAGATCCATAAATTTAATTCGCCAGATTCGGATCATTTTTGCTTTGTTTATGAAGAGGACCAAACAGGAAATATTCTTGGTTATGTGGAAGCGGAAGTCTATGAAAGCCTCTATAGTGATGCTGGTTTAAATATTTTGGGTCTTGCGGTTTTTCCATCTGCACAAGGACGTGGGATCGGTTGCCAATTGATGGAGCGAGTTGAAGAACTTGCCAAAAGCAAGCATTATGCTTTTATCCGTTTAAATTCTGCCTCTCATCGAAAAGAAGCTCATGTCTTTTACGAACGGATTGGATATGAGGGGAATAAAATGCAGAAGCGATTTTTGAAAATAATGAATTAAGATAGGCAAAGGCCTATCTTTTTTGTTATAATGAAGAGTACGATTAAATTTACTAGGAAGATGATTATGCCAAATTTTGAAGAATTAAAAAAACGACAAGAGAAGATTCGGAACTTCTCGATCATCGCCCATATTGACCATGGAAAGTCAACCTTGGCCGATCGAATCTTAGAAAAAACCGAAACCGTGTCTAGTCGGGAGATGCAAGCCCAACTCCTAGATAGCATGGACCTGGAACGGGAACGTGGGATTACCATCAAGCTCAATGCCATCGAGTTGAACTACACAGCCAAAGATGGGGAGACCTATATCTTCCACTTGATTGACACACCGGGGCACGTGGACTTTACCTATGAGGTTTCGCGTTCGCTGGCTGCCTGTGAGGGTGCGATTCTCGTAGTGGATGCTGCTCAAGGGATTGAAGCCCAGACTCTAGCCAATGTTTACCTTGCTTTGGACAACGATTTGGAGATTCTGCCAGTTATTAACAAAATTGACTTACCAGCTGCAGATCCAGAACGTGTGCGCACAGAAGTAGAAGATGTCATCGGCTTGGATGCCAGTGAAGCAGTCCTAGCTTCTGCCAAGGCTGGTATTGGGATTGAAGAGATTTTGGAGCAGATCGTTGAGAAAGTTCCTGCTCCGACAGGTGATGTTGAAGCACCTCTTCAAGCCTTGATCTTTGACTCCGTTTATGATGCCTATCGTGGAGTAATCCTTCAGGTTCGAGTGGTCAATGGAATGGTCAAACCAGGCGATAAGATCCAGCTCATGAGCAATGGAAAAACCTTTGACGTCACTGAAGTTGGGATTTTTACTCCTAAAGCGGTTGGACGTGATTTTCTTGCAACTGGAGACGTCGGCTATATTGCGGCCTCTATCAAGACCGTTGCAGATACCCGTGTCGGGGACACTGTGACCTTAGCGACCAATCCAGCAGCTGAGCCTCTTCATGGATACAAGCAAATGAATCCAATGGTCTTTGCAGGTCTTTATCCGATCGAATCCAATAAATACAATGACCTTCGTGAAGCCTTGGAAAAATTGCAATTGAATGACGCTAGTCTTCAATTTGAACCGGAAACTTCTCAAGCCCTTGGTTTTGGTTTCCGTTGTGGTTTCTTGGGACTCCTTCATATGGACGTTATCCAAGAGCGCTTAGAGCGTGAGTTCAATATTGACTTGATCATGACGGCACCGTCTGTTATCTACAAGGTCAATTTGACAGATGGCGAAGCACTAGATGTGTCTAACCCATCTGAGTTCCCAGATCCAACCAAGATCGCTTCGATCGAAGAACCTTATGTCAAAGCGCAAATCATGGTGCCACAAGAGTTTGTCGGAGCTGTCATGGAATTGGCCCAACGCAAACGTGGGGACTTTGTGACCATGGACTACATCGATGAAAATCGAGTCAATGTCATCTATCAAATCCCACTAGCGGAAATTGTCTTTGATTTCTTTGATAAATTGAAATCCTCTACTCGTGGCTATGCGAGCTTTGACTATGAGTTGTCTGAATACCGTCCTTCTAAATTGGTCAAAATGGATATCCTCCTCAATGGCGATACTGTCGACGCTCTCAGCTTTATCGTTCACAAGGACTTTGCTTATGAACGTGGTAAGTTGATCGTTGAGAAGCTTAAGAAGATTATCCCTCGTCAACAGTTTGAGGTGCCCATCCAAGCAGCTATCGGTCATAAGATCGTGGCCCGTACAGATATCAAGGCCCTTCGTAAGAACGTCTTGGCCAAGTGTTATGGTGGGGACGTCTCACGGAAACGCAAGCTTCTTGAAAAACAAAAAGCCGGTAAGAAACGGATGAAAGCCATCGGTTCGGTAGAAGTGCCACAGGAAGCCTTCTTATCTGTCTTGTCAATGGATGAAGAATAACAATTAGAGAGTGGGACAGAAATCGGTAATTCGTTAGAATTCGATTTCGTCGTCCCACCTCCGCACAGTTGAGTAGGGCTGTAAAAGCTGATGAAATCAGTGTAGTAGAGCCCACTCAACCACTGCGTTTTGCTCGACAATCCAAAAACAATTAAGAGGCTAGGACTTTTGTCCCAGCCTTTTGTTTTAGGTATAAAAGAAATAGACTGAATGAGAAAGGTTCTATCAGATGTGACACTTATCCTATTTTAAAATACCCACTTTCATGGTAGACTAGAAGAAAGAAAACGTTCTCAAGGAGGTTGAGCATGAAACACAAATTATTGACCGCATCACTGACGATTCTTTCTACCTGCACACTCATGGCTTGTAGTCACACTACTAAAAAGGACACAGCAGCTTCTTCTACAAAATTGAGTAGCAGCAAAGTCGAAAAGCAAACAAGCAGCTCTTCGTCAAAGGATACTTCTTCTACAAAGAAAAACACTCCCAGTCAAGAAACCAAGCGGATTGGAAATGCAGATTATGGATACATCGATATTCCAAGTAAATGGTTCAAGTTCACGGATATCGATGGGACAGAAGCTGTCCAATATACAGATGGCAGTGGCTATAATATTGTCACCTTGAACAGCTTTACCCGGGAAAAGGCCAAAGTTCCTGCAGATATCGAGTTTAATGCTGAATTTCTAGCCAAGAAACTAGCCGTAATGTGGCAAGATAACCAGGATGTTGGAAAGATGACGGGAGCGCGGACTAAAGTCGCAGGTCTAGACGCCTACCAGCTTCAAATTGTCATGAAATCTGGTCAATACCTGATTACTTGGGTTTTCCAGAAGGGTGAAAAAGTTTATACCATTTCTTTTGAAGGGGATGCAGAAACCTTGAAAACCTTTATCCCATACATTGAAAATACTTGGAGCCTAGATGGAACAGGCGCTATAACGGATTGATGAAGAGAGGCTAGAATCATTTCTAGTCTCTTTATGCTATAGAAATCGCACTTTCAAATCCTAGAAAATCATGGTAGACTAGTGGAAAGAAAATACATCATTGAGGAGAGAATATGAAAAATAAGTTCCTACTCGCGTCTGTTACGTTTTTGTCTGTTGTAAGCCTTTCTGCTTGTACTAGTCCAAAGAAAGAGTCTAGTAAATCATCGGCAGCATCTAGTTCCACGAATGTGGTGAAAGAGACAACAAATTCAAGTAGTAATGTAGAAAAAATTCCAGATAGTGATAAGGGGAATGTGAAAACGAAACGAATTGGATCAGCAGATTATGGCTATGTCAATATTCCAAGTGACTGGAAAAAGAATGATAGTATCCAAGTCGGAGATAATATTCAGTATACAGATAAAAACGCCTTCAATATTATTGTTTTAAATGCTGCCACTAGAGAAAAAGCAAATGTCCCTGAAGGAGTGGAATTTAATGCAGAGCTAATAGCTCAAAGATTGGAGAGTAAGTGGAATGATTATAAAATTGTTGAGAAAATGACAAAATCTACGACGACTGTTGGAGGAAATGAGTCGCTTAAAATACATATTTTTCTCAAGTCAGGCCTGCAGGTTGCTGGTTGGGTATTCCAAAAAGATGATAAGGTTTATTTGATTGTTGTTGAAGGATTTGAGAAAACAATAACTCAATTTACTCCTTATGTCGAAAACACTTGGAGCTTAGACGGAACGGGCGCTGTAACGGATTAATCAAGTGAGATAGATCGCAGGATCTATCTTTTTTCACAGTCTTTGTGGTATAATGCTTCTATTGTTTAGAAGAGGAAATAGAGGATGACACAGGAAATTGATATTGAAAAATACCATCAGTTAGCTCTCCAAAAGCAAAAGGAGCACCGCAAGGTATTGGCAAATCTCAAGAAGAAGCCACCTAAGAATTTAGATAAAATAGCGCAAGAAATCCACGATGAAGTTTTCCAAGAAATCGATTGTACGGCTTGTGCCAATTGTTGTAAGACCTTAGGGCCCGATTTTAAGGAAGCGGATATCACGCGGATTGCCAAGTATTTCAAGATGAAACTTCCTGCCTTTGAGGCTGAATTTCTTCAAGTTGACGAAGATGGGGACAAGGTTTTTAAATCCATGCCTTGCCCCTTTCTTGGTGGGGACAATCTCTGTTCCATCTATGATGTTCGTCCAAAAGCTTGTCGGGAATTCCCTCACACCGATCGCAAGAAGATTTATCAGATCAACCATCTGACCATCAAGAATACCCTCACCTGCCCAGCAGCTTATTTATTTGTAGAAAAATTGAAGGATCGTTTGTAATGGCATATACATTTTTACTTTTTGATTTGGACCATACCTTGTTGGATTTCGAATCTGCTGAAGAAACGGCCTTGACACAAATGTTAGAAGACATGAATTTTCCAGATGTACAGGCCTTTAAAGATTACTACAAACCCATGAACCAAGGGCTCTGGAAGGATTTGGAACAAAAGAAGTTAACCAAGCAAGAGCTAGTGGATAGTCGGTTTGCGATCGGGTTTGCCCACTTTGGGATTTCTGTTGATGGGGCTGAGATAGCTCTTCGCTACCAAGATTACATCAGTCTTCAAGGGCAGTCTTTCCCAGGTGCGGAGGACTTACTGGCCAGACTTGAAAAAGCGGGTTACCAGCTCTATGGTGCAACGAATGGGGTGACTGCGATTCAAGAAGGTCGCTTGGCTCACTCTACAATCGCTTCTTATTTCAAAGAGGTCTTTATCTCTGAGCAGCTTCATACTCAGAAACCAGAACCTGCATTTTTTGACAAAGTTGGCCAACTGATTCCAGGTTTCAGCAAGGAGGAGACCCTCATGATCGGAGATTCTTTGACGGCGGATATCGCAGGGGGAAATGCTGCGGGGATCGATACCATCTGGTATAATCCAAATCATAAGGAAAATACCAGCCAGGTAGTGCCGACTTATACCGTTAGCAACTATCAAGAAATCGCCGATTTACTGATAAAATAAAAAATTTTAAATACTGTCAAGTTTTTTTCTTGACAGGTCTATAAAATGTGTTATAATAGATCATGTGCTAAATAGCTTGTCTATTTCACCGAAAATTAAAATATAGAAAAGAGACTTATAAAAATGGCAGTTAAAATTCGTTTGACTCGTATGGGTTCTAAGAAAAAACCTTACTACCGTATCAACGTAGCAGATTCACGTTCACCACGTGATGGACGTTTCATCGAAACAGTTGGAACTTACAATCCACTTGTTGAAGAAAACCAAGTAACTTTGAAAGAAGATCGCGTTCTTGCATGGTTGGCTGATGGAGCTCAACCTTCAGATACAGTTCGCAACATCCTTTCAAAAGCTGGTGTGATGAAGAAATTCCACGATTCTAAATTCTCAAAATAATTTTTTAAGTAGGTTGATGTATGGATACGATTGAAAATCTCATTATTGCAATTGTGAAACCCTTGATTTCACAACCGGATGCCTTAACCATCAAGATCGAAGATACTCCTGAATTTTTGGAGTACCATCTTGACCTTGATCCTAGCGATGTTGGTCGTGTAATCGGTCGAAAAGGTCGCACCATTTCTGCGATAAGAACGATTGTCTACTCTGTCCCAACTGAAGATAAAAAAGTAAGAATCGTTATTGACGAAAAATAAAAAGGCGGGACTTGGTCCCGTTTTTTGTTGCAAGGAGAAAGAATGAAAGAAGTGACTATTCGGCAGTTACAAGCCTATTTACAAGAACATTACCAGAATACCCGGACGGAAGAAGGTTTGTTTATCAAGCTGGTTGAAGAGGTTGGCGAAGTAGCCGAGGTGTTAAATGGACGTTCTGGACGGAAAGAGGGTGTCCAAGATTCAAATGAGGAATTGGCTAAAGAACTAGCTGATATCATTCACTACACGGTCGCTATCGCGGCCATTAATGAAATCGACCTTACTAAAACTATCTTTGAAAAAGATAAAACAGCAGCCGTAAAATACCAGCACGAGCGGGATTTGGAGCAGTTTCTAGCAGATAAGTCCATTTGAGAAAATCTCTTGAACGTGATAAAATAGAGTGAATAAACTACACTGGAGAAATCATGAATTACTTTAATGTCGGGAAAATTGTCAATACCCAAGGCTTACAAGGAGAAATGCGGATCTTGTCTGTGACAGACTTTGCAGATGAACGCTTTAAAAAAGGAGCTGAGTTGGCTCTTTTTGATGAGAAGGATCGTTTTGTCCAAACAGTGACCATTGCCAGTCATCGCAAGCACAAGAACTTCGACATCATCAAGTTTAAGGATATGTACCATATCAATGCCATCGAAAAATTCAAAGGCTTTAGCCTCAAGGTTGCGGAAGAAGACTTGACAGATTTGGAGGATGGCGAGTTTTATTACCATGAGATCATCGGCCTTGATGTTTATGAAAATGACCAGCTAATCGGTCAGATCAAGGAAATCCTGCAACCAGGTGCCAATGACGTTTGGGTCGTGAAACGCAAAGGCAAACGCGACCTTCTCTTGCCTTATATCCCACCAGTGGTGCTCAACATCGATATCCCAGGAAACCGGGTGGATGTAGACATCTTAGAAGGGTTAGACGATGAAGATTGATATTTTAACCCTCTTTCCAGAGATGTTTTCTCCCCTTGAGCATTCCATCGTCGGCAAAGCCCGTGAAAAGGGACTTCTCGAGATCAACTACCATAATTTCCGTGAAAATGCGGAGAAAGCGCGCCATGTGGACGATGAACCCTATGGTGGCGGGCAAGGCATGCTTCTACGCGCTCAACCGATTTTTGATGCCTTTGATGCGATTGAGAAAAAGAATCCGCGCGTGATCCTGCTGGATCCTGCTGGTCGGACCTTTGATCAAGCCTACGCAGAAGAGTTGGCTCAGGAAGAAGAATTGATCTTTATCTGTGGTCACTATGAGGGCTACGACGAGCGGATCAAGACCTTGGTGACGGATGAGATTTCTCTTGGCGATTATGTCCTGACGGGTGGCGAACTAGCGGCCATGACCATGATTGATGCGACGGTGCGCTTGATTCCGGAGGTGATTGGAAAAGAGTCCAGTCACCAGGATGACAGTTTCTCGTCTGGACTTCTAGAATACCCTCAATACACACGACCTTATGAGTACAGAGGAATGACAGTTCCCGATGTTCTCATGAGTGGTCACCATGAAAATATCCGTCAATGGCGCCTCTATCAGAGTTTGAAAAAGACCTTGGAGCGTCGCCCTGATCTGCTTGAAAACTATGAATTGACAGCAGAAGAAGAGAAGATGTTGGAACAAATTAAACAAGAAGACTAACAGCGTCAGCTGTTTTTCTTTTGCCTCAAAAATTTATGAAAAAAACTTTTTAAACCTACTAGTTATTGGTAACAAAATGTGGTATGCTAAGGGGTAGAGAAACTTCAAGAAAATAATTCAGTTTTGGGGGTGAGTTTAATGGGAAAGAAATTAGGAAAATCGGTTTTCACGACAGGGATTGCTGCGACAACGGTCCTATCTGGCATGTTTCATCACAAGGCAAATGCCGAAGAGGTCAAACAAAATGAAAATCCAGAAACCAACAGCACGGAAGTAGTCGAGAAACCAATTACGGTTGATGAGTTGAAGCAAATTACAGCTCAAAAAGGCCAAGTGGTAAAAGATATCCACTACCAAGAGCAAAAAGTGATCGATGCTCAAACGGATGTCAAGGCGGCTGGACAAGAACTGGAAGAAAAGAAAGCAGAAGTGACGGATGCGGAAAACCTCATCGCAACGACATCGGATGCCCAAGTTCAGAATGCAGAAAATGACGTCAAGGTGGCTCAAGCCTATGTGACTATCGAAGAAAATAAGGTTCGAGAAGCAGAAGCTGCCCATGACCAAGTCGTAGAGGCTGTTCGTCAACAGGAAAATCAGGTTACTGCTCAGGAATCTTTGGTCGATGTAGCACAAAATGAATTGAACCAAGCCAAAGCACCGATTTCAAATGATGAGAATGTGCTCAACCAAGCCTTGTTGGAGCAAAGCCAAGTCGAGCAAAGTATCCGAGAATCTCAGAATTACCTTGCAACCTTGCAAGCGAGTCAGCAAACTGGCTCAGATACAGTGGCTCAAATTGAGAGCGACATTCAACTGGCTCAAACACGTCTGACAGATTTGAAAGCGGTCATCGCCACCAAGGAAGCAGAATTGGCAGCTTTAGAACAAGCAGCGGCCAATAGTCCAGTTCAGTTGAGTCAAGCGACTTATGAAGGTTATTTGCAACACTTAGCCGAGAATGGCAATGAAGCTGCAGCGAGTGCTTTAGCCCTCTACAAGCGTGGTCGGGAAGAAGACGGCTTGACAGTTGGAGAGTCTGGATCTTTGCAAGCCAACCTTCGTGCACTTGAAATTGCGGATGCTATTAATAGCTATCGTCGCAACGCCGGATTGCCTGAATTGGAGCTGGATCCTTATTCCCTTCCTGCCAGCCAAGTACAGTTAGAATACTTCAAGAAAGCCAACTGGCATATGTTTAAGTATTTGCCAAACGAGAACATTGCATATGGCTTCTCACCTGCTGGTGCGGTTGATTTTTGGTACAATGAAAAAGCAGCTTATCAAGAAGTAGCAGCTCAATATGGTCTACCAACAGACGAAACTCAAATCGATGCCAATGATATCTATATGAAGATTGGTGCTGAGGCCTTTGCTAAGGTTGGTCACTATCTCCAAATGGTAGACAACAAAGCGACAGCTTTATCAGTCGCTTATGACCCTAGCAATGCTATGTCAGAAGCAGCTTTCTTACACAGTCCGGTCCATTCAGCAGTGTCAACCAGTGCACTCGCTTACCAATTGCGTCAGGGAGCTGGGGCTACGACGACAAGATCAGATGTGAAAGCCAAATCTGATGAAGTCGCTAATCTCAAGTTGGACAAGGCCAATCAAGAGTCACAAATCATTATCTTGCAAGGCAAATTAGAAGATGCCCGCCATGCTAATTCAAATGTGGCAGTAGAGATGGCCAATGTCCAAAAGACCATCCAAAATTACAAGATTCTTCTCGTTAGCAAGGACCACGCAGTTGAAAAGGCGAAGGCGACTCTTGATGTATCTCGAGGTCGGATTGAAGCAACCATCCAACCAAAAGAAGCAGCACTTCAAAAAGCGAAGGATTTGTTAGCAGCAGCGCGTGAGAAATTAGATCTATTAAAAGCAGAAGAAGCAGAAAAAGCCCAAGTCGTTCAAGAAGCGCATGAGGGCTTGAAGGCGGCGCAAGAACGTCTGGTTGCTGCTGAAAAACGTCTTTCTGACTTTAAAAATGCACCAGAATTATTGGTCAAAGCCCAATCTGTTTTATCAGCTGCGGTGGCTAATTTAGAGAATAAAAAAGAAAAATTGGAAGCAGAATTCACAACCCTTCAATCTTATCAAAGTGTCGTGGAACTGTTGAATTCCCAATATGAAGATCTAGCCTCACGGATAGATCCAGCTATTTTAGAAGCAGCAGATATGCCAATGGATATCCGCTCAAGCAATCCAACTACTTTTTCGGATAGACCAACAGTTCTTCCAACAACTACCAATAGTCCGAAAGTGCAAGCACCAACAGCTACTCCAGCTCCAAAACAAGAAGCTAAAGTAGAAGAAATCAAACCCAAAAAAGAAAACAGCCAAGCTGTGGCAAGTACAGATTCTTCCAAATATGCAGTAGCAACAACAGGTGTTGCCGTCGGGCTACTTGCTGGATTGTTTGGTTTTAAGAAAAAGAAACAATCTTCAAAAAATGATTAAGACATACCGAAGATAGAGTGGATGCTTAGACACTTTATTGCTTAAAATCTTCAAAGAAGATAGATGAGGGTGGGAAAAGAACTCGCTTAACAAAATGAGTTCTTTCCTGCTCTTTTTTTGTACACTTTTAGAATTTTTGAAAGAAAATGATAGAAATTGATAAAAAGTGTTGACATTTTTTGGAGATGGAGTATAATAGTCCTTGTAATCGATTGCAAAAGGAGGAGAAATGCTTAAGTCTGAACGAAAACAATTCATCCTCGAGAAGGTACTGAAGGAAAAATTTGTTTCCTTAGAAACCCTTGTACAAGAGCTAGGGACGTCTGAATCAACGGTTCGACGTGACTTGGATGAATTAGAAGCTGAAAGTAAACTTCGCCGGGTTCACGGTGGTGCGGAAAGCCTGCATTTTCTTCAAGAGGAAGAAAGCAATAAAGAAAAATCTATCAAAAACATTCAAGTTAAGTCAAAGATCGCTGTAAAAGCGGCGGAATTGATCAAAGATCATGATGTGATCTTTATCGATGCCGGGACGACCAATGAACTTTTGGTACAAGAAATTGTCAATCCAACGGTAACAGTGGTGACCAACTCGATTCACCACGCGACCAAGTTGGTCGAGCGAAATGTTCCAACGGTCATCATCGGTGGGAAGGTAAAATCTTCTACAGATGCTAGTATCGGAGGGATTGCGCTCAATCAGATCGGTCAGTTGAATTTTGACAAGGCCTTTCTTGGAATGAATGGAATCGATGATGAATTTTACAGCACTCCAGACCTGGAAGAAGGATCTGTTAAGCGTGCGATTATCGAAAATGCGAAAAAGACCTATATCCTAGCGGATGATTCGAAAATTGGGGTGACATCCTTTGTCAAAGTGGCTCAGATCAAGCGAGCCATGATTATCACCAATCAATGTGAACCGCAACGATTAAAGGTTTTAAAAGAAAAAACGGAGGTTATAGAGGTTTGATTTATACAGTTACACTGAATCCAGCAATTGACTATATTGTCCGTCTCGATCATGTAGAGACCGGAGCTGTCAATCGGATGGCTTCAGAAGATAAATTCGCCGGTGGTAAGGGAATCAATGTCAGTCGCGTTTTAAAACGTCTCGATATCGAGAACACAGCGACTGGATTTATCGGTGGCTTCACTGGACGCTTCATTGAAGACGTATTGACTAGCGAAGCCATTTCAACCAACTTTGTGACAGTGGACCAAGATACACGGATCAATGTCAAGATCAAAGCTGATGAGGAAACAGAGATCAATGGGAATGGCCCAGAAGTGACGGAAGCTCAGTTGCAAGAATTGCTCAACATCTTATCGAGCTTAACAGCAGATGATGTGGTAGTCTTTGCAGGATCTGCCCCATCTTCACTTGGAAATACCGTTTACAAACAATTGATCGCAGCAACTCGTGCGACAGGTGCGCAAGTCATTTGTGACTTTGAAGGGCAAACCTTGATTGATTCCTTGGAGTTCAATCCCCAATTGGTCAAACCAAACAACCATGAGTTGGGAGATATTTTTGGCGTTACCTTGACGGAATTGCCAGAAATTGAACGCTATGCCAAAGAAATCTTGGCCAAAGGAGCACAAAACGTCATTATTTCCATGGCGGGTGATGGTGCTCTCCTCGTCAGTCCAAGCGGAACTTACTTCGCAAAACCAATCAAAGGTCAAGTGAAGAACTCTGTCGGGGCTGGAGATTCCATGGTAGCTGGCTTCACTGGGAAGCTCGCAACAACAGGAGATGTCATCGAAGCCTTCAAATGGGGCGTGGCTTGTGGAACAGCGACCACCTTCTCAGATGATTTGGCGACAGCTGACTATATAAAAGAAACTTATGAAAAAGTAGAGGTAGAAAAACTATGAAAATTCAAGACGTTTTAAATAAAAACGTGATGTTGTTTGACCTTCAAGCAACAGATAAAGAGGGCGTGATCAATGAGATGGTCCAATCGCTCGTTGACAATGGTGTGGTGACAGATTTTGATACTTTTAAAACTGGAATCATGAACCGTGAAGCACAAACTTCAACTGGTTTGGGTGATGGAATTGCTATGCCTCACAGCAAAAATGAAGCAGTCAAAGAAGCAACAGTCTTATTCGCAAAATCAAACAAGGGTGTGGACTATGCATCACTTGATGGACAGCCAACAGACTTGTTCTTCATGATCGCCGCTCCAGAAGGAGCAAACGACACTCACTTGGCAGCACTTGCTGAATTGTCTAAATACTTGATGAAACCAGGATTTGCGGACAAACTTCGCCAAGCAAGCACTCCTGATCAAGTGATCGCAGCCTTTGATGCAGAAGAGCAAGAAGCTGCCGCTGAAGAAGCGAAAAAAGCAGAAGCAGTCAAAGAAGCAGCTTCATCTGACAAACCTCTCATCGTTGCCGTTACAGCATGTACAACAGGTATCGCCCACACTTACATGGCAGAAGAAGCCCTCATCAAAAAAGGGGAAGAAATGGGCGTTACGGTCCGCGTTGAAACCAACGGTGCATCAGGTGTCGGCAACCGCTTGACAGCTGAAGAAATCGCAAAAGCTGAAGGGGTCATCATTGCAGCAGATAAAGCAGTTGAAACCGCTCGTTTCGATGGCAAAAAATTGATCTCTAAACCAGTCGCAGCTGGTATCCGTCAGACAGAAGAATTGATCCAAACCATCTTGGATGGCAAAGCAGATGTCTTCCACGCTGAAAATGCTGCACAAGCTAGCGCTAGCCAAGAAAAATTGAGCTTAGGTGGAGCCTTCTACAAACACTTGATGAGTGGTGTTTCTCAAATGCTTCCATTCGTTATCGGTGGTGGTATCTTGATCGCCCTTGCCTTCTTGATTGACCAAGTTATGGGTGTACCTCAAGATCAATTGTCTAGTCTTGGTTCTTATCATGTATTAGCAGCACAATTTAAAACAATTGGTGGAGTAGCCTTTGGCTTCATGCTTCCTGTACTTGCAGGTTACATTGGATTCTCAATCGCTGAAAAACCTGGTTTTGTAGCAGGGTTTATCGCTGGATCTATTGCTAGCTCAGGGTCAGCATTTGGAAATATCGCCTACGGTGCTGCTAAAGGTGAATTACCAGCAGCCGTATCATCAGGTTTCCTTGGAGCTTTGGTAGGTGGTTTCCTTGCAGGTGGAGTTGTTCTCTTACTTCGCAAAGCCCTTGCAGGTCTTCCACGTTCACTCGATGGTATCCGCTCTATCCTTCTCTTGCCATTGCTTGGTGTTGGTTTGACAGGATTCTTGATGTTCCTCATCAATATTCCAATGGCTGCTATCAATACTGGTCTTAACAACTTCCTTTCAAGCTTGTCAGGTAGCTCAGCTGTCCTTCTTGGACTTCTCGTCGGCGGTATGATGGCTGTCGATATGGGTGGACCAGTTAACAAAGCCGCTTATGTCTTCGCTACAGGTACACTTGCTGAATCTGTTGCTTCAGGTGGTTCTATAGTTATGGCAGCTGTTATGGCAGCTGGTATGGTTCCTCCATTGGCAGTATTCGTAGCAACTGTATTGTTTAAAGATAAATTCACACAAGAAGAACGCGATTCAGGTTTGACAAACATCGTTATGGGTCTTTCCTTCATCACAGAAGGTGCCATTCCATTCGGTGCAGCTGACCCAGCTCGTGCCATCCCTAGCTTCATTGCTGGTTCAGCATTGACAGGTGCCCTTGTTGGTCTTGCAGGATTGAAACTAATGGCTCCTCACGGAGGAATCTTCGTTATCGCCCTTACATCAAATCCACTTCTTTACATCTTGTTCGTATTGATCGGTGCAGTTGTAAGTGGTATCTTGTTCGGATTGCTTCGCAAACCTAAAAACTAAATATGATTAAAAGGTTGGGAAACCCTGGCCTTTTCTTCTTGTACAAGTGAAAAAATCACCTCCTTCGGCGTTGGTATCTTGAGCTGAATTATGATATAATAAGCCTATCGCATATTTTTAGGAGAATAAAAATGGATATTCAACGTGAAAAAGAATTTGTCAGCCAATACCACTATGATGCTCGTAATTTTGAGTGGGAAAAAGAAAATGGCATCCCTGAAACAAAAGTAGATGTAAACTTTCAATTAATCAATCGTGATCAAGAACAAAACACAACTTCTTTGATTGTCATCTTGAGCTACATGATCGTTTTTGACGGTTTTGTGATCAGTGGAACCATCACTCAAATCAACCACTTGTTTGGTCGTTATGTCAATGAACCAAGTGAATTCAGCAAAGACGAAGTGGAAGAATTGGCTCGCCCTTGCTTGAATATGCTCAACCGTTTGACTTATGAAGTCACAGAAATTGCCCTCGATTTACCGGGTATTAATTTGGAGTTTTAATCAATGAAATTAGCAGTGATCACGGATTCGTCTGCCTATTTACCGCAAGACGTGCTCCATCACGACGACTTATTTATTTTAGAGATCCCGATCTATATAGATGGGGAGTCTTATGTTGAAGGGAAGAACCTGACACATGATGAGTTCTACCAAAAGATGGCGGCGTCTAAGGAATTGCCAAAGACTAGCCAGCCGAGTGTTGCAGAGTTAGAAGAAGTCTTATCTGGTTTGACAGCTAAGGGCTATACGCATGCTATCGGTCTTTTCTTGTCATCTGGTATTTCTGGTTTCTACCAAAATATCCAATATTTGAAGGACGAATTTGAAGGCTTGACCGTCGAATTTCCGGACTCAAAAATCACCAGTGCTCCTCTAGGGATGATGGTAGAAGACTGCTTGAAATGGGCTGGTGAAGGCCGTTCCTTCGACGAGATTGTTGCCAATGTCCAACACCAGATTGATGGAACCTCTGCCTATATCATGGTGGATGATTTGAACCACTTGGTTAAAGGTGGTCGTCTGTCAAATGGGGCTGCCATTCTTGGGAACCTCTTGAGCATCAAGCCTATTCTTCATTTTAATGATGAAGGCGTGATTGAGGTCTTTGAGAAAGTCCGGACGGAAAAGAAAGCCATGAAACGCTTGGTAGAGATTGTTGTATCTGATATCGCAGATGGTCATTACCAAGTCTTTGTCATCCATGCCAATGTCCCTGAAAAAGCAGAAGCACTTCGCCAACTGCTCATTGAAGAAGGAGTGGAAGGTGACATTCCTTTTGCTACCTTTGGAGGAGTTATTGGGACGCACTTAGGTGACCATAGCTTAGCAGTTGGGTATATCCCCATCGTTTAAGGAGAATTCTATGTCAATTAAAGTCATTATCGCAGGTTTCAAGGGAAAAATGGGACAAGCAGCCTACAAGATGGTGTCTGAAGATCCTGAGTTAGAATTAGCTGGCTTGATCGATCCATTTACTGATGAGACAGAGGTTGCAGGAGTCCCTGTCTTTAACCGCAAAGAAGATCTTGTGGGTCTAGAGGCAGATGTTTGGGTAGATTTTACCATGCCCAAGGTCGCTTACGAAAATACTCGCTTTGCAATTGAGAATGGCTTTGCGCCTGTTGTGGGAACGACTGGATTCACTCCTGAGCAGATCCAAGAATTGACAGACCTTTCACGTGAAAAGGGCCTGGGTGGCTTGATCGCGCCGAACTTTGCCATCGGAGCCGTGCTCTTGATGCAATTTGCAGCGCAAGCAGCCAAGTATTTCCCGAATGTGGAAATCATCGAATTGCACCACGATAAGAAAAAAGATGCACCGAGTGGAACAGCGATTAAGACCGCTGAGTTGATCTCTGAGAAGCGCGAGAAGATCCAGCAAGGTGCAGCAGATGAAGAAGAGTTGATGCCTGGAGCAAGAGGTGCAGAGTTTGAAGGGATGCGCATCCATTCGGTTCGATTGCCTGGCCTAGTCGCTCACCAAGAGGTGATTTTTGGTAGCCAAGGCGAAGGGTTGACTCTCCGTCATGATTCCTATGATCGTGTTTCCTTCATGACAGGAGTAAATCTAGGAATTAAAGAAGTTGTCAAGCGTCATGAGCTTGTCTATGGTTTGGAACACTTACTATGAGATTAGAAAAGATGCCTTCTGAGTTTCAGGAGGCTTTACCAATATTAGAGAAGATTAAAGCAGCTGGTTTTGAGGCCTATTTTGTCGGGGGATCTGTCCGTGATGCCCTCTTGGATCGTCCCATTCACGATGTCGATATCGCTTCCTCCTCATACCCAGAAGAGACCAAGGCGATTTTTGATCGCACAGTAGATGTCGGTATCGAACATGGGACCGTCTTGGTCCTTGAAAATGGGCAAGAATATGAAATTACGACCTTCCGGACGGAGGATGTCTATGTCGATTATCGCCGTCCAAGCTCCGTGTCTTTTGTACGCTCACTAGAAGAAGACCTCAAGCGTCGTGATTTTACGGTGAATGCCTTTGCCTTAAATGAAAAAGGAGAAATTGTTGATCTCTTTCATGGACTAGAAGATTTAGAAAACAAGGTTCTTCGGGCGGTTGGCCTTCCAAACGAACGGTTTAACGAAGATGCGCTCCGGATCATGCGAGGCTTTCGTTTTCAGGCCAGTCTTGGCTTTGAATTAGAAGAGGCAACCTTTGATGCCATGAAGGAGTGTGCTCCATTACTTGAAAAGATTTCAGTAGAGCGCACCTTCATCGAGTTTGATAAGCTCTTACTTTCCCCATACTGGAGACAGGGATTGGAAGCCATGCTGGCCAGTGGAGCCTATCACTATCTGCCAGAGATGAAGGATCGTAAAGAAGCGATCGAGCGGTTGTTTGATATAGAGCTAGAATATACCTTTTCAACTTCTGAGCAAGCCTGGGCTGCTTTGGTCTTAGCATTAGAGATTCAAGATATTCCAAAATTCTTTAAGAAATGGAAGACCTCTAGAGACTTTGCCAAGACGGTGGAGCAGATCGTGGAGATTCTAAAGCTCCGAGAAAAAGGAAGTCTAGACAAGCGTGCCTGCTACAAGTATGAGAAACGTTTGTTGCTACTAGCTGAAGAGCTCCGTGAAGCGTATGCCTTGAGTGTGAATTATTTGGCCATAGAGCGAGTTTATGATAGCTTGACCATTCATGATAAGCATGAAGTGGTAGTCAATGGCGGTACGTTGATCAAAGACTACGGCTTTCAACCAGGTCCAGCCTTAGGAGAGATGTTGACAAAGATCGAATATGCCATTGTCGATGGGGAACTGGCCAATGAGAAAGAGGCTATCATCGCCTATATCCAGCAAGCAAAAGAGGAGGAAAAATGAGCGATTTTATTGTCGATAAATTAACCAAATCTGTCGGAGATAAGACCGTCTTTCGTGAGATTTCCTTTATCATTCACGACTTGGATCGGATCGGATTGATCGGGGTCAATGGGACTGGAAAGACCACGCTGTTAGATGTGTTGTCAGGTCGCTCTGGCTTTGATGGAGATGTGAGTCCCTTTTCTGCCAAGAGTGATTATACGATTGGCTACTTGACGCAGGAGCCAGATTTTGATGATCAAAAGACGGTTCTGGATACGGTGCTATCTAGTGATTTGCGTGAAATGCAGCTGATTCGCGATTATGAATACTTGATGGCGGATTACCGAGAAGAGAACCAAGCCCGTCTTGAAAAGGTCATGGCGGAGATGGATTCGCTTAATGCTTGGGAAATCGAGAGTCAGGTCAAGACAGTTCTTTCAAAGCTTGGAATTGAAGACTTGAACGCCAGAGTTGGGGATCTATCTGGGGGCTTGCGTCGTCGGGTGCAACTGGCCCAAGTTTTGCTGTCACATCACGACCTGCTCTTACTAGATGAGCCGACCAACCACCTGGACATTGATACCATCGAATGGTTGACCAATTTCTTGAAGAACTCTAAGAAAACCGTGCTCTTCATTACTCACGATCGCTATTTCTTGGACAATATCTCGACTCGAATCTTTGAGTTGGATCGAGGTGGCTTGATCGAGTATCAGGGCAACTACCAGGATTATGTCCGCTTAAAGGCTGAGCAAGATGAGCGTGATGCAGCCCTTCTTCATAAGAAGCAGCAACTCTATAAGCAGGAGTTGACCTGGATGCGGCGTCAACCCCAGGCGCGTGCGACCAAGCAACAAGCACGGATCAATCGATTCCATGATCTCAAGCAAGACTTGTCTGGTCAAAGCAACCAGACGGATTTGGAGATGAACTTTGAGACTAGCCGGATCGGAAAGAAAGTCATCGAGTTTAAAGATGTGAGTTTTGCTTTTGAAAACAAGACGATTTTACAGGACTTTAACCTCTTGGTGCAAAATAAGGACCGCATTGGGATCGTTGGGGATAATGGTGTCGGCAAGTCCACCTTACTCAATTTGATCGCTGAGCGACTACAGCCACAGTCTGGGCAAGTCATCATCGGGGAAACCGTCCGAGTGGCTTATTTCTCACAACAGATTGATGGGTTGGATGAGAGTAAGCGCGTGATTAATTTTCTCCAGGAAGTTGCCGAGGAAGTGAAGACGACTGTCGGAACAACTTCGATCGCAGATCTCTTGGAGCAATTTCTCTTCCCACGTTCCATGCACGGAACCTTGATCGAAAAACTCTCCGGTGGTGAGAAGAAGCGCCTCTTTCTTTTAAAACTCTTGATTGAAAAACCCAATGTGCTTCTTCTCGATGAGCCAACCAATGACTTGGATATCGCTACCTTGACGGTTTTGGAAAACTTTCTTCAAAACTTTGGAGGGCCAGTCATTACCGTTAGCCATGATCGCTATTTCCTAGACAAGGTCGCAAGCAAGATCCTGGCTTTTGAAAATGGGGGCATTCGTGAGTTCTTTGGCAATTATACGGATTACCTGGATGAAAAAGCCTTTGAAGCAGCTCAAGTAACGGCCAGTCACAAGGTTGAAAAAGAGAAACCTGTTAAGCCAAAAGAAGAGAAGAAACGCATGAGCTACAAGGAGAAGCAGGAGTGGGCAAGCATTGAAGCAGATATCGAAGCCATTGAAAATCGGATTGCAGAGATTGAAGTGGAGATGAATGAAAACGGCTCTGACTTTGGCAAATTGTCAGCTCTTCAAAAGGAATTGGATCAGGAAAATGAGCGACTACTTGAGAAGTACGATCGCTATGAATATCTGAGCGAATTAGATGAATAAGGAGGCCCTATGAATCAATTGAACCGGATATCCCTTGGGATTTCAGCCACTATTTTTACCATTATCGGTATCGTCTTGTTTATCAATCCAATTGAGCACATTGGCTCGTTTAGCTGGTTGATATCTTGTGGCTTCTTTTTAATCTCCCTTTCGCGTTTTTCACGCTATTACCGATTGCGTCAGGCTGGTATAATTCAGCAGCAACAGCTCTTTCACAGTATGGTCGCCTTGGTTTTTGCGGTCTACTTACTGCTTTATGGCTACAAGACCTTGCCGATTGTCTTTCCAGTCACTTTAGGAATTTGGCTGATCTATCGTTCGATTTTAAACTTCCGAAAAGCTAATTTCTACTCGAGGAAGGTTGAGGAACTGTCTAAGCGTTATATTTTCTTTGCCTTGCTACAGCTCTTCGTCGGCTTATTCTTAATCGTTAGTCCGCTTTCGATTAGCGTCTTTCTATTAAATATTATTGGTTTGATTTTCCTCATTTTAGGATTTCAATCCTTTAGTCTCTTGTTAAAAAGTTAAGAAAAGTTACGTGCAAACCTTTGCGTTTGATAAAAAGTCTGATATAATAGATCTGTAAGTGTTTACAAGTTTGAAAGGAGTTACAGATGTCTAAAAAAATTATTGGGATTGACCTTGGTGGAACTTCAATTAAGTTTGCCATCCTTACTTTGGATGGGGAAGTTCAAGAAAAATGGTCTATTAAAACAAATATCTTGGATGAAGGTAGCCATATCGTAGATGATATGATCGAATCCATCGCGCATCGCTTGAAAATGCTTGGGCTGGATGCTTCTGAGTTCCAAGGAATTGGAATGGGATCACCTGGTGTCGTTGACCGTGAAAAAGGTACCGTTATCGGGGCCTACAACTTGAACTGGAAGACCCTTCAACCAGTCAAAGAAAAGATCGAAAGTGCCCTTCATATTCCATTCTTTATCGATAATGATGCCAACGTTGCTGCTTTGGGTGAACGTTGGAAAGGGGCTGGTGAAAACCAACCAGACGTTGTCTTCATGACACTTGGAACAGGTGTCGGCGGTGGGATCGTCGCTGAAGGTCGTCTCCTGCACGGTGTACGTGGAGCTGCTGGTGAGCTTGGTCACATTACTGTTGACTTTGATGATCCAATCCAATGTACCTGTGGTAAGAAAGGTTGTCTTGAAACGGTTGCCTCAGCAACTGGGATCGTTAACTTGACTCGTCGTTACGCCGATGAGTACGAAGGAGACGCTCAATTGAAAGTCTTGATCGACAACGGAGAAGAAGTAACAGCTAAAACGGTCTTTGACCTAGCAAAAGAAGGCGATGCTCTTGCTTTGATCGTCTACAAGAACTTCTCACGTTACCTTGGACTTGCTGCAGCCAATATTGGTTCAACCTTGAACCCGTCTAAGATCGTTATCGGTGGTGGGGTATCCGCTGCTGGAGACTTCCTCTTGGATGGTGTGCGCAAGGTCTTTGAAGAAAACTCATTCCCACAAGTGCGTGAATCAACACAATTGGCGCTTGCTACATTGGGAAATGATGCTGGTGTCATTGGTGCCGCATCTCTTGTATTACAATAAGATTAAAAGGAGATTTGCCTCTCCTTTTTTCTATGTCTTATGATATAATGAAGGCAATAGTAGATTCAAGGAGGATATATGACAAAAGCAGATACGATTTTTAAAGAGTATATTCGGAAAATCATGGAAGAAGGGGTTTGGTCGGAACAGGCCCGTCCTAAATACAAGGATGGTAGAACGGCCAACTCCAAATACATCACGGGAGCCTTTATGGAGTTTGATCTTGCAAAAGGCGAGTTCCCTATTACAACCCTTCGTCCGATCGCTATTAAATCCGCCATCAAAGAGATGCTCTGGATTTACCAAGACCAGTCCAATCGTTTAGATGTTTTAGAAGACAAGTACAATGTCCACTATTGGAATGACTGGGAAGTAGGGAATAGCCGGACCATCGGGCAGCGCTATGGTGCAGTGGTCAAAAAGCATGACATTACCAATAAAATTCTCAAGCAATTAGAAGATAATCCCTGGAATCGTCGCAATATTATCTCGCTTTGGGATTATGAAGCCTTTGAGGAGACAGAAGGTCTCTTGCCATGTGCTTTTCAGACTATGTTTGACGTGAGGCGCGTGGATGGAGAAATCTATCTAGATGCGACCTTGACCCAACGTTCCAACGATATGTTGGTGGCCCACCATATTAATGCTATGCAGTATGTAGCGCTACAGATGATGATTGCCAAACACTTTGGCTGGAAGGTCGGAAAATTCTTTTACTTTATTAATAATCTTCATATTTATGATAATCAATTTGAACAAGCAGAAGAATTGCTCCGTCGCGAGCCCTCTGATTGTCAACCGCACTTGGTTTTGAATGTGCCAGACGGGACCAATTTCTTTGACATCAAACCAGAAGATTTTGAACTGGTTGATTACGATCCAGTGAAGCCACAATTAAAGTTCGATCTTGCGATTTAGTGATAAAATCAAGGTTTTTCAAGCCCTTTATTTAATAGGGAAATAGTTTTAAATTTAAAACGAATAAAACTAAAAATTTTTACTCATTTTTGAGACAAATTGCTTTGAATAACGTTCGGCTTTTGTTAAAATAGATAAGGTTTGGAAAAACTATCCAATAAAAAAAGAAAGTTAAACTATAGATAAAAATGGAGGTCCATTAGATGGGGAAAGACTTATTTAATGATCGTATTAGCAGATTCTCAATTCGTAAACTGAATGTGGGCGTTTGCTCAGTACTTTTGGGAACACTTGTTATGGTTGGTACAGCAGCAAGTGCAGCCGCAGAAGAAAAGACAGATACGACGAGTGAAAATGTAGCAGCTGTTACGGCAGCATCAGAGGCGCCTGAAGCGTCAACAGCTACAGCAACTTCAGCAGCATCAACTGCTGAAACTACTAGTACAGCAGCGACAACCTATGAAGCAAGCCCAGCTGTTACGGCAGCCGCAACTTCAACAGCGCCTGCTTCAACAAGTCAAGCAAGTAGCACAAGCACAGCTGCATCTGCAACATCATCTGCTCCTGCAACATCAACAACTTCGGAAAAACCAAGCTTAGAAGTTGCTCCACCAGCAAACAAGGCAGCAGAAGCAGCTTCAACCACTACAAATAAGAAGGAAGAAATTGCGGCAGGCGTGGAAGCACCTGCAACTGAAACTCCTGCTGTGACGGCAGAAACATCTGGTGGTAAACGTCGTACTCGCCGTGCGATCGGTGATCCTAATGACGAAAGCTTGATTGGGGATGATGTTGAAGATGCAACTTCAACTCCAAAAGTTGAAAAACCTGGCTTTACAACAAATGTTGATGCCAAATCTATGGCTAGCCAAATCTCATGGTTGGACTTTGGAGATGTAGCTAACTGGAGAGGAACTACTACAGTATTAGTTCCTAAAAGTGAAGTTAAACCAACTGAGAACTTAGAAGAAAAATTGGCTCTTCAAGTTGGGTCTACCTATACCAAGGAAATCATGCCTGGTTATGTAGTTACTGTAAAAGTCAAATCCTTGAAACCTTTCCAAGCGACTGAAATCTATAAGAAACGGATGGAAAATCAAGGGGCTACAGAAGCTGAAAAAGCAACCTATGATCCAAATGCAAAAAATGGTTATGTAAGTGGAGTCACTTCAAATGCTGCTAAGCAAGCTTTTAACAATGGTGAAGAAGCCAAAATCGTCGCTGATGCCCAAAATAATTGGACTGAAATCAGATTTGAGAATATTGATACGAAAACCAAGAAGACTACCATAAGTTCAGCTTTGAATGGTGGAAATATTGGAGTTCAGTTTGAAATCTCTGCAACCTTCCGTGGCAAGACAGTTAAGCCAGCTATTGTTATGGCCGATGGGGAGTCTGCTAACCCAGGTGAATTAGTTATGTTTACTACCAATGGAGAAGGTTGGCAGCATATTGGAGAATGGAAAAAGTTTACCAGACCAAAAACTTCTGTAACTTATGAACCACAAGATACTGAAAATCTTTTTGGACCTAATCCTAAATTTAATAATACCAACTTAAACCAACTTCGTAGATCTACTGAAGTTGGACCAGAAAAGAAACCAGTAGCTTGGAAATACTTTGGAAATCCTGACAAAGTTACCGGTGGTTTAGGAACCGGTATCTTTGGACCAAACATTTCTGAAGGAAATAGAACGGTTCCAATCGTAATGACGCGCGGAGCATCTGAAGTGGGACTTTACATCGCTTCAGGTGGTAAACAGTCTGCTATGCTAGGATTCTTCCCACTTGATGAAGGGGATGCTCCTGAGTCATACGGTAAGGCAGTTCATACCATTGCAACTGTAGATGGCGTTACTGGAGCTAAAGTAAATCAACCGTATCTTGGTAACGTGAGCCCGGATATGGATGAGAATACGACTCTCGACTGGTTCGGTGATGATAAGGCAACTACGGCCGATGAAGGAATTAACCAATTGCTTCCAGATGAGCTTAAAGGTACAACCAATGAGATGATCAAGATGGACCGTACACGCCCAGGTAACTACAAGCTGTCAGTTCAAGCTCATACAGATGGAGCTTCAGAAGCACATATCTATGGTTGGGTAGACTTTAACCAAAATGGTAAATTCGATGAGGATGAACGCTCAAATCTCGCTACAATCACACAAGATGGCACTGTTGAGTTGACCTTTGCAAACAGCAAGACTTACGTCGACCCAAGCGTTAACGAGCTTGGTGCTCGTGTTCGTATCGCTAAGAAAGCGAACGAGATCGAAAGCCCAACTGGCATGGCCTTCTCAGGGGAAGTAGAAGACTTCAAGACTCAAATCACCCACCCACCAAAAGGGGAATTCAAGGAAACTTCTGGTCCTCAAGCTACTAAACAAACAGCAACTGTAACCTTTACAGCACGTGGAGAGCACAAGTATGAACCTAACTCTCATGCAGTCATCGACGAGACAGTAGAACCATACATCGTTGATAAAGATGGCAACCGCGCAACTCTTGATGCAGATGGTTACTATGTAGTACCAGGTCAAGGGAAGTACAAGATTACTGCCAACGGTAAAGATGTAGACGTTGAATTTATCCCTGAAGATAACTTCCTTGGAACAGCTGATGGTATTTCTATCCGTCGTTCAGATAACAACGGTTACGATACTGGTTGGTCAACCAAATTCCCAGACCAAGAACCAAACATTAATGGTCAGTTGAATACTATGGATGGTCAATACGTTCCAACAGTCACTCCAATTGAAATTGAAGGGGTTGACAAAACTTCGACTGATGTTCAAGGGGCAACTCAAAAAGAAACACCTACCTTTAATACAACTGCTACTAACTTAAATGGTGATAAGATTTCGATCACTCCAAGTGCAGAATACCCAGCCAAGTTGGTAGACCCAGCTACAGGTCGCACGACTGATGAGCCATCTGTAACAGTTGAAGGGGAAGGAACTTACACTATCAATCCTACAACTGGTGAAGTAACCTTCACTCCAGAACCAAGCTTTACTGGTACTGCCAAAGGTGTGGAAGTTACATTATCAGCGCCAGTTGGACGCAATAAAAATGGTAAGGTTCAAGAGGAGTACATCAAGACTGCTACAGCTAAATACACACCAACTGTTACTCCAATCACAGTGACTCCTACAGATAAGGTTTCTGCGGATGTACAAAATGTTCCTCAAACCCAAACACCAACCTTTGATTTGAGTAGCGACAAGACTGCCCAAATCACTAGCAAGAAATTGGTGGATCCGGCAACTGGTCAACCGACTGATGAAACAACTGTGACAGTAGCAGGTGAAGGAACATATACAATCGATCCTACTACAGGCGCAGTGACCTTCACACCTGAAAAAGACTTTGTGGGAACTGCAACTGGTGTGACCGTTCAAGCGACTGCGACGATTACCAATGCAGACGGTAAGACAGCAACCATCACATCTGATGCAACTTACACACCAACGGTTGTAGCAGCTGTTCCAACAGCAAGCCCTGCAACTTCAAAAGATATCCAAGGTGCTACTCAAACAGGTACACCAACCTTTGCAGGAAAAACTGTTCAAGTAAATGGTGAAGATAAAGCTATTACGATTAAAGAAAATAGCTATACGCTTTTGGATAATGATGGCAATGAAGTGACAAGTACGCCAGCTTATGCTGCTGATGGTACGACTGAAATCGGTACTTACTCAATCGATCCTACAACTGGTCAAGTGACCTTTACTCCATCAGACAAGTCATACACTGGCGCAGTCACACCAGCCAAAGTTCAAGCTGAAAGCTCAAACGGTATCAAGGTGGATACAACCTACACACCTGAAATCGTTCCAGTAACACCAACAGCTACACCAGCTGAAACAGAAGATATCCAAGGTGCTACACAAACTGGTAAACCTGAATTCAAGGGTGGAACAGTGACTGTTGATGGTGTTGAGAAGACTGTTGAAATCAATGAAGACGTTCCAGCAAAATTCGACGACGGCTCAACAACTAAGACCGTTGAAGGTGTTGGTACTTACACAGTAGCATCAGATGGAACTGTGACATTTGTTCCTGAGAAATCATTTGTCGGAACTGCACCAGCCGTGACCGTTGTCCGCGAAGATAAGAACGGAAGCAAAGCTTCTGCAACATACACACCAACTGTATTACCTGTGACTCCAACTGCAACTCCAGCAGAAACAACTGACATTCAAGGTGCAACTCAAAAAGGTAAACCTGAATTCAAGGGTGGAACCGTAACAGTTGATGGCGTTGAGAAAACAGTAGAAATCAATGAAGATGTTCCAGCAACATTTGACGATGGTTCAACTACCAAGACAGTAGAAGGCGTTGGTACTTACACAGTAGCAGCAGACGGAACTGTAACCTTTGTCCCTGAGAAATCATTCACAGGTAAAGCACCAGCCGTAACTGTTGTTCGTGAAGATAAGAATGGAACTAAAGCTTCTGCAACGTACACACCAACTGTAACTCCAGTAACACCTACTGCGACACCAGCTGAAACAACTGATATCCAAGGTGCTACACAAACTGGTAAGCCTGTATTTACTGAAGGCGACAGCCGCGTGCCAATGAACGATGATGTTCCAGCAACATTTGACGATGGCTCAACTACCAAGACAGTTGATGGCGTTGGTACTTACACAGTAGCAGCAGACGGAACTGTAACCTTTGTTCCTGAAAAATCATTCACAGGTAAAGCACCTGCCGTAACGGTTGTTCGTGAAGATAAGAACGGAACCAAAGCTTCTGCAACTTATACACCAACTGTAACTCCTGTCACACCGACAGCGACACCAGTTGAAACAACAGGTAAGCAAGGTCAAACCCAAACAGGTAAGCCTGTATTTACTGAAGGCAACAGCCGTGTGCCAATGAACGATGATGTTCCAGCAACCTTCGATGATGGTTCAACAACTAAGACAGTTGATGGCGTTGGTACTTACACAGTAGCAGCAGACGGAACTGTAACCTTTGTTCCTGAAAAATCATTCACAGGTAAAGCACCAGCCGTAACAGTTGTTCGTGAAGATAAGAACGGAACTAAAGCTTCTGCAACATACACACCAACTGTAACTCCAGTAACTCCAACTGCAACACCAGCTGAATCTACTGGACCTCAAGGTCTTGTTCAAACTGGCACTGTAACCTTCACTGAAGGTGATGAAGTAGCTCCAATTAACAAGGATTCGATTACTCTTCTTGATGAAAATGGTCAACCAGCAGCATCAGTAGAAGCGAAATCACCAGCAGGTGATGTGATCGGTACATACACAGTTGATAAAGATACAGGTGTAGTTACTTTCACACCAACAGATAAATCTTATTCAGGGGATGTTGTCCCAGTTAAGGTTCAAGCAGCTGATGCAAATGGAACTACAGTTGAAACAACTTATACACCGAAGATTACTCCGGTTGTTCCAACTTCTGAAGATGCTACATCGACAGATATTCAAGGTCAAACACAATCTGGTAAACCAACCTTCACGGAAGGCAATCCAAATGTTCCAATCGATGAAGATACTCCAGCTACCTTCGAAGATGGCTCAACCACTAAGACAGTAGATGGTGAAGGAACATATACTGTTGCTCCAGATGGAACCGTAACCTTCGTACCAGAAAAATCATTCACTGGAACTGCTACAGGCGTAACAGTGAAACGCGTGGACAAGAACGGTACTGAAATCACAGCTAAGTACACACCAACTGTGACACCAGTAACACCAACAGCAACACCAGCTGAATCAACAGATATCCAAGGTGCAACTCAAACTGGTAAACCTAAATTCACCGAAGGTGACAGCCGTGTACCTATGAACGATGATGTTCCAGCAACCTTCGATGATGGATCAACTACGAAGACTGTAGATGGTGTTGGTACATACACGGTAGCAGCAGACGGTACAGTAACCTTTGTACCAGAAAAATCATTCGTTGGAACTGCACCAGCCGTAACAGTGGTTCGTGAAGATAAGAACGGAACAAAAGCTTCTGCGACTTATACACCAACCGTAACACCAGTTACACCAACTGCAGAAGATACAACATCTACTGACAAACAAGGTCAAACGCAAACAGGTACACCAACCTTCACACCAGGTAATCCAAATGTTCCAATGGATGATGATACACCTGCAACATTTGAAGATGGCTCAACAACCAAGACTATTCCTGGTGAAGGAACTTACACTGTTGCTCCAGACGGAACCGTAACCTTTGTTCCAGAAAAATCATTCACAGGAGAAGGTACAGGCGTAACGGTGAAACGTGTCGATAAGAACGGTACTCCAGTTACTGCTAAGTACACACCAACTGTGACACCGGTAACACCAACAGCAAGTCCAGCTGAATCAGAAGCTCCTCAAGGTGTGGTTCAAACTGGAACTGTAACCTTCACTGAAGGTGACCCAGTTGCACCAATCGACAAGGATACCATTACTCTTCTAGACGAAAATGGTCAGCCAGCAGAATCTGTAGTTGCTAAATCACCAGCAGGTGATGTGATCGGTACCTTCACTGTTGATAAAGAAACAGGTGTTGTGACCTTCACACCAACGGATAAATCTTACTCAGGTGATGTTGTTCCAGTTAAGGTTCAAGGTAAAGATACAAACGGAACAGTTGCTGAGACAACTTACACACCGAAGATCACTCCAGTTGTACCAACTGCTGATCCTGCAACATCGACAGATATCCAAGGTAAAACACAAACAGGTACACCAAGCTTCACACCTGGTAACCCTGCAATCCCAATGGATGATGATGTACCAGCTACCTTTGAAGATGGTTCAACAACAAAAGTTATTCCAGGAGAAGGAACTTACACAGTTGCTCCGGACGGAACCGTAACCTTCGTACCAGAAAAATCATTCACAGGAACAGGTACAGGCGTAACAGTGAAACGTGTTGATAAGAACGGTACTCCAGTTACTGCAACTTACACACCAACTGTAACACCTGTTACACCAACTGCAACTTCAGCAGTATCTACTGATGTGCAAGGTGCAACACAAACTGGTAAACCTGTATTTACTGAAGGTGACAGCAGTGTACCAATGAACGATGATGTTCCAGCAACATTTGACGATGGTTCAACTACGAAGACAGTTGAAGGTGTTGGTACTTATACTGTAGCCCCAGACGGAACAGTGACATTTGTACCTGAAAAATCATTCGTCGGAACTGCACCAGCTGTAACTGTGGTTCGTGAAGATAAGAACGGAACAAAAGCTTCCGCAACTTACACACCAACCGTAACGCCTGTTACACCAACTGCAAGTCCAGCAGTATCTACTGATGTGCAAGGTGCAACTCAAACAGGTAAACCTGTATTTACTGAAGGCGACAGCCGTGTACCAATGAACGACGATGTTCCAGCAACATTTGACGATGGTTCAACTACGAAGACAGTTGAAGGTGTTGGTACTTACACAGTAGCCCCAGACGGAACAGTGACATTTGTACCAGAGAAATCATTTGTTGGAACTGCACCAGCAGTGACAGTGGTTCGTGAAGATAAGAACGGAACAAAAGCTTCCGCAACTTACACACCAACCGTAACGCCTGTTACACCAACAGCTGATCCTGCAACATCTACAGATATCCAAGGTCAAACCCAAACAGGTAAACCAAGCTTCACGCCTGGTAACCCAAGTGTACCAATGGATGATGATGTGCCTGCAACCTTTGAAGATGGATCAACAACAAAAGTTATTCCAGGAGAAGGAACTTACACCGTTTCTCCAGACGGAACCGTAACCTTTGTACCAGAAAAATCATTCACAGGAACAGGTACAGGCGTAACCGTGAAACGTGTTGATAAGAACGGTACACCAATAACCGCTACTTACACACCAACAGTAACACCAGTTACACCAACTGCAGAATCAGTTACTTCAATTGGTAAGAAGGGTCAAACCCAAACAGGCAAACCAACCTTCACAGAAGGTGATAGCCGTGTACCAATGAATGACAAAGTTCCAGCAACATTTGAAGATGGTTCAACTACGAAGACAATTCCAGGTGTTGGTACATACACTGTAGCAGCAGACGGAACCGTAACCTTCACACCAGAACCTGAATTCACTGGAACTGCACCAGCTGTAACAGTGGTTCGCGAAGATGTGAACGGAACCAAAGCTTCTGCAACTTACACACCAACTGTCCTTCCAATCACTAAGTTTGTTGATAAAGAAGGTAAGGAAATCCCAGGATATCCTGCAGTTGATGGAGAAGAACCAAAAGCTGAAATTCCAGGTTACCGCTTTGTGGAAACGAAGAAATTGCCTAATGGTGATACTGAACACGTCTATGAAAAAGTTACAACTTCATACGTAGATGAAAATGGGGATCCTATCCCAGGTAACCCTACAGAAGATGGGGAACAACCGAAGAAGGATATCCCAGGTTATGACTTCGTGAAGACTGTTGTAGATAAAGATGGAAACACTCAACATATCTACAAGAAGACTGTGACACCAACTCCAATGCCGGATCCAACTCCGACACCAGAGCCACAGCCACAGCCACAGCCTACTCCACAACCGCAACCAATACCAGAACCACAACCTACTCCACAACCAAAACCAGAAGAACCAACGATTCCTGTCGTTCCAGAAACGAAAGAAGAAGTGAAGTATATTGATCCACAAAATCCTACTGCACAACTTCCAAACACAGGAACAAAAGAATCTTCTACTGCTGGTCTTGCAATCTTTAGTGCTTTAGCAGGTCTCTCATTATTCGGATTTGCAAAACGCAAAAAAGAAGACTAAGCTAACTTGTGGCTAAGAAAAACCGCGAAAATCTCGCGGTTTTTTCTGTTTGTATTTAAAAAAATATCCTACAAACTAGATAGTTGAAATCAGTCTTTTATAAGAAAATTTGATAAAATAGAAGTATCAGTGTAAAGGATGAGAGAATGAAAAAGATAATTGGTATCTGGGCTCAGACTGAAAATGGCATTATTGGAAAGGACCAAGTCATGCCTTGGCATCTGCCAGCGGAGCTTCAGCATTTCAAAGAAACAACCATGGGGCAGGTGATTCTCATGGGAAGAGTAACCTTTGATGGAATGAATAAAAGGGTTCTACCAGGTCGGACTAGCATTATCTTAACGCAAGACCAAGCCTACGATCCTGAAAATGATGCTGTACTCGTCATGCACAGCAAGGAAGAAGTCTTGGACTGGTATCAGAACCAAGAGAAGAATCTTTACATTATTGGAGGTAGTCAGATTTTAAAGCTCTTCTCTGACCAGTTAGAAGAATTGATCCAGACCATGATTCATGCAACGATTGATGGAGATACATTGGCACCAAAATTTGAAGAGAACCGCTATGAAAGAGTCCGTCAAGTCCATCATCCGAAAGATGAGAAGAACCCATATGATTTTACGGTCAACTATTATAAGAGAAAGGATTTAGACTAATGGAGCGAAGTGTCTTTGGTTTTTTTACAGCTGTCCTATGTGTCATCTGTTTGATTTGCGCCTTACAAACCTTTCGTAAAAAACGGTTTGGCCTCGCTATTTTATTCTTACTAAATGCTTTTACCAATCTTGTGAATTCTATTCACGCTTTTTACATGACCTTATTTTAAACTAAATAGAAACAGAAAATGACAGAAAGAGGAAATACATGCCAACGAATCAAAATAATGATATGATGGTTTATTGTTCATTTTGCGGAAAGAGTCAAGATGAAGTCCAAAAAATCATTGCAGGAAACAACGCGTTTATCTGTAATGAATGTGTCGAGTTAGCCCAAGAAATTATTCGTGAGGAGCTAGCAGAAGAAGTTCTTGCAGACCTTAGCGAAGTTCCAAAACCAATCGAATTGCTCAATATTTTGAACCACTATGTGATCGGTCAAGATCGTGCCAAACGTGCTCTTGCTGTAGCAGTATACAACCACTACAAACGCATCAACTTCCACGATACGCGCGAAGACGAGACAGATGTTGAATTGCAAAAATCAAACATCCTCATGATTGGTCCTACTGGTTCAGGTAAGACTTTCTTAGCCCAAACCTTAGCACGTAGCTTGAATGTCCCATTTGCCATTGCAGATGCAACAGCCTTGACAGAAGCTGGTTATGTGGGTGAAGACGTTGAAAATATTCTTTTGAAACTTCTTCAAGCGGCTGATTTCAACATCGAACGTGCTGAACGAGGAATTATCTATGTCGATGAAATCGATAAGATCGCTAAGAAGAGTGAAAATGTTTCTATCACACGTGACGTTTCTGGTGAAGGGGTACAACAAGCCCTCTTGAAGATTATCGAAGGAACTGTCGCTAGTGTCCCACCACAAGGTGGACGCAAACACCCACAACAAGAGATGATCCAAGTGGATACCAAGAATATTCTCTTCATCGTGGGTGGGGCTTTTGACGGGATCGAAGAAATTGTCAAACAACGTCTCGGTGAAAAAGTCATCGGTTTCGGTAAGAACAATAAAGCTATTGATGAATCAAGCTCTTACATGCAAGAAATCGTGGCAGAAGATATTCAAAAATTCGGGATTATCCCAGAATTGATCGGACGTCTTCCAGTCTTTGCTGCTCTTGAGCAATTGACAGTTGACGACCTTGTCCGTATCTTGAAAGAGCCACGCAATGCCTTGGTAAAACAATATCAAACCTTGCTCTCTTATGATAATGTTGAATTGGAATTCGATGATGAAGCCCTTCAAGAGATTGCCAATAAAGCCATCGAAAGAAAAACAGGAGCTCGTGGACTTCGTTCGATTATCGAAGAAACGATGATGGATGTCATGTTTGAAATTCCAAGTCAAGAAAATGTCAAACTTGTTCGAATTACAAAAGAAGCTGTAGATGGAACTGAAAAACCAATTCTCGAAACAGCCTAGAAAGATAAAATATGGAAATTAACACACATAATGCGGATATCCTCTTAAGCGCTGCAAATAAGAGTCATTATCCTCAAGATGAGATTCCAGAAGTTGCACTTGCCGGTCGATCCAATGTCGGCAAGTCTTCTTTTATTAATACTCTCTTAAATCGAAAAAACCTGGCCAGAACATCTGGAAAACCAGGAAAAACTCAATTGCTCAATTTCTTCAATATTGATGATAAACTTCGGTTGGTAGACGTACCTGGTTATGGCTATGCCCGTGTCTCTAAAAAAGAGCGAGAGAAGTGGGGGCGGATGATCGAAGAATACCTCACTAGTCGTGAGAACTTAAAAGCAGTCGTTAGCCTGGTTGATTTTCGTCACGAACCTTCTGCAGATGATGTTCAGATGTATGAATTCTTAAAATATTATGAGATCCCTGTGATCTTAGTAGCGACCAAGGCAGATAAGATTCCACGTGGAAAATGGAATAAACATGAATCCATCATTAAGAAAAAACTAGATTTTGATCCATCAGACACTTTCATTGTCTTTTCTTCGGTAACCAAGGAAGGACTAGAGAAGTCATGGGATGCTATTTTGGAAAATGCGTTTTACGAAATAAATTGAAATGACATGAAAATGTCATTTTTGTTTTGGATTTATCTCGCAATTGTAATAGAAGTGTAATATAAGTGGCTTTGTTTTCTTCTATTTATATGGTATAATCTCTATAAAGATAAAAGATGATAAAAAATTAATTGGAGATAAATTGTATTATGAAAAAGAAAATACGGAATAAAACGAAATTATTTGGTTTGTTCGTTTCTGTATTAGCAGTGGGGACATTTGCTGCTGCTATGAGCGAGCACGTAACATCAGTTGGTGCTAATGATGGAACTTACCAAGCATACTCAGACCCAACTGAAGCTTTCATCTCACAAATTGGTGAGTCAGCTCGTCAGCTTGGTCAAGAGAATGATCTTTATGCTTCAGTTATGATTGCACAAGCGATCTTGGAAAGTGGATCAGGGCAGTCTGGTTTGTCTTCCTATCCACACTACAACCTTTTTGGGATTAAAGGAAGTTATGCTGGGCAATCTGCAGTGATGCAAACTTGGGAAGATGATGGTGCTGGAAATGCGTATACGATTAATGATGCTTTCCGTTCATACCCATCTTACTATGAATCATTGCAAGACTATGTAGCAGTTTTGAAACAAGGACATTTTGCAGGTGCTTGGAAGAGTAACACATCAAGTTATCAAGACGCAACAGCAGCTTTGACAGGTGTTTATGCGACAGATACTAGCTACTACGCAAAGCTCAATCATATCATTGAAACCTATAATTTGACTCAATATGATTCACCAAATGTTCAGGGTGGTATCACTGGTTCGGTATACAATCCATATCGTCAACAGTTCACTTCACAAGAAATCTTGAATTTGGATATCGCTTGGGCGAACCGTTTAAACTATTAAAAAAGAAAAGCAGGCAAATGCCTGTTTTTTTATTATTTCTCAGTATATGATTTAAAACGTATATATTATAAATTCAAGAATTCTTCCTGAAAACCTTTTCAAACTTTTCTCTCTATGATATAATGATTTTATTCACAAACATTATATAAGGAGAATATTATGTCTGAATCTAATTTCATTCAAAAAGTAGGAGCGGCGTGTAATAAGAAAGAGGATCTCTATCAGAAATCTAAAACGCGCTATGCAGTCCGTTCTATTTTTGCTGGAGGATTTCTTACTTTAAGTACGGCGGTCGGAGCAGTTGCCGCAGACTTATTAAATACCTTTGTACCTGGATCTGGTCGTTTTCTATTTCCATTCATCTTTGCCTGGGGCTTGGTTTATCTCCTATTCTTAAATGCGGAATTAACCACCTCAAATATGATGTATTTGACGGCGGGTACCTATCTAAAGAAAATTCATTGGAAGAAAGCGCTGGAAATTCTTCTTTATTGTACCTTCTTTAATTTAATTGGTGCTTTAATCGTCGCTTTTCTTTTCAATCAAACAACTGCCTTTGCACATATCGATCCAAAAGGTTTCCTAGCCACGGTAGCAGAAAATAAACTCCAACGAGGCAATCAAGTGGTTTTCTTTGAAGGAGTTATTGCCAATATCTTCGTAAATATTGCTATTCTTTCTTATCTATATTTCAAAGATGAAACAGCCAAGGTTCTCTTAGCCCTCTCAGCTATCTATATGTTTGTCTTTATGACCAATGAACACTTGGCAGCAAACTTTGCTTCCTTCTCATTATTAAGCTTTAATTCAGTATCTAGCCAATTACCGCATTTTGAGTTTTTAAATATTTTACGACATTATTGCGTGACTTTCTTTGCCAACTGGGTAGGAGGAGGAGTTCTAATGGGACTAGCCTATGCTTGGTTGAATAATATCAAGAGTCTTTATAACGATTAAAAAATATAAAAAAAGTTTGCAAAAGTACTTGCATTCTTTTTTTATATATGATAAACTAATCTACGGTTTGAAAAAACTGCCTAAGACAGTAGGGGAGCTCGACTCATAAAGATCCTACCGAGGACAAAACGTATCAATTAAAAGAAGCGTATTGTACTTTCGTGTCTAGGTTTGGGCGCGTTTTTCTTTTGGAAAAATTCCCCAAGCAAAATAATTACGGAGGTGAACACACTAATGAGTGAAGCAATTATTGCTAAAAAAGCGGAACTTGTTGACGTGGTAGCTGAAAAAATGAAAGCTGCTGCATCAATCGTCGTTGTAGATTCTCGCGGTTTGACAGTTGAGCAAGATACAGTTCTCCGTCGCAACCTTCGCGGAAGCGAAGTTGAGTTTAAAGTTATCAAAAACTCAATCTTGCGTCGTGCAGCTGAAAAAGCTGGTCTTGAAGATCTTGCATCTGTATTCGTTGGACCTTCTGCAGTAGCATTTTCTAACGAAGATGTTATCGCACCTGCGAAAATCTTGAACGATTTTGCAAAAGACGCTGAAGCACTTGAAATTAAAGGTGGTGCAATCGAAGGCGCTGTCGCATCTAAAGAAGAGATTCTTGCACTTGCAACTCTTCCAAACCGCGAAGGACTTCTTTCTATGCTCCTTTCTGTACTTCAAGCGCCAGTGCGCAACGTTGCTCTTGCAGTCAAAGCGGTTGCAGACAACAAAGAAGACGCAGCTTAATCTTAAGCTACGCAGCGTAGCCTAGCTACAAAAAAATAAAAACATAAAATTAAAACTTATTTGGAGGAAATAACAATGGCATTGAACATTGAAAACATTATTGCTGAAATTAAAGAAGCTTCAATCCTTGAATTGAACGATCTTGTAAAAGCTATCGAAGAAGAATTTGGTGTAACTGCAGCTGCTCCTGTAGCTGTTGCTGCAGCTGGTGCTGCTGACGCAGGTGCTGCTAAAGATTCATTCGATATCGAATTGACATCTGCAGGCGACAAGAAAGTCGGCGTTATCAAAGTTGTACGTGAAATCACTGGTCTTGGTCTTAAAGAAGCTAAAGAACTTGTTGATGGTGCACCTGGTGTCATCAAAGAAGGTGTTGCAGCTGCTGAAGCTGAAGAAATCAAAGGTAAATTGGAAGAAGCTGGAGCTTCAGTTACTCTTAAATAATAGAGTTTCCAATCAAAATCAAAACCGAGGTTTAGGCCTCGGTTTTTTTTGTGCATTCTTTCTTTTATGATTTTTACAAGCCCTGTATCATCAAATATTTCATTGAGATACGACAAGATTGTTGTTATAATAGGGATATTCGATGAACTAAGGAGAAGGTATGAAAAATTATAAACAGATTCTTTTGGTTTTAGTTGCTGTTTTTGCAGCAGTCCTCTTGGTAGCCTGTGGTCCAAAAAGTGATAATGGGACTTATGCATTCGAACCCTCAACAGAAGAAGTGAGGGAGATGCTACCAAGTCAACTTGCTTATATCATTACAGATGATTATAAATTTAGGGTTTCGATTATCATTAAGGACAAAGAAGGCGTTATGAAGGTTCAAATAAAATCAAATGTTCAAAATACCAATCAATCCTATGATTTTAAGGTTGACCAAAAACACAAAATATTTGTAATGAAGAATGATGACAGTGGGACAAAGATGTCGTATAAAATTTCTAATCATATGCTAACCTTTATGGATGTGAAAGAATCAAACTCGAGTGGTTCTGATATTTTTGTAAACTATATAAAAATGGCTAAGTTTAAAAAAGTTAAATAATTTTGCGAAGGTAGGTACGGATGCTGCCTTTTTAATCGTTTTAATATTAGTTGATAAATATATTACAAGAGTATTACAATTGTAATATTTCATTGCCGTGTGCCTGAATTGTTGATATAATAGGGTTAATCTAACTAAAAAGGAGAAGTTATGAAAAACTTTAAACGTATTCTTTTGGCTGTAGTAGCTGTTTTTGCAGCAGTCCTCTTGGTTGCATGCGGTGCCAAAAGTGATAACGGGACTTATGTCTACAAACCATCAAAAACTGAAGTGAAGGAAATCCTTGAAGAACAAGGTGCTCCAAGTTCAAGTGTAGATGCATTGATCGACAATGTTAAATTGGAAGTTTCAGTGACCATTAAAGATAAAACAGGTAGCCTTAAAATTAAAGGTGAAATGATGGGACAAAAGACTGACCAATCATTTGATATGAAAGTTGACCAACAAAAGAAAACTCTTCAATCTAAAACAGGTGAAGGTGAGAAGGTTAAATACAAAGTTTCAGGCGATGTGTTCACTTTTGATTTATCTGGTGAAAAGAGTTCAGGTCATGAGGCCGCTTTGGAAATGTTCAAAAACGCTAAATTCAAACGTACAAAATAATACAAGAGAAGGGCAGAGGGGATCTGCTCTTTTTCTTCTTTAAAACATCTTGAATCGGTATGAAAATAGTGGTAAAATCTCATTATAAAATACATTAGGAGATTGATTATGAAAAATATTAAACGTATTCTTTTAGCTTTCGTTGCAGTTTTTGCAGCAGTCCTCTTGGTGGCATGTGGTGCCAAAAGTGATAATGGGACTTATGTCTACAAACCAACAAAAACTGAACTCAAGAAAATTCTTGAAGAGCAGGGCTTATCAGGTAGTCAATTAGAGTCTATTGGAGACGTTATTAATTTTGAAGTTTCTATTAAGATCAAAGATTCTAAAGGAACCCTCAGCATCGCGGGTGAAGTCGCTGGTCAAAAGAATGAGCGATCTTATGATGTCAAAATCAATCAAAAAGAGAAAACAATCTCGTCAAATGATGGTAGTGGAGAAAAGATTACATATAAGGTCGATGGTGACTATTTGACATTTGATCTTTCTAAGTTAAGTAATAGCAACCAAGGGGATCTTATGATTCTTAAAAACGCTAAACTCAAACGCACAAAATAAAGCGACTGAAGAGCGGGGAAACCTGCTCTTTTGCTTTACTTTTATGACTGGTTTGGTATAATGAATGAGACTACAGATGGGACTGGGGCAGGAATGATTTTCTTTGAAAATGATTTCGTCTCGCTCCCTCTTTTCTGTGTGATCAAGGTTATTATTTATGGAAAAGGAGAATCATCTATGCTTTATATTTGGTCTTACTTGAAAAAGTATCCCAAGTGGCTAGCCCTGAATCTATTTTCAGCGGTCCTGTTTGTTATTGTCAATTTGGGCTTGCCAACGATTCTAGCTCGCATGATTGATGAGGGGATTAACCCGCGTGATGTGGATCGATTGTATTTCTGGGGCTGGGTCATGTTTGCGATTATTTTGCTTGGGATTGTGGGACGGATTATCTTGTCTTACGCGGTTGGTCAACTAACGACCACCATGGTCCGCGATATGCGCAATGACCTCTATGCTAAGTTACAGGAGTACTCGCATCGCGAGTATGAGCAAATTGGGGTATCGTCATTGGTCACTCGTTTGACTTCAGATGCCTTTGTTTTGATGCAGTTTGCGGATTCTATGTTAAAGATGGGGGTCATCACACCCTTGATGATGGTTTCCAGTGTTCTCTTGATTCTGACAACCAGTCCTTCTTTAGCGTGGATTGTAGCGGTATCTGTACCATTCCTTGCTGTCGTCGTCTGGTATGTAGCAGTCAAGACACGTCCACTTTCTGAGAAGCAACAAAAGACCCTGGACCATCTGAATCAATTTGCACGTGAAAATTTGACTGGACTTCGTGTGATTCGTGCCTTTGCCCGCGAAGAATTCCAAGAGGATAAATTTGCGGCTGAAAATGAAGTCTACGCAGAGAACTCGAATAAATTGTTCAAACTAACTGGTTTGACAGAACCCCTATTTGTGCAGATCATCATTGCTATGATTGTGGCGATTGTCTGGTTTGCTTTGGATCCTCTTCATGACGGTAGTTTGAAAATTGGGGACTTGGTTGCCTTTATTGAGTATAGCTTCCACGCGCTTTTATCTTTCCTCTTTTTAGCCAATCTCTTTACCATGTATCCTCGGACTGCGGTTTCTAGCCGTCGGCTCAAGGAAATCATGGACATGCCCATTTCGATTGATCCAAATGAGAATGGTGTAACAGAGACAGCATCTCGTGGCTATTTGGAATTTGACAATGTCACCTTTGCCTATCCAGGTGAGACAGAGAGTCCGGTTCTCCACAACATTTCTTTTCAGGCCAAACCTGGTGAAACGATTGCCTTTATCGGGTCGACTGGATCTGGGAAATCTTCACTTGTGCAGTTGATTCCTCGATTCTATGATGTAACACTTGGAAAGATTTTGGTGGATGGTGTGGATGTACGAGATTACAATCTGAAAGCCCTTCGCCAAAAGATTGGTTTTATTCCGCAAAAAGCCTTGCTCTTCACAGGAACCATTGCTGAAAACCTTCGTTATGGGAAAGAAGATGCCTCTGTACAAGAGCTAGAACAAGCGGCTGAAATTTCCCAAGCCAAGGAATTTATCGACAGCCGTGAGGAACGCTTTGATACGCATTTGGCAGAAGGTGGTAGCAACCTTTCAGGTGGTCAAAAACAACGCTTGTCCATCGCTCGTGCCGTTGTCAAAGATCCCGATATCTTTATTTTCGATGATTCCTTCTCTGCCTTAGACTACAAGACGGATGCCACTTTGCGGAAACGTCTCAAAGAAGTTACAGGAGATGCGACCGTTTTGATCGTAGCGCAACGTGTGGGAACCATTATGGATGCGGATCAAATTATTGTCTTGGACCAAGGGGAGATCGTCGGTCGAGGAACCCACGATGAATTGATGGAAAGCAATGAGATCTATCGTGAAATTGCCAATTCGCAGCTCGATAGTCCATCATTGACAGAAGAATAGAAAGGAGAAGCAGATGAAACAAGAACAAAACAGTTTTTCTAGACTATGGACTTACTTGAGAGCCTATCGCTTGGAAGTTTGCTTGTCCATTTTCTTAAAAATCCTGAGTGTTATCATGAGTGTGGTCGAACCCTTTGTTTTGGGGCTTGCCATTACTGAGTTGACAAAAAATCTCATGGATATGGCAAAAGGCCTTGCGGGAGCTGGTCTTAATACCTCCTATATTGCGATCATTATGACGCTCTATCTATTCCGTGGGGTCCTCTATGAGTTGGGATCTTATTATTCCAACTATTTCATGACCAATGCTGTTCAAAAGACCGTTCAGGACATGCGAAATGATTTGTCTCATAAAATCAACCACATTCCGGTTTCCTATTTTGACCGGCATCAGTTCGGAGATTTACTAGGACGTTTTACTAGCGATGTCGAAACCGTCTCGAATGCCTTGCAACAGTCCTTCTTACAAATCGTTAATGCTATCTTTACCTTGCTCTTTGTCATCAGCATGGTTTTGTACTTAAACATTCAGCTGGGGCTAGTGGTCATTTTGTCCATTCCGATCACTTATTTCAGTGCTCGATTTATCATGAAAAAATCTCAGCCTTACTTTAAAGAGCAGGCAGATGTTTTGGGGGCAATGAACGGCTTTGTGCAAGAAAATTTAACAGGCTTTAACGTCCTTAAGCTCTACGTTCGGGAAAAATCTTCCCAGGAAGAGTTTCATGATATTACCCATCACCTTCAAAAGGTGGGATTCAAGGCTAATTTCATTTCCGGCTTAATGATGCCGATTTTAAATGGGATTTCAGATTTGACTTATCTCATTATCGCTTTGTTTGGTGGCTTGCAAGTGATAGCAGGTCGTTTGACTGTCGGGAATATGCAGGCCTTCGTTCAATATGTTTGGCAGATCAACCAACCCATTCAAAACTTAACCCAATTGGCAGGGCAGCTACAAAGTGCCAAATCGTCTCTAGACCGGATTTTCCAAGTCATGGATGAGCCAGATGAAGTAACAGATGTGACAGAAACCCTCTCTGGAGATTTGACAGGGCAAGTCAGCTTTAAAAACGTTGATTTCCAATATGTAGCAAACAAACCCTTGATTCGTGATTTCAACCTAGAAGTCAAACCAGGTGAAATGGTGGCTATTGTCGGACCAACTGGAGCAGGGAAAACAACCCTGATTAATTTGCTGATGCGCTTTTACGATGTGACTGCGGGATCGATTACGGTGGATGGTCATGATATTCGTCATCTATCTCGCCAAGATTACCGCAAACAATTCGGAATGGTGCTTCAGGATGCTTGGTTATATGAGGGAACCATTAAAGAAAACCTTCGCTTTGGTAATCTCGAAGCAACGGATGAAGAAATTGTTGAAGCTGCAAAGGCAGCCAATGTCGATCACTTTATCCGGACGCTTCCTGGTGGTTACAATATGGAAATGAACCAGGAGTCTAGCAATATTTCTCTAGGGCAAAAGCAACTCCTAACCATTGCGCGTGCGCTCCTAGCGGATCCTAAAATCTTGATTTTGGATGAAGCGACGTCTTCTGTCGATACGCGTTTAGAGCTCTTGATTCAAAAAGCCATGAAGAATTTGATGAAAGGGCGGACTAGCTTTGTCATTGCTCACCGCCTGTCTACCATTCAAGAAGCAGATAAAATCCTTGTCCTCAAAGATGGGCAAATCATCGAGCAAGGAAATCACCAATCCTTGTTAGCAGATAAAGGATTCTACTATGAGCTCTACAATAGTCAATTTTCAAATAAAAAAGCGGAATAAGCTAAAGAGGTTGAGACTGGATTTCTCAACCTCTTTTCTATATAAATCCTTTTGCAAAAAATGAAACTATTAGATCATTGCCTCTCTTCATTGACAGTGAGAAGGCTTATCGGTATACTAGGTATAATCTAATTAGGAGGCCACCATGATTATTCGACCCGTTCAGCTCAGCGATGCAGCAGCTATCCGAGCGATTTACCAACCTTATGTGACAGAGACAGCCATTACCTTTGAGGTTGATGTGCCGACTGTCCAGGAATTTGAAAGCCGCATCGCAAAAACGCTGACTCAATTTCCTTATTTAGTCGCAGAAGTTGATGGGAAAGTTGTGGCTTATGCCTATGCCTCGACCTATTATGCACGCGCTGCCTATGATTGGACCACTGAATTATCAATTTATGTAGCAAAAGAAGCGCGTGGACAAGGGATCGGATCGGCCCTTTATACGGCCTTAGAAGAGGAGTTGCAAGCACGAGGCTACTTACGCTTTCTGGCTTGCATTGCAGTTCCTAACGAAGCCAGCATCTCCATGCATAAAAAGAGGGGGTATGTTCAAGTGGCTCATTTTCCAAAGATTGGCTATAAGTTTAATAAATGGCATGATATCGTCTGGATGCAAAAAACCTTAAATGGTCCTGTGTCAACTTTGAAAGAGCAATGAAAAGTTTTTGTATGTCTTGAAAGAAAGCAAGCTCTCGTTTCTTGACAGATGCAGAACTCCATGGTAAACTAGATTTATGCGATGAGTCGATTGGCTCTTAGGAGCCTTTTGCGCTGAGGAGGTCTACATTCAATTGTAACGCAGGAGCGGACCTTGAGTAGTTGTGTGAACCGGCTGCTCTCACCGAAAGGTGCCTCGAATCCTGATCTTCGGATCAGGATTTTTTTGTTTCTTCAAAGAATTGAAAACTATTATAATACAATTGCTACAAAGTTACGTTGGTGTTATAATATAGTAAAGTGCCTAATGTCAGAAAGGAGTTGAGTTGATTGGGAGATTTCTATCATTCTAATGATCCAGCATCTATAGACTATTCGCATAAAATTGAGGAGCTAGAAAACTCCAAACAATTTCAAGATGCAATCGGATTAATCCGAGAACAAATGAAGAACAATCTTCAATGGAATGTTTTGCGATCCTTTGGTATTATTTGCGCCATACTGTCTCTCATTTTATTGCGTTTTGCAGCTATTCCTTTGATCCTTTTAGTTGTTGGTTTGTATTATTGGCCACAATATAAAAAACGAAAAGCCTTGTTTGGGGATCGAATTCGTTCGAACGATGAGATCTATCTTGATGATATTCTGTCGCCTGTATTAAAGGAAGTTTTTCCTAAGGCTTCGATTAAAGAGGACGGTTCCATCCCTTCTGAAGCTCTTTCGCATTTATGTCCTCGGTCGACTGATTTTCTATGTTTCAAAGAACTATCGTTTCATGATGACAAAGAGCTAACGGTGTCAAATCTCTATGCCCATCATACGGAGACTCGTTACCGGACATCTAATGGACATACGAGGACGGAACATGTGGAAGTTACAGATTTCCTTGGACAAGTGTTCTCTTTATGTCTACCGATCAATTTCTCTGGTCATCTTCGGGTGGTTCCGACCAAGAAATCATTTCTTTTTAAGAGGGAGGTGAATGGGGTTTATCCTGGAGCCAGAGGAGATGAAGTTCAGATTGAAACCGAAGATATTCGCAATAACGAGAATTACAATATCTACTGTACGGATGAACTGTCTGCCCGTAAATTTCTCACCCCTAAGATGTTGGAATGGTTTGATCGACAAATTTCTCAAAATGCCATGTGTGTATTTTTGAAAGACAAGAAACTATTTATTTCTTTGTATACCGATCGCTATATCTTTCCGACTCCCCAAAAACCGGAAGATATTGATCAACTATCTTTGGTATCTGAATATCATAAATTATGCAGAGAACTAGCTTTAATTAAAGAAATAACAGCAATTTTTGAAGGAGAAGCATCATGAATCTCATTATCGGCTTAATCATATTTGTTGCCCTATTGGCTATTTGGTTTATTAGTGTAGGAAATCGTCTCAATCGCTATCTAGTGACCATTGAAGAATCAAAGAGAACGGTTGATATCGTCCTCGTAAAACGCTATGATACCATTTCGGAAATGCTAAAAGTAGCTAAAGCCTATGCCAAACATGAGCAACAGATTTTCACTGATTTAGTTGCTTTACGCCAAGGAGCGACTATTCAAGAATCGAACCAAGTCATTACCAATCAAAACGATGTCTTGGCACAAATTCGTGCAGTGGGTGAAAACTATCCAGAGCTCTTGTCTTCTAACCAATTCTTGGCCTTGCAAAAGGAAATTGCTGATGAAAATGAAGATCTTGCTGCAGCGAAGCGAATTGTCAACAGTAATATTAGCCACATCAATCAAGAAATTGTTTCATTTCCGGCGTCTATCGTAGCAGGTGTAAAGGGGATCCATCAAGTTCCATTTCTTGCTGAAGAAACACAAGGTAAGAAAGATTTAAGTGACTTGAACTATGACCTGAACTAAAGAGCTATTTATTATAAATAACCATCAACAATCCTGGTCTTAGAATCAGGATTTTTTCCTACTGTTGGTACTTTTCATTTATGCCAAAAAATTGTATAATAGTACAAATACTCAATTTTTAGAAAATTTTGAAAGAGGATTTACTATGGGATATACAGTTGCTGTTGTCGGTGCTACAGGTGCCGTTGGTGCTCAAATGATCAAAATGTTGGAAGAATCAACTCTTCCAATCGATAAAATTCGCTACCTTGCCTCTGCACGTTCTGCAGGGAAGGTCTTGCAATTCAAGGGGCAAGATGTGACTATTGAAGAAACGACTGAAGATGCTTTCGAAGGCGTTGATATTGCCCTTTTCTCAGCTGGCGGTTCAACATCTGCTAAATATGCACCATACGCTGTGAAAGCAGGCGCAGTAGTGGTGGATAACACTTCTTATTTCCGTCAAAATCCAGACGTCCCATTGGTTGTTCCTGAAGTGAATGCACATGCGCTTGATGCTCATAACGGCATTATCTCTTGTCCAAACTGTTCAACGATCCAAATGATGGTCGCTCTTGAGCCAGTCCGTCAAAAATGGGGCTTGGAACGTATTATCGTGTCTACTTACCAAGCTGTTTCAGGTGCTGGTATGGGAGCTATTCTTGAAACTCAACGTGAGTTGAAAGAAGTATTAAATGATGGCGTTAATCCACGTGATGTCAAAGCTGAAATCTTGCCTTCAGGTGGAGATAAGAAACACTACCCAATTGCTTTTAACGCTCTTCCACAAATCGATGTCTTCACAGAAAACGACTATACTTACGAAGAAATGAAGATGACGAATGAAACCAAGAAAATCATGGAAGATGATAGCATTGCCGTTTCAGCAACTTGTGTGCGGATTCCAGTCTTGTCAGCTCACTCAGAGTCAGTCTACATTGAAACAAAAGAAGTGGCACCAATTGACGAAGTGAAAGCTGCTATTGCAGAATTCCCAGGTGCAGTCCTTGAAGACGATGTCGCTCACCAAATCTATCCTCAAGCAGTCAATGCTGTAGGTTCACGTGATACCTTCGTTGGACGGATTCGTAAAGACTTGGATGCTGAAAAAGGGATTCACATGTGGGTGGTTTCAGACAACCTCCTCAAAGGTGCTGCTTGGAACTCCGTTCAAATCGCAGAAACCCTTCATGAACGTGGGCTCGTACGTCCAACAGCTGAATTGAAGTTTGAATTGAAATAGGGAGAAAAACAGAAATCAGTAACTCGAAGAGTTTGATTTCGTAGTTTTTCCCCCGCACAGTTGATTAGGAAGTACGAATGTTGCAAACATGAGTAGTTCCAATCAACCACTGCGTCACGATTCAGAAATCAGTAACTCGAAGAGTTTGATTTCTTCATCAGCTACCTAGCAAATCAACTTGTTCAATGAACAGATCATGAGGCAAAGGCAAGCATGCCCCAGCCTCTTTCTTATATAGAGAAAGGTTTTTCTATGTCTTATAGTGATTTAAAAGATTGTAAAATCATCACTGCATTTATCACCCCCTTCCATGAAGATGGGACCATTAATTTTGACGCTCTTCCTGCCTTGATCGAGCACCTCTTGGCTCATCATACAGACGGGATTCTCTTAGCTGGTACGACTGCGGAAAGTCCAACCCTGACCCACGATGAGGAATTGGAGCTCTTTGCAGCTGTACAAAAGATTGTCAATGGTCGAGTTCCTTTGATCGCTGGTGTCGGAACCAATGAAACTCGCGATTCGATCGAGTTCGTTAAAGAAGTGGATGCTTTTGGTGGATTCGCAGCAGGATTGGCTATCGTTCCTTACTATAACAAACCATCCCAAGAAGGTATGTATCAACACTTTAAAGCCATTGCGGATGCATCCAATCTTCCGATTATTATCTACAATATTCCAGGGCGTGTGGTAGTGGAAATGACCCCTGAAACCATGCTTCGTTTGGCAGAACATCCAAACATTATCGGGGTTAAAGAGTGTACAACTCTTGCCAATATGGCCTACTTGATTGAACACAAGCCCGAAGAATTTCTCGTCTATACAGGGGAAGATGGAGATGCTTTCCATGCTATGAACCTTGGAGCTGATGGGGTGATCTCAGTAGCCTCTCATACAAATGGAGATGAGATGTATGAGATGTTCCAAGCCATTGAGCACAACGATATAAAAAAAGCTGCAGCCATCCAACGTCAATTTATCCCTAAAGTCAATGCTCTCTTTTCTTATCCGAGTCCAGCTCCTGTCAAAGCTGTTTTAAACTATATGGGCTTTGAAGCGGGGCCAACTCGTTTACCATTAGTGCCAGCTCCTGCTGAGGAAGCGAAGCGCATTATCAAGGTTGTAGTGGATGGGGATTACCACGCGACCAAAGAAATCATTACGGGAGTTCTTCGTCCGGATTATTGATGTCTTAGATTCTTGACAAATCCCCTATTTATTAAGATAATAGAAGTATATTGATGATCAAGGAGAATAAGATGGAAGTCATTAAACGTAGTGGTGAAGTTGTAGAATTTGACCCAGATAAAATCTATCAAGCTGTTTTGAAGGCAGCACAAACAGTTTATGTCTTGACGGATGATCTTCGCCAAAACTTGGCGCAAGTGACCAAGAAAGTTGTGATGGATTTGGAAGAAGCTAAAGTGGAACGTGCGACGATCAGCATGATCCAGTCAATGGTTGAGCACCGTTTACTTGGTGCTGGTTATATTACCATTGCTGAACACTATATTTCTTATCGCTTGCAACGTGATTTGGAACGGAGCGGCTATGGTGATCATATCGCCGTGCATTTGCATTTTGAGCAAATTCGCTAGAATATAAAATAGAAGTTACTTAGGTAGCTTCTTTTTTAGTATTTTTCTTAATCACAGTGATTTCAGAAAACATGGTATAATAGAAGAGATTGAACTGGAAAGGAATGGAGAACATGGCAACTATACAATGGTTTCCTGGACACATGTCCAAAGCTAGAAGACAAGTACAAGAAAATTTAAAATTTGTGGATTTTGTGACGGTTCTGGTAGATGCTCGTTTACCCCTATCAAGCCAAAATCCTATGTTAACGAAAATTGTTGGTGATAAGCCTAAATTAATGATTTTGAACAAGGTAGACTTGGCAGATCCTGTGGCAACAAAAGAATGGCAGGACTATTTTGAGTCTCAAGGCATCAAAACCTTGGCTATCAACTCCAAAGAGCAATCTACGGTTAAGAAGGTCACAGATGCTGCTAAGAGCTTGATGGCCGATAAAATTGCCCGTCAAAAGGAACGGGGAATTCAGATTGAAACCCTTCGGACCATGATCATCGGAATTCCTAATGCCGGGAAATCAACTTTGATGAACCGCTTAGCAGGGAAAAAGATTGCTGTTGTTGGGAATAAACCAGGGGTGACCAAGGGGCAACAGTGGTTGAAAACCAACAAAGACCTTGAAATCTTGGATACTCCTGGGATTCTCTGGCCCAAGTTTGAAGATGAAGAAGTGGCCTTAAAGCTCGCTTTAACAGGTGCCATCAAAGACCAGTTGCTTCCAATGGATGAAGTGACCATCTTTGGTCTTAACTATTTCAAAAAGCACTATCCAGCTGTTTTGCAGGAACGTTTTAAACAAATGGATCTGGAACAAGAAGCTCCTGAAATCATTATGGAAATGACCCAGAAATTAGGATTTCGAGAGGATTACGACCGTTTTTACAGTTTGTTTGTCAAGGATGTACGTGATGGTCGTTTGGGACGCTATTCCCTTGATCGTGTAGGTGAAATAGATGCCAACGATTAAAGAAATCAAAGAGCGTTTGGCAACGATTGACGATCTAGATCATCCCTTATTTGAAGAATTGATCCTTGATGGTCGAGCGGGGGTTCAAGCGGCTATCAGCAAACGAAAACGCGAACTCCAAAAACAAGTGGACGAAGATTTGCGTTTGGAAAAAATGCTAGCCTATGAAAAAGAACTTTATACTCAAGGGATTCACCTTATTGCAGGTGTGGATGAAGTAGGGAGAGGTCCTCTGGCTGGCCCTGTCGTCGCAGCAGCCGTCATTCTGCCGGAAAATTGTAAAATTCCAGGGTTAAATGATAGTAAGAAAATTCCGAAATCGAAGCACCATGCTATTTACCAAGCGGTTTTAGATCAGGCTCTCTCTGTCGGGATTGGGATAAAAGATAATCAGGTCATTGATCAGGTTAATATTTATGAAGCAACCAAATTAGCTATGCTAGAGGCTATTCAAGAATTAGACCCACGACCTCAACATCTTTTGATTGATGCCATGAGGTTGGATCTTCCTATTCCCCAAACTAGTATCATCAAAGGGGATGCTAACTCCTTATCCATTGCTGCAGCATCCATCGTAGCCAAGGTGACTCGGGATCAGATGATGGAAGAGTTTGATTGCGAATATCCGGGTTATGATTTTACGCAGAACGTTGGCTATGGGACGGCTAACCATCTGGCTGGCCTTCACAAGCTGGGAGTGACTCCTATCCATCGGCGTTCATTTGAACCCATCAAATCAATGTGTGAGGATTAGGTTATGCTATTTACCATCGATATCGGAGGGACCTTTATAAAGTACGGTCTGATGGATGCAGACTATCAATTGATCCGTACAGACAAGATCCCAACACCATCTACGATTGAGGACTTTTGGCAAGGATTAGAAGGAATCGTTGCTCCTGTACGGGAAGAAATCGAGGGAATCGCCATTTCATGCCCTGGTGAGATCCAAAAGAGCCTTGGCTTTGTCTTTCGAGGTGGTCTCATTCCATATTTGCGAGGCATTCCTCTAGCTAGTAGATTAGAACAAACATTTCAAGTACCCGTCACCGTTCTTAATGATGGAGAAGCTGCTGGTCTAGCGGAAGCAAGGCTTGGTAATCTAAAAGATTGTCCTTGCGGTGCGACCTTGGTCCTAGGGACTGGAGTTGGTCTTGCTCTTCTTTCGAATGGTGACCTATTGAGAGGATGGCAACTGACAGAATACATTCGGTCTATTGATAAGGCAGAAAGAACACCAGAAAATCGCCGCTTTCATCGCGAACTCTTTTTGCAAGGCATTTCCAATCTTTTGGAAAACACTGGTTCTGCTGTTCAATTTGTTGAGAAAGCTAGTCACATCTTGAACCTAGAAAAGGCAGATGGTATAGCCGTTTTCAAGGCTCTTGATCAAGGAGGCCATGAGGAGCTGAAATCCTTGTTTCGGGAGTATTGTCATGATATTGCTATTCTGATTTTTAATCTTCAATCATTGCTCCTGCTTGAGAAGGTGACAATTGGAGGGGGCATTAGTAGCCAACCGCTACTGATCGATGAGATCAGTCGACAATACCATAACCTACTCTCTCAAAAAGGGCATAAACCATTTGAGGCCTTGCCGATCCAAGCGGCTCGCTTCCATAATGAAAGCAACTTGATTGGTGCCGCATCTTACTTTTATTCTTCTACATATCAAAAAAAGTTCTAGAAATAGAGCTTTTTTTCCATTCTTTTTCGAATAAATAAGTGAGAGGAAGTAGAAGGTGACCATGGAGAAATTTGAAATCTTTAAATTAAAAGAAGCTGGTTTATCAAATGAGCAAGTCTTGAGAGTTTTGGACTACTGTAGGAAAGACCAAGCCTTACCAAGCTTAGAAGAGATAGCAAGGATCGCTCGCTGTCGCAGTATTATTCATTTTGTAGACAAATACCGGCAGCTGGATGAAGAGCATTTACACAAGGAGTTTGAACGGTTCCCATCTCTATCCATTTTTGATCCTGAATACCCTGAGGAATTGCTACAGATCTACAATCCTCCTGTACTCCTTTTTTACCAAGGGGATTTGCAACTGTTAAGCAAACCGAAGATTGCAGTTGTTGGAGCTCGAGAGACCACGCGAGAAGGGGTTCGTTCTGTAGAGAAGATAATTAAGGAACTTGGAAATGAACTGGTCATTGTTAGTGGACTTGCTAAGGGAATTGATGCGACAGCGCATTATGCCAGCATTCGTAATGGTGGAAAGACCATCGGAGTGATAGGAACGGGGCTGGATGTTTTTTATCCGAAAAGTAATCAGAGATTACAGACCTACATGGGAGAGCACCATCTGATCTTGAGCGAGTATGGTCCAGGACAGGCCCCTTTGAAGTTTCATTTTCCTGAGAGAAACCGCATCATTGCAGGACTCTGTCAGGCTGTGATTGTGGCAGAGGCACGACTTCGTTCAGGGAGTTTAATTACTTGTGAGCGTGCCATGGAGGAAGGACGAGATGTTTTTGCTATTCCAGGAAACATTTTAGATGGAAAATCTGCAGGATGCCATCACTTGATTCAAGAAGGTGCAAAGCTTGTCACATCAGGCCAGGACATTCTTGATGAATTGAAATACGAATTGTGATTTTCCTATAGGAGAAGTTCCTAGTTGACATCTTTCTTAAAATGTATTAAACTCAATGAGATTTATACAATACAGAGGGATAAAACGTGGTAACAAAAAAGAAAAGCAGTACAACCAAGAAAAATTTGGTGATTGTGGAGTCTCCTGCTAAGGCGAAAACAATCGAAAAATACCTTGGTCGTAACTATAAAGTCATGGCCAGTGTTGGCCATATTCGGGACCTGAAAAAATCAACCATGTCGATTAACTTCGACAATAACTATGAACCGGAATATATCAATATTCGCGGAAAAGGTCCCTTGATCAATGATTTGAAAAAAGAAGCTAAAAAAGCTAAGCAAGTCTTTCTCGCAAGTGACCCGGACCGAGAAGGAGAAGCTATTTCTTGGCATTTGGCGCATATTTTGAACTTGGATGCCAATGAAAAGAACCGAGTTGTTTTTAATGAAATCACTAAGGATGCCGTTAAAAATGCCTTTAAAGAACCGCGCCAAATCGATATGGACTTGGTTGATGCCCAACAAGCCCGTCGGGTCTTGGACCGGATTGTAGGGTATTCAATTTCGCCTATTCTTTGGAAAAAGGTCAAAAAAGGACTTTCTGCAGGGCGCGTGCAATCTGTTGCCCTCAAATTAATCATTGATCGCGAAAATGAAATCAATGATTTCAAGCCGGAAGAATACTGGACCATTGATGGTGTCTTCAAAAAAGGTACCAAACAATTCCAAGCTAGCTTCTATGGGATTGATGGCAAGAAGATGAAGCTCAACACCAATGAAGAGGTGAAAGCTGTTCTTGAACGCTTAGATGGCAAAGATTTTACCGTTGAAAAAGTTGAAAAGAAAGAACGTCGTCGGAATGCGCCACTTCCATACACCACCTCTTCCATGCAGATGGATGCTGCCAATAAGATCAACTTCCGTACACGCAAGACCATGATGGTCGCCCAGCAGTTGTATGAAGGAATCAATATTGGCTCTGGTGTTCAAGGTTTGATTACTTATATGCGTACCGATTCCACACGGATCAGTCCAGTTGCGCAAAATGAGGCAGCGAACTTTATCGTGGATCGCTTCGGTGAGAAATATTCCAAGCATGGAAGCCGAGTGAAGAATGCTTCTGGTGCCCAAGATGCCCACGAAGCGATTCGTCCATCCAGCGTCTTCAATACTCCTGAGAGCATTGCTAAATACTTAGACAAAGACCAATTAAAACTCTACACCTTAATTTGGAACCGCTTTGTAGCTAGTCAAATGACAGCAGCTGTCTTTGATACCATGAATGTCCGTTTAGGTCAAAATGGGGTTCAGTATACGGCAAATGGGAGCCAGGTGAAGTTTGATGGTTATTTGGCTATTTATAACGACTCAGATAAGAACAAGATGTTGCCGGATATGGTAGAAGGCGATATCGTTAAGCAAGTCAATAGCAAGCCTGAGCAACACTTTACCCAACCACCTGCTCGATATTCTGAAGCAACCTTGATTAAGACCTTAGAAGAAAATGGGGTTGGTCGTCCTTCAACCTATGCTCCGACGATTGAGACCATTCAAAAACGCTATTATGTGAAGCTGGTAGCCAAACGCTTTGAACCAACAGAGTTAGGGGAAATCGTTAATAAACTGATCGTTGAATTCTTCCCAGATATTGTCAACGTGACCTTCACAGCAGAGATGGAAGGTAAACTCGATGATGTCGAACTTGGAAAAGAAGAGTGGCAAAAAGTCATCGATGCTTTCTACAAACCATTTTCTAAAGAGGTCGCAAAGGCTGAAGAAGAGATGGAAAAAATCCAAATTAAAGACGAACCAGCTGGTTTTGATTGTGAAGTTTGTGGAAGCCCGATGGTGATTAAATTAGGACGTTTTGGAAAGTTCTATGCTTGTAGCAATTTCCCAGATTGTCGTCATACCCAGGCCATTGTCAAAGAAATCGGTGTGGAGTGTCCTGACTGTCATCAGGGACAAATCATCGAACGCAAAACCAAGCGCAACCGTATCTTCTATGGATGCAATCGCTATCCAGAGTGTGAATTTACCTCTTGGGATAAACCGATCGGTCGGGATTGTCCAAAATGCGGCCACTACTTAGTTGAGAAAAAAGTTCGTGGTGGCGGCAAACAAGTCGTATGTAGCAATGGCGACTACGAAGAAGAAAAAGTGAAATAAGTTATTAAATGTCTATTATAACAGCAATTTTTATAAATGTCTGTTATAATAGACATTTTTCGTTTTTTTCGTTATAATAGACACAAGGAGGTGAGCATATGTATCTTGCTTTGATTGCAGATGTCATTGATTCCAAAACCGTACAAGAACGTTTTGACCTGCAAAAACAGTTAGAAAAAACGCTTCAAAAGATCAATGAGCTTTTTAAAGACTATCTAGCATCGTCTTTTACCTTAACTTTGGGCGATGAATTTCAGGCGCTTTTAAAAATGGATGCTCCGGTTTTTCAAATTATCGATACCCTGCGTTCAGAACTAAAGCCAACTCAACTTCGTTTCGGCATTGGCCTTGGAGAAATTGTAACGGATATCGATCCCCTGCAAAGTATCGGTGCAGATGGACCAGCCTATTGGAATGCTCGTGCAGCTATAAATCTGGTCCATCAGAAAAATGATTATGGCAACACCCAGATCTATTTTTTGAGCGGTAATGACAGCAAGGACTCGGTGGTGAATGCGCTCATCGCTTCCGGAGAGGCCATACGTTCGGGTTGGCGAGAGAGTCAGGAGGAGATCCTGCTTGATCTTTTAAAGAGATCTGTCTATAGTGAAAGCTTTAGCCAGCAGGATTTGGCCCAATCGTTAGCCATTAACCCAAGCGCCCTGTCCAAGCGCTTAAAGAGTAGCAGTATTCGTGTTTATTTACGGGGACGAGCAGCAGCACTAGCTTGTATTCAAAGCTTAGAGAAAGGAGAGGCCCATGAGCGGATTGTCTAGTATCGTAACGAATCCATACTTGATCCTCTTGTTAATTTGTCATTTGTTATCGGATTATTATTTTCAAAGCCAAAAGATGGCAGATCGCAAGGATCAGGATAAGAAAGTGCTCGGGCTTCACATTCTATATGTTGCTCTGCCTCTGATCGTTGTTTCTCTCTGTCATCTAGACTTGTGGTGGATTTGCTTGGTCATTTTACTGAGCCATGCCGCAATAGATTTCTTAAAACCGATCGTTCAGAAGCAATTGAAATTATCAACCGCCTGGATTTTTGCATTGGATCAAGTCTTGCATATTGGTATCCTAACTTGTCTGGTCCTTATGGGAGCGAAGAATGGCACGACCTATCTACCCTTGGACATTTTAAATCTAATCTTTTATGTCCTCCTAGTTGGGAAACCAAGCAATATTGCCTTTAAAATTCTGTTTGCCAAGTATCAACCCACCAGCAAGAAGAAAATGGATACGATCACTGGGGCTGGTTCCATGATTGGCTTTTTAGAGCGTTTGGTGATCGGTGCCTGTCTCGTCTATGGGCAATTTGCTTCGATAGGTCTGGTTTTTACCGCAAAATCCATCGCCCGCTATAATAAAATTTCGGAAAATCCAGCCTTTGCGGAGTATTACTTGATCGGCTCTTTATTTAGTATCCTATCTGCTCTCCTAGCAGCCTGGTTGTGTTTATAAGAAAATAATTAGTTAAAGTATAGACAGGAAGGAAAAGCCTCCCTGTCTTTTTACTTGGCTTTTTGGTATAATGGATCAAGTAGAAAATTAGAAAGATTTGTGGGTTTCAAACAGTCCAGTGGGGCGTTTTGAACCCAAAGAGGTATTAGTGTCATGTCTCAATCTTATATCAATGTGATCGGTGCGGGCCTTGCTGGCTCGGAAGCAGCTTACCAGATTGCCCAACAGGGAATTCCGGTCAAGCTTTATGAAATGCGTGGCGTCAAATCAACTCCGCAACACAAAACAGACAACTTTGCGGAGCTAGTTTGTTCCAACTCTCTTCGTGGGGATTCTCTCACCAATGCTGTCGGGCTCCTCAAAGAAGAAATGCGTCGTCTGGGTTCTGTCATCCTTGAAGCAGCGGAAGCGACTCGTGTACCAGCCGGTGGAGCACTTGCTGTGGACCGAGAAGGTTTTGCTAGTCGAGTGACGGAGAAGGTGTCCCAACACCCTCTCATTGAAGTGATTCGCGATGAAATTACGGAATTGCCGACAGATGCCATCACAGTGGTCGCAACAGGGCCTCTAACCAGCGATGCCTTGGCAGAAAAGATCCATGCCCTTAATGGTGGCGACGGTTTCTATTTCTATGATGCAGCAGCTCCAATTATCGATGTCAATACCGTCGATATGAACAAGGTTTACCTTAAGTCTCGTTATGACAAGGGAGAAGCGGCTTATCTCAACTGTCCCATGACCAAACAAGAGTTTATGGACTTCCATGAGGCTTTAGTAAATGCAGAAGAAGCCCCGCTCAACTCTTTTGAAAAAGAAAAGTATTTCGAAGGTTGTATGCCAATTGAAGTCATGGCCAAACGAGGCATCAAAACCATGCTCTATGGGCCTATGAAGCCAGTTGGACTCGAGTATCCAGATGATTACAAAGGTCCACGTGATGGGGAGTTTAAAACCCCTTATGCGGTAGTTCAGTTGCGCCAAGACAATGTGGCTGCCAGCCTCTACAATATCGTTGGCTTTCAAACTCACCTTAAATGGGGCGAACAAAAACGGGTCTTCCAAATGATTCCAGGTTTGGAAAATGCGGAATTTGTGAGATACGGTGTCATGCACCGCAATTCCTACATGGATTCTCCAAATCTGCTTGAACAAACCTACCGTTCTAAGAAACAAGCGAACCTCTTCTTTGCAGGCCAAATGACAGGGGTAGAAGGCTATGTTGAATCAGCTGCCTCAGGTTTGGTAGCTGGAATCAATGCAGCTCGCCTTTTCAAAGGAGAAGAAGCAGCGATTTTCCCTGAAACGACATCTATCGGAAGCCTGGCTCACTATATCACCCATGCTGACAGCAAGCATTTCCAACCCATGAATGTCAACTTCGGGATTATCAAGGAGCTAGAAGGCCCACGTATTCGGGATAAAAAGGAACGTTATGAGAAAATTGCCGAACGTTCTTTACAAGATTTGGCTCAGTTTATGGAAAAATAACCCAAGAAAGAAAAAAGTTTGGAGAAAATCCAGACTTTTTCTTCTAAAAATGGTATAATGAATAAAATTTAGAATATAGAGAGTTTTCTGACAATGAACAAATCCTATTTTTATTTAGATATGAAGACACACGAGTTGAAAGTGCCTTATACCGGAAAACTCCGTCGTGTGCGAGTCTTATTACCTAAGAATTATGAAACGGATACAGATAGACGTTACCCTGTGGTTTATTTCCACGATGGGCAAAACGTTTTGTACAGCAAGGAAGCTTATGCGGGTCATTCCTGGAAGGTGATTCCAGCCATTAAGCGGAATCCCGATATTAGTCGCATGATTGTTGTTGCGATCGATAATGATGGTTTCCAACGCATGAATGAATACTCTGCCTGGAAGTACAAGGAATCCAATATTCCTGGCATGCAATTTGGTGGCAAGGGAGTTGAGTACGGCGAATTTGTCATGGAGGTGGTGAAACCTTTTATCGACCAAGAATACCGGACTCTTGCTGATCGAGAACATACGGCCATGATTGGATCTTCCTTGGGTGGGAATATTACCCAATTCTTGGGCTTAGAGTACCAAGATCAAATTGGTTGTTTAGGGGTCTTTTCATCTGCTAACTGGCTACACCAAGATGCCTTCAATCATTATATCGAACGCAAAAAATTATATGCAGATCAACGGATCTACATCTATGTAGGGACTGAAGAGGCGGATGATACAGATAAAACGCTGATGGCGGGAAATATCAAGCAAGCCTATATTGATTCATCCCTTCGTTATTATCACGACGTTATCCAACAAGGAGTTGCTTTAGAAAATATTGCCATTCGGATTCAATCTGGAGCTATTCACCACGAAGAAGCTTGGGCTGAACATTTACCAGAATGCCTTCGTTTTTTGGCAGAAAATTGGGATTAATGGACTCAGAACAAATCAATAGAGAGAAAGAGGGAACCTATGAATATTGAACATCTAAGCCACTGGAGTGGCCAACTCAACCGTGAAATGTATTTGAACCGCTATGGACACGCAGGTATTCCTGTTGTGGTCTTCGCTTCATCAGGTGGAAGCCATAACGAGTACTATGACTTTGGTATGATTGATGCTTGTGCTCAGTTTATCGAAGAAGGTCGGGTTCAATTCTTCACCCTTTCCAGTGTCGATAGTGAGAGCTGGCTTTGTGATTGGAAAAACCCTCATGATCGAGCTGAAATGCACCGTGCTTACGAGCGCTATGTGATTGAAGAAGCGATTCCTTTTATCAAACACAAAACAGGCTGGTTTGACCCGATGATGACAACTGGTTGCTCTATGGGTGCCTACCATGCCCTCAATTTCTTCTTGCAACATCCAGACGTCTTCAACAAAGTGATTTCCTTGAGTGGTGTCTATGACGCTCGTTTCTTTGTTGGTGATTTTGGAGGCGATGAAGCCATTTACCAAAACTCTCCATCTGATTATATCTGGAACCAAAATGATGGCTGGTTTATCGATCGTTACCGTCAGGCCGAAATCGTTGTTTGTACTGGTTTAGGAGCTTGGGAACAAGGCGGGCTTCCATCTTTCTACAAACTAAAAGAAGCCTTTGATCACAAAAACATTCCCGCTTGGTTCGCTGAATGGGGACATGATGTCGCCCACGATTGGGAATGGTGGCGCAAACAAATGCCCTATTTCCTAGGACAAATGTATCTATAAGTCAAAAGGGAGGAGACCTCTATGAATTATCTTGTTATTTCACCTTATTATCCACAAAATTTCCAACAATTTACCATTGAACTAGCTAACAAGGGAATCACAGTCTTGGGAATTGGTCAAGAGCCGTACGAACAGTTAGATGAGCCTTTGCGCAATAGTTTGACAGAGTATTTCCGAGTTGAAAATTTGGAAAATCTGGACGAAGTGAAGCGTGCGGTAGCCTTTCTCTTTTACAAACATGGTCCAATCGATCGTATCGAATCCCACAATGAGTATTGGTTGGAATTGGATGCAGCGCTTCGTGAGCAATTCAATGTCTTCGGGGCTAAGCCAAAAGATTTGAAGAAAACCAAGTTCAAATCCGAAATGAAGAAACTCTTCAAGAAGGCTGGAGTCCCAGTCGTTCCGGGTGCTGTGGTTAAAACAGAAAAAGACATTGATAAGGCCGTGAAGAAGATTGGGTTACCATTGATTGCTAAGCCTGACAATGGGGTAGGAGCAGCAGCAACCTTCAAGATCGAAACGCCAGAAGATGTGGACCATTTCAAGGCAGAATGGGATGGCAATACTGAGTATTTCTTTGAGAAATTCGTCACTTCTAGTGAGATTTGTACCTTTGATGGTCTAGTGGATCGTGACGGCAACATTGTTTTTTCAACTACATTTGACTATGCTTATACGCCACTCGATTTGATGCTCTACAAGATGGACAACTCTTATTATGTTCTTAAAGAGATGGATCCAAAATTGCGTCAATACGGGGAAGCGATTGTCAAAGCCTTTGGTATGAAGGAACGTTTCTTCCACATTGAGTTCTTCCGCGATGGGGATGAATATATTGCGATCGAGTACAATAATCGCCCTGCAGGTGGCTTTACCATCGACGTCTACAACTACGCTCACTCGATTGATTTGTACCGTGGCTATGCTGCCATCGTAGCAGGGGAACCCTTCCCGGCTTCTGAGTTTGAACCCCTTTATTGCTTGGCAACTTCTCGTCGTGCCAATGCAGCCTATGCTCTGTCAGAAGAAGAAGTTTTGGCTAAATACCATGATCAATTCCGTGTCAAGAAAGATATGCCTGCAGCCTTTGCGGAACTTCAAGGTGATTACCTTTACATGTTAACAACGCCTAGTCGTGAAGTATTAGAACAAATGATTCATGACTTTGGTCAACGCCAATCATAAGATAACGACCGGTAGGATAGGATCCTATCGGTTTTTTATATTTTAATGCAATCTCATGAAAGAAAAGTTTGTGAAATAGTTTATTTTAAGTTGAAAATGCTTATAAAACCTTCCTCCAAGGTATATAGTTTGTGAAATCATTTGAGCATTATTTTTGACAGTGCTTTCATTTTTGGCTAGAATGAAAGAGAATGAATAAATGCTAAGAAAGGCGAAATGATGGCAACATTAGATAAAAGTCTCTTATTGGAAATGTTCCGTAAAATGGAAGAAATCCGTCGCATGGACTTAAAAATTGCACAGTTAGTAAAAAAAGGGAAAGTGCCAGGAATGACGCACTTTTCTGTTGGGGAAGAAGCGGCTAACGTTGGAGCGATGTTGGCTTTAAACGACGATGATTTGCTGACATCTAACCACCGTGGACACGGACAAGCCATTGCTAAAGGAATCGATTTAAATGGCATGATGGCTGAAATCCTTGGTAAGTATACGGGTACTTGTAAAGGGAAGGGTGGCTCCATGCATATCGCTGACCTCGATGCTGGTAACCTTGGTGCTAACGGGATCGTTGGTGGTGGTATGGGAATTGCAGTAGGTGCTGCCCTTACTCAACAAATGAAAAAGACTGGTAAGATTGTCGTCTGCTTCTTTGGCGATGGTGCAACCAATGAAGGTGTCTTCCACGAAGCGGTGAATATGGCTTCTATTTGGAATCTTCCAGTAATTTTCTACTGTATCAATAACGGTTATGGAATCTCTGCTGACATCAAGAAAATGACCAATATCCAGCATATCCACGAACGTAGTGCTGCTTACGGCATTCCTGGAATGTTTATTCCTGATGGAAATAACGTTATCGATGTCTATGAAGGATTCCAAAAAGCTGTTGAACACGTCCGCTCTGGTAAAGGACCTGTCTTGATTGAAAGTGTCACCTATCGTTGGCTTGGTCACTCTTCATCTGACCCTGGTAAATACCGGACCCGTGAAGAAGTCGAAGAGTGGAAGAAAAAAGATCCGATTGAAAACCTTCGCAAGTATCTCCTTGAAAATGAAATTGCGAGTGCAGAAGAATTGGATAAGATTCAAGAAGAAGTGAAAGAAGCAGTTGAAGCTTCAGTGAAATTTGCGGAAGAAAGCCCATTCCCTCCACTCGAATCAGCTTTCGAAGATATTTACGCAGACTAAGGGGGAGTTGAGAATTATGGAAACAAAATTAATGTCTTTCCGCGATACCATTATCCTTGCTATGTCTGAGGAAATGCGTCGCGACGAAAATGTATTGTTGATGGGGGAAGATGTCGGAGTGTTCGGTGGAGACTTCGGAACTTCCGTAGGAATGCTAGAGGAATTCGGTCCAGAACGTGTTCGTGATTGTCCGATTTCTGAGGCTGCTATCTCAGGTACAGCAGCTGGAGCAGCCATGACCGGACTTCGTCCAATCGTTGATATGACCTTCATGGATTTCTCGGTGATTGCCATGGATGCTATCGTCAACCAAGCTGCTAAGACTCGCTACATGTTTGGTGGAAAAGGGCAGGTGCCGATGACTGTCCGTTGTGCAGCTGGTAACGGAGTTGGATCTGCAGCTCAACACTCCCAATCTTTGGAATCATGGTTTACCCATATTCCTGGTTTAAAAGTTGTTGCTCCAGGAACTCCAGCTGATATGAAAGGACTTCTCAAGTCTTCTATCCGTGACAACAACCCAGTGATCATTCTTGAATATAAATCAGAATTCAACCAAAAGGGTGAAGTGCCTGTAGATCCTGATTATACCATTCCACTTGGTGTCGGCGAAATCAAACGTGAAGGAACGGATGTCACTGTTGTAACCTACGGAAAAATGCTTCGTCGCGTGATGCAAGCAGCTGAAGAATTGGCTGAAGAAGGCATTTCAGTAGAAGTAGTAGACCCACGAACTTTGGTTCCGCTTGATAAAGAAATCATCATTAACTCTGTCAAGAAAACAGGAAAAGTAGTCCTTGTCAATGACGCCCACAAAACAAGTGGTTATATCGGTGAAATCTCAGCTATTATTTCTGAATCAGAAGCATTTGATTATTTGGATGCACCTATCCGTCGTTGTGCGGGGGAAGATGTACCAATGCCTTACGCGCAAAACCTTGAAAATGCAATGATTCCAACAGTTGAAAGCATCAAAGATGCTATTCGTAAAACGTACAATAAAGAATAATACATAACATAAATTATGTAATGTCATTTAAATTAGAGCACGGGCTAAAAGCTAGGAAAAAAGATAAATCTCCTTGACTTCATCGAAGTCTGCGTTGATTTCCTATTTTTCGGTCGCTTTTAAACGCCCTTAGTATCTTATAACTGAATCCGGACGGAGGACTGTAAAAAAAAGATAGATTTCCTTGTGTTCATGGAACACAGCGTCAATCTCCTATTTTTTCTTTGTCCACTACGTCCTTGATATCTTAGTATAGAATAGGAGAGGTCATGGCTGATGATAAGCTAAGAGCGACTCCTGCGGCTAGAAAATTAGCGGATGATCTTGGGATCAACCTCTATGATGTTTCTGGTTCAGGCGCAAACGGTCGTGTCCACAAAGAAGACGTGGAAACCTATAAAGACACAAATGTGGTTCGCATTTCACCACTTGCAAAACGAATTGCTTTAGAACACAATATTGCTTGGCAAGAGATTCAAGGAACTGGTCATCGTGGTAAGATCATGAAGAAGGACGTCCTTGCTTTCCTTCCTGAAAATATTGAGAATGAGACCATTAAGTCACCTGCTGAAATCGAGAAGGTGGAGGAAGCTCCAGATAATATGACACCTTATGGTGAGATCGAGCGGATTCCGATGACACCAATGCGGAAGGTGATCGCTCAACGGATGGTGGAATCTTACTTGACAGCACCAACCTTTACTTTGAACTATGACATTGATATGTCTCAAATGTTGGCCCTTCGTAAGAAGGTTTTGGATCCAATCATGGAAGCAACTGGCAAGAAAGTCACTGTAACAGATTTGCTTTCTCTAGCAGTTGTTAAGACCTTGATGAAGCACCCATACATCAATGCATCATTGACAGAAGATGGCAAAACCATCATCACTCATAACTATGTCAACTTAGCGATGGCGGTTGGGATGGACAATGGCTTGATGACTCCAGTTGTCTACAATGCTGAAAAGATGACCTTGTCAGAGTTGGTGGTAGCCTTCAAGGACGTTATCGGACGTACCTTGGATGGTAAGCTTGCTCCAAGTGAATTGCAAAACTCAACCTTTACCATCAGTAACTTAGGGATGTTTGGTGTTCAATCATTTGGACCGATTATCAACCAACCAAACTCTGCCATCCTTGGAGTTAGTGCAACGGTTGAAAAACCAGTTGTTGTGAATGGTGAAATTGTCATTCGTCCAATCATGAGCTTGGGCTTGACCATTGACCACCGCGTTGTCGATGGAATGGCTGGTGCCAAATTCATGAAAGACTTGAAAGCCTTGATTGAAGACCCGATTTCAATGTTGGTCTAATCAACGAGAGAGAATAGAAGCAAGAAAAAGAGGGAAATAAAATGGCCTTAGAAGTAATTATGCCAAAAGCCGGCGTAGATATGACCGAAGGACAAATCGTTCAGTGGAATAAAAAAGTCGGCGAATTTGTAAAAGAAGGAGAAATTCTCCTTGAAATCATGACAGATAAAGTCAGCATGGAATTGGAAGCTGAAGAAGATGGCTACTTGATTGCTATCTTAAAAGGGGACGGCGAGACTGTTCCTGTAACAGAAGTGATTGGTTACCTTGGTGAAGAAGGGGAGAACATCCCAACTGCTGGAGCAGCAGCACCAGAAGCGAGTCCTGCACCAGCTGCAACAAGTGCTTCAAATGATGACAATAAGAGCGATGATGCTTATGATATCGTAGTGATCGGTGGTGGTCCTGCTGGTTACGTATCTGCTATCAAAGCAGCTCAATTGGGTGGTAAAGTTGCGCTTGTTGAGAAATCTGAACTTGGTGGAACTTGCTTGAACCGCGGATGTATCCCAACTAAGACTTACCTACACAACGCTGAAATCATTGAAAATATCGGTCATGCGGCAAACCGTGGGATCATCATTGACAATCCTAGCTTCACAGTAGATATGGACAAGGTTCTTGAAACTAAGAACAAGGTCGTAAATACTTTGGTTGGTGGTGTTGCAGGACTTCTTCGTAGCTACGGAGTTGATGTTCATAAGGGGATCGGTACCATTACGAAAGATAAGAATGTTTTGGTCAATGGTTCTGAGTTACTTGAAACTAAGAAGATTATCCTCGCTGGTGGTTCAAAAGTCAGCAAGATTAACGTTCCTGGCATGGAATCATCCCTTGTCATGACGAGTGATGACATCTTGGATATGAATGAAGTCCCAGAAAGTCTCGTAATCATTGGTGGTGGGGTTGTCGGTATCGAGCTTGGTCAAGCCTTTATGACCTTTGGTTCAAAAGTAACGGTTATTGAAATGATGGACCGCATTGTTCCAGCTATGGATGCGGAAGTTTCTAAGAACCTTCGTTTGATTCTTGAACGCAAGGGAATGACCATCTTGACTGATACTAAACTGCAAGAAATCATTGAAGAAGATGGCAAACTCCGTATCAAGGTTGAAGGAAAAGACGATATCATTACAAACAAAGCTCTTCTTTCAATCGGTCGTGTTCCAGATCTTGAAGGAATCGGAGAAGTGGAGTTTGAATTGGATCGTGGTCGTATCAAGGTCAATGAATACATGGAAACATCTGTTCCAGGTATCTATGCACCAGGTGATATCAATGGTACGAAGATGTTGGCTCACGCTGCCTTCCGTATGGGTGAAGTAGCGGCCGAAAATGCTCTTAAGGGAAATCATGCTGTTGCCAAATTGAACTTAACTCCTGCAGCTATCTACACACTTCCAGAAGTAGCGGCTGTTGGTTTGACAGAAGAACAAGCTCGTGAGAAATATGATGTCCAAATCGGTAAATTCAACTTTGCGGCTAACGGACGTGCCATTGCATCAGATGCGGCTCAAGGTTTTGTTAAGGTCATTGCAGACAAGAAATATGGTGAAGTTCTTGGGGTTCACATTATTGGTCCAGCAGCTGCTGAATTGATCAACGAAGCTTCTACTATCATTGAGATGGAAATCACTGTAGAAGAAATGCTCAAGACCATTCATGGTCACCCAACCTTCTCAGAAGTAATGTACGAAGCTTTTGCGGATGTACTTGGAATGGCCATCCATTCACCTAAGAAAAAATAAAAATAGATAGACTAGACTGGAATTATTTTCCAGTCTCTATCGTATTAGAAGGTATCTTATGAAATACATTATCAATCATTCAAACGACACTGCTTTTAATATTGCTTTAGAGGAATATGCTTTTAAACACCTTTTGGACGAGGATCAAATCTTCCTTCTTTGGATCAACAAACCATCTATCATTGTAGGTCGTCACCAAAATACCATTGAAGAGATAAACCGTGACTACGTTCGGGAGCATGGAATTGAAGTGGTCCGTCGGATCAGTGGTGGTGGAGCTGTTTACCATGATTTGAACAACCTTAACTATACCATCATTTCAAAAGAAGATGAAAACAAGGCCTTTGACTTCAAGAGCTTCTCTACTCCAGTTATCAATACTTTAGCTGAACTTGGTGTTAAAGCTGAATTTACAGGCCGTAACGACTTGGAAATCGACGGTAAGAAATTCTGTGGCAATGCCCAAGCCTATATCAATGGACGGATCATGCACCATGGTTGTCTTCTCTTTGACGTGGATTTGTCAGTCCTAGCTAACGCACTTAAAGTGTCTAAAGATAAGTTTGAGTCTAAAGGGGTTAAATCAGTCCGTGCTCGTGTAACCAATATCATCGATGAGTTGCCAGAAAAGATCACTGTTGAAGAGTTCCGTGACCTACTTTTGGACTACATGAAAAAAGAATATCCTGAAATGACAGAATATGTATTTTCAGATGAAGAATTGGCTGAAATCAACCGTATTAAAGATACTAAGTTTGGGACATGGGATTGGAACTATGGTAAATCACCAGAGTATAACGTCCGTCGTGGAACAAAATTCCCAAGCGGTAAGGTTGAAATCTTTGCTAACGTTATCGAGTCAAAGATCCAAGACATCAAGATTTATGGAGACTTCTTTGGTATCGAAGACGTAGCAGCAGTAGAAGATGTCCTTCGTGGTGTCAAATACGAACGCGAAGATGTTCTTAAAGCCCTACAAACCATAAACCTAGGTCGTTACTTCGCAGGAATCACCGCAGAAGAAATTGCTGAAGCAGTGGTGGAATAAAGTCGTAAGAGATTCGCAGAAGCGGATCTTTTTTTGAAACTAGTTTCACATAGAAATTATTGTTTTTCGAAGGATTTTGTAGTATAGTAAAGGTGGAAAAGTGTATTCGCTTACAAAGAATGTAACTGTAATTTGTAAAACTCAGTAATTCTTAAACAACGAAATTGATTGACTAGCTAGGTATTACTTTCCTTTTCTGCTTTAGAAAGTGTGATGATATGAAACGTGTCTTTATTCTTTTATCAAACCTTTTCATCTCTAGCTTTTTGATTTGGATTGCATTTATTTCTCCAAATACGGTTGTCCACAGCAGTCTTCCGGTAGTAGGTGTGGTGAGACGAGAAAAGAGCGTCACATATGAAGAGTTATCTTCCAGTTTAGACCGTTTGGCAAGGGAAAATCATAGTATAATTGCCCGTCAGATACAAAGAACAGATTCTAAAGGGCAGGTTGTTTTCACCTATGATATCTACGGAGAGGGAAAACTTCCTCTTGGAATTAAAAGAGAGAAGAAAGAACTGGCTGCCAATGAAAGCCTGGTAGTGAATTATTATGTATTAACAGGTGATTTAGAAACTGAAAAGCTGGATCAAACGCTTCATACTCTTGGTTTCTCACAAACTTTTATAAAGAAACCAAATCCTCTGCAGACCTTTATTGCCTTTTTTGGCTCCGGTTCACAATCACTTGCCTTGGTTATTTTTATCATTAGTTTTAGCGCTTTGACGATTATACAAAAAACACTTGAAATGAGAAGCGCTGGGATTCGATATATCTCAGGAATGAGACGCTTGCAACTTTTTGGACATTCCTTAAAAGATGATAGTATAGAGTTGCTTTTTGGATGTATTGTCACAAGTATAATGGGTGCTGTTCTGATTTATTGCTTTCAATTGACACCCTTTTCCTATTCCATCATCATTTCCAGTAGTATCATTTACAATGGGATTTTACTTATTTTATCTGCTGTCTTATCCTTCCTCTTTGCATATAGTATTCAAACGATTCATTTAGTCACCCTTTTAAAAGGAAAGGTTCCATTAAAGCGTATTTTAGTTTTCCTCTTTATTTGTCAATTTCTCGCTGTTGCACTAATTGGCCTTGCGGTTCATCGAATCAGTATCTATGGTTCTGTCTGGCTAACTTACCAAGAGGGGAAAGTGGCTTGGTCTAAAGAGACGAATTGGGTTCAAATTGGTGTCAATCGGGAGGATTTTTCACAGAAAACAAACAAAGAGACGCAAATTGAGAACAGAGCAAAATGGTCCAAGCTCATCGAGTCTGGTATTGAAAATGGTGGTCTTTTAGCTTATCATAATCTCGTATCTTTTAGTTCAAAAGGAGTTATGACGGATCCTAGTACAGGTAAAGAGTTTTCAATCACAGATTACGATCCACTTGCACGAACTCTCTATGTGACTCCAAATTACCTCGAAATCCAAGGTGTTCCAGTATCTCCTGAAGAGAAAGATCACTTAAATCACTTACAAGCAGGAGAATTTGGTCTCTTGCTTCCGGAAAAATTAAAAGGTAGAGAAGAGGAGATGATCAAACGATATGAAGATTATCTATCCCCTCGAGATGATCAAGGAAATATCACCTTATCAATGAAGGCGCAGGTAACGTATATTCCGAATCATCAAAAACGCTTTATCTACAACAACACACCAATCAGCTATAAACAATTCTTTACAGATCCTGTTTTAGTGGTTATTCAACCTGAAAGTTTTGGAGGCTATGTGAATCCATATTTCACCGATCTAAATCCCTACCTTTATTTTAATGGGCTTCAAAATAGTAAGAAGCTAATCGCTGAGTATAATCTTGAAAAAAGTGTTAGTCAGTACGACTATGCAGTGGACGTTTACCAGCAAATAGCCCAATCCATACAAATAGAAAATCTCATGGCGATTGCAGGAGGAGTCTTTGGTATAGCAACCTCTGTTCTTCTCTTTAACACCATGAATTTCCTTTATTTTGAAGAGTTTAGAAAACAAATCTTCTTGAAGAAGATTGCAGGTCTGGGATTTGTAAACATTCACCAGATGATTTTGCTCTCAGAAAGTATCCTCTTGCTATTAGGAAGCTTCCTGGTATTTATTCTTACTTCGGAATGGTGGATTGCTCTTGTCACTCTCTTGCTATTTATTACTAATGCTTGGTTCATTCTCTTGTACCGGTCTCATAAAGAAGACCACTTGTTAGCCACTGTACTGAAAGGAGCCTAATATGATTAGCGTAGAACATTTAACCAAATCATTTGGCCAACGAACGGTCTTTCAAGATTTGAGCTTGCAATTTACAGAAGGTAAGGTCTATGCTCTGATCGGAAATAGTGGGTGTGGTAAAACAACCTTGCTCAATATCTTGGCGAAGATAGAGCCTTATGAAAAAGGGAATATAAGCTATCAAGGGCAAGAACTGAAACAAATCAAACAGCATCACTTCTTTAAGCGTGAATTAGGTTATCTCTTTCAAAATTTTGGCCTACTTGAAAACGAGACTATCGCTAAAAATTTAGATTTGGGATTGATTGGGCAAAAATTAACGAAAAAAGAGAAGAAGCAGCAAGAAGAAGAAGTGCTCAAAAAAGTAGGATTGGCTTACCTTGCTCTGGATCAAAAGATTTATGAATTATCTGGGGGAGAGGCGCAACGTGTCGCATTAGCTAAAGTTATTTTAAAAGATCCACCTTTAATTTTGGCGGATGAACTAACTGCAGCACTGGATCCAGAAACCTCACAAGAGGTGATGGACTTGCTCTTAATGTTAAAGAATCAAGAGCGTATAATCATTATCGCAACCCATAATCCAGTAATTTGGGAAAAAGCTGACGAAGTGATAAAACTCAACTAGTCCATGGCTAAAGAATGGTAGGATCTTCTGTATTATCTTTTATAGTTAGCTATTCATGAGGTATAGGCTGATGAAGAAAAAAGATCTTGTCAAACAAAAATTTTTAAGTTTTATCATCATCGGTATGATCATTCTCTTATCAGCCTGCACTCTTGTAGGACCACAAAAAAAATCTCCTTCCGGTAGTACCAATGTGTCTAGGAAAATAGGATTCGAGGAAAGAAAGGCAGAAGATTTATTAAAAAATTCTATTTCTATCCCTTATCCAGATGGGAAAATCTTTACACCTACCGCGCTGTCAAATGATGGAATTGCTTATGGCGAGGCTGTTGACCAAGGACACGAAGATCAGAATTATCTTGCCAGTATGAATTTACATACCAAGGACTTTCAAAAGATAAAAGATGTTGAAAAGACATCTAATCTGACTCATGTAGCTGTTAGCTATGTTGATCATGATATTGTTGTTTTTGAAGAGTATGATCAACTCAATCAGACAGGGATTTACTATCTTTGGAAGATAAAGGACAAATCTTTAACGAAACTGATCGATAGGAGACCTATTGGAACAGTTCCAGTTACTCAAGTAGCTCGATCCAACCAGAAACTCTTTATAAATTATGAAGTAGGAGATAGCCTATATCAAATTGAAGAAGTTGACCTTGAAACAGGGGCTCATCAGACGATTGAATCAGAAAATAGCGGTTTTCCAACTGTCTTTAAAGATCACTTGTATTATGTACAAATTGATAACACAGCTTTAACTACAAAAATTGTAGCCTACTCCTTAAGTAATAGACAGAAAAAAGTTATAGATCAAACAAAGGATGATCAACGCTATTATGTCGATTTAATGACGAATGGGCACAATCTCCTATACTTGGTTGCAAATAATAAAGACGCTTCATTTACCTTTGAAAATAAAAACCATAAGAAGATATTTTCTACTTCACAGGCAGAAACCTCCATATATCGCAATATTTATCTCACTTATATGGGAGAAAGAAGAAGTGAGGAGCGTGTTAAATCTCAATATTATTTGTGGGATTTAAGACATCAGATTCATTATTTATATGATCATGGACCCATTTTGCTATCAGATAAAGGAATTTTATGGATTCAATTCAAAAAGAAGGATAGTGAGATTCCAAAAGGTGAAATCTATCGAAATGAAAACTCTGTAATGCGCTATCAGGAATGGTAGAAAGGAGAAAAATCATGAGAAAAGTTCATTTATTCCTTGTACTTCTGACTTTGCTTGGTTTATCTGGCTGTAAAGAGACACCAAAAGAGAGTAAAACAAGTACTTTCAGCTCTCGTAAGGTCACACCCTCTTCATCAACAACAGTTAGTGTAAAAACAAAGGAGCGTACAGAACCTAATCCTCCAATGCCAGCAGAGGTAGCAGAGCGATTAAAAATTAAGGAAGGCGGCACAGAAGCTGGAACTCAGCAAACTTTGCCATCTTCAAAACAGGAACAAGCTTCATCGCAAGAGAATACGCAACCTTCTCAATCACTCAAACAAGAAACATCGACCAAAGAGAATCAAGGGGTCCGAAAACTATTGCCTATTCCTTTAAAACTTCAAGAAGAATGGTATTTCTGTGCTCCGGCGACAGTTCATATGATGCTGGCTAGTCGAGGGGTTAGCGTCTCTCAACATCAATTGGCTAAGGAAATGGGGACTTATAATCCCTATGGGACTCATAATCGGGATGCGATTCGCGTATTGAATCAGAATCTATTTGGCTATCCAGAACCAAGTGGAAATCAAGCTGGTTATCGACTAGCTACTGTAACAGACGCTCGTCCAGATTCTGAAGATATCCGACTCTTTAAAGAACGCGTGCGCAAAGATATTGATGATGGCTATCCTCTCTATTACACCTTCAATGTTGCACAAATCTATCCTGGAAAAAGTGGGGAACATAATGTGATTGGAGTAGGCTATGAATTGACAGCAGATGGCAAGGACATCTCAGCAATCTATTATTTAGACCCCGATACACATGTACAGGATCCTAGCTATGGAGGTTTGAAGAAGCTGACACCAGAGGAGTTGTTAGCAGCAATGGCTACGTGTGGTGAGAAAAATTATGCCTGGTGAGAAAATATAGTCGTAAAACGAAAGTTAGTTCATGACACGGTCTCTTTTCTTGATATTCAAAAATAATGAGAGTAAAATATAGAGGAAATCTGAACAAAAAAGAGGATCATATTCGATGATGAAAATTCCAGTGGAAAAACTTAGTCTATTTGAACAGTTAGATCGTATAGTAGTGGCTTTTTTTAGCAAGCAACAATCTTCCAGTCCTTACGATTTAAATGTCAGTATTACACAAGAACACCTTGACCGGAAAAAGCAAGAGCTCGAACCATTAGGCTATCAAGCTGTCCAACTACCATTAGGAATGGCTTTAGATAATATCATCCAGCAACTTCATTATCAAAATTTAATCCTTGGCGGACTTGCTCCCGACGAAATTATAGTCAGCAAAGAAGAATTAATGCCTTTGAAAGATATTGTGGACAGTTTTTGTATTATGTACGCTGCAGCGAATAACAGACTGGAAAATAGTAAGGCTTATGAATTAATGAAAGATAAGACAGTTTATTTTATTGGTAAACTATTTACAGATATTCCAAAAGCCGGTGATGAAATTGCTTATTTAGGAATTGATCGAATAGCGAGCGATGGCACACCATATGAAGCAGTTAAATGCTTTTTAACGGAAGAGAGTGCAGAGAAGTTCAATGGTGAAAAAAGACCGGTCACCCCTGCAAACTTGGCCTATCTAAAATCATTCTGGGGAAAACCAGTCATTATTGAGCCACACCGTAATTATTGGATCGAATTTTTATAGAAAGAATAAAAGAGCGTAAGATACCATAAAAAAGTCCTACGCTCTTTTTCTAACACTAAAATATTACATAATTTATATTATGTACTTTATAAACTATCCAAGGCATTTTTCTGCTCATCATTAACGATATGCGTATACAAGTCGGTAACTTGTGTGCTAGCATGTCCTAGTTGATGGCTGACCAAAACTTGGGATTTGGTTGCATCATAGAGGCGAGTTGCTAGTGTATGGCGCAGTTTGTGGGGGGTCACGCGCACTTTGAAGTCCTCTGAATACTTGGCGACCATTTTTTCAACACTAGAAGCATCAATTCGGTTTGGAACACCTCGATACAAGGTTAAGAATAAAGCTGTATCAGTCTTTTCTGTCTTGTAACGTTTGTCTCGAATAGCAAGATATTGCTCGAGATAAGGCTTAGCAAAGGCAGCAACATTGACTGAGTCTCGTTTTCCACCTTTTCGAGTGACGTCAATGACCATCATCTTAAGATTGAGGTCACGAAGGTCCAAGTTGACTGCTTCAGAGAGACGGACACCAGAGGCAAGAAGGAGTGCGATAATGGCTAAATCTCGTTCTTTATTCTTATTAAAAGAGGATAAGGCGCGGTTTGAGAGTGTTTGTGGGTACTCCTGGTCGATATAGTTAAGGAAACCTTCTGTTTCATCCCCTAAAAAGAGTTTTTGCTTGATATTTTCAGCTCGAGCCGCCAAGGTTTCTTTCTTTTTCTTGGTAGCAACTTTCTTCATAACATTTCGATAGAAATAAGGTTCACCTTGCTCATTTTCAACCTCCTCAGTCAAATACTTATAAAGACTAGATAATGCAGAAAGGGTACGGTTAATCGTTGTTTGGGAAACCCCGTTTTTTGTCGTATTGGCATTGAGCAGAGGACGTTCACGTAAGTAAAGAATAAAGGATTCCATGTCTTTCTTGGTCATGTGCTCCAGAACGTCTAAGGGGATCTCGGCCATGGTGTCAGCATCCGATATACCAGATTCCAAAACCCAGGTAAAAAATCGATCGTATTCCTTTAAGTATTCGTACAAAGTTGTAAAACTGTATGGAACGGCCAGTTTCGATTGATAATATTCCAATACATACCAGGGCATGACTTGTTTGAGTTTATCAATCCGTTCTAATAAGATATCGCGTTTCATGTTTTTCTCCAAATCTTTCTATACTAGTAGTATAGCATAGCCAGATATATTTTTCAAGAAAATTATAGTTTTTCGGAAAGATGTCATAGGGTATCTATAGGACTGTTTTGTATCCAAAAGGATAACCAAAAAAATTTTTTAAGCCAATTATACTCAATTATGTACTTTATTTAAGTGAACACTGGAAATTTTTTACTACTCTCAATTCAGTTGAAAATGTACTTTATTTAAGTGAAAACTAAAAAATTTTCAAATGTACATTTTGACAATAAAAAAACACTCTAATATCAATTTAATGAAATTTAGAGTGTTTTTATTTATCTATATTTTTTCAAACTGTACAAAGTGTTCTTGCTTTCTTCTGTGGCCTTTGCAAATGGAACACGACCTTTTATTGCGTTTTTTGTATGCCATTCTTTCTTTTACTTGAATTTTGTAACGGTGATTAAGATTTTCTTGACATATCCACCATACAGGCAGAATACTCAACTCTGTAATTTCAGTTGGACTTACTATCAAGGAGTTATTTAGATAATCCCACTCATTCATTAGACTTTGTTGCGTTGTTGCTAAATCGTTAAATCCTTTTAATACTTTTTGATTTCTACAGTATGGACAAGAATTTTCTCTGTAAAATTTTTCTTTAATAACTTTCTGATATTCTCCAGTACATACAGGGCATTTCCACCATGCATTATATGTTGAATTTGCCCTTACTGAAGACATTTCTTGTTTATTTAATGATGACCATTCTTTAATTAACCAAGGATGTGTTGTTTCAAGATCATTATAACCTTTTGCAGTCTTCTTAAAAGAACAATATGGACAACATTGGTCGTTTTTGTGGCGATCAGAAATTTTTGCTTTAAAACTTCTGTGACATTTTCGACAAATCCAATTGGTTAAAGCATTTGAATCATAAAAGAAGGTATCAATATCACCATTCAGTTCTTTTACCCATTCATTGTTTAAGTACGGTTTAACATAGCTTAGTGTTTCATTTGGTTTAGGAATTTTTTTATTACAGTAAGGACATATAGAATTGAGACTATTAGAATTATTGTTTGTAAACACACCTAGAACAATCCCTAATCTCTCCTGAAATTCTAAATCACAACAATCACAAATCCAATTAAATATTTTATTCTCGGTTTCTGACGATTTCGTCACCTCATCAGGTTTTTCTACATTCTTGCTACTCCAAAGGTCACACAACTCAGGATAAGTATCTGCAATTGTATTATAACCTTTTAATGCTTGTTCATCATTACAATATGGACAGCTATCTATTACTTCTTTTCTTATTGGAATTGAACAAAGGTATTCACCTTGACAAACAGAACACTTCCACCAATATTTTTTTGTTTCAATGTGGCTCAATGCTAAATGAACAGGCAATCCATTTTTATCGCTCCATTCTTCCTGTAATTTTGGGAAATTATAGAGTATATCATTGTTAAAAACAAGTGTATCCCAATCACAACGATTAGGACAAGTTTGAAAATTACTATTCTCTAAGTCGGTTCTTAAAATCATTTCAATTGGACTACAATAAAAACTGACTTTGCAGCAAGGGCATTTCCAATTTATGCATTTAGAAGACTTATACCAGTATTCAGAAATAGGTTTATCATTACTTTTATCCCAAAATTTCTCTAAATAAGGATGAGTTTCTTGTAAAGTATTATATCCTTTTAACATCAATTTATTATCACAATAAGGGCAGCCTTCAAGATGCCTTTTGACAACACTACATTCATATTGACCATGACATTTAAAACACTGCCATCTTACTAAGATGTTGGATAAACTATCAATCATATTACTTTTTACATGAGTTGGAATAAATTGCTTAAAAAGATTTCTATCTGTATGTAATAGGGGGTTCGCTTTCACTTTAATTGGGGTATCGAATGTAGCTTTACAGTTAGTACAATAGAAACTATATCTTTTGATTCTTGAAATTAGCTGATCAATAGACAACTTAAAGATATGGTCACATTTGTCGCATTTCCAATTTCTAGGGATTGTAACATTGTCACTTAACTTCAGATCATTAAACTCTACATCGTTTTGCTCCCCTGGAAGATAAATTTTCCGAAGATTAGGGTATGCTTTAGTGTAAGGTACAAAATGTGTACTTTCATTACATCCGACATGAACAAGCTCTTGATTATGTTTATTGATTAATTTAGAAGTGTTTGCTACATCTTTCCAACCAACATGACAGGTAGGACATTTGAAGTGAAATAACCTCTTTGAAGAAAAAGATAAATTATCAATCTCTTCCTGAATGGTTTCTATATTTTCATAATGAAAGTTTATGTACCTTAGAAAGTTAGGAATCCTTGCAGATATAGAGTTTTCCCCTTTTATGAACACTTTTCCAAGCTCACATACAGGACAGATTTTTGAATGATTTTGAATATTCTTATAAGATTTTGATGTACTTGCTTTCCATTCATAAGAACAGGTAGGACATTTCCAGTTAATGTGTTTTTTACTGGTAATTGTTATTTTTTCTACATCTATTTTGATATTCTTGTCAAAGTCCCAATAGTTCAATAAGGCTGGAAAATCAGTGATTAAGTCTGACATTTTCTCCTCCTAATACTTAGTCTTGTTATCCAGTAAGTCTTTTATTTCCAAAATCTTACTTTTGCTTGTTTGCTTTTCAGTATGAGTATGTTTTTCAAAAGATATTTTTGTGTCTGAAGTAATAACATTCTCACTAAGATACTTCTTAGTTACTAGTTGCTGATCAGATTTTAACAAGCCCTCTTCTTTTAACAATTCATTCGCAATATCAGGATACAAACTAGTTTTAAGAAGATTCCTTAACTTTTTGTTTTCCTCTAATAATTCTTTGTTTAACGCTGTCTGCTCCTTTATTTCAGCATTCTTTTCATTAAGTTGTGCTACCTCATTTTTCAACTCTGAAACTCTTGTTTTGAGCTTACTGGCTTCTTCCTTATATTCTATTGCTGCATCAACAACTCTTTTATAATAATTGTTAAGTTCCATCAATGCTGATTTGATTGCTTTAGGGGTTCTATTGGTCATTAAGAAACGTTCTACATCTAGAGTTTTATACGTTATAACTGTTTGATAAGTGTCGTCTTCAAATAGTTCCAATCTATCATTAAGGGCTTGTCTAAATTCTTTGTTTCTTCTAATCGTTGTGTCTGCAACCTGCGGAAATCCGTTGCTTCTAAGGTAATTTCCAAACTGTGGAATTTTGAATAGTCTAGGATTATTCGAACAATGTTCCAGTAAATAATGTTCAAATAATAATAGCAATTCTTGATTATCAATATACTTCTTTCTAGCCATTTGAGAACTCCTGTAAGGATAAATGTTTTTCAGTTAGATATTCTTGATAAGAATGACTAACTGTTTTAAGTTTTAATAATGCCTCACCAATATCTTCTATATTCCCCTTTCCTTGTCGAACTCTTTTTATAGCCTCATCTACAATTAAAGCTTCCTCGTCGATTGATTTCTTAAAGGATTTATCCATAGAGAAATAATAGAGAAATAATCTTTTCCAGCTTTTCTGTAAAATGGACAACTAGTACAAGCACCAAGCTCTGCATGTGAGCTAATGACTTTAAGACAGTCTGAATAATCACCTTCCGCAAATCGAGGTGAATAACATCTGCCCTTATTATCAAGAGGAACATAGTTTTTATTAATGGTGTATTTATGTTGAGTTTTACTTATAGCGTAAGACGTTTGAGAGTTTGTTAATTTACGATAAAGCTGATAGCTCCTACATTCAATAAACTGACTCAGATTTGAAAAATAATGTGAAGATGTTGTGATACTATCATGTCCAGCTAAGAGCATTGCTGTTACTGGACTAGCTCCTTCTGCTATCAAATTGATCATTGCAATGTGTCTAGTATCTCCAATATGAATGAAATTAATCTCATGATCGTCTAATTGATTTGGGGAATTGATATGATGGACAAAATACCCATACTGTTGAGATACAATCTCATTAAAGAAATATTTTAAAATTGTATTTAAGTTACTGTACGTCAAGAAACGGTTTTTAGTACTAGCAATACGTTTCCATTTCCGATAATGAGAGTCTGTCACAAATAGGGTATCTAACTGTGTAGATGATAAGTCTTTGGTTAGCTCTAAATAATTTAAAATCTCACTCGCAAGCTTAAATGGTACTTCGTAAGTTGTTAAATAATAATCCTCTGAAATTTTATGGGATACTCCCTTGTCTTTTCCTTTTAAGTTATTTCGTCTGAGAGTTAAGTAATATTTTCCGTCTTTTTCTGTGAGACAATTTCTCTGAGTGAGCAAAAACTCCCTTGGTCTAAGTGGTACTACTGCTGTTATTTGTCACCATAAGTAAAGAGGGTAGTAAAACAATCTTTCCTCATCTAATAATGATTTAACCCAATAGTCGTTTAAAATATCATTAAATAAAAAATAGGATTGAAATTGGGCTAACTTTCGCTGTTTTTTAGTGTTCAGTTGATAACTAACATTTAAAAGTTCATCTAGTTGCTCAATCAGTTGGGTTAATTCGTTACTCTCTAAACATGGTAGTGTAGAAAGAAAATCTATACATACTGAGGGGTTGGAAATCTTCATATTTGCTAATGAGAAGGCTTCGTTCACTTTTAGTTCTCTGACTAATTTCTTTATATCTCTTAAAAAGGCTTGGAGAGTGATTAAAACATGATGTTCCATAGATAGCACTATAAAACTCTTTAAGTAGGTAACAAAATCATCAAAAGATAATTGAAATACTTGTTCATAAAACCTTTTATATTGGAATTTATTCAAGTTAAAAATGAAGCTAACGTTAGAATATTCATTAGTCGTTTCCCATTTATTTTCTTCAAAATTGGTGGTTAGAATAATCCCTTTTTCAACATAGTCTTGAAAACATTCTTTTGCGCTCTCAATCATATTGTCATCAAACAGGATAATTTCATTTACTTTACGAAATAATTTTGATTGATTATTCAACTGACTAACTCCTTAATAATATCCTCATAATCAGACAATACAGCTTCGCCATACTGTTCTGATAAAGCTTGCAACATTTCTGTAAGACATGGTTTAATCTGCTTCTCAAGAATGGCTCGAACCTTTCCTCGTTCAAGTTCATTCTTTAATTTTTGATATTGTTTATTGAGTCGATTAAACTCACCAATTAACAAAAGCAAGGTAGATTTTGTTTGTAATTCATACTGACAGCCGACGCAATGCTGACGGTCATCATAGGGACATAGTTTCCCTAGTGCAGATAAAAGACACATACTCTCTCCTTGCTTAGAAAAAGCTTCTCCGTTACCAATTCGATGACAGATCGTCAGTAATTGTTCAGGATCAACATTATTTTCAATTAGAGTTTTTAATGCTTGTTGCGAACGTGAATCAGCCCTAATACTCAATTCCAACGTTTTTTCAATTTCAATTGGCGTTAAATCTAAACTTTTAATCATTTGAGTTTGTTGGCTTGGACTTAATTTTTTATACTTTCCTCTAGTTACAATGGTCAAGAGCATAGACGGAATCATGGATAATACGCCTCGTTCAAATAGCTCTTTTGCAACCATTTCAGGTTTTAGTTGTCCGAGTTGGGCATCTTTTAGATACGTTGTTGTGGTTTGTGCAAATTCATTAAAATCCCCTTTATGGCTACGAGCTAATGCTGCTAGAAAATAACCTTTAATATTCAGTTCTGACTTTTCTTCAAGAACATCATCTGCTAACATTGCGACAGATTGTAAGTAGGACTTGTTTGCAGAACGACTACTAAAGTTACGCTCTAAAAATAAATTTCCGATTTCCTCTCCCATATAACTAGTAATCTTTTCATAAGTTTTAATTTGTCTGATCAATGGATTTTCTGCATTGTATGGTATTTGAAGTTGGAAATGTGCCTCACAGATAGCCAATAACGTTCCAATAAGAACCTGACAACTTTCTGGGACATGAAACTTTAACTGAGCAACATTAGAAGCGTTTTTGGTTTTATTAGGTGTTAAGTTTAAATAAGTCAATCTTGTTGTAATACTTAGTAAAGTCCTTCTAGCTTCACTACTACTCCAAGTTCCATCTACTACTGCTTCTAAAACTTCTAATGGTTCTCTTGTTAATTTAGGATGTCCTAATCTTTCTAAGTCTGTTGATCTTAGTGCGCAAATAAAATGTAACCCTAGATACAACCATGTATCTGCATAGTTTTTTGAATTTGCTGCTTTACACAACATATCATTTTTTATGATGTAGTTTTCGTTGAATAGGTAGTACATTAATTCAAGGTATTCATCTAATTCATACGCTCCATTTGCACTCTCAATCGTGTAACGCTTTGTCATTTCAAAACTTACTCGATAACGAGTAACGCCTTTATTGAGTAGCCATTTAATAAATTGAATGAGGATATTGCCTTGTGACTTCGTAAGAACTTCTGTTGCTACTTCTACTAAGGTCTCTACTTCAGCATCACTATATAGAAACAAATCCTTTGTTAAGTAGTATGCTAAAAAATCAAGTAGATAGAAACGATTTGTTTCACTCAGCTTTTCTTCTTCAGCAAATTGTACGAATAATTCACTTGTAGAAGGAAATTTTTTTGAAAAGATTCCTTCCATACTCTTAATTCCAGGAGGTGTTGTTAGATAGTCTTTGATGTGATTTTTAAGAACTTCAGCATCTTTTTCAGAAATAGTATAATCATCAAGATTTATAGACACACCAAACCATTCATTGTCTAGTAAGAATCCACTGACTTTCTCACGGTGTTTTATTGTAGCAGCACCTAACTCGACTAATATTCTTTCAAGATAATTTTTTAAATCTACTACCAATAGCTACTCCTTTTAATCTTCTCCAAACAATTTTTCTGCTTGCCAGTTCATATATTCAAAAACACCATTATTAACCTGACCATATTGTTTTGCAATTTCTCCTTTATTTTGTAAATAAACCCAAGCACTTTCTGGTGAATTGTCTCCTCTAGCAGACATCAGTTCACTAACTTCATTAACACCTGACAAAACCAATTGTGTGGTGTACCAGTGCCTAAAGATATGGGGTGAAATATTATTTTCTTGCAAGAGTTGACCAAAAAAGACAACCTCTGGGTCATCAGATTTAAGAAATATTGGAATCATTTCTTCGCGAATAATCTTACGAAATCGTTGATAGTACACATCGTATGACAATGCTTTCCCTTGCTTGTTAAGGCTTAATGGACCATAATCTTTCTCATACCTTTTACCTTCTAGGTAGCTCATATAGTCATTGTAGGTGTCTAAAAAGACCTCTAAGAAGATATAAGGTACAGCTTGAAGTCTTTCCTTTTTAATTCGTCCAGTTGACTTTAAATCGCTTCTAAGGGGCATTTCTTTTCGCAGATCAACCTCAATTTTAAATACTTGATTATCACTTTGGTGAAATATGATACCTGCCCCCAAAGGGCTATCTTCACGTCTTACATTACAAGCTTCTGATGGTCTTAAACCAACAAATGCTCCCAAGGCAACAGCCATAAGTAAATCCTTGTGACATTGAGCAATGTGAGCGAAGAGCATTTCAAAGGCGCTGTTTGGCATATCTCTAAAAATTGACTTCTGTGTGTTGCTATCATCAACAAATATCTCAAAATTCAGCTCTTTTCTTTTGATGACTCTGCCTCGTCTATTGGTAAACGTATTGATAGAATAAAGGTCTTTTGGCTTCAATTTAACCTTTCCTTTTCGTTCATTCAAGTATAGAGTTAAAAAATCAAGAACTGCATTTACACATTTTTCGACTGTACTTTTCTTTCTATTTTTTCTATCTTCTGGAAGTTGTCCTAAACCATAAAGCATAAAAAACTCCTTGACCATTTCTAAAGTTAGTTGATCAAGATTGTTAACCCCAACTGTTCCGTATATAAAATTCAAAAATTTAACAACGTATGAAAATCGTTTGTTTCCATCGTCTGAAATAGATTTAATCTTTGTGGCAGATTTTACATATCTATGAAAATCAGTGAATTGTAATGTGCCATCATCATGTTTGAGTGCAATCAATTGCTTTGTCACGATGTTGTTATCACCTAAAACCAGCGAATGTTTATAAACTACAAATTTCATTAATTCTCCTTGTTTATCATGACTGAAGGTTCTGACTGGCTTTTAGGATGTCAATACGCAAAAAAACGACCAAATCAGTACTGTTCTCCTTTGAGCTCTAAACTGCAAAAAGGAAATATCGATGAGTACTTTCATTGATCGTTATTATTATTTAAATTAATTCAATAATAAAAGTAACTTCATCTAAGTAATAAGAGCAATTAACTAGCTCAGCAACAACGATAACCACAGCAACTCCTTCTAAACGATGAAAGGAATATCCGCCGTGGCTATCTATATACTTTTTTTCTTTTACTTTGGTAAGTTACTTTTGTTATTTTTACTTTTTCTGTATTATATCATATTTTGATTAAATTGTCATCTGAGATAGTGATTTTAAAAAAGCTGGAAATTTTTTCAATTGTATATTTTGACAATAAAAAACACTTTAATATCAATTTAATGATTTTAGAGCGTTTTTAGCTTATTTGATTTTAAAGTTGTCGTCTATTCCTCAGAATTACTTGAAGAACAGGAAAAATTCGACAACAAAGTAAGTCGATCTATTCAGTTATAAAACCTATGAAGGTCTTTCTGCTGGAACTAGCCACTCCTACTTTGGAGATGTAGATTATACTCTTACTTATTCAACTGATAATATCCCTCATGATTTCTCCTCATGATGCGTCTGTGGGACTCAAAAGTTTTGGGAAACCTTTTGAGGATTAATTTCGTTTCACTAACAAACTCACACACTCCACATGTAGTGTTAGCTTTTTTCTATACTAATAGACGAAAGAGAAAAAAAGTGATTTTAGAATTATACTGTAGAAATAAATATTAACTTTGGTAATGACTAACTTTCTAAAATATCTTCAATAAGCGGTTCTATCCTCTGGATAATAAATCAGAAATTCTAAACTGCATGTAAACTCTATACAATTCAAGGTACTTCAGAAATCAAACATCTTCAACACTATTTTCAACTTATCTAAATAAATAAAATAAGGAGGAAAGTTTATTAACCTTCCCCCTTATGACTTTTTGAAAACCTCTTTCAAGGATTTCACGCCGTCGTGGCACTAAAATATAACTATATTATTCTATCATAACCAGCAACTTTTTGCAACACTTACTTGCCAATTCTATTAAAAAAATTTTTATTAATATCAAACTTCAATAGTAACATATTTTTTAAATAATATGATTGAATAGCTCGATCAATCCTTTTAAGAGAGAATCTATTAAAAGAATTTAAAATTTTTAAACCTTGATAAAACTTTAAAACTCTATTATTCCTTTTAGGAGTAAGTAACAAATCAGAGATAAAAAGTCTATTGATTAGAATACTATTTCCCGTCCTATATCTGGTTATGAGACCAAAGTGTGCCAATTGGTTTCTCAACTCACGCAGTATTTCACAAGCGTTAATGAATTTTTCTCGACTCCCACTAATAGAGGAATCAAATCCCATCTCACTCATAATTTTATTTTGTATAGCAATGTCTAATCCTTGGAATAAAACCAGCAAGTCATTCAACATTAGTGTATCAATAATAACCCAAAGCGGAGGATTTTTATAGCTAGAAATATATGGATATTTAATTTTACAGAAGTCTGAATAAGATAATTCAAAAAATCTTCCCTCTATGTTATTAATTTGAATCGTCACATTCATAGAACCGTTTAATGAAGAAATATTACTAGGAGTATTAGAAGCTTTTATTGAAAATCTCCCTCGATATTGATTTATTTTAAGGTCATCAACTATTCCATCAAAATCACCTTCTAGGTTGTAATATACATCTCCGTTACGAGTATGAGAGGTACTAATTTTACCTGTAAACATTACATCTTTAATCTTGGCAGAAATAGTATGCACTCTAAAAAAAGAATGCGTTTTTTTATTATCTCCATGAGTATAAAAATACTCTGTAAAAGAATTTCGATTGTGTGCTATCGGTAGCACATAACAATTGATATCTAAATACTTTAAGTTAGAAGCAATACCATTATTGCAATGAACTTTTGAAAATTCGTATGCAATTCTCGACTTCAGTTCAACCTCAATCTTTTCGATTTCTTGAAATAGGTACTTAGCTATATTTCTATCCAATGTGTATATTCTCTCAAAATCTTTAAAAGAGACTCTTTTCATATATTTTTTAGGGTTAGAGGTCTCCAAAAAAATAGTTTCAAAACCATTTATAGAATTAAAATAATTTTTCTGCTGAATAAAACTTACCATCCCTGGCTCATCGGTAATCTTCAAATTCCTGCCCCGTTGAATCAAAATCTGCTCTTCAATAGTTTTAAACGCTTTTTCTCTAGTCATATTTTATTATCCATCTGCAATATCTTTGATTATATTATATTTTCGAAAATATAACTATCAAATATAAAAGCCTTAATAGTTATTTTTCTTGTTTGCTTTCAAAGTCATTCAACAATTTCAGTATACCACAAAAACGCAAATTAGGCTGTAACGAAAATGTTTTCCAGCTGTTATTACAGCCTTTCTTTTTCTATAACTGTACCTCAGTTCCCTCTGTGAAGGGTACTCTAATTTTCCTATCCTCTTAAATGCTGATGTGGTCTAGAAGTTGATTCATCATAACTCATTCAAATTTATCTAAATCTAGTATCTGATACATCTGCTTAGCATAGTCCTTATGAAGAAGATTTGTTGCTTGCTCTAGCAAAATAAAAATTACTTGATACCTCTAATCACGTACCTCTCATCATAGATTTTATAAATTACAAATAATCGTAATCCACCTACTTGTCGTCACGATGCAAACCGCTATATATTATCAGCTACTGATCCTTTTTAAACGTTGGATAGAATTTGTTTATATAGGAGGTGAAAGTTTTGACATCAATGCTACAGCCCCGTTATAATGCATCTGTGGGACTCAAAAGGTTTGGGAGTTCAAAGCTCCACTGGAGCTTTGAAATAAAAAAGCGAGAGATTTAGCTACGTTTCACTAACAAACTTACACACTCAACATGTGGTGCTAGTATACTCCTATATTAAAGAACGAAAGTAACTGAGTTGTTGTTTAAAATTAAAATGTAGAATGAAACTATTTTATAGTTACCATTTTTCAACTTTATAGCTGATAATTGTCACTTAAAAAATTTACTTGCTAACTTGTAAACTTGTTGAGTCTCTTTACTTTTAACGTCCCAACTACCAAATTCTTCTTTAATCAACTCTTTTATTATTCAGCTTTTTTCTCAATCAAATACCAACTAGGAATGATTTGCTTCATATCATCATACCATTCTAAAATTTCCTTAGCTTGATTTTGCATTACTGCTATTTCTTCAACTCCGTAAGGTACAGCCCAGGGAAGTGCTCCTACTAAGTTACTTAGAATATAGATAGCGAGAAGCTTCCAAAATAAATCCGGAACCTTATAATCAAAATATCCATCTATCATACCAGACGCAAAAGAGGGAGAGACTTGAGCAGACCATACAATACGATTGAATTCCTCCCAAGGATCTCCAAGATCAAATCGATCAAAGTCAATGACATAAATTTCTCCATCTTCACCAATCATGAAATTCCCGATATGATAATCTCCATGTTGGAAAACCTGAGGTCTATCTTTTAACAATTCTCGATTTGCATTTAAAAACTCAATAAAGGTCTGACCATTTTCATATTGAACGGGACATTCTTTGTATTTGAAGATTTTGTCATCAATTTTTCGATTATAAAAGACCTCCCAATCTTCACGAACTTCTGTAATAGGGAGTGAATGAATTTTTTGAAGGATTCTTCCTGCTTCTACTCCGTAAAAGTATTGTTGTTCTTTTGAAACAGTTAAAATGGTTTCTCTTGCATCTTTCCCGTCTATCCATTCGTGTAAAGAATGCACTTCGTCATCACAGAGTTCTATGCTAATCGGTTTACACATAGGAACTCTAAGAAAAGCTACTTTCTCCATCATATCAAATTCATATTTTTTAGAATCTAACTTCTCCTTATCAGAAACACGCAAGAAATATTTTTGCTGATTTTGATCTGTCACACAATATTTTTTATCATCTGACCAGCCTTTATTTATGGCTATCTTACTAATAAAATTCATCAAGCACTCTCCGATTCACCTTCCAACACTTCTTGCAGTTTTCACTAGTAACCCATCCAGTTCGTCTACACTTTAGTTTCCTATATGTAAAAATATCTTAATAATGCGCTATCTAGTTGCTTTCCCTAATAATAAAATTAAAATGTGTCTCACCGTATCTGAAAGCTGATAAACTAAATCGTTCTAAAATTCAGTTGATGATTTAATAATCATATCAATTGTTTTCATACTTTCTACTTTCCTAATCAACTTTCAAATATATAGCGTTTTCATTTTTTTCTTATCCTATTATATCATTATTCAAAATAAAAAACTGTAACTTACTAGTTACAGTTACTCACAGATTTTCTTCCGTTCCTTCAAGAAATTTATAAGTTGACTTTTAGAATTTGTTCAGTTATCAAAGTTCATTTAGCTTTCTACTATGTACGATTCTTGCTTGATAGCGGAGTAAATTTTCTATTCTACACCAAAAGCAAAAAGGATATATTTTTAATAAATTCCATTTGAAAACAATTCCTGTTCTATTATAGTAATGGTAATTCTAACTTTACACATGCACCATGTTTATTCGAGTTGTTTTCTAATATGATGCGTCCATTATGTAATAACATTATTTTCCAAGAATTATATAAACCTAAACCATAGTTTGTAGCTGAATGTCTACTCTTATCTCCACGGTAAAATTGCTCCGTTCCTCGTTTTAAATCCTCATTAGAAAATCCTGGGCCTTCGTCTATCACAGATATTGAAAGTATATTATCTGTAGTCATTATTAGTAATTCAATGTTGGATTTGTCTGGTGAATATTGAATAGCATTACTAAATATATTTTGAATGACTCTTTCAAATAATTGTACATCTATCATTACATCTGAATCTTCACAATTAATAGATTTAGATATAGTACGGTCATGTATTAGTGTAATCTCTCTCGCTATTTCACTAACTCTTTCGATTATTTCTGACACCTTTACTTTTTTTAAATTCAACGAGTTTAATTTAATTGACTGATTCATCTCCATCAGAGCTTTTGTATAATCTGATATACGTGTTGAATTTTTTATAATGTACTCTACATAATCTTTTTGTTCATCAGTTAGATCAGTTACCTTTAACAATTCAGCATTACCTTGGACAATAGAAACCGGAGTTTTTAAGTCATGCATTAATGCCGATATCTGACTTCTCTTATTCTCTTCTTTAATCCAATTTTCTCTTAATGAATCACTTAAGGCTTTTTTCATTATATCAAGGCTATTTAAGACATCATTAAATTCTTTGATATTTGAACTTCCTATTTCAAAGTCTAATTCTTGGTTGGCGATTTTATCTGATGCCTCTAGCATTGGCGATAATTGCCTTGTTATTCGTTTTGCCCAGATTAGAGTAGCCACAAATGCACTCATTAAAAAGAAAATGATTAATAAAAATATTAATAGTAAATCTACACTAGGGAAATATTTTTCCATCCAATCATTATTGTAGTGTGGCTCTAGTGAATAATGGATTAATACATATCCATCATTCCTTTTAAATTCTATAAATGAAGAATATGGAGTTGAAAATCCCTCATGATTGTGAAAATTCTTAGCTTTCAGTTGAATAGCTTCATCCATATTAGTTTTTATCACTTCACCATCTGGCGATAAAAACATATAGCTAGCTCCTTTAGGTATCAATGCTTCATCAAAATCTATTTTATTTAAAATTTTATATTTATTTTCTTGTAATAAATTTTCTGTATGGTTAGCCGGAAGAATCAAACCAACACTATAAAACGCTGTAAAAGTTAATAAAGCTAGTACGATGGCACATCCTAAACCAACTCCAACAGTCATTAAGTATTTAAGAAATACTATTTTGAGCGACTGTCCTTTTCTAATTAATTCCATTTATAACCAATCCCCCAAACTGTAGAAATTGGATTTTCACCAAATTTTAAGAACTTTGCTCTAATATTTTTTACATGTTCTGATATGGCAGAAGAATCACCAATCCCATCAAATCCAAAAATCATTTCATATATTTGTTCTCTTGAAAAAACTTGTCCCTTTCTCTTTGCTAAAAGTTTCGAAATTTGATACTCAGACTTTGTCAGATGAATTTCTTCTTCCTTCACAAATACTTGATTGGAGGATAAATCAAATCTTATATTCCCTAGGTTTAAACTCGAATGTTTTTCTCTTTGTTCTCTTCTCAGATGAGCTTCTACCCTTGCTAACAATTCACCAACACCAAATGGTTTGGTAATATAGTCATCTCCTCCACTTAATAAGCCATCTACTATATCCGTTTCCATTGCTTTTGCAGTTAAAAAGATAATCGGACAATCCACTTTGCTACGTATATTTTTACAATAGCTGATTCCATCAACCTCTGGCATCATTACATCAAGTAATATTAAGTCATATTTCCCCAAACTATTTTCATCAATATCTACCGTGGTTTGGTAAATATCAACAATATGATCTCCTTTTATTAAAATATTCTTGATTAGAGTCAGCATATCTAATTCATCATCTATAACAAGAATTCTTGCCATACCAAACCACCTCCATATTTATAAATATTTTATTATTATACCATATTCCATTTACAAATACATTTAGAGCTATTATTCACTGATCGACTTTCCACCCCACCTATTGAACCATAATAAAGAGCCAGTAAAAATGACTACTGTAATAGGTATTGCTACATATCCCCACATGGTAAACTCTTTAATTAAATATGAGCTATCAGCCAATTCACTACCAACAATATATGTTGCAGATAATCTCGATGACCAAGTACAAGGTAAAAAATACCAGATGTTTTCACCTAAATTGGTTATTGAAAGTAAAGCAATCAATGTTTCTACAAATCCCAATCCAATAGATGCACCACCACCTAACATAATTGATACCCATAAATGAATCATATATGTAGATAAACATCCTATAAAAACTAATAATAATTCAATTAACCAAGCCATAGTCCGTTGATTACCAAATAGCATTGCAAATATAAAAACTGCTAAACTTATAGAAAATAGGAAACTCAATAAGAGCATTATAAGTTTTCCGCCATAAGCCTTGCTTCTGGATTTTGTAGTTGATAGAATCACTTGAAATCGTCCAGCACTTGCTTCCATGTCAACAACCTTAGATGTAATAACACCACAGATTATTGGTAATACCGCTCCTAAAAGTACAAAATAATTTTTTATGATATCCATATCAGAAAAATTTTTTAGACTTGTCATAGTTGCTGCCCCATAGAAGAATAGGGCATATAAAACAGGTAAGATAAAGTGAGCCCATGGAACCCATGTATGCTTCAATTTATAAAACTCTGATTTTAATATATTCATCATTACTTCACCTCTTGCTTAGAAAACCATTTTGCAGTAATGAAAGTCAATAATGTAAACAAACATATTGATAAAATACAAGGAACAAGTAAGGATGTGTTTAAAACCATTGGATTTGATACTTCTGTTGGAACACCGTTCGGTAAAATACGCATAACGGGTACCATCAATCTAATCCCCCAAGAATAAGGGCAATAAATCCACATAGAACCGTCAGCTAACAAAATTCCTACCACAAGACCTAATACAGCATTTACTACAATGCTTGCTATAAACCCAAACTTTTTAGCCAGGAAAAAACAAAACGGAACTTGCCATATGTTAGTTATAACCAATAATACACTTGCGAATAACAATGTCGTGAATGCATAGTTTCCTGTTAATTGTTCTCCAATGAAAAATTGAAAAACAAATACTCCTAGCATATGCAAAATAGCAGTTATACTTAGATAAATTGAAGCTGTTAATATTTTTGAAATCCATATCTTTTTTAAATCAATATTGAGTGGAAAAATTGCTCGGTAGTTTAATTTTCTCTCTTCTTTTCTATGCATCATTGCAGGTATTAAAGCGAAAGTTGCCGGCATTAAAATAACATACCACCAATTGTATGCGTTTATGCTAAAATATGATGGCATTAATACAAATGCATTTAGTAAAGCTATAATCGGGGCAATGAGTAATATCTTCAACAAAAAGCTATGTTTGTGTTTCAAATTTTCTGCAAAAATATAATTTTTCATTAAGCTACACCCTCTTTCCATTCTTTACAACATCCATAAAAAGTTCTTCTAAATTTTCATTATGATTAATTGTGTTTTGATATTTTAATTCTCCATCATGTATAATTCCTATATGATCAGCAGTTTGTTCCACTTCTGCTAAAATATGACTAGACAGAATTACTGTTATTCCTTTTTTTGGAAAGCTTCGTATTAAATCTCGTAATTCTTGAATTCCTAATGGATCTAATCCGTTTGTCGGTTCATCTAGTATCAATAGTTTAGGATTATTTAATAAAGCAATTGCAATACCTAATCTTTGTTTCATCCCCAAAGAAAATTGACCGCTTTTCTTTTTTCCGGTATTTTTTAAATCTACAATTTCTAAAACTTCATCAATTCTTGCTTCAGGCAATCCAAGTAATAATGTTCTAACTTTAAGATTTTCTCTTGCACTTAAATTTTCGTATAAGGGTGGCATCTCGATTAAAGCACCAATATCTGATAAATCATTTCTACTCCATTCATGTCCTTCAAACATAATTTTACCTGACGTCTTGTGTAACATACCTGTAATCATCTTTAATGTCGTAGATTTACCTGCACCATTAGGTCCTAGTAATCCATACACTGAATTTTCCTCGATTTTTAAAGACACATTATTTACAGCTTTTTGTTTTCCAAAAACCTTTGTTAGGTCATTTGTTTCTAAAATATATTTGTTCATATTTTATTCCTCCTTTAATTTTGTAAATAGTATAAAAAATATTTTTAAGGATTCTGTAAGGAAAAAATATTTTTCAAAAAGTAGCAAGAAAATTCTAATTTATTAAATGTTTTGCATTTTTTTCTTTAGTCTTTTATGTCATATTTCATATACTTCATAAATAAAAAAGGCAGAACCAGAGTTCTGCCATAAATAACCATTATTTATCTTACAACTTCAATCTCCACCTTGCTCTAAATCAAATTTTAAGGAATTGAAGTATTCTCTTTCTAATCCTATAGATAGGCCTATTCTGTTCGAGTTTCAGCTAAATATATTCCCCATTCAGCTAATTCTTCAGGCAAATCATAAACAGTTTTTCCATTACATTCATAGATTTCAGAGATTCCTGGTGAAGTCTTAGAAAAAGTTTTCCAAGCTGTCACTAGTTCTTCTACAAATTGAATATCATGAGGTTCAAAAAAGTCATTAAATTTCGATAGTTCTTTACTATAAATTGTCACAACATTATAGCTATCAAGTATGATCTCATCATGACTTTTATGCCCACCAAATCCAAACTTACTTAGTCCATCATTAACAAGCAAATCACCGTATCTAATCAACAGTGCTAGACATTCCTCTCTTGAACAACCATCAATATAATAAACATCCTTATGGGATTCCTTAATAATATTCTTTGCTATCACTTTTTCTCTATCAATACTGACAGGCAATTCCAAAATAAAAAACAAGGGCTCGTCATGAATCGCAATAAAGTGTTGAAAAACCTCTAATATTTTTTCTGCGTGTACATTCGCCATCAAATGATGTTCAGTTAACTTTGTAAATGATTCAAACAGGTTTTCTACCAAGCTAACTCGGTGACCTTTTACTAAATTCAACATTATGTGTCCTCCAGAGAATTTAAACAATATACACATTTATAATTTCATTATACGATTAAACCCTTAAAAAGACTGCAACTTCCCAGTCACAGTCTCTTATAAATCTACCTCAGTTCCTTCAAGGAAAGTTATTACAATTTGTCCAGCTTCTGAAATAGATTGATAGCATGTCAGACTATAGTATCCAGAAGCCCAACTTGAACTATTACTCTGATTCTTACCCTCTATTCGATTAGAGAAGCTACCTTCACGCTTTTCATTCTCCCTTTCGTTCAAAGGTTTCTAATCTTTTACAAGCAGTGATACCGCCTCAACATGGGTTTTAGAGGACTAAATGGAGTCTGAATTGCCTGATAGAGATGTAGTATTGATTAAGCAATCAACAAATAATGTACAAAACAAAAATAAAGTACACTGCTTAATGAGTGTACTTTATCCTTCTAATTCAGTTTTATCAATGGTTTAGCTCTAGTTAAGTCGATTAGTTAAATGAATTTAGACTATTGCTTTTTATAACGACTATAAATTGTATGCTCAATGCTATAATTTATCTTCCGAATCTACTTCTTCATAATTTATCGGAATTAAAGCAACTTCACTGCTTAGAGTAGATTGTTTTTCATTTTCACTTATTTGAATTGCATTTTTGAGTGAAAAAATAACTTCTCTTACAAGATTTAATAAATCTAATGTACACTCTTGCAATTCAAATTCAGTTAGATACAATCTACTTTCGTTATTATCTACACTTCCATCAAAAAAATTCAATGTGATATTAGTAAACCTATGCTCTAAATAATTTCTAATAGTTTTTAATCGCTTTGAGTGTGGATTTGCTGTCAAAGAATTATTACCATTTTCAAAATCTTTCGATATCCAAAATATAGATGATAGACCAATATTCTTATCCAACAACTTACCTAAATTGCTATCTGTTCTCCAAATTGAATGAAAATTTACTTGTCGAGTCTCAATTTTTAAAGAATAATATTCATTTATAAACATTCCTACTTTATCTAATAATGAATATAGTGTTTTAAAAGCTGCTTTTAATCCTTCTACTCGGATAGAATATTGTACGTATTCTAGACAATCAATAAGGTCAACATTCTCATCAGCATAATGAACCGAATCAACCTCATTGCTATTAAAACAGAGGTAACGCGCATAAACATATTCTTGCTTAATTTGATTAAACATAGAAATATATTTGTTTAAATCTTTATCCGATTGAAATAATAAACTTGGTAGTAAAAGATTGTCATCATATCTATTTATATCGTCAGCTTGTAAGTCATTAAGTGGATTAAGATATAGCCCGTTGTTCCAACACCATTCACGATACTTTTGTGAATTAGGATTATAATCAATGTTTTTACAAGAGCATTCATCTAAATCTTTATAATCAAGATATTGTTCGTAAAGTTTAATAAAATGCTTTTCTGCATTATCAACTTTGTTTGGATCTAAAACAGTTATGCTTGTTTCAATTAAATTTTTAATTTTTTTAATAAAGTGAAGGTGTTCGTTATCACTCAAAAAATTACGATAATGATGTAGAGAAATAGCCAAGTTACCACAAGCCATTGTGAATCTTGGATTGATTTGTATACATTTACAATACATCTTAATAGCTAACTGCTTTCTACCACAAGCATCTAATAAATTTGCATAATTAGTGTAAAGTGAACATAATAATGGGAAAACAAACCTACTGTTCTCAGAATTTATATCAACGTTATTTGAAATTTCTATAGCTTTTCTAAAGTAATAAATTTGTTGAACTGTAAAATCGGTATCTATGTTGAAAACTAAGTTATCACTTAGTTCAAATATATCAGCGTATGCTGTCCCAATAGAATAAAATAATTGAATTTTGGAAATATCATCAATAGTGTTTTCCATATTTTTTCCAAATTCTATTAGTCTATAGATTTCCTCTATATTTTTATGTTTAAAAGCATTATCGAAATCCATTGACAATTTAAGTACACTATGATTAATTGGATTATTTGTTAACATCTTCACCCCAAACTAAATATTTCGATTTTAAATTTGATTTTCCTTTATTTTCCTGTTCTTCAACTAACATATCAGATAAAAACTCTTTTATCATGTCCCAATTAAAATTTTCTTTAAATCCTCTACTACCATCAGAAGGAACATTTAATGAAAATGTTGCAAATACGGTTTCACAAGTTCTTCTTGGAAATTTTGCTAAGTAAGAATCAAAAAATGAATTTGAATACCTATAATGATGGCTATGAATAAAGTCTTTCCATGTATTTAGCATAGTCGCCTCGTCTACAATATCTATTACAGAAACTTCTTCAAGTGGTCGGTCTTCAATATTTCCCCATGCTTTTTTCATTAAATTAACAGCATCTACATCGCTCTTAGGAGCACTGTATCCAAAAATAGTTAACATATATGAATGATCGACAAAGTAATCTAATGCTTTCCAACACCAATTTATGTATCCATCAGAAGAATAGTCTTTGTTTTTTACGGGATACAATAATTTTGTTGGATTTAATTTTTTATAACATGTTGGGCAATAGTAACCTACTGTTCCAAACTCAGTATGTTCTTCACAAAAACCGACAGCTACATTCCCATGTAAACAAAGAATTTGTGGCAGGTTCAGAGTAATTTTTGAACAGCGAACATAAGCTTGTATAAGTAAAGGGTCCCAATTAAACGTAGCTATGCAATCTTTATTAGTTAAACTTAATATTAAAAGATCATAAATTGTTGGTTCTTCAGGTAACTCCAACGAAGCAAAATAATCATAAAGTCTTTCTTCTAGTTTTCTAACTATTTCGGAGCACTCTTCTCTCTCAAATAATTCTGAATAGATATCCTCTAAATTTTCGCTCTTTGTCTGTAATTCAACACCAGCAAGAATTTCTTCTAAATTAAGTTTTTTTAGCAATCCATTCATAACTGAAGAGCTTTTCCCATTTTTATCACCATCTGGAATTGCTGCAATAGTAGCACCAGCGCCTAGAATAACTGTATGCGATCTCATCTCATTTCTCCTGAAAGTCTTTTGACACTATTATACCACTGTATCTACTTTATCTATGCTTCAAATACTATTATTATAGCCATAATATTTTTAATAAAATGTACAATTGAACCGTCACTTCTTCTGCTGTTACTTGAGTAAAAAATGTACAAATCAATTTATTAGATTTGATAATATGATGAACTATAAAATATACAAAATACCACTCCCGAATAATGTACAAAACAAAAATAAGGTACACTTTTTAAAGAATGTACTTTATGCTTCTAATTCAGTTGTATCAATGGTTTAAGTCTTGTTTAGTCAATTGTACATAAACTTTTAGTTTTCTTTCTATACTAGATCCCTTTTAAACACAATAAAATCAGCAAACCTCATGGATTTACTGAATGTTTTCTTCTATAATTTATTTTTCTACATATCGAAATGGAATCTTGCTACCACAGAGCCAATTATAGACTCGATCATTAACTTGAACATTCATAGCTTCGTGGGCATATTCTGGCATGATTAAATGCTCTTTTGGACATTCTAATCGATTATAAATGGCATACTGTGTCTCAGGATAACAGACATCATCATCTAGCCCGGTAATCATGTGAACCTGTCCTTTGATACGATGCGCAAAATTTTTCACATCAATATAGGCTAAAGTCTGCATCAAACGATCTTCCGTTTCATGGAATGGATCATGGAACTTGAAATAACGGAAAAGCTCGTCATAGGCCTCGCTGGTGTTCCCAATCTCTAATACACGTCTGAAATCCGATAAGAATGGATAAATGGCTACAGTTCGTTGGATTCGGGGATTCAATCCAGCAGCAACCAGAGCTAGGGCACCTCCTTGAGAGGCTCCGTAGCTAGCAAGTCTGCTGTCGTCAACTTGAGGGAGGCTGGCTACAATTTCAATTAACTGGTAAAGATCTAAGTAGATATCCTTATAAAAGAGCTGGTCCGGACCTTCCACAGCTCCACGTATAATCTGTCCTTTAACCGTATTTCCAAGTGGTGAGCGATCTCCGTCAGTTGAATAGCCTGACTGCCCTCTCACGTCCATAGACACAACACCATAGCCGGCTACTGTATAAGCTAACATATCAGCCCAATCCCAACAACGTCCCATATAGCCATGAAAATGGAAAATAACGGGAACTTTTTGATCCGTTTTTGGAAGGATCATTCTTGAATAGACAAGGCCATTTCTAGTTCCTTTAAAGGTTAATTCATAACAAGCGACATTTGGAATGTTGAAATCTCGTTTTTCAAGCTTGTATTCAGGCAGTTCAGTCATCTTTGCTAGGGCTTGATTCCAAAAAGCATCAAAATCTGCGGGAACATCATCCCGTCCCTTGTAAACTTTCATTGTCTCTAGTAACTTAGGATCTTTCATAAAATCCTCCTTAGGTATGTGTAATCGCTACAAAAAATGTACCATATTTACCTAAGGATTGCAAGAGACAAATAAAAATTACATAACCGAAATTATGTAATTTAATTATAGATTCAAAAATAGACTTAATTGTTTCACTAGATCTGGATTAGTGGGTAAAGCTGAATGATGAGCCTTGCGACCGTTTAAATTCACTTCTGTATAGGCTTGTTTCTCAAAAATAGATTGTGCTGCTTGGGCACTAGAGAGGGGAACGATGCCATCTGATTTTCCAGCAAAGCTACCAACAAAATTAAGAACTTCTACTTCTTTTCCCAGACGATGCTTCCATGTTTGAAAATCGTCATACATCTCTTGATTGAAACGGTAAGGACTTCCAATAATAGCCAACTTGGTTACGGTTACCTTCTTTTTCTCTAGAAAGCCACTTTCCAGTAAACCAGTCAAAACCAATCCTCCATTGGAGTGCCCGACTGCCTTAAACTCTGTAAAATGATAGTGATCAAGAAGGTAGGTAAGAGCGATCTTAAGGGATTCGATTTGCTGCTTGATATTGCTGTAGCCATCACGATTATTCTCAAAGCCAATCACAATCATTGGATTCGGCTCTTTCGTATTCAGTCTTCCTTCCATCTCTATAGAATCATCTTTATTGACCTTTATTTTTAAGAGACTTTGCTTTTTTCTAGAAAAGCGATGGAGCATGCGGATGGTTCCGTTGAATCGCTGGATACTGGCTGAACTCCCAGGTACAAAGATAATCGGTCTGATGGGTGGTTTCTTCGATCCTTTAGGAAATTCAAAGGGCTTTCTGTGCGAAGAAAACAATCTTGTAAAGAAACGAATGACTTGTTGAAATAGTTTTTTTAACATCTTTCCTCTAGTAGTAGTTTCTAAAAGAACCCAGAACAGTGTGTTCCAGGCCCTCTTAGAAACGATTATTTCCGTTTTTTCTTATTTTTGCGCATTTGTTTGGCCATCTTGTTCATTGCCCGTTTCATCATAAATTCGCCGGCTTTTCCTTTGAGACCACCGCCAAACATTTGGCTCATATCAGGCATTCCAGCGCCTCCACCAAGAGCTGACAAGTCAGGCATGCCACCTTGTCCCATCAAGCCTTCGAGGGCAGACATATCAGGCATTCCACCAGGCATATTCTTCGGCATGTTATTTGGATTGAGCCCCATTTGTTTCATCATCTTATTCATATCGCCAGAGAGGACGCCTTGCATCATCTGTTTGGCTTGGTTAAAGTCCTTGATGAATTTATTGACTTCGACAAAGCTATTTCCTGAACCAGCAGCAATCCGACGACGACGGCTTGGATTTAACAAATCTGGATTTTCTCGTTCAGCTGGGGTCATGGATGATACAATTGCACGTTTGCGAGCAATCTCTCGTTCATCGACCTTGAGGTTCTTCATAGCTGGATTGTTGGCCATACCTGGAAGCATCTTGAGCAGGTCTTCCATTGGTCCCATATTTTGAACTTGGTCTAATTGATCAATGAAATCGTTGAAGTCGAAGGTATTTTCCCGCATCTTCTCAGCGAGTTCAAGAGAGCGTTTCTCATCGTATTCTTGAGAAGCCTTCTCGATCAGTGTCAGCATATCCCCCATACCGAGGATCCGACCAGACATACGGTCTGGGTGGAAGGTTTCGATATCCGTGATTTTTTCACCAGTACCAGTGAACTTGATTGGTTTCCCAGTAATCTGACGGACAGAAAGGGCTGCACCACCACGGGTATCCCCATCGATCTTGGTCAAGATGACCCCAGTCACTTCGAGCTGTTCATTGAACTCACGCGCCACATTGGCCGCTTCTTGACCGATCATGGCATCGACAACCAAGAGGATTTCATTTGGTTCAGCAAGGGCTTTGACGTCACGCAACTCGCCCATGAGTTTTTCGTCGATTTGCAGACGACCAGCCGTATCGATCAAGACATAGTCATTGTGGTTGGCTCTCGCTTGCTCCAAACCTTGACGAACGATCTCTACTGCAGGGACTTCTGTACCAAGTGAGAAGACAGGGACATTGATCTGTTGACCAAGGGTCTTCAACTGGTCGATGGCTGCTGGACGATAGATATCGGCCGCAATCATCAAAGGACGTGCATTCTCTTCCTTGACCAATTTGTTGGCTAATTTACCCGCAAAAGTTGTTTTACCAGCCCCTTGAAGACCGACCATCATGATAATGGTTGGAATCTTTGGAGATTTGATAATTTCTGCTGTTTCTGAACCCAGAATCGCTGTCAATTCTTCATCAACAATCTTCACGATTTGTTGGGCAGGGTTCAAGGTTTCGATGACTTCATGACCTACAGCCCGTTCGCGGACCCGTTTGATGAAGTCTTTTACAACAGGAAGGGCAACGTCGGCCTCTAAGAGGGCTAGACGAATCTCTTTGGTTGCCTCTTGGACATCCGGTTCAGAGATTTTCCCTTTCTTACGAAGATTTTTAAAGACGTTTTGTAAACGTTCGGTTAAACTTTCAAATGCCATACTCTTTCTCCTAGTTTTTCAATTCAGTGGAAATCGTCCGAAATGTTGCAAACATTCTAGTTCTTCGGGTGTGACTTCTTTCATGATTTCATTTGGATATCCCCAACAGCTAAAACCTATTTGCATAGCTTTGGAGATATCATTGGGCGAGATAATCTGTAGTCGAGTAGGAAATACTTCCTGTGCGACTAATAGTTTGCAAGGTATTCCTTGATAAATGACGAGACTGCCCATAATCACTCTCGATTGTCAATGCTTGATAAAATTTCAACCTGCTCTTGTAGAAAAGTATCTTCCGGATAGCGTTCTAAAATCTGATCAAAAATCTGGCTGCGTACAATGTAATCGGAATACATATGGAGTTTCATTTCGTAATCTTCCAAAATCTTTTCTGTACGTTTAATATTGTCATAGACCGCTTGACGGCTCACTCCAAACTCTTCTGCAATCTCAGCCAAGCTGTAGTCATCTGCGTAGTAGAGCTCGATGTAGTTCATCTGCTTGTCCGTCAAGAGCGCTGCATAAAACTCAAAGAGCGCATTCATTCGGTTGGTTTTCTCAATTTCCATACCTTTCATTATATCAAAAAAGCCCGCTAAAGACTAGCGGGACTTGATGCTTTTTGAGCTTGAAATAAGAGGATTCATCATTAAAGTTTCAGTGCCAACATATTGACCGTCATCCCTGCTGCAGTTCCCATCAAGAAGATGGTATCTCCTTCCTTCACATAGCCATGATCCAGTGCATAGGCTAGGCCGAAAGGTACGGCTACCGAAACCATATTTCCATAATCACTGACAATATTGAGGTACTTGTCTTTGCTGACGCCCAATTTGTCCATGACAAGTGGTAAGGCACGGCTTGCTTGGTGAGGAATAATATAGTCTACAGCATCTTTAGAAATGCCTGATTTCTCTTGGAATTCTTGGAACATTTCTGGAATAACACGGGCAGAAAGCAAAAGAATCTTCTTCCCTTTCATATCAAACATGAAATCAGTCTTGGTTGCTTCAGAGTACAATTTCGGATGATAAGCTGTCAAACCACCACGAATTTCAGTATCATGGGCTCCCTCAGACCAGGTACGTTGCATACTGGCAATGATTCCTTTATCTTCCTTTGTTGCTTCAAAAATAAAGGCTGCAGCTCCATCACTAAACAATTCAAAGCTTTCTTTTTGTTTAGGATTCAGCCCTAGGCTCCCTACTTCACTAGATACAATCAGAACCCGTTGGTATTCACCACCTTCAATCAGATAAGAAACAGTGCTTAAAGCAGATACAAAACTGGTACAAGTGGTATTGATATCCATAGCAGGAATCGTCAGTCCCTTGGCCACGCGCTCATGGATCAGAGCTGCTGTACAAGGAATGGGCTGAACGCCAACAGCACTAGCCGAAACCAGGCAGTCGATGTCTGCCATTTCAAGCCCCGCATGGTTTAAAGCCGCTTCAATCGCACGCGCTGCAAGATCAATCTGTGTTTCTTCTCCTTCTTTCACGCGGTAACGAGTCTGGTCTTTGAAAGTTACGGTATGAGCTGGAAGCGCTGTTCCATAGCCTTTAATTTGCAAATGTCTTTTTACAGTAGTCATAGGATTCTCCTTTTATTGAAGTCGTTGAACACGTTTTAATTTACGTGTTGGGTCCCATTGGTAATCGATAAATTGAATACTTGGGAGAATGAATTGTTTCTGCTGAGCTAAGAGTTCGAATTGAGCAAAGATCGCTTGCTCCATAGACTCTGTCCGGTGACTCAAGGCAATGGTAATGGATCCATCTGCCAACTGAGTTACTTGATAGTCCTGAATATTTTCGACAAAGAGAATGCACCGTCGAATAAAATCCGGATAGATCATCTGGCTACTGCCATCTTCTTTTTTGAAATAGAAGATATCGTCCGATCGTCCTTCGATCTTTGCGATTCGAGTAAAGACGGAACCACAAGGGCAAGGAGACTTTTCTTCCACCAAAATATCATTGAGGCGGTAGCGATAGATAGGTTGACTGGTTCGTTTGAAATCCGTAATAATCGGATAAAAGCGGCTATCATCAAGATACTCTTTTTCGACATACAAAATATCTTCGTTGAGATGTAGATTGCCTTCTGAACAGGTACAAGCTAAAAATCCCTCTGTCGCTTGGTAGACCTGATCAACCTTGTCTAGTTGAAAAGCTTTGGCGATGGTCTGAGCATCTCGATCTTCTAGAATCTCTGCGACAGAAACAACCTTGACAGGTTGGATCGCAAGTTGCTGATTGCTGACATAGTTAGCTAACTCAATCAAGGTCGAAGCTGGTGCGACTACAATGGTTGGTTGATAGTCTTTGAGACGCTCTAAATGCTCCTTGCTATCCTTGAAAATATCAAAATATTCCAAGCGAATCAGGCCTGAATTAATGGTTTGATAGAGTTCATTGTCCGCTCGTAAGAAAAAGGCAATGCGATGACCAAAGAGTTTTCCTTTTGGCAGCATCTTGGCTAAGATCGCTGCGGCCCACATACTTCTTTCTTTTTCTGTGGTGACAAAAACTCCTCGGTGGCCGGAGGTTCCAGAAGACAAGCCTACTGCTACCTCTCCATTCATCTCGGTAAAATTTCGCGTTTGTTCTCCGCGAATCGCCATCTCTAAAGCCTGATCTCGATCCAGCCCTAGGGTATTGAGTTCATTGAAATGTGACATCATGAAGGTTTTATCCATGGTCCCAAAGGATTCGGGAGAACGGGTTTGAAAATAGGGAGATTGAGAAGTGATAAAAGCATGGTAGCGTGCCAATTGCTTATCTTGGTATCGCTTCAAGGCTTCTTTTGAACGGAATCGGTGGCACCATCTGGTTTCAATAAAGGTTTTCAGAAAGACTGTTTTTTTCATTTAAAATCCTTTCAATCCGATCTTGTGGGTCGTGGCTGACCACAACTTGAATGCCATCTTGCAAGAGTGTTTCCAGCAAATCAGCTCCTTTTAAATAAGCCTTCTTATCATCCTGAACCAAGGAAGGAATGAGACGCATTTGCCGTGTGAAAGGCAAAAGGTCTACTCCCCAAGAAAGATCCGCTCCGATAAAGAGTTTGAGCTCATCCAGATAAAGACAACCTTGCCCTCTCGCATGTCCATCGATAGACGATACAAGAATGCTCCCATCACCAAAAAGATCCGCAGTCGGGCGATATGGGAAAGTAGGATGCCTTTGATCTGCTTTGAGACAAGTCACCCGATCTTTGAAATCAGCTGGCAAAAACTCTTTAAAAATCAGATCTTTAAATTTCGGTTTTTGGTACACCTCATAGACTTCCTGGGTAACAAAGAAATGAGCATTTGGAAAAAGTGCTGCTCCACCGAGATGATCAGGGTGCAAATGCGAAAGAATCACATAAGTAATTTCTGCCGGATCAATCCCACGCTCTCGCAATAAATAATCGATCTGGTCTTCTTTTTTCATTTGCATTGGTGTGGCTAGACGGTACCAGAAATACCGAGCTTTTTTCTTAATCTCGTAGTGATACCCGGTATCGTACAAAATATAACCTTTTTCACGATGATGAATCAAAAAGACACCTGCCGGAAATTGCATTTTTTCATTTGGAATTCCTTTAAATAAGAGACCAGAATGACTGCTACAATAGCCTGCTGGAAAATAATCAATGCGCTTGATCATGTTGGACATAGTTGTCAATCCCTTCTTCAATAGTCATTTTTGGATAGTAGCCAAGTTCGGTTTGGGCCTTTTGAATATCGAGGGTTTGGCTATATCGAAGGAGATAATAGGTATAGCGAGTCAATGGAGGTTCAGTTTTCAGATGGAATAATCGATACACTCCTTCAAGGCTATAGGCCGCACCTGCTACAAGACCTGCCGGAATTTTCCGATAGCGAATCGGCTCTCCCAATCCCTTTAGTGTGGTTTCGATCAAATACTTAAAGGTCTTTGGTTCCCCATTTGTAATATTATAAACCTGCCCGTGTGCTTCTTTTGCTTCCAGAGCCAAGCGAATGGCTAGGGCAACATTTTCCACACAGGTCATATCCATGAGCTGCTCTCCTCCTCGAATCAAAGGAATTCCAATTTTTCGACTGAGGCGTAAGACACGAGGCAAAATGCTGGTATCCCCCACACCAAATAATCCTCTAGGACGCAAGATGATACTTGGCACATCCGGATAGTCAGAAAAAAGTTTTTCAGACGCCAATTTACTTCGGATGTAATTGTTGAGGTGATTTTCTTTTGGAGCATCACTTTCCATGATGTTTAATTGATCTTTTCCAGCTGCGTAAATACTAGGAGAAGATACGTAAACCAAGCGTTTTACCGCATATTCACGGCACAATTCAAGGACATTTTTAGTGCCAACTACATTCGCCTGATAGAAGGCCTTCCAAGGCCCCCAGGCAGTGGATAAAGCTCCAGCGTGAACCACAGCATCAACAGACTGAAAGGCTTGTCTTACTTCCTCTATAGAGCTCAAATCCCCTTTCACAAATTGGACGCGCTCATTTTCCAGGGCCTTTCCAATCATTTCATTTCGGCCAAAAGCTACAATGGAATAGTCGTGATCTAATAACTCTTCGATCACGTATTTTCCAAGGAAGCCAGTCGCACCTGTTACAAGAATTTTCATAGTTTCCCATCCGTTCCACGTCTTAATAATCGTTGAATCTCAAACTCCAAGGTATCCAACGGCTTGTAGGTTTTTGAAAGTTTGTTTAGTCTTTCTAACTTTTCCCAAGATTCTTTTTCTAATAGAGCCTTAAAACCTGCTTGAATCTCTTCGGTGCGATTGCGATGTGCTTGAAAAGCAATTCCTGCTTCTACTCCTCGAATCGCATAGTCAAATTGGTCATAATCATGTGGCAAGATCAAGGCTGGTTTTTTAAATTCGATACACTGATAAAAGATTCCAGCTCCTCCATGGTGAATGACATAGTCCATCTGCGGAATATATTCTTTGTAGGGTAGATAAGAGACAACCGTCACATTTGGCGCTACTTCTTCTTCAGAGAATTCCTTTGCCCCATCTCCAAGAGTGACAAAAAAGTGACATTCTGGATGCTCTTTGGCCAACTGCTTGGTTTGTTCTAGCAAATTCTCCTTCGCCCAAGGCAACTGGGTTCCACATGTCACGAGTACCTTCGTCTTGTCCTCGTAAGGACTGAGATCTAAAGGATAATCTTCAGCTTTTTCAAGAGAAGTTCCCAAAGGGCCAAGCCACGCATATTGATGAGGGAAGTGTGTCTTCAACTCTAGCTCCATCATCCCAATTCCAAAGATGGCATAAGGAGAGTAGATGGTCTCCACTCCATTTTGATTGTACAACTTGAAATTGTAACGTTTTAAGCGTTTGCGTAAGAGGAAAGCCCCACAGTATTTTCCAATGCGCGTGAGTTTACGGCATAGTGCTTGAATCTTCTCTTCCTTCTTCGTACGCGCGACTCCCATCCCTCCGAAGAAGCAAGGAGGACCATAAGGAGTTTCGATTGCAAATTGTGTTGCCATGGTGGTAATCCAAGGAATTTCTAACTCTTCTGCCACAAAGCCTGCTGATAGAGTGATAAAGTCAGCAATGACAATATCTGGACGGTTGACACGCCACTCCTCTAGCAATTGATCCGATACATGATTAATCAAATCAAGACTCCTGGACAATTGCCGATAAGCTGAAAAGAGATTGTGTTTTTTATCGTTATTAGCCACACGTTCAAATTCTTCTACTTTGTCCTCTAGAATCGGAACGACCGTGAAGCCGAGACTTTCTGCGACGGCTTTTTTCTGAGGACCCGTGAAAACTCGGATTTCCATAGTTGGATCATCTAATAAGGGTTTAACGAGATTTAAAGTTGGGTACAGATGCCCACTCAAGGGAACAGCTACCACATCGATTTTAATTTTTTTCATTTTTTCCTGCCTTATATCTTTTTTTAGATCTAAAACTAGTTTCTATCTATTAATTCGTAAAAAAAATCAAAAATTGAAGAAAAAATAAAATTTTTTTTAAAAATTTTTAAAAATTTTCAATGTTGCCTTTACTATCACTATTTAGAAAGAATGATTTCAACCTAAAAAAGCTCCCAAATGCCAAAGAGAGTGAGCCTCTCACACATTTGAAGAGTTTTCTATTTTTACGATTTGCGAGCTTAGTTATTTTCTAAATAAAATTCGAACCGCTCGCCGACATACTGACTTTTTACATACTCAAAAGCCGTCCCATCTTCAAAATAGGAAACCTGTGTCAGACCTAAAATAGCCTGCCCTTTTGAAATCTGTAAGTACTCCGCAATCTTATCCTTGGCCAATCGCGCATAGATGGTCTGGTGCGACTTTCCAATCTTATAGCCATGACGCTCCAAGGTTTGGAAGAAATGGCTGGTAACCTCTTCACGATTGAAATTCTTAATAAATTTCTCTGGAATAGAGGCCACTTCATAAACAACAGGGATCCCATCGGCATACCGGACCCGCTCCATCCGAATGATGGTTTCTGTCTTATCAATGCCCAATTTGTCCACTTCTTGGAGGCTAGGAATGGTTTTACGGTAAGAAATCACTTGGCTAGAAGGTTCCTTGCCTTGCGATTTCATAATTTCTGTAAAACTGGTTGTGCCTCGCATTTTTTCTTGGACGCGCGTGCTAGTGATAAATGTGCCACTTCCTACTCGTCTTTCAAGCACTCCTTCTTCAACCAGAAGGGTAATGGCCTGACGAAGCGTCATCCGACTCACTTGAAATTTCTCAGCTAGATCGCGTTCGCTGGGAAGACGCTCCCCGATTTTCCATATTTTTTGATCAATCTCAGACTTAATCTGATCATGAATTTGAATGTAAGCTGGAATCATAACCTTGCTCTTTCTCTGTGTTATCTCTATTGTAGCGTAAAATTCCTAATTCTTCAATCAGAGATTGGTAAAGACAAGGCTTTTGTGTTAGAATAGAGGAAAGTAAATTTCTTTAAGAAGGGGATAAGATGACAAACCTATCAACTGATTTGCATGATGTTGAAAAAATCATCGTGCTTGACTACGGTAGCCAATACAATCAGCTTATTTCACGTCGGATTCGTGAAATTGGAGTCTTCTCAGAGTTGAAGAGCCACAAGATTTCTGCTGATGAAGTTCGTGCAATCAATCCAGTTGGGATCGTTCTTTCAGGTGGACCAAACTCTGTATACGAGGAAGGTTCTTTTGATATCGATCCTGAAATTTTTGAACTCGGTATTCCAATCCTTGGAATCTGTTACGGGATGCAATTGTTAACCCATAAATTGGGTGGGAAGGTCGTTCCTGCAGGTGATGCTGGTAACCGCGAATATGGTCAATCTGAACTGACTTTGACAGAATCTTCTGCTCTTTTTGCCGGCACACCAGACAAACAATTGGTCTTGATGAGCCACGGGGATGCTGTTACAGAAATTCCGGCTGACTTTATCCGCACTGGTACTTCTGCTGACTGTCCATTTGCATCGATTGAAAATCCAGACAAGAAAATCTACGGAATCCAATTCCACCCTGAGGTTCGTCACTCTGTTCACGGTTATGACATCTTGCGTAACTTTGCCTTGAACATCTGTGGGGCTAAAGGTGACTGGACCATGGACAACTTCATTGACATGCAGATCAAAAAAATCCGTGAAACCGTCGGAGACAAACGTGTCCTTCTTGGTCTTTCAGGTGGTGTTGACTCTTCCGTTGTTGGGGTTCTCCTTCAAAAAGCCATCGGCGATCAATTGATCTGTATCTTTGTAGACCACGGTCTTCTTCGTAAAGGCGAAGCTAATCAAGTGATGGATATGCTTGGTGGTAAGTTTGGTTTGAACATCGTTAAAGCAGATGCTGCAAAACGTTTCCTTGATAAGTTAGCTGGTGTATCTGATCCTGAGAAAAAACGGAAGATCATCGGTAACGAGTTTGTTTATGTCTTTGATGACGAAGCAAGTAAGCTCAAAGATGTGAAATTCTTGGCACAAGGAACTCTCTACACTGACGTGATCGAGTCTGGTACGGATACTGCTCAAACCATCAAGTCTCACCACAACGTTGGTGGACTTCCAGAAGATATGCAGTTTGAACTGATCGAGCCACTGAACACTCTTTATAAAGATGAAGTTCGTGCGCTTGGTACTGAGCTTGGTATGCCAGACCACATCGTATGGCGCCAACCATTCCCAGGACCAGGTCTTGCCATCCGTGTTATGGGAGAAATCACTGAAGAAAAACTCGAAACCGTTCGTGAATCAGACGCTATCCTTCGTGAAGAAATCGCCAAAGCTGGTCTTGACCGTGATATCTGGCAATACTTCACTGTCAACACAGGCGTTCGTTCCGTGGGTGTTATGGGTGACGGTCGTACGTATGACTACACAATCGCCATCCGTGCTATCACTTCTATCGATGGAATGACAGCTGACTTCGCTAAGATTCCTTGGGAAGTCCTCCAAAAAATCTCAGTTCGTATCGTAAACGAAGTTGACCACGTTAACCGCATCGTCTACGATATCACAAGTAAACCACCTGCAACTGTAGAGTGGGAATAAAAAAAAGGTCCGGGGGACCTTTTTTTCACGAGCTTAAAATTAGTCAAGCGAGTCTAAGGTCCGGGGGACCTTTTTTTCACGAGCTAAGAAATAGAAAAGCGAGTTAAAGGTCCATTGGACCTTTTTTTATGAGCTTAACATAAAATTTTTTATTAAGTATAAAAATAGGAAATCACACACAAAAAGCACTCTGACTTCTTGTCAGGAGTGCTTTCCTGCTATTTTTAGCCAAATAAACCACTAAAGAATTTGACAACGGCATTCCAGATGGCTCCGAAGAAGCCAGCAATGGCATTCCACGCATTTGTGAAGAAGTTTCCACTGTCTTTTAGAATAGCATTTGTATCAAAATTGAGATTGATATTATTAAAGGTATCGCCTGCCTTGTCTACGATACTATCTTTCAGATCCGACAAGGTCTTCGTAAAGCTTTTGCTACTGATGACACTACTCTTTGAGAGGTTGACTGCGAAATTCACGATCAAATTAATCTGATCACCTGTTACAGTTGTGTCCAGCTTATAATTTTTCAGGGTTTCTTCGACGATCTTTCGAATATCATCTTTGCTTAAATCCTGATTGTTCTGTTTGGCATTGGCTACTGCGGTTTTAATGTCGGTCAATGCTACGTTTAACTTATCCGCATCGAAGTTTTTCTTACCAGCGTTTTCTTCATTGATCCCGGATAGAGTCTTTAACTCTTCTTGGGCCAGATCTTTGCTTTCTTGAGAAACTTTGGCACCATTTTTCTCAAGCGAGTAATAGATCCCAGCCAAGGCACTTTCTCCGGTCACTTGGATAGGGGAAGCTACTGTAATTTGAGCATGCTCCAATCCAAGTGTAACGGCTGCATTACGATACATATCTGCAGTGACCTTGGTGATATTTTGAGGTGTCACGATATTCACTTCTAGTGGCTTATTTTTGCCTAATTTTTGAATTTTAACAGAGGAATAAAGTTCCAAACTATCATCGTTGGCAACGTTCATAATCGAAGAATAAACCTCTGGTGTCATGGTCTTCCACTCTTCTTTATCTTTTGAACTATCGTAGTTCAAGAGATTCAAGGTTTGTTCAATTTGACTTTGGTCCAGCGAATAGCCCAAAACATAGTCTGGTTTGACATAGGTTTCATCGATGACTTTCTGCACATTGCTATCTGCAGAAACACGTGGGACAGCTGTAAACAAAGCCAAAGTCGTCGTTACAAACAATGCAATCTTCTTTAATTTCATCTTTTTCTTCTTTCTAATTCAAATTACCTCTGGGTATCTCATATTACCTTTCTTACCTCACTAGAGATGAAAAAAGAAGTAAATAAAGAGTTTACCCACTTCGATTTTCATTATACAGTTGATTTCTTAAAACTAGCTTACAGTTTTTTTAAGAATGCATGACATTTTTATTTTCCCTAAAAACCGGAGGCAGAACTGATCAGCTTAAAAAAGAGCCAATTGGCTCTCTGGAAAATGATTAAAACCATGAAAATAGCTTCATAATCGTCATATTGGTTTCTACTAAACGGGAATAATAAATATTGCCACCGTTTATGTATAGTTCCATCCCGTTTAAAAGAGAGATAGGGTGGAGGTAAAGATAAGTTTCACCGGTAACATTGCCAAGACTTGGCGCTACTACATCCCGTGAATAAGCGCGGGCCAACTCTAGGGAATTTGTCCCACCGTGTTTAGCCACATAATCAATGTAGTCTTTCCCGAAATTATAGGCTTGAACGGCTGTCCAGCTATCAACGCCTTTTTTCTTGGCTTCTTTTAACTCATCTGAAAGAGTCTGAATACCTTGGCGAATACTGGCCTTATTATCACTAATGGTATTGGTTTCACCACTTGCACTCTCACTTGCCTGCATGACATCGTCCTCTCGACCTTTGGTCTCAGTATAGATCATAGCAAGAATGAGGTTTTCATTGGCCGTGGTGTCCTCTTCAGCAAGGACTTCTCTAACCAGAGAGCGATACTGCATGACTTGTTTGACATCATGGTGGATCTGGATCCCCTTGTAGATTCCAAATATAAGTAAGATGAATAAGAAGATCTTCACTATGCGTTTAATCATTATTTACTCTGTATATCCTCAATGTTTTTGATCAGAATAGAATAGGTCCCGTTCTCGTTTAGAATAAATTCAACAGATTCTGCATCTTCATAGACATTATTCGGAACGATCAGTTCAATTCCATTTGACAATGACAATTTCTGATTTTCAAACTTCTTCAACTGGCGAGATGCATCAATTTCTTCAAAAGTGACAGGTTCAGGTACAGCTTCTTTGACTTGGTCAATAAAACTGAGGCGGGCTGTCAGATTGTCATCGAAGAGATCATCTGCTAATTTCTCTGGAGAGAGTTTATTTTCTTCCTCGATATGATTGAAAATAGCTGATTTAACCTTTGATTGAAATTGAAAATCATCTGTATTAAAGCTTTCCGCAATCTTCTGGGCTGTTTTTTCTAGAGCCTTGATCGATTTTTTAGGAGAAATCTTGGGTTGCGCCTGCAAGATATTCTCAGAAAAATAATTCAAGAAGGTCCCGTTATACTTGATCCGTTTTTCAATCAAGTGGTATTTGCGGCTTTGAAGATTAATGACCAAGGCCTCATCAGCACCAGTCCCAAAACCAGGTAGATTATTTTGCGTCAGCTTAATCGGATTATCCACTTCACCACCAAGATGCGTCAGGGTTTCCCGTAAGGCAATCCGTAGAAAGGCAAAATGGTCCACCCCTTCTTTTGAGAATTGAATGAACACCAAATCGTTGGTCTTTTGATTCTCAGAGACGACAAATTCTTCTTTCCAACGATTCGCTACTGCTACCGAAGTTTCTAATAGGTCATCTGAAATCATCTCAAGAAAAGGATTGTCCTCTTCGAAAATACCGGTTCTGGCTTCATCCGAGTAGACCCGTTCAATCTTCTTACGCAAGTATTCCTCGATTTTAGGCGTGATATTGAGCAATTTATCTGCCAGATAAAGATCGGTATCGTCGGGGCTAAATTGATGAATGATGGCTTTTTTTACGTAAATATCCATAAGATGGTTTAGTCCTCGTAAAGTGGAAAGGCGTCTGTCAAGGCTTTAACTTGGCTACGCACTTTGTCTAATACTTCTTGATTGTCCGCATTCTTCAGCGCTTTGATCATCAGTTCAGCAACGGTGCGACTTTCTTTTTCACCAAAACCACGAGCGGTGATGGCAGCTGCACCAATCCGAATCCCACTGGTCTTAAATGGAGACAAGGTTTCATAAGGAATAGAGTTCTTGTTGAGGGTGATATTGACTTCATCCAACAAGTTTTGCGCCACTTTCCCATTTTCAACGACTTTAGTGACGTCGACAAGGAAAAGGTGGTTCTCTGTTCCGCCTGAAATGACACGGAAATCAGGATCTTGCAAGAAGACATCAGCCATGGCCTGACTGTTCTTAATCACGTTAGCTGCATACTCTTTAAAGGCAGGATCCAGCGCTTCTTTAAAAGCGACAGCTTTGGCTGCAATGACATGCTCCAACGGTCCTCCTTGAATACCAGGGAAGATAGCTGAATTAATTTTCTTAGCTAACTCCTCATCATTAGTCAAGATCAGGCCTCCACGAGGGCCACGAAGGGTCTTGTGAGTAGTCGTAGTCGTGATATGGGCATAAGGAACTGGACTTGGATGGAGACCCGCTGCCACGAGACCAGCAATATGGGCCATGTCAACCATGAGCTTTGCTCCTACTGCATCCGCAATCTCACGGAATTTAGAGAAATCAATGATATGAGAGTAGGCTGAGGCACCAGCGACGATGAGTTTTGGCTTCACTTCTTGGGCTTGTTTTAGGATGGCATCAAAATCCAAGAGCTCTGTTTCAGGATCTACACTATAGGACACAAAGTTATAGGTTTGACCAGAGAAGCTCACAGAAGCTCCGTGCGTCAAATGCCCACCGGCAGCTAAATCCATCCCCATGACAGTATCACCAGGCTCAATCAAGGCCATATAGGCAGCACAGTTTGCCTGACTTCCTGAATGTGGTTGAACGTTGGCAAATTTAGCACCAAAGATTTCTTTGGCCCGTTCAATCGCGAGACTTTCGACCACATCGACCACATCTGTCCCGCCATAGTAACGACGGCCAGGATAGCCTTCGGCATACTTATTTGTCAGAATAGACCCTTGAGCAGCCATCACTGCCTTAGAGACAACATTTTCAGAAGCAATCAACTCAATATTGTTTTGTTGACGCTCTTCCTCTTTAGCGATCGCATTCCATAGGTCTGCATCATAAGCTTTGTAATCTTCTTTATCAAAAATCATCGGTCTACTCCTTTATAAAAAATTATTTATGTACATTATCACTGAGGAAGTTCATCTTCCTCAAAAGAAAGCTCTGGCACTTGTGCAAGCAAGTCAGCTTTCGTTATAGAACCTTGCCGCAAAATCCTGGCCTTGGAACCAGAGATATCCAAAATAGTTGAATCTTGTCCAGTCAAGAAGTCATCATCCTCTATACCAGGAACCACTTGATCAAACTCGCTTACAATAGCCTGATACTTTGTTCCACTTGCATGACCTGAAAGATTGGCTGAGGGACCAACCAAAGGACCGTATTTACGAATTAATTCCAATGTTTTTGGGTGAGCCGGAATACGGAAGCCAACCGTATCCAAGCCTGAATGAATCCAGCCAGGCACCTTTTCATTTGCCTGAAGAATAATAGTGAGAGGCCCTGGTAAAAATGAATCAATCAGTTTTGTTAAATAGCTAGGTTGATCTTTCGAATAAATTCGAACATCTTCTTCACCGGCTACATTTAAATTCAGAGCCTTTTCTCTAGGCCTACGTTTTAATTCGTAAATATAATCAACTGCCTCTTGGTCCAAAGCTTTAGCGAAAATACCATAGACTGTTTCAGTTGGCAGAATAACCGCACGGCCTGCTTCTAATTCTTTCTCAATGTGATCCATTGTCTACTACTACCATTCTATCTTGTCCAAATTGGTCTTTCAGAACTCGAACGCGTTTGTCAGGAAACGCTTCTTGAAAGAGCTCTTTTACTTTGGCTCCTTGCTTATAGCCAATTTCTAGATAGATCTTTCCGTCTGGTGTTAAAACACTTGGTGCTTGCTGGGCAATCTTTTCGTAGATGGCATATCCATCACGATCCGCAAAAAGAGCTAAGTGGGGTTCAGAGGCTAAAACATTGGCTCCAACCTCTTCTACATCATCCCGGGAGATATAGGGAGGGTTGGACACTATCAGGTCATAAGGACCTTCTAGTTCGTCCAGTACATCTGACGACTTGAATTCAAGGGCAGCTTCTAATTGCTTGGCATTTTCTTGAGCTAGGGCTAATGCCTCTTCTGAGACATCACTAGCTTGAACCTGCCAGGTAGGTCTAGCAAGGGCTAAGCTAATAGCGATAGCACCACTTCCTGTACCAATATCCAGAACTCGTAAGGCTTTCTCATCGTTTTCTTCGAGAATTAGAGCCACCAACTCCTCTGTTTCTGGGCGTGGAATCAGCACGCGCTCATCCACTGTAAAAACATGGCCACAGAATTCTGCACTACCAATAATATACTGGGCAGGGACGTGATGTTTCAACTGCTCAAAGATGGATAGAAGCAAGGCCTGATCCTCTACTTCCACTTCTTTTTGCAAGGCAAGGACAAAGTCTGTAAAAGTCCAGTTTTTTAAAGCACGATACGCGAAGGAGAGGCTTTCTGCTTCCTCTCCAACGGCTATTAATTCTTCTTCATACTGGGCTAATAATGGTCCCAACAACATTATTTGTTCAACTCTTCTAGTTTTTGTGTTTGATCATACAAGACCAAAGCATCGACCACTTCATCTAATTTACCAGATAAGATGGTATCCAGTTTTTGAAGGGTCAAGCCAATCCGGTGATCGGTCACACGGTTTTGAGGGAAGTTGTAAGTCCGGATCCGCTCTGAACGATCACCAGTACCGATGGTTGACTTCCGTTCAGCGTCTTGCTCGTCTTGGGCAATCTGAGCAAAGTGGTCAGCCACACGCGCACGGATGATCTTCATGGCTTTTTCGCGGTTCTTTTGTTGCGTCCGTTCTTCCTGCATCTCGACCTTGATATTGGTTGGCAAGTGAACGATACGAACGGCTGTTGCGACCTTATTGACGTTCTGTCCACCCGCACCAGATGCGTGGTAGATATCAATCCGAAGGTCTTTTGGATCAATGTCGTACTCGACTTCTTCGATTTCTGGCATGACCAGAACGGTTGCTGTAGAGGTATGGACACGACCTTGGCTTTCTGTCACAGGAACCCGTTGCACCCGGTGGGCACCAGATTCATACTTGAGTTTTGAATAAACAGATTGACCAGAGACCATGGCTACGACTTCTTTGATCCCACCAACGCCATTGTAGGAAGCTTCCATGACTTCAAAGCGCCAGCCTTGGCTTTCCGCGTATTTTTGGTACATTTGTAAGAGGTCGCCAGCAAACAATTGGGCTTCGTCTCCTCCTGCTGCTCCACGGATTTCCAAGATAATGTTCTTGTCATCGTTTGGATCTTTTGGAAGAAGTAAAATCTTCAGTTTTTCTTCGTACTCTTCTTTTTCAGCCTTAGCATCTTTTAACTCTTGCTTGGCCATTTCTTCCAAATCAGCGTCTCCGCCTGCTTCCTTGATCATTTCCTCAGCGTCAACAATGTTTTGAAGGACTTGCTTGTACTCACGGTAAGCTGTCACCGTGTCACGGGTGGAAGCTTCTTCTTTTGAAAGCTCCATAAAGCGTTTGGTATCAGAGACCACATCTGGGTCACTCAGTAATTCTCCTAACTCTTCGTATCGGTCTTCTACAGCTTGTAGTTGATCATAGATATTCATGTTTGCTCCTTAATTCTTGGTTGTTAGATCATAGATTGCTACAATTTCGTTTTCTATGACTTCGCCAGTTTCTTTAAATCCATAATGGAGATAGCAAGATCTCGCTTGATGATTTTCCGGTTCATAAGATAACCAAAGACTTGTTGCTTTTCCAGCTGGCTCTGTTCGAACAAAGTCAATGACTGCATCCATAGTCGGTTTAAAATAGCCTAAACCTTGAAATCGTTTATCGATCATAAAACGAAATAACAAGTAATTCCCCTTGCTAATCCCAATTTTCTGGTCATAGGCAATCATAACAAAACCAACTAATACTTCCTTATCATAAACTGCTAAGGGAGCTATAAAATCACCATTTTTATCATATACATAGGCTTCAGCTAAGCTAATGGAATTGGATGCAATAAAATTCCTTTGGTTTGGATGAACTTCTAGATTTAAAACGTCAAAATAATTCTCTATTGTAATATCTTTTAAACAAATAGACATTATTATCCTCTCTAAAACGTTCTAGACGCTTTCAGTTGGTATGTCTGGATTAAAATAATGTTTGCGGCAAACGGAGATATAGGTCTCGTGTCCACCGATCTGGATCTGCTCTCCATCATAGACAGGTTTACCCGCTTGGGTACGCAAGACCATGGTCGCCTTGCGGGAACAGTATTGGCAGATGGTTTTGATCTCCTCGATCTTGTCGGCTAACAAGAGGAGGTGTTTGGAACCTTCAAAGAGTTCATTTCGGAAATCATTTTTGAGGCCAAAAGCCATGACCGGCACATCCAGTTCATCAACGACTCTTGCCAAGTCATAGACATGGTGGCGTTTCAAAAATTGAGCTTCATCGATTAACACACAGTAAGGTTTGATTGTTTGGTTTTTAATAAAGCCAAAGATATCCGTATCGTCTTCAATTGCAACGGCTTCTCGTTTCATACCGATCCGACTAGAAACCACTCCTACTCCATCTCGTGTATCGATTGCCGAGGTCATGATAACGACGCTCTTGCCTTGCTCTTCATAATTATGGGCCACCTTCAAGATCTCAATGGTTTTCCCCGAGTTCATGGTCCCATATTTATAATATAATTGTGCCATTTTCCTTCTGTTCTCTCTAAAATGTGTTTCATTATCATTTTACCATAATTTTGCTAAGCTTTGTATCTCAAAATGTGATAAAATAGTCCTATAAAAAATTTAGGAGGTGGCCATATGCCATTTGTACGAATTGACCTATTTGAAGGACGCACCTTGGAACAAAAGAAAGCCTTGGCCAAGGAAGTAACCGAAGCTGTTGTCCGCAATACTGGTGCTCCTCAGTCAGCTGTTCACGTCATCATTAACGATATGCCTGAAGGAACCTACTTCCCTCAAGGTGAAATGCGCACCAAATAATGGTTCCACTAAAAAAGCCTTTCTTGCTTGTGATATCACATAGCAGGAAAGGTTTTTTCTTATTTTTCTTGGGCTTGACGTTCTGCTTTCCGTTCTTCGAATTCTTCGTCACTCATCAAGGTTCCGCCGACATTGGCTGATTTGGCAAAGGCTGTATAGCGACGTAACCAACCGCTGGAAATTTTTGATTTGAAAGGTTTCAAATGTTTGCGACGTTCAGCAAGAGTTGCATCATCGACAAGTAGATCAAGGGTACGATTTGGTAGGTCAATCACGATTTCATCCCCATCTTCAATTAAGGCGATATTCCCACCTTCTGCTGCTTCTGGAGAAACGTGACCAATAGCAATCCCACGAGTAGCTCCTGAGAAACGACCATCCGTAATCAGAGCCACATCTTTACCAAGACCGCGTCCGACAATCTTAGAAGTTGGTGCTAGCATCTCTGGCATACCAGGACCACCCTGAGGACCCTCGTAACGAATGACAATGACATGGCCCTTCTTGACAGTTCCATTGTCAATCAACTCAAGGGCTTGATCTTGTGAGTCGCAACAAATAGCTTTACCACGGAAAGTGGTCACAGATGGATCGACCCCACCGACCTTGATAACAGCTCCATCCTGAGCGATATTTCCATAGAGGATCGACAAACCACCTACAGGTGAAATCGGATGCTCGATTGGATGGATAATTTCTTCATTTTTGATTTCAGCACCAGCTACGTTTTCTTTCAAGGTTTTACCAGTAACTGTGATACGATCACCCTTAATGGCACCTTTTTTGATCAACTGATTGATAATGGCTGGTACACCACCAGCTTCATGCACATCATGCATAGTGTAAACACTTGAAGGGGCAATTTTAGAAAGATAAGGTGTCTTCTTGGCAATTTCGTTGATATCTTTGAGATCATAGTCAATCCCTGCTTCACGTGCAATAGCGAGTGTATGAAGCACAGTATTGGTAGAACCACCCATGGCCATATCGAGCGCAAAAGCATCGTCGATGGCTTCTTTGGTCACAATATCCCGTGGGCGGATATCCTTTTTAATATTCTCTACCAATTGTTTGGCTGCTTGACGAACCAATTCCCGGCGTTCATCTGAAACAGCTAGGATAGTACCATTTCCAGGAAGAGCAAGGCCTAATACTTCCATCAAACAGTTCATGGAGTTGGCAGTAAACATACCAGAGCAAGAGCCACAAGTTGGACAGGCATTTTTTTCCAAGAAATCCAGCTCATCCATGCTCATATCACCAGCTTGATAAGTACCTACAGCTTCAAACAAACTTGAGAGCGTCGCTTGATGCCCCGTCATGTCAACGCCACCCTTCATGGGTCCACCAGAACAAAATACGGCTGGTACATTGGTCCGCATAGCTGCCAAAATCATACCTGGTGTAATCTTATCACAGTTGGGAATATAGAAAACACCGTCAAACCAGTGGGCATTGATGACCGTTTCAGCAGCATCTGCGATCAACTCACGAGATGGCAAACTATAACGCATCCCGATATGGCCCATCGCAATCCCATCATCGACACCGATGGTATTAAATTCAAAAGGAATCCCACCAGCCTCGCGAATAGCTTCCTTGGCAACATCTGCTAATTCACGCAGGTGAACATGGCCTGGAACGATATCAATATAGGAGTTACAAATGGCAATAAAGGGCTTTTGCATATCCTTTGCTGATTTTACTTGCCCTGTTGCATAGAGGAGACCACGTGCTGGTGCTCGGTCGATCCCCATTTTGATCATATCACTTCTCATCTTGTTCTCCTTCTAGTTCTTCATTTCTACCTCCTAATCTTACCACTTTGACATCAATTGTCAAGAACTTTCAGAAAATTTATAATATTCACGGTACACAAAAAGCCTGGTTTCCCAGACTTCATTTTAGTTTGTTTGCTTTTTTTCAATCTGCCAGAGCCGAAGTTGGTAACAAATTCCACTCACGACAAGGCTAGAAATAAGGCCGATCCAATAAGCATAGGGACCGAGGTTGGTCACATGGTCAAGGAAAATCCCTAGTGGGATAGAGATACACCAATAACTAAAGACTCCTAATAAGAATGGAACGGTTGTATCCTTATAGCCCCGCAAAATCCCTTGTAGGGGTGCCGCAAAGGTATCGGCTACTTGGAAAAAGAGGCTATAGGTCATGAAAATAGCTGTTTGTTGCACAAAGACTGGATCCTTGCCGTATAGCCCTGCTAGTTGGAAGCGGAATGTATAGAGAAAGACCAGGGTGACAATGGCAAAGCCAAAGGCTGTCAGTCGTCCCAAACGGCAATATTGTTTGACCACTTCTGGTCTTCCTGCTCCCAGTTCGAAAGAAACGATAATCGCCATAGTACTGGAGATACTAACTGGGAAAGCATACATCAGGGTAGAAAAATTCATGGCCGATTGGTGGCTCGCAATGGTCAGTGATGGGAATTTTGCCATTAACAAACCAACCAGCGAGAAGATGATGACTTCTGCAAAAACAATTCCACCAATTGGAAGCCCAAGGCGCAGTACTTCTTTCATCCCTTTAAAATCATAAGGTTGAGGCTTCCACAATTGGAAAGGTGCTACCTTGGGGTGTTTGCACAAGATCAAAACCGCAATGGCCAACAAGACCCAGTAGGCCAGAGAGGTTCCAAGACCTGCTCCTGCTCCTCCCATCTCAGGAAAACCAAATGCTCCATAGATCAGGATATAGTTAAAACAAGCATTGAGAGGCAAAAGCAAGAGCATCAAGTACATGGATAGACGCGTCATGCCCAAGGTATCGAGGAAGGTCCGCACGATACTAAAGAGCAACAAAGGTAAGATTCCTAGAGAAAGGAAATATAAGTAGCGAATGGCTATTTGCGCAACAACGTTTTCTAAGCCGATCTGCTTGAGAATCATGGGTGCAATCCCCCAAACAAAGCCTATTAAGAGAATGGCCATACCAAATGACAGATAGAGGAATTGGTAAAAATCGCCAGCAATACGTTCTTTATTTCCCTTTCCTAAATGATGCCCAACAATCGGTGTCAGCGCAGAGACAATCCCTGTCAGAAAAGTAAAAAATGGATTCCACAGACTGGTAGCTGTAGAAACACCAGCCAAATCAAGGGTCCGGTACTGACCGGTCATGGCTGTATCGACAAAGCTGGCCGAATAATTGGCCAATTGATAGATTAAAATCGGCAAAAATAGACTCAAAAACAAGCGCAAGCGCTCTTTAAAGTGATAGGTTACATACATGATTCTAACTCTCTTCTCATCAAATAAGATTTTCTCCTCTTCCACTCTACTATATGTTTCTTTAAAAGTCAAAAAAACCGAAGATCCAAGGACCTCCGGTTCATGTGAGATTAGTTTTTGTTGCGGTTTAAAATAGCATTGAGAACGATCGCCAAGACACTGGCAACGACAATTCCGTTCGCAAAGAACATTTGGAATCCTGTTGGAAGGCCATTGAAGAGGGTGCTGTTGTTCAAACCAACCCCTGCAGCAATCGATACAGCAGCGATCAAGAAATTGTGCTCATTGTGTTCAAAATCAACACGCGCAAGAATCTGCATCCCTTGAATCGATACAAAACCAAACATGACTAGCATCGCTCCCCCAAGAACTGGACTTGGAATGATTTGTGCCAAAGCTCCAAACTTAGGAAGGAGACCTAGAAGTACAAGGAAACCAGCCGCATAGTAGATTGGAAGACGAGTCTTGATACCAGATAATTTCACCAAGCCAACGTTTTGTGAGAATCCAGTGTAAGGGAAGGTGTTGAAGATACCACCGAGGAGAACGGCCAACCCTTCAGCGCGGTACCCATTGCGAAGGCGCGTGCTATTAATTGGATCTTTGGTAATATCAGAAAGAGCGAGATAGACACCTGTTGATTCCACCATAGAAACTGTTGCGATGATACACATCATTAAGATGGAGGTGATTTCAAACTTAGGAGCTCCAAAGAAGAAAGGTGTTGGAACGTGAACGACTGGTGCTTGCGTCACAGGTGTGAAGTCTACCAAGCCCATAGAAGCCGCAATGGCAGTACCTACGATCAAACCAATCAAAATTGAAATGGATTTAATAAAACCAGTCGTATAGATATTAACGACTAAAATGATGAGAATGGTCACCACAGCCAAAATCAAGCTTTGAACGGTTGGTTTTGGCGCATTATTTCCCATATTTCCAATCGCTACTGGAATCAAAGTCAAACCAATGGTGGTAATAACGGATCCCGTTACAATAGATGGGAAGAGATTGGCAATCTTAGAGAAGAAACCAGAGACAAGGATGACATAAATCCCTGAGACAATCAAGGCACCAAACATGGCACCACTACCATGGCTAGCCCCGATCATGCTGAGAGGTGCCACAGACTGGAAGGCAACCCCAAGGACTACCGGAAGACCGATCCCAAAGTATTTATTGAGCTGCACTTGAAGGAAAGTCGCAACCCCACACATGAAGATATCTGTAGAGATGAGGTAGGTTAGTTGATGAGCATTATAGCCCAAAGCTCCTGCGATCATGATCGGCACCAAAATAGATCCCGAATACATGGCCAAAAGGTGTTGCAAGCCTAGAATGGCCGCCTGTGAATGGCTTTCTTGTTTTTGCATTAGATGTCTGCCTCCTTGAATACAACCTGACCATTTTCAAAACGGTCCAAACGTGCGAGGGATACAACTGGATATCCCAACTCTTCTAACAATCCCCGTCCATCTTGGAAGGATTTTTCAATCACGATCCCAATCGCTTCGACTTGAGCCCCGGCTTGTTCGATGATTTGAATCAATCCTTTGGCTGCTTGACCATTTGCAAGGAAATCGTCAATGATCAAAACCTTATCTGATGGATCCAAGAATTTACCCGCAATCGAAACGGTGCTGGTCACTTGCTTGGTAAAGGAATAAACCTCAGCCGTCAAGATACCCTCATTCATCGTGATGTTTTTCGCCTTCTTAGCAAAGATCATGGGAACATCCAAGGCTTCGGCTACATAAAGGGCCGGTGCGATTCCAGATGCTTCAATGGTCACGACTTTCGTCACACCAGCATCTTTGAACCGGTCCGCAAAGGTCTGACCAATTTCTTTCATCAATTTGAAATCCACTTGGTGGGTCAAAAAGGAATCCACCTTGAGGATATTCTCACCCAAAACATTGCCATCTTTTAAGATGCGCTCTTCAAGTAATTTCATACTTCCTCCTACTTTTTTAAAAAATCCTCTACTTCATTCACAAAACACAAAAAGGCCTGCTAAGCAAGCCTTGAAATCTCTCTAGAAAGAGAAATAATCCCGACTTACTTATTGTTAGGTGTTCCGGCACCTTGTAGAAACATCACGCCCATTCGTGAAATAAATAAGTAATTCAATTAGTGTGCATCGCCATTCCAGATAGAATTCTTAACGATCACATAGTCAACGTGTTTCAAATCTGCTAATTTTCGGCCTCCTGCATACGAGATCGAACTTTGCAAATCTTGTTCCATTTCTGTCAGGGTGTCTTGTAAATGACCCTTGGCAGGCAATAAAATCTTCTTCCCTTCGACGTTCTTATAAGCGCCTTTTTGGTACTCTGAAGCAGATCCATAGTACTCTTTGAAAGACTCTCCATCAATCTCTACTGTTTTACCAGGACTTTCAATATGTCCTGCAAAGAGAGAACCGATCATGACCATAGATGCCCCGAAACGAATCGATTTGGCAATATCACCATGAGTCCGAATACCACCATCCGCAATGATTGGCTTACGCGCTGCTTTTGAGCACCAGCGAAGAGCAGCCAATTGCCAACCACCTGTACCAAATCCAGTCTTCACTTTGGTGATACAAACCTTACCAGGGCCGATCCCGACCTTAGTCGCATCAGCTCCCGCATTTTCCAATTCACGAACAGCTTCAGGTGTTCCAACATTTCCAGCAATGACAAAGGTATCTGGCAATTCTTTCTTGATGTGTTGAATCATCCGAATGACACTATCCGCATGACCGTGTGCGATATCAATAGTGATGTACTCAGGCGCATCTGCCTTTAATTGACTCACAAAGTCGTATTCGTATTCCTTAACACCAACCGAAATGGAAGCGATCAAACCTTGATCATGCATGCGTTTGACAAAAGGAATCCGACCCGCTTCATCAAAACGGTGCATGATGTAGAAGTAACCACCACGCGCCAACTGCTCTGCTACATTCTCATCCAAGATTGTCTGCATATTGGCAGGAACGACTGGAAGCTTGAAGGTATGGTTTCCAAATTGAACGGTTGTATCTGCTTCTGACCGGCTATTGATGATACATTTGTTGGGAATCAACTGAATATCTTCATAGTCGAAAATAGGAAATTCATTTAACATAGATTGAAAAATCTCTTTTCTAAAAACTGACCTACCTATGCGCAAGCGCATCGCTACGTCTCTTGACGTTTCCTTGATAGATTATACCAAAGATACGGACCTAATGCAACGGGAATGATTTTATAGGAAACAATGTTCGGAAATTACAAGACAAAAACCCGTTTCAAAAAGAGAAACAGGTTTTATTTATGAACATTTTGGAGCCAATTGTTGACTTCTTTAGCGATGGTTTGAGGAGCCTCTGTATACAGTTCGTGCCCCAAACCTTCTAGCAAGACTTGCTTGATCTGAGGATCTAGTTGCTTCAGAGCTTCTTTTCTCCATTCAGGTTCTTCTTGGTACCGAGGTCCGATAAAGAGGACAGGTAGGTCCGCCAGTGGAATCTGGTAAGTCTTGATCTGACGCCGTAGACGCAATAAAGCCATGACCTTTTCGAGATCCAGATTTAATACATATTGTTCACTCGCTGGATTCCAACAATAGCTAGCCTCTACCGCTTTTCGCGCTATAGGAGTAGGATCTGCTCCATCACCAAGTTCGGATAACACAGCTTCTTCTAAAGTCGCAAAAACTTGCTGCTGCATGAAAGACGCCGTTCCTTCTAGTTCTTCTTCAAGAGACAGGATCTTTTCCATATCCAGATAACCCCCATCCAGGAGAATCAGAGCTCGAATCTGAGGAAACTCGGCAGCCAGATAACGAGCTAAATCTCCACCCAAGGAATGCCCCAATAAACAGATCTCTTCCGTCTGGCTGATCTGACCTTGAAACCAAGCACGAAGATCGTTTTCTGTCTGAATCATTTCCCTATAGGGATCTAGAAATGTCACAGGAAAGCCTAACTCTTCAATAAGTGGAGCCAGATGGTAGCTATTACCACCTAGGCCACCGATAAAATAAAACTGCATGTGTTTTGTCCTAACTGTTAAAATTCTAAAAACTATAAGTGATCTCGATGTGTTTCGTACCACTCCTTGTATTCCTGATACGTATTGATCGGAGTTTGCTCATTTGTCTTTGGATCTGTTGCAATAACATCTAGTTTATCCTGACCAACTGGCGCAAACCAATGGCGCATATCTTGGAAAATAGCTTCCGGATTATTGTATTCTCCTTGTCTAACTTCTACTCTAGCTAACCCTTTCATATCTTTATAGTAATTAGGGTATTCCTTTAGAAAATTTAGATTAGTATCCTTTCTACCGTCATCATCTTCATTATATGCTAAATAATAATAACTTATAAAACCATACTCAGTAGTTATATCGTCTAGATTGGTGTAAGAAAACGAAAAGGGGACCCATTTAGTTTCCGTCTTATCTTCAGAAAGTGCCTGCATAATCTTCTCACTTTCTAAATCTAAAGCAACTTCTTTCTTATCTTTATCGTTTTCCTTATTTACCAAAGAAAAAACCATATAATCTCTACCATTATCCGAATATCCTCTTCTTGCCTGAAAGTCCAGTTTGTATCTCTGATCATAGGTTTGTAAAAGTTTGACCACATCAATCTTTTTCGGTGGATTCTTCAAATGATTAAGATCATAGACATCAAATGATAATTCAACCGGCTGATTAGATCCTCTGCCTACAAATTTAGCATTCTTTGTAACAAAATGATTAGATAAAACATATGAACCATTAGGTCTACTTGTCTTATAAAAAACATAGCGATTCTGCGATCCAAAAGTTTCTATTCTTTCCACCTTTGTTTTAACAATCTGTACTTCATGGTCTTCCTTCCACTGAACATATTTAGGCCAGGCGTAGGAATAAACCGAGGAGGCAAAGAGAGCTAGCAAAATCAAACTCACAATCGCCTTAGTTCGAAAGCTGAGGGACTTTAGGTATTTCATACGATTCATATACTCCTATCTATTGTTAGTTATTAATCAATTCTCTAGTTTTTTACACAAACTGTTTCGATTAAACGAGGGCTTGGTATTACTCCGGCAATTCTATCTTCAAACTCATATCTGTTGGTTGCAATACTTTCTGAACCGCCGCGAGAAAGGCCAATCCGTTATCAGATGGGGAATACTGGAATGTGATATGGATGACTTTTTTATCAAACTTATCTCCATATTGCTCCACATACTGCTTGCTTTCGAGGAAGTGAATGTAATTGTTGATTTTTTCTTGCAAAATTTTCAGATATACTGCTTCTATCTCTTCCTCCCAGCCAACTGGATCAACTAGAAGAAGCTCTAAATGATTATCAACTATACCAATAGCGTCAAGTTCGCTAGTTTCCAGTTCTGAAACAATGGCTTTGGTGACAATTTGTCTAAATTCCTCTGCTGTAAAAAGACGACGAGTATTTCCTGGGTTTTTTAAAATAATAGACGGATTTTTTTCAATGAAGAGCTTGCTTGATTCATCTTGTGTATATTGCTTTTTTGACTTCCCAAAAACATGATGAGCATAATTCATCTACTCTTCACCAGTATGCTCTTCTGCCAAATAACTGTCAACTGCTTCTTTCGGGATTTCTTTAACAACTTCTGGCATAGTAATATTAAACGTTGGATAAAGCAAGAAATATTTATCACCATCTTGAAAGATTTCCAACATGTCTTTTTGACTTACATAAATTGTTTTCATTTTTTCTTCCTTCGGTCTACTGACAAATCCTTTCTACGACGTAGAATCGTTACTTCGCTGACAGGGATTTTTCCTGATGCATACGTGATAAGACCGTACTTATCATCCATCAATTCCGCACCATCTGCTATATTGTTTTCATTTAAAAATTCTTTATCAGAAACCAATATTCGCACATAAGAATCGGGTGCTGTAAAATCATCATCTCCACGCTTGTGACCAGCCATTGCAAATTCCTGACCTTTATATAGGACACTATCATAAACCGAATACCTCTGACTAACCTCACTATAAGGCACAAGCTTCCCGTATACGCCTTCTCCGGCATCATCTACATAGGAACTATAGGGAACGTAGCCTTCTTTCAACATTGCCGGATCTTTTGAAAGAAGAATATAATCATTTATATAATTCACAAAATTAGAGTATACTTTGTTTTGGTAAACTAGAAATTCTTTACGCATACTAACCCTCCATAAACTAGCATATTAACTACCTTTATCTTCTATTCATCTTGTTTTCTTATTTCGCTTGAAATTTCAAATTCGATCATCCGGTCATGATCACTCACGAGAACACCATTGAAAAATAGAACCAGATAAAGCACAATCGGTACAATTAAGAATAGCCTCAATTGGACAAAATAAGCAAATAGAAACATTGGAAGAATGAAGACAAAGAATAACAATCCGTAACCCAAGCCTTTTTGAAAAATTCGTTTCTTCATTACCAAAAATCCACTCCTTCTTTCGTTAGTGTTAATGGGTTTAGTGTTTTAACTCTACCAATATACTTTAAATCCACCTTTTTCCCTTTAAGGAAGGCTTTTAATTTCATTTTCCTAAACACAGCAACAAACATAAATGAGAAGGTCACCGCAAGACCCAAAAATAGTAAATTTACCATGCCTTGAAAATAGTTTGTCGTTTTAATAGTAGGTCCTAGCCAGAATTGATACGGAGTAAGTAAACGAATGAGTGCAGCTATCACAATAGTTGCTCCAAGGTATGATAGACCCATCCTACTTCTCACGTCTTGGCTATGTGTATGTTTACTAAATGAATAGTTTGTTTGATAAATAGCAAAGGATCTCTTAGTAGACAGACTCCAGTTTCTTTGCACTAAGTACTCTTGATGTTGGTCTGTCACAATCAAATACCATCCTTTTTGAAGCGTCTGCCCATTTAAGGAGATATTGTAGACACGACCTTTAAATTTTTGTTTACAAACCATGAAAACAACCTTTCGATACTATGAACTATTTTTATTATATAAGCATAGCAGTTAGCGTATTTATTTTGATCAGTGTATTCAAAATTTAGATTGAAACAAATTTGTTTGATGTTATTTCTAATATTGTAAATCTTTTTGATTAGATCAATTTCCTTGATCTTTGTTATTTTCCGATTGTTGTTTTTTTACCCAATCTTGATACTGGCCATAAGTAGAAAGAGGAATATCGGATACTTGACCCTTACGATTTACACCATAAATCGTTAGCTTTTCTTCATCCTTAGGTGCCATCCAATAAAGGACCTTGTTAAACCACTCCTCTGGTGTCACATATTGTTCTTGTGGTTCAAAAATCCAATTATCTTTTATTTTCTCTTCAATTTCTGGATAGTCCTTAAATAGATTGATATTTGTATTCAAATTTTTACCTTCTTTTTGAAAGTCACTAATAGTGGTAATATTATGATCTACAAAATATCCCATCCCTTCAACATACTCTCCTAATGTTGTGTAATAAAAATTTGGTACAGTATCATATTTATCTGAGCGTTCTTTGAACTCCCCTTCAACTTTTCCAGTATTAATATTCAAGACGAAAGTTTTAAAAATACCTTTCTTATTTTTCACATCTATATTAATAGTGTTTTTAGGATTATTATGATAGGTAAAAATTGAAAAACGAATAGGATAGAAATCTGCTCGATATTCTTCAACTGCTTTGTTCAAATCCACTTGTATAACAGCTAAATTTTCTGTGCTGTAATCATATAGACGAAGTCTCCAATAATCTGACTTTGGCATACGTTTTTCATCAGTTACATCGATACCATCCTTTTTTGTCATCACTTTCCGTTCTGTCGTATAAGCAAATCGCCCACCACCAAAATGAAAATCGGAGTTATTATTTAACAGTACATATTTCCGTTGATTTCCAAAAAAGTAAACTGCATCTTCGACCTTTGAAAATTTTTCAATTGAGTATTCAGCACTTTCAGGTTTTTTAAAGGCTAATGTGCTTATCACAATTAACAGTACCAGAAACAAACTAATGACTATAAATTTAAACATTCGTTTATTTTCAATAATTTTATTCATCTTCTCTCCTATTTAATTAGTTTTTCCAAAAACAAGCCATCCCTGCTACTTCATGTGATCCGTATTGATATATTTTTCAAAACGAAACCTTTTTGTAAAAAATCCATTCGTATAAAGTAGATAAAAAGAAAAAATCACATAGTCCATCACTAGTAACAAGAAGATACTAGGAGTTGAAAGATATAAATGCATTGAAATGAAAAACATACCAATAAATAAGATGATAAGTAAAACGATGGTTTTGTTATATTTTTTTACTTGGTTTCGAAATTCCTCATACTCATCTTTTGTCAATTCAACCTTTTCAAACACTGTATTCTTATATAGCCGTTTATTAAACACAATCGCAGCAATGATTGAAAAAACAAAGGAAACAAGCAAGAGAACAATACTTAGGACCACATTAGATTCAACACTTTTAAATAGACTTAATCCTAGAACATGGTAACCAATGATAGATGACAAAAATATTTTGGATGTAGATGCCTTATGAGCAACTGACTTTTTCAATTCGCCAGTAGATAAATCGATATAAAAGGTATCTTCTTTATAATCTCCTAAACAAAGAAGCGATTTATAGGTGTACTTCATTCCTTCTCCTTCTTATCTGCAGGTCCTTGTATATTACTCAGTCAGGTCCTCAAAAATTAACTGTCATTCTATTATCTACTATCATACCGAAATACAGTTTGAAGTTCAAGTTAGTCACTATCTAGGGAAATTGGATAATCAAAAAGAGACCACAGGGTCTCTTACTATTTGCTTCTATACTGAATGAACGAGATACAAAAAAATCCACTCACTCGGGGTGAAATGGATTGTTTCTTCATTAACGGTTCAACAAGAAATTGAACAATTTTTCGACAATTTTTACGACCAACCAGCATAAGAATCCGATATAGCTGAAATAGAAAATGAGTGACAAAATCGTAATAATCATGGTTTCCTCCTTCGTCGATTGCAAGTACTTGTCTTATTATACCCTTTTATGCAATCGAACTCAATAGAATTTTGAAAATTGTCTGATTATTCTTTTTCTTCTTTAGCTTCTTTGGTGTCTTGATCGGCTTCTTCACTGCCTTTATTGACAGCTGTCTTAAATTCAGCAAACATTTTGCCGATGGACTGGCCCAACTCTGGCAGGCGTTTTGGTCCAAAAATCAAGAGGGCGCCCAGGATGATGATGATCAATCCTGGTGCTCCAATATCACGTAAAATTCCCATTAGTTTCTCCTTTTTCTTGAATAGATGACTTTACTGATGGCGACACTCACTTCAAATAAGAGGATCAAAGGGAGTGTCATGGCCAAGTCACTGATAAAGTCTGCAGGGGTTAGCACGACGGCTAAGACCAGCAGAACAAAGTAAGCGTAACGTCGGTAGATTATTAAAAACTGTGGTGTCAAAAGACCAATCGAGGTCAGAAAAGCGACCAAAACTGGTAACTCGAACAAGACCCCTAAAGGCAAGGTGGTGTGCCATAAGAAGGTTAAATAATTTTGTGCCGTCAATTGGGTATCAAACAGTCCTTCTCCCAAGCGCATCAAGACCTCTAAAATAGCTGGACTGACAAAGAAATAACCAAATGCAAGCCCCAGCACAAAGCAAATAAAGCTAGCTGGGATGTAGGCAAAAACTGCACGCGCCTCCTTCTCCTTCAGAGCCG